>CAWEMW010000001.1:0-37929 GCA_963810295.1 uncultured Actinomycetes bacterium
CGACATAGGCGATGCCGAGCGCCCGAAAGTCCTGTCGCCGTCCGGCGGCCTGTGCCTTCGTCAGCTTGCCGAGCCGGCGCTCGTTGAGGGCGAGCCACCGCTCGACCCGGGGTCGGAGCTGCTCCGGAGGCTCGACCGCCCTCACGTCTCGGAGCTGGGCCTTGACGAGCGGCAGTACACGGTCGACCGCGTCGATCACGTTCGCAGGCTCCGCGACGTCTGGTGGCCGGATCCGGTCGAGCCTCGGGCCGTAGACACGGCACACGGCGGCGACGCCTGCGAGGTACTCGGCGCGGGTCGGGTCGGCACGCGAGCTCGCGGTGGTGACGACGATCACCGCGACGGCGACCGCGGCGATCACAGCCGCAACGGCCACAAGCAGCGTGCGTCGGCCAATCAGCGATCGCATTGCCTGCATTGTCGTCATGCGCCGCGGTCGATGCCGTTCGTCGCAGGGCCGAGCGCATGTCCCTCAGGCTGGCTCCTTCGCGGCCCGCGACGCCCCCGGCCGCAGAATGGCGGTCAGCCCGAGGTAGGTGGCCGCGCCTGCCCCGAGACCCCAGGCCACTTTCAGCCACGCGTCCGGAACCGCGTAGTACACGGCGACGGCGCAGGCGACCGCCACGACGGCCTCGACGTTCACGCCCCGCACGTAGCGGTACCTGCCGGACGGGTCGAACAGCGCCTCGACGTCGAGTCGCCCCCGTTGCCGGACGAGGTAGTCCGCCAGTATGACCCCCGTCAGCGGCGCGGCGACGTTCCCGAGATGCGTGATCCACGACTGCGCTTCCTCGATGAGCGACGGGAAGCCCGAGAGGACGATCGCTGCAAGCCCGACGACGGCAGTCGCGCCGATCCGGCCGAGCGCCGGGAGGCTCGAGACGAGCGAGAGCCCGCCCGTGTAGACGTTCGTGACGTTTGCAGCGAACGTCTGGACGACGATCGCGACGAGCAGAACCGCGAGGACGGCGTCGTTCGACGTCAGCTGGCTGGCCGCGACGAAGGGGTTCGTCTCGCCGCTGCCCACGGCATACACGCCTCCGATCAACGTCGTCGTCGCCGTCGCGGCGAGCGTCGACCCGATCAGGCCGATCCGCATGTCGCGGCGCGAGCGCGTGTAGCGGGTCAGGTCGGAGATGTTCGTGACGAGCGTGAGCGACGAGCCGCACATCACGGTGACGACCGTCGCGAACCCGACCCAGGTGAGCGCCTGCTCGGGTGAGTCGAGGACGCGCCCGACGGCGTAGTCGGGGTCGTCCGTGACGAGCCAGAGCCCGAGGAGGACGCCTGCGGTGGCGACCGAGAGCGGCAGCACGATCCGCAGCAGCCAGCGCATCACGTCGAAGCCGAGGGCCGCGACCCCCGCCTGCACGACCGCGATCGCCAGCGCGGTGGGCACGACCCGCGGCCGCACGTCGGCGGCCGCCACCGCGATCGCCTGGACACCGAACGCGGCCGTCAGCGCCTGTGCCGCGAACCAGTAGATGGAGGCGATCACCCGGTACGGGGATGTCAGCGCGCGGGCGCCGAGACCGCCGAACGACGCGCGCATTGCGACCTGTCCGGGCAGCCCGTCGTCCACACCCGTCTGCGCGACGATCGTCAGGGCCGCATAGGCGAGCGCCTGGCCGGTGATCGTCGCGATCAAGGCCCAGGCGAGCGGCAGGCCGCTCTCGAGGACGGCGAGCGCGCCGAGCACCATCATCACCGGGTTCAGGAAGAACGTGAAGTTGATCGCGAAGAGGTCGCGCCAGCCGACCGTCCGCTCCTCGGGCGGAACAGCCTCGATGCCGTATCGCTCGACTCCCGGCACGACCCGCCGCCGCTCGGCCTAGTGGCGCGCGAAGAAGTCGGCCACCACGCGGTTGTGCTCGTCGCTCGAGTCGAAGATCGTCGAGTGGTTCGCGCCGCGGATGACGTGCACCTCCGCGCCCGCGATCCCGTCCGCGATCGCCTGCTGACCGGCTGCGTCGGGCCCCTGGTCCCAGGGCGTCATCACGTCCTCGTCGCCTCCGAGCACGAGGGCGGGCGAGGTGATCCTCGGCAGCCAGTCGCGGATGTCCATGTCGCACATCGCCTGACAGGCCGCGGTGAAGACCTCGATGCGGTTCGAGTCGCGGAGGATCTCCTGGATCCGGTCGGCGAGCGCGACCGCATCCTGCTCGGCGAGGAAGCGGCGCGAGAGCGCCTGCCACGTGATCAGCTCCGCCAGCAGCCGGCTCCCGGGCCCGTCCGGGTCGAGCCGGGCGATGTCGATCCAGTTCTTGAAGATGAGGCGGCCGCTGGGACCGAGCTTGGCCGCGGCGCAGTTGATCACCACCGAGCGCGTGCGCTCGGGGTACTTGCCGGCGAAGACGATCGCGATCATCCCGCCCATCGACGTCCCGTGCACGTGCGCACGCTCGATCCCGAGCGCGTCGAGCAGGCCGGCCACGTCGTCCGCCCAGACCTCCATGTCGTAATCCTGGACGGGACGGTCCGACGCGCCGTAGCCGCGCATGTCGAAGTCGACGATGCGGAACCGCTTCGACAGCTCCGGGGTGGCGTTATCGAAGTTGAAGTGGCCGAAGCCAGCGCCGTGGATCTGGACCACGGGGTCGCCCTCGCCCGTGATCCGGTGCCAGAGCTTCACGCCCCTGACGTCGATTCGGCCTTCCACGTCGCCTCCCTTGTGTGGGCACTTTCCCCGGGCTCCGCCTGGGAAAGTGCCAGGTTTGCCCCCCGGGCCAGTTCCTCGCCTGGCACTTTCGCCGCACGCGAAAGTGCCCTAGCGCGCCATCGCTCGTTCTACCGCCTCCGCCTCCTCGGGAGAGAGGGCGAACGACGGCTTGCCGCGCTCGAGCTCCTTCACGTAGACGCGGGCGTAGTCGCGTCCCTGGATCGCGGTCACGACCGTGCCGGTGCGCGTCGCGTCGAGGAACGCGAACGACGCGGACTGCTGGCCCCCTGCGTCGGCATACGCGTCGTAGCGGACGACCGACGTGTTCGTGACTGACCCGTCGATCCGCCGGTCGACCCGTGTCAATCCCGCGGCGACCTCGTCGACCGCCCGGTGCAGGTCGTCGATCCTGCCCTGCAGCGAGACCGCGAAGTCGACGACGTCCGTCGTCGAGCCACCGAGGATCGCCTGCTGCCCGCGGCGGAGCTCACGCACCCGCCGCCACCCGAGCGAGGCGACGAGCAGAGCCAGCCCTGCGATCGCGCAGGCTGCGACGGCGACGCCGAGCTCGAGGCTCACGGTTCGTCGAGCGAGAACACGACCGGGTACTCGGCCGAGTTGTTGCCTGTGTTCGTCTCGCCCGGGACCGGCAGCACGGCCACCTGCACGGTGGTTCCTTCCCCGAACGGGAAGTCCGGGAAGTCGGAGAACGTCACGACCTGCGTCTCGCCGGGATCGATGACCTCGATCGTCCCGTTCTTCACGATCGGGTTGGGCTGCGCCGGGATCGTGAGACGGACCTTGACGCCGACCTCCTGGTTCTCGCCCGAGTTCGTCACGCCCACCTCGAACGAGAGGTCGGTGGAGACCGTGATGGTCGTCTCGGTCGTGGTCGACAGCTGAACGCCGGCAGGCTGCACCTCGGTGTACGCGAGCGAGCTTCCGTGCGAGCCGGTCGGCGTGCCGCCCGTCGAGGCGCCGTGCACCCGCTGCCAGATCGAGCTCATCGAGCGCGCCGTGTAGAGATCTGCATTCTCGACGAACACGGAGGCGGGCGCGGTGACGCCCTCGACGCCCTCCGCGGTCATCGCGACCGTTGCGACACCCTGGAAGAGGTCACGCCAGACGACGTCGCTCGCCTCGAGCCGCTGGCCCTGCGTCGCGAGACGTCTCCCTGCTGCGGTGGCGTCCTGGGTGTCCTTCGTGGCGCGGAACGTGTCGAGCATCCCCTGGAGGCCCGAGACCCGGAGGTCGAGCGCGCGGATGGCGTTCTCGTGCGCCGGTGTGAGAGGGCCCGGCGCGTCGATGTCGCGTGCGCGCTGAGAGTCGAGCTCCTGCTGCTGGATCAGGCCGCCGAGCTGCGTCTCGAGCTCGGTCTGGGCCAGCCCGGGCGTGGTCAGCAGCGTGGCGAGGTCGGCGCCGATCTTCGCCGAGTCCTTGCCGACGGCGTCGATCTCGCCCATGTAGTCGCCGTACGTGACCTGCTCGTCCTCGGCGGCGCACCCCTGCACCCAGACGGCGAGCAGGACCACCACAAGGATCGCGAGCGCGACGAGCGCTGCGAGCCGGAGGAGCGGGGTCAGCGCGTTCGAGCCGCGCGGCGGCGGCGCAGGCGGCCGGCCACCGGTGGGCCCTTCGGGCGGCCGGGTACCGCCTGGTTGCGACGGAGGCGGGAGCTCCCGCGTCTCGTCGTCGACGAAGTCGAAGTCCAGGATGTCGTCGTCGTGCACGGTCACGGGCGTCCCCTCTCGGGGGTTCGGCGGTCGACGAAGGCCGGGTGCCCGCCGAACGCCTGACCCGCACGAGTCTAACGGCTGATTCGGAGGCAAAGGACGTTCCCCTTCCGTGGCGAAGGGGCGTGGACCGGTGTCGTCCACTGCCTACGCCCTACCCGACCGCGCGCTCGTTCTCGACCGCTACCGCCCGCTCCGGCCGCTCGGTCGTGGCGGCTCGGGCTCGGTGTGGCTCGCGCGCGACGAGCGCACCGGGCTCGACATCGCGCTGAAGATCGTCCCGCGCGAGGGCAAGCGCGCCGCGCGCGCGATGCGGGAGATGGAGGCGGCGTCGCGACTTCGCCACGAGCGATGTGTGCGCGCCTACGACTTCGCGGGCGACGAGGGACACGTCTACATCGCGTACGAGTACGTCCGCGGACGAACACTGCGGGAGGCGCTCCGACGCAGCGAGCTCGACGACGCCGCGTGCGTGGAGGCGGCTGCCCAGGTCCTCGACGGGCTCGCCCACGCACACCGCCGCGGGATCGTCCACCGCGACGTCAAGCCGTCCAACGTCCTGCTCGAGGAAGGCGACGAGGTGGCTGTCCGCGTCCTCGACTTCGGGCTCGCGCAGTTCGACGACGCGGACACGCTGACAGCCGTCGGCGACGTCCCAGGCACTCTCGCCTACATCGCGCCCGAGCGGCTCGGCGGCAAGGAGGCGACTGCACGGAGCGACGTCTGGGCGGTCGGGGTGATGCTCTGGGAAGGGCTCACGGGCAACCACCCCTTCTGGGGCGTGCCGATGCCAGAGGTCGCAGCTGCGATTGCCGCCGGCCCGCCGCCGCTCGCCGCACGCCGGGGCGACCTCCCACGCAGGCTCCTCGCCGCTATCGACAGCGCCCTCACGATCGACCCCGCCCGACGGCCGACCGCCTCGCAGCTGGCGACAGAGCTGCGCGAGGCCTTCGTCGCCCCACGACCGCCGCGCACGCGAACGCGCCCTCCTGCTCGACGCAAGCGGGAGGCGTCGCGGGTGCGCCCCGAGGCGCCGCCTGTCCCGCTCGCGCACCGTCTCGCGCCGGCGGGCCTCGCCGTGGTTGCGACGGTCGTCGGGGGATCGCTGCTGCCGTTCTGGCCGACGCCCGTGCTCGCGCTGCTTGCGCTCGCGGCCGGTCTCGCCTCGCTTCGCTCCCCGCGGATCGGGCTCGCCCTGGCGCTCGCGACCCCGGTCTTCCCGCTCGGGAACGTCGCACAGGCCGCGGCGGTGGTCTACGCCGCGCTGGCGCTCGCCTGGCTCGCGGCGATGTGGCGAGACGCGCGCTCGGGGCTCCTGTTCGTCGTGGGGCCTGCTCTGTCCATCGTCGGTCTCCTGGCTCTGGTCCCGCTCGCGGTGCAACCCGCGCGTGGCGCGTGGCGGCGCGCGCTGCAGGCAGGCGTGGGCGTGCTCGCGGCAGCCGCTGTCGCCGGGCTCTCGGGGCGGCCCCTCCCGCTGACCGGAACAACCGTCCTCGACCTGGGCATCTCCGAGACCGAGCGGCCGACCGACGTGCTGCATGCCCTGCAGGGCTTGCTCCGCGACAACCCGGCGGTCGCGACCACCGCCCTCGCCCTCGCCCTCGTCGCCGTGCTCCTGCCGCGGGCCGTGGCCCGAGGGCCGTGGGGCATCGCCGGTCTCGGCGCCTTGCAGCTCGCGCTCGTCCTGCTGTGGGGGCCGTCGATCCCATGGGTCGGCATGGTGTTCGGAACCTGGCTCCTCTGCGGCGTGCTGGCTGCGAGACCGATGCTCGCAAGGCTCGCTCGCCCGGGTGCCAGCTAGACTCGATCGAGGGGAGGCTCCCCGCGGTATGAGCGTCCTTCGCGCTATCGAGAGCAGAATCGAGGGCCTCTTCGAAGGGGTCTTCGGGCGTGCCTTCCGCACGCATGTCCAGCCCGTGGAGCTCGCGCGGAAGCTCGCCAAGGAGATGGACGAGAACCGCTCGGTCTCTGTCTCACGCGTCTACGTCCCGAACGAGTACACCCTCTACCTGTCCCCTGCCGACCGAGCGCAGTTCGCCGCCTACGAGGGGTCGCTCGTGGGGGAGCTGCAGGAGTACCTCTCCGAGCATGCGCGGCGCGAGGCGTACGCGCTGCTCACGCCGCCGCGGGTGGTGCTCGAGACCGACGGCGATCTCGCGATCGGCGAGTTCGGCATCGCGACGCGCGTGGTCCAGGCCGACGAGCAGCCCGCTGCTCCGTCGCGGCTGCCCGAACCCGCGCCGATCGCGACGCCCGCCGCGGCCGTGGTCGACGCGCCCGCTCCGACGATGATCTACCCGGCTGCGCCTCCGCCCCCCGAGCCCGAAGCGGCGCCCACGCCCCCGCGCGGCGCCGCAGCTGACGCTCACGGTCGACGGACGGGTCGTCCCGGTGTCCGGCGACCGCGTGGTCGTCGGCCGCTCCCGCGAATGCGACGTCCGCGTGGACGACAACAACGTCTCGCGCAGACACGCTGAGCTCAGCCGGGGCGAAGACTCGGAGTGGAGCGTCGTCGACCTCGGCTCGACGAACGGGACCGAGGTCAACGGCCGCCGGATCATGAGACGCACGCCGCTTCGGGACGGCGACAGGATTGCGATCGGCGGCACCGAGCTCGTCTTCGGACGCCCGTCCACGTGAGACTCGCCGTGACTGTCGACGAGACGCTCCTTGCTCTCAAGGTGGGCTTCCTCGTCCTGCTCTACATCTTCGTCTGGCTCGTCGTTCGGTCGGCCACGAGGGGCCTTGCCGAGGGCACCCCGCAGGAGAGCATCATCATCCCCGCCGCCGAGGCGGCACAGCTTCGGGCCTCGCTCGCGCCGCCGAGTCGACGCGTCGTCGTCCTTGCGAGCCCGACGCTGCAGCCGGGCACCGCCATCGAGCTGACAAGCACGGCGGGCGTCGGGCGCGGCGCCGAGAACGCGATCAGGCTCGACGGCGACACGACGGTCTCGGGTCGCCACGCGACGCTGGACACCCGCCCCGACGGCCTGTGGGTCGAGGACGCCGGCTCGACGAACGGGACGTTCGTGAACGGTGCGCGCGTGACCAGCGCCCGCCGGCTCGCCCCCGGCGACGTCCTCCGGATCGGCCACACCGACCTGCAGGTGGAGTCGTGAGGGCATGCTGATCGGACGCGCGGCAGGGCTCACGGACACGGGGCGCAGGAGGCGCCAGAACGAGGACGCGTTCGTCTGCGAGCCGCCCCTGTTCGCCGTCGCGGACGGGATGGGAGGCGCACAGGCGGGCGAGCTCGCCTCGCGCCTTGCGGCGGCCGCGATCGAGGAGAGCGCATCCGCGGTCCGGGGCGAGGAGGAGATCGCAAGGGTCGTGCGCGCCGCGAACGCCCGGATCTTCGAGCACTCCGTCCGTGACCCGACCGCAGCGGGCATGGGCACAACGGCCACCGTGGCCCTCGTCGACGAGCATGCGGAGACCGCAACTCTCGCGCACGTCGGCGACTCGCGCGCCTACCGCTACCGGGAAGGGGGCCTCGAGCAGCTGACGACCGATCACTCGCTCGTCGGCGAGCTCGTGCGGAGCGGCCGTCTGACGGAGGACGAGGCTGCCGTCCATCCCCACCGCTCCGTGATCACCAGGGCGCTCGGCACCGAGGCCGACGTCGACGTCGACACCAGCACGATCGACCTCCGAACCGGCGATCTCGTCCTGATCTGCTCGGACGGCCTGAGCGCGATGGTGCGCGACGAGGAGATCGTCCGGATGCTCGAGACGACGAAGGGTGACCCGCACGACGCGGCCGGGGCGCTCGTCGCCGCGGCGAACGAAGCGGGCGGAGAGGACAACGTGACGGTCGTCCTGTTCGAGCTCGTCGAGGGTGACCCGGCGGACCGCCCCGAGCGCGCCCCGATGCGAGGCGACATCGCGATCGACGACGTCACCGCCGAGAGCGCGCTCGCCGACGACGACGTCAAACGCCACGGAGCCGGGATGGGAAGCCGGTGGCCGGCGCTCCTCTTCCTGCTCGCGCTGATCGCGAGCGCCGCGTTCGTCCTCTGGTGGAGCCTGATCCGATGAGCGCCCGGAACCGCGAGCTCCTGATCATGTCTCTCGCCGGGATCGTGGCCTCGGCCGCGTTCGCGAGCGCGTGGTTCGCGCAGGCGACCGAGATCGACTACGGCTGGCTTCCGTGGGCGGCGGTCCTGGCCGGCGTCTTCCTCGTCGCGCATGTCGTCGCGCGGCTGACGGTGCCGGATGCCGACCCGACGCTCCTGCCGATCACCGCGCTGCTCTGCGCGATCGGCCTGACGTTCGTGTACCGCCTCGACCCGGAGTTCGGGCGCAAGCAGCTCGTGTGGGTCGCTGTAGGCGTCGCCGCCTTCGCCCTCGTTCTCTTCTGGCTCCGCTTCGACTACCGGATCCTCGAGCGCTACAAGTACCTGTTCGGCGTCTCGGCGATCGTGCTGCTGATGCTGCCGTCGGTCCCCGGGCTCGGGCAGCGGATCAACGGCGTCAAGCTCTGGGTCGACATCGGCCCGCTGCAGTTCCAGCCGGGTGAGGTCGCGAAGATCTTCCTCGTCGTCTTCCTCGCCGGGTATCTCCGCGACAAGCGCGAGGCGCTGGCCCGGTTGAGCCTCAAGGACATCGGGCCACTCCTCGCGATCTGGGGCGCCGCGATGCTCGTCCTCGTCCAGACGAGCGACCTCGGCTCGGCGCTCCTCAACTTCGGGATCTTCCTCGCGATGCTGTACGTCGCGACCGGCCGCGCCTCGTTCGTCGCCGTCGGCCTCGTCCTGTTCGCCGGGGGCGCTGCGCTGCTGTACGACGCGCTCGACCGCGTCCAGCAGCGCGTGACGGTGTGGCTCGAGCCGTGGACGGACGAGAAGGTGTACTGCGCCATCAACGGCGCGATGGAGTACCGCCAGAACTGCGACTCCTACCAGCTCGTGAAGAGCCTGTACTCGATCGCGAACGGCGGGTACGGCGGCACCGGGATCGGCAACGGCACGTTCCAGACCGTCGACGGGACGCCGCTGATCCCGTACCTCGAGACCGACTTCGTCTACTCGGCGATCGCGCAGGAGCTCGGGCTGATCGGCGCCGCCGCCGTGCTCCTCTGCTACCTCGCGCTCGTCGCCCGCGGCATGCGCGTCGCGCTGATCGCACAGGACGGCTTCTCGAAGCTGCTCGCCGCGGGCCTCAGCTTCGGGTTCGCGCTGCAGACGTTCATCATCGTCGGCGGCGTCCTGCGCATCGTCCCGCTGACCGGCATCACGCTGCCGTTCGTCTCCTACGGAGGGACGAGCGTCGTCGCGAACTTCGTGATGCTCGCGCTGCTCATGCTCGTGTCCCACCGCGCCGTGAGGCACGCACGCGCATGAATCGCCAGCTGACACGCGTGGCGTGGACCGCGATGGGGCTGATCGTCGTGCTCGTCGTCGGGACGACGTACTGGCAGACCTGGGCGCGCCCCGGGCTTGCGGCGCGACAGGACAACGAGATCCAGCGGGTCGCGGAGTTCGAGGTGCGGCGCGGCCTGATCCGCGCTCCCACGCGGACACTGGCGAAGAACCGCGTCGAGCGGCGGCGCGGCAAGACGTTCTACTTCCGCACCTACCCACAGGGGAAGCTCGCCGCGCACGTCGTCGGCTACTCGACCATCTCGCGGAGCCGGGCCGGGCTCGAGAAGTCGCTCAACGGCACCCTCACAGGAACGGATCGCGCGCTCTCGGACCTCGTCGAGCAGCAGCTCGACGAGCTGAGCGGGGCGCCCATCGTCGGCGACACGGTCATCACCACGCTCGACCTCGGAGCCCAGCGCGTCGCGCTGGAGCAGCTGGGGCGCACCTGCGGCGCCGTTGCCGCGCTCGATCCGCGCAGCGGGAAGCTGCTCGTCATGGCGTCCTCCCCGAGCTACAACCCGAACCTCGTCGAGCGCCGCTTCGGCAGGATCGGCTCGATCACGGCCGAGTGCCGTCCCGCCGCGCCGCTCGTGAACCGCGCCTCGCAGGGCCTCTATGCGCCGGGCTCGACGTTCAAGGTCGTGACGCTCGCGGCCGCGCTGGAGACGAACCGCTACACGCCGGATTCGACATTCGTCGATCCGGGGTACTGCATCGCGTACGGCAAGCGGGTCAACAACTTCGACACGTCGAGCCCGTTCGGGAACCTGACGCTGGCGACCGCGCTCCAGTACTCCGTCAACTCGGTCTTCTGCAACATCGGGAAGGCGCTCGGCGCGAAGCGGATCCTCGACCAGGCGAAGAAGTTCGGCTTCTACGAGCGGCCGCCGCTCGAGACCCCCGAAGGCGAGCGCTATCCGAGCGGGCTCTACGACCGGCGCGGCGATCTCTGGTACCCGGATCGGAACCCGGACGTCGACGCCGGACGGATGGCGTTCGGCCAGGAGCGGATGCTCGTGACGCCGCTCCAGATGGCGATGGTCGCCGCGGGGATCGGCAACGCGGGGGTCGTGATGCGACCGTGGGTGGTCGACAAGATCCTGTCGCCCCAGGGCAAGACCCTCTCCCGCACGCGCCGCGAGCGCCTCGACCGAGCCGTGGGTCCCGTCAACGCGCGCGACATCCAGGACATGATGGTGCGCGCCGTCCAGGCAGGCACCGGGACGGCGGCCCAGATCCCCGGGTTCCGCATCGGCGGCAAGACCGGGACAGCGGAGACCGGCGTCCCGGGCCGAAACACGACGTGGTTCATCGCCTTCGCGGGCCGGCCGGGCCAGCGGCCCGAGGTTGCAATCGCGGTCGCCCTGGAGGGCCAGAGCTCGACGGGCGGCGCGACCGCCGCCCCGATCGCGCGTGCGGTGATGGAGGCACTGCTGGTCCCGGGAGGGAATCCGTAGGGAGCTGGATCTACCCTTCACAGCCATGGCGACCATCGACGAGAGACGCGGCACCATCTTTGCCGGCCGGTACCGGCTCGAGCGCAAGCTCGGGAGCGGCGGCATGGCCGACGTCTGGCTCGCCGAGGATCAGGAGCTCGGTCGCAAGGTCGCGATCAAGATGCTCCACGAGCGGTACGCGAACGACGCGCAGTTCGTCGAGCGGTTCCGTCGCGAGGCGACGCATGCCGCAGGCCTCTCGCACCCGAACGTCGTCTCGATCTTCGACCGCGGAGAGGTGGAGGGGTCGTACTTCATCGTCATGGAGTACGTCGAGGGGCGCACGCTCAAGGAGCTGATCGTCACGCGCGGCCCGTGCCCGGTCCCGGTCGCGGTGTCGTACGTGCGCCAGGTGCTGGCCGCGCTCCGCTACGCCCATCGCAACGGGATCGTCCACCGGGACATCAAGCCGCACAACGTCCTCGTCGACCACGAGGGACGCGTCAAGGTGGCGGACTTCGGGATCGCGCGAGCCGGGTCGAGCCAGATGACCGAGGCGGGCTCGATCATCGGCACCGCCCAGTACCTCTCCCCCGAGCAGGCCCGCGGCGCGCCCGTCGACGAGTCGTCCGACCTCTACTCGACCGGGATCCTGCTCTACGAGCTGCTCACCGGAAAGGTGCCGTTCACCGGCGAGACGCCGGTCGAGATCGCGATGAAGCACCTCTCGCAGGTCCCGGAGGCGCCCTCCACGATTCGCGGTGAGATCCCGAGGGACCTCGACCTCGTCGTGCTCCGCTCGCTGGCGAAGGAGCCGGCGGACCGGTACCGCACTGCGAAGGAGATGGACCGCGACCTCGAGCTCGTGGGCCGCGGCGAGGCGGTCGCTCCCGAGACCGAGGAGGCCGCGACGATGGTGCTCCGCGGCGAGTCGACTGCGGCGACGGCCCTCGCGCCGGCCGGTCGCTACGGCGGCGACGAGCGGTATCGATCGTACGAGGGCGAGGTTCGACGCGGGCGAGCCTGGTGGCCGTGGCTTCTCGCGCTCGGCGTCGCGATCGCGCTCGGCGTCGGAGCGTGGCTCTTCTACGACAACGTCCAGAACGAGCTCGACGCAAACGAACCTGTCGCCGTCGAGAACTACGAGGGGATCCTCGAGGAGCTGGCTGTCGCCGCAATCAACAGCGACGGATTCGAGCCGCGGGTGAGGCGACTGCCAAACGGCGACGTCGAGCGCGGCTACGTGTACGAGCAGGAGCCGTCGGCCGGATCGAGCCAACCGAGGGGGAGCCTGGTCACGATCCTCGTGTCGAGCGGGAAGCGGAAGATCTCCGTGCCGTCGCTCGTCGGCGAGTCGCGCGATGCCGCCGTCGCCGAGCTCACGAACGCCGGCCTCGACGCCGACGTCCACGAGGTCCCGTCCGACAGGACACCGGGCCTCGTGACGGCCCAGAACCCGCGGCCGGGAACGGTGGTCGTGGAAGGCGCGTCGGTGCGTATCAACGTGTCGCAGGGCCCCAGGCCCGTCGCGGTGCCCAACGTCGTGGGCTCGAGCTACGACGTTGCGTCCGCTCAGCTGCAGACCGCCGGGTTCACGGTCGGCCGCGTCGAGGTCGACAGCAACAGCCCGGCCGGCCAGGTCGTCGAGCAGACACCGCCGGGCAACTCCACGGCCACCCGCGGCTCGCCCGTCACGCTCTCGGTCTCGCGGGGGCCGCAGACGGAGACGGTGCCCGACGTCTCGCTGCAGGAGGGACCGGACGCCCGCGCGACCCTACGTGCCGCCGGCTTCCGTGTGCAAACCACGAGGCAGGAGACCGACGACGAGGCGCTCGACGGCCTCGTCATGTCCCAGGACCCGCCCGGTGGCTCGCAGGCGGATCCCCGGTCGATCGTCACGATCGTCATCGGTGAGTTCGTCCCGCCGCCCGAGGTGACGCCGCCGCCGCCACCGCCGACGGACACGACCACCGACACAACCGACACAACGACCGACACGACGACCGACACGACGCCCATCCCGTGAGCCGGCGCGTGCGGCTCGCCGTGCTCGCCGGCGGGCGCTCGAGCGAGCACGAGATCTCTCTCGCCTCGGCGGCCTCGGTGGTGGCTGCGCTCGACCCCGCGCGCTACGAGGTGCGCATGGTCGAGATCGGACGGGACGGGCGCTGGGCGCTCCCGGCGGGAGACCGGCGCTCCGAGCTGACGTCGACGACGACCGCGGAGACGCTCCCCGTCCCTGCCGATTCAGCGCCTGCGACCCTGGGCGCCGTCGACGTCGTGCTCCCGATCCTGCACGGCCCGTTCGGCGAGGACGGCACGGTGCAGGGGCTCTGCGAGCTCGCCGGCGTTGCGTACGTCGGCCCGGGCGTCCTCGCCTCGTCCGTCTGCATGGACAAGGACGTCTTCAAGACGTTGATGCGCGGCGCCGGCGTTCCGGTTGCGCGCCACATCGCGCTTCGGCTCGGGGATCCGGTGACCAACCCGTTCGGCTACCCGGTGTTCGTGAAGCCGGCGAACATGGGGTCCTCCGTGGGGATCTCGAAGGTCCGCGAGGCGGCCGGGCTCGAGGAGGCCGTCGCGCTCGCCCGCCGCCACGACGAGAAGGTGATGGTCGAGGAGTTCGTGCAGGGAATGGAGATCGAGGTCGGCGTGCTCGGGAACCTCCCGAGCCCGGTCGCTTCGCTCCCTGGAAAGGTCGTCGCGAACAACGCGGACTGGTACGACTACTCGTCGAAGTACGACGAGGGAGGCTCGGAGCTTCTCGTCCCACCGCCCGGCCTCGACGAGACCCAGATCGAGCGTGCCCGCGAGCTTGCGCTGGCAGCGTTCGTCGCGACGTCCTGCGAGGGCATGGCCCGTGCCGACTTCTTCGTTCGCGAGAGCGACGGCGAGATCGTGATGAACGAGCTCAACACGATCCCCGGGTTCACCGCGACGAGCTTCTACTCGCGGCTGTTCGCCGCCTCGGGCATCGAGTACGAGGAGCTGCTCGACCGACTCGTCTCACTCGCCCTGGAGCGCCACGAGCGGCGCAAGGGCCTCGAGTACTAGATCGGGCTCACGGGAAGAGCAGGTGATCTGGCTGAAGGCCAGACACCGGAGCGAGAACCGAGAGCTCAGCCGAGCACGGCGCCGAGCGCGTCCTCCCAGACCTCGAGCGCCTCGTCGAGGACGGGCTCCTCGATGGTCAACGGGCAGAGAACGCGGATGCAGTTCCCATGCAGCCCCGCCTTGAGGAGGATCAGGCCGCGCTCGAGCGCCGCGTCGATCACCGCCCTGGCGAGCTCAGGCGCCGGATCCTTGGAGACGGGATCGTTGACGAGCTCGATCGCGAGCATCACTCCGAGACCGCGGACGTCGCCGATCGCGGACCATTGCGATTGCCAGGCGAGCATCCGCTCCCGGATCCGACTGCCGACGATTCCCGCGCGCTCGAGAACGCTCTCCTCCTCGAAGACGTCGAGGACTGCGAGCGCAGCCGCCTGGGCAACGGGATTCCCGATGTACGTCCCGCCGATGGCGCCCGCATGCGCGCCGTCCATGATCTCGGCGCGACCGATCACGCCGGAGAGCGGCAGGCCCGCGGCGATCGACTTCGCGACCGTCATGAGGTCAGCCTCGACGCCGAAGTGCTCCATCGCGAACATCCGCCCGGTGCGCCCGAAGCCGGTCTGCACCTCGTCGGCGACGAGCACGATGCCGTGGTCGTCGCAGAGCGCGCGAAGGCCCTGCATGTACTCGCGCGTCGCGGGCACGAAGCCGCCCTCGCCGAGCTGCGGCTCGATCACAATCGCGGCGATGTGCTCCGCCGAGACGTGCGACTCGAACATGCGGGCCAGCCGCGCGAGCGCTTCGTCGGTGTCCGGGCCGCGATAGGCATTCGGATAGGGAGCGCGGTACACCTCGGGCGCGTACGGGCCCATCCCCGTCTTGTAGGGATGGAACTTGGACGTCATCGTCATCGAGAGCAGCGTCCGCCCGTGGAAAGCCCCCTCGAACGCGATCACGCCTTGCCGACCGGTGTGGAGGCGGGCGAGCTTGACGGCGTTCTCCACTGCTTCCGTGCCTGCGTTGAAGAACGCCGCTCTCGTCGGGCCCGAGATCGGCGCCAGCGCGCAGAGCCGCTCTGCGAGCGCGACGGCCGGCTCGTACGGCACGACCGTGAAGTCGGTGTGGAGGAAGCGCGCCGCCTGCTCGGCGACGGCTTCGACGATCCGCGGATGAGCATGCCCTGCGTTCACGACACCCACGCCGCCCGCGAAGTCGACGAACACGTTGCCGTCGACGTCGGTGATCGTCGCGTTCTCGGCGCGCTCGGCGAAGATCGGCAGGTGGACGATCAGGGGGTGCGCGATGGCGTTGCGCTCGCGCTCCAGAAGCGCCCGGGAGCGCGGCCCCGGAATCTCGGTTCTGATCTCGATCGTCCTCGTGGCCGCCATCGACTCAGCCTAGATGAGCCTCCGGAAGTAGATTCGCGCCGTGGACACTTGGATCGAGGCGCTCGACGAGGATCCGTTGGTCGAGGTCGAGCGATGGCTAGGCGAGGCGCGCGCAGCGGGCCTGCACGAGCCAGAGACGATGGCGCTGGCGACGGCGACCATTGTCGGGCCGCCCCTCCGTTCGGATGGTGCTGCTCCGCGGCCTCGACGAGCGGGGGCTTGACTTCTTCACGAACTACGAAAGTCGCAAGGCCGACGAGCTCGCGGCCAATCCTCAGGCCGCCGTGGTGCTCAACTGGGGGCCGCCGCTCCGCAGGCAGGTGCGCGCCGAGGGCCGCGTGGAGCGGCTTTCGGAGGTCGAGTCGCGCGCGTACTTCGAGTCACGCAGCCGCGAGAGCCGCCTCGGGGCGTGGGCGTCGCCGCAGTCCCGGCCCCTCGCCGACCGCGACGAGCTCGATCGGCGATACGCCGAGACGATGGAGCGCTTTCCCGACGACGTGCCACTTCCGTCCTTCTGGGGCGGTTTCAGGCTCGTGCCGCAGGCGGTCGAGCTCTGGCAGAACCGGCCGAACCGGCTTCACGACCGCGCGCGCTACGAGCGAACGGAGGACGGCTGGTCGAGGGTGCGGCTGGCGCCGTAACGCTCAGGAAGGTGGCGCGAGCGCGCTCTTCGTGTAGAGCCCGGAGGCGTTCCAGAGCAGGTAGCCCTTGGCGCCCTGCAGCCGGGCTGCGCGCACCTGCTGCATCACCTGCTCGCGGTCGTAGTTCCAGTCCTGGATCCACGGGATCAGCTGGGCGTGGCTGCCCTTCAGCTGGCGCTTGAAGTCCACGAGCGTGCGGAACACGGTCTCGCCCGGCTCGGCGCTCGGCGTCACGATCCCGAGCTCACCGCCGCCGTAGAGGGCCGGGTACGCCATCGGGTTGACGTGGTCGACGTGCTGGGAGATCCAGCGCGGCACCTGGCCGAGGCCCATGTCGCGCGTCGCGGAGAGCCCGAACAGCGCCGTGGAGACGCGCACGCCGAGCGGCGCCAGCCGCTGCTTGGCGTAGGCGACGAACGCGGAGATCACCTGTCCCTTTCGCTCGCTCGTCTTGCCGGGGTACACGGCCGAGGCGACGTCTCCGTCGGTCGGGAAGCGCACGTAGTCGAGCATGATCTCGTCGAACCCCGCGCGAGCGGCAGCCGCCGCAACCGACACCGCGTAGTCCCAGACGCGCCGGTCGTACGGGTTCACCCAGGCAAGCCCGTCGTGCGTCTTCCAGATCGAGCCGTCGGCGCGACGGATTGCGAGGTCAGGCCGTGCGCTGGCGAGGTGCGGGTCCTGGAAGACGACGACGCGGCCGATCAGGTAGACGCCGTTCCGGTGCGCGAGCTTCGCAACCTCGCGCGGCTTGTAGTAGTCGCGGAGCGCGCCCGTCTTTCGGGCGAGAGGAACACCGGCCGGCCTGAAGGCGATCTCGCCGCCCTCGTCCTTGATGTCGAGCTCGATCGTGTTGAGGCCGTGCTTCGTGAGCCTGACGTACTCCTCGACCTTTCCGGGTAGTGACGCGAGCGCGCCGGTCACGTGGACGCCGCGCACCTCGACCGGGAGCGGCCGTGGCCGGATGGCGACCTGGAGCGACGCCGCGTCTGCGCCGCCTGCCTGGCCACCCTTCCGCGAGCCGCTCTGATCGGACTTGCCCGCGAGCGTCATACCGCCCGCGACGGCGAGCACGACGAGCAGCAGGATCGCGGCGACCGCGGCACGGCGGCGGCGCTTGCGGCGACGAACGGTGTCCCGGCGAGCGCGAAAGCGCTCGTTCGGGTCCATCGATGGATACAGCATGGACACCGGGTCCAGCAGTGTAGTTGGTTGCCCCCGAACCGGTGCGCGCCAGGTCCGCTGCGCGGACAGGCCGCTACGCGACCCGTCTACGATCCGCGTCGATGGTGCTCTCCGACCGCGTCATCCGGCGCCTGATCGACTCGGGCCAGATCGGCATCGACCCGTACGACCCCGCGTTGATGCAGCCGTCGAGCCTCGACGTCCGCGTGGATGCGCTGTTCCGGGTGTTCCGGAACTCTCTCTACCCGTACATCGACGTGAAGGCCGAGCAGGAGGGGCTCACCGAGCTCGTCGAGGTGAAGGGGGACGATCCGTTCATCCTCCACCCGGGCGAGTTCGTCCTCGGCTCGACCCTCGAGCGCGTGACGCTCCCCGACGACCTGGTAGCCCGATTAGAGGGAAAATCGTCGCTTGGCAGGCTCGGCCTGCTCATCCACTCGACGGCAGGTTTCATCGACCCGGGATTCGACGGGCACGTGACGCTCGAGCTGTCGAACGTCGCGAACCTGCCGATCACGATCTACCCGGGGATGAAGATCGGGCAGCTCTCGTTCGTGCAGATGTCGGAGCCCGCCGAGACGCCGTACGGGTCGGGCGGGCTCGGCTCGAAGTACCAGGGTCAGCGCGGCCCCACTCCGAGCAAGTACTGGCAGAACTTCACGGACGGGCGATGATCCTCGTCACCGGAGCGAACGGCTTCGTCGGGCGTCACGTGACGCGCGACCTCGCGGCGAACGGCGCCCACGTGAGGGCGATGGTGCGAAACGCGCAGGGTGCAGCGGCCCTCGAGGGCATCGGCTGCGAGCTCGTGCGCGGAGACGTGACCGATCCCGCCTCGCTGCGCGCGGCGGCGCGAGGCGTGCGCACGATCGTCCACCTCGTCGCGATCGTGGAGGGCTCGCCGGCGACGTTCGAGCGCGTGATGGCCACGGGTGCGGGAAACCTCGTCGAGGCCGCGCGGGAGAGTGGGGTGCGGCGGATCGTGCTGATGAGCGCGCTCGGGACCGGTCCGGGCGCGACCGTCCCCTACTTCCGCGCCAAGTGGGCCGCCGAGCAGGCAGTCGCCGCGTGCGGCGCCGAGCACGTCATCCTTCGGCCCAGCTTCGTGTTCGGTGCCGACGGCGGAGCGCTGCCTCGCTTCCTGCGCATCGCGCGGCTCGCACCCGTGACGCCTGTGATCGGCCCGGGCACGCAGCGCGTCCAGCCCATCTGGGTCGACGACGTCGTCCGCGCGGTGCGCCTGGCGCTGGACGCCCAGGAGCCCGAGCGGCCGATCGAGCTCGGCGGGGCGGATGCCGTCACGTGGAGCGAGCTCTGGGCGCGGATGAAGGCAGCGCTGGGCACGCGCCGGCCGGCGCTCCACATCCCCTTCTGGCTCGCCCGCGGTCCTGCGGCGCTGTTCGAGCGGATCCCGCCGGCGCTCGTCACGCGAGACCAGCTGCGGATGCTCGAAGGACCGGACAACGTCGTCACGGACGGCGGCGCGTCGATGCGCGCTCTCGGCCTCGGCGAGCGCGTCCCGCTCGACGAGCAGCTACGTCGCGCAGTCGCGGGCTAGACGCTTCCTCCCGAGACGCACGCGGGGCCGCCTTTCGGCGGCCCCGCACGTTGCGGTGACAGCGTTGGATTGGTAGAGGCGCTTCCGGCCTGACCTGAGGTGGTCGGCGGCGCGAAGCGCGAGTCCCCTACGCGTGGCTATGGCGATTCCCCGTAGGTCCCGGGGACACGCCTCTACCCGCTGGCACCTCCACTGCCGGTACTGCACGAATCTGACACCCGACCACCTCCTTTCCGCGGTACACCGAGTCTACGCAAGAGCATCGGACGTCGGCAAGTGCGGTCAACCGAACCAGGGGATCTCCCCCCAGGGATCAGCGCAGGACGGTCGTCACCTCGAGGCCGTTCCCGACCGGGACGGTGACGGAGACGAGGGTCGGATCGGCCTGACGCCGGTCGGCGTATGCCTGGACGATCGCGTTCGACGTGACGTTGTCCGCAACCACCACGCCGCCGGGCTCGAGCTTCGCCCGCGCGAGCTCGAAGTACCGCTCGTAGTCGTCCTTCCACGCGTCGATGAAGACGACGTCGAACCCTTCCTCGATCGCGCCGAGCATCTCGAGCGCGTTCCCCTCGACAAGATCGGCCCACTCCTCGAGACCGGCAGCCGCGATGTTCCGGCGCCACGCGTCGATCTTGGCCGGCTCCTGCTCGAGCGACACCACCCGGCCTCCGAGGATGCGCGCCGCAGCCGCGAGCCAGATCGTCGAGTACCCGCGCGAGCCCCCGATCTCGAGCACCTCGCAACCCGCGTTCGGCGCGACGAGCGCGAAAAGCAGCCGCCCGGACTCGGGGCCAACCGGGAGCGCGCGCTCGGACGGCGGAACGCCCGCCGTTTGCTCGCGCTCGTCCTCCTCCTCGAGGCGGGCGAGGACGGCGCGAACACGATCGTCGAGCACCTCCCGACCCTACCCCAGCTCCGCCTCGACCTCGTCAACCCAGCGCAGATGCGCCTCGAGGACCCGCTTCGCCAGTCGGTGGTTGAGGGCCAGATAGCGCTCGCGATGAGGAACCGCCGTCACATGACGAAGTCCCTCCTCAGTGCTCCCGAGCATCCGCTCGAGCTCGGGTCGGAGCGCTCGCACGGACGCGAGCACGTCGGCATCGCTGCCGAGATCGGCGGCGAGCACCTTGATCACCGCCTCGCTCCCGACATGGGGAGGCCGGGGAGGCTCCGGGAGCCAGGCGACGAGCGCCTCGCGCCCGGCCCGGGTGAGGTGGTAGCGCGTGCGCGGTCGCGTCACACCGGGCTCGGTCGCGGCTCGAAGGAGCCCGAGCGCGGCGAGGCGTTTTGGCTCCGCGTACCACTGACTTCCCGCGTACGCGAAGTAGGCCTCGCCCTGGCGCTGCATCTGCACGAGCTCGTGCGCGGTGGCGCCGCCACGTCCGACGAGGGCGAGGACGAGGTACGAGAACGTCGTGAGTTGTAGGGTTGACAAAACTCTGATTCGGAGGTTAGGCTAAACTCCGATTCGGAGTCTAGTCGAAGGAGACACATGACAACGGCAACCCTCACAGACCCGCTCTGGTTTCTCGACACGCTCGTCCTCGTCCGCCACGCTCCGAGCGACGACGCGCCGTACTCGCTCCTCGAGTCGACGGGCCGCCCGGGCAATGCAACCCCGCTCCACCGCCATGACGAGGACGAGGTCTTCATGGTGCTGGAGGGCGAGATGACGGTCACGCTCGGCGGCGAGACGCTGGTGCTCGGCCCGGGCGACTCGGCCGCCGCTCCCCGGGACGTGCTGCACCGCTACGAGGTGACGTCCGCCGACGACGCCCGCTGGCTCGTGCTGACGACGCCGGGACGCTTCCACGACTTCGTCCACGAGCTGGCGGCGCCGGCCGATGCGGCCGTGTTGCCGCCGCCCTCGGGCCCGCCGACCGCCGCGCAACTCGCGGAGCTCACGGCGGTCGCCGCGCGCCACGGCATCGAGATCGTCGCCGACTGAGCTCGTTCGAGGGCAGTCAGCCCTCGATCTCGATCACGATCATCCCGTCGTCACGGACCCGCACCGGGTACGTGGCGACGGGCAGGTACGCGGGCAGCGTCAGGGCCGCGCCGGTCCGGAGGTCGAAGCGCGAGCCGTGCCGCGGGCAGAGGACCTCGCAGGACGACGCGTCCCACTCGCCCTCGCAGAGCGGGCCGTCGTCGTGCGAGCAGCGGTCCTCGATCGCGTGGAGCTGCCCACCGCAACGGTAGAGCCCGATCGTCAGGCCGTCGGCCCCGATCAGCCGCATCGAGCCGTCAGGCAGCTCGTCGAGCGGCAGCGCCTCGAGCTCCACTAGGCAACCCGCACTACGACAGCGAGATCTCGCCCGACGACGTGCCCCATTCCTCGGGGAGCGGCGTGCCCTTCGCGCGGTGGAGAGCGACCTTCAGCACGCCCATCCCGAGAAGCGCGCACTTGAGCCGAACGGGCGTCAGCGGGATGCCGATCTCCTCGAGGAGCTCGTCCTTCGGCATCGCCGAGACCTCCTGCGCGGTGCGGCCCTTGACGAGATCGGTCAGCATCGACGTGGCGGCCTGGCTGATGGCGCAGCCGCGCCCCTCGAAGCCGACGTCCTCGATCACGTCTCCCTCGCCGAAGCGCACCGAGACGGTCACCTCGTCTCCGCAGAGCGGGTTCTGGCCCTCCGCGACGGCGTCCGCCGGGTCCAGGAGCCCGTGGTTCCTGGGCGCTTTGTAGTGGTCCAGGATGACCTCGCGGTAGAGCTGCTCGAACTCCGACATGTCAGCCGAGCGACGCCTTGACCTTGTGCAGCCCCGTGATGAGTCGCTCGACCTCCTCGGGGATCGAGTAGAGGTAGAAGCTCGCCCGGGTCGTCGCGGACACACCGAGCCGCGTCATCAGCGGCTGGGTGCAGTGGTGGCCGGCGCGCACGGCGACGCCCTCCCAGTCGAGGATCTGCGCGACGTCGTGGGGATGGATCCCCTCGATGTCGAACGAGACGATTCCTGCACGGCGCTCGGGCGGAGGTCCGAAGACCCGCACCCAGGGAAGCTCGTCGAGCGCCGTCATCGTCTGCTCGACGAGCGCGTGCTCGTGCTGCTCGATCGCGTCCAGGCCGATGTCCGTCACGTAGTCGATCGCGGCGCCGAAGCCGACTGCCTCGGCGATCGCGGGTGTTCCGGCCTCGAACTTGTGGGGCAGGTCGTTGAAGGTCGTCTTCTCGAGACCGACGGAGCGGATCATCTCGCCGCCGAGGTTGAACGGGCTCATCGCCTCGAGCAGCTCACGCCGTCCCCAGAGCGCGCCGACGCCGCTCGGCCCGCACAGCTTGTGGGAGGAGATCGCTACGAAGTCGGCGCCGAGCGCCTGGACGTCGACGACGCGGTGCGGCGCCGCCTGCGCGGCGTCGACGACCATGATCGCGCCCTGCTCGTGCGCCCACGCCGCGAGTGTCTCGACCGGGTTGATCGTGCCCAGCGTGTTCGAGACGAGGTTGTTGGCGACGACCTTCACGTTCCCCTCGCGCGCCAGGCCGTCGAGGGAGTCGAGCTGGAGCTCGCCGAGGTCGTCGATCGGGATGTGGCGGAACGCCGCGCCGGTGCGGTGCGCGATGAACTGCCACGGGACGAAGTTCGCATGGTGCTCGAGCTCGGTGATGACCACGACGTCGCCGGGCCCGAGGTTGTCGAGTCCCCAGGCGTACGCCACGAGATTGATCGCCTCCGTCGCGTTGCGGGTGAAGATCACCTCGCGCTCCGACGGGGCGTTCAGAAGCCCGGCGACCGTCCTGCGTGCGCCTTCGAAGCCCTCTGTCGCGCGCTCGGAGAGCCGGTACACGCCGCGGTGCACGTTCGCGTACTCGTGCTCGTAGAACGTCCGCATCCGATCCAGGACCTGGCGCGGCTTCTGGGTCGACGACGCGGAGTCGAGGTACGCGACGGGACGCCCGTCGAGCAGCTCCTCGAAGACGGCGAAGTCCGCGCGGAGGCGGTGCGCGTCGAGCGCCGGGACGGTGGTCGAGGCCATATGGCCATCGTAGCCTTGCCCCTCCGGGGCACCGCCGACTATCTCGGTTTCACTCGACCGTTCTTCTGCGCCAGCTCCGCCACCTCGCGCTGGCGTTCGACCGACTCGGCGAGCGTCTCGAGGATCTCGCAGAGGCGCACGAGGCGGACCCGTTCGCGTGGCTCCTCGAGGAGCTCGAGCTTGAGCTCGGGGTCGAGCTCGAATCGCGAGCCGATCACGAACGACGGTTGCCCGGCGACTTCCGTGGGCACGTCGACCTCGGCGCCGGTCAGCTCGACGAGGCGGCGGAAGACGTCGAGCGCACGTTCGATGTCCTCGTCCGTCGGCGGATCGTCGGCGTCGTCGAGGGTCTCGATCGTGCCCGTGTGGAAGCTGCGGCCGTCTGTGAGCTCGACGAGGCGGAACCGCTCACGCCCTTCGACGACGATGTTGAGACGCCCGTCGTCGAAGCGATCGGTGACCTCGACGACGTCGGTGAGCGTTCCGATCTTGCGGAGCCCGTCGTCGTCGGCGAACACGAGGCCGAACGGCTGCTCGTTGTCGAGGCACTCGCCGATCAGCTCCCGGTAGCGGGGCTCGAAGATGTGCAGCGGCACCTGCTCGGTCGGGAGCAGGACGAGGCCCAGGGGGAACAGGCCGATCTCGTCCACCCCGAAAGACTAGAGCGGCAGGGCTCCGGCTGAAGTCGACGCCCATCTGAACGGGCTGCTCCAGCCAGAGACCTGCTGGTCTTCTCAGAGCACCAGGATGGCGATCGCCGTGAGAAGACCGATGATGGCGATGAACCGCATGCACCGAACCTAGACCGGCGGCATCAGGAGATCCTGAGCGGTTCGTCAGGAATTCGTCAGGAGGCCTCGGCGGCGATGTCGTGCGGAAGGTCGAACTGCGCCGTCTCCCAGATCAGTCCACGCGATACGCGGGTTCGCGCGAAGCCGCGTCGTGCGGCGGCACGCTCGAGCTCGTCGGGTCGATGGACGAATGAGCGAAACCGCTTGCGCAACACCGCCAGCGAGAGGTTCTCGAGCCGGAACACCAGGCGCACGATCGGCCGGTCGCGCGGGTAGCTCGCGAGGAGCGACCGACGTGCCTTGCCTGCCGCAGCGGCGAGCAGCGCAGGCCCGTCCGGCGTGCAGCACACGACCCGACGGAGGACCACGATGTCGACCGGCTCGACGGCGTCCGGCTCTGTGAGCAAGTCGGCGATCTGGAACGACGAGCGCTCGGCCACGGCCGCCGCACGGGCGAGCTCGGCCGCGGGCGCCTCGTACTCGGGCACCACCTCGACGACGCGCCCCGCCGCTGCTCCGCGCCGCAGGAGATCCGCCTGGATCTGCCCGATCCCGCCGCCGACCTCCACCACGCTGATCCCGTCGAGACCGCCCTCCTCCGCCCACGCCGCAATCTGCACGGCGTCCGAGCCGCCCAGCCCGTTGGCGAGGTAGCGCCGCAAGGCCCTGCGTGCGGCCTTCTCGTCGAAGATGTCGAGCCGCTCGGATGACGCTGCAGGAGCACGGCACGGTGACATGCTGCCGGAAGCGACGCTTCCTGTCCGCGCCCAGCGAACCAGGGGAGGGAACCGGGAGGTTCCCCAGCGGCGATGCTCAGCCCTGCGGGATGCGCGCCTCGAGCGCCGCGCCGAGCGCCTCGCGCACCGGCTCGAGCTCGATCCGGTCGAGGACGTCCTGGAAGAAGCCTCGCACGATCAGGCGCTCGGCCTCCGCGCGCGGCAGGCCGCGCGCCATCAGGTAGAAGAGCTGCTCGCGGTCGACCTGAGACAGCGTCGCCCCGTGTGTGCACCGCACGTCGTTCGCAAGGATCTCGAGCCCGGGGATCGAGTTCGCGGTCGCCGTCTTGGAGAGAAGGAGGTTGCGGTTCTCCTGGTACGCGTTCGTCTTCTGCGCGCCCTCCTCGACGCGGATCATCCCGCGCCAGACTGTCGCCGCCTTGTCGCGAAGCGCGCCCTTGAACGCGAAGTCCGACGTCGTGTCCGGCGCCGCGTGGAGCTGATACGTGTCGTAGTCGAGATGCTGCGACCCGTCGGCGAAGTACGCGCCGGTGACACGTGACGAGGCGCCGCGGTCGGCGAGGTCGTTCTGGATCCACGTCTTGCCCTTCGCGGAGCCGAAGCCGCCCTCGACCCAGTCGAGCTCTGCGTCGCGCTCGATGCGCGCGTGGCACGACGCGAAGAGCCACGTCTTCGACGAGAGGCGCTGCACGTTCACGATCTCCGCCTTGGCGCCGTCGCGGACGATCACCTCGACGACGCCGTTCGCATAGGCCTCGAGCTCGGGATCGGCGGAGGTCAGCTCCTGTACGACCGTGAAGCGCGAGCCGGGCTCGGCCACGACGAGGACGCGCCAGAAGAGCGAGCCACCCGGCGCCGAGCTGGCAACGCGGAGGTAGAGCGGCTTCTCGAGCTCCACCCCAGCCGGGACGTGGACGAGGAGCCCGTGCTCCCACACCGCGGCGTTGTGCGCGCGGAACTTGTCGTCCGGCTTCACGAGGCTGCCGAGCAGCGGGTGGTCGTCCGTGAGCGCCTCGAAGCGGAGAGCAGGTGTCGGACTGAAGTCCGACACCGAGATGCCCGACTCGTCGATCGTGGCCGAGGCAGCAACGTCGAGTTCGAGGAGCGACGGCACGTCCGCCGGAGCCGCCGTCTCCGCGGTCCAGGCGTCGGGATCGAAGCCCTTGAGATCGGTGAAGCGCCAGTGCTCGTCGCGCGTCGTCGGAAGCGGCAGCGCCTGGTAGCGCTCGAGGAGCTCAGCTCTCACGAGGCTTGTACCGGTGGTGGAGCATCAGGGCGTTCCCGTCCGGGTCGTGGAAGAACGCCATGTGGCACACGCCCGTGTCGAAAGTGTCCCCGTCGAACTCGATCCCCTTTCCCTCGAGCTCGGCGCGTGCAGTCGCGACGTCGTCGACATGCAGCGCGAGGTGCGCAGTCGTCTGCGGCGCGAACTCCAGCCCGAAGGTGGTGGGCTCGTAGATGCCGAAGCACTGGTCGCCGACCCAGAACTCCGCGCCGCCCGTCTCGTCGGGCCGCAGCCCGAGCGTGTCGACGTAGAAGGCGCGCGAGCGCTTCCAGTCGGTCGAGGGCACGGCAACGAAATCGGCCTTCGTGATCTCCATGGTTTCCTCCTGGGCCCGCCGGCTACCCGACGGAGCCTTCCATCTGCAACTGGATGAGGCGGTTCATCTCGACGGCGTACTCGAGCGGAAGCTCCTTCGTGATCGGCTCGACGAAGCCCGAGACGATCATCGCGCTCGCCTCCGCTTCCGAGAGCCCGCGGCTCATGAGGTAGAAGAGCTGCTCCTCGCCGATCTTGGAGACCGTCGCCTCGTGGCCGAGGTCGACGTCGTTCTCCTTCACGTCGATGTACGGATAGGTGTCGGAGCGCGAGTCCGCGTCGAGGATCAGCGCGTCGCAGACGACCTTCGACTTCGAGCCGGTCGCGCCCTTCGCCACCTCGAGCAGGCCGCGGTACCCGCCACGCCCACCGTTCTTCGAGATCGACTTCGACGTGATGACGCTCGTCGTGTTCTTCGCGACGTGGACGACCTTGCCGCCGGCGTCCTGGTGCTGGCCCTTGCCCGCGAAGGCGATCGAGAGCACCTCGCCGTGCGCCCGCTCGCCCATCAGCCAGATCGCCGGGTACTTCATCGTGACCTTGGAGCCGAGGTTCCCGTCGACCCACTCCATCGTCGCGTCCTCGTAGGCCACGGCGCGCTTCGTGACGAGGTTGTAGACGTTGTTCGACCAGTTCTGGATCGTCGTGTAGCGGCAGCGGCCGCCCTTCTTGACGACGATCTCGACGACCGCGGAGTGCAGCGAGTCGGACGAGTAGATCGGCGCCGTGCAGCCCTCGACGTAGTGCACGTAGGCGCCCTCGTCGACGATGATCAGCGTGCGCTCGAACTGGCCCATGTTCTCCGCGTTGATGCGGAAGTAGGCCTGGAGCGGCATCTCGATCGAGACACCCGGGGGGACGTAGATGAACGAGCCGCCCGACCAGACAGCCGAGTTCAAGGCCGCGAACTTGTTGTCGTTCTGCGGGATGATCGTCGCGAAGTACTGCTTCACGAGCTCCTCGTGCTCGCGCAGGCCCGAGTCCATGTCGAGGAAGATCACGCCCTTCGCCTCGAGGTCGGCCTGGAGCTTGTGGTAGACGACCTCGGACTCGTACTGCGCCCCGACGCCGGCGAGGTACTTCTTCTCCGCCTCCGGGATCCCGAGCCGGTCCCACGTGTCGAGGATCTCCGCGGGGAGGTCCTCCCACTTGTCCACCTGCTTCTCGGTGGGCTTCAAGTAGTAGTGGATGTTGTCGAAGTCGATGCCGGAGAGATCGGCGCCCCAGCCGGGCATCGGCCGCGCGATGAAGTAGTCGAGAGACTGGTGGCGGAACTTCCGCATCCAGTCGGGCTCCGACTTGTGGTCGGAGATGACGTCGAGCAGCTCGTGCGTGAGGCCCTTCGGCGCCTTGTAGATCGTCGAGACATCGTCGACGTGCCAGCCGTAGCCGTAGTCGGAGCGGATGTCGCGAACAGTCTCGGTCTCGCTCTGGCTCATTCGGTGTTCCCTCCCTCGACCGCGACACCGGCTGGCACGAAGGCCTCGTAGCCCTCCGCCTCGAGCTGGTGGGCGAGCTCGGGGCCGCCTGAGGCGACGATCCGCCCGTCCACGAAGACGTGCACGAAGTCCGGCGTCACGTAATTGAGGATCCGCTGGTAGTGGGTGATCACGAGCGCGCCCATCTCCGGGCCGACGAGCGTGTTGACGCCCTCGGCCACGATGCGCAGCGCGTCGATGTCGAGGCCCGAGTCGGTCTCGTCGAGGATCGCGATCCGGGGCTTGAGCATCGCCATCTGGAGGATCTCGACGCGCTTCTTCTCCCCGCCGGAGAACCCGTCGTTCAAGTAGCGCTGCGCGAGCTCCCGCGGCACCTTGAGGTGCGCCATCGCGTCGAGCAGCTCGGTGCGGAACTCCTTGACCGGCACCGGGTCGTCCTCGCCGCCGTTCGCCGCCTTTCGCTTCGCGTTGATCGCGCTGCGCAGGAAGCTCGTGACGGTCACGCCCGGAATCGCGTGGGGGTACTGGAAGGCCAGGAAGAGGCCCCGCTGCGCGCGCTCGTCGGCCCCCATCTCGAGGATCGACTCGCCGTCGAAGCTGATGTCGCCCTCGGTGATCTCGTACGAGGGGTGTCCCATCAGCGCGTACGCGAGCGTCGACTTCCCCGAGCCGTTCGGCCCCATGATCGCGTGCTTCTGGTTCAGGTCGACGGCGAGGTCGACACCCTTGACGATCTCGGTGCCGTCCTCCAGCGCAACGTGCAGGTTCGTGATCTCGAGCAGTGGCACAGATGTCCTTCGGTTGCGGGTCTCCGAAAGTGTTGCGCACAAGGAAAGTCCCCGCGCGCTCCCTACCCAGGGTAGCCGGACCGGGGCGGGACCAAGGAGCAGGTGGCGGACTGAAGCCCGATACCGGTCGCGGCTCTTCCAGGCCGCGATCCGCGCAGCGGATCCCGGCCACCCACCTCCGGGAACCGCTACGCTCCGAATATGCCATTCGGAATCGGCATCTGGGAGCTCCTGATCCTGTTGCTCGTGCTGCTGCTCGTCTTCGGCCCCAAGCGGCTGCCGGAGATGGGGCGCCAGCTCGGGAAGGGCATGCGCGAGTTCAAGGACTCGGTCTCGGGGTCGGACAAGGACGACGAGCCCACGATCGACGACCTCGCCGAGCTGCCGCCTCCCGCGGAGGCTGAGCCCTCCCAGGCGGCCCCGTCGCGCGAGCGCGACACCGTCTCCTAGCTCTCCGCCCAGGGATGGCCCGCCGGATCGTGCCGCGGCGCCTCGGCCACGATGAGGAAGCGAGCCTCGTCGACCATCTCACCGAGCTTCGCCACCGCCTCGTTGTCTGCCTGCTTGCGATCGTCCCGGCCTTCGCGGTCGCGTACGTCTTCCACGACGAGCTGATCCTGCGGCTCAAGGGGCTCTTGCCCGAAGGCACACCGCTCGTGACGCTTGGCGTGACCGAGCCGTTCACGACCTCACTCAAGGTCAGCTTCTACGTCGCGATCGCGATCGTCCTGCCGATCATCCTCTGGCAGGTGTGGTCGTTCCTGGCGCCCGCCGTCGGAGACGACACGCAGCGCGTGATCGGCGTCTTCGTCGTCCTCGCCACAGGGTTGTTCGCCGCCGGCATCACGTTCTGTTACACGATCGTGCTCCCGAAGGCCTTGACATTCCTCGTCGACTACGACTCCGAGCTCTACCTCGAGCAGATCCGCGCGAGCTACTACCTGTCGTTCGTCACGCTCACGCTGCTCGCCTTTGGCATCGCGTTCCAGATGCCCATCTTCATCCTCGGGCTCGTGCGCCTCGGCGTGCTCTCGTCGGACCGGCTGCGACGGAACAGGCGCATTGGCTACGTGCTGATGCTCACGTTTGCGATCCTGCTGCCGACAATCGACCCCGTCTCGCTCGTGCTCGAGGTCGTGCCGCTGTTCGTGCTCTTCGAGGCGTCGATCTGGCTCTCCGTCTTCATGGAGCGGCGTTGGGAGCGCTCGGCCGCCGAGGCCGAGGCTCTGTGAGGATCGTCTCGGCGGACTGGGTCGTCCCCGTCGAGGGCGACCCGATTCCGGACGGGGCCGTATCGATCGCCGACGACGGCACGATCGCCGGCGTCGGGGCCACGTCCGAGCTGGGCAGCGGCGAGCGCTTCGCCGGCTGCGTGATCGTCCCGGGGTTCGTGAACTGCCATTCCCACCTCGAGTACGCGGTCTACGCGGGCTTCGGGGACGGGCTTCCCTTCCCGGACTGGATCGCCCTGCACGTCGCGCGCAAGCGCCTGCTGAAGCCCGACGACATGGTCGCGATCGCCACCGACGGCGCCCACGAGTGCCTCCGGTCAGGCATCACGACCGTCGGCGACTGCAGCTTCGGGGGTGCCTCCGCCGAAGCGGCGTCGACGACGGGTCTCCGGGCGATCGTCTACCTGGAGGCCTTCAGTCTCGGCGGGACCGGGCTGGACCGTTTCCACGGGCTCCGGGAGGCGGCCGAGCCGTTTCTCTCCGATCGTGTCCGGCTGGGCGTCTCGCCGCACGCGCCGTACACATGCACGCTCGAGCTCTACGAGCAGTGCGCTGAGCTCGGTCTGCCGACCGCGACGCACCTCGCCGAGAGCGTGGCGGAGCGGGATTTCCTCCGGGACGGCTCGGGAAACTGGGCGGCGTTCGGCGAGATGCTCGTGCAGCCGCCGGGGACGACGGGGATTCGGATGCTCGCGAGCGCCGGGTTGCTGGGTCCACACGTCATGGCCGCGCACTGTGTCGACGTGGAGGACGACGAGATCGGCCTTCTCGCCGAGCATCGAGTCGGCGTCGCGCACTGCCCGCGCTCGAACGGAATGCTCGGCTGCGGCGTCGCACGCCTCGCGGACCTGCTGGACGCCGGGATCGCCGTCGGGATCGCGACCGACAGCCCCGCCTCGACGCCGTCGTTCGACCTGTTCGAGGAGCTTCGGACCGCGATCGTCGCCGCCCGCGCGCGGGAGCGGCGACCCGATGCCCTCATGGCTGCGAAGGCGCTCGAGCTCGCGACCATCGGCGGCGCGCGGGTGCTCGGCATCGATGCCGAGGTCGGCTCCCTGGCCCCCGGCAAGCAGGCCGACCTGACGATCGTGTCGCTCGACGAGACGCCGTTCTCGCCAGTTGAAGATCCTGTTGCGGCCGTGGTGCTGGGAGGCTCGCCAGAGCGGGTTGCAGCTACTCTCGTAGCCGGCGAGGTCCGCTACCGGCGAGGGACGACTGCATGGCCCGATTCGAGAAGAGCCGCCAGAAGAGCGCGAAGCCGCATGCTGCGGTAGCGCCGCGCCGCGCCACGACGGCGCCGTCCATCGAGGACACGATGTTCTTCCCGCGCCTGCGCCGCCACGCCAAGTGGATGTTCGTCTTGCTGGCGCTCATCTTCGGGCTCGGATTCGTCCTGTTCGGCGTCGGTGCAGGCGGCGTCGGTGTCGGCGACGTCTTCCGCGACTCGGGTGGCACGTCGGGACAGTCGGTATCCGACGCTCGCGGGGCGACGGAGGACCGGCCGAATGACCCGGATGCGTGGCTCGAGCTGTCGACCGCGCTCCAGACCGAGGGCGACACCGCCGAGGCTATTGCCGCGCTCGACCGGGCGATCGCGCTCCGACCAAAGGACGCGGACACGTACCGTCAGCTGGCCGGGCTCCACCTCACACGCGCCACGCAGCGCCAGCAGGACGGGCAGCTGGCGCAGGCGATCGCCGCGTTCCGCGCGCCGGCGCAGTCCTTCCTGGTCTTCGCGGGACCGTCGGGCCAGTCCGTCCTCTCGGATCCAATCGCGGTCGGGATCACCTCGCAGGCGAACGACCGGGTGACGGCTGCGTTCCAGGACGCGCAGACCGAGGCGACCCTCGCGGTGGACGCCTACGAGCAGCTCGCCAGGCTTCAGCCGGCTGACCCCAACGTGCAGCTGGAGCTCGCCCAGGCAGCGCAGCAGACGGGCGACGCCGCGACCGCGATCGCGGCGTACCAGCGGTTCCTCGAGCTCGCGCCCGACGATCCGAACGCAGGCATCGTGCGCGATCAGCTGAAGCAGCTTCGCGGGACCGCCGCGGCAGCCGGCGGTTAGGTACCAGACCGCCTGCGCGGCGGTCTAGAGTTGGCGCGTGACGCGTGCGCGCTCCTTTCACGCCTCTGCGATCGTCGTACTCGCGGTCGGCGCAGCACTCGGGCTCGCCGCGTGCGGCGACACGGTCGGCTACTCCGACGGTTCCGGCGACCGGATCCGCGGCAAGGAGCTGTTCGTCGACGGCTGCGGGTCGTGCCACACGCTGGCGGATGCGGGAACGACGGGAAACATCGGGCCCGACCTCGACTTCGCCTTTGTGCAGTCGCGCATCGACGGGCTCGGCGAGAGCTCGATCCTGCAGGTCGTTCGGGGCCAGATCGCCTATCCGGTGACGGATCCGTCGACGGACGCCCCGGGGATGCCGGCCGACATCTTCGAGGGCCAGGACGCCGAGGACGTCGCGACCTACGTCGCCTCGGTCGCCGGCCTCGACGCGAACGGCGAGCCCATCGACCCGGCGAACCCGCCGCAGCCCAAGCCGCCGGCGGGAGGCGAGACCGACGGCAAGGCAATCTTCGCCTCGGCCGGCTGCGGTGGCTGCCACACGCTCTCTGCGGCCGGCTCGAGCGGTACGGTCGGGCCCAACCTCGACGAGTCGCAGCCGTCGCTCGAGCTCGCGATCGACCGGGTCACGAACGGCCAGGGCGGGATGCCCTCGTTCAAGGGGCAGCTCAGCGAGGCTCAGATCCAGGCTGTCGCCGAGTTCGTCACCGGCGGGTGATTTCGCTACGCGAAATCACCTAGACAAGCTCAATCGCGAAGCGAGTCCGTCAGCTCGAGATCCACGACGACATGCGTGACGGGCACGTCGTAGCGCATGCGTGCGCTCTCGACGACGCCCAGCTCGAGCCAGTGCGAGCGGCCCGGCGGGTGCGTCGACACGACGATCTCGTCGGCCGGGAACTCCCGTAGCGCGTCCTCGAGCGCCTGGAGGGGATCGCCGTCCCCGATCTCCCCCCGCGCCCGGACACCGAGCTCCGCAAGGTGCGCGAGGCTCGTGTCGAGCCGGGCCTGCGCGGCGGCGCGGGCGCCGTCCTCGTCCGAGGTCCACGTTCGCACCTTCGAGTTGAGCGCCGGACAGACAATCAGCACGTCCTCGGCCACCCCTTCTGCCTTTTGCTCGAGGAGCGATCTGAGCTCGCCTCCGCCAACCGTCTCGTTCGCAACGACGAGAATGCGACGCTGTCCGTCCTCGCGGACGACGTGTGCCTGAGGTGGACGCTGGCGCATCCCGCCGCGAACCGCCCAGAGCGCCGCGGCGACGAGCACGAGGAAAACGATCAGCCCGAGCCAGTTGGCGATCCAGGCGCCGAGCACGACGAGCACGGCGCCGCCGAGAGTCAGGAGCACCACCTGGAATGCCGAGGCCTCGTCGCGAACGGGATTCTTCATGCGTCTCCGCCTCCGGCGGAGCCGCTAGATGATCGCGCATGCATACGTGTCATACGTAGCTATCTATCTAGCGGATGCGCGTCGCAGGCGCGAATCCACAACTCCCTTTCGTCCTACAGCAAGTACACAGCAGCCCAGACGACGATCCACATCACGTCGACGAAGTGCCAGTAGATCCCGGGAATCTCGACACCGTGGAAGTGGTCCGGCGTGAAATGCCCCTTGAAGGCGCGCACGGCGGCGATCGTGAGCAGGGAGAGCCCGATGAACACGTGAGCCCCGTGCAGGCCGGTCAGGCCGAAGAACACGGAGGCGAACGCGCCGTCGCTCGTGTTGAAGCCGACGTGCGCGTACTCGATCATCTGCGTCAGGAGGAAGGCAAGCCCGAGGAGGATCGTGACCACGAGCCCGGCCTTGAGGCCGTTCCGGTCGCCACGCTTGATCGACTGGGTGGCCCAGTGGATCGAGAAGCTCGAGGTCACGAGGATCGCCGTGTTGACGCTCGCCACGAAGACGGGGAACTCGTACGGAGGCGGCGGCCAGGTCGCCGGCGCGTCAGGGTTGACGACGCGAACGAAGAAGTACGCGGTGAAGAACGCGCCGAACAGCATCGCCTCGGAGGCGATGAAGAGGAACATCCCGAGCGTGGCGGGATCGAGCCGCGAGCTTCTGTTGGCCGGGGGCGGGCCATGGTGCTCGCCGTGCTCGTGCAGGGACTCCGCGTGCGCGCTCATTGCGTTCTCGCCTCCTTCGGAGCCGAGAACGCTAGAAAAGCTGGCCGGGTCCCGGTCAACGCACCTGTCCTTCTAGCGGAGCTCGCGCAGCGAGATCCGCGACGACATGCTCCACCGGAACTCCGGCATCCTTGCGGATCCGCTCGACGACGTCGCGGCGCAGCCACCCGGAGCGCGCGCCCGGGAACGTCGACACGATCACCTCGTCGACGCGCTCGTCCTCGATGACGTTCATCGCTGCCGTGTACGGGTCCGGGTGCGCGACCTGGCCATGCGCCTCGATACCCTCGGAGCGGAGCGTGGACAGAGCCAGGCGGAGCCGCCGCACGGCGTCGGGGTGCTCGCCTGCATCGGGGTCGCTCTGCGGGCAGACGACGAGAAACGCAGCGGGCGACTCGGACGCGCGACGCCGGATCCTGTCGAGCAGCGGCGCGCCGAGAACCGTCTCGTTGGCGATCACGAGCACGTTCGCCTGGCCCGTCCGCGACGCGACGTCCGAGACGACGTGCTCGAAGGGTCGGTTGCCCGCGAGCCGCCGGAGCTCGGACAGGACATTCCTGCGCCGGAGCCATCCCGACGTCTCCTTGGGATGTGTCGAGACGATCAGCTCGTCGATCGGCTCGAGCGCGAGGATGTCCTCGACCGCCGGGATCGGCCCTCCCTCGTAGACGTCGCCGTAGGCCGCGATGCCGGCGCTGCGAAGGTCGGCGACGAGGCGGTCGACGCGCCGTCCCGCCGATGCACGGCGCGAGTTCTCGTAGACAACGTAGCCGGACCGCGGGTCGTTCACCGGTGCGATCACGACGGTGCGTATCGGCCCGCGCTCGGAACGACGACGAACGGCGTCGAGGAGCTCGACGCCGCCGAGCGTCTCGTTCGCCACGACGAGCACGACGGTGGGCTCGGCGTCCTCGTTCACGTTTGTGCCTCCTGTAAGGCGCCGCCGCGCAGCACCGCGTGCTTGGCGCCTGGAACGCCGTACTCGTATGGCCCGCCCACGACCTGTGGGATCTCGTCGAAGTTGAACACCGGCGGCGGCGACGTGACCTGCCATTCGATGGTGAGCGCCCGCCACGGGTTCGAGCCCGCGATCGGCCCGCGCACCCAGCTCGTGATCACGTTGTACGCGAACACCACGACCGACGCGCCGAGCGCGAAAGAGGCAACGGTGACCACCATGTTGAGCGCGCCGAACGTCCCCGCGTAGTCCGCGACGCGACGCGGCATCCCGACGAGCCCGACCCAGTGCATCGGGAAGAACGTCACGTTGAACGCGATGAAGGTCAGCCAGAAGTGGAGCTTCCCGAGCCGCTCGTTGTACATTCGGCCGGTCATCTTCGGGAACCAGTAGTAGATGCCCGCGAAGATCGTGAACACGGAGCCGCCGAACAGCACGTAGTGGATGTGCGCGACGATGAAGTACGTGTCCGAGGCGTGAATGTCGATCGGCACCGCGGCAAGGTAGATCCCCGACAGGCCGCCGATCACGAACATCGAGACGAACCCGAGCGCGAACAGCATCGGCGTGTTGAGGTGGATCTTTCCCTCCCACAACGTTGCCAGCCAAGAAAACACCTTGACCCCAGTGGGGACCGCGATGAGGAGCGTCGAGATCATCATCGGCACGCGCAGCCAGTCGGCCATCCCGGCGACGAACATGTGGTGCGCCCACACGGAGAAGCCGAGGACGAGGATCCCCAGCAGCGAGATCGCCATCAAGCGGTAGCCGAAGATCGGCTTGCGGCTCATCACCGCGATGATCTCCGAGATGATCCCGAACCCCGGCAGGATCATGATGTAGACGGCCGGGTGACTGTAGAACCAGAAGATGTGCTGGTACCCGAGCACGTAGCCGCCGTTGTCCGGGGTGAAGAAGCTCGTGTTCATCACCCGGTCGAACATGACGAAGAACTGCGAGCCGGCGATGAACGGCGTCGCGATCACGACGAGGAGCGACGTCGTGAAGTTCGCCCAGACGAGGAGCGGCATGCGCCAGAACGTCATTCCTGGCGCGCGCATCGTGATGATCGTGACGAGGAAGTTGAGCGCCGTCGCGATCGACGAGGCGCCGGCCCACTGGACGCCCATGTTGAAGAACACCTGGCCGAACGGCTGCTCCGACGCGAGCGGCGCGTAGCTCGTCCAGCCCGTCGCGAAGGCGCCGCCGGGGGCGAGGAAGCTCGCGAGGAACATCACGCCTGCGATCGGAAGCATCCAGAAGCTCAGCGCGTTCAGTCGCGGGAACGCCATGTCTGGCGCGCCGAGCATCAGCGGCACGGCGAAGTTCGCGAGGCCCGCGAACGCCGGGATGATGAAGACGAAGATCATCAGCGTCGCGTGCGCCGAGACGAGACCGTTGAAGGTCTGGGTGTCGAAGAACTGCATGCCCGGCTGCGCGAGCTCCGCCCGGAAGAGCATCGCGAGGAAACCGCCCGCGAGGAAGAAGAAGAACGTCGTGACGAGGTACTGGACCCCGATCACCTTGTGGTCGGTGTTGACCTTGAAGTAGTCCTGCCAGCGGTACGCGCCGTGGTTCGCGTGATCGTCCGGGACGGTCGGCCGTCCCGAGATCCAGTAGAGCCAGTAGTCGAACGTCCCGATCCCGAGCAGGAAGCCGATCGGCGCGGTCACCATCCCGCCGACGAGGACGATGATCTCCCAGTCGTAGACGGGATCCCAGCCGGCGAGCCAGCGGAGCGTGACGACGATGTACATGCCGATGAGGAAGAACGCTGCGGCGCACCAAAGGGCGCGGAGGTAGCCGGGGCGCATCAGGCGGCCACGCGGACGGGGCGGCAGCTGCGCGTGCCCGGGCTCGTGATGCTCGTGCTGCTCGACCGTGGTCGTCACTCGCTCTCTTCCTCCCCGCTCACGTACGCGACGAGCGCGTCGAGCTCCTCGGGCGAGAGGCTCTGCGCGAAGTCCTTGGGCATCACGCCCGGCTGGTACTCCGGCGCGATCACCGCGTCAGGATCGACGATCGACTGCCTGACGAACGCGTCCACGGGCATCCCCGCCTGCTCGGCGGCCGCCCCGACATCGTCGAGGGACGGCCCGATCTGAGAGTCCGTGCCGGCCGCCGAGAGCGTGTGACAGCCTCCGCAGCCCGCCGACGCGAAGGTCGCCTCACCGGTGTCCCGCGTACCGCTGCCGCCGGCCCCCGGCCTGCTGCCGCCACCCTCTCCGGCCTCGCCCGCCTGCGCCTGCTGGTCGAGCCACGTCGCGAACGCCGCCTGCTCGAGCACACGGACGGGCGCGCGCATCGTCGAGTGGCCGAGGCCGCAGAGCTCGGTGCAGATCAGCGTGAACCGCCCGGTCCGCGTCGGCGTGATGACGATCTTCTGCGTGACCCCCGGGACGACGTCCTGCTTCTGACCCATCTCGGGGATCCAGAGCGAGTGGATGACGTCGGCCGACTCCAGCGTGAACTCCACGCCGCGGTCGACGGGCAACACGAGCTCCTTCGAGCGGACATCACGGTCATAGCCGAACCGCCAGGCGAACTGCTGGGCGAACACGCGCACCTGGAGCGGATCGCGCCCCGCGTCCGCGTTCTGCGAGAGCACCACGGCGCTGACGATCCCGATCGCGATCACGAGGACGGCGGGCACGACCGTCCAGGCGATCTCGAGGCCGGTGTGACCATGGATGGGCGGCCCGTCCGTGTCGTCGTCGGGCTGGACGCGGAACGTCCAGACCGCGTAGACGATCACGGCTGCGACGAGCGCGAAGATGCCGATGCAGATGATCGTCGCGAACCAGTAGGTGAAGACGATCCGGTCCATCTCCTCGGAGGCCGACTCCGGGAGCCAGTTGATGAGGACAGCGACGAGACCGCCGATCAGCGCCGCGAGCGCGGCGATCACGACCATCTTGACCATGGCTCCGCGCCGGATCACCGCCGCGAGACTACATCTTCCGCCACGCGGGAATCGCGGTGAACCAGCACCTGTCGCTGCCGGGGACTGACCCCCGTGACGCACCGCCTCGTCGCGACGCTCGCAGGGAACAGGCCCCGTTCGGGGCCAGTCCCCACCGCCGGTTCAGCGCGCCGTTCGGGCGCTATCCTTGAGCGTCCTCGGGCCGTTAGCTCAGCTGGTAGAGCAGGGGACTCTTAATCCCAAGGTCGAAGGTTCGATCCCTTCACGGCCCATC
>CAWEMW010000002.1:0-248373 GCA_963810295.1 uncultured Actinomycetes bacterium
CGTCGCAAGCGCGAGCTCCGGGATGTCGATCATTGAGCATCCTGTTCGTCCTCACCGAGTGGGTCGGCGGGCTGACCCCGGAGCGACGCGAGCGCTACGAGGCGGCGCGCGAGCGCATTGCGACGCTGTCCGGAGCGGGGGTCGAGACGGCCCAGTACGACGCGGTCGAGGCACCGAGTGCGTCGATGCTCGTCCTCTCCGGCTCCTACGATCCGTGGGCCACGCACCACTCGTGCTCGCTCGAGCGCTTCTACGAGGTGCTCCGCCGGTACCCGGGCCCGGTGCTCGGGATCTGCGCGGGGATGCAGATGCTCGTCCGCGCACGCGGTGGCGTGGTCGCGCCGGCAGCGGAGCCGACGCGCGGGTACGCGACCGTCGACGTCGTCGACGATTCCGACCTCCTCGCGGGGCTGTCGCCGAGCTTCACGGCGTTCCAGAGCCACGAGGACGAGATCACGCGACTGCCCGAGGGCTTCCGCGTGCTCGCCTCGAGCGAGCGGTGTGCCGTCGAGGCGGTCGCCGCCGACGACCGTCCGTGGTGGGGGACGCAGTTCCACCCGGAGGCCTGGGATGACGACCATCCCGCCGGGCGCTCCGTGATCGAGCGATTTCTCGCGCTCACGAGGTAGCGCCCACCGTGGCGCTCGCCGGCTCGGCTAGTGAGACGGATCGCCCTCCGGGACGCGCCGCATCCCGAGCATCCGGTCGATCACCATGTTCTGGAAGCGGTGCACGGGCTCTTCGAACCGGTAGCACATCCGCCCACCGGTGTAGGCGGGATCCGCGAGCCCCTGCTGGACGCGCTCGACGATCGCGATGTCCTCTCGGTTGACGGTGTCCCAGAAGGCGAGCAGCTCGTCGACGGCGGCGTCGGCCTCGGGCAAGGCCTTCGACTCGGGCGGCACGAGCAGGTACGCGGTCTCCGCGGTGCGCCCGGCCGAGACCGGCCGTGTGAGCAGGAGGAACGTGTGGTTCGGGAGTGCGTTGACCGCGACGGAGGGAAACACCCAGGCGAAGCGGGCGCTCTCGGCGTCCTCCGTGTCGAGGCCCGCCATCGCCGGCAGCCCGTCCCAGCCACCGTCCTCGGTGCTCGACGCGATCGGGGACGTGCAGAAGCCCATGTACATCCCCGTGCCCTGCCAGCGGTGGTGGGCGCTCATCGGCGAGACCTTCACGAGCCCGGGATGCACCCACGGGAGGTGGTAGTACTCCATGAAGTTCTCGGCGATGAGCTTCCAGTTCGCCTCGATCGTGTACTCGACCGAGCGGGCGAGCCGGTGCTCCGAGAGCCGGTAGCCGTCGAGCCTCGCGGGCAGGTCGCCCAGGTCGTCCTCGAGGTCCGGCGCCGTAGGCTCGAGGCAGACGAAGACGAGGCAGCCCCACTCGGCGACGCGTGCGGCGTGGAGGCCGTGATCGGCCTTGTCGAACTCCTTCACGTCCGACATGTCGAACATGCCGCGCTGCTCGTCGGGAATGCCGGCCTCCGCCGTAAAGAGCGGCGTCCCGAGGCACGACCCGTCGAGGTCGTACGCCCAGGCATGGTACGGGCACTGGAAGAAGCGTTCGACCCGGCCATGTGGCTCGGCGACGAGCTGAGCACCGCGATGCCGACACACGTTGTGGTGGGCGCGGAGCTCGCCGGCGCGGTTCCGGCAGACGAGGATCGACCGTCCGGCGACCTCGGCGACGACGAAGGCGCCCGGCCCGGCGATCTCGTCCGTGACGCAGACGGGAACCCAGCCTGTGCCGAAGACGCGCTCCTGCTCGAGGGCATGGAACGCGTCGGAAGTGTAGGCGTCCGGGATCAGCGTCGAGGCGTAGTCGACGGGGAGCCGCGTCGCGCCGTACGTCGACTCCTCGGCGAAGAGCTCGGGCGGAACCGGCCGCACGGGGTTGCCGCTCGCGCTCATGTGACGACGGTAGTGCGAGCCGCGAGGGGAGGTCAAGCGACGTGGCGCTCGACTGGACATGGGCCCAACGGACTATCGTCCGAGTTTGACGTCTATCCCGATGAGGACGTCACGAAAGGAGCGGCCGTACCCCCACCGAGGACCGTTCGTCGTCTGCATCGCGGAGCGTCATCTGCCCGGCCGCGCTTGCCGCTTCGCCTCCGGCATGGTCAGATGGGTCGTCCGCTCGGTCACGCCACGCAACGGTAAGCGCCTCGAGGACGGCGCTGACGAAGGAGGAGGATCGATGCGTTACCCCCGCGAGGAGCTCGACGCCTATCGCAAGGGCGCGGGCGAGTTCGAGAACGAGCTGATCGACGAGTACCGGGAAGGCACCGTCACCCGGCGCGAGCTGCTGCAGCGTGGCTCGGTGCTCGGGATGTCGATCCCGCTCCTGAGCCTGATCGCCGGCGTGCCGCTCGCGACCGCCGCACCGCAGCGTCAGGCGCGCTCGACCGCCGGCGTGCTGCGCGTCGGCTCGCCGGCCGCGGACGGCTCGCTGGAGCCGCCGCTCCTGCAGTCGCTCGGCGCGCTCGCCGTGTCGCACATGGCGGGCGAGCAGCTCGTCTTCGCCGACAAGAACTCGCGGCTCGTGCCGCGGCTCGCGACGTCGTGGAAGGCGTCGAACAAGGCGAAGACGTGGACGTTCCAGATCCGCCGGAACGTCAGGTTCCACGACGGCACGCCGCTGACGCCCGACGACGTGGTCGCGTCGTTCAAGCGGCTCCTGACGAAGGACTCGCAGGCGCTCTCGTCCTACAAGGGCCTGATCGTCGGCGTGAAGAAGGTCGGCGCGAACGGCGTCCAGTTCAACCTCGCGGCGCCGAACGGGTTCTTCCCGTACGCGCTCAGCCAGCAGACGTACCAGGCGATCATCCTGCCGAGGTCCTATCGGCTGCCGTCCGACCTCTCCAAGCCGGGCGATTGGACGTCGAAGATGAACGGCACCGGCCCGTTCAAGCTGAAGGAGAACCGCGGCGCGGCCGGTTACACCTTCGACGCGAACCCGACCTACTGGGGCGGGCGACCCTCGATCGACACGGTCGAGTGGCAGATCCTCGAGGATCAGGCCCGCACGACCGCGCTCCAGAGTGGTCAGATCGACCTCGCCGTCCAGCTCTCGTACCAGGGTGCCCAGCAGGTCGGCGACAAGGCGATCGCGCTGCGGACGCCAAACCACCGCTACCTGCACATGAACACCAAGAAGGCGCCGTTCAACGACCCCCGGGTGCGGCAGGCGTTCGCGCTCGCGCTCAACCGGCCTCAGATCGTGCAGGGCCTGTGGGGCAAGTACGCGGAGGTCGGGAACGACAGCCCGCTCTGGCCCGGCTACGCGTTCACCGACAAGCGCGTGCCTCAGCGCAGGCAGGATCTCGCGAAGGCCCGGGCGCTCCTCAAGGCCGCCGGGGCCGAGAACCTCAGCGTGACGCTCAACTGCTACCGAGCATTCGAGATGCCCGACTACGCCCAGCGGGTCTCCCAGGCGCTCAAGCAGATCGGCGTCAACTGCACGGTCAAGGTGTTCACGAGCGCGCAGTACTTCGACGGCGTCAGCTTCGGCGCGAGCGGCAAGCTGGCTCCCTGGCTCGGCGTCGACTTCGGGATCGTCGATTACGGGGCCCGGGCGACACCGCTCACCTACCTCAACGCGGCACTGAAGTCGGGTGGCGTGTGGAACGCCGCCCGGTACACGAACAGGCCGTTCGACAGGATGATCGCTGCCTTCGAGGCGTCGCCGAGCCTCGCGGATCAGCGCAGGCACGCGAGGCAGATGCAACTCGCGTTGCTCAAGGACACACCGGTCATCTACTCGTACTTCTACAACTACATCGCCGGCACGGCCTCGAAGGTCAAGGGCTACGTCCCGGATGGGATCTCCGTGGTCAACCTCCGCGGAGTGACGGTCTCGTAACGCCTCGGGGGAGCCGGCCTGCGGGCCGGCTCCCCCGCCGCGAAACCCGACCCGGTGCTCCGCTACACCCTCAACCGCATCGCGCTCGGCCTCGTTTCCCTGTTGCTGCTGAGCATGATGGTCTTCGCGGCTGCGCAGGTGCTGCCCGGGAATCCCGGCCGCCTCGTCCTCGGCCGCGAGGCGACCCCCGAGGCGGTGGAGACGTTCAACGAGCGACTCGGCTTCAACCGGCCGCTGCCAGTGCGTTACGCCGACTGGTTGAGCGACGCGGTGCGCGGCGACTTCGGCGCGAACTACACGGACGGTCGCGCGGTGACCGACGATCTCGTCCCGGCGCTGAAGCGCTCCGGGCTGCTCGCGCTGTACGCCTTCGTGCTCTGCGTTCCGCTCAGCATCCTCGCCGGAGTGATCGCCGCCGTGCGGCGCGGGAAGCCGCTCGACCGGACGATCACCGTGGCGGGGCTCTCCCTCGCGGTGATCCCCGATTTCGTGCTCGGCGCGATCCTCGTCGCGATCTTCGGGCCGGCTTTCCTCAACTGGTTCCCCGGCATCGCCGGCTTCCTTGACGACCAATCGCTCCTGACGAAGCTCGACTCGCTCTTCCTCCCCGCGCTCGCGCTTGCGCTGGTGCTCTTCGGCTATATCGCCAGGATTACGCGAGCCGGGACGATCGAGGCGCTCGCTGCCGACTACACGAGGACGGCAACGCTCAAGGGCCTCCCGCGCCGCCGTGTCCTCGGCACCCACGTCGTCCGCAACGGCCTGCTCCCGACCATCGCGGTCGTGGCGACACAGGTGGGCTACATGTTCGGCGGCATCGTTGCGATCGAGAAGCTCTTCGGCTATCCGGGGATCGGCCTGCTCACCCTCTCCGCCGCACAGGTCAAGAACTTCCCGATGCTCCTCGCCGCCGTGCTCGTCATCGGCGTCATCTACTTCGTGGCGACGCTGCTCGGCGACCTGCTCACGGCGGCGCTCAACCCGAGGATCCGCCTGGGAGCGGAGCGTTGAGCGACAACCTCCCCACGATGCCCATCCTCGTCGACGGGCCGCCGGCCGCGCAGACGCCGTTGCACCATCTCGACACACCGAGTCGGGTGCGCCAGGAGACGCTCAGGCAGATCCTTCGCTCGAAGACGTTCGTCCTCGGTGCGCTCGTGACGCTCTTCTGGGTCGTCTGCGCGATATTCGGAGAGCTGATCGCGCCGTACGACCCGATCGACGAGAGCTTCGCGCCGAGCTACGAGTCGCCGACGTGGAGCCACCCGTTCGGGCTCGACCGGAACGGACGCGACGTCCTCTCCCGGGTCATCGTGGGCGCGCGCAGCGTCATCGAGGTCGCGCCCGCCGCAACGCTCCTCGGGGTCGGGCTCGGCTCCATGCTCGGGCTCGTGATGGGCTACTTCGGCCACTGGATCGACAACGTCCTCGGCCGCATCCTCGACGCAGTGCTCGCGATCCCGTTGATCGTCCTCGCGATCCTCGTCCTCACCGCCCTCTCGGCGGGGAACGAGGGGATCAGCGTCTCCTCGTGGCAGCTGATCGTCGTGATCGGGATCGCCTTCACGCCGCCCGTCGCGCGGACGGTCAGATCGGCCGTGCTCGCCGAGCGCGACCTCGACTACGTCCAGGCAGCGAAGCTGCGGGGCGAGCGGCCCCCGTACATCATGTTCGCCGAGATCCTCCCCAACGTCACCGGACCGATCATCGTCGAGGGGACGGTGCGCCTCGGGTACGCGGTGTTCACGGTCGCGACCCTCGCCTTCCTCGGGTACGGGCCGCAGCCGCCGTCGCCCGACTGGGGCCTGCAGATCGCGGAGCAGTACGCCGACATCTCGCTCGCCTGGTGGGCCGTGATCTTTCCCGCGCTCGCGATCGCGAGCCTCGTCGTCGCGATCAACCTCATCGCAGACGCCACTCAGCAGGTGCTCGACGAATGAGCGCGCCGCCCGCCGTTGCGACCGCCGCCGCCCTCGCGCTTCGCGACCTCGAGATCGTCTACCGCGTGCGCGGTCGGGACCGGGAGGTCGTGCGCGGCATCTCCCTCACGGTGGAGGAGAAGGCGAGCTACGGGCTCGTCGGCGAGTCCGGCTGCGGCAAGTCGACCGTGGCGCACGCGATCGTGCGCTACCTGCCGCGAAACGGGAGGGTGACGGCCGGCACGCTCGAGGTCGCCGGCCGGGACGTCCTCGGCCTCCGCGCCGAGCAGCTCCGGCTCTATCGCCGCGACGTGGTCTCGATGGTCTACCAGAACCCCGGCAGCGCGCTGAACCCGTCGCTCCGGGTCGGACGGCAGGTCGAGGAAGTCTTCACCCTCCGCGATGCAAGGCGCTCCGAGGCGCGCGAGCGCGCGGTCGCCGCGCTCCGGGAGGTTCGCATCGCCGACCCGGAGTCGGTGCTCCGGCGCTACCCGCACCAGCTTTCCGGCGGGATGCAGCAGCGCATCGTGATCGCGATGGCTCTCGCGACCGACCCGAGCCTGCTGATCCTCGACGAGCCGACCACCGGGCTCGACGCCACGGTCGAGGCCGAGGTGGTCGACCTGATCGCGGAGCTCCAGGAGCGGCATCGCACCGCCGTGCTGTTCATCAGCCACAACCTCGGGCTGATCCGCAAGGCCTGCGCGAACATCGGGGTGCTCTATGCCGGCGAGCTCGTCGAGGAGGGGCCGACCGAGCAGATCCTGCAGGACCCGCGGCACCCCTACACGGTCGGCCTGATGCGATGCATCCCGCGAGGAGGGCTACGCAAGGACCGGGGCAAGCTGGACACGATCCCCGGGTTCCTGCCGCCGATCGGCGCATCGCTGCCGGGCTGCGTCTTCGTGCATCGCTGCGGGCTCGCCGAGGAGATCTGCAGCGCGGAGAAGCCGCCCGACCACCGGATCGGCGTCAGGCACCAGAGTCGCTGTCACTTCCACGAGCGTGCCCAGCAGCTCCCGCGCGACACGGCGTCGATCCCCGTCGAGCGTCCGACGCACGCGCGCGGCGAGACGCCGCTGCTCTCGATCGACAAGCTCGCGAAGACATTCACGCAGGACGGGCGCGACATCAAGGCGCTCGCCGGGGTTTCGGCGTCACTCTGGCCGGGGGAGACGCTCGGCCTCGTGGGCGAGTCGGGCAGCGGCAAGACGACGTTCGCCCGCGCCCTGCTCGGGATCGTCGAGCCGACTGCCGGCGGGGTCAAGATCGACGGCAGGGAGATGCCGGCCAGGCTTGCGGAGCGGTCGTCGTCGGACGTGGCCGCTCTGCAGATCGTCTTCCAGAACCCCGATTCGGCCCTCAACCGGCGGCACTCGGTCCGCCGCATGCTGAAGCGGACGCTGTCGAAGCTCGCCAACGTCACAGGAAGCGCCGCGGACGCGCGCGCGGACGATCTCGTGAGCTCGGTGCGGCTTCCGGAGCGCGCGCTCTCCGCTCGGCCGACCTCTCTCTCCGGTGGGCAGAAGCAACGGGTCGCGATCGCGCGCGCCTTCGCGGGCGAGCCGCGCCTCGTGGTCTGCGACGAGCCGACGTCCGCGCTCGACGTCTCGGTCCAGGCCGCGATCCTCAACCTGCTGGTCGACCTCCAGGCGAGCAAGGAGACGAGCTACGTCTTCATCAGCCACGACCTCGGGGTCGTGCGCTACCTGTCCGACCGCATCGCAGTGCTCTATCTCGGGCGGCTCATGGAGCTCGGGCCCGCGGAGACGGTGTTCGAGCCGCCCCACCACCCGTATACGGAGGCGCTTCTGTCGGCCGTCCCGACGATCGACGGCGAGCAGCGCACGCGCATCGAGCTTCCGGGTGAGATCCCCTCGGCCGCCGATCCTCCGTCTGGCTGCGTCTTCCACACCAGGTGCCCACGCTTTCTCGGGACGCTCTGCGAGACGGAGGAGCCGCCCCTCGCCGAGGTCGGGCCGGGTCACCTGATGCGTTGTCACATCCCGGTCGAGGAGCTGCGCGCTTCGCAGCGATCGGGCGTCGCCCCCGTCCGGGCGTGAACGTGCGCGCCGCAGTCCTCGAGGCAGTCGGAGCGGAGCTCGAGGTCGTCGAGGTGGAGCTCGCGCCGCCGCATGCGCGGGAGGTTCTCGTTCGCCTCCACGCGAGTGGCGTCTGCCACTCGGACTGGAACGCGGTCGACGGGACGGCGCCCACGCGGTGCCCCGCCGTGCTGGGGCACGAGGGCGCCGGGGTCGTCGAGGCGGTCGGCGGAGACGTCACACGCGTGCGTGTCGGCGACCACGTGGCGCTGTCGTGGGCGCCTTCGTGCGGTGTCTGCACGGAGTGCCTGCGCGACCTGCCGTGGCTCTGCTCCACCGCGTGGCCGGCGATGGCAACGGGAGGGCTGCTGGACGGCACGACGCGACTCTCGCGTGACGGCGAGCCCGTCTTCCACTACTCCTTCCTCTCGACGTTCGCCGAGGCGTGCGTCGTGCCGGAGCGCTGCTGCGTTCCGATTCCCGGCGACGTTCCCTTCGAGATCGCAGGTCTCGTCGGCTGCGCGGTGACGACGGGAGTGGGCGCGGTCTGGCGCACCGCCGGCGTGCGTCCGGGCGATCGCGTCGCGGTGATCGGGTGCGGTGGGGTGGGGCTCTCTGCTCTGATGGCCGCCGTTGCGGTGGGGGCCGAGCCGGTGGTCGCAGTGGACGCCGTGGCGGAGAAGCTCGAGGTGGCGAAGGACTTCGGCGCCACGGCCGGAGTCGCCTGGGCCGGCACGGCGGAGGAGACCGCGGAGGCAGTCCGGGAGGTGAGCGGAGGCGGGGTCGACTACGCAATCGAGGCGACGGGGCGCCCGGAGGCGATGCTCGCCGCGGTGCTCTCGACCCGCCCCCGCGGAGCCGCCGTCCTGATCGGCATCCCGCGGGAGGACGCCGTGGTGCCGCTGCCGGCGTTGACGATGCCCCGTATGGAGCGCCGGGTACTGGGGTCGATCTACGGCTCGTCGAAGCCCGAGCGCGACTTCCCGGCGACGCTCGAGCAATGGCGCGCCGGTCGTCTGCCCCTCGAACGACTCGTCTCCCATCGGCTCCGGCTCGACGAGGTCGGGCGCGGGTTCGAGCTGATGCAGAACGGCAGCGCGGTCCGCGTCGTGCTCGACCTGACAAGCTGAGGGGCGATGGAGCTCGACGAGCTGGACGGCCGGATCGGCGAGGGGTGGGGCGGGGAGGCGCCGAACGGCAGCCACGTCAACGTCGTCCTCGCGCGCCGCGGCAGCCCGACCGCCGCCGCGGCGGTGTCGATGCTGGCTCACCCGGCCCCGGGCCACACACCGGTTCTCGTCTGCGTCGGCGAGTCGCCGGGCGAGTACGAGCCGGTCTGGCCGCCGACGCTGATGATGAACAAGGCGACGGCGACCGACGAGCGTCATCAGACGATCACCTGGGGCGCGGCCCAGCTCGGGATCGCCCAGGGCGTGCTCGACGCGGTGTCCGACGGCCTGCTCGAAGCGACTGGCGACCTCTACGTTCTCGTCGCCGTCTGGGTCGACCCCGCTGCCGACGACGAAACCGCCGTCCGGCTCGCGAACCGCGCCGCAGTGCGAAAGGCGCTCGGGGTGTGCGTCGAAGGACGGGATGCCGTCGCGGCTGCCGGCCTCGTCGAGCGGCGAGACGCGCTCACCAGCCCGTTCTACTCCGGTAGCTGATGCCGATCACGGCGATCGAGACGCGGGCCTACCGCTATCCCCTCGAGCCGCCGTTCCGCGCCGCGTGGGATCCTCAGCCGAGGACCCACCAGGACGCGACCGTGGTCCTCGTCTCGACCGACGACGGCGTCACAGGCGTCGCCTCGGGCGGGGACGGGCTGCCCGACCGGGCGCTTCTCGAGCGCCTGCTCGTCGGCGTCGACGTCCGCCAAACCGACGTCGTCGGCGAGATCTGCGAGACGGTCGACTTCCACGGATCACGTCCGTGGGCTGTCGAGGTCGCGGTGTGGGACGCGCTGGGCAAGCTGGTCGGCTCGCCCGTCTCCGAGCTCCTCGGCGGGCGCAACGAGCGACTTCGCGCGTACGCCTCGACGGGAGAAGTGGTGACGACGGAGGAGCGTGTCGAGCGCTGTGTCGGGCTCGTCGAGCGCGGGATCGGCGCGGCCAAGATCCGGCTTCGCGGCGAGCGCTGGCGCGACGACCTCGCCATCGTCGAGGCAGTGCGCGCGGCGGTCGGCGACCGCCTCGAGCTGATGGTCGACGCGAACCAGGGGTGGCGGATGCCCGGCGATCGAACGCCGCGCTGGGACGTCGCGACCGCCGCCGCATGCGCCCGCGAGCTCGAGGCCCTCCAGGTGTACTGGCTCGAGGAGCCGTTACCCGCGGACGAGCCCGAGTCGTACGCGGCGCTCCGCTCCGCGACGGGGCTGCGCCTCGCCGCAGGTGAGATGTTGCGCCGCGTCGGCGAGGCTCGCGACCTCGTCGTCCGCGGACTCGTCGACGTCATCCAGGCGGACGTGTTGTTCGTGGGCGGGCTCGGAGGCTGCCGACGGATCGCCGAGCTCGCGGAGTCGCACGGCCGCGCCTGGTCGCCGCACACGTGGTCGAACGGCGTGGGCCTCGTCGCGAACCTCCACGGTGCGCTCGGCTGCTCCGGCGAGCCGTGGATCGAGGTGCCGTACGACCCGCCTGCCTGGGGGCCGGATAGGCGCGACTGGCTGTTCGACCGACCCCTCGAGATCGCGTCCGACGGCACAATCGCGCCCCCCGCCGGGCCGGGCCTCGGGCTCGAGCTCGACCTCGACCGGCTCGAGCGGTGGCGGGTCGGATGAGGATCCGGGCAGCCGTCCTGCATCGCCCCGGACGGCCGGTCGCGATCGAGGAGGTCGAGCTCGACCCGCCGAAGGCGGGGGAGGTGCTCGTGCGCGTCGCCGCCGCCGGCGTGTGCCACTCGGACCTGCGGTACGCCGACGGCGAGCTCGGGGTCGACTACTGGCCCGTCGTCCTGGGGCACGAGGGAGCGGGCGTCGTGGAGCAGGTCGGCGAGGGCGTCACGCACGTCGGGGCGGGGGATCACGTCGCGTTCTGCTTCGTGCCCGCCTGCCGCTCGTGCCGCTACTGCCGGGCGGGCAAGCCGAATCTGTGCGAGGTCGTCGCCGAGCACGGCGCCCGCGGAATGCTGATGGACGGAACGAGCAGGCTCCGGCTCGCCGACGGGACGACCGTGAAGCACGGGCTCCGGACCGCCTGCTTCGCGGAGCGCACCGTCGTCGCCGCCGGCGGCGCCGTGCTGCTTCCGCGGGAGCTGCCGCTCTGGCAGGCGGCGCTGCTCGGCTGCGGGGTTGTGACCGGGATGGGGGCGGTTCGCAACGCCGCCGGAGTCCGGCCGGGCGACTCGGTCGCGGTCATCGGCTGCGGCGGCGTGGGCCTCCAGGTCGTCGCGGCGGCGCGGCTCGCGGGGGCGGAGCCGATCGTCGCCGTCGACCGGGTGGCGGAGAAGCTCGAGCTCGCGGTCGCGCAGGGCGCCACACACGTCGTCGACGCCTCGCGCGACGACGACCCCGTGGCCACGATCCACGGCCTGACCGGAGACGGAGCCGACTTTGCGTTCGAGGTGATCGGACGGGCGGAGACGATGCGCCAGGCATGGGCGGCGATCCGGCCGGGCGGCACCGCGGTCGTCGTCGGCCTCGCGCCCGAAGGCGTCGACGCGAGCGTGCCCGCGATCGAGTTCCTCTCCGACAAGACGCTTCGCGGCACCTACTACGGGTCGGGCGACCCGGCGGCCGAGCTCCCCGGGCTCGCGTCGCTCGCGCTCTCCGGCGAGCTCGACCTCGCCGGCGTCGTAACGCACCTCGACACGCTCGACGGGGTCGAGGCGGCGTTCGAGCGGCTCCGCCGCGGCAAGGGGGCGCGTACCATCCTCGTCATCGACCCCGCGACCGCGGGCGCGCCGAACCCCACCGACGGAGGCATCCGATGACCACCATCTCCGAAGGCCCGCGGAGCGTCGCCGACGCCGTCGCCGGCCTCGATATCCGCTCCAAGGCGTTCATCGACGGCGCCTACGTCGACGCGATCTCGGGCGAGACGTTCGACTGCGTCAGCCCCATCACGGGCGAGGTCGTGGCCCAGGTCACCGCGTGCGACACGGCCGACGTCGACCGCGCGGTGGCCGGGGCACGCGCAGCCTTCGAGTCGGGCGTCTGGTCGCGCCTGGCCCCGAAGAAGCGCAAGCGGGTCCTCCAGAAGCTGGCGGCGCTGATGTCCGAGCACGCCGAGGAGCTGGCGCTGCTGGAGACGATCGACATGGGCAAGCCGATTCGCGACGCGACGAACGTCGACGTGCCGCTCGCCACGGAGTGCATCGCCTGGTACGGCGAGGCGATCGACAAGGTCTACGACGAGATCGCGCCGACCGGGCCCGACGCGCACGTCTCGATCGTCCGCGAGCCGCTCGGCGTCGTCGGCGCGGTGGTGCCGTGGAACTTCCCCCTGATGATGGCCTCGTGGAAGCTCGGTCCCGCGCTCGCGACCGGGAACAGCGTCGTCCTCAAGCCCGCGGAGCAATCGCCGCTGACCGCGCTTCGTCTCGCGGAGCTCGCCACTGAGGCAGGCCTTCCCGACGGCGTGCTCCAGGTCGTCCCCGGCTTCGGCGAGACGGCGGGGCAGGCGATCGGCCGGCATCCGGACGTCGACATGATCACGTTCACCGGCTCCACCGAGGTGGGCAAGTACTTCCTCCGCTACTCGGGTGAGTCGAACATGAAGCGCATAGCCCTCGAGTGCGGCGGCAAGTCGCCCCACATCGTGACGAAGGAGTGCGGAGACCTCGACGCTGCGGCGACCGCGGTCGCGTGGGGCGTGTTCTACAACCAGGGCGAGGTCTGCAACGCCGGCTCGCGGCTCCTCGTCCACTCCTCCGTCAAGGACGAGCTGCTCGAGAAGGTCGCGAAGGTCGCAGGGCGGATCACGCCCGGCGACCCGCTCGACCCCAAGACGCGCATGGGCGCGATCGTCGACCAGACCCAGCTCGACCGTGTGCTCGGGTACATCGAGTCCGGCAAGAGCGAGGGCGCGGGGCTCCACCTGGGAGGCAGCAGGGTCCGGGAGGACTCTGGTGGCTACTACGTCGAGCCGACGATCTTCGACGCGGTCTCGAACGACATGACGATTGCACGCGAGGAGATCTTCGGCCCGGTGCTCTCGGCGATCTCGTTCGACGAGCTCGATGACGCGATCACGATCGCGAACGACACCATCTACGGGCTGTCGGCGGGCATCTGGACGGACGACGTGAACGTCGCTCACAAGGCTGCGCGCGCGATCCGCGCAGGGATCGTCTGGGTGAACACTTTCGACGCCGGCGACATCTCGAGCCCGTTCGGCGGCTTCAAGCAGTCCGGTTTCGGCCGCGACAAGTCGATCCACGCGCTCGACAAGTTCACGGATCTGAAGGCGATCTGGATAGCACTGTCGTAGCCGACTTACGCGGCTACGACAGCTTCTGAAGATCATCTAGAGGCAATCGCGGCGAAGCCGCGGGTGCCTCACGCGACGCGTCGAATCGCGTCGGCCCCGGGAACTGGTGGCAGTCGCGGCAGCGCGCTTCGTACGAGTCGAGCGCGCCGACGACGATCGTGTCGCCCGAGTACGGCGCGGGCTGACCGTCGACGAGGCGCTGCGTGGTCGTCGCCGGCCCGCCGCAGCGGTGGCAGACCGCCTGGAGCTTGTCGACGAACTCGGCGTGGACGAGGAGCTCCGGCATCGGGCCGAACGGCCGGCGCCGGAAGTCCTGGTCGAGCCCTGCCGCGATCACCCGGGCGCCGCCGTCGGCGAGCGCAAGCGCCGCGTCGACGACCGTCGCCTCGAAGAACTGGACCTCGTCGATCCCGACGACGTCGCAGCCCCGCGCGCGGGCGACGAGCTCCGCGCAGCCGTCGACCGGGACGGCCGACATGCGCACGCCCGCGTGGCTGACGACATCGGCCGCGTCGTAGCGGTCGTCGATCCGCGGCTTGAAGAGGAGCACGCGCTGGCCGGCGATCTCCGCGCGCCTGAGTCGACGGATCATCTCCTCGCTCTTGCCGCTGAACATCGGGCCGCAGACGACCTCGAGCCAGCCGCCTCGCTGCGGGGGAACTCTGATCACGAGGCGGGATCCTAGTGCGACCTGCGGACGAGCCATTGCGTGACACATTGTGACGAAGTCCCACGTGGTGGCTCTGTGGTGCCGGGGTGGTGAACGCCCTTGCGCCGGACCGTGTCCGGCGGCTTCAGTGGACGCATGCGAATCGCGATCGTCTCGCGGGCGCCGAGCCCGACGACCCTCGCGCTGGCGGCCGCGCGTGTCGGCGGGCTCGAGCTGGTCCCGATGACACCCGCCGAAGCGGCGTCGTCTCTCACCTCGAACGACGCGGCGCTCGGGCGCCTCGACGTGCGCCCGACCCTCGACGGCGTCGACGAGGGTCTCTGGGCGCTGGGCGTTCTCGCAGCCCGCGGTGTCACGGTCCTCAACGGCCCGGGCACGCTCCTCGCCACCCACGACAAGCTGCTCACCGCTCGTATCCTGCGAAGGGCGGACCTCCCACATCCGGTCACGCGGCACATCCACGGCAGCCGGCCCTTCCCCGCGGTCCCTCCGCCGCTCGTCCTCAAGCCCCGGCACGGCAGCTGGGGACGTCACGTCACGCTGTGCGAGACCGACCACGAGCTCGCGGCGGCGCTCGAGCGCATCCGCGACGAGCCGTGGTACGTCGAGCACGGAGCCCTCCTCCAGGAGCTCGTGCCTCCGACGGGCCACGACCTGCGCCTCGTCGTCGCGGGCGGCCGTCTCGTCGGCTCCGTCCGCCGCGTCGCCACGCCGGGAGAATGGCGGACGAACGTCGCACTCGGCGCGACCCGTGTGCCGACCGACCCACCGCTCGAAGCGGTGCGTCTCGCGCTCGACGCGGCGCGAGCGACGTCTGCGGCGCTCGTGGGCGTCGATCTCGTCCCGACACCGGACGGCGGCTTCACGATCCTGGAGCTGAACGGCGCTGTCGATTTCACGTCCGAGTACCGGCCCGACGGCGACGTTTTCCGGGAAACCGCGCTGGAGCTCGCGAGGGCAGCGCTCGACGCCGACGCGCGTCCGGACGCCGATCCGCACGCCGGTCTGGTCGACGCCGTTTCGCCTCTCATCTAGAGGTCTTTCGCGGTCGGAGGCGCTAGAGACCTTGCTACACTCCGCCTCGGCTCGGCGGCGTAGCTCAGTTGGTTAGAGCAGCGGAATCATAATCCGCGTGTCGTAGGTTCGAGTCCTACCGCCGCTACCTGTTCCAACCCCTTTCGTTCGACCGACCAGAAGAGAAGACATGGCCACCGGAGTCCGAGTCGCGATCACGCTCGCCTGCACGGAGTGCAAGCGGCGGAACTACCAGTCCGAGAAGTCGAAGCGGAACACCCCCGACCGCGTCGAGCTGCGGAAGTACTGCCGTTGGTGCGGCACGCACACGGCTCATCGCGAGACGCGGTAGCGAGGGATACCGGCCGTGGCAGGCGAGACGAGACGACAGCGACGCGACGCGCGTCGCGCTGCAGGCGAGGAAGCAGCACGTGGCAGCGCCGCCCCGCGCGCGGTGCCTGTAGGTCCCCAGACGCCGGAGACAGTCGTCGATCAGGGCCGTCGCGGGGGCTTCATCCGCGAGTCCGTCGGCGAGCTCAAGAAGGTCGAGTGGCCGAACCGAGCCCAGGTGATCCAGGGCACGATCGTCGTCATCGTCGCGTGCGCCATCGTCGGCGCATACCTCTGGGGCGCCGACCAGATTCTCAGGCCGTTCGTCCGCGAAGTGCTACTCGGGCAGTAGGAGAAGACAAACTCAGATGTTCCACTGGTACGTGATCAACACCTACTCCGGGCACGAGAACAAGGTGAAGGCCAACCTCGAGCACCGGATCGTCTCGATGAACCAGCAGCAGCAGTTCCGTCGCGTCGTCGTACCGACCGAGCAGGTGATCGAGACCAAGGACGGGCAGAAGGTGCAGACCGAGAAGCGGGTGCTGCCCGGCTACGTCCTCGTCAACATGGATCTGAACGACGAGGCCTGGACCGTCGTCAAGGGCACGCCCGGGGTCACCGCATTCGTCGGTGCCGGCGCCAAGCCCTCGCCGCTCACGCAGGGCGAGGTCGACCGGATCCTGCACGCGGGTGGGGCGCCAGGCGCTCCCGCTCCGCGGGCGCAGGTCGAGTTCTCGCTCGGGGAGTCGGTCAAGGTCACGTCCGGCCCGCTGTCGGACTTCGACGGCGAGATCGTCGACGTCAACCCCGACGCGCAGAAGCTCAAGGTCCTCGTGGACATCTTCGAACGGCAGGTCCCCGTCGAGCTCGCGTTCGACCAGGTGAAGAAGCTGGACTAGCGGATTCGCTTCGCGAATCCACTAGGAAAGAACAGAAACCGACCACAAGACAGGAGGAGGGGCGTCGCCCCGAAAGGACTCCGATGGCGAAGAAAGTACTCACACTCATCAAGTTGCAGATCCCCGGCGGGCAGGCCAACCCCGCGCCGCCGGTCGGCCCCGCGCTGGGCCAGCACGGCGTCAACATCGTCGAGTTCACGAAGGCGTTCAACGCGCAGACCGCACACGAGAACGGCCGCATCATCCCGGTCGAGATCACGGTCTACGAGGACCGCTCCTTCACGTTCATCACGAAGACGCCCCCGGCTGCCGTCCTCATCAAGGAGGCGCTCGGGATCCAGTCGGGCTCTGCGGAGCCGAACCGCACCAAGGTCGGCCGCCTCACGCAGGCCCAGCTCCGCTCGATCGCCGAGACGAAGATGCCCGACCTCAACGCGAACGACGTCGAGGCGGCGATGCTGGTCGTGGCCGGAACGGCGCGAAGCATGGGCGTGGAGGTGGAGCAATGAGCGCGCACGGCAAGCGGTACAAGGAGGCGCGGAGCGCGATCGACCGCGAGAAGGCATACCCGCCCGCGGAGGCGATCGCGATTCTCAAGTCGTGGCCCGGCGCGAAGTTCGACGAGACCGTCGAGGTGCACTTCCGCCTCGGCCTCAACGTCCGCCACGCGGACGAGCAGCTGCGCGGGACGATCATGCTCCCGCACGGGACGGGCCGGTCGATGCGTGTCGCGGTCTTCGCGGAGGGAGACAAGGCACGCGAGGCGGAGGAGGCGGGCGCCGACGTCGTCGGCTCGGCCGACCTGGCCGCGAAGATCGAGGGCGGCTTCCTCGACTTCGACGTCGCGATCGCGACGCCCGACCAGATGGGCAACGTCGGGAAGCTCGGCCGCGTGCTCGGGCCCCGCGGCCTGATGCCGAACCCCAAGACGGGGACGGTGACCTTCGACATCGCGAAGGCCGTCTCCGACGCGAAGGCCGGCAAGCTCGAGTACCGAACCGACCGCGGCGCGAACGTCCACCTGCCGATCGGCAAGAAGAGCTTCGGCGAGCGTCAGCTCCTGGAGAACTACGCCGTCGTGGTGGAGGAGATCGCCCGCGCGAAGCCGGCCGCTGCGAAGGGCCGCTACATCAAGGGCATCACGCTCACGACCACGATGGGACCCGGGTTGCACGTCGACCCCACTCGAACCAGAGATGTTGTCGAGTCCGCTGGTGTGGCGGATTCCGCTGAGACGGAATCCGCTAGAGAGGCTGCTACCGTCTAGACACACTCGACTAGAGCCCACCGAAGACCACCGGCAGCCCACGCGGGCAGAAGTCCGGTCGAGGTGTGTCAGGACCGACGTGAGGTTGCCTCACGTGACTCCGGACCCGCCTCGTGGCGGGTCTAGTCGTTTCCGGAGGAAACGACATGCACAAGACCGAGAAGGAGAAAGTCGTCGCGGATCTCGTCGAGCGCCTGCGCTCGACGGAGTCGCTCATCGTCGCGGACTACCGCGGGCTCACCAACGCGCAGCTCGTGGAGCTCCGCGCGAAGCTCCGCGCGAGCGGCGCACAGCTCAAGGTCGTCAAGAACACGCTGACACGCCGCGCCGCCGAGGAGGCCGGCACGGAGTCCTTGCTCGTGCTGCTCGAGGGCCCGACCGCCATCGCGTTCGTCGAGACGGACGGCGACCCCGTCGCCGTCGCGAAGGCGCTGGCGGACACCGCCAAGGACACGAAGGTGCTCGAGCTCCGCGGCGGGCTCCTCTCCGGCCGGACGATGACAGGCGCCGACGTCGAGGAGCTCGCGAAGCTCCCGGCGCCGGACATCGTGAAGAGCCAGCTGGTCGGCGCGATCGTCGCGCCGCTCTCCCAGCTTGCGGCGATTCTCGCGGCGCCGCTCCACGACCTCGTCGGGCTGATCGACGCGCGGATCGAGCAGCTCGGCGGCGGGGCATTCCGCTGACACGGAATCGCGAGAGGACCAGGCTTCCGCTTCGGCCGAGGAGTCGGCCGTCGACGAACCCGCCGCGGACGCCACCGCATCGGAGGAGACGCTTGCGCCGGCCGATCCAGCTGATTCCGCGCTGGCGGAACCAGCCGCCGAGGCGACGGACGTCGGAGACAGCGAACCAGATCATCAGCGGATTTCGCCGCAGCGGAATCCGCCGGAACCGAGAGGAGTAGAGATGGCAACGGAGACCGACAAAGGTGCTCGAGACGCTCGGCAAGATGACCGTCCTCGAGCTCGTCGAGCTGAAGAAGGCGATCGAGGAGGAGTGGGGCGTGACCGCCGCCGCTCCGGTTGCGGTCGCGGCCGCAGGAGTGCCCGCAGCGGGTGACGGTGCGGCCGCGGAGGAGAAGGACTCCTTCGACGTCGTGCTCACCGGCGCCGGCGACAAGAAGATCCAGGTGATCAAGGTCGTCCGCGCGGCGACAGGCCTCGGCCTCAAGGAGGCGAAGGACCTCGTCGACAGCGCCCCCGGCGCCGTCAAGGAAGGGATCGCCAAGGACGAGGCCGACAAGCTCAAGGCGGAGCTCGAGGAAGCAGGCGCGGGCGTCGAGCTCAAGTAGCCAAGGGCACTTGCCTGACGGCAAGTGCCTCTGAAAGCACGTAGAGGCACAAAGGTCGGCGTCAGCCGGCCTTTGTGCCCGAGAACCTTGACGGTTCAGCTATAGTCCCCCGTGGACATTCCGCCGCCCCTCAGGGGTTGCGGCGGAGCATGCCTGTCCGCTATTCTTCCCTGTTCCGCCCCGAGCCTGGCTTCGACTCTGCCCGTCTTCATCACCGACCGCCGTTAAGGGAGGCTGTTCTTGAGCAGCACCGCTGTCGCGCCGCGCGCGCGCAAGACGTTTTCGCGCCTGAAGCACGTCCTCGACCTCCCCAACCTGATCGACATCCAGAAGGCCTCGTTCCACTGGTTCCTGTCGGAGGGCCTCCGTGAGACGATCGACGACATCTCACCGATTTCGGACTACACGGGCACGCTGGCCGTGGAGTTCGGGGAGTACGAGTTCGGTCCGCCGCAGCACTCGATCTCCGAGTGCCGCGAGAAGGACCTGACCTACCAGGCGCCGCTTTCCATGACCGTCCGCTTCGTCAACACGGAGACGGGCGAGATCCGCGAGCAGCGTGTCTTCATGGGCGACTTCCCCATGATGACCGAGCACGGCACCTTCATCATCAACGGCACCGAGCGCGTGATCGTCACGCAGCTCGTGCGCTCGCCGGGCGCGTACCTGATGGAGCCCAAGGACGCGACGAAGCAGGTCTTCACCGCGAACCTGATGCCGTCGCGTGGCTCGTGGCTCGAGCTCGAGATCGACAAGAAGGGCATCGTCTACGCGCGCATCGACCGCAAGCGCAAGCTGCCGATCACGACGCTGCTTCGCGCGCTGCCGGCCGAGGATCCGTCGACCGGGTTCGCACTGGACACGTCCTCGAACGAGGCGATCCTGAACCTCTTCGACGAGTCGAGCCGCGTCTACATCCAGAACACGCTCGACAAGGACCCCTCCACCCGTGAGGAGGAGGCGCTCGTCGAGGTCTTCAAGAAGCAGCGCCCGGGCGAGCCGCCGACGCTCGACAACGCCCGGAACCTGCTTCGCTCGCTCTTCTTCGACCCGAAGCGCTACGACCTGACGAAGGTCGGCCGGTACAAGCTCAACCAGCGCCTCGGCGTCGAGGTTCCGGAGGACACGCGGGTCCTCACGACCGAGGACATCCTCGCGCTTGTCCGGCGGCTGGTCTCGATGCCGGCCAAGCTCGGCGTGCCCGAGGACTCGAAGGACTACGCGGCCGACTCGGCCAACCTGCCGCGCGAGCCGGTCCGAAGCGAGCTCGACGAGTACGAGCACTTCGGCAACCGCCGGCTCCGCACGACGGGCGAGCTCATCCAGGAGGCGTTCCGGGTCGGGCTCTACCGCATGGAGCGCGTCGTCCGCGAGCGGATGACGACGGAGGACGTCGACACGATCACGCCGCAGACGATCATCAACATCCGGCCGGTCGTCGCGGCGCTGAAGGAGTTCTTCGGCTCCTCGCAGCTGTCGCAGTTCATGGACCAGACGAACTCGCTCTCCGGGCTGACCCACCGGCGCCGCCTGTCGGCGCTCGGCGCGGGCGGCCTGACCCGCGAGCGCGCGCCCATCGAGGTGCGCGACGTCCACCCGACGCACTACGGCCGCATGTGCCCGATCGAGACGCCGGAGGGCCCGAACATCGGTCTCATCGGCGCGCTCGCGTCGTACGCGACCGTGTCGGAGTTCGGCTTCATCCAGACCCCGTACCGCGTCGTCAAGGGCGGCAAGGTGTCCGACGAGATCATCTACCTCGACGCCGCACAGGAGGCGCAGTTCACGATCGCGCAGGCCTCCGAGCCGGTCGACCCGAAGACGAGCAAGTTCGTCAACGACCAGGTCCTCTGCCGCTCGGCGGCGGGCGAGGCCGTGATCGCGCGCTCGAGCGACGTCGAGTACATGGACGTCTCTCCGGCGCAGATCGTCTCGGTCGCGACGTCGCTGATCCCGTTCCTGGAGCACAACGACGCGAACCGCGCGCTGATGGGCGCGAACATGCAGAAGCAGGCCGTGCCGCTGATGATCCCGCAGGCGCCGCTCGTCGGCACCGGGCTCGAGTACCGCGCCGCAATCGACACCGGCGACGTGGTGCTGGCGCGAAGCGACGGCGCCGTCATCGACGTCGACGCCGAGAAGATCGTGGTCGAGGGCAAGGGCACGCGGGACGAGTACTCGCTGACGAAGTTCATGCGCTCGAACCAGGGCACGCTCATCCATCAGAAGCCGGTCGTGAAGCTCGGCGACAAGGTGTCGAAGGGCGAGGTGCTCGCCGACGGCTCGGCGACCGACGGCGGCGAGCTCGCGCTCGGCGCGAACCTGCTCGTCGCGTTCATGCCGTTCGAGGGCTACAACTTCGAGGACGCGATCGTGCTCTCCGAGCGGCTCGTCAAGGACGACGTGCTCAGCTCGATCCACATCCACGAGTACGAGATCGACGCCCGCTCGACCAAGCTCGGGGACGAGGAGATCACGCGCGACATCCCGAACCGCTCGGAGGAGTCGCTCGCGAACCTCGACGAGCGCGGGGTCGTCCGCATCGGCGCCGAGGTCGGCTCCGGCGACCTGCTCGTCGGCAAGGTCACGCCGAAGGGCGAGACCGAGTTGACCGCGGAAGAGAAGCTGATCCGCGCGATCTTCAAGGAAAAGGCCCGCGAGGTGCGCGACACGTCGCTCAAGGTCCCGCACGGCGAGGGCGGCAAGGTGATCGGCGTCAAGACGTTCTCCCGCGACGCGGGCGACGACCTGGCCCCGGGCGTCAACGAGCTCGTCCGCGTCTTCGTCGCGAAGAAGCGCAAGATCGCGGAGGGCGACAAGCTCGCCGGCCGCCACGGAAACAAGGGCGTCATCGCGAAGATCGTCCCCGAGGAGGACATGCCGTTCCTCGAGGACGGCCGCGCGGTGGACATCGTCCTGAACCCGCTCGGCGTGCCGAGCCGGATGAACATCGGCCAGATCCTCGAGACCCACCTCGGCTGGGCAGCCGCGCACGGCGTGTTCGAGGACGGCGGGCGCGTCAACGAGCGCGCGCCGATCAACGCGCCCGACCCCCGCGCAGTTGCGACGCCGGTCTTCGACGGCGCCACCGAGGCGGACGTCGACGAGGCGCTCGTCGCCTGGGCGAAGGAGTCGAACGGCGTCTCGATGAACGTCGACGAGAGCCGTCCGTCCGGCCGGCGCTGCTCCGGGAAGGTGCAGCTCTTCGACGGCAAGACGGGCTCGCCCTTCGACCAGAAGGTGACCGTCGGCTACATGTACATCCTCAAGCTGCTCCACCTCGTCGACGACAAGATCCACGCCCGCTCGACCGGCCCGTACTCGCTGGTCACCCAGCAGCCGCTCGGCGGCAAGGCGCAGTTCGGCGGCCAGCGGTTCGGCGAGATGGAGGTGTGGGCGCTCGAGGCGTACGGCGCCGCGTACACGCTCCAGGAGATGCTCACCATCAAGTCCGACGACACGATCGGCCGCGTCAAGGCGTACGAGGCGATCGTCAAGGGCGAGAACATCGCGGAGCCGTCGATCCCCGAGTCGTTCAAGGTGCTCCTCAAGGAGATGCAGTCCCTCTCCCTCGATGTTCACGTCCTCTCGGACGAGGGCCGCGAGGTCGAGGTGCGCGAGGAGGACGACGAGCTGCTCCGCGCGGCGGAGGAGCTCGGCATCGACCTCTCGCCGGCAAGCGTCCGGGCGGCGGCCGGGACTCCCTCGGCGCAGGAGGTCGAGGAGGGCGCGCCCGAGGAGGGTGTCGACCTCGCACTGGCCTCCGACGAGAACCTCGAGGAGGCGCCCGTTGAGGGCGAGGAGCTCACGCCGGTCGAGGCGGAGCCAGAGGAATAGGCGGAAAATCGCTGCGCGATTTCCGCTAGACGAGCTGAAACCACTAAGGACGACGACCCAGAACACGTGACTTGAATGGAGAAGCCTCTCTACGAGGTTTCTCCGAAGGAGAAACCTTGGCGCAGATCGACATCAACGACTTCGACGCGATCCGGATCGGGCTCGCTTCACCGAAGCAGATCCGCGACTGGTCGATGGGCGAGGTCACCAAGCCGGAGACCATCAACTACCGCACCCTGAAGCCGGAGCGCGACGGGCTGTTCTGCGAGCGCATCTTCGGTCCGACGAAGGACTGGGAGTGCTACTGCGGCAAGTACAAGCGCGTCCGGTACAAGGGGATCATCTGCGAGCGCTGCGGCGTCGAGGTGACGCGCCAGAAAGTGCGCCGCGAGCGCATGGGGCACATCGACCTCGCTGCGCCGGTCTCGCACATCTGGTTCTTCAAGGGCGTCCCGAGCCGCATCGGCTACCTCCTCGACATCGCTCCGCGCGAGCTCGAGAAGGTGCTCTACTTCGCCTCCTCGATCGTCACCGCCGTCGATCGCGAGAAGCGTGCCGAGGACCTCGTCGACCTGGAGGACAAGGTCAAGGGCGAGTCCGAGCAGATCTACGTCGACCGCGACGAGCAACTCGCGGCGCTCGACGAGCGCCTGGCGCGGCGTCGCGCCTACCTCTCGGCCGGCAAGGACAAGGGCTTCGACGAGGACGACGAGTTCTGGACCCGCGGCCTCTCGAACTGGGCCGAGGACCAGGTCCTGCCAGGGCTCGAGGAGGCGCGCTCCCTCGCCGGCGGCATCTTCCCGAACCTCGCAGGCACGATCGCGAGCGAGGATCCGAAGCGGATCCGCGAGCTCGTTCGCCAGACGGCAACCCGCGACGACCGGCGCCTCGCGCCGCGCGAGATCGAGTCGGTCGCGAATGCCGCGCAGGAGATCCGCACGGCGCTCGAGCCGCTTCGCGCCGACCTCGAGAAGTCGTCGGGGTCGAAGAAGGGCGCGATCACGAAGCATCTGCACAAGCTCCTCGACCAGCTGCTCGCGGGCGACGAGCTCTCCGGCGACGACGCGGAGCTCGTCGCGTCCATCGACGCGAAGAACCTCGATCGCGCTCGCGAGATCGGCAACGGTCTCCTGCGTGACGTGCTCGAGCGCGCGGAGTCCGACGCGAGCGACGAGCAGGTCCGCGAGCTCGCCTACGACCTCTGCCTCGTCGAGGGCGCCCGCAAGGAGGACCTCGACATCGTCCAGCAGTGGGCGACCAAGGTCAAGGAGATGGTGGCCGATATCGAGAGCCGTCGCGAGGATGCGCGCGAGGCGGCGGTCGAGGGCGTCCGGCGGCTCGAGGAGACGTGGAAGCTGTTCCGCGAGCTCGACGTGAAGCAGGTCGTGAACGACGAGCAGATCTTCCGCGAGCTCAAGGACCGCTTCGGCTCGCCTTACGGCTTCGGGCAGTACTTCCGGGGCGGGATGGGCGCGGAGTCGATCCGCGAGCTGCTGCGTGACCTCGACCTCCAGCAGGAGTCGATCACGCTCCGCGACACGATCAAGACGTCGAAGGGCCAGAAGCAGCAGCGCGCGATCAAGCGCCTCAAGGTGGTGCAGGCGTTCATCACCTCGGAGAACAAGCCCGAGTGGATGGTGCTCGAGGCCGTCCCGGTGATCCCGCCGGAGCTGCGCCCGATGGTGCAGCTCGACGGTGGGCGCTTCGCGACGAGCGACCTCAACGACCTCTACCGGCGCGTGATCAACCGGAACAACCGCCTGAAGAGGCTGCTCGACCTGGGCGCCCCGGAGATCATCGTCAACAACGAAAAGCGGATGCTCCAGGAAGCAGTCGACGCGCTGTTCGACAACGGCCGCCGCGGCCGGGCGGTGACCGGCCCGGGCAACCGCCCGCTGAAGTCGCTCTCCGACATGCTCAAGGGCAAGCAGGGCCGCTTCCGTCAGAACCTGCTCGGGAAGCGCGTCGACTACTCGGGGCGCTCGGTGATCGTCGCCGGCCCGAACCTCAAGCTGCACCAGTGCGGGCTGCCGAAGCTGATGGCGCTCGAGCTCTTCAAGCCGTTCATCATGAGCCGGCTGGTCGAGCGGAAGTCCGTCCAGAACATCAAGGCCGCCAAGAAGTACGTCGAGTCGATGGTCCCGGAGGTCTGGGACGTGCTCGAGGAGGTCATCGCGGAGCACCCGGTGCTGCTCAACCGCGCCCCGACGCTCCACCGCCTGGGCATCCAGGCCTTCGAGCCGGTACTCGTGGAGGGTAAGGCGATCCAGGTGCACCCGCTGGTCTGCCACGCGTTCAACGCGGACTTCGACGGCGACCAGATGGCCGTCCACCTCCCGCTCTCGGCCGAGGCGCAGTCCGAGGCCCGGATCCTGATGCTGTCCTCGAACAACATCCTCTCGCCTGCGAACGGGCGCCCGCTCGCGACCCCAACGCAGGACATGGTGCTCGGCGCCTACTTCCTCACCTATTGCGCGCACGACCTGGCGGAGACCACGGCCCAGGACCTTGCGAAGGAGCTGGGCGTGAAGGGCCTGCCGCGGTTCGCGTCGGAGGAGGCGATCGAATTCGCGCTAGACGCGCAGCAGACCGGCGTGTCGCTGCAGGAGCCGATCGAGTACCGCTCCGGTGACGAGCTTCGGCTCACGACGCCGGGGCGCGTGATCTTCGAGACCGAGATCGAGCGGTCGCTCCGCGACGCCGTCATCGGCGACCTGCACGAGCCGCTGGTCGTCGACCGCGCGCTCACGAAGCGCGAGCTCGACGCGACGATCGACCGGCTCGTCGGCGCGTACGGCGCCTATGCGGTCGCAACCGTGCTCGACACGATCAAGTCGCTCGCGTTCAAGTACGCGACGCGGGCCGGTATCACCGTGTCGAAGAACGACATCGTGATTCCGCCCGCCAAGGAGGAGATCCTCGCCGGGTACGAGGCAAAGGTCACGGACGTCGAGCGGGAATACGAGCGCGGCCTGATGACCGAGGAAGAGCGCAAGGAGCGGGTCATCGAGGTCTGGACGGAGGCCACGAACGACGTGGCCAAGTCGATGGAGGCCAACTTCCACGAGACGAACCCGGTGCTCATGATGGCCAAGTCGGGCGCCCGCGGGTCGTTCAACCAGATCCGGCAGCTCGCCGGGATGCGCGGCCTGATGGCCAACCCGAAGGGCGAGATCATCGAGCGCCCCATCAAGGCCAACTTCATGGAGGGGCTGTCCGTGCTCGAGTACTTCATCTCGACGCACGGCGCCCGGAAGGGGCTCGCCGACACGGCGCTTCGTACGGCCGACTCGGGCTACCTGACCAGGCGGCTCGTCGACGTGTCACAGGATGTCATCGTCCGCGAGGAGGACTGCGGCACCGAAGACCACGTCGGGCTCCACGGGATCCTCGACGGCCAGCTCAACCTGAGCGCGTCGGGCCGCGTCCTCGCGACCGACATCCACAAGCCCCTCAAGGACGGGAAGCCTGGCAAGACGGTGCTCGGCGAGAAGGGCGAGCTTCTCTCGAAGGCTCGGCTGCAGGAGATCGTCGAGCAGCTCGAGGAGAACGCCGAGGAGTTCCTGCTCCCGTTGCGCACCGTGCTCAAGTGTCGGAGCGAGGTCGGCGTGTGTCGAGCCTGCTATGGCATCTTCCTCGCCAGCGGCGACATGTGCGAGATCGGCGACGCCGTGGGCATCGTCGCGGCGCAGTCGATCGGCGAGCCGGGAACGCAGCTGACGATGCGGACGTTCCACACCGGCGGCGTCGCCGGTGCGGACATCACGCACGGCCTGCCGCGCGTCGTGGAGATCTTCGAGGCGCGGAACCCGAAGGGCGCCGCGACGCTCGCGGAGTACGGCGGCAAGATCGAGGTCGACGAGCAGGACCGCACCGTGCTCGTGACGGTCACGCCGACCGCGCTCGACGATGAGGGGGAGCCGCTCCCGATCAAGGAGTACTCCTTCCCGCGCCGCACGCGGTTGCTCGTCCGCTCGGGCGACACCGTCGAGCAGGGCGACCCGCTCAACGAGGGCTCGCTGAGCCCCGCGGAGCTTCTCGACCTGCAGACCAAGGCCGGGCGGGGCTCGACCCCGACCGAGCTGTACCTCGTCGGCGAGGTGCAGAAGGTCTACAAGTCCCAGGGCGTCGACATCCACGACAAGCACATCGAGCTCATCGTCCGCCAGATGATGAAGAAGGTGCGCGTCGAAACGCCGGGCGACACGGAGCTCCTCCCCGGTCAGCTGGTGGACAAGGTCGTCCTCGAGCGGGCGAACGACGCCGCGAAGAAGGACAAGAAGGAGCTCGCGACGTTCGAACCGCTCATCCTCGGCATCACGAAGGCCTCGCTCGCGACCGAGTCGTTCCTCTCGGCGGCCTCCTTCCAGGAGACGACGAAGGTGCTCACGGACGCTGCGATCGAGGGCAAGGTCGACCGTCTGCTCGGACTGAAGGAGAACGTGATCATCGGGAAGCTCATCCCGGCGGCCACGGGTCTCAGGAAGTACCGCGGCATCGACATCGAGCCCTCCGAGCCGCTTCCGGCGGCGATGTTCGGGCCTGGCACCGAGGCGGAGCTGCTGGCTGCGCTCGAGGAGATCGGCGACGGCGACGGCCTCGACTTGTCGGCCCTCGGGCTCGGCTACGAGGACGCGCTGCCCGAGCTGCCAGAGCTGCCCGAGACACCGGCCGAGGACGAGGCGTAGGAATCAGCATGGTGTGAGGCGACCTGACGGTCGCCTCACACCATGCTTAGGACTTGGCCCCGCAGGGGCCTGTCCCCTGTCAAGCTCCGCCTTCTCTTACAGGGTCAGTCCGCGGGTGAGCCAGACCCGAGGACACGGGCAAGCAGCTCGACGGCGTCCTCACCCGGCTCGAGCTCGACCGCGCGACCCGTCGCGCCGCACGCGGCCTGGATTCTCGCCACCACGCCGAGTGCCTGGGCCCGGCCGGCGCCGGGCAGGAGCATGGCGATCGAACGCGGTCCGACCGTGTAGGCCGTCAGGCCGACGACTGAGGCAACGTCCTCGCCGAGCCGGCCGACGTTGCCGTCCGCAGCGTCGACCACGGCGACGGCGAGCCGCGTCCCCTCCGCACGTGCGTGGCGAACGGCATCGGTGCTCGCGTCGACGAGCGCTGCGCGGCCACCCGGCGCCGCAGTCGCGAGCGGCGCCGGAGCGCGGGGCGGTGGCTCCGGCGCCGGCGGCCGCGCCTGGTCGAGCGACTCCGTGATGCGCTCGAACTGCGCGTCGAGCGTTCTCAGCGCATCGACCCGCTGACGCTGACGCTCGCGCTCGCCGGCCCTTCGGCGAGACGTCCACAGGCCCAGCGCCACGACCAGCACCGCGACGACGAGGACGAGGGCGACCGCCGTCATCGGCGGGCCCTCACCCACACGACGTCATCCCTCGATGACCGAGTCTCCTGCGCGCGGAACGACGTGGAGCAGCTCCTGGGCGGGCGTTGGCTCCTCGCTCCCGGCCAGCGTGACCGAGCCACGTCCGGCGTTCTTCGCATGGGAGAGCGCGGACTCGGCCCGCGCGACGAACGACCCGGCGTCGTCGCGCGGCATGAGCTCGGAAACACCACCCGACACCGAGACGACGCCGACGTCGCCGATCGGGTGGCCCTCGAGCTCGGCGCGGAAGGACTCGAAGAGCTCCCGAGCGTGGATGGCCTCGGACCCCGGGCGCAGGACGGCGAACTTGCCGCCGCCGAGGCGAAACGCATAGTCGAGGCGGTGTGTCACGACGCGGAGCCGTTTCGCGAGCTCGAGCAGCACGCCGTCGGCCGCGAGGACGCCGATCCGCGAGTTGAGCGTCGTCAAGCGGTCGACGTCGACGACGAGCAGCGACAGCGGCTGACTCGACAGGCGCGCGCGGACGATCTCACGCTCGAGAACGGTCGGGAACGATTGCCGGTCGAGGAGGTTCGTCAGCATGTCGAGCTCCGGGACCACGTCGGGCTCGCTGAGGCTCAGGGCACGCGAGATCGGCGGACGCGCGACCCGCACCAGCTCGTGCAGCGTGTCCACGTCCTCCTCCGAGAACCTGCGGCCCTTGTCTCGCGTCAACACGCCGAGCAGGCTCTGCGGCCCGTCCTCTCCGAGGAGCGGTAGCACGAGCCCGGCTCTGACCGGATCCATGCCTTCGGGGCCGACGAGGTCACCGGCGAACGCGACCTCGATCGCCCGCGCGCCCCGGTAGTCGGGGAAGCCCATCCGCGCGATGTGGTTCGTCTCGGACTCAGAAAGCCCGACCGTCGCGACCATCGGCGTCCCGTTGCCGCCGGTGATGAGCGCGATCGCGCCCTGAGCTCCCGTGCGCTCGCGGGCAACCTCGAGAGCGCGCATCATCGGCTCGGGGTCGTCGCCGATGTCGAGGGCACCGCGGGTCGCCGGCTGCTGGAACGCCGTGAGCGCATCATTCAACGACTGGGCGAACTCCGCCAGCCTGTCGTCGTAGCGGCGCAGCATGGTGACCGTGACCTCGGCCTGGCGTGAGAGGAGGCGGCGAATCGCGAGGACGAACAGCACGAGCGAGAGCGCGGCGAGGACGACAGCCGCGAGAGCGATCTCGTCTCTCAACGCGACGCGCGCTCCCGAAGCGAGGCAGTCGCGACGCTGCGTCCCTCCATCGCGGCAACCCTACAGAGGGGGGTGGCTGTACCAGCTCACGCAAACAGCCGGCGTGCCTGTTGGTGCCTGGCGTCGGCCAGGCACCTGCTCTCCGTCGCTCGCGCGCTGCTTCGCCGTCAGGCCCTGGCTCTATCCTCGCCACGTGGCCCAGCGCGCTGCAGCGAATGTCGTCCCGTTCGAGCGACCCGGCGACGTCCTCGAGGCGCCGGCGCCGAGCCCGATCGCGCTCGCTCCGATCGAGCTTCCCCGCGCGCCGCGTCCGGGGTGGCCGACCCTCGCCGCGCTCGCAGTCGCCAGCGGCCTGGCAGCGATCGGGCTCGGCGCGTGGGCGGTCCTCGATCAAGCGCGCTCACCAGAGGCATCGATCTCGGACGCCGCGGTCGCGGTGCTCGCAGACTCGGCCGCGGAGCGATACCCGCTGCGCGGCTCGGTGGGGCGGATCACGCTCGTCGTCACACCCGCCGGCGACGCCGCGCTCGCGCTCGACGGTCTTGGCGTCGCTCCGCCCGGCCGGACCTACAGGGCCTGGCTCCTGCCCGCCGGCTCCGCGACACCCGTCCCCGACGCGGCGTTCGACGCCTCGCAAGCAGCGGTCACGCTCGACCGCCGCGTGTCCAGTGGAGATCGCGTCGGAGTGACGCTCGAAAACTCAGCCGCCGCCCGCCGCCCCTCACGGGCCCTGCGGCTCCTCGCCTTGCGGCCGTAGCGCGTCAGAGACAGGGGTCCGACCGAAATCGGACACCGTCGGCGGCTGGATCAGTCCTGCGCGACGCTCACCCGATCCTTGCCCAGGTCCTTCGCGCGGTAGAGGGCGGAGTCGGCGCGCTCGAAGAGACCCGCCGCCGTCTCGCCGTGGCGGAGCTCGCCGATGCCCGCCGAGATCCGGACCTTCTGGCCGCCGGGCACCGAGACGTTCGCGATGCTCTCGTGCATCCGCTGGAAGAGCTGCGAGGCGTCGTCCGACGTCGACTCCGGCATGATCACGGCGAACTCGTCGCCGCCGACGCGGCACCCGATGTCGACCGAGCGGATCTCGTTGCGGAGGCGCTCGGCGAGCTGCGCGAGTACGGCGTCCCCGGCGAGATGGCCGATCCGGTCGTTGACCGCCTTGAAGTCGTCGAGGTCGATGATCAGAAGCGCCAGCCGCCGGTCGTAGCGCTGCGCGCGGAGCGACTCGCGGCGGAGCGTCTCGTGGAAGTACCGCTGGTTGAAGAAGCCCGTGAGCGCATCCGTCTCGGCCAGCTGGCGGGCCTCGCGGTAGCGGCGTGCGTTCTCGATCGCCGGGATGCACGTCTCCGCGATCTGCTCGACCGCCGCGAGGCGGTCGGGTGAGGGCTCGTAGCCGGGCGTGCGCCAGAAGAGCGCCAGGCTGCCGAGTGCATTCCCGTCCCGGCTGACGAGCGGCAGGAAGAGGCCGCCGCGAATGAGCTGGGTCTCCGCGGCGTCGGCCGCGCCGTAGCGGTAGCTGACCGTGATCGGACCGGCGGGATGCGTCCCGGCAGAGCCCGACGACGGTGGGTGTGCCGCCTCCTCGGGGGTCATGCCTCGCGTCGCCATCGCCGCGGCGCCGCCCGCCTCGTCGAGAGCGACCATCGCCGCATCGAAGCCGGGAACCTCGAGTGCGGCGTCGAGCACCCGGTCGAGGAGCTCCTCGAACTCGATCGACGTACCGAGGTCGCTCAAGAACCGGTTGCGCTTGCTCTCGCGCTCGGCCCGCTCGAGAGCGTCGGACAGGTCGCGGCCGAGATCGTCCATGCGGTTGCGCATGTCGTCGACCGCTTGTGCGAGCCGGTCGTCGCGCTGGGGGTCGGGACGGCGCCGGACGTAGCGCAGCACGACGAGTGCGACGAGCCCCAGAAGGGCAGTGGCCGCAGTGATGATGCTGATGGTCGCTCCGCTCGAAATTGTTCGGTCCCCAACCCTTCCCCGCCTCCCACTGTAATCGCCAGTCGCCCCTCCAGCCATCCCGATTTTTCGACGGCGCCCGTCGTCCCCGGAACGGACGCGGATACGGGGTGTCTGCTACGCTCCCCGTCCCCGTTGGCGGGACGTTTTCGTCCTGCCGGCCTTGTCTGTGCGACAAAGCTTCGACCGAAAGACAGGAGCAGCGTGCCCACCGTCAATCAGCTCGTCCGCAAGGGTCGCAAGGCCCCGAAGACGAAGGTCAAGACTCCGGCCCTTCGCGGCGCGCCCCAGAAGCGGGGCGTCTGCACGCGCGTCTATACGACGACGCCGAAGAAGCCGAACTCAGCGCTGCGCAAGGTCGCGCGCGTGAAGCTGACCAACCAGATGGAGGTCGGCGCGTACATCCCGGGCGAGGGGCACAACCTGCAGGAGCACTCCGTCGTGCTCATCCGCGGCGGTCGCGTCAAGGACCTGCCGGGCTTCCGCTACAAGGTGATCCGCGGCGGGCTCGACACCTCTGGTGTCTCGGAGCGCCGTCAGGCCCGCTCGAAGTACGGCGCCAAGAAGGGCGGAAGCTGAGCCGATGCCCCGCCGCGCCGAGATCCAGCCGCGCACGGTCGACGCCGATCCGGTCCACGGGTCGGTGCTCGTGACGCAGCTCGTCAACCGGGTCATGGTCGGCGGCAAGAAGTCGATCGCCGAGCAGATCGTCTACGACGCGCTGGCGCAGGTCGCGGAGAAGACCGACAAGTCCGCGCTCGAGGCGCTCGAGTCCGCTGTCAAGTCCGTCACGCCCGTGCTCGAGGTCAAGTCGCGGCGCGTCGGCGGCGCGAACTACCAGGTGCCCGTCGAGGTGCCGCCGCGCCGCGGCCGCACGCTTGCGCTCCGCTACCTCGTGACATACGCGCGGGAGCGCCGCGAGAAGGGGATGCAGAACAAGCTCGCGGCCGAGTTGCTCGACGCGATCAACCAGCAGGGCGGCGCGTTCAAGCGCAAGGACGACATGTACCGGATGGCACAGGCCAACAAGGCGTTCGCGCACTACCGCTGGTGAGCACGATGACGACGACCGCAACCCAGGTCGGGCTCGACCGTGTCCGCAACATCGGGATCATGGCCCATATCGACGCGGGCAAGACCACGACGACGGAGCGGATCCTCTACTACACCGGCCGCACGCACAAGCTCGGCGAGGTGCACGAGGGCGCGGCGACGATGGACTGGATGGCGCAGGAGCAGGAGCGCGGCATCACCATCACGTCGGCTGCGACGACGGCGTTCTGGCGCGATCATCGCGTCAACATCATCGATACTCCCGGGCACGTGGACTTCACCGTCGAGGTCGAGCGCTCGCTCCGTGTACTCGACGGCGCGGTGGCCGTGTTCGACTCCGTCGCCGGGGTCCAGCCGCAGTCCGAGACCGTCTGGCGCCAGGCCGATCGCTACGGCGTGCCGCGCATCGCGTTCATCAACAAGATGGACCGCACGGGCGCGAGCTTCGTCAACGCGGTCGAGTCGATGCGCGACAGGCTGGGCGCCAACCCCGTGCCGGTGCAGATCCCGGTCGGCGAAGAGGACAAGCATGTCGGTGTCGTCGACCTCGTCGAGATGCGCGCGATCGTCTACGAGGACGAGCTCGGCCAGTCGTTCACCGTCGGCGAGATCCCCGCGGAGCTCGTCGACGCTGCCAACGAGGCGCACCACGCTCTGATCGACGCGATCGCCGAGCACGACGACGAGCTGATGGAGACGTACCTCGACGACGAGTCGGCCGTGACGTCCGAGATGATCCGGCGCGCGCTCCGCGCGGGCACGCTCGCCGACGCGATCGTGCCGGTGCTCCTCGGCTCCGCCTTCAAGAACAAGGGCATCCAGCCGCTGCTCGACGCCGTCGTCGACTACCTACCGAGCCCGCTCGACGTGCCCGCCGTCCAGGGCACCGACCCGAAGACGGAGGACGAGATCACACGCGCGGCCTCCGAGGACGCGCCCTTCGCGGCGCTCGTCTTCAAGGTCATGTCCGACCCGTACGTCGGCAAGCTGACGTACTTCCGGGTGTACTCGGGCAAGGTCAAGGCCGGCGACCGCGTCCTCAACACGACGAACGGCAAGACGGAGCGGATCGGGCGCATCCTCCAGATGCACGCGAACCACCGCGAGGAGCGCGACGAGATCGCGGCCGGCGAGATCGCGGCAGCCGTCGGCCTGAAGCAGTCGACCACGGGCGACACCCTCGCCGTCGACTCGGCGCCGATCGTGCTCGAGTCCATGACCTTCCCCGACCCGGTGATCTCGGTCGCGATCGAGCCGAAGACGAAGGGCGACCAGGAGAAGCTCGGGCAAGGCCTTCAGCGCCTCGCCGAGGAGGACCCCACGTTCCGTGTCTCGTCGGACGAGGAGACCGGGCAGACGCTCATCGCGGGGATGGGGGAGCTGCACCTCGAGATCCTCGTCGACCGGCTGCTGCGGGAGTTCAGGGTCGACGCGAACGTCGGCCGCCCGCAGGTCGCCTACCGGGAGACCGCGGGTCAGGCCGTCGAGAAGATCCGGGGCAGGTTCGTCCGGCAGACGGGCGGCTCGGGACAGTACGGCGACGTCGAGATCAACCTGATCCCGCAGGCGCCGGGCTCGGGCTACGAGTTCGAGGACAAGATCGTCGGCGGCAAGATCCCGAGGGAGTACATCAAGCCTGTCGACGACGGCATCCAGGAGGCGCTGGGCGCCGGGGTGCTCGCGGGGTACCCGGTCGTCGACGTGAAAATCGAGCTGATCGACGGCTCGTATCACGACGTCGACTCGAGCGAGCGGGCGTTCAAGATCGCCGGCTCGATGGCATTCAAGGACGCGATGAAGCGTGCGAAGCCGAAGCTGCTCGAGCCGATGATGGCCGTCGAGGTCGTCACGCCCGAGGACTACCTCGGCGACGTGATGGGGAACCTCAACTCGCGGCGCGGCCGGGTCGAGCATCTCGAGCCGCTCGGCAACTCGCAGTCCGTCAAGGCGAGCGTGCCGCTCTCGGAGATGTTCGGCTACGCCACGGACCTGCGGTCGATGACCCAGGGGCGAGCCACGTTCACCATGCAGTTCGACCGCTACGAGGACGTTCCCCAGTCCATCGCAGCGGACATCATCGACGCCCAGAGGGGCGAGTAGGCACCCAGGCCCGGAAGGAGACCGGAAGCGCAATGGCCAAGCAGAAGTTCGAGCGGTCGAAGCCGCACGTCAACATCGGCACGATCGGTCACATCGACCACGGCAAGACGACGCTCACCGCCGCGATCACCAAGGTGCTCGCCGAGGCGGGGACGGGCACGGCGACGCGCGACTTCGCGTCGATCGACTCCGCTCCCGAGGAGCGCCAGCGCGGGATCACGATCAACACCGCGCACGTCGAGTACGAGACGGCGAACCGCCACTACGCGCACGTCGACTGCCCCGGTCACGCCGACTACATCAAGAACATGATCACCGGCGCCGCCCAGATGGACGGCGCGATCCTCGTCGTCTCGGCGGCCGACGGCCCGATGCCGCAGACCCGCGAGCACATCCTCCTGGCCCGCCAGGTCGAGGTGCCCGCCATGGTCGTCGCGCTCAACAAGGCCGACATGGTCGACGACGAGGAGCTCCTCGAGCTCGTCGAGATGGAGGTGCGCGAGCTCCTCTCCAAGTACGACTTCCCGGGCGACGACATCCCGATCGTGCGCGTCTCGGCGCTCAAGGCGCTCGAGGGCGACGCGGAGTGGACGAGCAAGATCGTCGAGCTCATGGAGGCCGTCGACTCCTACATCCCGGAGCCGACGCGCGACGTCGACAAGCCGTTCCTGATGCCGATCGAGGACGTCTTCACGATCACCGGCCGCGGCACCGTCGTGACCGGCCGCATCGAGCAGGGCAAGATCGAGGTCGGCAACGAGGTCGAGATCGTCGGCATCCACGAGAAGGTGGAGAAGACGACGGTCACGGGACTCGAGATGTTCCAGAAGATCCTCGACTTCGCGCAGGCCGGCGACAACGCCGGGGCGCTGCTTCGCGGCGTCAAGCGCGAGGACGTCGAGCGCGGCCAGGTGCTGGCCAAGCCCGGCTCGATCACCCCGCACACGCACTTCAAGGCCGAGGTGTACGTCCTGTCCAAGGACGAGGGCGGGCGCCACACGCCGTTCTTCAACGGCTACCGGCCGCAGTTCTACTTCCGCACGACGGACGTGACCGGCTCGATCAAGCTCCCGGAGGGCCAGGAGATGGTCATGCCGGGCGACAACACGAACATGGAGATCGAGCTGATCCAGCCGATCGCCATGGATCAGGGCCTCCGCTTCGCGATCCGCGAGGGCGGCCGCACGGTCGGCGCCGGCGTCGTCACGGAGATCGTCAAGTAGGGGCGAGCTGACGCTCGCCCCTAGACGACATTCGAATCCGCATGGCTCAGCAGAAGATCAGAATCCGCTTGAAGGGCTACGACCACCAGCAGGTGGACCGCTCCGCGTCCCAGATCGTGGACACGGCGCAGCGCACCGGCGCGACGATCACCGGCCCCGTGCCCCTGCCCACCGAGAAGAACGTCTACTGCGTGATCCGCAGCCCGTTCAAGGACAAGGACTCGCGCGAGCACTTCGAGGTGCGCACGCACAAGCGCCTGATCGACATCCACAGCCCGACGCCGAAGACGGTCGACTCGCTCATGCGGCTCGACCTGCCCGCCGGCGTGGACATCGAGATCAAGCTGTGAATTTGCTGCGCAAATTCACTAGAAGTGCCGCGCAGCCTGCTCTTCCAGAGGTTTCTGCCCTCGAAAGCGAGCGAAGCTCGTGAAAGGCATCGTGGGCAGAAAACTGGGGATGACCCAGGTCTTCGACCAGGAGACCGGGAACGTCGAGGCCGTCACGGTGATCGAGGCCGGGCCGTGCCCGGTGGTCACCGTGCGGACCGAGGCGGCGGACGGCTACGAGGCGGTGCAGCTCGCGTTCGGGGCGGTCGCCGACCGGAAGCTGTCGAAGGGTGAGCTGGGCCACCTCCGCAAGGTTGGAGTAGGCGGTCATCGCCATCTCGTCGAGTTCCGCGGCGCAACCGAGCTCCAGCCCGGCGAGACTGTCACCGTCGAGGCGTTCGAGCCCGGCGACCGGATCAAGGTGTCGGGCATCTCGATCGGGAAAGGCTTCCAGGGCACGATCAAGCGGCACAACTTCCATCGTGGGCCGGTCAGCCACGGCTCGCACAACGTGCGCAAGCCGGGCTCGATCGGCGCGTCGGCAACGCCGTCGCGCGTGTTCAAGGGCAAGAAGATGGCCGGCCACATGGGTGCGCACCGCGTCACGCAGCCGGGCCTCGTCGTCCACGAGGTGGACGCCGAGCGAAACCTGCTGCTCGTGCGGGGCGCCGTGCCGGGCCCGAAGAGCGGGCTCGTCGAGATCCGCGGGGTTGAGAAGAAGGCGGTCGAGCGCTGATGGCCGTCAAGGCGACAGTGCTCGGCGGGGAGCCGAAGGACGTCAAGCTCGACGCGACCGTGTTCGAGGTCGAGGTGAAGCCTCACCTCCTCCACGAGACGGTCCGCTCGGAGCTGAACGCCGCCCGGGCCGGAACGCGCGGCGCGAAGAGCCGCGGCCTCGTCTCCGGCGGCCGTGCGAAGCCGTGGCGCCAGAAGGGCACCGGGCGCGCCCGCCAGGGCACGATCCGCGCGCCGCAGTTCACCGGCGGCGGCGTCGCGTTCCCGCCTTCCATGCGCAGCTTCGACGTCAAGGTCAACCGCAAGGCGCGCCGCGCCGCACTAAAGGGCGCGCTCTCGCACCATGCGGCCAACGGCACCCTCGCAGTCCTCGACGGGACGTCGTTCGACGCGCCGTCGACGAAGCAGGCGAAGGGCGTGCTCGAGGATTGGGGCAAGGACGCCCCCGTGCTCGTCGTCGCGCACGAGGACGAGGAGGCGGTCGTGAAGTCGTTCCGCAACCTCGAGCGCGTGCTCGTGACGGTCCCCGCGGAGCTCGAAGTGGCCGCGATCGTCTGGGCACGGGCTGTCGTCGTCACCGAGACGGCGCTTCCGCTCGTTGAGACGAAGGCCGGGAAGGAGGCGTCGCCGTGAGCGGTCTCACCAACGAGCAGGTCGTGCTGGCCCCGGTCGTCTCCGAGAAGAGCTACTCGGGGATCGCCGATCGCCGCTACACGTTCAAGATCCACCCCGACGCGCACAAGACGCAGGTGCGCATCGCGATCGAGCAGCTGTTCGACGTCCACGTCGAGCGGGTGAACATCGTCAAGGTGCAGGCGAAGCCGAAGCGCCGCGGCCTCATCAAGGGCACGCGGCCCGGCTGGAAGAAGGCGATCGTCCAGGTCCGCGAGGGCGAGACGATCGAGATCTTCGAAGGAGCCCAGGTCTGATGGCCGTCAAGAAGTACAAGCCCACGAGCGCCGGCCGTCGCCAGATGGCCACCTCCTCGTTCGAGGAGATCACGCGCAGCGAGCCGGAGAAGTCGCTGCTCGAGCCGCTCCACAAGAAGGGCGGCCGGAACAACCACGGCCGGATCACGACGCGCCACCAGGGCGGCGGGCACAAGCGCCGCTATCGCAGGATCGACTTCAAGCGCGTCAAGGACGGCGTGCCGGCCAAGGTCGCCTCGATCGAGTACGACCCGAACCGCTCGGCGCGGATCGCGCTGCTCCACTACGCGGACGGCGCGAAGGCCTACATCCTGGCGCCCGCCGGCCTCCGGGTCGGGGCCACGGTGCAGTCGGGAACGGGCGCCGACATCAAGCCCGGAAACGCGCTGCCCCTCAGTGACATCCCGACCGGGACGAACGTCCACGCCGTCGAGCTCAGGCCCGGACAGGGTGCGAAGATGGCCCGCTCCGCCGGCTCGGGCGTCCAGCTGGTCGCCAAGGACGCGCCCTACGCCGTTCTCCGGCTCCCGTCCGGCGAGATGCGCCGCGTGCTGCTCACGTGCCGCGCCACCGTCGGCCAGGTCGGCAACACGGATCATTCCAACGAGTCGAGCGGGAAGGCGGGACGCAGCCGCTGGCTCGGCAAGCGTCCCTCCGTGCGCGGCACGGCCATGAACCCGGTCGACCACCCGCACGGCGGCGGCGAGGGCAAGTCGAAGGGCCACCACCCGGTGACCCCCTGGGGCGTCCCGACCATCGGGAAGCGCACGCGCCCCAAGCACAAGGAATCGGACAAGCTGATCGTCCGCGGCCGTCGCCGCGGCAAGGAGCGTCGCTAAATGTCGAGATCGTCCAAGAAGGGGCCCTTCGTCGAGGAGCGGCTCATGGGTCGCATCGAGTCGATGAACACCGCCGGCGAGAAGCGGATGATCCGCACCTGGTCGCGCTCGTCGACGATCTTCCCCGAGATGGTCGGCCACACGATCGCGGTCCACGACGGGCGCAAGCACGTGCCCGTGTTCGTGTCCGAGCAGATGGTCGGGCACAAGCTCGGCGAGTTCGCGCCGACGCGGACATTCCGCGGTCACTCGGGCGACCGGCAGGCACAGGTGAAGAAGCGCTAGTGGCTACCACGAAGACATCCGAGGGCACGCAGGTGCGCGCACAGGCGAAGTGGGTCCGCATGTCCGCCCGCAAGGCGCGGCTCGTGCTCGACCAGCTCCGCGGTCGCACGGTGCCGGAGGCCCGCACGATCCTCGCCTTCACGCCGCGCGCAGCAGCGCGCGAGATCGACCGCGTGCTCGCATCTGCGGTCGCCAACGCCGAGTCCGCCCATGGGCTCGACGGCGACGAGCTCGTGATCCTCGAGGCGTACGCCGACGAAGGGCCGACGCTCAAGCGCTGGCGCGCCCGTGCGCGCGGCCGGGTGAACCGGATCCGCAAGCGCACCTGCCACATCACGATCGTCGTCATGGAAAGCCCGAAGTCCAGTCAGCCGCGCCCGCAGAAGCAGGCGAAGCCCCAGGCCGAGCAGGCGCCGCAGCCGGACACCCCGTCCGCCGAGGAGACTCCCGTCGAGGAGAAGCCGAAGCGCCGCGCCAAGAAGAAGGAAGGAGCGGCCGTCTAATGGGTCAAAAAGTGCATCCCGGCGGCCTTCGCGTCGGTGTCATCCACGACTGGAAGTCGAACTGGTGGACCGGCAAGAAGGAGATCGCCGACTACATCCTCGAGGACGTCCGGATCCGCGATCACATCAACGGCAAGCTTGCGCATGCGGGCCTGTCCGACATCCTGATCCGCAAGGACAAGCAGCGGATCACGGTCGACATCTACACGGCGCGTCCCGGCATCGTGATCGGGAAGTCGGGCGTCGAGGTGGACGCGCTCCGCAAGGAGCTCCACGCCATCACCGGCAAGAGCGTCCACATCAACATCAACGAGATCAAGCGGCCCGAGCTCGACGCGCAGCTCGTCGCGCAGTCGATCGCTGAGCAGCTCCAGAACCGGGTGTCGTTCCGGCGCGCGATGAAGCGCTCGCTCGCCTCGGCGATGCGCTCGGGCGCGCAGGGCATCAAGATCCAGTGCGGTGGGCGGCTCGGCGGCGGCGAGATGAGCCGCAGCGAGCGCTACACCGAGGGGCGTGTGCCGCTCCACACGATCCGTGCCGACATCGACTACGGCTTCGCCGAGGCGAAGACGACCTACGGCCGGATCGGCGTGAAGGTGTGGGTCAACAAGGGCGAGATCATGCCCGAGGGCTACGAGGGGTCGCTCGGCCGGGAGCGGATCAGCGAGGCGGACGGCTCGCGCCGTCGCCGCGGCTCGAACAGCGAGGGCCTCGGCGCGTCGCGCGAGAGCGGTCGCGGTCGCGGCCAGGACCGCGAGGGCCTGGGGCTGGTGCAGAAGCGCCGCCGCCCCGGGGCCCGTGGTCGCGGCCCGGGTCAGGGCAGGCCGCAGGGACAGGGACGCGGGCCCGCTCCCGAGACGCAGGCGCCTCCCGCCGACCAGTCGCTCGAGACGCCCCCGACCGAGGCGGCGCCCGAGACGACGGCGCCCGAGACGACGGCACCCGAGACAACTGCACCCGAGACGACGGCGCCCGAGACGACGGCGCCGGAGACCACGGGTGGTGACGCCTGATGCTGATGCCGCGCAAGACGAAGCATCGCAAGCAGTTCCGCGGACGCCGCGCCGGCTTCGCGAAGGGGCAGACCGACGTGCAGTACGGCGACTACGGCATCAAGTCGCTCGAGACCGGCTGGGTGACCAACCGGCAGATCGAGGCTGCTCGTATCGCGATGACCCGCAAGATCCGCCGCGGCGGGAAGGTGTGGATCAACCTCTTCCCCGACAAGCCCTTCACCAAGAAGCCCGCCGAGACCCGCATGGGCTCCGGCAAGGGCTCGCCGGAGGGCTGGGTCGCGGTCGTCAAGCCCGGGCGCGTGATGTTCGAGCTGTCCGGCGTGCCAGAGCCCCTCGCCAAGGAGGCGCTTCGCCTCGCAGCCCAGAAGCTGCCCGTCAAGGCGAAGTTCGTGAAGCGGGAGGCGGATCTCTTTGAAAGCTAAGGAGCTGAGGGCGCTGACGGACGAAGAGCTCGACAAGAAGCTCGGCGAGAGCCGGCAGGAGCTCTTCAAGATCCGCTTCCAGGCGGCCACCGGCGCGCTCGACTCGAGCGCCCGGCTGCAGCGTGCACGACGAGAGATCGCCCGGATCTTGACAGTGATGAACGAACGAACCGGAACGAGTGTGTGATGGCTGACAGGAAGAAGAACGAGAACGAGACGCCGGTCGAGGAGCCGGTCGCCGAGGCCGCCGACGAGACCGCTGCTGCCGAGCCGGAGCCTCCGGTCGAGCCCGAGGCCGCTGCGGAGCCCGAGGCCGTCGCGGAGGAGCCGGTCGCTGAGGCCGAGGATGCTCCGGCGGAGAAGCCCGCCAAGGAGGCCGCCGACGAGCCTGTCGCCGAGGCGCCTGCAGACGAGGCGCCGGTGGAGGAGCCTGTCGCCGCCGAGGAGGCGCCGGTCGCGGAGGCCGCCGACACCGCCGACGAGCCTGTCGCTGTCGACGAGCCGGCAGCCGCTGCCGAGCCGGCCGCCGAGCCTGCGGCCGAGGCCGTGCCCGCGCCCCAGTCGGGCCCGAAGCCGAAGAAGAAGCGCCTCCCGCGCTCGGAGCGTCCCACGCGAACGCGTCCGACGCGGGTCAAGGCGACCGAGCGGAAGCCGATCGTGCGGCTCGAGAAGCCGGACGACGAGCGCGGACGACGCCAGGAGCGTCAGGGCACGGTCGTCTCCGACGCGATGGAGAAGACGATCGTCGTCAAGGTCGAGGTCGTGAAGGCGCACCGCAAGTACAAGAAGGTCGTCCGCCGGAGCGTCAAGTTCCACGCGCACGACGAGCAGAGCACGGCCAAGGTAGGCGACGTCGTCCGCATCGTCGAGACGCGCCCGCTCTCCAAGACGAAGCGCTGGCGGCTCGCCGAGGTGCTGGAGGCCGCGAAGTGATCCAGCAGGAATCGCGTCTCAAGGTCGCCGACAACACGGGCGCCCGAGAGCTCCTCTGCATACGTGTGGTAGGAGGCTCGCGCCGGCGATATGCCCGCGTCGGCGACGTGATCGTCGCTACAGTGAAGACCGCCACGCCGCAGGGCACCGTCAAGAAGGGCGAGGTCGTGAAAGCGGTCGTCGTCCGGACGAAGAAGCCCTACGGCAGAGGTGACGGCACGCTGATCGGCTTCGACGAGAACGCGGCCGTGATCATCGACAACCAGTTGAACCCGCGCGGAACGCGCATCTTCGGGCCGGTCGCCCGCGAGCTGCGCGAGAAGAACTTCATGAAGATCGTCAGCCTCGCTCCCGAGGTGCTCTAGAGATGGCCACCACCATGCGAATCAAGAAGGGCGACCTCGTCCAGGTGCTCGCCGGCAAGGACCGCGGCAAGCAGGGGCGGGTCCTCGAGTCGCGTCCGCGCGATCGCCGGGTGATCCTCGAGAACCTCAACACCGCGAAGCGGCACACGAAGCCGCGTCCCATTCGCGACGCCACGCGCATGGGCGGCGCCAACATCATTCCCGGCGGGATCATCGAGAAGCCCATGCCGCTCGACGTCTCCAACGTGATGGTCGTCTGCCCTACGTGCAACCAACCGACCCGCGTCGGCGTGAAGGTCAAGGAGATCAAGGGCGAGACCGTTCGCGTTCGCGTCTGTAAGCGGGACGGCTGCGGACAGGAGATCGACTGATGGCCACCGCGACGGAGACGATCGTGCCGCGCCTCAAGGAGCGCTACGAGAACGAGGTGCGCTCGGCACTGAAGGAGGAGCTGCAGCTCGACTCGATCATGCAGGTCCCCCGCATCTCCAAGATCACGCTCAATATGGGCGTCGGCGACGCGAAGACGGACGCGAAGGCGCTCGACGCCGCCATCGAGGAGCTCACCACGATCGCGGGGCAGCGCGCCCAGGTGCGCCGTGCGCGGAAGTCGATCGCAAGCTTCAAGCTGCGTGAGGGAATGGCCGTCGGCGCGCGCGTCACGCTGCGCGGCGCGCGGATGTACGAGTTCCTCGACCGGCTCGTCTCGATCGCGCTGCCGCGGATTCGCGACTTCCGCGGCCTGAACCCCGACTCCTTCGACGGGCGCGGGAACTACTCGCTCGGCGTAAAGGAGCAGATCATCTTCCCCGAGGTCGACTACGACAGCGTGCCTGCGATCCGCGGCCTCGACATCGCCATCACGACCACGGCGGAGAACGACGAGCACGCCCGCGCGCTCCTGCGCGAGCTCGGGCTGCCCTTCGCCACCGAGAGAAGGGATTCGTAGTGGCCAAGACCTCGCTCCGCGTGAAGCAGAAGCGCGCGCCGAAGCACAAGGTGCAGGCGTACTCGCGCTGCAACCGCTGCGGCCGGCCTCGTGCCGTGTTCCGCAGGTTCAAGCTGTGCCGGATCTGCCTGCGCGAGCTCGCGCACGACGGCGCGATCCCGGGAATGACGAAGAGCTCGTGGTAGGGGAACGACGATGCTGACCGATCCGATCGCCGACATGCTGACCCGAATTCGCAACGCGAATCGCGCGATGCAGGACACCGTCTCGATGCCGACCTCGCGCATGAAGGAGGAGATCGCACGCCTTCTGCACGACGAGGGCTACGTGAAGGGGGTCAAGGTCGTCGAGGCCTCCCCCGTCAACCAGCTCGTGATCGAGCTCAAGTTCGGCAAGAACCGCGAGCGCGTGATCACCAACCTGAAGCGGGTCTCCAAGCCCGGCCGCCGCGTCTACGCCAAGAAGGACCGCTTGCCGCGCGTCCTCGGCGGGCTCGGCACCGCGATCCTGTCCACCTCGACCGGCGTGATCACCACCCGTACGGCTGCCGAGCGCGGCGTCGGCGGAGAGGTCATCGCCTTCGTCTGGTAGGGCACTTTCGCTGCGCGAAATTGCCTAGAAGAGCAAGAGAAGAGTCATGAGCAGAATTGGACGCAAGCCGATAGAGATTCCGTCAGGTGTCACCGTCGAGGTGTCCCCGGGCGGGAATGTGAAGGTGACCGGGCCCCTCGGGATGCTCGAGCAGCGCGTGCCCGCGCGGATGGAGATCGCCCAGGACGACGGCGTCGTCACTGTCGCGCGGCCCACCGAGCGCGGCGAGGATCGCGCCCTTCACGGGCTGACGAGAACGCTCGTCGCGAACATGGTCGAGGGCGTCACGAAGGGCTTCGAGAAGCACCTGGAGATCCAGGGCGTCGGCTATCGCGCACAGCTGAAGGGCTCGGAGCTCGAGCTCGCGGTCGGGTTCTCGCACCCGGTGACCGTCACGCCGCGCGAAGGCATCTCGTTCGAGGTTCCCCAACCGACACAGGTGATCGTGAAAGGGACGAGCAAGCAGGTCGTCGGGCAGACGGCCGCGGAGATTCGCAAGGTGCGCCCGCCCGAGCCCTACAAGGGCAAGGGGATCCGCTACCAGGGCGAGCACGTGCGGAGGAAGGTTGGCAAGCGCGCATGACCGTCACGGTTCGTGAAGCACGCCTGCGCCGTCATCGCCGCGTGCGAGGGAAGATCTCGGGTACGGCCGAGCGGCCGAGGCTCGTCGTCTTCCGCTCGAACAAGGGCATCTTCGCCCAGCTCGTCGACGACGAGGCGGGTCGCACGCTCGCGTCCGCGAGTTGGCTCCAGCTTCGCCCGACGAAGGGCACGAAGACCGAACAGGCGGCCGAGGTCGGCAAGGCTCTTGCCACCGCCGCCAGAAAAGCCGGCGTCAAGACCTGCGTCTTCGACCGAGCGGGCTACCTCTACCACGGACGCGTGAAGGCCCTCGCCGAGGGCGCACGCGAAGGAGGACTCAAGTTCTGACCATGATGTTCGCCCTCCGCGCATCTCGCACCGACCAGCGCGCTGCAAAGCGGCGCCATGCGTCGTCCTCGGCCTCACCCATGCATTCCATGCATGGCCGAGGCCTGCGTCCTAGCCTGGCTTGCTTTTCGCGGCTGGACGGCACGATCTACACGAAGGGAGAACATTGAGCGTCGTCGAAGTAGCCGAGTCGCGCGAGCTCAAGGAGCGCGTGATCGAGATCAACCGTGTCGCCAAGGTCGTGAAGGGCGGCCGGAGGTTCTCCTTCACCGCGCTCGTCGTGATCGGGGACGAGGTCGACCGCGTCGGGGTCGGGTACGGGAAGGCGCGAGAGGTCCCGCTCGCCATCTCGAAGGCCGTCGACGACGCGAAGAAGAACCTCTTCACCGTCCCGAAGCACGGGGCGACGATCACCCACGAGATCGTCGGCCGGTTCGACGCCGCCCGCGTCGTGCTGCGGCCCGCCAGCCCCGGCACCGGCGTGATCGCCGGCGGCGGCGTGCGCGCCGTACTCGAGCTGGCCGGGATTCGCGACGTGCTCGCGAAGAGCCTCGGCACGACGAACCCGATCAACATGGCCAAGGCCACGGTGAACGGGCTCAAGAGCCTGCGCCGCCCCGAGGACGTCGCGCGGTCGCGCGGGAAGTCCATCATGGACGTGCTTCCGTGGAAGCCCGCCGCCGAGAAGGTGGAGGAGCCGGAGGCGGCACAGCCCGCGGCTCCGCCTGCAGAAGAGCCTGCGGCGCAGCCTGTCGCGGACGAGCCTGCCGTCGAGGAGACGTCGGCGTGAGCACCGTCCGCATCACCCAGACGAGGAGCGTGATCGGCCAGACGGGCAAGCACCGCGGCACACTGCGCTCGCTCGGGCTCGGCCGGATCGGCAAGAGCGCCGACCACGCCATCTCCCGTGAGCTCGAGGGCAAGCTGCGGCACGTCGCGCATCTCGTGACGGTGACGCCGCTCGACGGGAAGGACGCGTAGGAAGGTCATGGCAGACGAGCTGAACCTTCATTCCCTGAAGCCCGCCCAGGCGCGGAAGGACCGCAAGCGCATCGGGCGCGGGCTCGGCTCGGGCAAGGGTCGATACTCCGGTCGCGGTCTGAAGGGCCAGAAGTCGCGCTCCGGCTCGCACAAGATGCCGGCCGGGTTCGAGGGCGGCCAGATGCCGATCGACATGCGGCTTCCGAAGCTCCGCGGCAACACGTCCGCGGACGCGATGCCCATCGGGCCCTTCCGGACATACAGCCAGCCGGTCAACCTGCGCGACCTCGAGGAGCGCTTCGACGCCGGCGCGGACGTGACGCCCGAGACGCTGAAGGAGAAGCGGCTGATCCGCAAGGTGTCGGTCGACGTCAAGGTGCTCGGTGTCGGCGAGTTGAGCAAGGCGCTTTCGGTCTCGGCGCACGGTTTCTCGAAGACGGCGAAGAAGAAGATCGAGAAGGCAGGCGGAAGCGTCACCTGGCTCCGGGGCGAGCCCGTCCCGAAGAAGCCGAAGGTCCGCAAGGCGAAGCCGAAGGCCGACGAGCCCCTGGACGAGGCGCCCGCCGACGAGACGCCGGTCGACGAGACGCCGGTCGACGACGCGGCCGAGGCGTCGGAGGACGTCTAGCCTCCGCGCGGAGCGCGGAGAACGCCTCGCATGCTCAGCTGGCTCGCAAACGCGTGGCGGGTGCCCGAGCTCCGCCGCCGGCTGCTCTTCACCGCCCTCGTCCTCGCGCTCTACCGCCTCGGCTCGTGGATCCCGGCGCCGGGCGTCGACGCGGAGGCGATCGACCAGTACCTCTCCCGCACCGGCGGGATCTTCGACCTCCTCAACCTCTTCTCGGGCGGCGCGCTGTCGCAGTTCTCGCTGTTCGCGCTCGGGATCATGCCGTACGTCACAGCCTCGATCATCGTGCAGCTCATGACCGTGGTGATCCCGCGGCTTTCCGAGCTCCAGAAAGAGGGCGAGTCCGGCTACGCGAAGATCAACCAGTACACGCGGTACCTGACCGTCGTGCTCTCCGCGGCCCAGGCGCTCGGCTACGCCTTCCTGTTCCGGAACCAGGGCGTCCTCCAGGCGAACCCCGGGCGAATGGTGCTGATCATCGTGACGCTCACCGTGGGCAGCATCCTGCTCATGTGGATGGGCGAGCAGATCACGAAGCGCGGGATCGGGAACGGCATCTCGATCCTCATCTTCGCCTCGATCCTCACCGGCCTTCCGCTCGGCATCACAGCCTGGTGGAACGGCGGGCCGATGGAGCGCATCTTCTTCCCGCTGATCGCGCTCGCGATCGTCGCCTCGGTCGTCTTCGTCCAGGAGGGCCAGCGCCGAATCCCGATCCAGTACGCGAAGCGCATGGTCGGGCGGCGGATGACCTCGGGCGGCTCGACCTACCTGCCGCTCCGCGTCAACATGGCGGGCGTGATCCCGGTGATCTTCGCGGCCGCGGTTCTCGCGTTCCCGCCGACGATGGCGCAGTACTTCCCGGCCACCCAGGACTTCGTGAACACGTACTTCCAGCCGGGCGACTGGCTGTACCTGCTGATCGAGGCCGGGATGATCATCCTGTTCACGTTCTTCTACACCGCGGTCCAGTTCAATCCGGTCGACCAGGCGGACAACCTGCGCAAGCACGGCGGCTACATCCCCGGGATCCGTCCCGGCCCGCCGACCGCCCTGTACCTCGACCGCGTCCTGACCCGCCTCACGCTCCCCGGCTCGCTGTTCCTCGCGACGGTCGCGGTGGCGCCCAGCCTCTTCATCCGCTACGGCGGCTTCTCCCAGGCCTCCGCGGGCGCCCTCGGCGGCACCTCGGTGCTGATCGCAGTCGGCGTCGCGCTCGACACGATGCGCCAGATGGAGTCGCAGATGATGATGCGGAGCTACGAGGGATTCTTGAGGTGAACATCCTTGTTCTGGGGCCGCAGGGCTCCGGCAAGGGCACCCAGGCGTCGTGCCTCTCGGAGGACCACGGGATCCCGCACGTCTCGACGGGCGACATGTTCCGCGCGGCGATCGCCGCCGGCACAGAGCTCGGACGCGAGGTCGAGCCGATCCTCGCCACCGGCGACCTCGTGCCCGACGAGCTGACCGTCGCGCTGATCCGCGAGCGGCTCTCGCAGCCGGACGCCTCGGCGGGCTTCGTGCTGGACGGCTTTCCGCGGAACCTCGCGCAGGCGGAGGAGCTGGATGCGATGCTCGCCGAGATCGGGAAGGCGCTCGACGCGGTGCTGTTCTTCGACCTCTCCGACGACGTGGCGCTCGAGCGGCTCCTCGGTCGGGCCGACGACGAGGGGCGCGAGGACGACTCGCCCGAGGTGATCGCGCGGCGACTCGAGCTCTACCACGAGCACACGAAGCCGGTCGTCGAGCACTACCGCGCGACGGGAAAGCTCGTGCCGCTCCACGCGGAGCGCTCGATCGGCGAGGTCACGTCGGAGATCGCGGCTGCGCTCGAGCTGCTCGGCGAAGGGGCCGCCGCATGATCATCCGCAAGGGAATGACCGAGATCGAGCGGATCGCGGACGCCGGGGCGGTGGTCGGGGAGACGATCGCGCACGTCGGCGAGCGGATCGAGCCCGGCATCACGACGCTGGAGCTCGATCGGATCGCGGAGGACTTCATCGGTGCCAGGGGCGGCGTCCCGACGTCGCTCGGCTACCGCGGCTACCCGCGCGCGATCTGCATCTCGGTCGACGAGGTCGTCGTGCACGGGATCCCCGACGGGCGCGTCGTCGAGGACGGCAACCTCGTGACGATCGACGTCGGCGTGACGCTCGACGGCGCGATCGCGGACAGCGCGTACACCTTCGGCGTCGGATCGGTCGACGCCGAGGCGCAGCGGCTCCTCGACGTCGGCCAGGACGCCCTCGCGGCCGGGATCGCCGAGGCGCGCCTCGGGAACCGGATCGGCGACATCTCGCACGCCGTGCAGCGGGTCGTCGAGGCGGCCGGCTTCTCGGTCGTGCGCAGCCTCGTCGGGCACGGAGTCGGACGCCACTACCACGAGGACCCACACGTCCCGAACTTCGGCGATCCCGGCAGAGGGCCCCGCCTCTCGGAGGGCATGACCATCGCGATCGAGCCAATGATCACGGCCGGCAACCCCGAGGTCTGGCTGGCCGACGACGGCTGGACGATCTCGACGGAAGACGGGTCGCTGGCCGCCCACTTCGAGCACACGGTGGCGATCCTGCCCGAAGGCCCGCGCATCCTCACACCGCGCGTCCCCGTCTCCGTCTCCGACTTCAGTCGGACATCAACGTCGTAAGGTGTCGGACTGAAGTCCGACACCCGGGGGTCTGCTAAAGTAAGCGACCCCGCGCGGCGACCGGTCGGTCGCGCGCGGATCTCAGCATGAACATCGCGACGGGCAGGGCGTGATCCCTGCGCGAGGAGTCGGTTGGCAGTCAAAGACGAGAAGATCGAGGTCGAGGGCGAGGTAGTAGAAGCCCTGCCGAGCACGATGTTTCGCGTCGAGGTCGAAGGTGGACATCACGTGCTCGCGAAGATCTCCGGAAAGATGCGCAAGCACTACATCCGGATCCTCCCGGGTGACCGGGTCAAGGTCGAGTTGTCCCCATACGACCTGACTCGCGGCCGCATCACCTTCCGTCTCAAGTAGCCGACCACAGGAGCCAAACGTGAAAGTCCGTCCTTCGGTCAAGCCCATGTGCGAGCGGTGCCGCGTCATCAAGCGGCATGGGCGCACCATGGTGATCTGCACAAACCCCCGGCACAAGCAACGGCAGGGCTAGGAGAGCTGATTTGGCACGCATCGCCGGCGTCAACCTTCCGAACCAGAAGCGACTCGAGATCGGCCTGACCTACATCTACGGGATCGGGCAGTCGACCGCGCAGAAGGTCTGCAAGGAACTCGGCCTCGATCCGAACGAGAAGGTCAAAGACCTGACCGACGACGAGGTCACGAAGCTCCGCACCTACATCGACACGAACCTCGAGGTCGAGGGTGACCTGCGGCGAGAGCGCACCCAGGCGATCAAGCGCCTGTCGGAGATCGGCTGCTACCGCGGTGTTCGCCACCGCCGCAACCTTCCGGTGCACGGGCAGCGCACCAAGACGAACGCTCGCACGCGCAAGGGCCCGAAGAAGACCGTCGGGCGCGGGAAGAAAGCAGCGACGAAGTAATGGCGCCCCCTCGCAAGGCAGCTGCCCGCGGCCGGACGCGCCGTCGGGTGAAGAAGAACGTCGCGATCGGCCAGGCGCACATCAAGACGTCGTTCAACAACACGATCGTCTCCCTGACCGACAAGGACGGGAACGTCATCGCCTGGGAGTCGGCCGGCTCGGCCGGTTTCAAGGGCTCCCGCAAGTCGACCCCGTTCGCCGCCCAGGTGACCGCCGACAACGCGGCGCGGAAGGGCATGGAGCACGGTCTCCAGAAGGTCGAGGTGTTCGTCAAGGGCCCGGGCTCCGGGCGCGAGACGGCCATCCGCTCGCTCCAGGCCGCCGGGCTCGAGATCCTCGGCGTCAAGGACGTCTCGCCCCAGGCCCACAACGGCGTTCGCCAGAAGAAGCGGAGGCGCGTCTAGTGGCCAGAGATCTCGGACCCAAGTGCCGCCAGTGCCGCCGCGAGGGGATCAAGCTGTTCCTGAAGGGCGAGCGCTGCCTCACCGAGAAGTGCGCGATCGAGCGCCGCTCGTATCCGCCGGGTGAGCACGGGCGCGGCCGCATCAAGCAGAGCGAGTACCTGCTGCAGCTCCGCGAGAAGCAGAAGGCGCGCCGCTACTACGGCCTGCTCGAGAAGCAGTTCCGCAACACGTACCAGAAGGCGTCTCGCCGCAGTGGCCCGACGGGCGAGAACCTCCTGCGGCTGCTCGAGACGCGGCTGGACAACGTCGTGTACCGCCTCGGCTTCGCGGGCTCACGCGCCCAGGCGCGACAGCTCGTTCGCCACGGGCACTTCCTCGTCAACGGACGGCGGGTCAACATCCCGAGCTTCGGGGTGCGACCGGACGACATCGTGACGCTCAAGCAGGGCAGCCCGGCAGAGTCGATCGTGCGCGACGCGACCGACCTGACCGCCGCTGTCGCGCCCTGGCTCCAGGCGGATCACGAAGGGCTCACGGGCAAGGTGCTCAAGTGGCCCGAGCGCGCCGACATCGACACGCCCGTCCAGGAATCACTGATCGTCGAGCTGTATTCGAAGTAGGGCGAGCTCGATCTCGTCCTAACCAGAGCCACCCGAAAGGATCACATGGCCACCCGTTCCACCCTGATGGACTTCCAGACGCCCCGGATCGTCTCCGAGGACGCCGACGACAGCGCCGGCCGGTTCACGATCGAGCCCCTCGATCGCGGCTTCGGCTACACCTTCGGCAACTCGCTGCGGCGCGTGCTTCTCTCGTCGCTCGAGGGCGCCGCGGTCACCGCCGTCAAGATCGAGGGCGTCGCGCACGAGTTCACGACGCTGCCGGGCGTCCGCGAGGACGTCACGGACATCATCCTCAACCTCAAGAACCTCGTCTGCCGCCTCCACGGCGAGTCGCCCGAGATCGAGGTCCACGTGTCGCGCAAGGGCCCCGGCACCGTCACGGCCGCGGACATCGAGGCGCCGGCCGACCTCGAGATCCTCAACACGGACCTCGAGATCGCCCACCTCGCCGACAAGGGCAAGCTGGAGATGACCCTCACGATCGGCCGCGGCCGCGGCTACGTCCCGGCCGACCAGAACCGTGGGCCGGAGACGACGCTCGGCGTGATCCCGATCGACTCGATCTTCTCGCCGGTGCGCCGCGTCTCGTACGAGGTCGACGCGGCCCGCGTCGGTCAGCGCACCGACTACGACAAGCTCGTCCTCGACGTCACGACCGACGGCTCGGTCGCGCCCAAGGACGCGATCGCCGGAGCGGCCGAGATCCTCATCCGCCAGCTCGCGATCTTCACGGATCTCGAGAAGATCGACATGGGCGAGGCCGCGGCCGCCGAGGCCGAGGTGCCCACGACGTCGCACGGGATGGAGAACTTCCCGATCGAGGAGCTCGAGCTCGGAGTCCGCTCGTACAACTGCCTCAAGCGCGTCGGGATCGAGACGATCGGCGACCTCACCTCCAAGTCGGAGAACGAGCTCGCCGCCATCCCGAACTTCGGTCGCAAGTCGATCGAGGAAGTCCGGGAGACGCTCGCTGCCCACGGCCTCACGCTGAAGGGCGAGGAGCTCCCGCTCTAGGGTTGTGCCTCCTCAGGCAATGTACTCCACGTCCCTCACGCGCGATTCGCGGCGCCATGCGTCGTCCTCGGTCGCGTGCATATCTCCTGATATGAACGCTCCCTGCGTCCTAGCCTGGCTTGCGCCTCGCACGCGAGGAACGCGGTCACATCACCTGAGGAGGCACTGACATGCGTCACGCTCGCTCAGGCAAGAAGCTCGGCCGCGACTCGGCCCATCGCAAGGCGCTCTACTCGAACCTCGCCGGCGCATTGATCACGCACGGCAGGATCGAGACGACCGAGGCGAAGGCGAAGGCAGTGAAGCCGTTCGCGGAGAAGATGATCACCCTCGGCAAGCGGGGCGACCTCCATGCGCGCCGGCTCGCGCTGGCCGAGCTCCGCTCGAACGACGTCGTCCACAAGCTGTTCTCGGACGTCGCTCCGCGCTTTGCCGAGCGCCAGGGCGGCTACACGCGCGTCATCAAGCTCGGCCCGCGCCAGGGAGACGCCGCCTCGATGGCGCTCCTCGAGCTGGTGGACTACGAAGCGACCGCGTAGCGGTCGCTTCGTAGGCACCTAGCTTTACGCTGGACGCATGCTGACGATCGTCGCGATCGTTCTCGCGCTGACCGTGATCCCGTCGCCGTGGGGCTGGGTTGCGGTGATCGTGGCGGGCCTGATCGACGTCGCCGAGACAGCCTTCTTCGTCCGCTGGTCGAAGCGTCGACGCGCGTCCGTGGGCGTCGAGACTCTCGTCGGCCGAACGGCCGTCGTCGTCCGCGCGCTGACGCCACGCGGCCAGGTGAAGGTCGACGGCGAGGTCTGGGAAGCGCGTGCGGAGTACGACGTGCTTCCCGGCGACGAGGTCGTCGTCCGGGCGGTCGACGGGCTTCTGCTCGAGGTCGAGCCGAGGTCGTGACACTGTGTCACGAGGTCTCTCGTGCGCACGCTGAAGCTGACGATCGAGTACGACGGGACGGGCTTCAGCGGCTGGGCCCGGCAGCCGGGCAAGCGGACCGTCGAAGGCGCGATCAGGGAGGGGCTCGACGCCGTTTTTCCGGGCTGGGATGGGCTCGCTGTGGCGGGGAGAACGGACGCGGGTGTCCACGCGAACGGCCAGGTCGCAAGCCTCGCGGCTGACGGAGGGCCTCCGACGGATCGACTCGCCGAGGCGATCAACGCCATCCTGTCGGACGACGTCGCCGTCATCGCCGTCGATGAGGCTCCGGCCGACTTCCATGCGAGGTTCTCGGCGACCGCCCGCTCGTACCGGTACGTGGTGCTGAACCGGCGCGTGCGGTCGGCGCTGACGGCCCGTCGCAGCCTGTGGTGGCCTCGCGCGCTCGACGACGCGGCGCTCGAGGGGAGTGCCGCACTCCTCGTCGGGGAGCACGACTTCACCGCATTCACGCCGACCGGGACCCATCACGAGGTGTTCCGTCGTGTGGTTCAGGCTGCGGCGTGGGAGCGTCTCGGCGACGAGCTCCATTTCACGGTCACGGCTGGCTCGTTCCTGCGCCACATGGTGCGGACGCTCGTCGGGACGATGCTCGAGACCGGGCCGGACGCCATGGACCGCCTGCTGACGGGCCGGCCGCGGGCCGAGGCAGGTATGACGGCGCCGCCGTGGGGGCTCTACCTCGAGCGGGTGCACTATCCGGGGTCTGTCCCCGCAGGGGACTGACCCCCGCGAGCGTCGCGGGGGACAAGCCCCTTCGGGGCCAGTCCCCACCGGCGCAAGGACGGTCCATCGAGGCCACCTCGTGCCGTGGCTACGATCGACGGCATGCGCTTTGGAGTCGTCCTCTTCGACCTCGACGGGACGCTGATCGACTCGGGGCCGATCATCCTCGCCTCGATGAAGCACGCGTCGCTCACCGTGCTCGGCCGCGAGCCGGACGAGAAGCTCGTGCGAGCAGCGATCGGCGGCCCCGGGTTGATCGCCCAGATGCGCGACCTCGACGCGGAGCGGGTCGACGAGCTCGTCGAGGCCTACAGGGCGCACAACGAGCCGCTCCACGAGACGCTCGAGTCCTTCGACGGCGTGCTCGACCTGCTGCCCCTCCTCAAGGCCGAGGGCCGGAGGCTCGGGATCGTGACTGCGAAACGGCGCAAGACGGTGGAGCTGGCGTTCGCGCGCTTCCCGCTGCTAAGGGATTACACGGACGTCCTCGTCGGCGCCGAGGACACCGAGCGCCACAAGCCCGAGCCCGAGCCGCTCCTCGAGGCGCTTCGGCAGCTCGACGCGACGCCGGAAGAGGCCGCGTACGTCGGCGACTCCCCTTTCGACATTCGCGCCGCGAAGGCCGCTGGGATGTTCGCCGTCGCGGTCGGCTGGGGAGGGATCCATCCCGTCGAGCGCCTTGCGGAGGAGGAGCCCGATGCGCTCGTCAACTCCACGGAAGAGCTGCGTGCCGTCCTCTGACCTCGCTTCGAAGGCGCAGGAGCTCCGGCGGCTCGTGGAGCACCACAACTACCGCTACCACGTGCTCGACGACCCCGACGTCGACGATGCCGTCTACGACGCGCTGTACGACGAGCTGAAGTCCCTCGAGGACGAGCACCCCGAGCTCGTGACCGACGACTCGCCCACGCAGCGCGTGGGCGGCGCGCCCGCGGCGGGCTTCACGAAGGTCGCGCACCTGCTTCCGATGGGCTCCCTCGAGAAGGTCACCACCGGGGAAGCGCTGCAGAAGTGGGCCGACGACGTCCGCAAGCGGCTCGGCACGGACGAGCCGGTCGCCTACGTGATCGAGCCGAAGATCGACGGCTCTGCGATCTCACTCCTCTACGAGCAGGGCGCGTTCGTCAGGGGGGCGACGCGTGGCGACGGAGAGCGCGGCGAGGACGTCACGCAGAACCTCCGCACCATCGATGCCGTTCCTCTGCGCGTTCGGGCGACGGACGGCGATCCGCCCGCGCTCCTCGAGGTGCGGGGGGAGGTGTACTTCCCCCTCTCGGGCTTCGCTCGCTTCAACGACGCGCAGGTGGCCGCCGGCAGGAAGCCCGCGCCCAACCCGCGGAACGCGGCCGCGGGGTCGCTCCGGCAGCTCGATTCGCGCATCACCGCTGCGCGGCCGTTGTCGCTCTGGGTCTACGGCTTCGGCGCCCGCGAGGGCGAGTTCCCCGGGACCCAGTGGGAGATGCTCGAGTGGCTGCGCGAGCACGGCTTCCGCACGAACCCCCACGCAGCGCGGCTCGAGTCGATCGAGGAGGTCGCAGAGGCGTGTCGCGACTGGGAGGCGCGGCGCGCCGAGCTCGACTACGAGATCGACGGGATCGTGATCAAGGTCGACGATCTGGACCAGCAGCGACGGCTCGGCGCACTGCATCAGCGCCCACGCTGGGCCCGGGCCTACAAGTGGGCGCCTACCACCGCCGTGACGACGCTGAACAAGATCCACATCCGCGTCGGGCGCACGGGCGCGCTCAACCCGTGGGCTGAGCTGGAGCCGGTCCAGGTCGGCGGGGTCACGATCTCGAACGCGACCCTCCACAACGAGGAGGACATCAATCGCAAGGACATCCGCGAGGGCGATCTCGTCGTCATCCAGCGCGCCGGGGATGTGATCCCGCAGATCGTCGGGCCGGCGGGCGAGCACAAGCCCGGGACAAGGCGATTCCGGATGCCGAAGCGGTGCCCGCTGTGTCGTGTCGAGGTCGTCAAGCCCGAAGGCGAGGTCATGCACCGCTGCCCGAACCGCGCCTGCCCCTCACGCGGGCTCGAGACGCTCATCCACTGGGTCAGTGCTGCGATGGACATCGAAGGAGTCGGCGAGCAGTTCGTCCGCAAGCTGTGGGACGAGGGGCTGTTGCGCTCGATGCCCGATCTCTACCGCCTGACGGTCGAGCAGCTCCAGGAGCTCGACGGCTACGGAGAGATCTCGGCCGGCCGTGCCGTCGCCTCGATCGAGGCCTCCAAGGCGCAGCCGTTCTCACGCGTGCTGTTCGGCCTCAACATCCCCAAGATCGGCTGGGTGCTCGCGAGGAACCTTGCGCGCGACTTCGGGACGGTCGACGCGCTGATCGCCGCGGGCCAGGAGGACCTCGAGGGGGCCGAGGGGATCGGGCCCGACCGCGCCGAGCTCGTCGCCGAGTGGTTCGCCGAGGAGGAGAACCGACGGCTGGTCGAGGAGCTCCGGGCGCTCGGCCTGAACGTGACCGCGGGTGAGGCGGAACGGCCGGTCGAAGGCCCGCTGACCGGCCACCAGTACGTGATCACGGGCACGCTCGAGGGGTTCTCGCGCGAGGACGCCAAGACCGCGCTCGAGGCCCTCGGCGCGAGGGTCTCCGACTCCGTCTCGAAGAAGACCACCGGCGTGATCGTCGGCGAAAGCCCTGGCTCCAAGGTCGCGAAGGCGCAGAAGGCAGGCGTCCCGATCCTCGACGAGGCTGCGCTCGTCGGCTTGATCGAGGCGTAGCCCTCTACGGCGAGGCCGCGGTGCGCTGGGCCGTCGCCCGGGCGAGTGTCGTCACGAATCGATCCTGCGCGGTGCGCGCAGGCCAGAACGAGACCGGGGAACCGTTCTGGAGCACGGCGAAGACGACGTCGCCGCGGATGATGCCCGAGAGCGTGCAGGCGAGGCTCGTCGTGCCCGTCTTCCCTCTGACGACGCCTGCGAGGCCGGGCATGCGGCTGTCGAGCGTGCCGGTGCGGCCCGCGACTGCGAGGGACGCGAGGAACGACGGGCCGATCCGCTCGTCCCAGATCCCGGCGCGGATGATCCCTGCGAGAGCCGCCGCCGTCAGTCGGTCGAGCGACGAGAGCCCCGAGCCGTCGACGATCCTCACGCCGCGAACCGGGATCCCCGCCGCGGCCATCGCCGAGACGACGACTCGTGCGCCGGCGACGCTCGTCCCCTGTCCGCCTTCGAGCGTGCCGAGGTGCTTGAGCACCATCTCGGCCGTGAAGTTGTCGCTGTCCGAGTTCATCGACGTGACGATCCGCGAGAGCGGCGGCGACGTATCGAACGCGAGGACCGTGGCTCGACTCGGTGCCCGGCCGAGCCCGGGGTTGCCCATCACGACGACTCCGCGGGCGACGAGCGCGTCGCGGAGGCTGCGGGCGGCGAGCAGCGGCGGCGAGAACCTCGGCCATCCCCGTGCACGATCGACGACGAGCGCGGACAGCGGAGGCGTCTCGATGCCGACGAACGAGCGCTTCCAGCCGGCCACGTCGCGGCGGGCGTCGAAGCTCGACTCGTCGCCCCGGATGCTTCCCGTGACGCGCCGGATGCCGGCCGCGCGGACACGGGTGGCAAGCTTCCTGATGTCGCCCGTCGTCAGCGTCGGGTCGCCGTTGCCCTTGAGGAACAGGTCGCCCTGCCAGGTGGCGCCACTGCGCGTCCCGACACCGAGCAGCTGTGTGCGGTACCGATAGCTCGGCCCGAGGCGCATGAGCGCAGCCCACGAGACGGGTAGCTTCTCGTTGGAGGCCGGCACGACTGGCCGTGTCTCGTTGTGCGCGTAGAGCAGCGCGCCGGTCTTCGCGTCGAGCGCGATCGCTGCAGTGCTCCCGAGCGAGAGGTACGGCGACCGCAGCGTCTTCGTCAGGCGGCTCGTGAGGTCGGTCTCCGCGCCCACCGCGCTCGACGCGGAGAGGACACCGAGCAGCGCACAGGACACAACGGAGAGCGCGAGTCGGAGCCGCACGGCCCTAACCGTAGACGGTGATCGTGACGGCGCGCCGCCCACGCCCGCGCCGCCGCGGTGCTGGGCATCCAGAGGTCGATGGCGGCACCTTGATCGCCGTCGGCAGCACGAGACAAATCACACGTGTTTGCAGACATTTTTGTTTCGCTTGTGCGTGCAGCCGTCGTATCCGGCTGCTAGGCTCCGCGACTTGTGGCCGGTGACCCCACCACTGGCGGGCGCTTGGTCTGGCGAGAAATGGGCGGCGTGAGCTGGACGAAAAGGCGGATTTCCGCCCTGACGATTGGCGTAGCCGCGCTGACGGCGACCCTCGTCGTGGGAACGGGACCGGCGACGGCAGATCCGTCCATCAGCTCGAAGCGCGACCAGGCCCAGGCGATCCTCGGCCAGATCCGCGAGATGGACTCCGACCTCTCGCACGCGATCGAGGCCTACAACCTCGCGAACGTCCAGCTCGACCAGATCGACAACGACCTCGAGACGAACGGACGCCATCTCGTCGTCGCCAAGTCCAGCCTGTCCGTCGCCCAGGACCACATCGCCAAGCGGCTGCGCGCGCTCTACATCAACGGCGACGCGGGCGGCGCCGTCGAGGTGATCCTCGGCGCGAAGAGCCTCGACGACCTTCTCGACCGCCTCGACATGGCGGCGCGGGTCGGTGGCCAGGATTCGCAGGTCCTGAAGGACGTCCGACGTTTCCGGAACGAGGTTCAGACGCGGCGCGCCAAGCTCCGCTCCGACCGCTCGCGCCAGGCGCAGATCGTGTCCGAACGGGCCAGCCGGAAGCGCTCGATCGAAGGGCAGCTCGCGGAACGGCAGCGGCTGCTCGCCTCGGTGAAGGACGAGATCGCGCGGCTCGAGGCAGCAGAGGCGCGCCGGCAGGCGCAGCTCGAGGCTCAGGCCCTCGCACGACTGGAGGCCGCTGCCGCGGCGCGTTCGTCCGCCAGGCAGCAGACCCTCGAGGTGTCCTCCGATCCGGTCGCGTCGGATCCGTACGTCCCGTCGGTTGCGCCGCCCGCGAAGTACGGCGGCGTGGTCGGGATTGCGATGCAGTACCTCGGTGTCCCGTATGTCTGGGGCGGCTCGAGCCCGTCGGGCTTCGACTGCTCGGGCTTCACGAGCTACGTCTACGCGCAGATCGGCATCTCGCTGCCGCACAACGCGGCAATGCAGTACAGCACGCGTCGGCGTGTTCGTCTCACGCGACCAGCTCGCGGCCGGCGACCTGGTGTTCTTCGACGGGCTCGGGCACACCGGCATGTACATCGGCGGCGGGCAGTTCATCCACGCCCCGCACACCGGCGACGTCGTGAAGATCTCCAGCCTGAACGACTCCTGGTACGCGTCGACGTACGTCGGCGCGAAGCGGGTCACCTAGCGCGGCCTGCGGCCGCACCGAGTGGTGGTTCAGACGCTCGTCCTAGCTGCGTCCGCAGGACGCGGCTCGTACAGGCCTTCGACCTCGTCCGCGAAGTGCTCGAGGACGACGCGGCGCTTGAGCTTCAGGGTCGGCGTGACCTCTCCCTGATCCATCTCGAAGTCGCGCGGGAGGATCACGAAGCGCTTGAGCTGCTCGAATCGGGAGCGGTCGCGGTTCACGTCCTCGACGATGCCGGCGACGAGCTCGACGACGCTCGGGTGACTCGCAAGCGTCGTGACATCGCCTTCGACCCCCTGCTCCGCGGCCCACTTCCCGATCTCCACCGGGTCGAGCGTGATGAGGGCCGCGGGATACGGCCGCCGGTCGCCCACGACCAGCGCCTGCGACACGAATCGTGACGTCTTGAGGTCGTTCTCGAGGTTCTGCGGCGCGATGTTCTTCCCGCCCGCGGTCACGATGATGTCCTTCTTGCGGTCGGTGATCGTGACGAAACCGTCCTCGTCGATCGTCGCGATGTCGCCCGAATGGAGCCAGCCGTCGTCCTCGAGCACCGCCGCTGTCGCCTCCGGCTCCTTGAAGTAGCCGGCGAAGATCGTCTCGCTCCGGATCAGCAGCTCCCCGTCCTCCGCGAGCTTGAGCTCGAACCCCGGCAACGCCGGCCCCACGGTGCCGAAGCGATAGCGCTCGCTCGTGTTCGTCGCGGCCGCGGTGGTGCACTCCGTGAGGCCGTAGCCCTCGCGGATCCGGATGCCCATCGTGTCGAAGAACTCGATGACCTCCTTGGCGAGCGGCGCGCCACCGGAGATCGGGATCCGAAGCCGGCCGCCGAGGCGCTCCTTCACCTTCGAGAAGACGAGCTTGTCGGCGATCGCGACCTGTGCGGCGAGAGCGCGTGGCACGGGCTTTCCCTGCTGCCGCAGCTCGCTGGCTCGTCGGCCGACGCCGAGCGACCAGTCGACCAGGCGACGCTTGACGCCGGTTGCCTCGGCGAACGTCGAGGTGACGGCCGTGTGCACCTTCTCGTAGACGCGGGGCACGCTCGGCAGGATCGTGGGGCGCACCTGCGGCATCGCCCGGGCGACCTCGAGCGGCTCCGGGAGGAACGCGGTCGTGTACCCGAGGTACGGGCCCGCGAGATGCGCCAGCCGGCCGTAGTTGTGGGCGAGCGGAAGGTAGAGGAGCAGCACGTCGTCGGCGGAGCCGTGGTCGGGCAGCTGGCCTTGCACCGCGACCATCGCGTAGTAGTTGCGATGGCGGATCATGCAGCCCTTCGGCGGGCCGGTCGTCCCCGAGGTGTAGATGAACGTGAAGATGTCCTCCTCGTCGATCGCGGCGACCGCCTCGTCGAGCTCTGCGGGATGCGCCTCCCTGTAGGCACGTCCTTCGTCCTCGAGCGCTGCGAGATCTGCGTACGTCAGGATCTCGCGCAGGTCTGAAAGGTCCTCACGGCCGAATTCGACCTTGGCACGCTGCGTCTCGTCCTCGCAGAGCACGCCCACCGCCTCGGAGTGCGAGAGGACGTAGCAGACGTCTGCTGGGGAGCTGTTCGCGTAGATGCCGACCGTGATCGCACCGACGTGTGACAGCGCGAAGTCGACGAGCGCCCATTCGAGCGTCGTCCGCGCGAGGATGGCGAACGAGTCGCCCTTGCGCACGCCGCGTGAGAGGAGGCCGTTCGCGATCAGCTCGACGCGCTCCGCCGCCTCCTGCCACGTGACCTCGTGCCACGACTCGCCCTCGTCGACGAGGTACGCATCGCCCGAGTTGCGCGCGAGGGCGTCGCGCCAGAGGCGGGGGATCGTCCGGTCGCCGGCCATCCTCTGCAGACTGTACTGAGAGATTCCGATCTGACGAGCAGCGACGTGGAGGGAACGGCGCGTGCGGCGCGAATCACGACCATCCGCCCCTAGACTGGGAGGATCATGCGCGTTTCCTGGAACGGATCACTCAGCTTCGGCCTCGTGAGCATCCCCGTCGGGCTGGCGCCGGCGACGAAGCCGGCGGCGCGCCAGTCGGACATCTCCTTCCGGATGCTGCATCGCGAGTGCCTGACACCGATCAAGCAGAAGCGCTGGTGCCCGACGCACGACCGCGAGCTGGCGCCCGACGAGATCGTGAAGGGCTGGGAGGTCGCGAAGGGGCAGTTCGTGATCGTCGAGGAGGGCGAGCTCGAGGCGCTCGAGCGTCACGACGACTCGCGCACGATCGACATCGAGCGGTTCGTGCCCCTCGGCGACGTCGATCCGATCTGGATGGACCGCACCTATTTCCTCGTGCCGGGCGCGGCTCCCGCTCAGCGGCGGCCGTACAAGCTGCTCCTCGAGGCGATGGAGGAGGCAGGCGTGGGCGCCGTCGGACGGCTCGTGCGCTCCGGGCGTGAGTCGCTCTGTCTCGTCAGGCCTCGCGGCCAGGGGCTCGTCCTCGAGACGCTGTACCTCGTCGAGGACGTCTACTCGCAGGCGGAGATCGACGAGGCGATGGAGGAGACGAAGCTGAAGAAGGCGGAGCTCGACCTCGCCCGCCAGATCGTCGACGGGTTGCAGGCGGCGTTCGAGCCGTCCGAGCTGACGAGCGGGTATCGCCGCGACCTCAGGGAGCTCCTCGAGGCCAAGCTCAAGGGCGAGGAGATCACGGTGCCCGAGCCGACCGAGGAGCCTGCTCCGGCGGTCGACCTCATCGACGCGCTGAAGGCGAGCGTGGCCGCGGCGAAGACGTCGAGTCGCGCGAAGAAGGCGGCGGCCGAGAAGCGCACCGACCGCAAGCCCGCGCGGAAGTCGACAGCCTCCAAGCGCTAGTTAATCGGGGCACGATGAGGGGCCCGGCCCCCGCCGGGTCCCCTCGGCCTGCATGGACGTGCCGGCTAGCTCGCCGCGGCCTGCTGGGCGACGCCCGCGGCCTGCAGCTGCGCCTGGAAGAGGTGCTTGTCGATCTTGCCTTGATAGATCGGGACGCCTTCCGCGACGCAGATCCGGATGATCGCCTCGCGGTCCATGTTGAGCTCCCGCGCGAGCTCGTCGGGCGTCAGGTGGTTCGCCATCGATCGTGTCTCCTCTCGGGCAACGAATAAGCCCGGCGAACTGATGGGTTCGCACGGGCTCGATCGGCGCTCGTTGGGGTGGTGACGGGGATCAACGGGCCCGCCTCCCGAAATCGACCATGTGCACCGAGAATACTCTCGACCGCCGACGGTGCGCAAGATGCGTGTGGCTACCGCCGCTGTGGACGCTAGGTGCCTGGCTTGAGCCAGGCACCTGACGAAGCCCGACACCGTCCTGCTCAGACTGGGTTGTCGACTTCGACGTAGTGCCACTCCAGGGCGAAGCGCTCGGCGAGATGCGCCGCCAGCGCCTGGACGCCGAAGCGCTCCGTCGCGTGGTGCCCGGCGGCGATCAGGTGAATCCCGAGCTCGCGAGCCGTGGCGCGACTCGGCTCCTCGGCCTCACCGGTCAGCAGCGTGTCGTAGCCCTCGTGTGCCGCATGGACCAGGTCGTGTCCGGCGCCACCGCTCGAGATCGCGAGCCGACGGATCTCGCCGTCGCCGCCTCGGAGCACGAGTGGCTCCCGGCCGACGGCGGTCTCCACGCGCTCGACGAGCGCCTCCAGCGAGATGGGCCCGATCGCGCAGCCGAGCCCGACCGACTCGAAAGGCCCTTCCGGCGTCGCGCCAATCCGCGTTGCGAGCTGCGCGTTGTTCCCGAGCGTCGGGTGGGCGTCGAGCGCGAGGTGGTAGGCAAGGAGCGAGGCGTTTCCACGGAACAGCGCCTCGAGGCGTCCCCGAAGGCGGGCATCGACGACGAGCGGCTCGTTGCGCCAGAAGAGGCCGTGGTGGACGAGCACGAGGTCGGCGCCGAGGTCGACCGCGCGCTCGAAGAGCTCCCGCGAGCACGACACGCCGCACGCGATCGTCGTCACCTCGTCGGCACCGACGACCTGGAGCCCCTGCGGGGCGAACTCGGGGAACCGATCGATCTCGAGCAGCGCGTTCGCGTGCGCCACGATCTCGTCTCTCGAGGCCACGTCGCGAGTCTACGGTCGGCGGCTTGTGTTGATTCAACACAAGCGTTGCCAGCGTCCACGACCCGCGCGCCTGGTCGATTCGAGGTCGTGGAACGGCTACCCTTGTGGCCCTCGGGGTGTGGCGCAGCCTGGTAGCGCGCTCCGTTCGGGTCGGAGAGGTCCCCAGTTCGAATCTGGGCACCCCGATTGGACGTGGGGGGAACGATGTTTCCCCCACGAGTCCCCTTCTTCGGCTCGCGCACGGCACAACGCTGCCTGCTCTCGCTTCGACGTGCGATCCTGCTCGCCATGGACGCACCGATCCGGTACACGCGGAGCGGGGACGTCAACATCGCCTACCAGGTGACCGGTGAGGGGCCGTTCGACCTCGTGCTCATCCCGGGATGGTTCTCGCACCTCGAGATCGACTGGGAGCTTCCGGCGTACGCGCATTTCCTCGAGCGGCTGGGCTCGTTCGCCCGACTGATCTGCTTCGACAAGCGCGGTACGGGGCTCTCCGACCGCGGCGTCGGGCTGCCTGACTTCGAGACGCGGATGGACGACGTGCGCGCCGTGATGGACGCCGCCGGGAGCGAGTCGGCGGCGCTCTTCGGCTACTCCGAGGGCGGCCCGATGTCCGTCCTCTTCTCGGCGACCTACCCGGAGCGGACCCGGGCGCTCGTGCTCTACGGGACGTACGCAAAGCGGTGCGACCCGGACGAGAGCTATCCGTGGGCGCCGACCCGCGAGGAGCGAGCCCGGATCGCGGCAGAGCTCGAACGGACGTGGGGCGAGAACGTCGACATGCGGACGATGGCGCCGAACGCGGACTCCGCGCTGGCAGCCTGGTTCCAGAGGCGCGGTCGTGCAGGACTGAGCCCGGCCGGTGCCCGCGACCTCATCCTGATGAACTCGGACGCTGACGTGCGCGAGCTGCTCGCGAGCGTCGGTTGCCCGACGCTCGTGGTCCATCGCACAGGGGATCTCGACGTGCGAGTCGAGGAAGGGCGCTACCTCGCGGAGCACATCCGGCACGCCCGCTTCGTCGAGCTCGCAGGCGACGACCACTTCGTCGCGGTCGATGCCGACCAGATCCTCGACGAGGTCGAGGAGTTCCTCACCGGGACGCGGCCGGCACCGCCGTCCGATCGCATGTTGACCACCATCCTCTTCACCGATCTCGTCGGCTCCACCGAACGGGTGGAGGATCTCGGGGACGCGCGGTGGACGGCGCTTCTGGACGAGCACCACGCGGCCGTCCGCCGCGAGCTCGATCGTTTCGACGGCGAGGAGATCGACACTGCGGGAGACGGTTTCCTCGCGGCGTTCGATGGGCCTGCGCGGTCGATCCGTTGTGCGCTCGAGATCCGCCGGGCGCTTCGCGCGCTCGAGCTCGACGTCCGCGCCGGGATCCACACCGGCGAGGTCGAGCGGCGAGCCGGTGACAAGCCGCGGGGGATAGCGGTCCACGTCGCCGCTCGGATCGCGTCGCTTGCGGGGCCGGGCGAGGTCCTCGTCAGCTCGACGACCCACGATCTCGTGGCGGGCTCGGGTCTCGTGTTCGAGGACCACGGCGAGCACGACTTGAAGGGCATCGAAGGCCGGCGGAAGGTGTTCGCCGCGCGCTGACCACGTCCGGGCGCCGGGGTCCGGCCCACGTATCCTCGGGCCGTGCTGAAGGCAGTCCTCCTCGACGTCGACTTCACCCTCTTCCGGCCCGGGCCGGAACTGGGCCCCGACGGCTACGTGCGGGCCGGGGCGCGGCACGGGTTGTCGCTCGACGGCTCGCGGTACGAGGCGGCGCGCCGCGCCGCGCTCGACGGCCTGCAGCGCGACACGGAGCTCGTCCACGACGAGGAGCTCTGGGTTGGCTTCACCGAGGACATCGTCCGCGGCCTGGGCGGATCGGGCGAAGGTGCGCGGTCGTGCGCGGTCGACGTCGTCCGCGAGTGGGAGCGCCACGAGAACTTCTTTCTCTACGAGGACGCGCTCGCGGCACTCGAGGCGTTGCGCTCCCACGGGCTCCGCATCGGCCTCGTCTCGAACGGCCAGCGCGACCTCGACGAGTTCGCGCGACACCATCGGCTCGAGGTCGACGCGTGCATCGGCTCGATGCGGCACGGTCGGGTGAAGCCGCATCGCTCGATCTTCGAGGCGGCGCTGACGGCACTCGACGCAACGCCGGACGAGGCCGCGATGGTGGGGGACAGCTACGCCGACGACATCGAGGGCGCCCGCGCGCTCGGCATGCGGGCGATCCTCCTCGACCGCGACGGCCTGCACGAGGGCGAGCCCGACAGGATCGACACGCTGCTTGCTCTGCCCGCGGCGTTGGGCTTGACGGCCCCGGGGACTGGCCCGTAAGCGGCGTGTCTCCCGTGAGCGTCGCTGGGGACGGCCCCTTGCGAGGGCAGTCCCACATGTTGCGTGATGACTGACTACGCGCCTATCCTGGGCCTGTTGACTGACCGTTCAATCGCACAGGAGGAGAAGCGCCGTCAGATCCTCGACGCAGCCGTGCGCGTGTTCGCACGGCGGGGTTTCCACACCTCCCGCGTCGGCGACATCGCAGAGGAGGCCGGCGTGGCGCACGGCCTTCTGTACCACTACTTCTCCTCGAAGGACGAAGTGCTGCAGACGGTCTTCCGCGAGAACTGGAGCGAGCTGCTCGAGCGTTTCGAGGCGGTCGAGGGCTCCGACGAGCCCGCGGACGAGAAGCTCCGGGGCATCGTCAAGATCCTGCTGCGCACGTGGCGCAACGATCCCGCCCTCGTGACGGTCATGGTCCGCGAGGTGGGCCGCAGCGCGCACCTCGCGACACAGGTCGAGGACATCGACAAGGGCTTCGCCGTGATCCAGCGGGTGATCGAGCAGGGACAGGCCGAAGGCGTGTTCCGGCTCGAGCTCGACGCGCGGTTCGCGAGCTGGGTCGTCTACGGCGGGCTCGAGGAGATTCTCACCGGCTGGGTGATGGGCCGCCTTCCCGACGGCGACGAGGAGGTCGCCCGTGCCGAGCGCACGATCGTCGACGTCGTCTGCGGCGGGCTCGCGCGGACGCCTGTCACCGCCTGACCCGGCAGGGGCCTCGAGGCGAGACATTCTCGCGCTCGGAGCGGGCGCGCTCGGTCTTGCCTGGGCGCTGACGACGACCGCGGCCTACTTGCCGCCGATCCTCGAGCGATACACCGACTCGACGACCCTCGTCGGGCTCGTGCTCGCTGCGGAGGGCGCCTTCGCGCTGACGCTGCCGCTCGTGATCGGGCCGTGGAGCGACACGTTCCATACGCCGCTCGGTCGGCGTCGCCCGTTCATGCTCGTCGCCCTCGGGCCGATGGCCTTCGCGCTCGCGCTGCTTGCGTTCATGCCCAGCCTGTGGACGACCGCGCTGATGTTGTGTGCCCTGTTCTTCGCGTACTACGTCTACGAGCCGCCGTATCGCGGCCTGTACCCCGACGTCCTTCCCGAGCAGGTCTTCGGGCGTGCCCAGGGCGTCCAGCACGTATTTCGCGGGGTTGCCATCGCCGGCGCCCTGATGGGAGGCGGCTTCCTCTTCCACCTCTGGCACCCCGCCCCGTTCCTCGTCGCGGCCCTCGTCGTCTCGGGCGCCTGCCTGGCTCCGATCCTGCTCGTCACCGAGGACGGCGGGCACGGTCGCGTCTTCGAGGGCGTTCGCTCGTATGTCGCTCGCTCGTGGCGTGTCCTCCGCTCGAACCGCGACGTCGCCACATTCCTGCTCGCGAACACCGCGTGGGAGGGCACGTTCGCGGGCGCCCGCACGTTCGTCGTGCTCTACGTCACCGTCGGTCTCGGCGAGCCGCTCGTCACGTCGACCTACATCCTCGGCGCCGTCGCGGGCGGGTACATCGTCGCGGCGCTCGTGGCGGGCCGGATCGGGGACCGGATCGGCCTTGCGCGCGTGATCACCGTCGCGTCTGCGATCTACGGCGTCGGGCTTCTCTCCGGCGGCCTGGGACGTGAGTGGCACGCGTGGTACCTCGGGCTGATCTTCGTCGTCGCAATCGCCGGCGGGACGGTCATGACCCTCGCCTGGGGCCTTCTCTTCAAGCTCATGCCGCCCGGGGAGCGCGGAGCGATCTCCGGTCTCGCGACGACAACCAAGGGAATCGGCCTCGTCATCGGCCCGCTGGCCGCAGGCGCGGTGATCGACGCGCTCGGGCCCCACCTGGAGGACACCGAGGGCTACCAGGCGCTCTGGCCGGTGCTCGGCGTACCGATCATCCTCGCGATCCCCTTCGTCTGGCGCTTACGTCACGCCGAAGCTGTCGCGAACGGCGAGGCGTCGAAGCTCGACGCGCCGTCGTGAGTGGCCTGGCGGCGCCTCAGGAGCGGCCGAATGCGTTCTCGCCGGTGAGCGCCTGACCCACGACGAGGGTGTGGACCTCGTGCGTGCCCTCGTACGTCAGCACGGACTCGAGATTGTTCATGTGCCGGATCACGGGGTACTCGAGCGTGACACCGTTCGCGCCGAGCACGGTACGCGCCGAGCGACAGACCTCGAGCGCGCCCCGGACGTTGCCCATCTTGCCGAGGCTGACGTGCTCGGGCCGTAGGGTGCCCGCGTCCTTCATCCGGCCGACATGCAGCGCGACGAGCGACCCGCGGTTCACCTCGAGCGCCATCTCGGCGAGCTTCTGCTGTGTCAGCTGGAAACCCGCGATCGGCTTGCCGAAGACGATCCGCTCACGCGCGTAGTCGAGCGCTGCCTCGAAGCAAGCCCGCGCGGAGCCGACGGCGCCCCAGAGGATCCCGTAGCGGGCCTCGCTGAGGCAGGAGAGCGGCCCGCGGAGCGTCGAGACCTCGGGGAACATCGCCTCGCTCGGCACCCGGACGTCCTCGAGGACGAGCTCGCTCGTCACCGACGCGCGTAGCGAGATCTTCTTGTGGATCTCGGGCGCCGAGAATCCGCGCGCGCCCTTCTCGACCAGGAAGCCACGGATCTCGCCCTCGTCGGTCCGGGCCCAGACGACTGCGACGTCGGCGATCGTGCCGTTCGTGATCCACATCTTTGCGCCGTTCAGCACCCAGTCAGAGCCGTCACGGCGTGCGTGCGTGCGCATCGACCCCGGGTCGGAGCCGGCGTCGGGCTCCGTCAGGCCGAAGCAGCCGATCGCCTCTCCGGCATGCATCGCCGGCAGCCACCGCTCCTTCTGCTCCTCCGAGCCCCAGCGCCAGATCGCGTACATCGCGAGCGATCCCTGCACGCTGACGGCGCTCCTGACTCCCGCGTCGCCCGCTTCGAGCTCCCGGCAGACGATCCCGTACGCGACCGAGCTGGCGCCGGGCAGGCCGTATCCCTCCAGGTGCATGCCGAAGAGGCCCAGCTTCGCAAGCTCGGGGAAGAGCTCGCGCGGAAAGACGCCCTTCTCGAACCAGTCCCCGACCTCCGGAAGCACACGGTCGCGGACGAACTGCCGCACGGTGTCGCGGATCGCGCGCTCCTCGTCGTCGAGCAACGCGTCGATGGCGAGGTAGTCGAGCGGGTCGAGCGCTATCGGTGCTGCGGTCGTGGTCGCCACGGTTGCCTCCGTCGAGTCGAGGCGACGAATTGTAGTGAGGCGTGCGCCGGGGCCCGCCTCGCACCGACGTGGACTGGACGAGCCGACCGACGCAGCCGCGCTTGCCGTCCCCGCGAAGCCCGGGTACGCTCTTGACTGACTAGTCAATCGAAACGCAGGAGCACTCGATGACGACGATGGAGACGGGTGTGGCGAGCGGTATCTCGTTCGGGCTCACCGACGAGCAGCGCGAGCTTCGCGCGCTGGCGCGCGACTTCGCGGAGAAGGAGATCCGACCGAAGGCGGCCGAGCACGACGAGCAGCAGACCCACCCCGCCGAGATCGTCGCGAAGGCGCACGAGATCGGGCTCATGAACCTCCACATCCCCGAGTCGCTGGGCGGCCCGGAGCTCTCGGCCTTCGACGGGATGCTCGTCGGCGAGGAGCTCAACTGGGGCTGCTCGGGGATCGGCACGTCGATCCTCGCGAACGGCCTGGCCGCTGGGCCGATCCTGATCGCCGGAACCGACGAGCAGAAGCGTGAGTGGCTCGCCCCGCTCGTCGAGGCGCCCGTGCTCGGCTGCTTCGGGCTGTCCGAGCCCGGCGCCGGCTCCGACGTCTCCGGGATCCAGACAACCGCGGTGAAGAAGGGCGACGAATACGTCATCAACGGCTCCAAGCTGTTCATCACCAACGGCGGTCAGGCGTCGTGGATGGTCTGCTTCGCCTCGACCGACAGGACGAAGGGGCACAAGGGCCTGACGGCGTTCGTCATCCCGATGGATGCGGAGGGCGTTACCGTCGAGAAGCACCTCGACAAGATGGGCCAGCGGGCTACCGACACGTCCGCCATCGCGTTCCAGGACGTCGTCGTGCCCGAGGCGAACCGGCTCGGTGGTGAAGGCGACGGCTTCAAGGTCGCGATGCAGACCCTCGACTTCACGCGCCCGGGCACCGCGGTTGGCGCGGTCGGCGTCGCCCAGGCCGCGTACGAGCTCTCGGTCGACTACGCGAAGGAGCGCGTCCAGTTCGGGATGCCGATCGCGATGAACCAGGGCATCTCGTTCCTCGTCGCCGACATGGCGACGGAGATCGAGGCGGCGCGCCTGCTGACGTGGCAGGCGGCCTGGATGATCGACCAGGGCTGGGGCCGCAAGGCGACCAAGTACTCGTCCTTCGCGAAGCGATACGCGGCCGACACCGCGATGAAGGTCACCACGGACGCCGTGCAGGTCTTCGGAGGCTACGGCTACATCAAGGAGTACCCGGTCGAGAAGCTCATGCGCGACGCGAAGCTGTTCCAGATCTACGAGGGCACCTCGCAGATCCAGCGGCTCGTGATCGCGAAGGAGATCTTCCTCTCCGGCGACGTCTAGACGCTTCGCGCGTAGGGTGCCCCGGTGGACCTCCCGGAGCGCTACGTCCGGCTGTGCCTGCGCGTCGGTCGTCACATCGACGGCTTCGTCGACGCGTACGTGGGGCCTCCCGAGTGGGAGCGCGCGGTCGCGGCCGAGGAGCTCGCCGACCCCCGGCGGCTCCAGGACGAGGCGGCGGCTCTTCTCGCCGCGCTCGAGGACGCCGGGCTCGAGGACGACCGCACGCGGTGGCTGCGCGGTCAGCTCGAGGCGCTCGAGTGCGTCACGGCACGCCTGTGCGGTGCCGAGATCGGGTGGGCCGACGAGGTGGAGCGGTGCTTCGGCGTCCGGCCGCAGCGGACCGAGACGAGCGCCTTCGCGGAGGCGCACCACCGGCTGGACGCCGCGCTATCCGGTCCGGGCACCCTGCGCGACCGCTACATCGCCTGGGAGGAGCGGAACGCCGTCCCGCGCGAGACGCTCGTCCCCGCGCTCACTCGCCTGAAGGACGTCCTCGGGCCGCGGGCGCATGCGCTCGCCGCGATGCCGCCCGAGGAGTCCGTCAGCTACGAGCTCGTGTCGGGCGAGGCGTGGCTCGCCTACAACTGGTACCAGGGCGAGTACCGCAGCCGCATCGACGTCAATGCGGACCTTCCTATCTCCATCGTCCTCCTCGCAGATCTCGCTGCGCACGAGGCGTACCCCGGCCATCACACGGAGCGGACCGCGAAGGACGCGCACCTTCTCCGTGGGCTCGGTCGTGTCGAGACGAGCGTCACGATCATCTCCGCGCCGGAGGCGCTCGTCTCGGAGGGCATCGCGACGAACGCGCTAGAGCAGGCGCTCGGGAGCGACCCGTTCGCGGTCGTGGCCGATGTCCTCGACGGCCTCGACGTGAGCTTCGATCCCGCCGAGGTGCACGAGGTCAGTCGGGCCGGCGAGGCACTCGAGGACGTCGGCACGAACGCCGCCTTCATGCTCAACGAGGACGGCGCCGCGCGGGAGGACGTCGAGGGGTACCTGCGCGACTGGGCGCTGGCGTCGGACGGGAAGGCCGCGCGGGCGATCGCGTTCTTCACGGAGCCGTCGTCGCGCATCTACGTCTCCACGTACAGCGACGGCAGGCGCCTCTGCAAGGACTACGTGGAGCGCGCGCCCGAGAACTTCACGCGGCTCCTCACCGAGCAGCTCACGGTCTCGGACATACGCGAGGCGGCCTGACGTCAGCGCGCCAGGGCGCGCTGGAACGGCGGCAGGAAGCTCGGTGAGAAGCGGACGTCGCCGAGCCACGCCTGCAGTCGCGCCGCCTCACGCTCGACGGCGCTGACGGCCTCGGCGCCGATGTCCTCGAGTAGCTCCCAGACGATCTCGCCGTCCTTGCGCTGCGACCAGCCGCCGACCACGCGCCCGTCGCACCAGACCGTCGGCCCCGCGTTGCCGTTCGAGTCGAAGAGAACCCGCTCGTGGGCTCCGAGGTACCACGCGCGTTCCTTCCAGCCCATCGTGGTCGGGTCGAGCGTCGGGAGGAGTGCAACCCACGGCACCGCTGCGCCGGGCGGCTCGACGTCGTCCTCGAGGACGTAACCGGCGCCCTCGTCGAGCTCGACGACGGCGTGGGGGACGGCGGCCAGCGCCGCGCGCGCCTCACGTGCCGTCCAGCCCATCCACCAGCGGATGTCGGTCTCCGTCGCGGGGCCGAATGCGGCAAGCCAGCGGTGGAGGAGCTCGGCTTGCGCCGCGCTCTGATCCAGCTCGGAAGGGTCCTCGCCCAGCCATGCGGCGCCCGCGGTCCAGCGGTACTGCCCGTTCGTCCACCCCGTGCGTGGCCGGCCGCGCACGAGCCTTCCCTCCGCCGCGAGGAGCGGGAGGATGCGTGATCCCACGCTCACGTCGGACTCCCAGCGCGTGCCGATCCCGAGCTTGATCTTCGTCGCGAGGAGCGCGTCGTCTCGGGAGAGGTCGGACGTGAACGCCTCGCCGCGCGCCTCGACGGCGCGCAGGGCAGCGGCGCCGACCTCGTCGAGCCAGGCGCCGGGATCGTCCGACGCGCCGCTCGCGGCCACGAAGCCTTCGAGCCTGCGCCGCTCGCGCGAAGCGACCGTCCGGGTGGAGGCCGCGTCGACGACCGCCACGAGCTCACGCGGTACGACCCAGAGCGTGCGCCGCATGGCAAGCATGCGGACGAGCGAGCGCCGTTCGTAGAGCTCCTCCTCGAGATCCTCGACCTCGAACCCGCCCGTCCGCGCCCACACCGAGAGGAACACCGTCGCCGGATCGCTCGAGTGGAGCGCGACAACCGAGCGCGCCGCCTCGAGCGGTTCGGAGGCGCGTGTCTCGGCGGCGAGGCGGTGACGGAGGCCGAGTCGCGCGCGGCGCTCCTCGGTCCGCATCCGTCGCATGCCGTCGTTCTATCCCGATTCGGCTTGACATTGGGATACCGGTGGTATATCAATACCGACGGTATCTGAATGGCCACCCGAGTAACACGCAGCGAACGCAAGGCCCGCACCCGCGAGGAGCTTCTGGTCGCGGGGCGCGCCGTGTTCATCCGCCGCGGGTTCCACGGCGCCACTCTCGACGAGATCGCCGAGGAGGCGGGGTACACGAAGGGCGCCGTCTACTCGAACTTCGCCGGCAAGGACGACCTGTATCTCGCGCTGCTCGACGCGCACTACGACGACCGCATCACGGCGTATGTCGAGATGATGCTCGACGAGCCAACGTTCGAGGACGCCATCCGCGCCGTCGGTCGCTTCATGGCGACTGCCGACGCACAGGACCCGGACTGGTTGCCGACCCTCGCGGAATTCGTGGCCCACGCGGGCAGGGACGACGCGTTGCGCCGGTCGTACCTTCGAGTACGTGAGCGGTTCCTGGTCGCCATCGCGGACGTCATCGACGCGCTCGCTGCCAAGCACGGCCTTGCGCTTCGTGTGCCGCCGCTCGAGGCCGCGCGAGCGTCGTCGGTGCTGGCTCGCGGCTACAGCGCCGAGCGCCGGCTCGATCCGGACGCTGTGTCGTTGGACGTCTTCGTGGAGCTCCACGCTGCCTTCATGCGCGGGCTCACCGTTCCCAGGGAGAGGAGTGCCACATGACGACCGTTGCCGCCACCTCGGTCGACCCACTTGCCCCCGCGACGCTCGGCGCACGCGCCGGGGCGCTCCTGCAGCGCGACCGCTGGTCGCGCGAGCAGCTGGCCGGATACCAGCGAGAGCGCCTGCGTGAGCTGATCCGCCACGCGGTCGAGCGCTCGCCGTACTACCGCGACACGCTCGGCCCGCACGCCGAGGATGCCGAGCTCGGCGATCTGCCGACGTTGCCCAAGGCCCGGCTGATGGAAGAGCTCGATCGCATCGTCACCAACCCTCGGCTGCGCCTGGCGGAGCTGGAGCCGTTCCTCGCCGCTGCCGACGCCGGCGCGCTGTACCTCGGCGAGTACCGGGTGTTCTCGACGTCCGGCACGTCGGGTGTGCCCGGGCTGTTCGTCTACTCGCAGGCCGAGTTCGCCGACTGGGCCGCGGTCTTCGTCCGCTCCTTCGCGCGGCTCGGGATGACGCCGGAAACACGCGTCGTGGGTGTCGGCGCGCCCAGTGCGCTCCATCTCTCGCAGCAGGTGATCGCGGCCATCCAGGCCGGCCGGCGCGGCGCTCCGCGGGTCTCGGTGACGACCCCACTCGACGAGATGGTCGCGTCACTGAACGAGTATCGGCCTGAGGTGATCGCCGGCTATCCGAGCGTGATCGCCCTGCTGGCCGAGGAACAGCTGCAGGGGCGTCTCGCGATCCGGCCAAGCGTCGTGCTCACAACGTCCGAGGTGCTCACCGAGGACGCCGCCGCGCGGATCGAGTCGGCCTGGACGAAGCCGGTGGAGGGGTACTGCTCCACCGAGGTGGGAGTGATTGCCGCCGACTCGCTCGACCACGTCGGTATGCACGTGTGCGAGGAGGCGATCGTCGAGGTCGTCGACGAGGCCAACCAGCCGGTTCCGCCCGGGACGCTCGGGAGCAAGGTGCTGCTCACCAATCTCGTCAACTACACCCAGCCGCTGATCCGCTACGAGCTGTCGGACGCCGTCCAGCTCGAGACGGGCGCGGACCCGAGCGGCAGGCCGTTCGACAGGATTGCGCGGATCGACGGCCGGAGCGACGACGTGCTTCGGCTGCCCGCCGCCGCGCGGCGGCGAGGTTACGGTCCACCCGTATCGACTGCGAGCGCCGTTCGTCAGGCTGCTCGACGTGCTCCAGTACCAGGTCGTGCAGAGGACAGACGGGTTGCTCGTTCGCATCGTCGTGCGCGACCCGGCGCCGCGTGGTCTTGCGGCTCACGTGCGTTCGGTGATCCAGGACGCGCTCGCCGGCGTCGGGGCGTCCCTCCCGGTCGAGGTCGAGGTCGTGGACGCGATCGAGCGCGAGCCGGGGCATGCCGCGAAGGTCAAGCTCGTCGTGTCGGAGGTCCCGCGAGCCGCATAGGATCGCCTCGTGGCGCTCGAGATCGACCTCGCGGGACGCGTGGCGCTCGTCACCGGCGGCTCCCGTGGGTTGGGGCGCGCCGATGCGCTGACGCTCGCCCGAGCGGGGGCGGATGTGGCGATTGCGGACATCCTCGTCGAGTCCGACACGAGTGCCGCCGAGGAGTACGGCGTGCTGGCCCAGGCCGCGGTCGCCCAGGGGATGGTGCACACCGAGTCGACCGTCGCCGAGATCCGCTCGCTGGGGCGCAGATCGCTCTCGGTGAGGTGCGACGTCACGGATCGCGCCGACGTGGACGCCACCGTGGCGCGAATCGTCGATGAGCTCGGATCGGTCGACATCCTCGTCAACAACGCAGGGACGCTCGACCACGTCGGTCAGTTCGCCGATCAGCGTCCCGACCTCTGGGAGCGTGACCTGCGCGTCAACCTCACGGGGGCGTTCAACTGCGCCCAGGCCGTCTGGCCGCACATGCGCGAGCGGACGTGGGGCCGCATCGTGAACATGGCGTCGGTCGCCGGGACGCTCGGCGGCTTCGGCCAGGCGAGCTACTCGACGACGAAGGCGGGGATCCTCGGTCTGACGCGGACCCTGGCGATGGAAGGCGGACGCCACGGGATCACCTGCAACGCGATCGTCCCGGGCATCATCGGCACCGAGGCGTTCCACATGGCGAACGCGACGATGAACGAGCGGATCGCGAATCGCACCGTCTTCAAGCGCCCGGGCGAGCCGCAGGACATCGCGAACGCGATCGCCTTCCTCTGCTCCGACCTCGCGTCGTACGTGACCGGCATCGAGCTCAACGTCTCCGGCGGCGTCGAGCTGTTCGTGTTCTGACGCGCCGAGGAGGCGCCGAACGGGCGTCCGGTACATTTACCGGCCCGTGTCTTCCGGCGCGACGAGCGTTCCTCGGACGACGCGCCAGCGGGTTGGCCCCGGATTCACGGCGCGTCGAGTCGCCATCGTGGCGGCGCTGATCGTGCTGCTCGCGATCGTCGGCTCGGCGCTGCTCGCCGGCTCTCCGAGCCGGCTTGGACCGGGACCACCGTGGCCGGCGTCGACGTCGGTGGCCTCTCGCGCGCCGGCGCCACGGCGCTGCTGACCGAGCGTGCCGCGCAGGTCGAGCGAGCGCCGGTCACGTTCGTCGCCGGCCGACGGACGTTCCAGTACACGCCGACGCAGCTCGGGATTCGCTCCGACTGGGCCGCCGCGGTCGACAATGCGGCGCGGTCGACGGACGGATTCGTGCCCGTGCGCGGCGTGCGTCGTCTCCGCAGCCGTCTGTTCGGCGTCGATGTCGAGCCGCTGATCTCGTCCTACCCGTCGGCGGTTCGGCTCGCTGTCGCGCGGATCGCCGCCGAGGTCGACCGACCGGCGGTGAACGCCGGTGTGCTGCGTCGTGGTCTCACGTTCCAGGCGACTTCCGCGCGCGCCGGTGTGCGCCTCGATCGGAGCGCAGCCTCGGCGGCCGTCGTCGCCGCGCTCGCGTCGCTCGAGCGCGGTCGATCGGTTGCGCTGCCGGTGGTTCGGGCCGCGCCCGAGACGACGGCCGGCGAGCTCGCCGAAGCGGTTGCAGCTCTTCGGGTCGCAGCGTCGGCGCCGGTGACGCTGCAGGTCGCGGGGTCGCGCATCGTCGTGCCGCGCGAGCGTGTCGCACGTCTCCTCCGGCTTCCCTCGGGTGGCGAGACGCGGGTGTCGCTCGCCGGGCCGCAGGCCGACCGCTGGCTCTCGAGCCTCGCGCGCACGGTGAATCGCCCGCCTCGTGACGCGACCTTCGCCGTCGCCTCCGGAACGATCAGCATCGTGCCTGCTCAACGCGGCCGGGCGCTCGACATGGCGGCTGCGCGCCGGTCGATCGAACGCGCGATGCTATCCCCGACGTCACGGCGGGCCGCGCTCTCCGTCGGCACGACCGAGCCCGAGCGCTCGACGGCCGACGCCAAGGCGATGGGGATCACGGGCGTGGTCGGCTCGTACACGACGACCTACGGCGGGACGGAGGGGCGAGTTCACAACGTCCAGCTCGTCGCCGATCTGATCGACGGCGCGCTCGTGGCGCCGGGCTCCCGTTTCTCGTTCAACGAGACGACCGGCGAGCGGAACGAAGCGAAAGGCTTCGCGGAAGCTCCGGTGATCATCAACGGCGAGCTCCAGAACGGAATCGGCGGCGGCGTCTGCCAGGTCTCGACGACGGTCTTCAACGCGGCCTTCGACGCAGGGCTCTCGATCGAGCGCCGGACGAATCACGCGCTCTACATCAGCCACTACCCACTCGGCCGGGACGCGACCGTCAACTACCCAGACCTCGACCTCGTCTTCACGAACGACACCGACCGATGGCTGCTCGTCCGCACGTTCGTCGGCGCCGGGTCGCTGACCGTCAACCTCTACGGCACGCCGCAGAACCGGCGGGTCGAGACCGAGACGGCGCCGCTGGAGGTCGAGGGCAAGGTGCCGTGGAAGCGAATCGACGACCCGACGATGTTCAAGGGCGAGAAGGTCGTCGAGCAGTTCGGCGCGCCGCCGCGCTCGACGAGCGTCACGAGGCGGGTCTACGCGTCGGACGGCGCGCTCATGTACGACACGACCTGGAGCTCGTACTACGTCGGCGAGCCGACCGTCGTGCGCCTCGGGTCCAAGCCGCGGCCGAAGCCCGAGCCGAAGTCGTCGCCGCCCCCGAAGGCAGGTCCCTCCGAGGACGCTCCGGCCTCGACCCCGGTCGTGCCTAGAGCGTCGGCGGCGAAGCCTCAGCCCTGACGACGCTCTCGACGAACCAGGCCGGGACGCGGGTGGGACGGTGCGTCTCGGAGTCGACCGTGGCGTGGGTCGTCCAGCCGGTCGCGATCGTGGTGCTGTCTCGCTTGACCACGTACTCGTAGCGAAACCGGGCGCCGCGGATCTCCCCGCACCGCACCCAGATCGTTAGCACGTCGTCGAATGCGGCTGCGCGGTCGTACTCCACGTGTACCGCGGTCGTCAGCGCTTCGATCCCGCCGTCGCGGATCGCCTGGTAGCCGCCGACGTACGCGGCCAGGTATGCGACGCGTGCCTCCTCGAGCCACACGACGTAGGAGGCGTGGTGCGCGATCGCCTGGGCATCCGTCTCGGCGAAGCGAACGCGAACAATGTGGGAGAAGGCGTAGCCGTCCATCGTAGGGCGAGATATATCGCGCCCTACGATGGCGAGCATGGGAACCGTGGAGGAGCTCGCCGCGCTCGTCGAGGAGCGTGGCCCCGCCGTCGTGCTGACCGGTGCCGGGATGAGCACCGAGAGCGGGATTCCGGACTTCCGGTCGGCGAGCGGGATCTGGGCCGAGGTCGACCCGTTCGAGGTCGCCTCGATCGAGGCTTTCCACCGCGACCCGCTTCGTGTGTGGCGCTGGTACGGCCCTCGCATCGGGGGTCTGCTGGCCGCGGCGCCGAATCCCGGCCACGTGGCGCTGGCCGGTCTCGAGCGCGACGGCCATGTCCGGGCGGTGGTGACGCAGAACATCGACATGCTTCATACGCGCGCGGGCAGTGTGGACGTGGTCGAGGTGCACGGCTCGATCCGCCGGTTCGAGTGTCTCGCCTGCGAGGCCGACGGCGTCCCACTCGACGAGGTGCTCCAGCAGCTCGAGACGCGCGAGGCCCCGGAGTGCGTCGGCTGCGGGGCGATCCTCAAGCCGGGCGTCGTGATGTTCGGCGAGCTCCTGCCGGCCCAGGAGATGGCGCGCGCCGAGGAGTTGTGCCGGGAGACGGGGCTCCTGGTCGTGGTCGGATCCTCGCTCGCGGTGTGGCCCGTGGCCGGCCTGCCATCCGGCACGCTCCGCGCGGACGGCGCCGTCGCAATCGTCAACTTCGAGGCGACGCCCTATGACGACGACGCAGCGGTAGTGGTGCGTGCATCCTCTGCCGAGACGCTCGCGGCCGTTTCTCGCGCCCTGGCCTGACCTGTCGGTCGACGGCGCTGCCCGGAGACGTAGAATGGCACCGATGGCCACGACGAAGAAGCAGACGACCGACGACGACGTGATCGGCCGCCTCGCCGGGAAGGGCGAGCAGGCGATCAACCGGCTCGCCGACCTGCCGGGCGGGACGAAGGCGCTCTCGATGTTCAACGACCTGCGCAACCGGGTCGACGAGCTCTCGAGGCGGATGCGCGGCGTCGACGACCTCCAGCGGCGTGTCGCGAAGCTCGAGAAGGACATCGCGGCGCTCAAGCGAGCGCAGAAGCCGGACGAGCAGAAGGCACCGGCCCGCAAGGCCGGCCCATAGGCTCACCCGCGCGGGACGCGGATCCTGAGGGCTGAGGGCACGAGCTCGAATCGGACGGGCGTCGTTCCGGGCTGCTCGCCGTCGACCACGATCGGGAGCGGCTCGGGTGCGTCGACCCGCAGCTCACGTGCGCGAACGATCTCGACCTTCGCGTGCGAGACGTGCGTGCCGCGGTAGATCTTGGGGAACGTCGTCGCGAACTCCGCCTTCGAGAAGTCGCCGATCAGCACGACGTCGAAGCTGCCGTCGGCCATTCCCGCCTCGGGCGCTATCCACATGCCGCCGGCTGTGTAGTCACCGTTCATCGCGAGCGCCTCGAGCAGTCGAGCCTCGCGCGCATCGCCGTCGATCTCGATCGTCATCTCCGCCGGCTGCCAGCGGCTGAAGACCGCGAGCGTTGCCCACATGAACGAGACCCTTCCTCCGAATGCCTTTGTCGTCCCGTTGGCTCGCTTGGCGATGGCGCCGCTGATTCCCGCACCCGCGAAGTTCGCGAAGTACGCGACCGCCTCGCCGGAGCCCGTCGTGTAGGTGGCGCGGCCGACGTCGATGGATCGGACACTGCCGTTCCGCACGACCTCGAGTGCGGCGTCGGGCTGCGTCGGTATCCGGACGCTGCGCGCGAAGTCCCTGCCCGTGCCGAACGGCACGACGCCGAGCTCTGCCTGCTCGGCCATGCCGCCCTTCATGAGCCCGTCGACGACCTCGTGCACGGTGCCGTCGCCGCCGACGACGACGAGCGTCGTCGCTCCACCCTCGACGGCCTCACGCGCCAGGTCTCCCAGATGTCCCGGGCGCTCGCTGAACAGCGCCTCACCGTCCAGCCCCGCGGCAGCCGCCCGACGCGCGAGCTCCGGCCATCGCCGGCCGGTCGAGCCGTTCGCCGACGCAGGGTTGACCAGGAACACGCACTTCGCGGGCTTCGCCGACGAAGTGCCTCTGACATCGCTCGATCCATGGGTCTCAGAGGCACTTTCGCGCAGCGAAAGTGCCCGGCCCCTAACCGGCAGTCACGACGTGGAGGGCCAACTCGGTCATCTGGTCGACCGCCGAGCGCATCTCGTCGTCGGTGATGCGGATGAACTCCCCTTCGACGACGACGTCCGAGACGATCAGCATGCATCCCGCCTGGATCTTCCGCAGCGCTCCGAGCGTGAAGAGGACGGACGCCTCCATCTCGACGGCGAGGATTCCGCGCTCCGACCAGCGTCCTGCGAGGCCGGAGTCGGGCTGGTAGAAGATGTCGCTCGACACGATCGGCCCCACGCGAACGGGCTTTCCGAGCTCCTTCGCCTGATGGACGGCCTCGTGCACGAGGCCGAAGTCCGCCGTCGGAGCATGCGGCTCGCCGGCGACGTAGTGCGTCGCGGTCGAGTCGGCCGGCGTCGCCGACAGGACGATGATCAGGTCCCCCATCGACAGGTCGGGCTGGAGGCCGCCGCAGGTTCCGACGCGCATCAGCTTCTTGACCCCGAGCTGGACGAGCTCCTCGATCACAATCGCCGCAGAGGGGCATCCCATGCCGCTGGACTGGACCGAGACCGGCTTACCGCCGAAAGTCCCCGTGTAGCCGAGCATCCCGCGCTCGGAGTTCCGCTGGACGACGTCCTCCATGAAGGTCTCGGCGATGTACTTCGCCCTGAGCGGGTCGCCCGGCAGGAGGCACGCTTCGGCGTAGTCACCCTGGTTCGCACGTACGTGAATTGGCATGGCGCGAACCCTATTCGGGAAGCTCGTACAGTGTGGCCGCCATGCGCGCTCGACTCGTGGAGCCCTCGATCGATCAGATTCTCGCGTACTGCGACGAGGACCCCGTGGAGCGTGTGTTTCTCGAGGACGTCGCGCGACGGGGCCACGGACGCTTCGCCGCGCTGGAGCGGACGGACGACTCGCTCACGTCGTTGTGCCACCTCGGCACCAACGTCGTTCCCTCCGGCGAGGGCAGTGGTGCGTTCGCCGATCTGGCGGCGCGGGCGTCGCCGAGAATGCTGATCGGCGAGCAGAACGCGGTCACAGAGCTGTGGGAAGCGGGTCGGCGGAGGTTCGATCGCCCGCGCGAGGACCGGCCCGAGCAGCCGGTCTACGTCTCGACCGCTCCGCCCGAGTCGGGCGGCACGGGGCTGCGGGACGCCATGCTGGCGGATCTCGAGGTGCTCGTTCCCGCGTGTGCTCGCGCCCACTACGAGGAGGTCGGGGTCGATCCGCTGCGACGCGACCCGAACGGCTTCCGTTGGCGGACCCGCTCCCAGATCGAGGAGGGCCGCTCGTGGGTCTGGGTCGAGGACGGCGTCATCCTCTTCAAGGCGGAGGCGTCTGCCTGGACGCCGGCCGCCGTGCAGCTGCAGCAGGTCTGGGTGGACCCGCCGGCGCGACGCCAGGGCAACGCCGCGCGCGCGCTTCGCGACCTCATCATTCTCCTTCTCGCTCGCGTCCCTGCGGTGTGCCTGTTCGTTCGTGCGGAGAACCAGCCCGCGATCCGGCTCTACGAGGCTGTCGGGATGCGCCACGTGCTCGAGTACCGGAGCGTGCTGTTCTGAGGACGCTCCTGCTCGTGCGCCACGCGCACGCCCGCTCGAATGCGGATGACTGCGTTAGCGGCCTCCCGCCGGGCGAGGGGCTCTCCGAGCGCGGCGTGCAAGAGGCTCTGGCCCTCCGCGAGGAGCTCGCGCACGAGCCGATCGACCTCGGCGTCGCGACCCGCCTCACCCGGACGCAGGAGACGCTCGAGCTCGCCCTGGGCGGGCGCGACGTGCCGCGCATCGTCGTTTCCGGCCTCGACGAGATCGGCTTCGGGTCGTTCGAGGGCGGCCCGCTCGAGGCGTACCGCACCTGGGCATGGACGAACGAGGCCGACGTCGTCTGCCCCGGGGGCGGGGAAAGCCGGGCGCAGGCAGCGGAGCGGATCGCCGGCGGGCTCGACACGCTGCTCGCGCGGTCCGAGGGCGTCGTGCTGGCTGTCTCGCACTCGCTACCGATGCGCTACGTGCTCGACGCGGCGGACGGCAACTTTCCGGCCTCCCGGATCCAGCACGCGCCGCATGCGACGCCGTTCGCGCTCGACGCGGAGGCGGTTGAGATGGCAGCCGAGACGCTCCGCGTGTGGGCGACGACCCCACGCTTCACCGACTTTCCGTCGTAGGCGCTCTTCGCAACAATGACTGCATGGACGTGCTCCAGCGCATCGAAGACCACATCCGGGCAGGCTCGCTGATCGAGCCGGGAGGCGCGGTGACCTGTCTGGTCTCCGGCGGCGCCGACTCCACGTGCCTGTGGCACGCGCTCCGCGCGCTCGGCTACGACGTCGGGGCCGTGCACGTGCACCACGGGCTCCGCGGTGACGATGCAGATGCCGACGCGGCGCACTGCGCCGAGGAGCTCGGCGCCGAGATCATCCGTGCGACGCCCGTCGAGACAGAGGCCGCTCTGCGCGACCTGCGCTACGAGCTGACCGCGAACCTCGGGCTTCGCGCGTCGGGGCACACGGCGTCCGACCAGGTGGAGACGGTCCTCTACCGGATCGTCTCGAGCGGCTCGACGCGGGGCATCCGCGCGCGGCGACGCGACAACGTGATCCGCCCGTTGCTTCGGCTCTGGCGCGAGGAGACCGAGGCGTACTGCCGCGCGCACGGGCTCGTCTGGCGGATCGACACCTCGAACGCGGCGACGAAGCGAGGGCTGATCCGGGACCGGGTTTTGCCGCTCCTCGAGGAGCTCGACCCACGGGCTCGCGCCAACCTGCTCGCGCTGGGGGCCGATGCTCCACGGTTGCCTCGAAGCCTGGAAGCGTCGCTCGTCGAGCTCATCTCGTCGACGGAAGGCACACGTGAGGCCGACCTCGGCCAGGGCGTGCGCGCGGTGCGCGCGTACGACACGCTTCGGCTCGAGGGAAGCGTGACATGGGGGCCGTGGCGCCTCTCGAGCGACCGGACCGGCCTGGTCGTGCGCTCCAGACGCCCAGGGGATCGGCTCGCGGGAAGGACGCGTAAGGTGCAGGATGTGCTCGTGGACGCGAAGGTGCCCCGCTCCGAGCGCGACGCGTGGCCGCTCGTCGCGACCGAGGACGGCGCGGTGATCGCGGTCGCCGGGCTGGCGGAAGCACCGGGATGGGAAGGGGCCGTGCAGGTCGTCCGGGACGACAGGTGACGTCCGTCCACTCGGACGTCGGCGAGGTCCTGATCGACGGCGAGTCGCTGCGCGGTCGGGTGGTCGAGCTCGGCGCGGAGATCTCGGAGGACTACGAGGGCCGTGACCTGCTGCTCGTAGGCGTCCTCAAGGGCGCGATCTTCTTCATCTCCGACCTGATGCGAGAGCTCACCGTGCCTTGCGAGGTCGACTTCATGGCGATCTCGAGCTACGGCGCGGCGACGGACTCGTCCGGCGTGGTGCGGATCCTCAAGGACCTCGAGATCAACATCACCGGCCGCGACGTGCTCGTCGTGGAGGACATCATCGACTCGGGGCTCACGCTCTCGTACCTGCGCCGCACGCTCGGCGCGCGCAAGCCGGCCTCACTGGAGATCTGCGCACTGCTCACGAAGCCCGAGCGGCGCGAGGTCGAGGTGCCCGTCAGATACGTGGGATTCGAGATCCCGAACCGCTTCGTGATCGGCTACGGCCTGGACTTCGCAGAGCGCTACCGCAACCTGCCGTACATCGGCGTCCTGCACCCGGATCTGGTGCCTGCGGGTCATTGAGATCCTGCAAACGGGGGTTTTCGGTCCGTTAAGTTCCCTCGGCCTGGACTGGTCGCGCGGAGGCACGCTGCTACGCTCCGAGGCACGTGAACCGATTCTTCCGTAGCGCGCTCTTCCCGCTCGTCGTGATCGTCCTGCTCGTGTATCTCGCGAGCCAAACGCTCATGCCGCGGCGCGGCGGCGACGAGAAGCTCACGTACTCCCAGCTCAAGACCCAGGTCGAGGAAGGGAACGTGAGCAAGGTCAACTTCACCCCGAACCGTCAGTCGATCTCGGCTGAGCTGGACTCCGGGACGAAGGTGAAGGTCAACTACCCGTCGCCGCAGTCGCAGGTTCAGTTCGAGAACCTCCTCGACAAGCACAACGTCGTCTACGACTCGAAGGGGACGGGAACGAGCGCCTGGTGGGCGCTCCTCACCGGGTTCCTGCCGTTCCTGCTCCTGATCGGCTTCTGGATCTTCCTGATGAACCAGATGCAGGGCGGCGGCTCGAAGGTGATGAGCTTCGGCAAGAGCCGCGCCAAGCGGATGTCGCCCGACTCGCCGAAGGTGACGTACAAGGACGTCGCCGGCGCGGACGAGGCGGTCGAGGAGCTCCAGGAGATCAAGGAGTTCCTCGAGAACCCGAAGAAGTTCCAGGCGCTCGGCGCGCGGATCCCGAAGGGCGTCCTGCTCTACGGGCCGCCCGGCACCGGTAAGACGCTCCTCGCCCGCGCGACCGCCGGCGAGGCAGGGGTGCCGTTCTTCTCGATCTCGGGCTCCGACTTCGTCGAGATGTTCGTCGGCGTCGGCGCCTCGCGCGTGCGCGACCTCTTCGAGCAGGCGAAGCAGGCGAGCCCCTGCATCATCTTCATCGACGAGATCGACGCCGTCGGTCGTCATCGCGGCGCCGGCCTCGGCGGCGGCCACGACGAGCGCGAGCAGACGCTGAACCAGCTCCTCGTCGAGATGGACGGGTTCGAGCTGAAGGACAACATCATCCTGATCGCCGCGACGAACCGCCCGGACATCCTCGACCCGGCGCTGCTCCGCCCCGGCCGCTTCGACCGGCAGATCGTCGTCGATCGCCCCGACCGCAAGGGTCGGCAGCAGATCCTCGAGGTGCACGCGAAGGGCAAGCCGATCGACAAGGTGATCGACCTCGACGTGCTCGCCGCCGCGACTCCCGGCTTCACCGGCGCCGACCTGGCGAACGTGATCAACGAGGCCGCGCTTCTCGCGGCGCGCCGCGGCGAGAAGACGATCGGCCAGCACGAGCTCGAGGAAGGGATCATGCGCGTGATCGCCGGCCCCGAGAAGAAGTCGCGCCTCTTCTCGGAGAAGGAGCGCAAGATCACCGCGTACCACGAGATGGGGCACGCGCTCGTCGGCTTCTACCTCGAGCACACCGATGAGGTGCACAAGATCTCGATCGTCAGCCGCGGCCAGGCGCTCGGCTACACGATCTCGCTGCCGGCCGAGGATCGCTATCTGACGACCAAGGGCACGCTGATGGACCAGATGGCGATGACGCTCGGCGGCCGCGCAGCCGAGGAGCTCGTCTTCAACGAGGTGACGACCGGCGCCGCCAACGACATCGAGCGGATCACGTCGACGGCGAAGCAGATGATCATGCGCTTCGGGATGAGCGAGAAGCTCGGCCCACGCGTCCTCGGACGGAACCACGACATGCCCTTCCTTGGCCGCGAGATGGGCGCCGAGCCGGACTACTCGGAGGAGATCGCGAAAGAGATCGACGACGAGATCCGCCGCGTGATCGAGGAGGCGCACGACAAGGCGACGAACGTCCTGCGCGAGCACATGGACGAGCTCCACAAGCTCTCGGCGATCCTGATCGAGCGCGAGACCGTCGACAAGACCCAGTTCGAGCGGCTGCTCGCCGGCGAGGACGAGGAGTCGGTCTTCGCGGAGGAGACGCCCGAGGCCGAGGCTGAGCCGGAGCCCGAGCACGAGAAGAAGCCGGCTCTGCGGCCCCAGCCGCGACCGCTCCCCGGCGCGGCGATGCAGCCGCCGCCGGATCCTGCAGCCTCCTAGCTCATTCAGTCGCGGAGGAGCCGCGCGCCAGCCGCGAGGCGAAGAACAGGGCCGCAAGGGCGCACGCGGCGCCGACCGCCTCGACGGCCAGCCCTTCGACGCGCGCGAGATCGACGATCGCGAGGAGCGCCCAGACGAGCAGCAGCGTGCCGATCGCGACGGCTGCGATCCACGTCGGGCGACGCCAGGCGCCACCCGGCTCGTCGGTCGAGGTCGCTCCGAGCTCGCGTGACCAGCCGACGAGCTCGCCGACGGCGACGAGCAGGGCTGCGACCCCTGCCCCGCGCACGTCGAGAGGGGGCTCGTCGACGGCGAGCAGGACGGCATAGGACGAGGCCGACGCGGCGAGGGCGAGGCCGAGGACTACGGGGAAGAAGAGAGCGACCCCGGTGAGCGCTGCCCCTGTCAGTCCAAGGAGAAGGACCGGCACGGCCGCGTCGTTGCTCGCCACGGCGGCGAGCCAGGCGGCCAGCCCGAGCGCCACCGCGACAGCGGTCGCGCCGGCGGCTACCGCCGCGCGAGACGGGCGTGACGCCTGTATGACCTCACCCCCTCGAGCGCAGCCTCGACGGTCGTGTCGGCGTCGAGGGTCGCCACGGCGACGCCGAGCCGCTCGAACCGGGAGCGCAGATCGGCTCGCTGGAGGCGCCACAGGCGGAGCGCGAGCCGGTCCGTGGCGTCGCGCGGGGGCGCGACGTACGGCTCGGGTGACACCTCCAGCACCACGAGGTCGTGGCCGCGGCCGCGCAGGTCGACGAGCGCGGCAACCGATCGCTCGTCGAGCAGCGGCGTCAGGGCGATCACGAGCGCCCGGGACGGCATCGTGCGCGCGGGAATGACGTTCACGCCCTTCCACGCGTAGCTGAACTCGACGCCGGTCTCGAGCAACGCGTCGACGAGGCGGTAGCGCTGGACGAGGCCGCCGCCGGGCTCGAGCCAGCGCAGGAAGCCGCCGAAGGCAACGAGACCGACGCGGTCGCGTCGCTCGAGGAAGGCGCTCACGAGCGTCGACGCGGCGCGCACGGCGTGCTCGAATGTCCCCTCGTCCGCGGCGCGCGCCTCCGCGAAGCTGTCGAGGAAGATCACCACGTCCGCGTTCCGCTCCGGATGGCGCTCGTTGACGACGAGGCTGCCGCGGCGAGCAGTGGCGCGCCAGTTCACGGATTTCACGCGATCACCGGCGACGAACGGGCGCGTGTCGGCGAACTCGAGTCCCTCCGCCCGGACGCGCGACACCTCGCTTCCGGTCGCGGCCTGCGTCCGCTCCGGCGCGAGCAGGCGCCGGAGCCGCTCCGGCTTCGGATAGACGCGAACGGGGCGCCGCCGATCGACACGACCCTCGAAGCGGACGAGGCCGATCCGGTCGCGCGCCCGGAGGCGCACGTCGCCGAGCTCGGCCGACATCCAGCGCCCACAGGTGAGACGGATCTCGAGCTCCCGCTCCTCACCTGCCGCAAGCGGGAACGCGACGGGATTCCGCCCACCTGCGAGCTGGAAGCCGTCAGGGAGCGCGAGACCGACCTCGACGCGATCGAGGCGGCTCTCCGAGCGAACCGTGACGAGCGCGCACAGCTCGTCGCCCTCGAGCGCCCGCTCGCGGTCGAGGTCGACCCATGCGCGCACTGCGGGCGCCGGCATGCGGACACCGAGCGCGACCAGCAGCGCGAACGGCGCCGCGAGGAGGGCGAGCTCGGGCCGGCGCAGGGCGAGAGCGGCCACGAACGCGGCCGCCGCGAGCCACGCGTAGGCCGCGAGGCGCGCGTCCGCCGATCGGGTCACGCGGGCTCGGCGGCCTGCGTCGCGGGGGTCGGGACGCCGTCCATGACCTCGCGGACGACGTCCTCGCCGGTCCGGCGCTGCACCCAGAGCTCCGGGCGGAGGACCAGGCGGTGCGCGAGGGCAGGAACGGCCACGCTCTTCACGTCGTCGGGTGTGACGAAGTCGCGGCCGGCGAGCGCAGCGCGGCAACGCGACAACTTGAGCAGGGCGAGGGATCCGCGCGGGCTCGACCCGACGAGGACGCTCGGGCTCTCGCGCGTCGCCGCGACCAGGTCGACGACGTAGCGTCCGATGCTCTCGTCGACGTGCACCTCCTCGACGGCGCGCTGCATCTCGAGCAGCGTCGGGCGGTCGACGACCTCCCGAAGCTCGATCTCGTCCACGCCACGGTCGAGTCGGCGCTCGAGCATCTCCCACTCGTCGTCGAGGGACGGGTAACCGAAGCCGGTGCGCAGCACGAAGCGGTCGAGCTGAGCTTCCGGGAGCGGATAGGTGCCCTCGTACTCGATCGGGTTCTGGGTCGCGAGGACGAGGAAGGGCGGCTCGAGCACGTGCGTCGTCCCGTCGATCGAGACCTGGCGCTCCTGCATCGCCTCGAGCAACGCTGCCTGCGTCTTCGGCGGGGCGCGGTTGATCTCGTCCGCGAGCAGGAGGTTCGAGAAGACGGGACCCGGTCGAAACTCGAACTCGAGCTCCCGCTGGTTCCAGATCGACGAGCCGGTCACGTCGGTCGGCAGGAGGTCGGGAGTGAACTGAACCCGGGCGAAGTGCATTCCCGTGACCGTCGCGAACGAGCGCGCGGTGAGCGTCTTCGCGAGGCCGGGGACGTCCTCCAGCAGCACGTGCCCGTCGGCGAGCAGGCCTGCGAGCACGAGCTCGAGCCGGTCCCGCTTGCCGACGACTGCGCGCTCGACCTCGTCGAGCACGGCCGCGCCGCGTGCCGCGAGCTCGCTCAGCTGCACGCGAGGCCTTCCAGGGCGTCCACGACCCGCTCCAGGGACGCGGCCGGCAGCCCAGGCCCGCCGCGATCGTCCGGGGCCGGGCGGTCGGGACGGACGAGCTCCCAGACCTCCGGCCCGAGGACGAGCTCAGCGCGTTCAGGCGTCCTGTCCAGGTCGATCCCTTTCCCGAGAAGCAGCCCCGCGGCGAGCGAGCGAAGGGTCGGCCGAAGCCGATAGTGGACGTCGAACGCGGTGCCGGCCGCGAGCGCGACCTCGCGCTCCATGTGCGCGAGGGACTCGGGACGTGCCCGCCGCCGCTTCGCGGGCGCGAATGCCGCGTCGAACGCCGACGGGCCCCGTGGAGCAGCGCGGAGCAGTGTGGCGACCACGACGCTGAGAGCGATCGCGAGAACGACGACGAGCCAGACGTGGCCGACGAGCGAGGCGCGCCCCGGAACGACGACCAGGACGATCCCCGCCCAGGCGCTGACGGCAAGGACTACGGCGATCGCGCGGTCGATCCGCTTCATGCCGGCGCCCCGACGAGGTGCGCCTCTCGCGCGGCCTCGGCCGCAGCGAGCTCCTCCTGAACCTGCTCGAGCGTCTGAATCGCCTCGTCCTTCATCTCGGGACGCACATCGTGCACGGAGAAGCGCGCCCACGCGAAGAGCGCCGTCAGCCGACTCGCGGCGGACGGCGAGAGCGGCACCTCGTCGAGCACACGTCCGAGGTACTCCTCGGGCGCCTCGGCGTCCCGTCGCGGCAGGCCCGAGGCGGCGAGCGCCCGCTCCATGCGGGCGTACGCTCCGATCACGGCGCGTCTCGGGTCGCTCTCCGCGCGGAGGTCGTCGAGCGTAGCGGCGAGGACGTCGGCGAGCGCCTCGACAGGCGTCGCGGGGAGCAGGCCCTGAGCCTTCCTCCGGCTACGTGCGGAGAGCCAGGCTGCGCCGGCGGCGACGGCGACGAGCGCCACGACGGCGACCACGGGCCAGACCGCGAACTCCGGGTCGTAGCGCGCTCCGGGCTCGTCGTCGCCCGCGTCGCCGCTCCCCGGCGGGCCGGCAATGAGAGGGAAGCGGCGCTCGCCGCTGCTTCCCGTGATGACGCGAACGAAGAGCGCCAGCAGCGCGACGGAGATGAGGAACGAGGCGAGCGACTGCACAGGGCTGCGCCGCCTCGGGGCACCGGTCTCCGGGTCGTAGCGACGGAAGAAGGTGAGCATGACCGTCACGAAGATGGTGCAGACGACCATCAGCACCAGGAAGAGGCTGAAGACCGTGTCGACGAACCCTTCCGACGGGCGGCGCCCGCTCCCACCCGTGCCTGTCGGCACGGAGCCCGTCGAGGCGATCGCGACGACGCCGACGAGCGTCACGACACCGGCCGCGATTGCCAGGGCTCGACCGGCCGACCCGCCCCGCCGCGGCGCGTTACCGTCCATGTCCGATGAGACGAACGACACTTGCGGAACGTTGGCCGCGGCCGGCGGTGATGGGGATCGTGAACGTCACGCCCGATAGCTTCTCGGACGGAGGCACGTACGCGTCGGCTTCGGACGCCGCGGACGCTGCGCGTCGGATGGTCGCCGAGGGCGCCGCGCTCGTCGACGTCGGGGGCGAGTCGACCCGCCCGGCGGCAGACCCCGTCGACCTCGACGAGGAGCTCCGGCGCGTCGTGCCGGTGATCGAGCTCCTCGAAGGAGCTCCGGTCTCGGTGGACACGTCGCGGGCGGAGGTCGCGCGTCGCTCGCTCGCGCTCGGGGCCTTGATGGTGAACGACGTCACGGCGCTCAGACGCGATCCGGAGCTCGCCGGGGTCGTCGCGGACGCGGATGCGTACCTGTGCCTGATGCACATGCAGGGTGAGCCTCGCACGATGCAGGTCGAGCCGCGGTACGACGACGTCGCCGCCGACGTCGCCACGTTTCTCGAGGAGCGCCTCGCATTCGCGGTCGACGCCGGGATCGCCGAGGAGCGGATCTGCCTGGATCCAGGAATCGGGTTCGGCAAGACCCCCGATCAGAACCTCGAGCTCGTCCGCGGGCTCGAGCGGATCGTCGCGCTCGGTCGGCCGCTTCTCGTCGGTCTCTCACGCAAGTCGACGCTCGCGCGGATCGTCGACGGACCGGACGGGGGCGTGGGAACCGACGCGGCGTCGGTCGGCGCCGCAGTCGCGGCCTTCGACCGCGGCGCGTCGCTCTTCCGCGTCCACGACGTGCAACTCCACGTGGAGGCGCTTGCCGCCGCGTCTGCGATCGAGCGGGGAACGGTGGCTGCCGCGTGACGATCGAGCTGGCCGGGATCGAGCTCCACGGCTTCCACGGAGTGCTCGACCAGGAGCGCCGCGAAGGGCAGCGGTTCCTCGTCGACCTCGAGCTGGACGTCGTCGACGAGACCGCCGCAGCGACGGATCGGATCACAGATGCGGTCGACTATCGGGACGTGATGGCGGCCGTGGTCGAGGTCTCCGATGCAACGGCCTACCAGCTCCTGGAGGCGTTCGCGGCAGCGCTCGCCGACGCGCTTCTTGCCCGGTTTCCGCTCGAGCGTGCTCGCGTACGGGTCCGAAAGCCCGACGTCGAGCTGACACGGCCGCTCGACCACGCGGCGGTCGTCGTGGAGAGGCGCGCCGGCTAGACCGCAGCGCGGATGCGCGCCGCGGAGACCGTGAGCGTGTACGTCGTGTCGAGCGCCCGGGCCGGCAGGCGCACCGTGAGGTAGGCCCAGCGGCCGGCGCCGGTGTTTCGATACACGAGCTTCTCGTTGCGGCCCTTCGCCGCCGCCTGGGCCAGGCGGCCGGTCCCGGCGAACCGGCCGGCGACGGTCGAGGCCGTGGCGCGATGAAGCGAGAGATCCTCGTCGGTGGTACCGGTCACCTGGAAGGTCACGTTCCGCCGGGCCGGCAGCCAGACGCGAAAGACGTCGCGCGGATCCTCGTACGTGTCGACGCGTCCGACGATTCGAGCCCGCTGCTTGGCCTTCGTCGTCAGCGATGCTGTCCTGAGAAGGTTGCGGTCGCCGTTCGGGGCGACCTCCTCGACGTCGTCGTTCGGCTCGAAAGGATCGCGGATCGGGGTCGCCGCTGCGATCGCAGCGGCGAGGTTCAGCATCCCGAAGCCCGCCGCGGGATCGCGTCCCGGCTGGTCGATGTCGCGTGCGGACCGGCGGAGGACCTCTGCCACCTGTCCCGCGTCGAGGTCGGGCCGCACTGTCCACAGCCATGCCGCGGCGCCCGCCACGAGCGGAGACGAGAAGCTCGTCCCGGACGACGGCCGCCAGTCCTTGCCGAGCGCGCTCGCGACGAAGACGCCGTCTCCGGGCGCTGCGATGTCGACGTACGGCGAGCGGCTGGAGAACGCCGCGACGCCGCCGGATCGGTCGGTCGCGGCCACGGTCGTGACGTGCGGAAGCGCCGCCGGGAACCCGACCGGGCTTCCGCGGTCACCGTCGTTCCCCGACGCCGCGACCACGAGGGATCCCGTGGCGACGGCCTCGCTGACCGCGAGCTCGATCGGCAGGTCGCGATCACCGCCGATCGACAGGTTGATGACGCCGCGTCCGGCGCGAGCCGCGGCGAGGATGCCCGCCGAGATGTCGCTCGACTCGAGCCGCGTCCCCTGACCACGTGCGGCGTCCCACGACCGGAGCACCGCCTGCGGGTAGATGCCGACGAGGCCGACGCCGTTGACCGGCGCGCCGACAAGCGACGCGACCGAGGTTCCGTGCTCGCCGCCGATCCCCGCGGGCTCCTGCGTGTTCAAGAGCGAGGTGTCGGGTCGGCCCGCGAACTCCGGATGCGTCACGTCGATGCCCGAGTCGACGATCGTCACCGGCACGCCGGGGCCAGGCGGGGTGAGGCCGTCGATGCCAAGCTGCGCCCGCCACCACTCCTCCGCCTGGAGGGGGTCGGGAGTCGCCGTGGTCGCGGTGACGGAATACGTGTGCTCGACCTGCGCGGCTGCGAGTGACCCGCGCTCGCGAAGCGCGGACAGAACGCCCGTGGCGAGGCCGGCCGGGACGCGCCAGAGGCGGAGCTTCACGTCGACGACCTCGGCGCCCGCGGCGGCCAGGAAGGCCGACTCGCTGCACGCGGCAGCGCCGTTCACGCGGACGATCGTGGCCGGTCCGTCGGCCGCGGCCACTGGCACGAGCACGAGCGCTCCGAGGAGCGTGGGGAGGAGGAAACGCAAGGCCATGGGAAGGTACGGCATCGTCACGCGGTTCGATGAGGAGAAGTTAAGGACGGGGGTTAAGACAACGTTAGGCGACCCGGATTTCTTCCGGCTCGCTACGGTCGGGCACATGCGCGCGTACGTCGGCCTCGGATCGAATCTCGGCGACCGCGAAGCAACCATACGACGTGCCGTCGAGCATCTCGACAAGAGCGATGGGATTCGCGTCACGGCGGTCTCCTCGCTGCGGGAGACGCCCCCGTGGGGCCCCGTCGAGCAGCCGATGTTCTTGAACGGCGTCGCAGAGCTCGAGACCGACCTCGAGCCTCGTGCGGTGCTCGACCGGCTCCTGGACGTCGAGCGGCAGCTGGGCCGCGTCCGCGACGGCGAGCGCTTCGGCCCGCGGACGATCGACCTCGACCTGCTGCTGCACGGCAGCTCGGTCGTCGACGAGCCCGGCCTGACGCTCCCGCACCCTCGCCTCCACGAGCGCCGCTTCGCGCTCGAGCCGCTCGCCGAGCTCGCGCCGGACGCGGTCGTGCCCGGACGGGGCGCAGCGGCCGAGCTGTTGCGGAGATTGGCGCCGGATGAGCGCGGCGCCGGCGACCGTCGAAAGGCTCAGTCCTTGTCCGGGACAGACCCCGTACACTGACGTCGATGAGCCACCTGGACGAGCTCGACGAGTTCGAAGCGGAGCTCGAGCTCCAGCTGAAGCGGGAGTACACGGCCGTCTTCCCGCTCTTCCGCTACTGCGTCCTCACCCAGGACGCGACGTATCTCTGCAACAAGCTCGATCTCAAGGTCGTGCCGCAGGCGAGCTACCCGTTCTTCCACGCCCAGATGGAGGACGTGTGGGTGTGGGACAAGAACCGTCCCACCCGGATCATCCCGCGCGCGGAGGTCTACACCTCCGGGGACGTGACCGTCGAGGAGCTCCGCGGCGAGGGAGACGAGCCACGCCTCACCGCCGAGGCGCTCGCCGAGCGAATCGGCGAATCGCAGCGCCTGGACGAGGACGACGCCTTCTAGAGAAAGAGCACGTGTCCGGCTGAAGTCGGACACGGAAGCCAGGCACCGTGTGACGATACGCTCGCGGACATGCTCCTCGCCGTCGACGTCGGCAACACGCAGACCGTGCTCGGCCTCTTCGAGGACGAGCGGCTCGTCGACCACTGGCGCGTCGCCACCGACCGGACCCGCACGGGCGACGAGCTCGTCGTCCTCCTCGGTGGGCTGCTCGACCCCGATGCCGTCGACGGGATCTGCCTCTCGACGACCGTCCCCCTCCTGCTGCGCGAATGGGAGCGCCTTGCGGGGCGGTGGGCGCACGCGCCGCTTCTCGCGGTCGGCCCCGGTGTCCGCACCGGGATTCCGATCCGCTACGACGATCCGCGCGAGGTGGGCCCCGATCGGATCGTGAACGCCGTCGCGGCGAAGACGCGCTACGGCGCGCCGGTGATCGTCGTCGACTTCGGCACATCCACGAACTTCGACGTCGTCTCGCCCGACGGCGAATACGTCGGCGGAGTCCTCGCGCCCGGGATCGAGACGTCCATGGATGCGCTCTTCGCGCGCGCCGCGCGACTCGTGAAGGTGGACTACGTGGAGCCTCCCAGCGTGATCGGCAAGACGACCGTCGCCGGCCTTCAGTCCGGTCTCGTGTACGGCTTCGCGGGTCAGGTCGACGGCATCGTGGCGGCGATCCGGGGTGAGCTCGAGGCGCCCGAGACCCAGGTCGTGGCGACCGGTGGTCTCGCCGAGCTCGTCGAGCCGTACTCGAGCACGATCGAACGCGTGGACCCGTTCCTGACGCTCGAAGGGCTGAGACTGGTCTGGGAGCTCAACCGGTGATCCCCGACCCCGCGACCCTCGCGGTCTTCTGCGGCGCCGCCCTCGCGCTGCTCGTCGTCCCCGGGCCGGCTGTCCTCTACATCGTGGCCAGCTCCATCGACGGCGGCCGGCGGGCGGGCGCGGCGTCGATGTTCGGGATCCAGACCGGCGCGCTCGTGCACGTGTTCGCCGCGGCGCTCGGGCTCTCCGGGCTGCTCGCAGCGTCGGCGCTCGCCTTCGACACCGTGAAGTACCTCGGCGCTGCGTACCTCGTCGCGATCGGGCTCTGGACGCTGTTTCGCAGGGGCAGCCCCACCGATCCGGACGAGACCCGGCCGCCGACGCGCTACCGGCGCCGGTTCGCGCAGGGCGTCGTCGTCCAGATCCTGAACCCGAAGACGGCGCTGTTCTTCCTCGCCTTCCTGCCGCAGTTCGTCGACCAGTCGGCGGGTCGCGTCGGGCTGCAGATGCTCTTCCTCGGGCTCGTCTTCGTCGCGCTCGCGATCGTCAGCGACGGCACGTGGGTCCTCGTCGCCGGCACGGCATCGGAACGCCTACGCGGGCATACCGGCTTCCTGCGCGCTCAGCGGTACGTCAGCGGAACGGTGTTCGTCGGCCTCGGCGTCGCGACGGCGCTCACAGGCTCGCACCGATCGACGACGTCCTCCTAGCCGCCGCCGTAGATCGAGATCGGCAGCTCGAGGGTGACGTCGTCGCCGCTCGGAACCTCCGCCTCGAGCCGGTCGATCAATTCGAGCGCGCCGGGAGCGGCGGCGATCAGGCGGCGCTCGACCTCCTCGGTCGAGTCGAGCACGACGAGCTCCTGCTTGAACGGTCGCGGGAAGCGCCCTCGTCCGAGGTACCACCCGTAGAACTTCTTGAGGAACCCGGAGGCGCGTCGCTCGCCGAGCTCGCGCACCGTCTCCCGGACGAAGAGGACGAGCTCGGCCACCACCTCCTCGCGGGAGGGCTCGCGCTCGTCGCCGTCGACGATCTCGCGGAGCGCCCAGGGATTGCCCTGCGCGCCGCGGCCCACCATCACCGCCGACGCGCCGGTCGTCGCGAGCACGCTCTGCGCCTTCGCGCGCGAGACGATGTCACCCGATGCCACGACGGGCACGTCGACGAGCGCAACGAGCTCGGCTGTGAGCGCGTGGTCGGCGGTGCCTGTGTACATCTGCTGGGCGGAGCGCGGGTGGAGCGTCAGCGACGCTGCGCCGGCGTCGACCAGGCGCGGGCCGACGACGAGACAGTCGCGCGACCCGTCTCGTAGACCGCGGCGGAGCTTGACCGACACCGGGATGTCGACCGCGTCCGCAATCGCCGAGACGATCCGCGCCGCCCGGTCGGGCTCGTCCAGGAGCGTCGCGCCGGCGCCCGTCTTCGTGACCTTTCGCACAGGGCACCCGAAGTTGACGTCGACGAGGTCCGCGCCCGCAGCCTCGACCATGCGGGCTGCCTCCGCCATCGTGTGGGGCTCGGACCCGAAGAGCTGGATCGCCAGCGGGTGCTCGTCCGACGCGACCCGCAGGTAGCCGAGCGTCTTCTCGTTGCGGTGCTCGATCCCGGCGCAGCTGACCATCTCCGAGCACACGAGGCCGGCGCCGAACCGCCGGCCCTGTCGCCGGAACGCCTGCACGCTGACGCCCGCCATGGGCGCCAGCACGAGCCGCGTCGGAATCTCGACGGGGCCGATCCACCAGGTCTCGCGAAGGTCGATCATGTCGTCGAAACTGATGGTAGACGCCGTGTCCGGCCTGCCTCGGGAGGGAGTTTGCGCACCTCGCCCGTCAGCGCTACCATGCGCACCCGCGTGGCGCGCAGTGCGCCTCGTTCTCGTTCTAGGAGACGCGCTCGGAGGTCTTCCCGTGAAGGACGTGATCCTCACACCAGAGGGCTACGACAGCCTCAAGCAGGAGCTCGACACGCTGCGCACCGACCGCCGGCGCGAAATCGCGGACCGGATCCGCACCGCGCGCGAGTTCGGCGACATCGCCGAGAACGCCGAGTACGACGACGCGAAGAACGAGCAGGCGATGCTCGAGCACAAGATCGCCCAGCTCGAGGAGCGGCTCGCCCGCGCGCGACTGATCGACACGAAGGACGTGGACACGAGCGTCGTCTCCGTCGGATCGGTCGTGCGGCTCCGCGACGTCGACGCCAAGGAGACGCTCGAGTACCACATCGTCGGCTCCGCCGAAGCGAACCCCGCCGAGCAGAAGCTCTCGAACGAGTCGCCGGTCGGCAAGGCCATCCTGGGGCGCAAGAAGGGCGAGACGGTCGAGGTGATCACCCCCCGCGGCTCGAAGGTGAAGTTCAAGATCATGGAGATCAAGGCCGCCTGAGCCGCGCGGGCGAGACGTGGGCTCTGCCCTGCGTCGCGCCCGAGATGCTGCTCGGCTGGGCCGCGGGCACAGCCCGCGTCCCATGGATCCCGGGTACGTAGACTCGGGCGCCATGGCCGCACCGAAGCGCTTTCCCGATCGCGACGAGATCGCGGCGGTTCGCGCCGAGGCCGAGCCGCTCGAGGACGGGGGCCAGGCGGAGACGACGCGACGTATCGCCGGCCGTGCGATGGCGCGGCGGGGCATGGGAAAGCTCGCCTTTCTCGACGTCGTCGACCGCTCCGGCCGCATCCAGGTGATCTGCGACGTCGCCGCCACGGGCGAGCTCGACGTGCACCTGGGCGACGTCGTCGGTGTCGTCGGCCGTCCCGGGAAGTCGCGGCGTGGAGAGCCTTCCGTGCTCGCGGAAAGCGTCGAGGTGCTCGCGCGCAACACGCAGCCGCTCCCGGACACGTTCCACGGGCTCACCGACGTCGAGCTCCGCTACCGCAAGCGCTACCTCGACCTGCTCATGAACGAGGAGACCCGCGCCGTGTTTCTCGCACGGGCGCGGACGGTGACCGCCATCCGTCGTGCGCTCGACGAGTGGGGCTTCGTCGAAGTCGAGACCCCGGTCCTCCAGCCACGCTACGGCGGGGCGTTTGCGCGGCCGTTCGTCACCCACCACAACGAGCTGGATGCGGACTTCTACCTCCGCATCGCGACCGAGCTCTACCTCAAGCGGCTCGTCGTGGGCGGCCTCGAGCGTGTCTACGAGATCGGAAAGGACTTCCGGAACGAAGGCGTCTCGTTCAAGCACAACCCCGAGTTCACGATGCTCGAGTGGTACGAGGCGTACGCCGACTACCACGACACGATGGAACGGATCGAGCAGCTCGTCGAGCGGGTCGTCCGGGAGGTGCTCGGAACGACGGCCGTGTCGTTCCGCGGGCACGAGATCGACCTTGCGGGGCCATGGCAGCGCGTCCGCTTCGTGGAAGCGCTCGAACGCCACGAGCTCTGGACGCGCGACCCGGGCGAGCTCAGGGCGTGGCTGACGGAGCGCGGCGTCGACACGGACGCCGACAAGGACTGGACGCAGCTCGTCGACCACGCGTTCTCGCACTACGTCGAGCCGGGGTTGCTCCAGCCCACGATCGTCCACGACTACCCGGTCGAGCTCTCGCCGTTCGCGCGCCCGACCGACGCCGACCCGACGTTGACGGAGCGATTCGAGTACTTCGCCGGCGGGATGGAGCTGGGCAACGCCTTCACCGAGATCAACGAGGCGGCGATGCAGCAGGCGCGGTTCGACCAGCAGTCGGAGCAGGTCGAGGGCGAGCGCGGAGACCCGGACTACGTCGAGGCGCTCTCCTACGGGATGCCGCCCACCGGCGGGCTCGGCTTCGGGATCGACCGCTTCGTGATGCTCCTCACGGGGAAGGAGTCGATCCGCGATGTGGTGCTCTTCCCGGCGCTTCGGCCCGCGTCGGGTGCCTCGGAGCCACGACCATGAGCCGCTAGACCCTCGACCTTCGGCTGGGTGCAGGCATCCACTCGGCCCCTACCATGCGCCGAATGCGCCGCCTCCTGACCGTCTTCGCCGCCATGCTCGTCGTGCCCGTCTCGGCGCATGCGGCTGCCAACCCGGTCGTCGCCGCTGTGAAGCGCACTGCTGCGGCCAAGAGCTCGACGCTGCAACTGAACGTCTCGACGAAGATCGCCGGCGAGACGACGATGACCATGACGGGCAACGGCGCCCAGCGCGGCACGAACGTCAAGCTCACGATGCGTAACCAGGCGGCGGGTCAGGCGGTCACGATCGACGCCGTCCTGCTGAACGAGAGCGGCGCCTACGTGATGTACATGCGCTCGCCGAGCCTCCAGCAGCAGCTTCCGCCGGGCAAGTCCTGGTTTCGGATCGATCTCTCCAAGCAAGCAGCGGGCACCGGCTTCGACTTCGGCTCGCTCTTCGACGGGGCGCGGGTCTTCGCACCGCTCGAGAAGGGCCTCGTCAAGACGACTCGGATTGGGCGCGCGACCGTCGCCGGAACGCCGACGACGCACTACCGGGCGATCGTCGACGTCCAGCGAGCTGCGCGTGCCGTGCCCGAGTACGGCAAGCAGGTGAGGGCGATCGAAAAGGCCACGGGAATGCGCCTGGGCCGTGAGGCATGGGATGTGTGGATCGCGGGCGACGGCCGCGTCAAGCGCACGCGCTTCTCGACGCCGGCGGCAGCGAACGGCGCGCGCGGGACCACGACGCAGTCGATCACGTACCTGTCGTTCGACAAGCCGGTCGCGATCTCCGCGCCGCCGCGCGCCCAGGTCTTCACGCCGCCGAGCTGAGCCGCCCGCGTCGAGCTACGACGCAGCCGCCGCCTTCCAACCTTGCCCCAGGCGCCGAGCGCGCTCGTGGTCCGGGGTGACGACGACGTCCTCGTCGGGATGCGCCGCTCGGTGCTCGCGAAACCATGCGACGGCGCGTGCGATCCCGTCGTCGAGCGGAACCTGCGGGTCGTAGTCGAGGAGCGTCCGCGCCTTCGAGAGGTCCGCGATGTAGTGCGTGACCTCCCCGAGCAACGATGGCGCAAGCGTCATGTCGGGCTCGGTATCGAGCTCGTGGGCGATCCGCTCGGCGCAGTGCACGAGCGTGTTGCCCTCGCCGAACGCGAGGTTGATCGTCTGGTTCACGACGCGCCGTTCGGCGAGCGCCTCGATACCCCGCACGATCCCGTCGACGCAGTCGTCGACATACGTGAAGTCCAGGGTCTTGTCACGGCCACCGTAGATCGTGATCGGCTCGCCACGCATCATCGAGTGGATGAACAGCGGGATGACCCTCACCATCCGCTGCAGGTCGTTGTCGTACCGGCCGTACACGTTCGAGAAGCGGAAGACGATGTACGGCAGCCCGTAGCAGCGCGCGTAGGAGTAGATGAACGCCTCGCCTGCGATCTTCGACGCCGAGTAGGTGCTCTCCGTGTACGCGAAGTCGGCCGCGGTCTCGTCGTAGCCCTCGAACCGGTGCACGTCGCCGTACACCTCGCGACTCGAAGAGAAGACGATCGGGATGTTCCCCTGGCGCGCGTACTCGAGGACGTTGAAGGTCATCATCGCGTTCTCGAGCGCTCGGTGGGGCTCGCCCACGAGCTGGTGGACTTTCGCGTGCGCGGCCAGGTGGACGACGAGGTCGGTCTCGGGATACTCGACGCCGTTGATGCCGCCGGGAAACGGCGCGTAGTGCCCGGCGAGGTCCTGGAGCAGGTAGGGGAACGTCGTCCGTCCACGTGTTCTGCCGCTTGTCGATGCCGAACACCTCGTGGCCGTCCCCGAGCAGGCGCAGCGCGAGGTTCGTGCCGATCTGGCCCGACGACCCCGTGACGAGGATCCTCACGCCCGTCTCCCGCGCTCAGCCCGGTGCATCGCGCGCGAAGGCTACAGCGAGGTTCGGAGCCCCGTAGCTGCCACCCCCGAGGCGTGGGGTACGATCAGTAGGCCTTCGACCCGGAGCCAGCGGCCCCGCAGACTCCGGATCACGCGGAAAGGAGGGTCGAGGCAACGTGTTCGAGCGCTTCACAGAGCGGGCCCGGCAGGTTGTCGTCCTCGCCCAGGACGAGGCACGCGCACTCAAGCACAACTACATCGGCACCGAGCACATCCTGCTCGGGCTGCTGCGCGAGGAGGAGGGCCTCGCCGCGCGGGTGCTCGAGCAACTCGACATCACGGTGGAAGAGGTGCGCGCGCAGGTCGCTCGCATCGTCGGCCAGGGTGACGAGGTCACGACCGGTCAGATCCCGTTCACGCCGCGCGCGAAGAAGGTCCTCGAGCTCGCACTCCGCGAGGCGCTCTCGCTCGGCCACAACTACATCGGCACCGAGCACATCCTGCTCGGGCTCGTGCGCGAGAACGAAGGTGTCGCTGCGCGCATCCTGCTCGACTTCGACGCCGACGCGGAGAAGATCCGGAACGAGATCATCCGCATGCTCTCCGGCCCCGGCCGCCGGCAGACCGGCCAGTCGGGCGGCGCCGCCCAGGGTGAGAAGGCAAAGAACTCGAAGCTCCTCGACCAGTTCGGGCGCAACCTCACGAAGCAGGCGACGGAAGGGAAGCTCGATCCCGTCGTGGGTCGCCAGACCGAGATCGAGCGCGTCATGCAGATCCTCTCGCGGCGCCAGAAGAACAACCCCGTGCTGATCGGGGAGCCCGGCGTCGGCAAGACCGCCGTCGTCGAGGGCCTCGCGTCCCGCATCGCCGCGAACCAGGTTCCCGAGCTCCTGAAGAACAAGCAGATCTACACGCTCGACCTTGCCGCGCTCGTGGCGGGGTCGAAGTACCGCGGTGAGTTCGAGGAGCGCCTGAAGAAGGTGATGAAGGAGATCACCCAGCGCGGCGACATCATCCTGTTCATCGACGAGCTGCACAACCTCGTCGGCGCGGGCGCGGCCGAGGGCGCGATCGACGCGGCCTCGATCCTCAAGCCCGCCCTCGCGCGAGGAGAGCTGCAGACGATCGGCGCGACGACGCTCGACGAGTACCGCAAGTACCTCGAGCGCGACGCCGCGCTCGAGCGGCGGTTCCAGCAGGTGCGCGTCGAGGAGCCGACGATCGACGAGACCGTGCAGATCCTCCGCGGCCTGCGCGACCGGTACGAGGCCCACCATCGCGTGAAGATCTCCGACGAGGCGCTGCAGGCATCCGCGGTGCTCGCCGATCGCTACATCCAGGACCGTCATCTCCCCGACAAGGCGATCGACCTGATCGACGAGGCCGGCTCGCGCGTCCGCATCCGCACGATGTCCGCGCCGCCGCGCTACCGCGAGCTCGAGGAGGAGATCGAGACCGTCCGCGCGGACAAGGAAGCGGCGATCGAGGCGCAGGAGTTCGAGAAGGCAGCCTCGCTGCGCGACAAGGAGCGCAAGCTCACGCAGAAGAAGAAGGAGCTCGAGGAGCGCTGGCGGAACGAGGCCGACGAGGAGCAGCCCGAGATCGGCGAGGACGAGATCGCCGACATCGTCTCGATGTGGACGGGGATCCCGGTCTTCAAGCTCACCGAGGCCGAGTCGCAGAAGCTCGTCCATATGGAGGACGAGCTCCACAAGCGCGTGATCGGCCAGGAGGCGGCGATCGTCGCGGTCTCGAAGGCCATCCGCCGCGCCCGTGCGGGCATCAAGGACCCGAAGCGGCCCACCGGCTCGTTCATCTTCCTCGGCCCGTCGGGCGTGGGGAAGACCGAGACCGCGCGGACACTCGCCGAGTTCCTGTTCGGCGGACGAGGACGCGATGATCCAGGTCGACATGTCGGAGTACATGGAGAAGCACTCCGTGTCCCGGCTCGTCGGCTCGCCCCCCGGCTACGTCGGCTACGACGAGGGCGGCCAGCTCACCGAGGCCGTGCGGCGAAAGCCGTACTCGGTGCTCCTCCTCGACGAGATCGAGAAGGCACACCCGGACGTCTTCAACATCCTCCTCCAGATCCTGGAGGACGGGCGGCTCACGGACGCGCAGGGCCGGAAGGTCGACTTCCGGAACACGATCGTCGTGATGACCTCGAACATCGGCGCCGGGCAGATCTCGAAGAACCAGTCACTCGGGTTCACCGTCGGCGACGAGCAGGGCCTGTCGTACGACGACATGAAGTCGCGCGTGATGGGTGAGCTGAAGAAGGTGTTCCGCCCGGAGCTCCTGAACCGGATCGACGAGATCATCGTCTTCCACAAGCTCGAGAAGGACGAGATCCTCCGCATCGTCGACATCAAGATGAAGCGGCTGCGCGATCAGATGTCGGTGCACGGCGCAACGGTCGAGCTCACGCAGGAGGCGAAGGAGCTCCTCGTCGAGGAGGGCTACGACCCGGCGATGGGCGCCCGGCCGCTGCTCCGCGCGATCCAGCGCCTGATCGAGGACCCGCTTGCGGACTTCATCCTCGGTCGCGAGCTGTCCGAGGGCTCGACGATCCTTGTCGACCGTCGCGCCGACCCAGGGCCCGACGAGCCAAAGGTCGAGATGCGGATCATCGAGGGCGAGGTCGCCGCCGAGCCGGTGACCGTGCCGCCGGACGAGCCGGACGAAGCGGAGGACGAGCAGGACTAGCCGGGAGCGACGTCTGGCGCGCTCCCCGGTGCCTGGCTTCAGCCGGGCACCTGCTCGCCCCGGAGGGTGCATCCCGCCCTCCGGAAGTACGGCAATCCGCACGCCCGTACGTCCGCGAGGGGCCTACCGTCCTGCAGTCGCCGCCGAAGGGGCGGCCTGCACTTCCAGGAGGGACTGTGAACGCCACCGGTACGACACACTCGCGCTACCGCGACGCACTGCCTCAGCTGTCCGACAAGCCGTTCCTCACGGACGGCGGGCTCGAGACGACGCTCATCTTCCACGACGGCCTCGAGCTGCCGCACTTCGCGGCCTACGACCTGTTGACCCGCGACGGCGGCACGGAGGCTCTGCGCCGCTATTTCGAGCCGTACGTCCAGACCGCCCGTGCGAGCGGGGTCGGCATCGTGCTCGAGACCGCGACCTGGCGCGCGAACCCCGATTGGGCGTCGCGTCTCGGTCACTCGGCCGCCGAGCTCGCAGAGCTGAACCGGCGTGCGGTGCGACTGCTCGAGGAGCTCCGTGCCGAATACGAGACGGAGACGACGCCGATCGTCATCTCGGGTTGCGTCGGCCCACGCGGCGACGGGTACGTCGTCGGCGAGGCGATGACCGCCGACGAGGCCGAGGCGTATCACTCCGAGCAGATCGGAACGTTCGCCGGCACGGCTGCGGACCTCGTCACCGCGATCACCATGACGTATGTCGACGAGGCGGTCGGGATCGTGCGCGCGGCGCGCGCAGCCGGGCTCCCCGTCGTGATCTCGTTCACCGTCGAGACGGACGGGCGTCTACCGAGCGGTCAGTCGCTCCGCGAGGCGATCGAGGAGGTCGACTGCACGGACCGAGGGCGCGACCGCGTACTTCATGGTCAACTGCGCGCACCCTTCGCACTTCGAGGGTGTGCTCGAGCCCGGAGAAGGCTGGACGGGGCGGATCCGCGGCCTCCGCGCGAATGCGTCGCGCATGAGTCATGCGGAGCTCGACGAGGCCGAGGAGCTGGACGACGGCGACCCCGAAGAGCTCGCCGCCGACTACATGGCGCTTCGCTCGCGGCTGCCGCAGCTCTGCGTGATCGGAGGGTGCTGCGGCACGGACCATCGCCACATCGAGGCGATGAGCCGAGCGTGGCTCGGGGTCTCCGGCTGACACCGGAGACCCTAGAAGGGCATCGCCGCGAGGTGTCCGACTTCCAGTCGGACACCTTCCGTCGCTCTACGCTAGGCGCCATGGAGGTCCGGCACGCCGAGCCAGCGGACTACGGCCGCGTCATCGCGCGTATCAACACGTGGTGGGGCGGCCGGGAGATGGCGCCCATGCTGCCGCGCCTCTTCTTCGTGCACTTCGAGGGCACGAGCTACGTCGTCGACGACGAGGACGGGCAGCTCGCGGCGTTCCTGATCGGCTTCCTGTCGCAGACAGACCCGGAGGAGGCCTACGTCCACTTCGTGGGGATCGCACCCGAGCTGCGCGGCGAGGGGCTCGGTCGGATGCTCTACGAGCGGTTCTTCACCGACGCTCGGGCGCAGGGACGGACGGTCGTCCGGTGCGTCACGTCGCCTTCGAACGAGGGATCGATCGCGTTCCACCGCGCAATGGGCTTCGAGATCGAGAGGATCGCGAGCGACTACGACGGCCCGGGCGAGGATCGGGTGCTGTTCGTGAAGCGCCTTCAATAGCGTCGGGTACCTTCAAAGTCCTATGAGCTCGGGGCCGTTCCTGTCGACCGCGAGGAAGTCACGTCGACGCATACGTCCCTCGAGGGCGGTGATCGGCGTGGCCGCGCTCGCCGCCGTCGTGGCCGCGGCGTTCGGCGTGATCGCCTTCCTCGAACGAGACTCGATTCCCCACGGGACCACCGTCGGCGGGGTCGACGTCGGCGGCATGACGGAAGCGCAGGCGCGAGCTGCGCTCCGGCGCGAGGCGTCGTCACGACTCGCGCGGCCGGTTCGACTCGCCGGCCCGGGCGGCTCGCTCGTGACGAGCGGGAAGGCCCTCCGCTCGGAGCCGCTCGTCGACGAAGCCCTCGCGGATGCGCTCGAGGCGGGCTCGGTCGATCGCGTGCTCGCGCGGATCGGGATTCGTGACGCGCCCGACACTCCGCTCGAGTTCCGCCCAGCCCCGGTGCGTGCCGCCCAGCTCGCGAATCGGATCGACCGCAGGTTCGGAAACCCGCCGCGGGACGCCGGCGTGGTCGTCTCGGACGACGCGATCCGTGTCGTTGCGGCACGCAAGGGCACAGCGGTCGACCGCCGTGCTCTCCGCCGGGCGTTGCGCACCCTTCCGCGTCGGGTTCCGTTGTCCATCGCTGCCGCGTCGCCCGTCGTGTCGAACGCCGAGGCAGATGCCGCAGCCGCCCGGATCGAGCGGCTTCTCGACGGCCCCCGGCGCGTCCGTTTCCAGGACGCGACCTCGACCCTCACCCCGACCCGGCTGCGGGCTCTCGTCCGGACGGCACGGGAGGACGGGACGCTCGGCGTCTTCCTCGATCCAAAGAGCCTCGCTGCCTCACTCCGCTTGAGGCTCGGCGACCTGGAAGTCCCGGCGCGCGACGCCACCTTCGCCGTCGGCCTCCAGCGCGCCCGCGTCGTCCCCTCGAAGCCAGGACGCGCGCTCGACCTCGAACGGATCTCCCGGTCGCTGACGGGCAACCTCGCGTCGACGACACACCTGGCCCGCTTCACCTTGTCTCAGCCGTCGTTCACGACCGCGGAAGCGGAGAAGCTCGACATCCGGGAGCTCGTGTCGGAGTTCACGACCTACTACCCGTGTTGCGCTCCGCGCGTGACGAACATCCAGCGGGGGGCGCAGATCATGGACGGCACCATCGTGCGCCCGGGCCAGCTCTTCTCGCTGAACGAGGTGCTCGGCAAACGAACACCCGAGCGCGGCTTCGTGGAGGCGCCGCAGATCCTGCGTGGACGCCTGGAGGACGCTGTCGGCGGCGGCGTCAGCCAGATCGCGACGACGACGTACAACGCCGCGTTCTTTGCCGGCGTCCAGATCCTGACGCACCAGCCGCACGAGTTCTACATCTCGCGGTATCCCATGGGCCGCGAGGCGACCGTGTCGTGGGGCGGCCCGGAGCTGATCTGGCGCAACGACTGGCCTGCGGCGATTCTCGTCAAGGCCTTCGCCGACTCCGACTCGATCAGCATTCGGCTCTACTCGTCGAAGCTCGGTCGGCGCGTCGTGACCAAGACGGGCGCGCCGTCCGAGTACACCTCGCCCCGGACGCTCACGCTCTCGAACTCGGCCTTGCCGCCTGGAACGACCAGGACCGTGCAGTCCGCAGGCCCGTCCGGCTTCCTCATCTCGTACACGCGCAAGGTCTTCCGAGGACCGACGCTGAAGCGGAGCGAGCGGTACGTCTGGCGCTACAAGCCCGAGAACGCAATCGTCGAGGTCGGGCCGCCGAAGCCGACGGCGAAGCCCAAGCCCAAGCCGCCACCGCCCGCCGACGTGCCGCCTCCTCCGCCGGCGGAAACGACGCCGTCGGACGTCACGCCGCCCGCGGACGACGAGTAACGAGACTCTCAGCGCTCGAGCTCGATGAGGGCGTCGGAGGCGTCGTGGTCGACCTGAAGCGTCGTGTGCGTGATCCCGAAGCGGGTCGCGAGGGCTCGCTCGACGTCGCGCCTGAGCGCGTGGCAGTCCTCGCCGCGTCCGACGAGCACGTGCGCCGAGAGCGCGTCGAACCCGGACGTGATCCGCCAGACGTGGAGGTCGTGGACGCTCGTCACGCCCGGAACGGCGACGATGGCCTGTGCGACGACGTTCGCGTCGATCCCGGACGGGGTCTGCTCCATGAGAATCGCAGACGAGTCGCGGAGCACGCTCCACGCGCTCGCCGCGATCAGGACGGCGATGGCGATCGACACGAGCGGGTCGACTCTCTCCCAGCCGGTGAGCACGATGATCAGCGCGGCCACGAGCACGCCCGCCGAGCCGAGGAGGTCGGCGATCACGTGGCGGAGAGCAGCCTGGACGTTCAAGCCGTCGCCTCCCGAGCGGACGAGGATCATCGCCGCGCATGCGTTCACGACGAGCCCGCACGCGGCGACGGCGAGCATCCAGCCGCCGAGGATCTCGGCGGGGTCGTCGAGCCGCTGAATCGCCTCCCAGATGATCCATGCGCTGACGGCGACGAGCGCGAGCCCGTTGACGAACGCCGCCAGGATCTCCGCACGCTGAAAGCCGAAGCTCCGCAGCGGTGTCGTCGGTCTCCGGGCAAGCGTGAGCGCTACGAGCGCGAGCGCGATGGCGAAGACGTCCGAGACCATGTGCCCCGCGTCGGCGAGGAGGGCGAGGCTGCCGGTCCAGAGGCCCCCGACAACCTCGACCACGGTGAACGCGAGCGTGAGCACGAGCACCAGGCCAAGCGCGCGTCGCGAGGCGCTGCGGTGATCGTGCGCGTGCCCGTGAGGAAGGGCGCTCGCGTGGACGTGCGGCTCGCTCACGACCGCAGAATAGGGACGGCGTGGGAAGTCGGTGCCTGGCTTTAGCCAGGCACCTTCCAACGTACGGCACCGTTGTCAATCAAGACGACATGACGTCCGGTTGCTCGTCTACCCTGAAACACATGGCCAAGGTCGTCGTCCAGTTCACGTGTAGCGAGTGCGGTGCCACCACCGGAAGGTGGCTCGGCCGCTGCCCCGGCTGTGCGGCGTTCGGAACGCTCGTCGAGGAGCTTCACGGACGCGACGGCTCCGCGTCGAGTCGCGCAGCTCGTCTGCCGGAGCGCCTTGGGGACGTCCGTGTCGAGGAGGCCGCGCGGTTCTCGACCGGAGTACCCGAGCTCGACCGTGTGCTCGGCGGCGGGCTCGTTCCGGCCTCGCTCGTCCTGCTCGGCGGGGAGCCCGGCGTCGGCAAGTCGACGCTGCTCCTCACGGCGCTCGGCTCGATTGCGCGGACCGGGAAGACGGCCCTTCTGGTGACGGGCGAGGAGTCGGTCGCTCAGGTAAAGCTCCGCGCGGAGCGTCTCGGAGGCGCCGACGACATCTCGATCCTCGCCGAGACCGAGCTCGAGGCGGTGTGCGCCACGCTCGAGCGCGAGAGGCCTGCCGTCTGCGTGATCGACTCGGTCCAGACCCTGTACGCGAGCGAGCTGGGTTCGGCGCCCGGCTCGGTGGCGCAGGTGCGCGAGGCGGCCGCGCGCCTGTTGCGAGTCGCGAAGCAGAATGGGGTGGCGACGATCCTCGTCGGGCACGTGACGAAGGACGGCTCGGTCGCGGGGCCGCGCGTGCTCGAGCACCTCGTCGACTGCGTCCTCCAGTTCGAAGGGGACCGGTATCACGCCCACCGAATCCTCCGGTCGGCGAAGAACCGGTTCGGCTCCACCAACGAGCTCGGCGTGTTCGAGATGACCGGAGCAGGTCTCGTCGGCGTCCCCGAGCCTTCGGTGCTGTTCGGCTCGACCAGGGTCGGCGAGGTGGGCGCCGCCGTGGCGGTCGCCCTGGAGGGTACGAGGCCGATCATGCTCGAGATCCAGGCGCTGGTATCTCGCACGGACCTCGCGATGCCCCGTCGGGTCGCTACGGGCGTCGACCCGAAGAGGCTCGCGATGATCGTCGCGGTCCTCGCGCGGCATGCGGGCGTGCCCCTTGGGTCGGCCGACGTGTTCGTCAACGTCGCCGGCGGCGTCCGGATCGACGAGCCCGGCGCCGATCTCGCGGTTGCGCTTGCGATCGCGTCGGCCGCACGCAGCGCGCCGGCGAAGGACGGTCTTGCCGCGTTCGGGGAGCTGGGCCTCACCGGACGGCTGCGCACCGCGGCCCAGGCGGAGCGCCGTCTCGAGGAGTGCGCGAAGCTTGGCGTCACGCTCGTCCTCGCCCCGGAGGGCACGCGTGAAAAGCGAGGTGCCCCTCGCGTGGTAGGCGCCGACACGCTCCGCCAGGCGCTGAAGACAGGCCTGCAGGCAGCGAGCTCAGATGCTGATGAGCAGACGTGAGAAGCGAGGTTCCCGAGCGTCGCAGGGCGCACCGATGGGACGTGGGTCGGCGAATTCTTCGGCTAGAATGGGGCTATACGCCGGCAGACCCCCGCCGGCGCTTTTCGTGAGTCAGGCGCACACAAGACCGGACGACGGGAGGGCTCGAGGCGTGTTCGATGTCGGCGACAAGGTCGTGTATCCCCACCATGGTGCGGGGACGGTCGTTTCCAAGGATGTCAAGCTCGTCCTCGGCGAGGAGCGCGAGTACCTAACCATCAAGATCCTGCACAACGAGATGACGGTCAACGTCCCGACCGACAACGCAGAGAAGGTCGGATTGCGGTGGGTCATCGACCAGGAGATGGTCGAGGTCGTCGTCAAGGTGCTGCTCGGCGGCTCCACGGAGATGCCCAAGAACTGGAACCGGCGCTTCAAGCACAACCGCGACAAGATGAAGACCGGTGACATCCTCGAGCTCGCCGAGGTCGTGCGGAACCTTGCGCTTCGCGATCACGAGAAGGGCCTCTCCACGGGCGAGAAGCAGATGTACGTCAAGGCGAAGAAGATCCTCGCCTCCGAGCTCATGTACGCGAAGGACATGACCGAGGACGAGGCACACGCCTGGCTCGAGGAGGTCCTCGCGAACCCGGCCAAGGGGAAGCGGGTCAAGGCCAAGCCGAAGACTGCGGCGACCGCGACCGCCTAGGACGGGATGCGCTTTCGCTTCGCGAAAGCGCTAGAAGTGCGGGTTGGCGCACCGTGAGCGCTTCTTCTAGTGGTTCCGGCGCAGCCGGAACCACCTGGGCGATCCTGGTTGCCGCGGGCACGGGCTCGAGGCTCGGCGGGGACCGTCCGAAGGCGTTCGTCGCGTTCGGCGGCCGGCCGCTCGTCGCCGAAAGCCTCGAGCGGCTCGACCTGTCCGACTGGATCGACGCGATCGTCGTGGCTGCCCCTGCCGGTTGGGAGGAGCCGACGATCCTGCTCGCGGAGGAGCTCGTCGCCTCCAAGGTGGCGTCGGTCGTGACGGGCGGCGCGACGCGGGCGGAGTCCGTCAAGAACGCGCTCGCCGAGGTGTCGGATGACGCAGTCGTCGTGCTCGTGCACGACGCGGCCCGGCCACTCGTCGACGACGCCGTGCTCGAGCGGCTGCTCGGGCGTCTCGGCGAGGGCGTCGACGGCGCGGTGCCCGCCTTGCAGGTGAGCGACACGGTCAAGCGGGTCGAGGGGGGAATGGTGCTGGAGACGCTTCCGCGAGAGACACTGGTAGCCGTCCAGACCCCGCAGGCCTTCCTCGCCGATCGTCTCCGCGCGGCGTACGCCGGCGAGTTGCAGGGAGCGACCGACTGCGCCTCGCTCGTCGAGCGAGCGGGCGGGCGCGTCGGTGTCGTCACCGGCGATCCGCGGCTGCTGAAGATCACCACCGCCGATGATCTGGAGCTCGCCGAGCGGCTGCTCGCCGCAAGCTGATGGCCGTCCGCGCCGTGTTCTTCGACGTCGGCGAGACGCTCGTCGACGAGGAGCGCATCTGGCGCGACGTTGCCGAGGCGACCGGGCTACGGCCACACGTCGTCTGGGCTGCGCTCGGGGTGACGATCGAGCGCGGTGAGGACCACTGGTCGCTCTGGGACCACCTGGGTGTCGACCGACCGCCCGGGGTCTGGGAGCGGTTCGGCTACACCGAAAAGGATCTCTTTCCCGACGTGGTCGGATGTCTCGAGCGCCTTCGGGAGACAGGCATCTTCGTCGGCCTGGCCGGCAACCAGAGCGCAGCGATGGAGGAGTGGGCGAGCTCGGTGGGGCTGCCTGCGGACGTCGTCACGAGCTCTGCCCGCCTGGGGGTCCGCAAGCCCGATCCGCGATTCTTCGAAGGACTCGTCGGACTTGCAGGTTGCTCGGCGAAGGATGTCGCGTACGTCGGCGACCGCGTCGACAACGACGTCCGCCCGGCGATCGAGGCGGGGCTCGCCGCGATCCACCTCCGTCGTGGGCCGTGGGGGCGCTTGCAGGCGACTCCGGAAGGCGTACCTGCCATCGGGTCGCTCTCGGAGCTCCCGGCGGCGCTAGCGTCCCTGACGTGAGCGTCGCTGGGACGATCGCGGGCCGTGGACGCCGTCTCCCGCTTTGGCCGGCCGGAGTGGCGTGAGCGACCTCCGCATCGGCCTCGGGGTTGACGCTCACGCGTTCGGCGAGGACGTGCCGCTCGTGCTCGGCGGGGTGAACATCGACCATCCCCGTGGCCTCGTCGGCCACTCGGACGGCGACGTCGTCGCGCACGCGTTGACCGACGCGCTGCTCGGGGCAGCAGGGCTGGCCGACATCGGCGCGCTGTTCCCCTCGGACGACGAACGCTATCGCGGCGCTGACTCCCTCGAGCTTCTCGCCGAGGCATATCGTCACGTGCGCGAGGCGGGATTCGTGCTCGTGAGCGCGGATTGCGTCGTGATCGGTCAGGAGCCGCAGATCGCACCCCACCGCGGGGCCATGCGCGAGCGCCTCACAGGCGCGCTCGGCGTGAGCGCCGAGTTGGTCAACGTGCGAGCGACGACGACCGATCGCTTGGGGTTCACCGGGCGAGCGGAAGGGCTCGCGGCGCAAGCGATCGCCCTCCTGCGCCCGGCCTGAGCGCCTCTGCGTCCTCCCCGGCGGGCGGCAGAGGGAGTATGGTGGGTGGAGATACACCCTTCGACAGGAAGGGGACCATGGAGGAGAGTCCACCGGACTAGAAAGAGCGCGCACCTCCGCCGAACGCGGATCGTGTGCCCGGCCGCGATGTCCGTCCGCGGTCACGCTCTCTCCGGAGCCGATCGGCGACGTGGCGCACGGCGCGCGTCCCGGAAGCTCCTTCGCCGTTCCGGGTGCGCCGACGGACAACAGCGACGTACCCGGGACGGCGCTTTTCCTAGGGCTACGACGCGGCTGGCAGCGTAAAGGAGACGCGCGCACCGCCGCCGGGGCGATCCTCCGCCCAGATTCGCCCACCGTGCGCCTCGACGAGGCCGCGCGCGATCGCGAGCCCGAGCCCCGAGCCGCGTGCCGATCGGGCAGGGTCGGCGCGCCAGAAGCGGTCGAACATCCGACGGCGAGCCTCCTCGCCGAGGCCTTCGCCGGTGTCCTCGACGGTGATGCGGACCTCGCGGTCGATCTGCTCGACGTGGACCGCAACCGAGCCGTCGGACGGCGTGTGCCGCAGCGCGTTCGTGACGAGATTGAAAAGCACGCGCTCGACCTTGTCGGGCGCGCATCGGGCGCTGACGTCATCCGGCACGCTCGACGCGAGACCGATCCCGCGGCGACGGGCGTCGGCTTCCACGCCTCGAAGACACGATCCGACGACGGGCTCGAGCAGTGCCTCGCGGAGCTCGAGCGTGAGAGCGCCTGCGTCGATCCGGGCGAGCTCGAACAGATCGTCGACGAGCGACGACAGGAGGGCGACCTGCTCGCGCAGCACCGGCACGGTCGTGTCGGGAGCGACGAGCCCGTCCTCGAGCGCCTCCAGCATCGCCTGCATGTTTGCGAGAGGCGTGCGGAGGTCGTGACTCGCCCAGGCAACCAGCTCGCGCCGTGCGTCGAAGAGGCGCTCGAGGCTGGCCGCCATCTCGTTGAAGGAGGTGGCGAGATCCGCGACCTCGGCAGGCCCGGACTGAGGAGCGCGGACGGTGAGGTCTCCCGCAGCGAGCTGCGCCGATGCGTCTCGGACGCGCTCCACGGAGCGGGCGATCGAGCGGGCGAGCACGAGGCCGGCGACAACTGCAACCGTTGCCGAGCCCGCGGAGACCGCGAGGATCTTCACGTCGTCGCCCATGTGGAACGCGACCCAGCCGGAGAGCAGAACGGACGCGAGCGGTAGGCAGACGGAGAGGGCCGCGAGGCCAGCGAGCTGCAACCGGAGGCTCGGGAGGAGCCGGAGAAGGACGACAGCGACTAGCCCGACTGCGAGCGTGAGCGCGCCGACGGCAATCGCCGTCTCGACCATCGCGACAGGCAGCGTCACGGCACGATCCGGTAGCCGACGCCCCAGACGGTCTGGAGGTGCCGCGGCTGCGACGGATCGTCCTCGACCTTCTCGCGAAGCCGTCGGACGTGCACGGTGACCGTGCCCGTGTCGAGGGCGGCCTCGTAGCCCCACACACGACTCATCAACTGGTCGCGGCCGAACACGCGGCGGGGATGGCTCGCCAGGAACCACAGCAGATCGAACTCCTTGGCGGTGAGGCGCACCTCGACGCCCGCCTTTCGCACGTCGCGCGTCTGGGCGTCGAGCTCGACGTCTCCGAACGCCAGGCGCTCCGACGTCGGGCCTCCCGACCGTGCGCGGCGGAGCACTGTCCGCACGCGCGCGGCGAGCTCGCGCGGCGAGAACGGCTTCGTCACGTAGTCGTCGGCGCCCAGCTCGAGCCCGACGATCCGGTCGGCTTCCTCGCCGCGCGCCGTGAGCATGATCACGGGGAGCTCGGAGCGGGATCGGATCCAGCGACAGAGCTCGAGCCCGTCGGTGCCTGGGAGCATGACGTCGAGGACGACGAGGTCGGGGGACTCACGCTCGAGCAGGAGCAGCGCGTCCGCCCCGTCGGCGGCTTCGAGCGTCGCGTATCCCTCGCGCTCGAGGTAGCGGACGACGACCTCGCGCACGATCGGCTCGTCGTCGACGACGAGAACGGTGGTCACGGGGCGGATCGTGCCTGCGGGCTCATTACGCACGGATGAACTCCTGTTCGTTCGCGAAGGGTTCATGAAAGTGTCAGCCGCGCGCAAGAGCCCGTGCCTAGCGTCGGTCGCGAAGCGTCAACGCGAGGAGTGATCGACATGAGGAAGCTCGTAGCCCTGCTCGCGGTCGTCTTGGCCGCGTCTCTCGGCGCCGTGCCCGTGCTCGCCGCGGACGGCCCCGTCAAGCAGTACCCGCAGAGCGTGACACTCGGGTTCTACCGCGGCCAGGTCGTCTCCTACCTGGACTTCGGCCCGGTGAAGCTCGCGAAGGGGAACAAGGTCGCACCCATCTGGGTCGTGACGAACGGGGTCGAGGCGCAGCGGAACATCATCGACACGGTGCCCGGCCGCACCGACTACACGCCGCTCTGGGCTGTGCGGATGGTGACGTGGAAGGAGGGCGCGACACCGCGCGTGCTGCGCTCGAAGAACGCGGTCGACGCGGCCGTTCGCGCCGGCCACGCGACGGTGTCAGCGGCGCCGGTCGTCGTCAACTGCCCGGTGCTCTGACGCCACTCAACTCGTGGCAGCGGGCGAGCTTGTGGTGAATCACCACAAGCTCGCCCTGACGATCACGGCCGGCCATCGAGGAACATGTGCAGGCGGACACGCGTGGAGGCAGGATCGGCGGACGTGTGGCCGTTCACCGCGCGGCACACCCACCCGAGGCGCAGCGCCGCCGGGAAAATGCTTGCGACGTCGCCGTTCGTGGCTCCACGGCGGAATGGCTCGAGGTACGCGTCGCGGAACGGCTCGATCGCAACCGAGCCCTGGACGTCGTCCACGCCCCAGGCGATGACGCCCTCCAGGGTGACGGACATCGTGAAGAACGGATGCGACACGCACGCGTCGCCCCAGTCGAGGAGGAGATAGCGGCCGTCGCAGACGTACACCTGCCCGTCGGTGAAGTCGTCGTGCTGGATCGTCTCCGGGATCCCGTAGCCGGCCAGCTGCTCGCTGGTCTCTGCGACCCACGCCACGGAGTCGCGGAGACGCCGAGCCTCGCCCTGCGGCAGGTCCAGCTGGTCGATCAGCTGCTCGAACCGAGCCGCAAGGATTCCGAGCCGTACGTCCGGCACGCCGAGCTCGAGTAGCTCGTTGACATGCTCGACCATGTCGAGCTGGATGCCCGCGTAGAGAGGAAGGACGTCCAACCAGCGGGCGAGGTCGCGCTCCTGCGCGATCAGGTCCAGGAGTCGGCTCCCCGCGTCGGCCATCAGCATCCAGCCGCGTTCGACGTCTGCCGCCAGGAGGGCGGGGATGCAGTCCGGACGCCGCTCGGCGAGGAACATGACCAGCGCGGCCTCGTGCCTCAGCTCGTCGGCGTTCGCCTTGAAGTACACGTCGCCGCGATCCGTCGGCACGCGCAGAACTGCCGCCCACGGCATCACACGCACATCTTCGATCAGGCCCGTGGCGCGGCTACCAATGGTTCCCAGCTGCTCGTGGATCCACGAGTGTGTCTCCGCGAGCCAGGTGGGATCGGCCCAGCGCGACACGCGAAGACCCTACCTCGCCTACGCTGGCGTCATGGATGGGCTGCTCACCGGGGGGTGCGGTTGCGGTGCCGTTCGCTTCGAGATTACGGAACGGCTTCTCTCGGCTGCCTACTGTCATTGCACGCGCTGCCAGCGCCGGACCGGATCCGGCGCAGCGGCGACCGCGCGGGCGGAAGCCGGCAGCGTGCGCATCACGCAGGGCGAGAGCGAGCTTCGCGGGTGGACGCCGGAGGGCGGACGCGAGAAGGTGTTCTGCGTTCGGTGCGGCTCCGCGCTCTTCAGCCGCGAACCGGGCACGACCGACAACACGGGTGTCCGCCTCGGCGCGATCGACGGCGACCCCGGAGTTCGACCAGAGTCGCGCCAGTTCGTCGCCTACGCCGCGTGCTGGGAGGAGATTCCGGAGGACGGTTTGCCGCGCTTCGACGAGGCACGTCCCTCCTACGAGCAGGGGCGCTAGCAAGGACGTGACCTCCAGGGACGTGGCTTCAGCCGCGTCCCGACCGAACCGCATGACGGGTGGGACGCGGGCAGAGCCCACGTCCCGTGGTCGGGACGTTGCGGCTGGCGGCGTCCCGTGCCACGCCCCGGGGGTCCGGCAGCCGCGCCGCGCTTGGGACGTGGCTTCAGCCGCGTCCCGTACGCGGCGCGCCACGGTCATCCCGATGTCAGGCCGGCAGCCGCACGACGCCTCCGTCGACGACCACGAGCCCATCGCGCTCGAGGGCGCTGGTCGCCTCCGCGTCGAGACTCTCGGCTCGTTGCGCTCGTTGGGCAACGAGGCGCAGCGTCGTTGCACGTCGTTGCCGAAACGACCCTTCGAAGGGTCCCTGCTTTCGTGTGGGCTCCTCTCGGACCCCGCGGGAGGGGCAGTCCGCTGCAAGGGGACAGAGCTCGCAACGCGGAATGCGCGCAAGGCAGACGGTCGCGCCGAGGTCCATCAGCGCCTGGGCGGCTGTGGACGTGAACGCGTGCCCGGTGCGCCGCTCCACCCGCTCGACGTTCACGTCGCGAGGGAGCACGTCGGCGCCGAACGCGAAGTTGCGGACCGCCGCAGCGGTGTACGGGCCGACGCCGGGCAGCTCCGTCAGGTCGCCCGGCCAGCCGTGCTCAGCCACGCGCCGCGCCGCGCGATGAAGCGCCAGGGCACGGCGGTTGTAGCCGAGGCCCTGCCACTCGACGATCACGTCGGCCGTCGTCGCGGCAGCGAGCGACGCGACCGTCGGCCACCGTGCCAGCCATCGCTCGTAGCGAGGCACGACGCGCTCGACCTGCGTCTGCTGGAGCATCACCTCGCTGACGAGGATCGAGTACGGATCCCGAGTCCGTCGCCACGGAAGGTCGCGAGCAGTGGCCTCGAACCAGGCGAGGAGCTGCGACTCCATGGGCCGAGCGTAACCGCGGAGCCTCGACGTCAGTCCGGGAGGCCTGCACCGCGCACACACGACGCGGTGTGCGAGGCGCTCAGCCCGGCGCATTGCCGACGCAGTGTCTCTCCGTCGGTCTCGAGCGTCGCCAGGATCGTGCCGACCCCCTCGAAGCAGCGGGCCTGGCGCCCGGTCAAGGACGCGACAGAACGTCGCGGCAGGCGCACCGCTGGCGGCGTTGCTCGCGATGTCTCTCGCGGCGCCGTAGACGCACTCCGGCTCGCCGGCGCCCGCCGTGACGCAGAGCTCCGCGACCGCCTGCGGCCTGCCGTAGTTGTTGCCCGACGCCTGGCGCCCATATCCCTGGAAGCAGATCGCGCGCCATTGCGCATCCGGCTCGGTCGCGCACGCCGCCGCGACCTCGTTCCACGCGTATCCGGTTCCGCGGACGAGGTTGTCGGCGACCTGGAGGTAGCAATACAGCTTGTGCTGCTCCGCGACGGTCGGACAGGGGGCGAGCGGCTGGCTGGCGTCGAACGGTGGTGGCTTCAGATCGAGTGACGGGCTGAAGCTCTCCATGAAGACTCCGCCGTCACACGACTGACGCGACCACTGGTCCTGGAGTCGGGTGCACATATCCAGCGACGCCTCGAGTGCATTGCCCGTACGCAGCATCAAGCCGTGCCCGATGCCATGCAAGCACTGGTAGTGCGTGAAGGCGGGCCAATTCTTCCCGGCCGGATCGCACAGGGACTTGATCAGGGTGCCGAGCTCCCCGGCCGAGCGGGCCGGCGCGAGCGCGCGCTCGAGCAGGCCGTGGTAGAAGCCGCTCCAGCACGTCGAGTCGCCGTCGACGAGCGCCTTGCCCGCGTCGCCGTCCTCGCGCGCGAGAACAGCCGCTCCGACTGCGTGGACGATGCGGTGACAGCCGCTCGCGACGTCCGCGTCCGAGGTCTGTCGCTCGGCGACGAGGGCCAGCGCTCGCTTGCCACTCGTCCGATAGGCGACGTTGCCGAAAGCCTGTTCGAGGCAGCGACGGCGGTCGCCGCTCTCCGGAGTGCAGTCCTCGACCTCGGTCTCGTCGGCGGTGAACGGCCCCGCGGCGGGGTGAGGGTTGAGAATGCCGCCCGAGGCAGCCGCGACCGCATCGGGCGTGTCGTCCGAGGTCAGCCGTACGACGCCGAACGCCGCGAGTGCGAGCACAGGAAGCGCGACGAGCGCGGCGACGAGCACGACTCTGTTCACGAAGTCGATCCGATCATCTCGCCCGACGAAGGATGCCTGCGCGAGTGGCCGGCCCACGCGTTGTAGCGTTCGCGCCGTGCTCCTCTACAACTCACCGGTCTCTGGCAATTGCTACAAGGTGCGCCTGTTACTCGCCCACCTGGCGTTGCCGTACGACCGGCGTGATCTCGACGTCGTCGACCGCTCGAATCGCGGCGAGGTCCTCGGTGGGCTCAATCCGGACCTCCGCGTTCCGACGCTGGTTCTCGACGACGGGCGGGCGCTGGCCGAGTCCGGAGCGATCCTCTGGTACTTCGGGGAAGGCACCCGGTTCGTGCCGGAGGATCGATACGACCGCGCGAAGATGCTGCAGTGGATGTTCTTCGAGCAGTACACCCATGAGCCGGCGATCGCGGTCGTCCGGTTCCTCGTCGCGTACTCCGGCGATGCGGAGCGCCACGCGGCGACGATCGAGCAGAGGACGGTCGCCGGCAACAGGGCGCTCGCTGCCATGGAAGCGCACCTCGACGGCCGCCCCTTCTTCGTCGGCGAGGCGGTCACGTTGGCCGACATCGCGCTCTACGCGTACACGCACGTCGCGCACGAGGGTGGCTTCGACCTCCAGCCGTTCCCGTCGATCCGGACGTGGCTCGACCGCGTGGGAGCGGAGCCCGGGCACGTTCGGATCGACGCGTGAGCGTTCGCGTCCGGTTCGCGCCCAGTCCGACGGGGTCGCTGCACCTCGGCAACGCGCTGACAGCCGTCGCGAACCGTCGGTTCGCCGACGAGCACGGGGGGATCCTCGTGCTCCGCATCGACGACACCGACGCGACGCGGACCGTCGACGGTGGCGAGGCTGCGATCCTGGACGATCTCCGCTGGCTCGAGCTCGCGTGGGACGAGGGCCCGGTGCGCCAGAGTGCGCGTCGCGTCGTCTACGAGACCGCTGCCAGCGCGGCCGAGGTCACGGGTGGGGCGGTCCGCGACCCCGATGGGTCGCTCCGCCTCGGCGGCATCACCCTGCTGCGAGCAGACGGAAGTGCGACCTACCAGCTCGCAACGGTTGCCGACGACCTCGACCTCGGCATCACGCACATCATCCGCGGCTCCGACCATCGGCCCAACGAGGCGCCGCAGCGACGCATCGCAGAGGCGATCGGAGGCGTGCTGCCCGAGGTGATCCACCACGGGCTCCTCCTCGGCCCCGACGGCAAGAAGCTCTCGAAGCGTCACGGTCACGCGTCGGTGGCGGACCTTCGCGACGAGGGGATCCCCGCTGCGGCAGTGCGCAGATACCTGGACGAGCTAGGCCTGCCCGCGCACGACGTCCAGCTCGACCGGGCTCGCATCGGCCGTCTCGCGATCGAGGCGATCGCCGCGATGCCCGACGACGAGCTCACCGCAGCAGCGGATGCGGACGGGTCGCTTGCGCGTGCGCTGCGCGGGGCGCGGACCCTCGTGGAAGCCCGCGAGATCGCACGGGCGATCATGGATCCCATCCCCGTCGCCTTGCCGCCGGAGGCAGCGCCGACCATGGGACGCTTCGTCGAGCTGCGCACAGGTGTCGGCGACCTCGACGAGGCCGGGGCTCGCGGGATCGTCCGGGAGCTGAAGGCGGTTGGCGGCGACCTCCGTGCGCTGCGGATGGCGCTGACGGGCGCCGAGCGCGGGCCGGAGCTATGGACGGTTGTCGCCGCGCTTCCCGCTGAAGAAGCGATCGGTCGCGCGCAGCGAGCGGTGCCTGGCTGAAGCCAGGCACCCTCGGGCTTGCCGACCCCAGCTCGGTGCCTGGCTTTAGCCAGGCACCTGACGCGGCACACGCGCCGTCTACGATCGCGGGTGCGTCTGCACGACACGCTGAGCGGCGAGCTCGTCGACCTGCCGGCACCGTCCGAGCCGATCGGAATCTACGTCTGCGGCCCGACCGTGTACCAGCGCGCCCACATCGGCAACGCCCGGCCGTTCGTCGTGTTCGTGTGGCTGGGGCGTTGGCTGCGGTCTCAAGGGCACGAGGTCAAGCTCGTCCACAACATCACGGACGTGAACGACAAGATCTACGACGCCGCGCCGGGTAGGAGCGCGGAGCGGGCGGCAGAGGCGACTCGCTGGTATCTCGACGATACGGAGGGCTTCGGTCTTGGGATGCCCGACGCGCAGCCACTCGCGACGACGACGATGCCCGAGATCATCTCCCTCATCGAGGAGCTCGTCTCGTCGGGGCATGCCTATCCGGCGAACGGCGACGTCTACTTTCGGGTGGAGAGCTTCCCGACGTACGGCGCGCTCTCCGGCCAACGTCCAGATCAGGTCGAAGAGCAGGAGCCGAGCGACCTGAAGCAGGACCCGCGCGACTTCGCGCTCTGGAAGGCGACGAAGGAGGGCGAGGACACCTCCTGGGACTCGCCCTGGGGTCGTGGTCGCCCGGGCTGGCACATCGAGTGCTCGGCAATGGCCCAGAAAGAGCTTGGCCCGGAGTTCTGGATCCACGGCGGCGGGCTCGACCTCGTCTTCCCGCACCACGAGAACGAGCGCGCACAGTCGCTCGCGCTCGGGCATCCGTTCGCCCGGATCTGGATGCACAACGGCATGCTCCGCTTCACGGGCGAGAAGATGTCGAAGTCGCTCGGGAACGTCACGACGATCCGCGAAGTGCTCGACACATGGGGTCGCGAGGCGGCTCTCGTCTTCTTCCTGACGGCCCACTGGCGCAAACCGACCGACTTCTCGGAGGAGACGATGGCCGCCGCCGCAGCGCAGGCGGAGACCCTGCGGAACGCTCTCCGCGGCGAGGAGCGCTCCACCGGCGACTGGGGTGCCATTCGAGGCGGCGCTCGAGGACGACTTCAACACGCCCGCGGCGCTTGCGATCATGCACGACTGGGCGCGAGTCGGGGCTCTGGCAGAGCTCCGGCGAGGTCTCGATGTGTTCGGCCTGGCAACACTCGGCGATCGACCGCATGCGCCTGACCATGTCGTCGCCCTCGCGGAGGAGCGCGTCGCGGCGCGTAGTAGACGCGACTTCGGTGAGGCAGATCGGTTACGCGACGCAATCGCGGAGGCCGGTTGGGACGTGCGCGACGTCGACCGCGGGTACGAGCTCGTCCCCCGGCGGTGACGCGCGACCTCGTCTACGGCAGGAACGCTGTGCGCGAAGCGCTTCGCGGTCGTCGAGAGGTGCTCGAGGTGTGGGCGAGCGAGCGCGCCGTCGCGGCCCTCGACTGGCTCGGCGAGGGGCCACGCGTGCGCATCCATAAGGAGCGCGAGCTCACCGAGGCGGCAGGGACGGCCGACCACCAGGGCGTCGTCGCCTGGTGCGAGCCGTATCCGTACGCCGACGCGTGGGAGCTCGCGGCCGTCGAGCGACCGCTCATCTGCTGCCTCGACCAGGTCACGGATCCGCGGAACCTCGGCGCTGTCGTCCGCAGTGCGGCAGGCGCCGGCGCGACCGGGGTGGTCGTGCCGGCTCACGGCGCCACCGTCGTCACGCCGGCGGTGTCGAGGTCGTCTGCGGGCGCCGTCGAGCACCTGCCGGTCGCTGTCGTCCCCAACCTCGCGCGATACCTCGCCGACGTAAAGGGCGACCGGCTCTGGGCGTACGCCGCCGCCGCGGACGGCGACGCGCACGTATGGGACGTCGACCTGACTGACGGCGTCGCGCTCGTCCTCGGGGCCGAGGGGAAGGGTGTCCGGCCGCTCGTGCGCAGGGCGTGCGACGGCACGATCGCAATTCCCCTCGCGCCGGGTGTCGAGTCGCTCAACGTGAGCGTCGCGGCCGGCGTCGCGCTCTTCGAAGCCCGTCGTCAGCGACAACACTCAACCTCGACTGAAGGTTGAATGCCAGAGCCGGCGTTGTATTTGTTCGACGGGTCGAACCTCTTTCACGCCGGACGGTTCGCAGATCGGGACGAGCTCGTCGATCTCCTGTCGAGCTTCGTGGCTGTGCGGGGCGCCCGTGGAATCGTCGTCTTCGACGGCGTCGGCGGGGAACGGGTCGTCGGTCCCTTGAGCGTCCGCTTTGCGCCCGATGCCGACACGGCGCTCGAGCGCCTGGCAGCGCAGCACCGAGAGCGCGAAGCGGTGCTGCTCGTCACGTCCGACGCGGCGGTGCGAGGCACGAGCGGCCAGGAAGTGAGGAAACGGGGCTCATCCGCGTTCCTCGGCGAGCTCGAAGCGGTCGTCCACCGCGAGGAGCTTGCAAGCCGGCTCGGCGACCGCGTCGACGCGGAGACCCGTGCGAAGCTCGAACGTTTGCGCCGCGGCCTTGGTGCCTGACGGCGCGGCTGCTTCGCTGCTCAGGCGGCGTCAACCACCCCAGGGCACTCCCAGTGCCCTGGGGTAACGCTACCGCCGACATCGGCACACGTGTGTCGCGACTTCCGAGCCGGCTTCGGTGACGGGCGCGCCCAGCGCGGGAGTTGCCCCGAACACATGTTCTTATCAGAATGGAATTTGCGCAAAGGGTTGTAACGCTTGCAAGATCCTGCTAGCTTCTCCCTCGACTTCAGGGTGAGACTTCACCCGATGGTCACTCGGAGACCACCGGCCAAGGGGAGACGACAATGTTGGCGCGGCAAGCCACAGCACCGAAGAGCCCGCAGAAGCTGCAGCGGGAGCTCGAGGATCTCCAGCTCGTCCTGAAGGCTCGAAACGGCAGTCAGAGCGGCCTCGACGAGCTGATGCGCCGCTACCACGGTTTCGTGAGGCTCAAGGCCAGCTCGTACTTCCTGGCGGGCGGCGACGCGGACGACCTCGTGCAAGAGGGGATGATCGGCCTCTACAAGGCGATCCGCGACTTCCGCTCGGACAAGGAAACGTCGTTCCGGTCGTTCGCCGAGCTTTGTGTGACGCGTCAGATCATCACGGCGATCAAGTCCGCGACGCGCTTCAAGCACGCGCCGCTCAACACGTACGTCTCCTTCAGCCACACGCCGGCCGGTCAGGACGTCGAGGGCGAATGCACGCTCGGTGACGCGCTCCCTGGGCCGCTGGTCGACGACCCTTCGGTCCGCGTCATCTCGACCGAGGAGCTCCAGTCCCTCGTGGGCTGCCTCGGGACGACGCTCTCCGGCCTGGAGGCCGAGGCACTGCGCCTCTACCTCGACGGCAACTCGTACGAGTCGATGGCGGAGGTGCTCGAGTGCGACTGCAAGACGATCGACAACGCACTCCAGCGCGTGAAGCGGAAGATCCTCGCGCACCAGGCGACGCGCGCCGTGCCTGCCTAACGCCGAGGAGGATGAGGCCGAGATAGCGGGGGGCCGGCCGAGATCCGCGTCAGGGTGCGCGTGACGTGGTGGTCAAGCAGACGTTTGCAACCTGGTAGTCGACCGCTATCCGGACTCGCTTTCGCTGGCCGTTTCGCGTCGGCTCGACGCGAAGGTAGGCACCGACGGTTGGAAGCTCGCTGATCGGGATGAGGTAGACCGCCCCCGTCTCCCAGCAGTACACCGCGAATGCGTCCACCTCTCCGCGATAGTGAAGCTGGCGGCGTTTGGGTCGAGCGTGGTGCGCGTACGAGCTCGAGGTTCGGAATCTGACCGTGCCATCCCGCAGGCGGCCAGACTTGCACTGAACGCGTTGGAGTCTGGCACCGTCGTCGATGACGAGGTCGTACCTCGAGTTCTCCCCGAACGGGACCGAGACGTCATATCCGAACTCCTTCAGCGCGAGCATCACTGCCAGCATTGCGCGATCTCCGACGTCCTTCGGGTGCTCCATGCCTCCTAAAAGGTATCTCGTTGACCGGATGGACAACGAATCGTGTCGAGCGTGGGAAGAAGCCGGAGGAGGGATTCGAACCCACGGCCTCCGCCTTACAAGGGCGGTGCTCTGACCAGCTGAGCTACTCCGGCGTGTCCTGAGTGTACGACCGAATGTGGTCGGGATCTGCGCCTCGAGGGGCGCGGCTGAAAGCCACGCCCCGTCACACCGGACCCTAGGCGCAGGTCCCGTTCGCGATCGCCACTCGAGGCCCGCGCGGCGCCGGGCTCGCAACCAGCGCGCGAGCGGCGAGCCATCCGACGACGACCACGAGCCCGCCGAGCGCCGCGTCCACGATGAAGTGATTGCCGGTGGCGACGATGATCAGGAGCATCGCCGCCGGGTAGAGCGCTCCCGCGATGCGCAAGACACGGCGCTCGGCGATCGCGAACAGAACGGCGCCGACGATCAGCGCATAACCGAAGTGGAGGCTCGGCACTGCGGCGAACGGGTTGTAGAGCGCGCCGAGGAGATCGGAGCTCAGGTCGAGCCCGGTCGAGCTCGTCACCGTGTCGGAGAAGCCGAGGTCGCTGAGGCGCGGCGGCGCCGCCGGGTAGAGCACATAGCCGACGAGCGCGAGCGCCGTGGCGGCGACGAACGTCGTGCGGACGATCGGGAACCGGTCGGGATGCCGCCGATGCACCCAGACGAGGGCCACCGCCGTGCCGACGAAGTGCAGGAGGACGTATGCGAGGCCGAGCATCGCCGGCGCGTACGGAATCGCCTCGAACGCGCTCTGGACGCCGCGCTCGACGTAGATCCCGGCGGCCTGCTCGAGCGCGACGATGTCGGCCGTGTTCTGCATCGCGGCCTGGACGTTCTCGCCGCCGGCGCCGCGAATGACCTCGTAGACGCCGTACAGCGCCGCAAGTCCGGCGATCTCGCGGGCGCCGGAATGCGAGTGTGAGAGCCAGCTCCGAACCATGCAACGAGTCTGGCTCGCGGTCCGCGCCACGGGTATGGGGAGACCCCGCGTGCGGTGGTGCGGAGAACCGCACCTTCAACATCTGGGTTGGCTCGCCGCCAAGGCGTCCGACAAGGGTCACGCATGACTTCGACTTCTACGTCGTCTGACGGGCGCGCTACGTGCGCAGGAACGCGAGCACCGCGAGCACGCGGCGGTGGTCCTCTGTCGACGCAGGCAGGCCGAGCTTGGTGAAGATGCTCGTCACGTGCTTCTCGACCGCGCGCAGGGTGACGAAGAGTCGCTCCGCGATCGCCTGGTTCGACCGGCCTTCCGCCATCAGCTCGAGCACCTCGCGCTCGCGCGCGGTCAGCTGCTCCAGCGGGTCGTCGGCGCGCTTACGACCCACAAGCTCGCTGACGACGGCGGGGTCGAGCGCCGAGCCGCCGTCGGCCACGCGGCGCACGGCCGTGCCGAACTGCTCGAGATCGGCGACGCGGTCCTTGAGGAGATAGCCGACACCCTCTGCGCTCGTCTCGAGGAGCGCCATCGCGTATCCGGGCTCGACGTACTGCGAGAGCAGGAGCACGCCGACCGCCGGATGCCGCTCGCGGATCTCGCGGGCGGCCCGCAGGCCTTCGTCTGTATGCGTCGGCGGCATGCGAATGTCCACGACCGCGACGTCGGGCTTGTGCATCGCGACGTGGCGGAGCAGGTCCTCCGCGTTCCCCGACTGCGCGACGACCTCGAACCCCGCTTCCTCGAGCAGCCGCGCCACGCCTTCCCGGAGGAGGACCGAGTCGTCTGCGATGACGACCCGGCGAGCATCGCCGAGCTGCGAAACCGTCCCACGAAGCGGCGGGAAGTCGCGCGGGAGCCCGTCGGCCAGCACCTGGTGGATGTGCTCGGGATCGGGGAGGCCCTGCAATCGGTGCGTTCCCAGATCCTTCGTCTCCACCCCCGTGGCGAACGGCGCGGCTGTCGACGACAGCAGGACCTGTCCTCCGTGCCCGGCAGCGGCAATGCGCGACGCGCGGATGACGTCGAGGCCGGTGTAGCCCTCCTCGCCAAGATGCGGGATACCGGTGTGCAGGCCCATCCGCACCTTGACGGCGAGCCCGTCGGGCCAGGCGTGGTCACGGATCCGCTCCTGTCCCGTGAGCGCGGTTTGGAGCGCGGGCTGAACTTCTCCGAAGACGGCAGAGATCTCGTCGCCCGTCGCGTCGACCTCCGACCCGCCCGTCGCCGTGATCTCGGCGCGCAGCAGGCGCCGCACGTCCGCGATGACCGCTGCATACGCGCCGCCCGCGGTCTGCACGAGGCGCGTCGAGCCCTCGACGTCTGCAAAGAGGAACGTGACGGTCCCGGTCGGGAACGACTCCATGCGAGGAGTCTACGAACGATGTTGCCCCGCTAGAGAGGGAGCGGGCTGCGAGCGAGTGGGATGCTCGCGCGCAGTGTCGTCCCGCGGCCGGGAGGACTGGAGATGTCGAGCGCGCCGTCGAGCGACTCGACACGATCCTCGAGACCCCTGAGACCCGTTCCGCGCGTCGCATCGGCGCCGCCGACCCCGTCGTCGGACACCTCGACCACGACCTCGTCACCGTCGTCGGACTCGAGCACGGACACCTGGGCGCAGCTGGCGTGCGCGTACTTCGCGACGTTGGCGAGCGCCTCGGCGGCGACGTAGTACGCGGCCGCCTCGATGCCCGGCGGCAGGCGCTGCTCGGGAACGGCAACCTCGACCGGAAACGGCGAGCGAATCACGAGCGCCTCGAGCGCCGGGCCGAGGCCGCGGTCGGTGAGGACGTTCGGGTGCAGCCCGCGCGCAAGCTCGCGCAGCTCCTCGAGGGCACGTGCGAGCTCTTCGCGGGCACGCGTGAGAATCTCCGCGGCCTCGACCACGTCGGTCTCGAGCCGCGACTCGGCCAGGCGCAGCGACAGCGAGAGCGCCGCGAGCCGTTGTTGCGCGCCGTCGTGGAGATTGCGCTCGAGGCGCCTGCGGGCTGCGTCCGTGGCGTCCACGATCCGCTTTCGCGATGCGCGGACCTCCTCATCCTGGCGCTTGCGCTCGCTGACGTCCGCCCCGGCGAGGAGCACGCGGGGCACTCCCCACTGGTCGAGAATGGGCGTCGCGGTCCACGCGACGATGAGCTCGTGCCCGTCACGGGCGACCCATCGCGACTCGCGCTCGACCTGTGGGACGCCGTTGGCCGCTCCCGCGACCGCCATCCGGGCCACGAACTCGTCCTCGGGCGCCACGACCTCGAGGATCGACGTCCCGCCGAGCTCCTCGAGCGTCCGACCGAATGCCTCGCAGAACGCCCGGTTGGCCCCGTACGGGACGACCATCGCGTCGTGGTCGACGACGACGATGAAGCTCGGGATCGTGTCCGCGACCGCGTTCGCGAAGTCGCGCTGGCGCTGGAGGTCGAGCTCGCGACGCTTGCGGTCGGTGATGTCGATCCCACCCGCAATGATCCGCACGACCTTGCCGCTCTCGTCGACGAGCGGCGCGGAGCGCCAGGCGATCACCCGCTCCTTGCCCGTTGCGTCCGTGAACACGTTCTCGTACTCCGACGCCTCGAACGCGGGCGCGGCCGCATGGAAGCGCTCGATCATTGCCGCGCGCTCTTCCGGATCGATGAACACGTCCCAGAAGTACGCGCCCTCGAGCCGGCTGCGGTCGTCGAGCCCGCTCGCGACCTCGACCGCGCGGTTGAAGTTCCGCATGCGGCCCTCCGGGTCGACGACCGACAGCAGGCTCGGCGCAGTGTTGATGATCGTCTCGAGGAAGCGGTACTGAGCACGCACTTCGGCCTGGAGGCGCTCCTTCTCGAACGCCAGTGACGCGGTCGCCGCCACGGCGTCGACGAGGGGTCGCTGGTCCGTGAGGCTCCGATCGTGGAGGAGAACTGCAACGCGCTTGCCGCCGTGCTCGACGAACGTCGCGGCGTGGCCGCCCTTCGCCAGCGGCTCGGCGAGCGGCCGGCCATCCTGGTCGACCCATCCCTGGCGTTCGTCCGACCAGTAGGCGAGATCGAGCGACGGATCCCCGAGGGCCTCTGCGAGCGCGTCGCGAAGCGGTGTCCCGTGGCCGATCGCGATCGCGAGGTCGGCGATCCCCGCTCGTGCGAGCCGGGTCCGGAGGATGCCCATCAGGAACGCGACGGGCATGAGCGCGAGCGATGAGATCGCGATGAGCTCGACCACGAGCCCGGCAGACGCGTCGATCGCTCCCACGACGCCGCTCGCGAAGAGGTCGACCAGGGCGATCAACGTGACGAGGTAGACAGGCCCGAGAACGCGTCGCAGCGGCGGGGTCGCCTCGCCGTAGCGCCGTACCAGACGCAGTCCGAACGCCGCCAGCACCCCGGCGGCCGACAACGCGAGCGCGATGGAGATCGCACGCGCGAGGCCCGGCCGGTCGGCGACGAGGAACGCGTTCTCGGGGCAGTTCTCGCATGCCGGGAGCGGGGTCGGGTCGAAGAGCGTTATCGCCAGCGGTCCGAGCGTCACCAGGGCAAGCACGAGCCCGACGAGCGGCCGATCCTCCCGCCGCAGTTGCCCGGTCGGGTACGAGAGAATCAGGTGCGCGAAGGCCACGAACGCGAGCCCGCTGACGACGAAGCCGAGGGTGAACAGAAGCGACCCGTCGGACGCCTGTAGGGCGCCGAGCGACCAGAGGAGCCCGACGGCGAGCATCTGCGCGCCGGTCCGATTCGTCGGGCGACGCGCGGCGGCGATCGCGCCTGTGACGGTGAAGACGAGCCCCGCCACGAGGACGAGGGCGAAGAGGTTGAGCGTCTCGGGCTCGCGCGGCTCGCTCGTGACGACGAGGAGGAGGGCGCCCGTGTACAGGACGGCACCGAGCGCGACGGCGGCCGCGAGTCGGTGTCGGGTCACCTCAGAAGAGTACGAACGGCGGTGCCGGACAGCTCGGCCTTCGCGATGAAGCCGCGCGCACGGCTCTTGCGGATCAGGCCGTCGTAGTCGCAGGCGTCCCGGCTCGACACGAGCACGACCGGCGGGGCATTGGACGTAAGCCTGTCGAGCACGGCGAAGCCGTCCATGTCCGGAAGCTGGATGTCGAGGAGGACGACGTCCGGGCTGAGGCTCTCGATCGCGGTGAGCGCGCTCTCGCCGTCCTCTGCCTCACCGATCACCGTAAAGCCGTCGGCCTCGAGGATCATCCGCGCGCAGGCACGGAAGCTCGGGTGGTCGTCCACGATGAGGACGCTCGTCCGTGTCTCCATTTGCGCGAATCGTGGCAGAAGCCGGACGGGCCGCGTGGTGTGGCAAACCGCACCACGTTTGTCTGCGAGCAGGATTCCGCAGAGCGGAATCCTGCCGGATTGCGCTTCGCGCCGGGCGTTGGCGCGTCATACTCGCGCGCATGGCTTCGACGGAGCAGCGCTCGTCCGACCGGATCCTCGCGGAGCGACAGCGCTTCGTCTCGTCCGGCGTGTCGACGCCGCGACTCGTCGTGGCGAGCGCGGACGGCGCACGGGTCACGGATGCGGACGGCCGCGTGCTCCTCGACTTCGCCGGCGGGATCGGCTGCCAGAACACCGGGCATCGGTTCGCGCCGGTCGTCGAGGCGATCCAGCAGCAGGCGGAGCGCTACCTGCACCAGTGCTTCATGGTCGGCGTCTACGAGCCCTACGTCGACACGTGCCGGCTGCTCGCGGAGCTTTCGCCCTGCGTGGGCGGCGACCAGAAGTCGATCCTCGTCAACTCCGGTGCGGAGGCGAACGAGAACGCGGTGAAGATCGCGCGTGCCGCGACGGGGAGACCCGCTGTTGTCGTTTTCGACAACGCTTTCCACGGTCGGACGCTTCTCACCATGACGATGACGAGCAAGGTGCATCCCTACAAGGCCGGCTTCGGGCCGTTCGCGCCGGAGGTGTATCGCGCGCCCGCGCCGTACCCGTACCGCGGCATCTCGAGTGACGATGCGCTCGACGGGCTGCGCAAGATCTTCAAGTCCGAGGTCGATCCCCAGACCGTCGCGTGCGTGTTGCTCGAGCCGGTGCAGGGCGAAGGCGGGTTCGTGGAGATGCCGCCCGAGTACCCGGCGCGGCTCCACGAGCTGTGCCGCGAGCACGGGATCCTCTACGCCGACGACGAGGTCCAGTCCGGTGTCGGCCGCACCGGGAAGATGTGGGCAATCGAGCACTACGACGGCGTCGAGCCGGACCTGCTCGTCTCCGGCAAGTCGATCGGCGGCGGTCTGCCGCTGGCCGCAGTCACCGGTCGCGCCGAGCTGATGGATGCGGTGCCGGCCGGCGGGCTCGGCGGGACGTTCGGCGGCAACCCGCTCTCGTGCGCGGCGGCGGTGGCGGTGCTCGAGACGGTGCGCGAGCCGGAGTTCCTCGCTCGCGCCACGTCGCTGGGCGAGACGCTTCGCGACCGGCTCGACGCGCTCGCGGGCCGACACGCCGAGATCGGCGAGGTGCGCGGGCTCGGCCCGATGATCGGCTTCGAGCTCACGGAGCGGACGCCCGACCTCGCGAAGTCGATCGTCGACGCCGCGTTCGAGCGAGGGCTGCTCCTCCTCTCGTGCGGCCTGTACGGGAACGTCATCCGGCTGCTGCCCGCGCTGACGATCTCCGACGCGGAGCTCGACGAAGGGCTTGGCCTGCTCGAAGAATCGCTCGCGGCTGCTGCGTGACCGAGACGCCGGACATCCGGATCCGCGGCCTCGTCAAGCGCTTCGGAGACGTGACCGCGGTCGACGCGATCGACCTCGACATCGCTCGCGGCGAGTTCTTCACGATGCTCGGCCCTTCCGGGTCGGGCAAGACGACGACACTGCGGATGATCGCGGGCTTCGAGATCCCCGACGAGGGAGCCATCGAGCTGGCGGGGCGCGACGTCTCTCGGTTGCCGCCGTACGACCGCCCGGTGAACACGGTCTTCCAGGACTATGCGCTCTTCCCGCACATGTCGGTTCTCCAGAACGTCGAGTACGGGCTGATGGTGAAGAAGGTCGGGAAGGACGAGCGGCGCCGTCGAGCCGCGTCCGCGCTCGAGATGGTCCGCCTCGGCGGCTACGGCGCCCGCAAGCCCGCACAGCTCTCCGGAGGGCAGCGACAACGCGTCGCGCTCGCGCGGGCGATCGTCAACGAGCCGCAGGTGCTCCTTCTGGACGAGCCGCTCGGCGCGCTCGACCTGAAGCTCCGCCAGGAGATGCAGATCGAGCTCAAGCAGATCCAGCAGGAGGTGGGGATCACGTTCGTCTACGTGACCCACGACCAGGAGGAAGCGCTCACGATGAGCGACCGGATCGCGGTGTTCAACCTTGGCCGGATCGAGCAGGTTGGCCCACCGGCAGCGGTGTACGAGCATCCCGAGAGCGAGTTCATCGCCGGTTTCGTCGGGGTCTCGAACGTGATCGAGCGGGACGGTCGCCGCTACACGGTGCGGCCGGAGAAGATTCGCGTGGTCGCCGACGGCGCTTCGTCGCCGGACGGCGTGCACGTGGAGGCAGGGATGGTGCGCGACGTGCAGTACGTCGGCGCGGTGACGCGGTACCACGTGACCCTCGATCGTGGCGGTGAGCTCCAGATGCTCACGCAGAACCTCGAAGAGGGATCGAGCGAGGTGCTGGCGTCGAAGGGGCGTCGGGTGCGGCTGCAGTGGCGTCCCGAGCACGAGTCGGTAATCGTCGAAACGGAGGAAGCGAATGCGTGAGCGAAAGCGGCGTCTCACCGTGCGGGCAGGCCTGCTCGCCCTGGTGGGGGCTCTGGCGATCGTCGCGGCCGGCTGCGGCGGCGACGACGGGGGAGGTAGCACGTCGATCGAGGGCCTCGGGTCCTCGATCGAGGAGATCCAGGAGATGGCGCGGGAGGAGGGCCAGGTCAACGTCGTCCAGTGGCCCGGCTACGCGCAGCTGACGAAGGAGTTCACCGAGTCGACGGGTTGCACCGTGAACACGAAGGACGGTGGCAGCTCCGACGACATGATCTCGCTCATCCAGACGGGCGAGTACGACGGCGTCTCCGCCTCCGGGAACGCGAGCGTCCGCCTGATGGCGACGGGTGAGGTCGCTCCGATCGACCCCGAGCTGATCCCGAACTACGCGGACGTGCAGGAGGGCATCAAGGACAAGGACTACAACTCGCTCGACGGCGAGCCGTACGGCGTCCCGCACGGGCGCGGCCCGAATTACCTGATGTTCCGCACGGCCGACGTCCCCGAGGACACGGACTCCTGGGGTGTCATCTGGGAGGACGACCAGCTCGCGAAGTACAAGGGCAAGATCTCGATCTACGACGACTCGATCTTCATCGCGGACGCTGCGCTCTACCTGAAGGCGACGCAGCCCGACCTCGGGATCGACAACCCGTACATGCTCACCGAGGAGCAGTTCACCGCGGCCGTCGACCTGCTGGAGAAGCAGGCGCCGAACGTCGGCGAGTACTGGCCCGGTGACGTGGCGAAGCAGATCCAGTCGTTCACGAACGGCGACAGCGTGGTCGGGACGACCTGGCCGTACCAGTACGTCCAGTTGACCGGCGCCGAGCCGCCCGTGGCCGTCATGGCGATCAAGCCGAAGGAGGGTACGACGGGCTGGTCCGACACATGGATGATCTACTCCGAAGCCGCGAACCCGAACTGCATGTACCTCTGGATGAACCACATGATCAGCCCGGAGGCGCAGGCTGCGGTGGCGGAGGGCTTCGGCGAGGCGCCCGTCAACCTCAAGGCGTGCGAGCTGACGAAGAACCAGAACCACTGCGACGAGTTCCACGCCGACGACGAGGCCTGGTGGGAGGACGTCTACTACTGGACGACGCCCGCCGAGGACTGCGCGGACGACGACGACTCGACGACGTGCAAGACGCAGGAGGACTGGAAGGCCGCCTGGACGGAGATCCGGGGCTGATGCACTCGCTTCGCGATTGCATCTAGACGAGCTGGGGGCGGCCCCGTCGGGCCGCCCCCTCCGGCGATGTCCAGCGAATCAGCACATCTAGCGGCCGGGCCCGGAGGGCCCGGCCGCCGGCTGTCCACGTACCTCTATCGCCACCCGCGCGCCCGTCTCGCCGCGCTCCTGGCGCTGCCGCTCGGGTGGCTGGTCATCGTCTACTTCGGCTCCCTCTTCGTCCTGCTGCTCTCGGCCTTCTGGGACACGGACCCGTTCACGGCGGAGCTCGTCCACACCTTCACGCTCGAGAACTTCCAGCGGATCATCGAGACGCCGGTGTACCGCGACGTCGCCTGGCGGACGATCCAGATGGCCGTCTTCGTGACGATCGCCGACATCGTGCTGGCCTTCCCGATCGCGTACTACATGGCGCGCATCGCCAGCCCGCGAACGCGCAACCTCCTCGTCGTCGCGGTGTTGCTCCCGCTCTGGGCGAACTACCTCGTGAAGGCGTACGCGTGGCGGACGATCCTCTCGGAGGGCGGCGTCGTGAACTGGGCTCTCGAGCCGCTCGGGCTCAGCTTCGACGGCTACTCGACCGTGGGGCTCTGGCTCGTGTTCACGTACCTCTGGCTCCCGTTCATGATCCTCCCGGTCTACGCCGGGCTGGAGCGCATTCCGTCGTCGCTGTACGAGGCGTCCGCGGACCTCGGCGGGCGCTCCTTCACGACCTTCAGGCGCGTCGTCCTGCCCCTGGCGTTCCCTGCGGTCGTCGCGGGCTCGATCTTCACGTTCTCGCTCACGCTCGGGGACTACATCGCCCCCGGCCTGATCACGAGCGAGCAGTTCATCGGCACCGTCATCTACAACATCCGCGGTCAGGCGCTCCCGACGGCCGCCGCGTTCTCGATGGTCCCGATCGCCGTCGTGATCGCGTACCTCCTCGTCGCCCGGAAGCTGAAAGCGTTCGAGTCGCTGTGACCGAGCCCCGTCTCACGCGCGCGCTCCTCCGTGTCGGCACCGGCCTGACGCTGGCGTTCATCTACGGCCCGTTGATCGTGATCGGTCTCTACGCGTTCAACAGGAACGTCACGCAGAAGTGGCCGATCGAGAGCTACAGCACGCGCTGGTTCTCCGTGGCGTTCAACGACGAGAGCGTCCGGGAGGCGCTGGTGCTCTCGATCCTCGCGGCGATCGGAGCGACTGTGATCGCGCTCGTCCTCGGCACGCTCGCGTCGCTCGCCGTCGCCCGCTACCGCTTCTTCGGGCGCGAGGTGATCACCTTCGCGGTGATCCTCCCGATCGCCCTCCCCGGCATCGTCACCGGGTTGGCCCTGCAGGCGACGATCGTCGACGTGCTCGGCCCGTTCGGGTTCTCGTTCGGGCTCTCGACGATCATCATCGGGCACGCGACGTTCTGCGTGGTCGTCGTCTACAACAACGTGATCGCGCGGATGCGCCGCACGGCCGGGTCGCTCGACGAGGCATCCGCCGACCTCGGGGCGGACTACTGGCAGACGTTCCGGTACGTCATGTTCCCGCAGATGCGGACGGCGCTCCTGGCGGGCGGTTTGCTCGCGTTCGCGCTCTCGTTCGACGAGGTCGTCGTCACGATCTTCACGTCAGGCGCCCAGCAGACGCTGCCCATCTGGATCTTCGCGACGCTCTCGCGGCCGGCGCAGCTGCCGATCGTCAACGTCGTCGCCCTGTTCGTGATCATCGCGTCGATCATCCCCGTGTATTTCGCCCAGCGGCTCGCCGGTGGGCGTGACATGGACGAGCGGGCGCGGGTCGCGACGACGGCCGCGCCGTGATCAGGTGGTAGCGACGCCCGTCCCGATCGGGCACGCGACACCGGTGCCGCCGAGACCGCAGTAGCCGTTCGGGTTCGCGGCGAGGTACTGCTGGTGGTAGTCCTCGGCGTAGTAGAACGGGCCGGCCTCGTCGATGTCGGTCGTGATGCCGCCGTAGCCCGCACCGCGCAGCTCGGCGTCGTACATGTCCCGGGACGCGACCGCAGCATCGAGCTGTGCCTGGTCGTGCCAGTAGATCGCCGAGCGGTACTGCGTCCCGACGTCGTTTCCCTGACGCATGCCCTGCGTCGGGTCGTGGCCCTCCCAGAAGATGCGGAGCAGCTCGGCATAGCTCGTCTTCTCCGGGTCGAAGACGGCGAGCACGACCTCGGTGTGCCCGGTACGGCCGGAGCACACCTCCTCGTAGGTCGGGTTCGGCGTGATGCCGCCCGCGTAGCCGGCGGCGGTGGTGTACACGCCCGGCGCCTGCCAAAAGAGACGCTCCGCCCCCCAGAAGCACCCCATTCCTACGACGACGCGCTCGAATCCATCGGGGAAAGGCGGAGTGATCGGCGTGTCGAGCACCAGGTGCGACCGCGTAATCACGATCGCCCGGTCGCGGCCGGGCAACGCGGTGTCGGTCGTCGGCAGCTCGGCGGACCTGCGGGAGAAGATGCGCATGCCTTCACGGTAGCGCGGCGCGCCCATGCGGGTTCGCGAAAGAGGAAGCTCGTGGCTCCACGGTAGCGCGGTCGGGCTACCAGACGACGCGCCGAGAGTCGAGCTCCCGCATGATGCCGTCTCGGCTCACCAGGGTCGCGTCGTGCTCGACGGCCGTTGCGTAGATCAGCTGGTCGGCCGGATCGCGCAGCCTGCCCGAGAAGGCTGCGCCGGTGAGAGCGATCTCAGGCGTGACCGGGATGACCGCCACCCGGTCGTCTGCAAGGGCGGCGGTGAGCCATCGATCCAGGCCACGGTCGAGCATCATGCGTCCAGCGCGCTCGAGCCGCGCGACCTCCCAGATGCTCATCGTCGAGATTCCGATCGACGACGCTGTCTCCAACTGCCGGGCAGCGCGGCGCGAGAGGCGACGCGACGCCGCTCGCCACCAGACCCACGCATGTGTGTCGAGGACGATCAGGGGAACGGAGGCGGCTCGTAGTCCGGATAGAGCGGCGCGATGAACTCCTCGTCGCTGACGAGAAACGTCACCGAGCCTTCCAACGACGCGGGAGGCTCGAGAGGCTCGACTCGCGCAACCGGCTTCCCGCGCTTGGTGATCACGAGGCTCTGTCCGCTCTCGGCGACGTCGTCCAGGAGCGCGAGACACTTCGCCTTGAACTGACTCGCCGAGATCGTCCGCTCCACGATCGGAAACGTAGCAGCCATATGGTCATCATAACATGACCATGGTCATCTGAAAATGACCATTCAGGTCGTGTCCGACTTGGCCAGAGCCTGCTCGAGGTCTGCCCAGAGCGCGTCCGGATCCTCGAGCCCAACCGATAGCCGGAGCAGTCCTCCTGGAATCCGATCCCCCTCCCAGCGGTGTCGTCCCTCGAGCTTCGTACGCGTGCCGCCGAGGCTCGTCGCGTTCTCGATGAGCGTCGTCGCGCGCTCGACGCGGCCCGCGGCTTCGGCATCGGCGACGTCGAACGAGACGAGGAACGAGAACCCCGGGTAGCGCACCCTCTCGACAGCGGGGTGCGCCGCGAGTCGTGCCGCGAGGACGCGCGCCGATTCCTCCTGACGGTCGAGGCGCGTCTCGAGCGTCCCGAGCCCTCGGCGGACGAGCCAGGCGGTGTCGGCCGAGGCGACGATCCCCGCCAGCCTGCGTGTGAGGTGCAGCCGGTCGCAGAGCTCCCGGTCGCGAGTCACCGTGACCCCCGCGAGCACGTCGTCGTGGCCGGAGATGACCTTCGTCGCCGAGTGCAGCACGACGTCGCAGCCCTGTTCGAGAGGTCGGAGACGCAAGGGCGACGCGACCGTCGCGTCACACACCACGGGTGCGCTGTGGGCCGCAGCCGCCTCGAGGTCGGGCATCGTGAGAAGTGGGTTCGCGGGCGCCTCGACGAGGATCAGGTCGATCCCCTCGGGCGGCGGGCCTGTCTGGTCGAACTCGACCACGTTCACCCCCCAGGGCGCGAGGTGGTCGAAGAGCACGCGATGGCCGTAGTACGCGCCCTCGGCGAGCGCGATCGTCTGGCCGGGTCGCAGCATCGTGAGGACAATCGTCGTCACAGCTCCCATTCCGCTCGGGTACAGGAGCGCGTGGCCGCCGTCGAGCGCGCCGAGGGCTTCCTCGCAGGCGACCCCGGTCGGATGGTCGGCTCGCGCGTACGAGAACCGGCCCGGCTCCCCGTCCTCGTACGGCCAGGTGGCCGAGCGATCCAGTGGCGCGTCCACCGGTCGATGCTATCCGCGTTTGCGGACCGCGCTTCAGGCGGGAGAATGCGCCGGTGGAGCCGGAGACGCGGTACGCCCGAAGCGGCGAGGTCAGCATCGCGTACCAGGTCACGGGCGACGGCCCGTTCGACGTCGTCTACGTGACGCCGATGGCATCGCACGTCGAGCTCGCCTGGACGGTGCCGGCCATCGCCGCGTACTTCCGAAGCATCGCGTCGTTCTGCCGACTGATCCGCTTCGACAAGCGCGGCACCGGGATGTCCGATCGCGTGAGCGGCGTGCCGAGCCTCGAGACGCGGATGGACGACGTTCGGGCAGTGATGGACGCGGCAGGCTCGGATTGCGCCGCCTTGATCGGACAGTCCGAGGGCGGCCCCATGAGCATCCTCTTCGGGGCCACGTATCCGAGTCGAACCTGGGCGCTCGTGCTCGAAGGGTCGTTCGCGCGAACACGCTGGGCGCACGACTACCCGTGGGGCCGTCGCGACGAGGAGCAAGCGCGGCAGGTCGCCGAGACGGAGCGGCTATGGGGAACGGCCGAGTACATGGAGCAGTACGCCCGCGGTGCCGCACCGAGCGCGGACGAGGAGAACAGGCGCGCCCTCGAGACGATGTTCCGCCAGAGCGCGAGCCCCGGCTCGGCTGCGGCACTCCGCCGAATGAACGGGGAGATCGACGTTCGCCACGTGCTTTCCGCCGTCCGTGTCCCGACGCTTATTCTCAACCGCTCGGAGGAGTCTCCTTTCATCGTCGACGGGTCCCGCTTCCTGGCCGCGAACATTCCGGGAGCAAGGCACGTCGAGCTGCCGGGCGCCGACCACGCCCTCTTCGCCGCGCAGCCCGAGCTCACGCTCGCTGAAATCGAAGCGTTCCTCCGCGAGGCGTGGGACGATCGGACGCTCGACGACGAGCCCGACCGTGTGCTCGCAACGATCCTCTTCACGGACATCGTCGGGTCTACCGCGAGGGCGATCGAGCTCGGCGACGCGCGTTGGCGCGAGGCTCTCGAAGCCCACCACGCTCTCATTCGCCGGCAGCTCGGCCGTTTTCGGGGGAGAGAGCTCGACACGGCTGGCGACGGGTTCTTCGCCGCGTTCGACGGCCCGGCGCGCGCGATCCGTTGCGCGTGCGCGATCACGGAGTCCGTTCGAGATCTCGGCCTGGAGATCCGCGCCGGCCTTCACGCGGGCGAGTGCGAGATCGTCGACGGCAAGATGGGCGGCATCGCAGTCCACATCGGGGCGCGGGTCGCCTCGAACGCCGCGGCCGGCGAGGTTGTCGTCTCGAGCACGGTAAAGGACCTCGTAGCCGGCTCGGGGATCCGGTTCACGGAACGCGGAGAGGTCGCGCTGAAGGGGATACCGGGGGAGTGGCGTCTGTTTGCCGTCGATCCCGTCGGCGCTCTGGTCTAGGCTCGCCGACGTGTCGACACGCCACGACACCACCGAGGCGAAGCTCGCCTGGCTGCGGGAGCTGAGCGAGGCCGCGGAACATGCGGGGTCCGGGAAGGCCGTCGCGCGGCAGCACGAGCGCGGCAAGCTCCTCGCCCGCGAGCGGGTCGACCTGCTGCTCGATCCGGGCTCGTTCGTGGAGCTCGATCGCTTCGTGCGCCACCGCGAGGTGGAGTTCGCGATGCGCGAGAATCGACCGTGGGGCGACGCCGTGGTGACCGGCTACGGGACGATCTTCGGCCGTCCGGTCTGCGTCTTCAGCCAGGACTTCACGGTCTTTGGCGGGTCGCTTTCCGAGGTGTTTGCCGAAAAGGTCTGCAAGGTGATGGACATGGCGGTCAAGGTCGGGTGCCCCGTCGTGGGGATCAACGACTCGGGCGGCGCCCGGATCCAGGAAGGGGTCGTCTCGCTCGCGGGCTACGCCGAGATCTTCTGGCGGAACGTCCAGGCCTCGGGGGTCGTTCCGCAGATCTCGTTGATCATGGGGCCCTGCGCAGGTGGCGCCGTCTACTCGCCGGCGATCACCGATTTCGTGCTGATGACCGAGGGGTCGTCGTACATGTTCATCACCGGCCCCGACGTCGTGAAGACGGTGACCGGCGAGGACGTCAGCTTCGAGGACCTCGGCGGCGCCTCCGCCCACGCCACGAGGTCGGGAGTCGCGCACCTCGTCGCCCCGGACGAGCAGGCGTGCATCGAGGACGCCCGCTACATCCTGACGTTCCTCCCCCAGAACAACCTCGAGACGGCGCCGTACGCACCGCCGACAGACCCCGTCGATCGCGAGTCGCCGGAGCTCGACACGCTGATCCCCGACTCGCCCAACAAGCCCTATGACATCAAACGCGTCGTCGAATCGGTCGTGGACGACCGAGCGTTCCTCGAGATCTCCCCGTCGTACGCGGAGAACATCGTCTGCGGGTTCGCCCGGCTCGGCGGGCACGCGATCGGCGTCGTCGGCAACCAGCCGGCGGCACTCGCGGGGGTGCTGGACATCGACGCGTCGGTCAAGGCCGCCCGATTCGTCCGCACGTGTGACGCGTTCAACGTCCCGTTGCTGACCTTCGTCGACGTCCCTGGCTTCCTACCGGGCACGTCGCAGGAGTGGGGCGGGATCATCCGCCACGGCGCCAAGCTCTTGTACGCATACGCCGAGGCGACCGTGCCCAAGCTGACCGTCATCACCCGCAAGGCGTACGGCGGGGCGTACGACGTCATGAGCTCCAAGCACATCCGCGCGGACGTCAACGTCGCGTGGCCGACGGCGGAGGTCGCCGTGATGGGGCCGGACGGCGCCGTGAACATCGTGTTCCGGAAGGAGCTCGAGGGCGTCGACGACCCCGAGGCGCGGCGGGCAGAGCTCATCGCGGACTACAAGGAGCGCTTCGCGAACCCGTACTCGGCGGCGGAGCGCGGGTACGTCGACGACGTGATCGAGCCGCGGCGCACGCGGCCGTACCTCGTGCGGGCCCTCGAGGCGACGCTCACCAAGCGAGAGCCCGCGCCGAAGCGCAAGCACGGGAACATCCCGCTGTAAAGCCCGCTGCGGTCAGCCCGGCGTGAACGCGAGCTCGCGCGAGTCGCAGACGCGCTCGTAGCCGATACGCATGTAGATCGCGTTCGACGTCGGGTTGGCGAGGTCGGTGTAGAGGAAGCAGAACCGTTTCCCGCGGTCGAGCTGAAGCTGCGAGACCTGCGCCGTCAGGGCGCTGGCGTAGCCCCGACCGCGGAGCTCGGGCGGCGTGTAGACCGGCCCGATCCGGATCCCGTTCGGCGTCGGGCCGCCGAAGCCCACGAGCGAGACGGAACGGCCCTCGGCGTACCAGAGCGCGAAACCCGCTTCCCCGCCGCCCAGCCGTGCATCGACCGATCGCTCGTGGCGCTCGGGGTCGGCATCGGGGCCTTCGCGCAGCACCTCCTTCGCGAAAGCGTCCACCCACTCGAGGAGGAGCGCGCGGTCGCCGGCGTCGGCGAGCCGCATGTTGCCGGCCACCTCGCGCGGCGGGTTCACGCCCCGAAGCGCATAGACCCCCTGCTCGAAGTGCGTGGCGACCGTCACCTCGTGGCGCGACGACCATGCGTCGGCGAACGTGTCGACTTCGGGAACGGCCCCGACCACGCCTGGGAGCTCGTCGCCGATCGCGTCGGCGAGCACGCTCAGCGCGCGCTCGTCGGTCGGGCGCACGACGACGAGGTTGTACGGCGGCGTGCGGAGCGCCGCACCGACCACCGCATCCTCGTCGCGAACGACCCAGCCCCGCACGTCGGGGTACAGGTCGGGATGGGCCCGGGCGGTGGAGAGAATCCCGAACGCGAGGTTGTGGCGAGCTTCGTCCACCAGGAGCAGGTCGCGCGCCCGCTCGACGAACGTCTCCGCGTCCTCGACCCTCTCGACGTCCATCGCGCGAGCGTAAGGAATCGCGGTGAGGCGGCGGCACCGGCACCATCGCCCTTGTTCCACCCGCTCCGTACGTCCAGAGTGGAGTGGCGTGACGGACCTCGACGTCGAAGCGCTGCGCGACCTGCAGCTCGATCGAGTGCGGGAGACCGTTCGGCGTGTGACCGTCGGAGTGACGATCGAGGTCGACGTCGTCGCGCCGGCAACGCTTGAGCGCTCGCAGGGCAAGGCGAAGCGCATCGACGACCGCCGCTAGCCGTCGCCACGCGTCGCGTACGGTTCTCGCGTGCGCGTCTCGGCGAAGGTCGACTACGCCCTCCGGGCGATGCTCGAGCTGGCCGCCGCCGGCGGGCTCGTGAAAGGCGAGCAGCTCTCGTCCGCCCAGGCGATCCCCCGGAAGTTCCTCGAGAGCATCCTCGTCGAGCTGCGGCACGCGGAGCTCGTCGCGAGTCAGCGTGGGGTGGAGGGTGGCTACGCGCTCGCGCGCCCTCCGGGGGAGATCAGCGTCGCCGACGTCATCCGGGCGGTCGAGGGGCCGATCGCGACCGTGCGCGGCACGCGTCCCGAAGACGTGGAGTACGTCGGAGCCGCCGCGGGGCTCCAGCCGCTCTGGCTCGATCTGCGCTCCGCGATGCGCGGCGTCCTCGAGCAGACGACGCTCGATGATCTCGTCGCGCGTTCGCGCGACGAGATCTAGCGGTGTCGCCACGGGACGTGGCTTCAGCCGCGTCCCAACCGGAGTGCGCTGCGAGTGGTACGCGGCCAGAGGCCACGTCCCTCACGCGAACGTGCGCTCGCGCGCGGCTCGCACCCAGACGATCTGACCTTCCTCGAGCTCGAGCAGCTCGAGCCGGTCACGCGTCAGCTGGACCATCAGCGGGTCGCCCTCGTCAGGTGTTAGCTCGATCCGCGCGTCGAACCCGTAGGTCGTGATCCGGTCGATCATCGCTTCGACCGCGCCGTCGCCCGGGACGCTCGTGAGATCGAGCTCGTGCGGTCGCACCCAGCCGTTGCCGAGCCTGTTCGCGTCTCCGACGAACCGCATCACGAACTCTGTCGCCGGGTTGTCGTAGAGCTCGGTGGGGCTGCCGACCTGCTCGATCCTCGCGTGGTTCATGACCGCGATCTGGCTCGCGACGTCCATTGCCTCGGCCTGGTCGTGCGTCACGAAGATCGTCGTCACGTGCACCTCGTCGTGGAGGCGGCGCAGCCACTCGCGCAGCTCGGCGCGAACCCGCGCGTCGAGAGCGCCGAACGGCTCGTCGAGGAGGAGCACCTGCGGCTCGGGAGCGAGCGCCCGGGCGAGCGCCATCCGCTGGCGCTGGCCTCCGGAGAGCTGTGCGGGGTAACGGTGACCAAAAGCCTCGAGCTGCACGAGTCGCAGGAGCTCGTCCACGCGCTCGCGGATCTCCGCCCTCGGTCGTTTCCGCACCTTCAGGCCGAAGGCGACGTTGTCGCGCACGGTCATGTGCTTGAAGGCGGCGTAGTGCTGGAACACGAAGCCGACGTTTCGCTTCTGCGGGGTGAGGGCGGTGGCATCCTCGCCCGACAGCTCGACCTCCCCGAGGTCGGGCCACTCGAGACCGGCGATGATCCGCAGGAGCGTCGACTTCCCCGACCCGCTCGGTCCCAGTAGGGCAGTCAGCGACCCGCCTTCGACCTCCAGCGAGACGTCGTCCAGGGCGACGAAGTCGCCGAATCGCTTCGACACGTTGCGGATCACGATCGACATCAGCTGGTGCTCTCCTTGGGCTTGATCACGGTCATCGCGACGAGGACGAGGACGGCCAGCAGGGCGAGGACGAGCGAGATCGCGTACGCCCCCTGGACGTCGAAGCTGTCGTAGCGCTCCTCGACACGGAGCGTCGCCGTCTCCGTCTGGCCCTGGATGCGCCCGGACACGACCGCCACGGCCCCGTACTCGCCGAGGCAGCGCGCGGTCGTCAAGACGACGCCGTAGATCACGGCCCAACGAATCGCGGGCAGCGTGATGCGCCGGAGGGTCTGCCAGCCATTGGCGCCGAGCGTGCGGGCCGCCTGCTCCTGCTCGTCGCCGATCTCGCGCAGCGTCGGCACGACCTCGCGGCAGACGAACGGGAGCGATACGAAGACCGTCGCCAGCACCATCGCCGGGAGCGCGAACAGCACCTGGACGTCGTTGTCCTCGAGCCAGCCGCCGAACCATCCCTCACGGCCGTAGAGCAGGAACAGCGAAAGGCCCACGACGACGGGGGAGAGGGCGAGGGGCAGATCGACGAAGGCGTTCAGGAACCCCTTGCCCGGGAAGTCGCGACGCACGATCGCGAGCGCGCAGACCACCCCGAACACGGTGTTGAGCGGCACGGCGATCGCGGCGATGAGGAGCGTCAGCTTGAACGCGTGCAGCGTCTCGGGCGTCGTCAGCGCGTCCCACGCCGCGTCGTAGCCGTTCTCGAACGTCCGCCAGAAGACCATCGCGAGCGGGCCGATGAGGACCGCGAGGAGATAGAGGAGAGCCGTCCAGCGCAGCGCGTGCCTCCGGACGCGGACGCCGAGGGTCTCCGTTCTCATGCACTCGCCCGCGCGTCGTCGTGGCGGGTCGCCAGCCGCCTGACCACGCCGATTCCGAGGATCACGAGGAAGGACGAGACGAGCAGGACCACGGCGATCGCTGCCGCGCCGGCTTGGTCGCCGCTCTCGACCCGGGAGAGGATGTAGACGGAGGCGACCTCGGTGTCGAACGGCAGGCTGCCGGAGATGATCACGAGCGAGCCGATCTCGCCGACGGCGCGTGCGAATGCGAGAGCGACGCCCGAGAGGATGCCGGGCAGGATGTTGGGGATCACGATCCGCCGGAAGACGGTCGCCTCGGAGGCCCCGAGGGAGCGGGCGGCCTGCTCCATCTCCGTGTCGAGCTCGAGGAGCACGGGCTGGACCGTCCGCACGACGAACGGCAGGGTCACGAACAGCAGCGCCAGGACGACGGCCGTCCGCGAGAACGCGACGTCGACGCCGATCGGCGACGTCGGGCCGTAGAGCGCGAGGAGCACGAGCCCCGCGACGATCGTCGGCAGCGCGAAGGGGAGGTCGATGATCGCGTTGACGGTGCTCTTCCCCCGGAAATCGTCGCGGACCAGCACCCAGGCGATCAGCGTGCCGACGACGCCGTTGATCACCGCGATCACGAACGACGCGCCGAAGCTCAGCTTCAGCGCGGCGACCGCCTGTGGGCTCGACACGACCTCCCAGAACCCTGTCGACCCTTCCTTCGTCGACTCCCAGATGAGCGCCGCCATCGGCAGCGCGACCACGATCGAGAGGAACGCGACGATGAAGCCGAGGGAGAGGGCCGTGGCCCTCTCCCTCGGTGCACGTCGCGGCCGGACGTGGCCGATGACCTCGGTGCTGGACACCTACGTGCCGACGCCCGTCCGCCTGGCGATACCGACCCAGATGCCCTTGTCCGGGTCGAACCACTTCTTGTCGACGGCGCTCCAGCCTCCGATGTACTTGTCGTCGATCTTGAAGATGCCGGGCCGGCGCGGGTACTGCTTCTCGAACTCCTTGTAGACGGACGCCACGGTTGGGCGGAAGCCGAACTGGGCGAAGATCCGCTGGGCCTGCGCGGTCTTCGTGAACCGGATGAACGTGTTCGCGACGTCGCGGCTCTCGCTCGTCTTGATGACGGCGATCGGCGCCTCGATGAGCAGCGTCTGGCGTGGGATGACGTACTGGAGCTTCGCCAGGCGCGCTTCGTTCTCGTACGTGATGAAGACGTCGCCGCGGCCGGCGATGAACGCATTCGTCGCGTTGCGGCCCGAGGTGTCGAGCGAGACGACGTTCCCGAACAGCCGCTCGACGAACGCCGTCGCCTGCCGGTCCGACTTGCCGAGCCGACGCTGCGCGCCGTACGCGGCCATGACGTTCCACTTCGCGGCGCCCGACGAGAGCGGGTTCGGCGTCACGATGCCGACGCCGGGCTTCAGGAGGTCGCTCCAGTTCTTGATCTTCTTCGGGTTCCCGTCGCGAACGGCGAACACGACGATCGAGTTCGTCGCGATGCCCTTGGCCGACTGGCGGTTCCACTTGGAGTCGACGAGCCCGGCCTTGACGAGCAGGTCGATGTCGAGGCCGGTCGACAGCTGGACGACGTCCGCCTTCAACCCCGCCGCGACCGCGCGTGCCTGGTCTCCGGATGCGCCGTACGACTGCGTGAAGCTGACGTCACGCCCGTCCGGCGTCTGCTGCCAGGCCTTGATGACGGCGCCGAGCGCCTCGCGGGGGACGGCGTAGCCGACGAGGCTGAGCTTCGTGTCGTTCGAGCGGGCCGCCGCCGACGCCGCCACCGCCAGGGACACGAGGGAGAGCGCGAGCAGCATCACTGTCGTTCGTCGCATGCGGTGCTTCCTCCTAAATCGGGTTTGTCCATCGGAGAGCTAGAAATTAGCAGATCTCATTCTACGTATAAGCAAGTCCAGGCATTGGTGGTGTTGGAGCGCCGCCGGCGCGGGAGGACAGGCCGTCGAGGCTTGGTCGACTGGCACGAGATCAGGAAGCAGCTGTCCGTCTGGAGGTCCGACACGAGAGGCGGTCGCTCGTGGTGTGGTATGACTAGGTAATGCCTAGGCAATCGTTCCCGGCCGCCGATGCGGCGCACGCGCTCGGCATCAGCCTCGACACATTGCGCCGCTGGGATCGGGACGGGAGGATCCGCGTCGAGCGAGACAGCGCCAACCGGCGCGTCGTGCCGGCGTCAGAGATCGTGCGCCTGCGCGGCCCGCTGACCGACGACGGGCTCTCCGCCCGCAACCGGTTTCGCGGCGTCGTCCGCTCTGTCGAGGTGGACGGCCTGCTGGCACGCGTCGAGATCGACGTGACCGAACCGGCACGTGTGGTCGCGATCATCACCCGCGAGTCCGCAGAGGAGCTCGGGCTCGAGCCGGGATCGAGCGCGGCGGGCGTCGTCAAGTCGACGAGCGTGATGGTGGAGCGGTGAGGCGACTCGTCGCGCTCGTCGCTCTCGTCTTCAGCGCCGCCGTCGTGGCGGGATCGGTCCACGCGCGCCCGACGGAAGGCCCGGCGACCGTCCTCGCCGCTGCCTCGCTCACCGAGGTGCTGCCGCGCATCGACGAGACGGCGAGAGCCTCCTTCGGCGGATCGAACCAGCTCGCCCAGCAGGCGCGTCAGGGCTTCCCGTTCGACGTGTTCCTCTCAGCGAGCCCGCAATACACGCGTGCGCTCTTTGCCGAAGGGCTTGTTCGCGGGCCGATAGCGTTCGCGACGAACAGCCTCGTGCTGATCGTCCCGCGTGGCAACCCCGCGGGGATCACAAAGGTTGCCGACCTCGCGATGCGCCCGAAGCTGAGGCTCGTGGTCGCGGGGCCGAAGGTGCCGATCGGTCTCTACACGCGTGAGGTGCTGAAGCGCCTCTCGCTCCTCCGAGTCCTGCGCAAGACCGTGAGCCTCGAGCCGGACGTCAAGGGGATCGTCGGCAAGGTCGCCCTCGGCGAAGCCGATGCGGGTTTCGTCTATGCGACCGACGTCCGTCCCGTCGCATCGAAGGTTCGCGTGATCCGGTTCCCGGCCAGGGCGCAGCCCAACGTTGTGTACGAGGCGGCGATCGCAGCGAAGCCGCGCGATCTCGAGGCGGCGCAGGCGTTCATGATCGCGCTGCTCGGGCCAGACGGGCGGCGCGCACTTCGCGCGGCCGGCTTCGGCCTTCCGGAATGACCCGCCTCTTCGGCGTCCTGCTATGGACGGCCACGGCGCTCGCCCTGGCATTCCTCGTCCTCCCGATCGCCTCGATCTTCCTCCGGATCCCGCCGTCCGAGCTCGTCGCGGCGCTCGGCTCGGACGTCGCCCGTGACGCGATAGTCGTCACGCTCGAAACCACGCTCGTCGCGCAGGCCGCGATTCTCCTCGTCGGGACGCCGGCCGCGTACTTCATTGCATCGCGTCGGTTCACCGGCCGCGCGGTCCTGATCACGCTCGTCGAGCTCCCGCTCGTCCTTCCGCCGGCCGTCGCCGGGATCGGGCTACTCGCGGCGTTCGGTCGGCTCGGGCTCCTCGGCGAGACGCTCTCGGTGCTCGGCATCCAGGTCGCCTTCACGAAGCTCGCGGTGGTTCTTGCGGTTGCGTTCGTCGCAGGGCCGTTCTACCTACGCACCGCGATCGCGGCTTTCGAGGCGGTCGACCCGACTCTCACGGCTGCATCGCGCACGCTCGGCGCCGGCCCGGCCAGGACGTTCGGAAGGATCGCGCTGCCGCTCGCGGGCGGCGGGCTGGGCGCAGGCGCTGCGCTGTCGTTCGCACGCGGTCTCGGAGAGTTCGGCGCGACGATCATGTTCGCGGGGTCACTGCAGGGCGTCACGCAGACGCTCTCGCTCGCGGTCTACGAGCAGTTCGACGTCGACTTCGACACGGCCCTCGCTATCGGAGCGGCGCTCGTCGCTGTGAGCGCCGCACTGCTCCTCCTCGCCAAGCTGCGATTCCCATGGCGTCGCTCCACGTCGACCTCTCCCATCCTCTACGCCGGTTCCGCCTCGAGCTGACCCTCGAGGCGCCGGCGGGGACGCTGGCTCTCGTCGGCCCCTCGGGCGCCGGCAAATCGACCGTGCTTCGAGTCGTGGCAGGACTCCTTCGGCCGGAGCGCGGCGCGGTCACTCTCGGCGACGAGGTGTGGCTCGACACCGCCCGGGGCTTCGACCTGCCTCCGGAGCGACGCTCGGTCGGGCTGGTGTTCCAGGAGTATGCGCTCTTCCCGCACATGAGTGTCTCCGCCAACGTGCGCTACGGCGCCCGCCGGCCCGAGCGCGTCCCTGAGCTCCTCGAGCGGCTCCATATCGGACACCTCGCGAACTGCGGCGCCGGGGAGCATCTCAGGTGGAGAGCGTCAGCGCGTCGCACTCGCCCGGGCAATCGCCCGCGACCCGGGCGTGCTCCTGCTCGACGAGCCGCTCGCCGCACTCGATGCGCATACGAAAGACGCGGTTCGCAGCGAGCTCCGCGACCTCCTCGCTTCGGTGAGCCTGCCAACGATCCTCGTGACTCATGACTTCGAGGATGCTGCAGCGTTGGCCGACCAGGTCGGCGTGCTCGTCGACGGAGAGCTTCGGCAGCTCGGCCTTCCCGGCGACCTCGTTGCCTCGCCGGCCGATCCGTTCGTCGCGAGCTTCACCGGCGCGACGCTGCTCCGCGGCGTCGCCTCGCGCGGATCGAACGGCCTGACAGAGGTGAGCCTCGACACCGGCGGCTCGGTGTGGTCGACCGACGAGGGGGTCGGGCGAGTCGCGGTTGCGCTCCACCCATGGGACGTCTCGGTCGCTCGAGTACAGAGCGAGGACTCGGCCGTCAATCACCTGCGCGCGCCGATCGGGTCCGTCGTGCGGCTCGGCAACAGGGCCCGCGTTCGCGTTGGCCCTCTCGTCGCAGAGATCTCGACGTCGTCGGTTGACCGGCTAGCGCTCCGCGAGGGGGAGGTCGTCGTGGCGTCGTTCAAGGCGACCGCCACGCGACTGCTCACGCTCGCGTAGCCTCGCGGTCGTGGACCTCCTGCTCGCCGACGATCCCGACGGCCGGGCAGCCGTCGCCGCACGCGCTGCGGTGGAGCGCGCCGGCCTCGAGCTCGTGCCCGATCGAGGGCCGGGGCGGAGCGCGTGGTGGCGCGCCGGCCTTCGTGGACGCGATTTCGGGGGCTGCGACCCTCGCCGAGCCGCCTACCACCGAGGCTGCGCCGAGGGCTCATGACGCGGTGCCGCTGCCGCCGCCCACGCTGCGCCGCGCGCCGACGACGCAGGGTTGAGGACTACGACGTCCAGTTGAGACCCCACGACGCCGAGCTCGGGCGTCCTACGACGCCGCACGCTCGCCGCGCAGCACCCGCGGCGCCACCCGTGCGTAGTCGAGCCCGCTGATCCACGTCAGCACCGTCGCGACGAGCAACGCAGGCCAGGCCAGGTCCGCGTTCCACGCGCCGGCCGCCTCGAGCCCGGCGATCGTCGCGGCCGCAGTCTGCGCCCACGTCTTCAGCTTTCCGAGGTCGCGCGCTCCCATGACGACGCCGCGCTCGATTGCCGCGAGGCGCAGCCCGGAAACCGCGATCTCGCGGGCGACGATCGCAGCGACCATCCACGCCGGCGCGACGCCTTCGCCGATCAGCATCACGAGCGCTGCCAGCACGAGCACCTTGTCCGCGATCGGATCGAGCAGCGAGCCGAACGCCGAGGTCTGGTTCCACCGGCGCGCCAGCCAGCCGTCGATCTGATCGGTCGCCATCGCGACGACGAAGACCGCGGTCGCCCAGTACGCGTGGTTCGGGAAATCCCAGGCGAACAGCACGACCACGACCGGCACCGCCAACGCCCGGGCGAGCGTCAACTGGTCGGGCAGCGTCACGGTTCGGGGAGAATACGCGTCGAATGCCTCCTTTCTCGAAGGTGCTGGTTGCGAACCGGGGTGAGATTGCGGTTCGGGTGTTCCGCACCCTGCGTGAGCTGGGAATCGGGTGCGTCGCGGTGTACTCGGATGCGGACCGGGGGCGCGCGCACGTGCGGGCCGCCGATGAGGCGTATCGCATCGGCCCGGGGCCGGCGGCGGAGAGCTATCTGCGCGGCGAGGTGCTGGTCGAGACCGCGCTGCGGGCGGGAGTAGAGGCGATTCACCCCGGATACGGATTCCTCGCCGAGAACGCCGCGTTTGCGCGGCTCGTCGGCGACGCGGGCTTGACCTGGATCGGGCCACCGCCCGAGGCGATCGAGCTGATGGGCTCGAAGACGGCTGCGCGCGCGGCGATGCGCGCTGCAGGCGTGCCGATCATCCCCGGCGCGGTCGATCCCGTGGCGAGCGCCGCCGAGGTCGTCGCACTCGGCGCCGAGATCGGCTATCCGCTGATCATCAAAGCCGCGGCGGGAGGCGGGGGCAAGGGGATGGAGATCGTCCTGGCGCCCGGCGACGCCGAGCGCGCGTTCGAGGCTGCGACGCGGCAAGGCGAGAAGTACTTCGCCGACGCGCGGGTCTACGTCGAGCGCTTCATCGAGGATCCCCGGCACGTCGAGATTCAGGTGCTCGCCGACGGTCACGGAAACGTGATCCACCTCGGCGAGCGCGACTGCACCATCCAGCGGCGACACCAGAAGCTCGTCGAGGAGACGCCTTCGCCCGCCGTGGATGCGGCGCTTCGCGCGCGCATCGGCCAGATCGCCGTTGAGGCTGCGCGGGCGGCAGGGTATCGCTCGGCCGGGACGATCGAAGGCCTGCTCACCCGCGACGGCGAGTACTTCTTCATGGAGATGAACACCCGGATCCAGGTCGAGCACACTGTCACCGAGCTCGTCACCGGGCTCGACCTGATCAGAGAGCAGGTTCTCGTCGCGGCCGGTGAGCCGCTCTCCGTTGCGCAGGCCGACGTCACCCTCCGAGGGCACGCCATCGAGTGCCGGATCAATGCGGAGGACGTCTCGCGTGGGTTCCTTCCGACACCTGGCCGGATCACCGCGTATCGCGAGCCGGCGGGGCCGGGGGTTCGAGTCGACTCCGGTATCGAGGCAGGGGACGAGATCAGCGACCTCTACGACCCGATGATCGCCAAGCTGATCGTCCACGACGTCGACCGCGAGCGGACGATCGCGCGGATGCTTCGCGCGCTTGCCGAGTTCCGCATCGAAGGGACCGCGACGCTGCTCGGATTCCACCGCGCGCTGCTGGAGCACCCGTGCTTCGTCCAAGGCGAGACGTGCGCAGGCGTGGTCGAATCGAAGGAGCTCGCGGAGCGAGCGCAGGAGCTCGAGCAGTCGTTCTCTCATGAGGCAACAAGTGTCGCAACAGCGTCGGACGGAGCGCTCGCCACGGTTCCACGGCTGGTAGGAGTCGAGGTGGACGGGCGCTCGTACGACGTTCGACTCCATGTCAGCGAGCCTCCGTGGGCCGACCTCGCGCGGCGTCGTCTCGAACGAGCGGCGTCGGGCGGCGCCGTGGCAGGGGACGGTGCGGTCGTCAGCCCCATGCAGGGCACGGTGCTCAAGGTGGCCGTCGCCGACGGCGACGCTGTAGCGGCCGGTCAGCTGCTGTGCGTCGTCGAGGCGATGAAGATGGAGAACGAGATCGTCGCGCCACGCGTCGGGGTCGTTCGAGACGTTGCCGTCAGCGTCGGCACTTCTGTCACGAGCGGTCAGCTCGTCTGTGTCGTCGCCGCCTCTCAGTGAACGTCGTCGAGCTTGTCGAGCAGCTCGTCCTCGATCGGGCCTTGACCGGCGCGACGCTGAGCAAGCCACGCGCGGCGGATCCGGAGCACCCGCGACGGATCACCGTCGATCCCGTCGAGCTGCGCTCGGGCTCTCGCTGGCGTGTGCGTCGCCACTACGAGCGCCGCACGACGGACGAGAACCTCGACGGCGCCGAGCTCGTGGCGCTGCTCCGCGAGTCGATCGGCGGGACGTTCGACCAGGCTCTCCTCCACGAGCCCGAGGCCGACTGGCAGGTCCTCGCCGGGCGCGGAGAGCCGCGTCTCCTCCGTCGCCCGCCGACGCGACCTCGCGCGACGGGCGCGCACGATCGCACGAAGCGACACATCCTGTCCGAGGGCGAGCCGGTGCCGTTCCTCGTCGCGTTGGGAGTCCAGACCGCCGACGGCCGGGTCCGCGCGCAGCGCCGCTCGAAGTTCCGCCAGGTCAATCGGTTCGTCGAGCTCGTCGACGACATCGTTCCCGCGTTGCCGGAGGGCCGCCTGCGGGTCGTCGACTACGGATCGGGGCGCGCCTATCTCACCTTCGCGCTTCACGACCTCCTCACGCGTGTCCACGCCCGCGACGTCGAGATGCTCGGCCTCGATGTCAAGGCCGACGTCGTCGCAGAGTGCGAGGAGCTGGCACGGCGGCTCGGCGCGGACGGCCTCCGGTTCGAGGTCGGGGACATCGTCGAAGCCGATCTTCGCGGCGTCGACCTCGTGGTCAGCCTGCACGCCTGTGACACTGCGACCGACGCGACGCTCGACCGCGCAGTCCGCGCGAGCGCGCGTGTGATTCTCGCCGTCCCGTGCTGCCAGCACGAGCTTCTCGGGCAGCTCGAGAACGAGGTCCTGCGGCCGCTCCTCCGGTACGGAACGCTTCGGGAGCGCTTCGTCGCGGAGGTGACGGATGCAGCACGCGCCCGCCTGCTCGAGCTCGCCGGGTACGACGTCCAGGTTGTCGAGTTCGTCGCGCTCGAGCACACGCCGAAGAACGTGCTCCTGCGGGCGACACGGACCGAGCGCCCGGACCGTGACCGGGCGCGGCTGGCGGCCGAGTACCGGGCGTTCGCCGACGCGCTCGGGATCGAGCCGGCGCTCGAGCGCCTGCTCGGGGATATCGCCCATCAACCGGGCTGATGGCGTACAGGCAGCTCCAGGCGAGCGAGTTGACGGCGCGACACGCAAGCCTGGCCCTCGAACGGGGGATCACGGGGTCGGGCGTCGATCCCGAGGAATCGATCGATGTCGGGAGCACGCCGATGAATCGCGTCTGCGAGCTTGCGATCGGCGCGGCGCTCGCCGCTCTGCTCGTGCTCACGGCCGCCCAGGCAATTCCCGTGTAGCGGGACGCCGACGCACGACCGGAAAGGCGCGCCTCCTTACGCCGACGCGAATATCCGGCTACTGCGGGCCGGCCTCTTGCGGCGACTACTGCTGACCGGCGTTCTGCCAGAGGCCCATGAGGTTGCCCTCGCTGTCGTTGAAGTAGGCAGCGAACCCCATGTCGCCGACCTGGAGCTTCTCGCCCACGGCCGTCCCGCCACTCGCACTCACCTTCTCGATGCGTCGCGTCGATGTCGTCGACCTGGATCGTGATCACGGGCCGGCTGACGGGCTCGCCGCGCTGAGTCAGTCCACCGCTGACGTAGCCCGGCTCGCTTGGCATGCCCTGGTCCGTGACCGGGCCTGTCGAGGCGATGTCGTAGCTCATCTCGGGGATCGGCTGGATCTGCCACCCGAAGACGTCGCCGTAGAAGCTTCGCGCTCGATCGGCGTCGTCGTAGGGGACCTCGAAGTGCACGACTCGACCGCTCATTTCCGCTCCTCCCGGTCGTTGGACGGTGGTTTGTGACCCTTCCGACTGCAGGCTAGACCGTTCAGGGCGCCGGAGCTCAACTCTTCAGGCGGTGTGCGTGGTCGGTGATCCACGAGAAGCCAGGCTGCATTCCCTCGGGAGGATCCCCCACGGCAACGAAGGGGCCGTAGACGAGCCGCAGATAGAGGCTGCCCGCGAGCGGCCCGCGCGCCCCGATCGTGCCACGCCAGCTCTCGCCGGGAGCGAGCCTCGCGGGGAGCGGCGGATCGAACCGGCGCGCCGCGCGCAAGCCGGGCAACTGGCCGTCCTGGCTGCGCTCCTCGACTTCGTCGATCGAGCCGCTCGGAAAGAGCATCACGCCGAACTGGGACGTGACGTCCTCCGCGGCGCCGCCTACCCGCCAGGGCACCGTGGTGCGGTTCTCGACCTCGATCTCCGCCGTCCAGCCGTCGGTCGTGACCTCGAACGTCTGCGCGCGGAAGACGAGCGCGGGGCCTTTCTCGGGGAAGCGCTCCTCCCATCCGAGCTCGACGCGCTGCGGCGCAGCTCGTGTCGGCAGCGGCACAGGCTCGTCGCTCGATCCGCATCCCGAGAGCAGCCCGGCGCCGAGCAGCATGGGGAGGAGAAGGCGCGCGGTCGGCATCGGGGAATGCTCGCACACCGTTCCGGTAGCCTCCCGCGCGGCGTGGACCTCTACGAGTACCAGGGGAAGGAGCTGTTCCGGCGCGTCGGGATCCCGGTGTCCGACGGGCGGCTCGCAACGACCCCCGGCGAGGCCCGTCAGGCGGCCGAAGTGCTCGGCGGGCCTGTGGTCGTCAAGGCACAGGTGCTGACGGGAGGGCGCGGAAAGGCCGGCGGCATCAAGCTCGCCGCCAACGCCCACGAGGCCGAGGAGCGGGCCAAGGAGATCCTCGGGCTCGACATTCGCGGCCACGTCGTGCGGAAGCTCTGGGTCGAGAGGGCCTCCGACATCGCGAAGGAGTACTACCTCTCGCTCACCTTCGACCGCGGCGTGAAGCAGGCGCTCTACATGTTCACGACGGAGGGCGGGATCGATATCGAGCAGGTCGCCGAAGAGACCCCCGAGAAGCTCGTGCGGCTGCACGTCGACGCGCTCGAAGGCTTCCACCCGTGGCAGGCAAGGCGGCTCGTGCACGGCGCGGGTGTCGCCGAACCCTCGGAGCAGAAGCAGATCGCCGCCATCGTCGGGAAGCTCCACGACGCGTTCGTCCGCTTCGACGCGATGCTGTGCGAGATCAACCCGCTGATCGTCACGCCGGAGGGTGAGGTCAAGGCGCTCGACTCGAAGTTCACGGTCGACGACAACGCGCTGTTCCGCCACCCGGAAATCGCCGAGATGCGCGATCGGGAGGCGGCTGACCCGCTCGAGGCGCTGGCGCGCGAGAAGCACGTGACGTACGTCAAGCTCGACGGCGAGGTCGGCGTCCTCGGTAACGGCGCCGGGTTGACGATGTCGACGGTCGACGTGGTGACGTTCGCGGGCGGTCGGCCGGCGAACTTCTGCGATCTCGGCGGCGGCGGCGACGCCCAGGGAGTCGTCGACGCGCTGTCCGTGATCACGAAGGATCCGCAGGTCAAGGCGATCTTCTTCAACATCTTCGGCGGCATCACGCGCTGCGACGAGGTCGCGCGCGGGATCCTGCAGGCGCTCGGAGAGATGTCGCTCGACCTCCCGATCGTCGTCAGGCTCGATGGGACGAACGCGGAGGAGGGCCGACAGATCCTCGCGGACGCTGCGCCGTCCAACCTGCGCGTGTCGCCCACCATGCTCGAGGCCGCGACGGCCGCTGTGGAGGCTGCCGCGTGACCTCCGACGCGTGGAGCGAGCGTGCGCAGGCGTACGTCGACTCGGACGCCCACCGCGAGGGCGAGGATCTCGACCAGCTCGTGGCCTGGGCGCACGGCGCATCGACGGCGCTCGACGTCGCGACGGGCGGCGGCCACGTTGCACGGCGGCTGCGCGACGCGGGCGTCGAGGTCGTCAGCTGCGACCCTGCGCCGGGGATGCGACCGGACGTGGTCTGCCGTGCCGAATCCCTGCCGTTCGCGGACGGCGCGTTCGACGTAGTGGCGTGTCGAACCGCCGCCCACCACTTCGCCGACGTTCGCGCGGCCGTTGGCGAGATGGTCAGGGTCAGCCGCGACCGGGTCCTCATCGTCGACACCCTCCACATGGGTGACGCCGTCGAGGAGGCCGAGGCACTGCGCGACCCGTCGCACGTGCGCAACTACACCGAGGCCGAATGGCGCGGCTTCGTCGAGGAGGCGGGACTCGGGATCGACGACGTGCGGTTCTTCGCGCACAGCATCGACTTCGCCGCGTGGCTCGAACGGACGGGCTGCGATGGAGAGGACGCCGCACGCGTCGAGGGGCTGCTCGGCGACCGCGTCGCCGATGGGCGGCTGACGCTCGACAAGATCGCGATCCGGGCCGTGAGGGGATTCTGATGGCGATCCTCGTCGACACCGAGACGCGACTCGTCGTCCAGGGCCTCACCGGGTCCGAGGGTCGGTTCCACGGCCTGCGAAACCGCGAGTACGGAACGCAGCTCGTGGCGGGCGTCACGCCGGGCAAGGGTGGCCAGGACGTCGAGGGCGTGCCCGTGCTCGACACGGTTGCCGAGGCGGTGTCCGAGCACGGCGCGAACACGGCGATGGTCTTCGTGCCGGCGCCGTTCGCAGCGGACGCGGTCTACGAGGCGGTGGACGCAGGCGTCCACACGGTGATCGCGATCACCGAGGGCGTCCCGGCCCACGAGATGCTCCGCCTTCACGCGTACATCTCGGCGCGTGAGGTGACGATGATCGGCCCGAACTGCCCGGGGGCGCTCTCGCCGGGCAAGGCGAACGTCGGGATCATCCCGGCCGAGATCTTCACCGCCGGCAACATCGGGCTCGTCTCGCGCTCGGGGACGCTGACCTATCAGATCGGCCACGAGCTGACCCAGATGGGGCTCGGCAACTCCACCATCGTGGGGATCGGCGGCGACCCCGTGGTCGGCTCGTCGTTCGTCGACATCCTCCGGCTCTTCCAGGACGACCCGGAGACGGAGTACGTCGTGATGGTCGGCGAGATCGGAGGCGACGAGGAGGAGAAGGCGGCGGCCTTCATCGAGGCGGAGATGACGAAGCCGGTGGTCGCCTACATCGCGGGCTTCACCGCGCCGCCGGGGAAGACGATGGGGCACGCCGGCGCGATCATCTCGGGCTCGTCCGGCACGGCCGAGGCAAAGAAGCAGGCGCTCGAGGCCAAGGGCATCCGTGTCGGCCGCACGCCCACCGAGACGGCCGAGCTGGCCGCCGAGCTGGCTCGACCCTAAAGGGCGAGACGCACGCTCGTCATCGGGATCGTCGCGGGCGCCTGGCGCACCGCGGTCGAGGCGACGAAAATCCTCGGCTGACTCTCGTCCGGGAGGGGGTCGGGCGTCGCGCGCGAATCCGGGCGGGTGCGCGCGACACTCGAGGAGCGGCTGCAACGCAGGCTCGAGACGCTGACGATCGTCAGGGCGGTTCGGATGGTCGCGGTCCTGGCGTTCACGCTTGCCCTGGTCGCGGCGCTCGTGGAGTGGGCGGTCGATCCGCGGATCAACACCCTCGGCGACGCGCTGTGGTGGGCGATCTCGACCGTGACGACCGTCGGCTACGGCGACGTCGTGCCGGAGAGCAGTGGGGGCAGAGTCGTCGCGGGCGTGCTCATGCTCGCCGGAGTCAGTGCGATTCCGATCACGACGTCGCTCGTGGTCGCGGTCTTCGTCGCGAGGTCGCGGGCGCAGGAACGTGAGAGCGACGTCGGCGATCGCGAGCAGCTCATGGCCCGGCTCGCGCGCATCGAGCGGATGCTCGAGGATCGAAACGCCGACTAGGATCGTCGTGTGGAGCTGCGATCACTCGCCGCGGCGACGCCGTTCACGACGAAGGACGGGTCGACGATTCGCGAGCTTCACCACACGCCGGTCCAGTCGCTTGCCGAGGCGACGCTCGGCCCCGGGCAGGCGACGCAGCGGCACTACCACGCGCAGACCGAGGAGATCTACCTCCTCACGCACGGTGGCGGGCGACTCGAGATCGACGGTGAGACGCGCGACGTCGCCGCGGGCGATGCGGCGCTGATCCCGCCGGGCTCATGGCATGAGCTCGTCGCAGGGCCGGAGGGCGCCAGGCTGCTCTGCATGTGCGTGCCAGCGTACTCGCACAACGATACATTCCTCGCATGAGGCGATTCGCTCCGCTCGCAGCGGTGGTCGTCCTCGCGGCGCTTGCCGCGGGATGCGGCGGAGACGACGGCGGCGACGAAGCAGAGGCCGTCGAGCCCGCGACCTGGGCCTCGGGCTTCTGCGACGCGCTCCAGACGTTCACGACGAGCATCTCGAACGCCGGCGAAGGGCTGGCCGGGGAAGGGCTTCCGAGCGGAGAGCAGATCATCGACGCCATCGACAACGCCGCCGAGGCGGCGTCGACGTTCGCCGACGATCTCAGCGAGCTCGGCTCTCCGGACGTGCCGAGCGGCGAGGAGATCTCGAACGAGCTGGAGTCGGCGGCGCGGGAGGCCGGCGAGACCTTCGAGGAGGTGAAGAACGAGGTCGACGGCGAGATCGACGACGCGACGGATGTCGCCGTGCAGGCGGGCAACATCGCCGCGGCGGCTCAGACCGCGCTCGACGGAATCCGCGACGCGACGAACCGGCTACAGGAGCTCGACGTCGAGGGGACGCTCACCGAGGCGCTCGAGAGCGCCTCGGAGTGCACCGGGATCGGCGGCTAGCTCGCCGCCTCGCCAACCGCGTCGCTCAGCTCAAGGCCGACGACGCGTCGTCGACGATCCCCAGCCGCCGCGGCGGCGCGACGTGTAGACGAGCCGCGGCGCGGACGTCTTCATCCCCGTGCTTGCGAACGTCTCCTGCTGGCCGTTGAGCCTGGCCACCCGGCTCATGTCGGCCTGCTGGTCCGGGAGCACGAGCGTGATGCCCGTGCCGGAGCGGCCTGCACGCCCTGTACGGCCGACGCGGTGGGTGTAGGCCTTGCCGTCCTCGGGCGGATCGAAGTTGATCACGTGGGTGACATCGTCGAGGTCGAGGCCGCGCGCGGCGACGTCGGTCGCGATGAGCGTGCTCACCTTGCCGCTCTCGAACCGCGTCAGGGCGCGTTGGCGTTGCGACTGGTTCAGGTCACCGTGCATCGCGACGGCCTTGACGCCCTGCTGCTCGAGCTTGCGGGCGAGCCGGTCGGCGCCCCGCTTGGTGCGGACGAAGACGAGGGCGAGCCCACGCTCTGCGGCGAGTAGCTCGATGAGCTTCTCGACCTTCGTCTCGGCCGTGACGGAGACGAAGCGGTGGTCGATCTCGCCCGAGGAATGCTCGCTCGGGAGCCCTGCCTCGATCCGTGTCGCTGACTGGGTGTACGCCCTGGCCAGCTCGCCGACCTCGCCGTCGAGCGTCGCCGAGAAGAACATCGTCTGGCGTTCATGCGGCAGCCGCTTCACAATTCGATCGACCTGCGGCTTGAAGCCCATGTCGAGCATTCGGTCCGCCTCGTCCAGGACGAGCATCTCGACCGCGTCGAGCGTGAGGAGACGGCGGTCGAGCAGGTCCTGCAGGCGTCCGGGCGTAGCGACGACCACGTGCGCGTCGCGGGCCAGGTTGGCCTGCGGGCGAAGCGAGACACCGCCGTAGACCGGTGCGACCTGGATCCCGCGCGCTTTCGCGAGGTACGCGATCTCCTCGGTCACCTGGAGGGCGAGCTCGCGCGTCGGCACGAGTACGAGCGCGGCGGGCCGCGCGTCGTCGAGCGGCATCCGCTCGACGAGCGGGATCGCGAACGCAAGCGTCTTGCCGGACCCGGTTGGGGATTTCGCGAGCAGGTCCGTGCCCGCGAGCGCGGGCGGGATCGCCCGCGTCTGGATCTGGAACGGGGCGGTGATGCCGCGAGCCTCGAGGGCTGCGGCGAGGCCAGCGCTCACTCCGAGCGCGGCAAACGTCTCCTGAGACATGTGACTCCTGTGTTTTGGGTGAATCTGGCTCGAGACCTACGACACTCGAGCCCACAAGGAGTCGAACGAAGCGGATCTCACGGGCCGACGGGCGTCGACCGTGCCCAGAAGGGTAGCAGTCGGTCCGGTCGACCCCGGTAGGCTCGACGCGATGGCCCCGATCTCCTTCGCGCGCGGCGCGCCGTCCCCGGAGTGCCTCGACCCGGCGCTTCTGTCGGACTGCGCCGGCGCGGCGCTCGAGCGGGACGGGCGCACGATCCTCTCCTATGGCACGGGCGGCGGGTACGGGCCGCTCAGGGAGCTCCTGGCGGAGCGCCACGGCGTCGACCCCGGTCAGGTGTTCCTGACGACCGGCGGCCTGCAGGGGTTCGTGTTCTACGCGGCCGTCCAGCTCGAGCGGCGGCCCGGCCGCGTGCTCGTCGAGGGGCCGACGTACGACCGGCCGCTCAAGGTCCTGCGCGGCCTGGGCGCCGAGGTCGTCGCTCTGCCGATGGACGACGAGGGCCTCGATCCCGCGGCGCTCGAGGTCGAGCTGGAGCGAGGCGGAGACATCTCGTTCCTCTACACGATCCCGACGTTTCAGAATCCGAGCGGCCGCACGCTCGGCGATGCCGGCCGGCGCCGTGTCGTCGAGCTGGCCCGCGCGCACGACCTCGACGTCCTGGAGGACGACCCGTACGGTCTCGTGCGCTACGAGGGCACGGCACCGGGGTCGATCCACGGGTTCGACGCGAATGGGCGGGTCACGTTCACGTCGTCCTTCTCGAAGACCGTGGCGCCGGGCCTGCGGGTCGGGTGGTTCGTCGTGCCCGAGGAGATGCGCGCGGCGTACGACGATCGCGCCGTCTCGACCTACATCTCGCCGCCGCTCCTCTCGCAGGCGATCGTCCACGAGCTCTTCGTACGCGGCGGGTTCGAGCCGAACCTCGAGCGCGTGCGTGGGATCCTCGGGGCGCAGCGGGACGCGATGCTCGAGGCGCTCGAGCAGGAGCTCGACGGGAGGGCGACCTGGAGTCGGCCCGAGGGCGGCTACTTCCTCTGGCTCGACTTCGGCGAGGGCGTCGACACCGCCGCGTTGCTCGAGCGCGCGACGGAAGCGGGCGTCACGTTCGTTCGAGGGACGGACTTCTTCCCCGGCCCGGGAGGGGAGAGTGCGGCGCGGCTCGCGTTCTCGTACGAGCCTCCGGCCCGGATCGCGGAGGGCGTCCGGATCCTCGCCGGGCTGCTCGACTGACGCGGCGCCGTCGGCCTACTTGCGCCGACCGCGCCACCACCGCGGCCCGAACGTCGCGAGGGCGGCGCCGAGCGCCATGCTGAGCAGGATCAGCCAGATCAGGCGCGTCCTGACGGTGAAGAAGACGAAGCTGACCTCTTGCTTGTCGTCGTTCATCAGCAGGAACACGACCGCGTAGAGCGCGGCGGCGACCCAGAGCACGATCTTCCAGGGGATCCCCCCGTCTCGTCTCGACGGCGGATCCCCGGGGGGAAGGCCTGTCCCGCTCACGCGGCCAAGCTACACGCTGACGGCGTGTGCAACCGGCGTTGGGTGTGCGACGTTGCGGAGGAGGACGAGCGGCGGGTGGGGCGGGGGAGCGAGGCGGCCGACGCTCGGCGCTCGGAACGTCGGACACGGTGTGTTCCCGGGAAGCGCGCAGAGCCCCGCCTGACGGAAGTAGCAGTCATCGCACGTCGAGACGGAGCGCTTTCCCACTGGATCCCCTCTGTAGCCGCCGCATCCTGGGACATCCAGGAACAGCGGCCATTGTGGCATGCGGGTGGATGGGCGTAACCCCCTCGCGCGAGGAATTACCCGCAAACTGCGCGCGTCTTCCATCCGGGCAAAAGACGTGCAAAGCGGCTATTTCTGAACAACCGTTCGCAGAACGCGCAACGCCTGTCGAAAACTCTCCACAGGCACGATCCGCAACGTCCCTGCGTAGCGGCGCGCGGTGGTCGCGTTTTCCCCAGCCGGGACGAGGAAAACATCCGCGCCCGAGCGCCTGACGCCCACGGTCTTCTGCTTGATCCCGCCGACCGGTGCGACGGACCCGTCGAGCTCGATCTCACCCGTCGCGGCGACGCGGAGACCCTTGTCGACGTCCTTGCCGAGCTGCTGGTAGATCTCGAGCGCGAACGGGAGCCCCGCCGAGGCGCCACCGACGTCGCCGAGATCGATCTTCACGTTGCGCGGGAGGCGGATGCGCGCATCCTGTGAGACGCGGATGCCGATGATCGCGCGCTTCGCGTCGTCAGGCGCGGCGACCGTGCGGACCGTCCGCTGGAGAACCTTGCCGCTTCGAAGCAGCCTGAGGCGGACGTCGTCGCCCGGCGAGATGGCGCCCATCGCGCTGACGAGCGCTCCAGGGGTTCGGACCGGGCGCCCCTCAGCCCGGACGATCACGTCACCGCCGCGGAGCGTCTTCGCCGCGGGGACGTCGATGGCGACGCCTTCGACGAGAGCTCCGCGCGGCTTCGCATCGACGTCGAGACCCGCTTCGCGGAACGCAACGGCGGCTGCGATCTGCTCGGACCGCTCCATGGCGTCCCGCGCCTGCACGCGCCATTCCGCGAATGTCTGGCCGGGCGGGTTGACGGCGTGCCCCGGGACGAGGGAGGCGCCCTCGGGCCGAACGAACGGAAGCAGGTGCTCGATCCAGCGCGCCTTGCGCACTCTCACGTCGATGAAGTAGATCCCGCCGGTCTCGTCCTCGCCCGCGTTGCCGGCGACCGAGACCTTCCCTGCGACCGGGCGCGCCTCGTTCGGCACGTAGAGGAAATCGTCGCTCCGAAGCGTCCACGCGGCGAAGACCACGACGGCGAGGAGCGCCGCGCCGGAGAGCAGCAGCGTCGCCGGGCTCGTGAACCGCCGCACTACAGGAGCCCCCGCGTGAGCCCGCCGTCGACGGGCACCACAGCGCCCGTGACGTACGCGGCTCGGTCGGAGGACAGGAAGGCAACGGCGGCGGCGATCTCGGCCGGCGTGCCGAGCCTCCGGGCAGGGACCTGCTCCAGATCGGCCGCAGAAGGCCCGTCGTCGCCGTACAGCGACCGAAGCCGGTCGGTGTCGATCCGTCCGGGTGCGATCGTGTTGACGGTGATCCCATCGGGGCCTAGCTCTCGCGCGAGCGTCTTCAACCACCCGACGACGCCGGGTCGCACCGCGTTCGACAGAGCGAGGTTGGACAGTGGCTCGCGGACGGACGACGACTCGATCGCCACGATCCGCCCCCGCCCGCTCTTGCGCAGATGCGGGAGGCAGTGGCGGACGAGCGTGACATGCGGCGTGAGGAGCAGCGCGACGGCGTCCTCGACGGCCTCCGCGGTCAGCTCGCTTGCCGGGCCGGCCGGTGGGCCGCCGCCGTTGAGCACGAGCACGTCGATGCCGCCGAACGCACCCACGGTCGCCTGGACGAGTCGCTCGAGGTGCTGGGGGATCGTGAGATCGCCCTGGACGGGCAAGCCGCCGATCCGCTCGGCTTCGCGCTCGAGCAGGTCGCGACGGCGCGCGAACATCGCGACGTTCGCGCCTTCGCCGGCGAGCTCCTCGGCCACCGCAAGGCCCATGCCCGACGACGCGCCGCAGACGATCGCTGTGCGACCGGTCAACCCCAGGTCCATCTGCCCGAAGGCTATCCGGGGTGGTGTTCAGCGGCCGTGAAGGACTTGGTGCTTTCGACGCTACGCCGTCGAAAGCACCTCTACAACTTCACGAACCGCAGCGGCCGACTCGCGCACCATCTTCTTCTCTGCCGCGGTCAGCTTGAGCTTGACGATCTCCTCGACACCGGCCGCCCCGAGACGGACCGGCACGCCCATGTACAGGCCGTCGACGCCGTACTCGCCCTCGAGGAGCGCCGTGCAGGGGAGCACGCGCTTCTGGTCGAGGCAGATCGCGTCGACCATCTGCGCCGCGGCGGCGCCCGGCGCGTACCAGGCGGACGTGCCGAGCAGGCCGACGAGCTCGCCTCCGCCCTTTCGCGTGCGATCGACCATCTTCGAGATCTTCCCGCGTGTCGTGAGCTGCTCGAGCGGAACCCCGCCGACGGTCGTCGCCGACACGACGGGAACCATCTGGTCGCCGTGGCCGCCGAGCACCATCGCCTGGACGTCCTTCACCGACGAGCCGGTCTCCCACGCGATGAACGCCGAGAAGCGGGCGGTGTCGAGGATCCCCGCCATGCCGACGACGCGCTCCTTCGGGAAGCCGGAGACGGCGTGTGCGACGTGGCACATCGCGTCGAGGGGGTTCGAGACGACGACGATCACGCTCTTCGGCGAGCGACGGACGACGTCCTTCGTCACCGCGGAGACGATCGCCTCGTTGGTCTGCACCAGGTCGTCGCGGCTCATCCCGGGCGAGCGCGGGCGACCGGCGGTGATCACGACGACGTCCGAGCCCTTCGTCTGCGTGTAGTCCTCGACGCCGACGATCGCAGGCTCGTAGCCGGTGACCGACGCCATCTGGTTCATGTCGAGGGCCTTGCCAGCGGCGAAGCTCGGGACGATGTCGACGACCACGACGTCGGCGTAGTCGCGACGCGCCACCTCGAGCGCGCACGTCGCGCCCACGTTTCCGGCGCCGACGACGGTCACTTTCTTCCTGCCGTTCACGTTTCTTCCCTTCGGTTAGCCCGGGTGCGCGTCAGCGCAGGCGGGCAATGATGGCGTCCGCGTACTCGGATGTCCCGACCGCGGTCGGGTCGTCGCGGGTCGGCTTCAGGTCGTAGGTCACCCGCTCACCGTCGGCGATCACCCCTGCGACCGCCTCCTCGAGCCGTCGGGCAGCGTCGCGCTCGCCGAGGTGCTCGAGCATGAGCTTCCCCGAGAGGATCATCGCGGTCGGGTTGACACGGTTCTGCCCCTTGTACTTCGGCGCGGAACCGTGCGTGGCCTCGAAGACGGCGGCGTCGATTCCGATGTTCGCGCCCGGCGCGACGCCGAGGCCGCCGACGAGGCCGGCGGTCAGGTCGCTGACGATGTCGCCGTAGAGGTTCGGCAGCACGAGGACGTCGAACTCCTCGGGACGCTGGACGAGACCCATGCAGAGCGCGTCGACGAGGGTCTCCCACGCTTCGATCTCCGGGTAGTCCGGCGCGACCTCCCGGAACACGGCGAGGAACAGGCCGTCCGTGTGCTTCATGATGTTCGCCTTCGTGATGCACGAGACGCGGCGGCGCCCGTTGGCGCGCGCGTACTCGAACGCGAAGCGGATGATCCGCTCCGAGCCCTCCGGGGAGAGCGGCTTGATCGAGACTCCGGAGCTCGCTGCGATCTGCTTCGGCTGACGCCCGTTCAGGAAATCGATCACCGCGCGGGCATCGTCGGTGCCTGACTCGAACTCGATGCCGGCGTACAGGTCCTCGGTGTTCTCGCGGACGACGACGAGGTCGACGGCGTCGTACCGGGAGCGGACGCCGGGGTACGTCTTGCAGGGCCGGACACACGCGTAGAGCCCGAGCTCGTGGCGCAGCGCGACGTTGACCGACCGGAACCCGGTGCCGATCGGCGTCGTGATCGGGCCCTTGAGCGCGACGCCGTTCGTCTTGATCGACTCCAGCGTCTCGGGGGGAAGCGGAGTGCCTGCGGTGTCCATCACGTCGACGCCAGCCTGCTGGACGTCCCACGTGAACTCGACGCCGGTCGCCTCGAGGACCCGACGGGTCGCCTCGGTGAGCTCCGGCCCGGTCCCGTCGCCGGGCACGAGGGTGACGACGTGCGGCATTCGCGGCAGGATAGTGACACTGTCCCGCTGCCCTGCTCAGGTACCGTCCGGACGACCGTCACCGCCGAACAAAGAGGAGTTCGATGAGCGAGTTCAAGCCGGGCCTCGAGGGTGTCGTGGCCGTCGAGACCGAGATCGCCGAGCCGGACCGCGACGGCGGCGCGCTTCGCTATCGCGGGATCGACATCGAAGAGCTCGTGGGCCATTACCCCTACGAGAACGTCTGGGGGCTCCTCGTCGACAGCGACCTCTCCTCGACGATGCCGGAACCGGAGCCGTACGAGCCTGCGCGCCTCACGGGCAACGCGCCTGCCGACCTCCAGGCGGAGACGGCGCGACTCGCCGGTGAGTGGAAGCTCGGCAAGCTCAACGAGATCTCGGACGACCAGGCGAGGACCGACCTCGCGCGCATCTCGGCGCAGATGATGTCGATCGTCGCGCGCTCCGCCAGAATCGGCGACGGCAAGCAGGACGTGGTTCCGGACGAGGTCGTCGAGCAGGGTCAGACCGCCGCCGAGAAGTTCCTCCTGCGGTGGCGCGGTGAGGCAGACCCGAGGCACGTGAAGGCGATCGACACCTACTGGATCTGCACGGCAGAGCACGGCCTCAACGCCTCGACCTTCGCGGCCCGCGTCGTCGCCTCGACCGGCGCGGACTGCGGCGCGGCGCTCTCGTCTGCGGTCGGGGCCCTCTCGGGCCCGCTGCACGGCGGCGCTCCGGCGTATGTCAAGCCGATGCTGGAGGAGGCCGCCGCGATGGGCGACCCCGAGGCCTGGGTGAACGATGCGCTCGCGAGCGGCAAGCGCATCATGGGTTTCGGCCACCGCATCTATCGGGCGGAGGATCCGCGCTCGCGGCTGCTCAAGCAGACGGCGAAGGAGCTCGGCGCGGCAAACATCGAGGTCGCCGAGGAGCTGGAGCGCGTCGCGCTCGCGGCGCTCCAGGCGAAGTCTCCCGACCGCGTGCTGGCGACGAACGTCGAGTATTACTCCGCGATCGTCCTCGACGTAGCCGAGATCCCGCCACCGCTCGCGCCTGCGATGTTCGCGTGCTCGCGCGTGGCCGGCTGGTCGGCCCACATCCTCGAGCAGAAGCGCACCGGAAGGCTGTTCCGGCCGTCGGCCCGCTACGTGGGGCCTGTTCCGCACTCGCTCCAGCCGGCGTGACCCTCGCAGAGGCGGCACAACAGGCGGACGCGCTGGCCGCCGCCGGCGATCAGCGCGCCCTCGCGGTGCTCCGTGCGGAATGGGACGACGAGCTCGAGGCGGCAGCCCGCAACACCGACTATCGCGTCCGCGGCGTCGCGTACCGCGCGATCGCGCAGTTCCGCTTCCGCCAGAAGCTCGAGCTGCTCCGGCGCGGCCTCGAGGACGAAAGCCCCGGCGCGCGCGGTTCGGCGCTCCTCGCGTTACGCGCTCTGTCGGCCGACCACCCGGGGGACGTGAACACCTACCGGCCGCTCCTCAACGAGCTCGCGGCGCGGGACCCGAACGCCGCCGTCCGGCGGCTGGCGATCTTCTGCCTCCAGAACGGGCCGCCCGACCGCGGCACGATCCAGATCCTCGACGGGATCGCCGGCGACGACGAGTCCGACCGAGACGTGCGCGACGCGGCGCGCAAGGTCTCGGCGTTCCTCGTGAAGAAGTCCCGGACGAAATAGGCTCTTCACGTGGCGTCGCCGCTCGTCGGGCTGATCATGGGGTCGCGCTCCGACTGGGAGACGATGCGGCATGCGGCGGAGACGCTCGACGAGCTCGGCATCGCGTACGAGCAGCGTGTCGTCTCGGCGCACCGGACGCCCGACCTCCTGTTCGACTACGCCGGCTCGGCCGAGGAGCGCGGGCTGCGGATCCTCATCGCGGGCGCCGGCGGGGCCGCGCACCTGCCCGGGATGGCCGCCTCCAAGACGGCGCTGCCGGTGCTCGGGGTTCCGGTCGAGTCGAAGGCGCTCTCGGGGATGGACTCGCTCCTCTCGATCGTCCAGATGCCCGCCGGCGTGCCGGTCGGGACGCTCGCGATCGGTCGCGCAGGAGCGGTCAACGCGGCGCTCCTCGCCGCGTCGATCCTCGCGGGCTCGGACGCCGCGCTCGCCGGGCGGCTGCGCGTGTTCCGCGCCGCTCAGACGCAGGCCGTGCTCGACAGCCCCGATCCGGCGGCGTGAGACAACGCTTGTGGTGAATCACCACAAGCGGCCATGACGCTCGTCGCCTGCATCGGCGGCGGGCAGCTCGGCCGCATGCTGGGGCTGGCGGGCATTCCGCTCGGGCTCGACTTCCGGTTCCTCGACCCCACGCCCGACGCGTGCGCGCGGGCGGTGGGTGAGCTCGTCGTCGCGGAGTACGGCGACCCCGAAGGGCTCGACCGCCTCTCGGCGGGGGCCGACGTCGTCACCTACGAGTTCGAGAACGTCCCCGTCGAGGCCGCCGCGCGAGTAGCGGCGGTGCCCGGCATCGCGGCGCTCGAGCACGGGCAGGACCGGCTGCGTGAGAAGGAGCTCTTCCGCTCGCTCGGTATCCCGACCGCGCGATTCGGCTCACTCGAGGAGACCGGTGTGCCGGCGATCGTCAAGACGCGACGGCTCGGGTACGACGGGAAGGGACAGCGTCGACTCGATGCGCCCGCGCCGATCGGCGACGACGAGCTCGCGGAGGAGCTCGTCGCGTTCGACCGGGAGCTGTCGATCGTCGGCGTGCGCGCGAGGGACGGCGACACGCGCTTCTGGCCTGTCGGCGAGAACCTGCATCGCGAGGGCATCCTGCGCGTCACGCGCGCCCCGGCCCGAGATGCGGCGCAGCGCGAAGCGGAGCAGATCTGCACCGCCCTGCTCGACGCGCTCGACTACGTGGGCGTCCTCGCCGTCGAGCTCTTCGAGGTCGACGGGCGATTGCTCGCCAACGAGCTCGCGCCGCGCGTCCACAACACGGGTCACTGGACGATCGACGGCGCCTCGACGAGCCAGTTCGAGAACCACCTGCGGGCGATCCTCGGGCTCCCGCTGGGGTCCGACGGAGGCGCGATCGCCGTGCGTGATGGTCAATCTCATCGGCGACATACCTCCTCTCGCCGAGCTTGCCGCGCTCCCGGACGCGCGGGTTCACCTGTACGGGAAGGCGCCTCGCGCCGGGCGCAAGGTCGGCCACGTCACTCTCGTCGACCCCGACGAAGCGACGGTCGAGCGGGCGATCGCCCTCGCGGGTTAGCCCGCCTCGGGGGCGCGCTCGGGCCGTCGCCGGGCGTGCGGGTGCGCCCGGAGGTAGGCATCGCGGCGGTGGCGGTCGGAGACGTGGGTGTAGCGCTCCGTCGTCGCCACGTCGGCGTGCCCGAGCATCTCCTGGACGCTGCGCAGGTCGGCGCCGCCCTCGAGCAGGTGGGTCGCGAACGAGTGGCGCAGGAGGTGGGGGTGGACGCGGCCCGGCTCGAGACCGGCGCGCTCGGCGAGCCGTCGCAGGATCAGGAACGCGCCGGCCCGGGTCAGCGCTCCACCGCGGGCGTTGAGGAACAGGTCTGGCCGATGACGCCTGTCCAGGTGCGGGCGCCCGATCGCGAGGTAGCGCCGCAGCGCTTCCGCGGCGGGCCTCCCGAGCGGCACGAGGCGCTCCTTGCCGCCCTTCCCGAGCACGCGCACGATCCGCGCGTCGAGGTCGACCGACGCCTTCGCGAGCCCGACCGCCTCGGACACGCGCAGGCCCGCGCCGTAGAGGAGCTCGACGAGCGCGCGGTCGCGCATCGCGCGCGGCGTCGTGCCGATCGCGGCATCGACGAGCCGCTCGGCCTCGGCCGGCGACAGGGTCCGTGGAACGGTGCGCGGCCGGCGCGGCCCGACGATCGCAGCGGCCGGGTTGTCGGCCCGTGTCCCGATCAGGATGAGATGACGGAGGTACGAGCGGACCGCGGCGAGCCTCCGCGCGATGGTCGACGGAGCGCGGCCGTCGGCGCGCATCACCGCCAGCCAGGCCTCGATCTGATCGGTCGTCGCGCCGCCCACCGGGCCGTCCAGCGTGGTCGCGAAGGACGCGAGGTCGCGCCGGTAGGCGTCCACCGTCCGCGGCGAGCGGCGTGCCGCGAGGAAAAGCAGGAAGCTCTCGACATCGGGGTCGGTGCGGTCGCTCATCGCGGCGGGACCCGATTCGGCGGCGCCGGACCGGATCCTGCGGAATCCCTATACGCATGTCGCGCTCGATAAGCGATCGCAATGCCGGCGGGAGTCGATTGTCCACAGGCTGCGCCTGAATCGCCGCGTCCACCGCGGTTTCCACCTGTGGACGAATCGGCACAGAATCGGCACGCCGTCGCGCTTGACGAAGAACGGTGCCTGACACCGATGCCGCCGCCCGGGTCCTAGGAGCGCGGATGCGCGCTGTCGTACACGCGCCGCAATCGGCGTGCGTCCACGTGGCTGTAGACCTGCGTCGTCGAGAGAGACGCATGCCCGAGCAGCTCCTGGATCGTCCGCAGGTCGGCGCCCCCCTCGAGCAGATGGGTTGCGTACGCGTGTCGGAGGCGGTGCGGGTTCGGGAAGAGCCGCCTGAGCGTGCTCGTGTCGAGTCGTCGGCCGCGCACGGAGACGAACACGGCGTCGCACGCCCCGCGTGCGAGCGCGGGCCGCCCGTCGCGCAGCCAGAGCCCGAGGCGCCACGCCGCTTCCTCGCCGAGTGGCACGAGCCGTTCCTTGCCGCCCTTGCCGCGGACGTGGAGCTGCTCGCGGTCGAGATCGACGTCCGCCAGGTCCAGCCCGACGGCCTCGGCGGAGCGAAGCCCGCTCGAGTAGATCAGTTCGAGGAGGGCGGCGTTGCGCAGCTCGATCGGGTCGCCGCCGGCGACACCGTCGACGGCTCGCTCGACGTCCTCGAGCTTGAGCGTCTCCGGGAGGCGCCGGACTCGTCTGGGCGCCAGGGGCGCGTCTGGGACGCGAGCCGGGCCGAGCGCGTGCCGAACGAGCGATCGCACCGCCGAGAGCCGACGGCCGATGGTCGCGGGCGCAAGCCCGCGCCGTGAGCGTCCGAGCTCTCCCGTGTACTCGGCGAGGACGCGCACGTCCACGTCGTCGATCGCGAGGCCGCGGTCGCGCAGCCAGGCGGCGAAGTCCCGGAGATCCGAACGGTAGGCTCGGCGCGTCGCGTCCGAGAGACTCGGGCTCGCGAGGAACCTGTCGATCGCGACAGTGGTGTCCACGTCTACCGTTTCTCGCCAACGTCGTCGACGCCTGCCCATGCGCCTCTCCGTCACACTCGTCATTGCCGTCGCGATCGCCGTCGCGGCATTCGCCGTCTCCCGGGACGACGAGGGGGCCGCCAGCGACACCGGAGCGGTCACGCTCGTGGGCGACTCGCTCAACGTCGGGACCGCTCCGTACCTCGAAGAGCTCCTCCCGTCCTGGCGGATCGACGCGCACGACCGTGTCGGGCGGATGACGGGTGAGGGCGTCGAGCGCTTGCGGGAGCTCAGCGGGAAGCTCGCACCCGTCGTCGTGATCAGTCTCGGCACGAACGACCCGGACGGATCGGAGACGGAGTTCCGCAGGCTGGTCGACGAGGCGATCGAGATCGTCGGGCCTGATCGCTGCCTGCTCTGGGCGACGATCCTCCGCGACGGCATCGCGCGTGCCGGGTTCGACGACATTCTTCGGGAGGCGAGCTCCGCCCATCCCAACGTCCGTCTCGTCGAGTGGTCGCGCATGGCCGTCGAGGACGACTCGCTGCTCGCCGCCGACCTCGTCCACGGCACGCCCGAGGGGTACCGGCGGCGGGCGCAGGAGACGGCGAGCGCTGCACGCGCATGCGATCAGGGTGCGGCGTGACGAGCCGGATCGTGGCCCTGTCGACGGGGGCGGACGTCCGCCTGCACAACGAGGGCGCGCCGCTCGTCGCGATCCTCGCGAACGGCGGTACGGCGAAGGCTGTGGCCGGAACGTGGAGCGCGACGAGCGAGCTGCTGGCGACGGAGCTCGCTCCTCGACATCCCGGCATCACGTTCGGCGAGGTGCGGTATCGCGTGAAGAGCTGGAACGCGCTCCCCTCCTGCATGGCCGACACCGAGGCCGCCGTCGAGCTGGCCCGGAACGAGGGCGTCGGCCATACGCTCCTGATCGGGTTCTCGATGGGCGGCGCCGTCTCGATCGGCATCGCAGGTCACGCCGGTGTGAGGGGCGTGCTCGGCCTGGCGCCCTGGATTCCGCCCGAGCTCGACCTCGCGGGGCTCGAGGGCAAGCGGCTCGACGTCGTCCACGGCGCGTGGGACAGATGGCTGCCCGGGATCCCGGGGGTGAGCCCGGCGAGCTCGCGAGCTGGGTTCGAGCGGGCACGGGCGCTCGGGGTCGAAGGGACGTACGCACTGCTCGATCGCGCGCTGCACGGCGCAGCGGTGCGGAGCCGCTCCGGCGAGCTCGTGCGCCTCCCTCGCTGGCGGGCGTGGGTGACCTGCGTCGACGAGGCGCTCACCCGTTTCGCGAGCAGCCGCTGAGACCGTGAGGGCGTACCGGATCGCACTCGCCGTGCTCGGCCCTGTGATCCGGGCGATCTGGGGAGCACGGCCCGAGTACCGCTCGTCCGTGCCGGACGGGCCGCTGATCGTCGTGTCGAACCACGACTCGCTCGCGGATCCGTTCTTCCTCGGCACCGCGCTGGATCGTCCGCTGCGGTTCGTCGCGAAGGAGGAGCTGTGGGCGAACCGGGCGGTCGGCCAACTCCTCGACGCGCTCGGTGGTATCCGCGTGCGGCGCGGGCGCGGCGACCTCGAGGCGCTGGCCTCCGCGACGGAGGCCTTGCGGGCAGGTGACGCCGTGGCGATGTTCCCGCAGGGCACGGTGCTCGGCAGCGACGAACGTCCCTGGCTCCGCGGAGCAGCGCGACTCGCTCTGGTCACGGGCGCGCCGCTCCTGCCCGTGAGGATCGTCGGCGCCGACCGCGCTCTCAGGCCGGGAACACGCATTCCGCGACGCGCGCGGGTGCGGGTCCTCGTCGGAGAGCCGATCCGCGTCGATCCCGGCCCCACGACGATCGCAGCCGCACGCGAGCTCACCGACCGCGTCCGAAGCGCGATCGCCTCGCTGGAGTAAGGCGGCGCAGGCAAACTCGGCTGGTGCCCGGTCGGCGGTGGGAAGCTCTTGCGAACGATCCTCCCGAACGCCCCGCGGACCCGGCCGTCCGGAAGGCGAACCTCCACCGGATCATCCGGCTCTTCCGTCCGTACAAGGCGCGGCTCGGTCTCGTCTCGGGGCTGATCGTCGTCTCGGCGGCGCTCGGCGTCGTGACGCCGTTCCTCCTGCGCGAGGTGCTCGACACCGCGATCCAGGTCGAACACCGAAACCGGCGAGGCGACGGTGCGCCTCGGCCTGCTGACCGCACTCGTCGCGGGCATGGTCGCGATCCCGATCGTCACCGGGATCCTCGGCGTCTGGCAGACGCTGCTCTCGAACCTCGTCGGCCAGGCGGTCATGCACGACCTGCGCACCGCCGTGTATCGCCATCTCCAGCGCCTCTCGCTCGCGTTCTTCACGCGGACGCGGACCGGCGAGGTGCAGAGCCGGATCGCGAACGACATCGGCGGGATCGAGACCGTCGTCACGTCGACGGCCACCTCCGTGCTCTCGAACGTGACGACCGTGCTCGCGACCGTGATCGCGATGCTGCTGCTCGACTGGCGGCTCGCGGCGTTTGCGCTCGCGCTCCTCCCGCTCTTCGTCTGGCTGACCAAGCGCGTCGGCGAGCAGCGCAGGAAGGTCACCGCCGAACGGCAGGCGTCGCTCGCGGACGTCTCCTCGATCGTCCAGGAGTCGCTCTCGGTGTCGGGGATCCTGCTCGGGAAGACGATGGGGCGGGCGGACGATCTCGCCGTGCGCTTCCAGACGGAGTCGGAACGCCTCGCGGGTCTCGAGGTGCGGAGCCGCATGACGGGCCGTTGGATGATGGCCGCGATCCAGACGACGTTCGCGGTGATGCCGGCGCTCGTCTACCTGTTCGCGGGCTGGACGATCTCGCGCGGCTCGGGCTCGATCACGATCGGCACGCTCGTCGCGTTCACGACCCTGCAGACACGTCTGTTCTTCCCGATCGGGAGCCTGCTGGGCGTCCAGCTCGAGGTGCAGAGCTCGCTGGCGCTCTTCGACCGGATCTTCGAGTACCTCGACCAGCCCGTCGACATCGTCGAAGGGCACGAAGAGCGATCGATCGGCCTCGCGGAGACGTCGCGTTCGACGAGGTCTGGTTCGGCTACGAGGCCAACGCCTGGACACTCGAGGACGTCGACTTCACGGTTCCGGCGGGGACGAAGACGGCGCTCGTCGGGGAGACCGGGTCCGGCAAGACGACCTGCGCCTACCTCGTCGCACGGCTCTACGACGCGACCAGGGGGACGGTGCTGATCGACGGGATCGATGTGCGCGAGCTCACCTTCCCGTCCCTCACCGAGGCGGTCGGCGTCGTCTCACAGGAGACGTATCTCTTCCACGCGTCGGTTCGCGAGAACCTCCGCTTCGCAAGACCCGAGGCGACCGACGAGGAGATCGAGGAGGCGGCACGCGCCGCGCAGATCCACGAGCTGATCGCGACGCTGCCCGACGGCTACGAGACCGTCGTCGGAGAGCGCGGCTACCGGTTCTCGGGCGGCGAGAAGCAGCGGATCGCGATCGCGCGGACGATCCTCCGCAACCCGCCGATCCTCGTCCTCGACGAGGCGACCTCGGCACTCGACACGCAGACCGAGCGGGCGGTGCAGCACGCGCTCGAGCGCCTCGCGGAGGGACGAACGGTCATCGCGATCGCGCACCGCCTCTCGACCGTGCGCGACGCCGACCAGATCGTCGTGCTCGACCGCGGCCGAGTCGTCGAGCGCGGCACGCACGACGAGCTGCTCGCGCTCGGCGGCCGCTACGCGGCGCTGGTCGCGCGCGACGCGGATGTCGGCATCGTCGTGCCGACGCCGAGCTGACCAGCACCCCACCTGCCATGTCAGCCGCGTTGCGACTACGTTTCCCGTCGCAGTTTCGGAGCGAGGAGAATCTTCACGATGACGGCGACGACGACGGAGACCGGGCTGGAGCGTCACGGCATCGAGCCGACCGGCGTCGTTCTCCGCAACCCGACGACGTCCCAGCTCTACACGGATGCGCTGAAGCGCGGCGACGGCCGGCTCGCCGAGGGAGGGCCGCTCGTCGTCGACACCGGCCGCTTCACCGGGCGCTCGCCGGACGACAAGTTCGTCGTGCGCGAGCCCGGGTCCGAGGAGCGGATCTGGTGGGGAGACATCAACCGGCCGATCGACGAGTCGAGCTTCGACGGGCTGCGGCGCAAGGTCGCGGACTACCTCTCCGTTCAGGAGCGGCTCTACGTCATCGACGCCTTCGCCGGCGCCGACCCGGCCCACCGGATCGGCGTGCGGGTCGTCACGGCGAGCCCGTACCACGCGCTCTTCGCGAAGACGATGTTCATCCGGCCGACCGACGACGAGCTCGACACCCACGAGCCGCAGGCGCTCGTGCTGCACGCGCCCGAGGTCGAAGCGGACCCCGAGGTGGACGGCACGCGCAGCGGTACGTTCGTCGTCCTCCACCCGACGCGCACCGAGGTCGTGATCGGCGGCACCTTCTACGCGGGCGAGATCAAGAAGTCGATCTTCACCGTGATGAACGACCGCCTCCCGCTGGAGGGCGTCTTCCCGATGCACTGCTCGGCGAACGTCGGCTCAGAAGGCGACGTCGCGATCTTCTTCGGCCTCTCCGGCACGGGCAAGACGACGCTCTCGGCCGATCCGTCGCGGAGCCTGATCGGCGACGACGAGCACGGGTGGGGCACGAACGGCGTGTTCAACGTCGAGGGCGGCTGCTACGCGAAGGTGATCCGCCTCTCGGCCGAGGCCGAGCCCGACATCTACCGGACGACGCACACGTTCGGGACGATCCTCGAGAACGTGTCGATGGACGAGCGCGGCATCGTCGATCTCGACGACGACTCGAAGACCGAGAACACGAGGGCGGCCTACGAGCTCGAGCAGATCCCGAACGCTCACCCGTCGAAGATGGCAGGACACCCGCGAAACGTCGTGTTCCTCACCGCCGACGCGTTCGGGATCCTGCCTCCGATCGCACGGCTCACGCGTGAGCAGGCGCAGTACTGGTTCCTGTCCGGGTTCACCGCCAAGCTCGCCGGCACCGAGATCGGCGTCACCGAGCCGCAGCCGACGTTCTCGACGTGCTTCGGCGCGCCGTTCATGCCGCAGTTCCCCGCGCTGTACGCGCGGATGCTCGGCGAGAAGCTCGGCGAGCATGGCGCCACGGTCTGGCTCGTCAACACCGGCTGGACGGGCGGGCCGTTCGGAGAAGGCCACCGGATGCCGATCAGGGCCACGCGAGCGTTGCTCAGCGCGGCGATCTCGGGCGCTCTCGCCGACGGGGAGTACCGCATCGACCCGGTGTTCGGCTTCGAGGTTCCCACCGCGGTGCCGGACGTCGACACTGCGCTCCTCGACCCGCGCTCGACGTGGACGGACCCGGTCGCCTACGACACGAGGGCGCGCGAGCTCGCCGCGATGTTCCGCGAGAACTTCGAGAAGCGGTTCGCCGTCGCAGGTCGATCCGGCGGTCGCCGCCGCCGGCCCGCGTGCGATAGCGGCTGACGCCGTAACGCACGAGCCTTCCCGTCCGACTGATGCGCGCGCAGTTAGCGTCGCGATTAGCGCAGGTCGCGACCCTGCGTGCGTGAGCTCGCTCGCACGGACGACAGACCGAATCCGGCTCGGCCGCCCGGCGTCCTCGGTCGTCGTTCACCACGTCCTGGAAGCCCGAGCGCAGGTCGCCTGGCGCGGCTCGGCTGCGGTCGCGCTCGCCGCCCTCCTCGTCGTGCCGCTCGGCCTCAGCGACGGTGGCTACTTCGGGCGATCGACCACGTCGTTGACCCTGGCGCTAGCCGCCGCAGCAGCGCTCGCGCTGATCGGCACGTTCGAGGCCCCGCACTCACTTGCCTTCCGCTCGACGGCACTTGGGCTTGGCCTGCTCACGGGCTGGGTGGCGCTGTCCTCGCTCTGGGCCCGGGACGGGTCGATGGTCGAGCTCGAGACGCGGCGTTGTGTCCTCTACGGCGCAGCGTTCGTCGCGGTCGGCGTGGTCGTCGACCTCCGCCGACGGCTCGCGTTCATGCTGTCCGTGACCGCGGGTGTCGCCGTGCTCGCCGCTGCCGGGGTCGCGCTGCGGGCGATCTCCGGCGTGCCGCTCGATCCGTTCTACGGCAGCCTGCTCGCCGAGCCGGTCGGGTACCCGAACGCGTTGGGCGTCGTGGCCTCGATAGCCGTGGTTCTCGCGGTCGGGCTTGCTTCGAGTGTCGAGCCGAAGGCGGCACGAGCGCTTCGTGGAATCGCATCGCTTCTCGTGCTCGTTCTCGGGCTGACGGGCAGCCGGGGCGGCGCGCTCGCGCTCGGCGTCGGGCTCGTCGTGCTCATCGTGTTGTCGGATCGACCGGCGCGCTGGTCGAACGTTGGGATGGCGGCGTCGGCGCTCGCGGTCGGTGGCGGTGCCTGGGGGCTCACCATGGCGGCGGGGGGAGCAGGTCTTCCGCTGGTGATCGCCGCCGCCGGCGCCGCAACGATCGGCGCCGCCATCCCAACGCTCGGCCGGCGAGCAGCGTGCGTCTTGGCCTGTGGACTGGCGATCGCGGCGGGCGCCGCCGTCGTTCTCGAGCCGCCGTCGACGACGTCGAGCTTCCGGTCGGCCTATTGGGGAGCAGCGTTCGCCGAGCTCCGCGAGCGCCCTCTGCTCGGGAGTGGGGCCGGCAGCTTCCACCTGTCGTGGCGCGAGCATCGCGCGGTGGAGAGCCGAGGTTCGCGACGCGCACAGCCTCTACGTGGAGACGCTCTCCGAGCTCGGCCCGGTCGGGCTGGTGCTCGTCCTCGCCTTCATCGCCGTCCCGCTCGGCGCGGCCGTCCGGCGGAGAGGAGATGCCGTTGGCGCGGCCGCGGCCGCCGGATTCTCGGTTTTCGCGTTCCACGCCGGGCTCGACTGGGACTGGGAGATGCCCGTGGTGACGCTGGTGGGCATCGCGTGCGCAGCGTTGGTGCTCGCCGGGGACGGCCCCCGAAGACAAATGTCGTGACCAAGGAGGATCCGATGTCCGCAGAGATCAGACGAGCCTCGTGGCGCGACGCCGCGTCGCTGGTCCTCATGGTGGTGCTCGCCGTGGCCGTCCTGTCGGTCGTCCTCGACGGCGGACGGCCGGCGTTCGCCGCCGACGACTGCCAATACGGGCAGTACGGACCGTATGCCCCTTACGGGCCGTACGGTCAGCCATGCCCCAAGGCGAACACCAAGCCTCGGCCTGAGCGGTCCGAGCACGACCGGGGTCGGTGGGGTTGTCATTCCTCTCGCAAGGCTCGAAAACGGTGCCGGTCCGAGTTCCTTCATCATCTTCCACCTCTATCGGCCCGGGGACGAATCCTGCTCGAGCCCAGTGTTCACCGGGTCGGCAAACGTCAACGGCAACGGGACGTACTCTCCCGGTTTCAGTCCGTTTTTCCCACCGATCCTCGATCAGGTCGGGACGTGGCGCTGGACGGCGACGTATCCGGGTGATGCTCACAATGAGCCCGCTGCCAGCCCGTGTGGCGCGTACACGGTCACCGCCACGCGTCGGGTCAGCGGAATATTCATCAACCGCCCGTCGCCGGTGCCCGTCGGCTCGGTCGTAAGCATCTCCGGCGGCACGATGTTCTTCCAGCCGACAGGAACGGTCTCCCTCCGCGTGTATGGGCCGGGCGATCCGTCCTGCGCCGGCGAGCCAGAGTTCAGTCGTCAGGTCAACCCTTCCTTCTTCACCGAGACGATCGGTCCGCTCGGCGTGGTCGGTACCTGGAGTCTCCAGCTCAGCTATCCGGGAGACATCAACAACGTGCCGGCGACGACTCCCTGCGGCGGCTTCTATTCGTTCGAGGTCACGAAGGCGGCCGCGAGCCTCGAACCGGTCGTCACCCCCGGATCGGTCACGGTCGGCCAGTCCGTCACCGCAGGCGCTCGTGTCACGGGGTCAGCACCGACCGGCACGCTCACGATCCGGCTGTTCGCACCGACCGATCCCTCGTGCTCGACTGCCGTTGACGTCGAGACCGTCCCGGTCTCCGGGCCTGGCCCGGTCACGGCGACGCTCGTCCCGACGAGCGTCGGAGCGTGGCGCGTGACCTCGGAGTACTCGGGCGACAACGCGAACACGTCGGCAATGACGTCCTGTGGCTCGATCGTCTTCAGCGCCGAGAAGGCGACGCCACTCCTCACGGTAGTGGCCGTTCCGAGCCTGGCCGAAGATGGCAACAGGATCCAGGCGCGCGTCGATCTCCGCTCGGGGTACGAGCCAACCGGAAGGGTGTCGGTGGCGTTGTTCCTCCCGGGCGACACGACCTGCACCGGCGTTCCGGCACACGTCGAGGAGGTTGACCTCAGCGGCACGAGTGCGGCGACCTCGGTCGGGTTCGAGGTCCCCAAGCACCAGGTCGGGACGTGGAACTGGACAGCCGCATACCTGGGTGACGCGAACAACGTCTCCACGGGCTCGGGCTGCGGCCAGGCGCCGGTCGAGGTCGTGAAGAAGATCAAGAAGAAGTAGCGCGAGCAGTCGGGGCCGGAGGAACGTCCGGCCCCGCTCTCGCCTGCGCCGGTCCGGGGCCTCGGGACGCGCCCATCCGATAGTTTCCAAGCGATGGACGCCACCTTCGACGTGCTCGTCGTCGGTGCCGGCTGCGCCGGCATGCGCGCAGCCATCGAGGCTCACGACACCGGGGCCCGCGTCGCCGTCGTCTCGAAGCTCCACCCGACACGGAGCCATTCCGGCGCGGCCGAGGGGGGCATCAACGCGGCGCTCGGGAACAAGGCCGACGACAATCCCGAGACCCACGCGTTCGACACGGTCAAGGGCTCGGACTACCTCGGCGACCAGGACGCGATCGAGATCTTCACGCGCGAGGCGCCGGGCGACATCTACCAGCTCGAGGAGTGGGGCTGCGTCTTCTCGCGGAACGCGGAGGGCAAGCTCGACCAGCGCCCGTTCGGCGCCGCCGGCTCACCGCGCACCGTCTACTCGGCGGACATCACCGGCCACGTCCTCATCCAGGTGCTCTACGAGCAGCTGCAGAAGCGCATGGACGAGGGGCTCGTCGTCCTCGAGGAGTACTTCGCGTTCCGTCTCGTCGAGGAGGACGGCCGCTGCACCGGAGTCGTCTGCTGGAACCTCCTCAACGGTGGCGTCGAGGTCGTCACCGGCGCCGCGACGATTCTCGCGACCGGCGGCGTCGGTCGCCTCTACCGCGCGACGACGAACGCGTACGCCTGCACGGGTGACGGCATGGCGCTCGCGCTCCGCGCCGGGCTGCCGCTGAAGGACATGGAGTTCATGCAGTTCCACCCGACCACGATGTTCCCGTCCGGGATCCTGATCACCGAGGGCTGCAGGGGCGAGGGCGGCTACCTCATCAACAAGGACGGCGAGCGCTTCATGAAGCGGTACGCGCCGAACGCGCTCGAGCTCGCCTCGCGCGACGTCGTGTCCCGCTCCGAGACGACCGAGATCGAGGCTGGCCGCGGCGTCAACGGCTCGGTGATGCTCGACCTGCGCCATCTCGGCCCCGAGAAGATCAACAGCAAGCTGCCGGGCTCGCGCGAGCTTGCGATGACGTACGCGGGGGTCGATCCGATCTTCGAGCCGATCCCGGTGCGGCCCGGCGCCCACTACCACATGGGCGGCGTCGAGACCGACGAGTGGGGGCTGACGGAGCTCGAGGGTCTCTACGCGGCCGGTGAGACCGCGTGTATCTCGGTGCACGGCGCGAACCGGCTCGGCGGCAACTCGCTGATGGAGACGATCACCTTCGGCCGCCGGTCGGGGCGTCACGCGGCCGAGTCCGCGCTGGGCCGCTCGTCGGGGAGCGGGAATGCGGAGGCTGCGCGCGCGGACGCGGAGACGTGGGTCAAGGGCCTCCTCGACGTCGAGACCGGGGAGCGCCCGTGGCAGATCCGGGACGAGCTCGGACAGTCGATGCTCGAGAACTTCGGCGTCTTCCGCTACCCCGACCGGATGGAGAAGCAGATCGGGTTGCTCGACGGGTACCGGCTGCGATACGAGCGCGGGATGGTCATCGAGGACAAGGGCTCGGTCTTCAACAGCGATCTCACGGCGGCGATTGAGCTCGGCTACCTGCTCGACCTCGGTGCCTGCATGCTCCAGGCCGGCCTCGGGCGCCAGGAGTCGCGCGGCGCGCACTCGCGGCCCTCGGATTTCCCCGAGCGGGACGACGAGAACTTCCTCAAGCACTCGATCACGCGCTGGGTGGACGGCCAACCGCAGCTCTCCTACGGAGAGGTGCGCATGACGAAGTGGGAGCCCATGGTGAGGTCCTACTGATGGCGCAAAGTCGACACGAAGTTGGCACAGTTCTGTTGCACAATCAGGCAACAAGCTCGATAGAATTGGCAGTGGGTGGTGGGTTGGGGTGCCCCGGAAGCGCACCCCTCGCCGATCGCCAGATCGAGGCGGTGGAATGAAGGTCGAGCTGAAGATCTGGCGCTACGACGCCTCGACGGGCGAGCGAGCGCTCCGGCCCTATGAGGTCGACGTCTCCGACGAGGCGACCCTGCTCGACACGCTCGACGTCGTCAAGGACAAGGTCGACGGCACGCTCGCGTACCGCAAGAGCTGCCGCATGATGATCTGCGGCTCGTGCGGCATGCGCGTGGACGGCGGCGCGGTGCTGGCCTGCAAGACGCGCATCTCCGACCTCACGGCCGACGGCCGCGTCCCGGTGATCTCGGCGATGGGGAACCTGCCGATCGTGAAGGACCTCGTCGTCGACATGGATCCGTTCTGGCAGAAGATGCGCGCCGTCCAGCCGTACCTCTCGCCGAGGCTCGACCGGTCGACCGAGAAGGAGAACATCGTCTCGCAGCAGCAGATGGAGGTGATCCACAAGGAGTCGCTCTGCATCAACTGCGGGTGCTGCGTCTCCGAGTGCAACTCGATGGAGTCCGACCCGGATTTCCTCGGCCCGGCCGCACTCGCCAAGGGCTTCCGGTTCGTCGGCGACGCGCGCGACGGCGCGACGATCGAGCGGCTCGAGCGCTACAGCGAGGAGCACGGGCTCTGGGACTGCACGCGCTGCTACTTCTGCAACGAGCGCTGTCCGAAGGGCGTCGACCCGCGCGACGCGATCGCCAAGCTCGGCGCCGAGGCGATGAAGGTCGGCATCGACCGCGACATGGGCGCGAAGCACGCGAAGTGGTTCGTCACCTCCGCGAAGACGACCGGGTGGCTCCGCGAGACGGAGCTGGTCCCGAAGACGCAGGGCGTGGTGAAGGCGATCAAGGAGATCAAGTTCGCGATGTCGCTCCTGCCGAAGGGGAAGGTGCCGCCGCCCTTCCCGCCGCATGTCGCCGCGGACATCGGCGAGTCACGTGCGCTCTTCGATCTCGTCAAGACGCAGGGCCGCGACGGCGCCGCCGGCATCGTCCAGGGAGAGAAGGCGTTGATGCACATGAGCCACGAGGGCGAGACCGTCGACGGGCCGAGCCATCCGTACGACGACCCGCGCTCGTTCGTGCGCCCCTACCTCCCGGAGGACGAGCCGGAGGGCTCGGAGTAGGCTCCACCAGCCGTGCAGAAGGTCGCCTACTACAAGGGGTGCCTCGCGAGCCTGTCCGCGAAGGAGCTCGACACCTCGACGCGCGCACTCGCGCCCAAGATCGGCTACGAGCTCGTCGAGCTCGACTCGGTGACGTGCTGCGGCGCCGGCGACATCCACGAGGCGGAGCCGGACTACTACCTCCACCTGAACGCCCGGATCCTCGCGTACGCGGCCGCCGAGGGCGTGGACAGGCTGATGACGGTCTGCAACGTCTGCACGCTCAACCTGCGGCAGGCGAACCACCAGCTCCTGAACGACGCGGCGCTCCGCGAACGCGTCAACGACAACCTGGAGCGGGTCGGCGCGCCGCGCTACGAGACCGACGTCGACTGCGTCCACTTCCTCTGGCTCGTCGCCGGCGAGAGCTTCGCGCAGCTCCAGGAGGTCGCGCACAAGGGGCTCCGCGGGCTCAAGATCGCCCCGTTCTACGGCTGCCAGATCCTGCGGCCGTCGAAGCTGATGGGCTTCGAGGACCCCGACAAGCCCGACTCCCTCGAGCGGATCATCACCGCCTGCGGCGGCGACCCGATCGACTACCCGGCGAAGATCAAGTGCTGCGGGTTCCCGATCATCCAGGCCCGCGAGGAGACGGCGCTCGGCGAGCTGATCCAGCCGATCGAGCAGGCGAAGGAAGCGGGCGCGGACGCGATCGTCACCCCGTGCCCGCTCTGCCACCTCTCACTCGACGCGTGGCAGTCGAAGCTCAAGAAGCAGACGGGCAAGGACTTCCAGATGCCGATCCTGCACCTCTCCCAGCTGATCGGCGTCGCGGCGGGATTGTCGGACTCCGAGCTCCGCTTCAAGCGACATGTCGTGTCGGTGCAGCCGGTGCTCGAGAAGCTCGCGCTGTAGCGACCGCCGAGAAGCACGTCGGCGTCTGAGCGCCTCGTCCCACAGCGCGAGCGCGACCAGCGACCAACCGAGCAGCTCGAGCCCTTCCTTCGCGACGATCTGGTATTCGGCGGACCGGATCGCCGCGTTCACGCTCGAACCACTGGTCGTACTGGTCGAGCCCGTTGACGAGGAACGAGCAGAGCAGCAGGACGCCCGCGAGCGAGTAGCGTCGCGCGCGCCCGCCAGGCGGAGGCGAGGGCCACGAGGGCGAGGAGGCACCCGGCGCAGACGACGACCAGGATCACCGCCCAGCCGCGCACCGAGGACGGGATGCGCACCGTCGTGCAGGAGGTCGGCGAGGGCGAGGACCGAGAGTGCCGCGGCAAGCCCGGCCGCGACGTGGCGGCGCGCGCCGTGCTCCCGAGCTGCGATCGCGGCCGCGCCGAGCGCGGCGGCGGCCAGTGCGAGCGTCGAGACGAGGTCCGGGAGGCCGTTCGACCGGTCGAGATCGACGAGCGTGTCGATCCTCTCGGCGTCGAGAACGACTGCGAGGTGGACGACCGACTGCGCAAGCCCCACGCCGACGATCGCCACGAGCGACGCAGCAAACCAGGAGCGGCTCATTCCGCTCGGTCCCTCCCCATGGTCGAAGGGTAGTCACCCGGTGGCGTGGCGTCTCTAGGGTGCCCGAATGCTCGTCGCAGGCCTCGTCCTCGCCTCTGCCGCCGTCGCGGCGCTCGTGTACGGCTGGTTCGAGGCCGGCTGGCTCCGCACGCGCGTGCTCGAGGTCGATGTCGAAGGCCTGCCGGCCGCGCTCGACGGGCTCCGGATCGGGCACCTCTCCGACTTCCATCTCGGGGCACCGCTCTCACGCGGGAACCGTGCGAGCGCGCACGCGGTCGACTGGGTCGCCGCGGCGGCGGCCGGACCTCGTGTGCGTGACGGGGGACCTCGTCTCGCACCCCCGCGGTGAGCCTCGCCTGAGGGAGCTGCTCCAGCGACTCGACAAGCCGCTCGTGGTGCTCGGGAACCACGACGTCGCGGTCACGCGCGACCCCTTCTCGCGCGCCGCCGAGCTCCGCGACCTCGAGCAAGCCCGGCTGCTTCGCGACGAAGTGTCGACGCTCGAGCTTCGCGGCGCCCGTGTCACGGTCGTCGGCGTCGATCCCGTCACCTACCGCGCCAAGCGCGCGCGGCCCCACGAGCTCGTGGACGGAGCGGCCGGCTTCCGGCTGCTCCTCTGTCACTTCCCCGCGATCGTCGAGCGACTGCCGACGCGGATCGTTCGACCTGATCCTCGCCGGCCACCTGCACGCGGGCCAGATCTGCCTCCCGCTTCCCGGGCGACGCATCACTCTCGCGCACCCGAGCGCGCGGTATGTCTCGGGTGTCTACGAGACCGACGCGGGCGTCATGCACGTCTCGCCGGGAACGGGCACGACGTTCGTCCCGTTTCGCTTCTTCGCCAGGCCCGAAGTGACAGAGCTCGTGCTGCGTCGGCGGGTCTAGACTGGCCTCCGTGGAGGGCAATGCGGTCATCTCTCACGATCTGCTGGCGTCCTACGCGGCGGATGCGGCACTCGAGGTCGAGGGGGTCCGGGAGCTCGTCGACGCGCCACGGCGGCACCGCGGCGTTCGCGTGAGCGAAGCCGACGGCGCGGTCGCGCTCGAGGTGCATCTCGCGCTCGACTGGGGAGCACGGGCAGACGAGGTCGGGACCGCCGTCCAATCCCGCGTCGCGAAGTACCTCGTGCGTACCGCAAAGCTCGAGTCGGTGGACGTCGACGTCGTCGTGGACGACGTCGCGGCGCCGGCCTCGCGCTGAGATGGCCGCAGGCGTCTCGGGTCTGACCCGTGCGACGCTCCGCTCCGCGCCGTCGGTGTGCCGGGACTGCGTCTGGTGGCAGTCGCGCGGCAACAAGACGGCGGCGAAGGACCGCTGGATCGACCGGGCCGAGGAGGACTGGGGCGAGTGGGGGACGATCTACCTCGACGAGGCCGGCCGCCTGCTCGGCTCGCTGCAGTACGGCCCGTCGCACCTCTTCCCGCGAGCCGCGGATCTTCCCGCCGGGCCCGCCGTCGGACGACGCGGTGCTCGTCACCTGCTCGTACCTCGTCGGGGACGGCGCGGAGTGGGTCGAGAAGTCGCTGCTCCTCGCCGCGATCGGCGAGTCGCGCGACCGCGGCGCGGTGGCGATGGAGGCGTTCGCGTACCGCTACCCGGAGGGCGAGTCGGTGGAGGAGCGCTTCCTCGTCCACCGGACGGTGTTCCCCCGCGACTTCCTCGACGAGTTCGGCTTCGCGACCGTTCGCGACGCAGGGCCGCGTGGAGCTCTGTCGTCTCGAGCTCGGCGGGCTCGTGCCGGTCGAGGAGGGAAGGCGCGCAAAGGTGCTGCGCGTCGTGCAGGAGGCGTTCACGCCGACGCCCGCGCCGGTGCCGCGGCCCTGAGCGGCCGTCACGCGTCGGCCGACGGCGAGGCGCTGATCGTGGAGCCACGCGAGCTGGAGCGGGAGCGCCGACCGGAAATCGGGCTTCGGCTCGAGCCACTCGCGTCGAAGCGCCTCGGGATCGACCAGCGCGGTGTCGACCCCGCCGCCGCTCCACTCCTCGGCGAAGCGTCGCGGCAGGCGCCGCCGAAGTACACCGCGTCGAAGCGAGCCTTGTCGCGGCGATTCGAGGATCGCGTCCGGAAGCACACCGTCGGCGATCGCATGCATCGCCGCAGTGCGATCGCCCCAGCCTCGGGCTCCGCCGGCGCGCGCGAGCGCCGACACGAACCGCGGATCGAGGAGAGGTGCTTCGATACGAGCCGCATCCGAGAGACGCCGCGAGACTCTCGGCGGCGACGACGAGCGGTTCGGACCCGCGCGGCATGTGGAACGACGCGGTCGAAGCGGACGGGCTCGTTCGCAGCGTGCGCGCGATCGCTCCGACGAATCGCTGCGCTGCCGCAGCCACGAAGCCAGTGCGGGCGGATCGAGACGCCTGCGCCGAGGGGCATCCGCGCTCTCGTGCGGCGTCGGTAGCGCGGCGACTGCCAGCCGACCGAGATCTCGCGGGCCGGGGTCGCCGGCGACGCGCCAGAACGTCGTTCAGCGGCGTCCAGCGATGGCCGCCGAGAAGCTCGTCGCCGCCCAGGCCGAGCAGCAGGCTTCCACCGGCCGCGTGGCGCGACGAGCGGCGCGAGCGCGTGGGAGTTCGCCGGGAAGAGCGCACCACGGCGCACGAAGCTCGGCGCGCAGCGATCGGCCCGACGAGATCGAGCTCGTCTGTGACGTCGATCACGACGCGGCGCTCGACGCCGAGGTGATCGAGGACGAGGGTCTGCCACTCGCTCTCGTCGGTCGCGAACTCCCGACCGAAACGGATGGTCACCGCGATGGGCTGCTCGCACCCGAGCTCGTGCGGCGGCGCGGACCGACGCAGCCATCACGAGCGACGAGTCGCGCCCGCCCGAGAACGCGACGCAGCACGGGCGTGCGCTGCGACGGCCTCGCTGACGGCGTCCTCGAGAGCCTCGAGCGGCGGCACCGCCACGTCTGGGAGCGCGATCGGGCGGCTCCAGACCGATGGGAGAGCCCACGGCGAGATCCAGCGCGGTCATTCCGGGCGGAACGACCGACGCGTCGACGGCCGTCGCCGTCGGATCGTCGATCGGTGCAACGGAGGGAAGGTATCGCTAGCAAAAGGGCCGGGTGCGCGTCCCGGCCCTTCGCAGTCGCATCGGAACGGCAAGCGGTGCTCAGGAGTATCCGCCGCCGCCCTTGCGTCCGCCGCGCCGAAGATCTCGCCGCGCTCGGGCCCTTCGACGCCGTGAGCTCCGTCAGCGTTCCGTAGTCCTCGATGCGAGGCCGCTCGTAGACGATCCCTTCGTGCTTCTCGTCGGCGATCGTCGTCAGTTGCTTCTCCTGGTTCACACGTCACATCCCCCTGCTCGTTGTATGTGCTCAATTGTCCAGTCGATTCGGCGGCCGTCAAGACCGTTCGTACCTTTTCCATACCCTCGCCACCAGCACGGATCTCGTCGTGCGCGATACGCGAGCTGGAAGAGCATCGTCGATGACCATGCGAACGCGTCGGTCGACCAGCTCGCCCGGAGGACGTCCGTGTCGACGACATCGGGGTCGAGCCCGCCACCGGACCATCGTGCGGCGAACGCACGTGACTCATCCCCGAAGAACGTTTGACGGCTGTTCACGCCGTCGGACCGCTGGAGCATGTCCGGCGGTAACAGGTGTCCCGCAACGTGCAACAGGCCCGACGTGCGATCGCCGAACCCTCGGCGACCGCCCGCGGACGCGAGCGCGGCGAGAAACCGGTCGTCTCGAAACGGCATAGAAAGCCGAGCTCCGGCGGATGCCGCAAGCGTCTCGAGTGAGATCCGCACTCCCCGGTGGCAGCGATGTGTGCGCTGACGCCGTCAGTGCAGCCGCGAACCCGAGCGGGACACCGCTCACGGCGTGTCGGAGCATGCGGTTCGGCCTCGCGAGCGGCATCCTCTCGCAGCCACGGTGCATGTGCGAGGTCCTGCGAGCGAGAGGAGCGCGTCGCGCGCCCAGCGGGGGGCAACGGCGATGCCAAGCTCGCGCACGTCCCTCCGTCGTGGCCGTCGGCGTCGTCCGATAGCACGTCGGACAGTCGCGCCCAGCGCCAGTACGTGAAGAAGTCGGTGATGCCGCCACCGGTGAGCAGCGAGCCCCCGCGGGCGATGATCGAGTAGAGGAAGGAACGCATACGCGGTGGCGGGGAACAGGAGCCCGGCGTCGACGAGCGCGCGCCGGGCGTAGGGCCCGAGGAGCTCGAGCTCGTCGTCGATCTCGATCCGCTCCCACTCGTCGAGACCGAGGTGCGAGGATCACGCGCTCCTGGTGCGCGGCGACACGCGCAGCCGTCCGGCCCGGGTAGCGCAGGGTGGCGGGGATCGGGGCTGCATGCCCCCTACGTTTCGCGCGCCGCGGCTGGCTGCGGCGAGCAGCCACGACGATTCTCTCCCTCCCGAGAACGCAACGACGCATCGACCGCTCGCCAGATGCCGGCTCGAGAATGTCGTCGAGCGCGTCGTCGAGGGATACATCGCCGTGCTCGACCGCGGGCAGCGGCGTCGCGCGGCTCGTCCCCCAGGATCCTCGCGGTGGCGACGTCGAGCCACGTGAGCCCAGCTGGATTCCCGATCGCCAGCGGCGCCTGCGCGTCGCGTCGGCGACGTCAAAGCTCCACCAGTCGAGCTCGTCGTCGAGCGGCGGCAGCAGCGCTCTACCGCCGCTCTCGACCCAGGCGTGTGCGGAGAAGGCCGGATCGACGTCGACCCCGATGACGAGCGTCGAGGCGATTCCTCGCCGGCTCGAGCATGCGTCGTCAAGACGAGCGAGCGGACGAGGCAGCGGGAGTCGAACGGAACGAGCCGAAGCGTCCGTTCGACCGCCTGCCCGAGGCGAGCGCCGATCGCCTGGCGCGAAGGTCGGTCGTGAGCGCCGGCGTCCGCGCAGCGAGGCGACGACGCTCGGGAGGTCACGACGCCACAGCAGCCAGCGAACGCGAGCGTAGGCGACAAGAATCTCGACGAGCAACGCCGCCTTGGCCGTGCGAGGGATCGGCTTGATCAGCTCGTGGTACGGCGAGCCGATCTCGATGGGTCGGCCGCTCATCGGCTCTCCACGATGCTCGACGACGGCTCGCGCGACCTCTGGCCGCGTGCGACCCGGGCGGGATCCGCACCGAGAACATCGGCACGGTCTCGGCTCAGCCTGCGCAGCGATCGTCGAGCTGGTTCACGATCCGCTCCGGGGTTCGCACGTAGGTGTTGAAGCTGTTCGCGAGGAGTCGCGGACGGGTCGGGATCGAGCGCGCTCGATCGTGAGGCTGCCCCGACCGCGGTCGTTCGAGGAAGTAGAGGCGTCCGAGCGGAGCGGGCGCGTCGGCCACGTTCGCGCAGAGCACGACCTTGTCCGCTCGGCCGAGCGGCCTGCCCGACGCGGCGCGCCGCTGTCGTGGACATTCGCCCGAGCTCGGCGGCGTCGATCGAGACGGTGGACGACGCCGGGATGGGCGACGACTGCGCCCTCGACCTGCTCGAGAGCGAGTACGTCGTCGGTGAGCGAGCATCGCCGCCCGACGCGACGATGTGCGCCGCGACCGATGTCTTCCCCGTCCCGGCACGCGCGACGAAACCCAGCGCTCGACCGTTCCACTCGACAGCGCTCGCATGCAGGAGCTCGAGCCCCTGAAGCGTCGCGGCGAGCGGAAGCACCTGAGCGAACAGGAGCCTCTGCCAGCGCCACGGGGCGATCTCCGAGGGAGCGCCGAAGCGATGCGCGTTCCGTCGAGCGAGACGAGATGACGGCCGTTGCGCGGCGCATACACGCGATAGCCGACGCTCGGGGTCGTGGTCGACCGACATCACGAGCCGTCCGTCGCTCGCGGCGCCGCTCGAGCACCGGCGTCGCGGCTCGCGGTCGCCAGCGTCCGGTCGAGGTCTCGTCGCCGACGTCGACCACGAGCGTCGTTCGCGCCCGTCGGTGGACGCGCCCCGTCGGAGCGCCGCGGAGCTCACGGAGGTGTCGACCTCGATTCCGAAGAGCACGACGCACGTCGGCGACGCCGTCGTACCGCGCATCGCGGTCTCCGCGACGCTCATCGAGCCGCTTCGATCAGACCGCGCTCGAGGAGATCCGAGCAGAGCGCCGCGAGGTCGGCCTCGACGACGTCGAGCGGCTGCCCGAGCTCGCTCGGCGAGGGTGGCAGCGGCATCCCGCGCCGTCGGGCTCCGCTCGAGCGCCTCGAGCATCCGCCCTGCGGTCGGGTTCAGGCCGTGGTAGACGCCTCGCTCGAGATTGACGACGACGGTTTCGAGCGCGAACGCGCGGTAGACGACGTGGCCCGGGAGGCGGAAAGCCGCTGAGTCGAGGTTCGTCGACGGTGGAGTCGTGGGTCATGCGTCAGTACTCGATGATCGTTCCACGTTGCTGGCTCTTCCGGATGGCGGCCGCGAGGGCCCACGTCGACAGGGGCAGCAGGATGGCGGTCGCAACCGCGATCTTGCCGAAGCGCGACCCACGCGGAGTCCCTCGAGCGGCGTGCCGACGAGCACGTTGCGCAGCAGCTCCAGCGTCGGCGTGAACGGCTGCACCTCCGACGTCCACTGGATCCAGCCCGGGAGCAGGGCGACCGGGAAGAGGAACCCGCCCAGGAAGGAGATCGCCGTCGTGAGGAAGCCGACTCCGGCCTGCGACTCCTTGAAGAGGATCACCGACGCGGCCGCGAGCAGTCGCGAGCGCGACGAACGAGAGGCAGCCGACGACTGCGATCGGGAGGCTCAGCGGCATGCGTCGCCCAGCGAACCGGCATCCCGAAGACGCCCGCGGCAAACGCGATCGTGAGCGCGCCGCTCACGAGCGCGAGCACCAGCGGGAAGACGCTCAACGAGATGACCGCCAGCGTCGCTCCGAACGGCGAGACGACGAAGCGCTCGAACGTGCCGGCGACGACCTCGTGCCGCACGCGCCCCGGCAGTGCGTTGAGGGTCGAGAGCATGAGCTGCATGATCACGAGGCCGACGACCGCAAACGCGAAGTACGCGTCGGGCCCGTGGAACGGCGCGACCGTCACGAGTCGCGAGATGTAGTAGAAGAGCGCGACGGCCAGGAGCGAGCGGAGCACCTGCGCGGGAAAGCGAATCCGGTAGCGTCCGGTAGACGAGGACGTCGCGCTTCGCGACTGCGAGGGCGGCGTCGAGATAGGCGACGGCTGTGCTCACGCGGCCCAGACCGTCGCCGTCGGAGAGCGTGAAGGCCACGTCGACCGGTACCAGGACCTCGTCGGTCGTCGGCGCGCACCAGAGCGCCGTTCCCCCAACGGCGACGAAGCCCGAGATCGGCTTCGCGCAGCACGTCGATGCCCCGCCGTCGAGGCTCGTGTGCGGTTCGTCGAGCAGCACGAGGCGAGGCCGTGCAGGAAGGTCATCGCGAGCCGAAGACGTTGGCGCTGGCCCATCGACAGCCGGTCGGCGCGCTGATCCGGCCATCGACCGAGCTCGAACGCCTGCAGCGCGCGCTCGACCGCCGCCGCGTCGCTCGCTACGGGGGACGAATGCGATTCGCGCCCAGTACTCGAGATGGTCGTCGCACCGAGAAGCGCACGTAGAGCCCCGTCTGCCCGGCGGGCAGGAAGCCGATCCGGCGGTGGAACTCGCGACGATCGGAGGCCGCGGTCAGGCCGCCGTCGAGGCGACACTGTTCCGCTGATCGGGCGAGATGAGCCCCGCGATGATTCTGAGCAGCGTCGTCTTGCCGGCTCCGTTCGCGCCGACGAGCGAGACGACCGTCGCGCGGCTCGAGCACCAGGTCGACCGAGTCGAGGACCGGGCGTGTGACCCGTCCCAGCGTCTTCGAGACGTCCCGCGCGACAAGGCCACGGCCCGTCGGCGAGGCGCGCGGGTCGTCCGCGAAGACCTCGGCCTCCGAGGACGGAGCGACACTGCCTGCGGGCTCACGGCATCCATCTCGCCCCGCGTCCAGTCGTCAGTCCGAGGCGCGCTCGCCGGCGAGCGTCAGGATTCCGAGCCCGAGACCCCTGTCGGACAGGATCAGCGCGGTCGCCTCGTGGCGCGAGCGCACGCGAAGCTTGCGGTAGGCCGACGAGAGGTGGCTCTTCACGGTCGTCTCCGTCACGTGGAGCTTGTTGGCGACCTCGAGGTTCGTGAACCCGAGCACGACCATCGACATGACCTGCCTCTCGCGCGGCGAGAGGATCGGATGCGAGACCGCCTCACGGTGCTCGGCCGGGATCGCGAGCTGGCCGGCGGCCACCGCCCGCACCGTCGCGCCGAGACGCTCGTCGAGCTGACTCTCCGACACGAGGCCGTCGCGCTCCGGCCGCAAGCGCCTCGTCGACGGCGGCGCGATCGTCGCGGGGCGAGACGAGGACGGTCGGCACGGCCGGTGCCTGCGTACGTGAGCGCTGTTCAGCGCGCCGCGATGTGCTGTGGTCGGCGACGGCGACGATCACGTCCGGCGCCAGCTGCTCGACGGCGACGTCGTCCGGACTCGTGCACGAGACTGCGAAGCCCTCCCGCTCGAGGATGTTCGAAACCCGGCGGCGATCGAGGTCGTCACGCGCGACGACCGCAACACGCAACGGTTCGTCGCGCTGTGTTGCGGCATGTTCGGAAGCCTGAGGCCTGCGGCGCCTCCACTCATTGGACTCAGGTTATTGACGGTCGGTGACGTTGCGACCTAGCCGTTCGGTTAGCTTCGAGCGGCTGCGCGTGGTGGCTTCGGCGTCACGGATCGGGGTCGGCAGGTGGGTTCCGGCGCCTCCCGCGCTCGGCAGAGTCACCCAGCAGGCGGCGATGCTCTGATACTGGCGTGAGCGGTCTCCGCAATGCCGTGGCGGTGCGCTTGAGCTTTTCGCCCCATCCCTCGTCCCATGCCGGGCGGAGCTCGGCCGGCGAGAGCCGAGCCGGATAGCCGAACGGCGACGTCCGGCGGATAGCCCCAGAACGGAGCGATCAGCCGCTCTAGATGCGCCTCGAGGACCGTCTGGTCGCGGATCTCGGGAAGGTGGCGCGCCCAGAGGCGGAACGGCCACGTCGTGGTCCGATCGAGGAGCGCGTCGAGCGCCGCGTTCGTCGTGTGCCAGAGGCGCGTCATTCCCCACGACGCGAGCGAGCCGTTCCAGCTCCGCACCGTCGGCCTCGGCCCGCAAAGCGCCGACGTCCACGAGGTCTCGCGCCCTCCCGAGCGGCTGGTGCGCCCAGGCATGGGCGGCGAGGAGGAGCGCGTGATGGGCAGGGAGCGGGGCGAGAACGTCCGCGACGCCGACCTCCGATGGGACAGCCGCCTCGAAGAGCTCCTCGTTGTGCGGCGGACGCAGACCGTCTGGCCACTTCGGCTCGGAGTGGATCTCGACGGCGAGGGTCGTGCCCGGCCAACCGAGACGCGGAAGGTGGTGGATGCCGACCCAGATTCCTTCCGGATCGTCCTCTTCGACGAATCCTGCGGCGAGCGAGCTCGCGCTGTGCACGGCGTCGCGTCGGGCACGAGCAGGTCGACGTCGCCGAACAGTGCGCGCCCGCTGCGGATAGCGCTGCCGCGACCTCAGGGCCCTTGAGGACGAGAATCGGTCCGTCGACAGGCGTCGCGAACGCGCTCGAGAAGCGGCGGCGCCGAGAACGCCGCGATCCGCGCGCGACGCTGCTGACGCTGGAGCGCGTGTGGCATCGGCGAGCCGGTGCGCTCGAGCGCGTCGGCCGCGAGCGGGCCGAGACCGTGAGCAGACAGCCCGGAGACGTCGCCCAGGGACGGCCTCACGACGTCGCTCACTGCGTCCCAGAACGCTGCGCTCCCACCGTGCGGGCCACGACCTGGTGCTCCTTGCGCGACCATGGTCCCCGATTTCTCGGCGTTCCTCATACCCGCGAGTATGTCGTTCCACTTCGGTCGCCGTGGAAGCCGGGCCACGAGACGAGGCGGCGTCGACGACCGAGTTGTGTCGAACCTCACCCGGACCCGGGCGATCGCGGAGGAATCCGTCACGAGCGAGGCAGTGGTCGGGCACCGTGATTCCAAGCGGGGCGTTGCTCGGAGCCGAATACCTCCCCGATGTCGTGATCGAGCCGACCCTTGGATCGGATGTTGTGTCTGAGCACGAGTAGCCAGTCATCCGTGCCGTCACGCCGACTCCCTGGCGTCGTGAAGGTGCGCGTACCACGGTTCTCGTACTCGTATCGGTTGCTGACGGCGAGGTAGTTCCCCGTTGCCGTATCGACCAACGGGCGCGCGCCTTGCGAGCCAGGCAAGAACCGACCAGAATCGGGCATGCCGCGGTGAATGGCTGCCGGACTCGATGAGCCCCCAGGTGACCTTCTCCGCGCCGACGATGTCCAGTTCGACCGTGCGTCCCAACCCAACCGTGACCTGGCGGGGTCGATCCCCGGCGCATCGTTGGGCATCCGTGGCCGCCGTGCAGCCGGTGAGTCCGATGGACGCGAACACGAAAGGCAACGCTGGAGCCGTTCGAGTGCGCCGCGATGTCCATGTCCCCGCCACATCCTCGAATCCCCCAACCGCGAGAAGGTGCGTCGGCAACCTCAAACTAGCTGTCCATGAACGACGCGTATTCCGCCGGGAGCTCGAATGGTTGCGTGTTGCGTCAGCTACCCTCGCTCTTCCATTCGCGCAGAAAGTCAGCTAAGTCTCGACCGTCACGTTCGCTCACGATCTGCCGGGGTTCCACTCGGATCATCGACCGCGGGTTTCACGAGAAGACACCACACATGAGCACGTCGATCTACACAGTCGCGAACGATCGGTTCTTCGTCGGTCTCCTGGGGCTTGTCAGCTCCGTACGCGTCAACGGTCACGACGGCCCGATCGTCGTCGTCGACGGTGGCCTCAGCCGTGCTCAAATCGAGGCACTCTCGGATCACATCACGCGCATCCCGGCTCCAACTGACCTTCCATCCCATTATCTCAAGGCTGTCGGTCCGCTCGAAGTGCCCGACGACGTCATGCTGTTCGTCGATGCGGACATGCTCTGCGTTCGACCACTCGACGACATCGTCGAGCGCATCGGCCTCGGCTCGATCGTGGCCTTCGAGGATCTCGGGCGAGCCGGCTTCTCCGACTCGCTGTGGGGCCAGTGGGACAGCCGACTGGGCCTTGGCGGCCTCGAGCCCGGCGTGTACGTGAACGGAGGGTTCGTCGGGGCGTCTCGAGAGGCGGGTACCGCGTTCTTCGAGGCGTTCAAACACTCTATCGCCCGCGTGGATCCGGACGAGACGTACATCGACGCGCCTGATATCGATGTGCGTCTTCCGTTCACCTATGCATGCCAGGACGTCATCAACGCCGTCCTCGCGAGCACCGTTTTCCGTCCGCAGGTTGACGTTCTGCCGTATTGGGGGGCGCCTCACGCACCGTTCCGCGGAGTGCGTGTCGATGGGCCTCTAACGTGTATCGACGAGGGTGGACAGCGTCCGTACCTCCTTCACCACACGCTTCAGAAGCCGTGGCTGGAGCCTCTTCCGAGCAACCCGTATTCCACGCTTCTCGCAAACTACGCCCACCATCCCGACGCCCCTGCCGTCGACGAGCAGTTGCTTCCCCGCTACTTGCGATCAGGAGCACTCGCTAGCACGGCCCGGGTTGCGCGAGAAGCCCGGGGGAGCGTCAGGGCACGTGTCCGGGGCAAGCTCGGGATCCGACCACGAGTTGTGAGATTCGCGAAGAAACTCGAGGCGCGCCGCACGTCATGATTTCGATCCCATCCGTCGCCGAGAACGAGGAGCACCACGCGCCAGACGACGCCACCGAGAGCCGGGCCGACGCATGTCGCCGCTCCTCGTCGCCAGATAGCTCCGAGTCCCGGATCTCCCTCCCGTACGGCCCGCTCGCTTCGGTCACTGCGACTTCAGAGTGGGGTTCCCACCGCGTCGGCTTTGACCGACGACGCATTCGTCCCTGTGGCGGTTCACCGGTTTTGGCAGAGCCGACCTCGGTACGGTCACTCTCATGCAGATTCTCGCTGTCGCCTACTTCTTCCCGCCGATCGGCGGGGCCGGAGTACAGCGCAATCTGCGCCTCGTCGATGGCCTGAGCCGGCTCGGAGCGGAGATGACAGTGCTCACGGGCCCTGGCGAGGCCGCGAGTCTATGGGCGCCGCACGACGCAGGGCTTGCAGCCGAAATCCCGCCGGGGATCTCGGTTCATCGGGTCCCCGGAACCGAGCCTGTACCGAATGCATTCGAGTCGCGGCTCGAGCGAATCGCACGTACCGAGTCCAGCTGGACGCGATGGTGGCGGCGGGGAGTTGTCGATCAGGGACGGCGTGTCGGTCGAGACTGCGATCTCGTCTGGGCGCTGATGCAGCCGTACGCGTCCGCACAAGCCGTCGCTGAACTCGCGTCAAAACTGCGCGTTCCCTGGGTCGCCGATCTCGCCGATCCCTGGGCGTTGGACGAAATGCTGATTTACCCGTCGGCGGCGCATCGTCGGCTCGCGATGCGCGACATGCGACGTGCCCTTTCGTCCGCTGCCGGGATCGTCTTGAGCACGCCTGAAGCAGCGCGTCAGCTCTTGGAGAGTTTTCCGGAACTCGGAAATCGCCCCCTCGCGGTCGGTCCGGTGGGATCAGGAACGTGCCGACTTCGAGATCGCGGAGCCTTCGCGGTCGGATGACACGTTCCGTATCGTCCATACCGGGTACCTACACACCGAACTGGGCGAGACGCAGCGACGTTCCGCAGGTCTACGCCGGTGGGTTGGGGGAACACGAAACCACGTCGACATCCTGACCCGCTCGCATGTCTACCTTCTGCGAGGGCTCGACGCGTTGCTCGCGCGACGTCCGGAGTTGCACGGCCGCGTCGAGCTTCTCCTCGCCGGCGTGCAGAGCTCGCCGCCGACCAGGCGATCTCGAGCGGCAGCGTCCAGGTGCGGATGCTCGGCTACCTCGATCATCCCGAGGCCGTTTCGCTGATCCGGTCTGCCGACCTGCTCTTCCTACCGATGCACGATCTCCCTCAAGGAGTCCGGGCGACGATCGTCCCCGGAAAGACCTACGAATACATGGCGTCCGGACGGCCAGTATTCGCCGCGGTGCCCGAAGGCGACGCGCGCGACATCCTGAGGGCAGCAGGGACGGCGTTCATATGTCGCCCGGCCGACGACACGGCGATGGCCGAGATCATCTCGGACCGGGTCGACGCGCTTCTGGCGGGCGACCCGACGCCTGTGCCCGACGAAGAATTTGTCCGTCGATACGAGTACGAACATCTGGCCCGCGAGCTGAAGGCGTTCTTCGAGACAGTCGTCGCCCACCATCGTGCCACCACCGATTGACCCGATCCACCAACCTCGGCGCACCGACCGTGGGGGAAAGTTCTATCCAGCCCCTCGAGTTCCGCGGCGCTGAAGATCGCCGTCCGCCGGCGGGTCTCGCGTGCGCCTGTGATCCCTAGGATGAAAGGAAGTGACCGAGGCCGGCGAAGCTACCAAGAGCTCGACCGACGTCCTGCTCGTCTGCTCGTCCGGTGGTCATCTCCTGCAACTCGTCCTCCTCGCGCGGGGCTGGGATAACCCTCCGTCGCGTCTGGGTGACCTTCGACAAGAGCGATGCCCGCTCGCTGCTCGCTGACGAATACGTCGTGACCGCCTTCGGCCCAACGAACCGCAACGTCCCCAACCTGCTGCGCAACTTGCTCCTCGCGTGGCAAGTGATCCGCCGATATCGGCCAAGGGCTGTGGTGACGACGGGCGCAGGGGTCGCCGTCCCGTTTGCGTGGATCGGACGGCTCGCGGGCGCTCGCATCGTGTACGTGGAGAGCTTCACGCGGATCGAGTCGATCCGCTCAGCTGTCGACTGATCCGTCCGGTAGCCCACCGCACGTACGTCCAGTGGCCAGAGGCCGCATCACTCGTCAGAGACGCGCTGTACGTCGGGAGCGTCTTCTCCGACGCACGATGATCCTCGTCAGCGTCGGGACGAACGAGGCGGCGTTCGATCGTCTGCTCGAGTGGGTCGCTGCCCTCGGGTTCGAGGAGGAGATGGTCGTCCAGCACGGCCCGTCTCCCGTCAGGCCGGCAGGCGCTCGATGTGTTGCGTACCTGCCCTACGAGGACCTGGTTCCCCTGGTGCAGGAGAGCCGTGTCTTCGTGAGCCACGCCGGCGTCGGCTCGATCATGACGTCGCTCGCCGCCGGGCGCCAGCCGGTGGTCGTGCCCCGGTTGAAGCGGTTCCGGGAAGCAGTCGACGACCATCAAGTCGCACTGGCACGGCGGCTCCACGACGATCGACTGGTCACGCTCGCCGGCGATGCCAGCGAACTGGCGGGGGCAGTCGCCGGTACCGACCACCGCTTCGACAGAGCAGTCGGGGGGACCGCGCTTCAGCACGAGATTGGTGTAGTAGGCGTGCTCACGGAGGTACGTCCGCGCGCGGCTTGGGGGTGGAGCGTGCGCAAGGTCAAGGGTGACCACCGCAAGGTGCTCGCGCGACTCGTGGGCGCAAGCGCCGCGTTCTCGCGTCTCGACCTCCAACTCGGGGAGATCTGGCGCGGACGTGCGCGTCCGGTCGCCACATAGCGGGGCCTGACCGATTCGAGCGTCGAATGCTCCGCGCTTCGCTGATCGCGGCCACGGGCAGCTCGAACTCGGCATGCGCCGCCAGTCGGTGCGCAGGTGGTGCGCGTCACCGACGTGCGGCGCGGTCGCGACATCGTGAGCTGACCGCCCAAGCCACACAACCGCTGCCCAAGATCCGCACAGAAGTCGCGCGGTAGCGGTTCCGGTTGTAGCTCCCGCGACGTTGCGCCGTTGTCGCATCGGCGGGAGCGTCGGACGTTCATGTGGGCGAGCCACCGAGGCGGATTTGTGGCTTCGACTGCCGCGGTCGCGATGCTCGTGGGGGCTCGCCATGCCACCATCAGCGCTCGCGCACGCGGTTGGTGATTTCAACGGCGATGGCCTGGCGGACTTCCTCGTCGCGGGACTGCTGAAGTGGTTGACGCGCGAGCGGGGGCGCGCCGCGCGACGGCGACGGGCTGGGTGACATCTACGTCGTGGGTTCCTCCTCCAGTCCTGGCGACACGGGCGTGTACGAGCCGTTCGTCGTCTTCGGCCACCGACAGCCGGGCGCGATTGATCTCGATCAGCCTCATCCGGACGTCCGACGCCTTGGCAGATCAGGGTTTGTCGGAGCCGATGTCGGCGACGTCAACGGCGACGACGCTCTGTTCTCGGTGCCTCTCGTCGAGGCTCATGCGACCGACCGTGCCGGGAACCTGCGTGTCGTCCAGCGCAGGTTGCGCTGAGCGCCACCCCGCGCTTCCTGTGCAGCGATTGCCCGATGAGGTGGGCGGTCGGGCGATCGCCCGGTCAGCGCGATCACCGTCGGCTCGGCGCAGCGCGACGACGGCGCCGAGGGCAACCTCGCCGACGCTCGCATCCCACCAGGTCATGCGCGGTCTCTTTCGGGTTGCGAGCAGACACGCCGCCGAAGCGCCGTTGCGCGGCGCGGGTGTTAGCCCGACAGGACGATCGTCGCGGCGGTCAGCGCGACCGTCAGCAACGCCGTCAGCGCGTACTCGCGCAGGCTTCCGGTGGGCACCGGCGCCGGTCGTGGCAGGAGCCAGCGCCGTCGGCGGGAGAAGGGTGCCCACAACGGGACGCCCGCCGGCGTGCACGCGTCGCCGGCGACGTGCGCGAGGTAGCCGGTCGCCAGGCCCACGGCGACGAGGGGCGCGAGCTCGGCGTCGTCGACGACGTCAGCGCCGCCGCCGACGTCGCGGCGATCGCGCAGCCGAACAGCGAGTGCGTCGGGCCGCGGTGCGGCAGGACGATCAGCACCCGCAGTGGGAGCCGAGCCAGCAGTCCGAGCGGCCGCAGCAGCGGCAGGCGGCGCTCGATCGGCGTGCGCTGGTAGAGGCGTGCGCCCGCGCGGTCGGCGTCGGGTAAGAGCGAGCCAACCCGAGCGGAACCGACGATCGCCGCCGCGGCGGCGGAGGCATCCAGCGCCGCCGTCGAGACGAAGGCGAGCCCGACTCCGGCGATCTGATGGGACATCCAGCGCGTCTCGCGACTTTACGGCCGCGCCCGGCGTTAAACGGCGTGATGGGACGGTCACCCCGCGCCGAATACGACCGTTGCGCTTGGCTGAGAAGTAGAGGAGCGGGGTGAGGGCGGTAGCGATGGCAGGCTCGCAGGCCGTCCTCGCGCAGATCTTCGAGCGCGCCTTCGATCTCGAACCTAAGCGCGTCGGCGCAGCGAGGGTACAGGCGCAGGTTGCGATGCGGTGCGCTCTTGCGACCGAGAACACGACCCCGTCCAGCCGCGGGTGCGCTGGACTGGCGATTGTGCTCGAGGACCCGCGCGTGACCCGTGATCGAGCGCGTGAACGCCCGCTCGATATCGCAAACACGCGAGAGCGCTAGCCGGATGCCGTCCGCTGCGACCTCCAGAGCTCCTCTCGCGCGCCTAGGCACCACCCAGGCGCACGGGGACCGCAGCGCGCGCTGTGGGCACTGCCGCTCGCCATGTCGAGCGCCGCGGGAAGTTGGGCCGAATGACGCGCCGCTGGCTGCCTCCCAAAGAGACGCAAATCCACAGAAGCGCTCTTTTCGATCGTCGTCGAAATAGGCATTTGTCCACAATCTCAACGCTTTCGTCGATAGGCGATGCCACCGGGTTCGACGGAGGACGTGCCGATCATCGACGTACGCCCGCTGACAAATCCGCGCGGTCCGCACGGCCGCCATGACCGCGGGTCTTATTCGCGCCGCTCCGGGGTGGCGGAAGGCGAACTTGGCGTCCACAACGGCGCACGCGCACCTCGGTTCGGCCGCGCTTTGAGCCAACGATGAACAAGTGGTGTCGACTGGTCGACGACGTGAGGCGCGCGTTGTCCTCGTGTGCACCGCGGTGAGATACTCGCGAACGGAGACCGATCGTGGAACTCGAGTCCAGAAGCGAATGGATGCTGCGTTTCCTGGACGCGTTCTACGGCCGCGAAACGGAAGTGGTGTCTCAGACGCCTGCTGCGGCGCAGACCACGTTGGCGAGTGACGAGATGACCCACCCGGGTGCGGACGACTCTCACCCTGGGCGGACCGCCGACGACGGTTCCCCACAAACGCCGGACGGTGTCGCGGATAGGCCGGTCGCCAGCTCGGCGGAGCGCGCGCCGAGGGGTACGGCATAGTGCTCGCTGAGGCGCTCGCCGTTGCCTCGATAGGCGGCGTCACCGGCCTCGGCGAGCTGATCGGACGCTATCGGGACGCACCGCTGCGCGCAGCTACGACGCTGGCAGGCGTGCTGTACATCACCGTCAACGCCGGCGCCGCGGTCGCCGCGCTGATCGTGATCGTTGCGTTCGGGTGGACCTTCGGCCTCGCGGACGACGCTTCGACGTCGGCAGTGTCCGCGGTACAGGTCATGGTCGCGGGCTTGGGCGCTGCGGCTCTCTTCCGCAGCTCGCTGTTCAACGTGCAGGTCGGGAGCGAGCGCGTAGGCGTTGGTCCAAGCGCCGTCCTCGAAGTCATCCTGCTGGCGCACCTGGATCGCTCGGTTCGACCGGGCGCGAGCTCGCGCCCGGATGCAGATCGCCAGTGAAGTCGGCGCTGGACAACGTCCTTCGAACGCTATGTCTTACAAACCGCGGCCTACTGCCTCGCGTCGATGCAGAACCTTTCAGGTGAGGAAGGGCTACGTGGCTCGGAGGTCGAGGCAACGCCCTGCGCGTTCGTGATGATCTCCCCGACGAAGCGAAGATGCGGCTGTTTGCAATGGACCTGATGAACATCGTCGGGGAGGAGGGCCTGCGGCTGCCGTGACTGTACTGGGTCACGCCAACTCCTGCCGGTCCCGTTCCCGAGGCCTCCGGGCACCCTCCCGAACCGTCCACCGTCGCGGGTCCGACCGATAGCGGATCCATTTCGCCTCGGCACCGGATGATGCCTGAACCTGCGGAGAAGGAACTCGCCGTCGCAGTCGTCGAATCTGTGCCACCGCCTGCGGCTCCCAGACCGACCTGCTGGGCCGGAGTCTGGAACCATCGAGTTGCCGGATCCGGCGCCCTCGAGTGCGACGGCGCCGACAACGGCCGCTGGCGCATCTACGTCTGCGCCGCCACGCCGGCGCCGAGCAAGCACTGGTGGATCGACGTGCTCGAGGCCGACGATCCCGCCGACTTCGCCGACGCCGAGGCACGCACCGTCTTCCCCGGCGACGAGCACACCGGCGTCAAGGACCCGCTCGTGCAACGCGTCGACGGCGGCTGGCGCGCGTGGATCTGCTGCCACCCGCTCGACGAGCACGACGAGGAGGACCGCATGACGACGGCGTACGCCACGAGCGCGGACGGGCTCGAGTGGGAGTGGCACGGAACCGTGATGACGCCCAGGCCGGGAACCTGGGACCAGCGCGGCGCTCGCGTGACCGCGGTTCTGCCCGACGGCCGCGTCGCGTACGACGGGCGCGCTTCCAAGGAGGAGAACTGGTTCGAGCGCATCGGGCTGGCGCAGCTCGAGCCGGACGGCCACATCGAGCAGACCTCCGACGACGCCGTCTACGACGCGCGCTACCTCGACGTCGTGCAGCTTCCGGGAGGCGGCTACCGCATCTACTACGAAGCGCGGCTGCCCGACGAGAGCCACGAGCTGCGCACCGAGCTCGTTCCCTAGTCGAGCAGCCCGGCGGCTCGAGCCGCTGCGATCGCCTCGACCCGTGAGTGCGCACCGAGCGCCGCGAGGACTGCGCGAATGTGATTGCGCACCGTCTCGCGAGCGATGTGCAGCTCCGTCGCGATCTGATCCGTCGTTGCACCTTTCGCAAGCAGTCGGAGCACGTCGCGCTGGCGCGGCGTGAGCTTGACCGGCTTGGGCTCTGCCGGGAGCGGTGGGCTCGCGACGAGCGCGAGCACGCCGACGACCTGGCCGTCCCGAACGAGCGGAACCGAGTTGACCTCGACCTGGACCGGGCCTTTGACCGAGTGCAGCTCGACGTCGTACTGCGTCGACGGAACGGTCCCGACGACCTTGCTCATGAACGCCTCCTGCGCGCGCCGGCGGTCCTCGGGCGCAACGAACTCGTTGAAGTGCGAGCCGCGAGCCTCGCCCACCAGACGACGATGCGCGTGGTTCTGCCAGAAGATCACGCCGTCGCGGTCGATCGCGTACGCCATGACGCCCACGTCCATCAGCGCGCGCTCGACGTCGGCCTCCAGACCCCCGTGCGAAGGCTCCACCCGCCTAGTCTCTCACCTCGGCTCGTCCTGTCGCACCCAGAGCGTGACCAGTCGTGCGACAAGTGTCACGAGGAAGACCTGACCGAACAGCGCCTCGAGCACGGTCAACGCCTGCGGCAGCCCGACCGCCGGCGAGAGATCGCCGAAGCCGAGCGTCGTCAGCGCGACGAAGCTGAAGTAGAGGAACTCGGACTGCGCGTGCGGCCCCGCCTGCGCGAAGAACGGCTCGCTGCGGAACTCGTTCACGGCGAGATAGACGAACGCGAACAGCAGACCGACGAGCACGTACGCGCAGAGCGCACCGAGCACCGTCTCCCGCGAGACCCGACGGTGCTTGAGGATCCGCCTCAGGGTGATGGGCAGCGTCGCGGTGACGAGCAGGCCGACGGGCAGCAGGTACGTCAGGCCGACGACCGAGGTCGAGTTGACGATCAGCACGAGCGGTGCGAGCGCGACGCAGGCACCGACCTGGATCCAGTGCCGCCGGCTGAGCTTGTGACCGGACTCCGGGTCGCTGATCGCGACGATCAGCGCGAGTGCGGCGAGCAGGGTGCTCCCGAGCGCGCCCCAACGCTGGTCCTGCACGAGCTCGAGCAGGAAGAAGTTCGCCAGCAGCAGGACCAGCAGGCTGGCGTTGCTGTCGAGGATGCGGACCGCGTCCCGCTTCCCAATGCTGCGGATCGCGGTCACGCCTCCATTATCCGCGGTCGCGTCGGTACGGCGCCCCCGAGTGCCGTCACGAGACCCGACGACGCCGTACGCGGCGTGATCCTCTGCTCCTCGGCACGCGGATGTCTGTAGCGCGTTTGGGTCAGATCCACCGCCGAGCACGTCGCGGGGGGCGACGTTGCTCGGCCGGCTTGGGGTAGTGGGCTCCTGAAGAGACCGCAGCTTGGGAGCCCGCGTCGGAGGCTAGGGAGGCCACTCCCGACGCGACAATCGTTTCCACCGAGCGACGCCGGTTTCCATGACCCGTCTGGGTCAATCGTCGAGGATGCCCTCCGCCCGCGCGACGGCGATCGCCTCGATGCGCGAGTGAACGTCGAGCTTCCTCAGGGTCGAGCGCACGTGGTTCCGGACGGTCTCGCGGGCGATGTGGAGATCCTCGGCGATCTGGTCGGTCGACTCGCCCTCGGCGATCAGGCGGAGGACCTCCACCTCGCGAGGCGTCAGCTTCGAGTGCTTGGCCGCCCGCGCCCGAGTCTCCGCGGGTCGTGAGACGAGCCCGAAGACGCCGACGATTCGGTGCCCGCTGTGGAGTGGAGCCGAGCTGATCTCGATTCGGGCCTCGCTCCCGTCCGGCCGGAGGACGTGCACGCTCGCATCGGTCGAGGGGACCGTGCCGATGATCTTCTTGGTGAACTCGTCCTTCGCCCTGGGCCGGTCGGTGGCGGACACGACCTCGGTGAAGCGGCGGCCGCGGGCGTCCCCCACGAGCTGCTCCGCCGCGGGGTTCAGCCAGATCAGGATCCCCTCGGGGTCGATCACGTAGGCGGGCACGTTGACGCTCCCGAGGGCGCGCTCGACTCCTGCTCCGAGTCCTTTGGGGATCGGCCGCAACTCCCCGGATCCCTCGCCCCTTAACGCCAAGTCTGCCTCGATCCCACGGAATCTTTACGCCTGCCTGCGAGTCTGCGTCCAGAGACTGGGAAGGTCAAGGAGCTGGGGCCGGGAATACCGCAGGAGCCCCCGGCGTTCCCTTTTGTACGGGGCAGTGCGCCGTTCAGCGCGCGCCCCCTCTCTACGAACGTAAGGAGTTGAACCGAACTGAGCACCCTGCTTGAAGCACCGTTTCAGGCGCTCCTGGACGAAGCCGAGGAGCGTGGACAGATCGACGAGGCCGCGATCGAGGCGTTCGCGGTCGAGCACGACCTCGATGAAGACGAGGTCGTGGCGCTGCGCGCTGAGCTCGATTCGCGCGACGTCGAGATCCTCACCCCGGCTCCTGCCGAGGAAGTCGTCTACGAGGCTGGGCCGACCACCGGCACGGCCGACGCGCTGACCCTGTTCATGAACCGGGCCGGCAAGTACCAGCTGCTCACGGCGGCCGACGAGGTCGCGCTCGCAAAGCGGATCGAGCGCGGCGACGCTGCTGCCAAGGAGCTGATGATCAACTCGAACCTCCGCCTCGTGGTCTCGATCGCGAAGCGCTACCAGGGCCACGGCCTGAGCCTGCTCGACCTGATCCAGGACGGCGTGATCGGCCTGAACCGCGCAGTCGAGAAGTTCGACTGGCGGCGCGGGTTCAAGTTCTCGACCTACGCGACCTGGTGGATCCGTCAGGCCTGCCAGCGCGCGGTCTCGAACCAGTCCACCGTGATCCGCGTCCCCGTGCACGTGCACGAGCGGCGCGTGAAGATCTCGCGCGAGCGCGGGAAGCTCGAGGCCAAGCTCGGCCGCGATCCGACTCGCGAGGAGCTCGCCGAGGCGACGCAGCTGCCGCTGCAGCACGTCGAGGAGGCACTCGACGCGGCGCAGGCCAGCGTCTCGCTGAACCAGACGGTCGGCGGCGACAACGACGGCGAGCTCGGCGACCTGTTCGCCGACCAGACGTCGGCCGACCCGTCCGACGAGGCCGCGGACTCGTACCGTCGCCACCTCGTGCGCAAGGCGGTCGGAAGGCTGCCCGAGCGCGAGGCGCGCATCGTGTCGCTCCGCTTCGGGCTGGACGGCGAGCCGCAGTCGCTCGAGGCGATCGGCAAGGAGGTCGGGCTGACGCGCGAGCGTGTGCGGCAGCTCGAGACCCAGGCCTTCGCACGTCTGCAGAACGAGCTGGCCGGCATCGCCGACGAGCTCGCAGACGCGGCGTAAAGAGCGCTCGTAATCGAAGGGCCCGGCAGCCGCGAGGCGCCGGGCCTTTCGGCTTTCAGGAGAGCGACGCGCGGCCCTCGGGCTGCGCGGCGGCGAGCGCCTGCTCGTGGAGCAGGGTGACGACGGCGGAGTAGGACAGGCCCCACGCCGCGAGGCGGTCCTTCCCGCGATCGGCGAAGGCCGAGTACGCGTTCCCGGACTCGCGGACGTCGACGAACCACCCGGACAGGTCGAGGGTTTGCAGCAGCATGGCGCTGCTCACAGGTCGGGCCGCAGAAGCCACAGGAGCCGTTTCAGGGTGGCCGAAGCCGGCTCCGTGTGCATCACCCGTTCGGGCGAACTGAGCGCGCTTACGGGATGTAGGCCAGGTCCTCCCAGACCATCGACGTCGGGGTCTCGAAGAAGGGGCCGGCGGCCGTGTCCGGGTCGATCGTCGTCGCGCCGTCCGTCGCGAAGAACGTCGCCATCTGCGCCTGGCCCATCAGCGCGTACGCGCCTGCCGACGCGCTCGCGATGTTCGTGATGAACCCGTGCGGGTTCTTCGGCACGGCCGGGTTCGCCGCGAACGCGAGGTCGTTGCGGAACACGGTCGTGCGAAGCGCAAGGCCGCCCGCGCGGATGATCGCGCTCGTCGTCGGGTTCGGCACGGTCTGGTCGCCGCGCGCGAACTGGAGGATGATCGGGCTCGTCAGGTGCGGCGCGTACGCGGCCGGGTTCGCCGCCTGCTGGGCCCACTCGTTCCAGTCGATCACCTGCTGGATCGCCGACGCTCCCGGAACGGTGTCGACGAGCAGCGGCAGGTTGCGAAGCGGGATGTTCTCGTTGAAGTTCGTGAACGACGCGTTCGGCACCGCGTTGTAGATCGACGGGACCCGGGCGAAGAGCGGGAACCCGACGAGCGGCCGGAAGCCCGGCGCGAGCCGGGCGATCTCGATGATCGGCCCGCCGGGCACGTTCACGAGACCGGCGCGCAATCGCGGGCTCGACGCCGAGCAGCTGCGTGCCGTAGATCCCGCCGAACGACTGCCCGCCGTAGTAGATCCTCGACGCTGCTGAGGTCGCTCGCGCCGTCACCGTCGACGTCGACGCCCGCCTGGAGCTGCCGGACGAGCTGCATGATGTCGACGACGGTCTGACGCAGCCCGTCGCGGTTGCCGATCAGCGTCTGCGGAGCGGCGGCGTTGACGCCCTCGGTGGAGTCGAAGGTGCCGCTGCCGTTCTGGTCGATCGCGCGACCGCCGGCGGGCAGCGTCACGCGTCCCCGACGGCGTGGTCACGAGCGTACGTCCCCGCCGGGCCGAAGCCGTGGCCGACGACGTTGATCGCGATCGACGCGATACCCGCGTTGGCGAGCGACGACGCGACGGCCCACGGCGCGCCGTTGCGGCTGTCGCCGAAGCCGTGGCCGAAGATCGCGACCGGCCAGCCGTCTGCCGGCTTCGTGCCGGAGGGCGTGAAGAGCGTCAGGCCGATCGTGTTCGTCGCGAGCGGTACGGGTGTGCCGGCTCGCCGTCCCGTACGCCGGGATCACCTTGCTCGCGTTCTCGTAGTCCGGGCGACGCGTACGACCCGAACGCGATCGGACGCGACCGAACCGGGGAACACCGAAGAGCGCAGCGATGCGCAGAGGTTGAGTCGGCGCGAACGTCGCCGTACCGGTCTGCCGGCGCCACGACGATCGGACGAGGACGACGCGAGCGGGAAGACCGTTCGCTCGCCTGCGCTGCCGAGCGTGAACGACACCGGCCCGGGCGTCGACGCCTGGATCTGCGCGCGGATCTTCTTCGAGATCGCGGTGATCGTCTGCGTCGTGAAGAGGCTCGCGGCGGCGATGTCGTCGGACTGCACGCCGACGGCGCGCGCCATCGACAGACCGTCGAGCAGCGCCTTGCGGTACGCCTTCAGCGCCGGGTCCTTCGTCTGGCCGAAGTTCAGGTCGTGGCGGAACGTCGTCGTGTCGAGCGGCGCGCCGTCCGCGGCGTGGACGCCGTTCGTCACGACGAGCAGGTACGTCGAGCTCTGGTCGAGCTGCTGGTCGCTCTCGAAGTGCAGCGTGTTGGCCGCCGGCTCCCACACCACCTGGTTGATCCCGACGACGTGGTAGCCGGGCCCGACGAGGAAGATGTTGTCGCTCGTGGCAGTCGCGAGGTCGATCGGGCCCGAGAACGGGACCGAGATCCGCGGCTGGATGTTGAACCCGTCGAGCGTGTTGAGAACGTCGATGTCGGCGCAGTCCGACGGACGGACGGCGCAGTTCGGCTTCGCGAGGTCGACGCGGAGGCCGGTCGCCTGGGTCGCGTCGGCGGTCGTGTGGAGGTTGCTCGGGAAGGGCTGGCCCGCGGAGGCGGCGAGCGCGGCTGTGGGCAGGACGAGCGCGAGGACTGCGAGCAGCGCTGCGCGGCGGAGAGTACGCAAGAGAGCCCCTTTGTCGAAGACCGGTCGGGGCGACGCTACTCCTCTCCCGACCGCCCGGCAACGAGGGTCGGTCGGCCTCCGTTTCTTTACCGGTTTCCCAGCTTCTTCTTAGGGAGGCCGCTGATACTGCTCCCGATGACGTCTCGGCGCCGGTGTGCCACCCTCCTCGTCGCCTTCGTGGCTGCCTTGGCCCTCGCGACAGCCGCCGGCGCCGAGATCGTCACCAGGGCCGACTCCGAGGGGCGCACGATCACCTTCGACGTCCGGGCGCCGAGCGCCGACGTCGACTGGTACGCCGCCATCCTCCGGGCCGCGGCCCATGGGGACGAGATCTCCCGCGTGACGATCCGCATCGTCGACGAGGAGGACATCCCGGCGCTCTGCGGCGCCGCCGCGGCCGCGTGCTACTCGCCCGGAGGAAACGGCGGGAGGATGGTCGTCCCCGTCGGCAAGGACCTCAGGGTCGCGGCGACGTTCCTGCACGAGTACGGCCACCACCTCGACCGCTCGTGGGGCGTGGGCGGCGTGCCGAGTTGAACGGGACGCCCGTGTGGTGGGAGCTTCGCGGCATGGCGGCGCTGGCTGCGCAGGGCACCGTCGCCTTCGACTACTCGCGCGGCTGGAACCGCAGCATCGGCGAGATCTTCGCCGAGGACTACGCCTGGATCCACATCCCGTACCAGTACGCGATCCCGTGGCTGTCGGCGCCCGACGAGGCGCTTCGCACCGCCCTGTTCACGGAGCTGGGCGGTCAGCCGACCGCGCAGCTGCCCGAGATCCCCGCGGCCGGGCCGCTCGTGATCAACCGAAGCGGCACGCTCGCCGCCAAACGCTCACAGGTCGTTCCGTTCGGCCTGCTCGGGCCCGGTCGACGCGTCACGCTGACGGCGACGGTGAACAAGGCGACCCGCGCCGGGACCCGCGCGCGGATGGACGTCACGTGCAACGGCACTCGCGTCGCCAGCCAGCTGTTCACGAAGGGCCGCTCGACGCGCACGATCAACGTGCCGAACCTCGGGCCCGGCGAGTGCAGCGCGCGGCTCGTCAGCACGACGGGCGTGCGGCTGACGTACACGCTTCGCCTGCGCCTCGCGATCGAAGCCTAGGCCAAGCCAGTATCTTCACGGCGTGTGCTTCGAGCTCGACTCGTCGCCGCCGATCCCGATCATCCGCGGCGCGGCGCTCTCTCACGAGGATCTGGTCCTCGAGAGCCGCGACGGCAACCGCTTTGCGGCGTTCGGCGCGCTACCCGGACCAGGCGACGGGGATCGGGATCGTCGTGCTCCCCGACGTTCGCGGGCTCTACCGCTTCTACGAGGAGCTCGCGCTTCGCTTCGCCGAGCGCGGCTACACCGCGGTCGCGTTCGACTACTTCGGCCGGACCGCGGGCGCCGAGAAGCGCGACGACGACTTCGAGTACATGGAGCACGTCAAGCAGACGACGACTGAGGGCGTCCAGGCAGACGTCGCGGCGGTCGTCGCGCATCTGCGCGAGACGTGCAGCGTCATCTTCACCGTCGGCTTCTGCTTCGGCGGACGCCAGTCGTGGCTCGCCGCAGCGAGCGGCCACGACCTCCACGGCGCGATCGGCTTCTACGGGCGTCCCGGCACGGCCCAGGACGGGTCACCGGGGCCGGCGGATCGTGCCGGCGAGATGCAGCGCGCCGATCCTCGGGCTGATGGGCGGCGACGACCCGGGGATCCCGCCGGAGGACGTGTCGGCGTTCGAGCGAGCGCTGGAGGAGGCAGGCGTGAAGCACGAGCTCGTGACGTACCCGGGCGCGCCGCACAGCTTCTTCGACCGCAAGCAGGCGGAGTTCGCCGACGCTTCCGAGGACGCGTGGAACCGCGTCCTCGCGTTCATCAAGCGGTACGCAGTCCCGCGGTAGGGACGTCCTGCCGGTCCGAGCTCCCACTCGCCGGCGGCGGCGTTCGCACGCACCTGCTCGGGCTTGGTCGCTCCGGCGATCACTGACGCGACCGCGGGCTGAGCGAGCAGCCCGGCGAACGCCGAGGTCGAGCAGCGTGTGGCCGCGCTCCTTCGCGAACGCCTCGAGCGCCTCGAGCTCGTCGAAGACCTCGTCGGTGAGACGCTCGGGCCGCATCGCGAGGCGCGTGCCGGCGGGGGCGGGCTCGCCGCGGCGGTACTTGCCGGTGAGCAGGCCGCTCGCGAGCGGGAAGTACGGGAGCACGCCGACCCCGAGCCGCTCGCAGACCGGCAGCAGCTCCTGCTCTGCGCCGCGCTCGAGCAGCGAGTACTCGTTCTGGGCGCTGACGAGCGGATGCAACGAGTTCGACCGCGCGAACGCGTCCGCCTGCTCGATCTGCTCCGGCTCGAAGTTCGACGAGCCGATGAAGCGCACCTTGCCCTCGTCGACGAGCTCGCTCATCGCGCCGATCGTCTCCTCGATCGGCGTCAAGCCGTCGGGGCGGTGGTACTGGTACAGGTCGATCACGTCGGTGCGGAGCCGCTTCAGCGACGCGTCGATCGCGGTGCGCACGTAGTCGCGCGAGCCGCGGTTCGGCGGCGCGTCGTCGGTCATCTCGTGGCCGAACTTCGTGGCCAGCACCACGCGGTCGCGACGGCCCTCGAGCGCCTTGCCGAGCAGCTCCTCGCTGCCGCCGCGGTTGCCGTAGACGTCCGCCGTGTCGAAGAGCGTGATGCCGACCTCGAGCGCCGCGTCCACGACCGCGCGCGTGCCCTGCTCGTCGACGCGCGAGCCGAAGTTGTTGCAGCCGAGCCCGACGACGGAGACGTCGGGACCGCCGGTGCCGAGCGAGCGGGTCCTCATAGGCCCGGCAGCGTAGCTAGCAGCTGAGCTGCGGAGGCTCCGCGTCGGGGCTGACGTCGTGCTCTTCGAGGGCGTCGAGGTACAGCGCGATCTCGTTGATCTCCTCGATCAGCTCGCGGGCTCTGGTGTCGAGTTGTGTTGGTGCTGGATACATGGTCTTCTCTCGACGCGCGAGAGCACCGGTTTCTTCCCCGGGCTCAGCGCACGACCTTGCCCGGGTTCAGGATCCCGTTGGGGTCGAACGCGTCCTTCACCGCCCGGAGGTACGGCAGCAGGTCGCCGTGCTCGCGCTCGAGGTAGTCGAGCTTGCCGAGGCCGATCCCGTGCTCCCCGGTCGAGGTGCCGCCGCGCTCGAGGGCCCAGTCGACGAGCTCCGCGTAGAGCGCCTGCGCCGCGGCGACCTCGGCCGCGTCCGCGGGGTCGACCATCAGCGCCAGGTGGAAGTTTCCGTCCGCGGCGTGCGCGATCACCGCGGCGGGAATGCCCCGCCGGTCGGCGCACGCGCGGCCGTGCTCCACCGCCTCGGGGAGGACGGAGAGCGGGACGCAGACGTCCGTCGCGAACCAGCGCTTGCCCGGCGCGGCCGCGGCGACCGCGAACGCGGCGTTGTGCCTCGCGTCCCACAACTGCGTGCGCGCCTCGGCCGCCGTCACCGCCTCGAAGTCGGTCGCGTTCTCCCAGCCGCAGACCTCGCGTACGGACGCGACCTCGTCGTCGCCTCCGTCGAGCTCGACGAAGAGGCTCGGCGTCTCGGCGTAGGACGTGCCCTTGTACGCGTTCACCGCGCGGAGCGTCGCCTCGTCGAGCAGCTCGCAGCGCGTGACCGTCAGGCCGGCACCGACGAGCGCCACCGCGGAGCGGCAGGCGGCGCCGACGTCCGGGAACGCCGCGCGGATCGCGACCGGGCGCTCCGGCAGGCCGTGCAGGCGCAGCGTGAGCTCGGTGATCACGCCGAGCGTTCCCTCCGAGCCGACGAAGAGCGAGCGCAGGTCGTAGCCCGCGGACGTCTTGACCGTGCGCGAGCCCGGTCGGATCACCGTTCCGTCGGCGAGCACGACCTCGAGCGCGAGCACGTTCGCGCGCATGCCGCCGTAGCGGACGGTCGTCGTGCCGCTCGCGTTGGTCGCCGCCATCCCGCCGAGCGAGGCGTCCGCGCCCGGGTCGACGGGGAACCACAGGCCGTGCTCGGCGACCGCGGCGTTCAGCTCGCTGCGCAGCACGCCCGGCTGTGCGCGCGCCTGCAGGTCGCCGGGGAGCACCTCGAGCACGCGGTTCAGGCGCGCGAGGTCGAGGGTGACAGCACCGTCCGCGGGGATCACGTGGCCCTCGAGCGACGTTCCGGCACCGAAGGGAACGACGGGAATGCCGCGCTCGTTCGCCCACGCGAGCACGCGCGAGACGTCCTCGGTCGACTCGGGGAAGACGACCGCCGCCGGCGCGCGCCGCGGGTGATAGCTCAGGTCGCCCGCGTGCAGGTCGAGCACCGACTCGCTCGTCGAGACCTTTCCGTCCCCGAGCAATGCGCGAAGCTCGTCGGCGACCTGCATCAGCGCTCGACCAGCTGCGGCCACGCCGACGCGGGCAGCTTCGCGAGGAGCCGGTAGCGGCTGTCGCCGAGCGGCACGAAGACCGCTGCGTCGCCCTCCTCGATCTCGACCTCCGTCGCGGCCTGGAGGTTCGCGATGTGGCCGACGATCACCGTGTTCTCTCCGTCGGGCGGCTTCGTGCCGAGCATCCGGCGCAGCGCGCGCACGCGGCCCGTGTAGGTCCCGACCATCTCCGCCGGGATCCCCGTCAGCGCGGGGACGATCGTCGCCCGGCCGAACGCGAGCTGCGCGGTCTCGCGCGTGCGGCAGTACCCACTCGAGAGCACCTCGCCGACCGGGAGCTCGAGCGCGCGCCAGGCCTCGCCGATCGAGCGCGCCTGAGCCCGCCCCGCCTCGTTCAGGTTGCGCTGCCCGCCGCAGTCGGTCAACGGCACGCCGAGGCGGTCTTTCTGCGAGTGGTCGGTCTCCGCGTGCCGGAGGAAGACCACGTAGCCGCCGTCTCGCAGGCGGTCGACGACCTCGAGCGGCCCGGTCGGGCGGGCCGCGTCGTCAGCTCCACCACAGCCGGCGAGCGCGCCGAGAAGCGCGAGGGCGAGCAGCGCGCGCACGCCGCGGAGCATAGAGCCCGCACGCACGGGTACACAGCACCGGTGGCCCTCCTCGACCGTGTCTCCATCCACGGCTTCCGAAGCGCGCGCGACGTCGAGCTCGTCCCGCCTCGGATCTGCGCGCTCGTCGGCGAGGCCTCCGGCGGCAAGTCGACCGTGCTCACGGCGATCTGGATGCTGCTCGAGTCCGGCGCGCCGGTGCCGAACGCGAGCGACGTCACGCAGGGAGCGAACAGCGGCCGGATCCGGCTCGAGGCGTTCGCGGGGGACCAGACGTTCTTCCTGGACGCGCGGCCGCCCGCGACGCTGAACCTCAACCGGGAGGGGGCGCCGCCGGTCGTCTTCCTGCCCACCGCTCGCCGCGGCGGCGACCTCGTCTCCGTCGCCACGCACCCGCGGGCCGCGAGGTCGGTCGAGCTGATCCACTCGGCGACGGATCTGAGCGGCGCCGTCGAGCGCCTCGTCGAGGCGCGCGTGCGCGGGCTCGTCGTGCTGATCGAGGAGCCCGAGCTGTACCTCAGCCCGCAGGCCCAGCGGCACGTCTATCGCCTGCTTCGATCGCTCGCCGAGCGCGGCAACCAGGTGCTCTACTCGACGCACGCCTCGACGTTCCTCAGCGTCGCGCACCTCGACGAGCTCGCGCTCGTGCGACAGGGGACCGCGTCGGGGATGGCGCTCCTGCAACCGGAGCCGCTTCCGTCCGACGAGAGCTTCCGCGCGCTGGCGGAGTTCGACGCGGAGCGCGCCGAGATGTTCCTCTCGCGCGCCGTGCTGCTCGTGGAAGGCCTGACCGAGAAGCTCGCGCTGCCGTTCGTGTTCGAGGCGCTCGGCTACGAGCCCGACAGCGAGGGGATCCTGGTCCTCGAGACGGGCGGCAAGGCCAACATGCCGCTCTTCGCGCGGATCTGCAACGAGTGCGGGATCCCGTACGTCGTCCTGCACGACCGCGACGCGCCGCGCGGCAAGCCGCCGAACGAGTCCGAGCGCGTGACGAACCAGGCCATCGCCGACGTCGCCGGCCGCGCGCGCGTCGTCCAGCTCGCCCCGGACTTCGAGAACGTGATCGGGCTGAAGCCGCGCAGCCGCCGCAGCCGCAAGCCGGAACGCGCGTACCGGCGCTTCAGCGGCGGACGCCCCGTGCCGGAGGAGCTCGTCGAGGCGGTCGAGCGCGTCGTCGCGGCCGCGCGCGGCGAGCGCCGGAAGCGTTAGCCGCTGCGGAAGCACGCTGCGGAGCGCGCCCGGCAGTCGTCGCCGTGACGTCCTGAGCGCCTCGTGGAGCGCGGCCGACGCGTTCTCGTGCACTCCCTCGCCGTGCCCAGTCAGGACGTGCTCGGGATAGACCCGACGGAGCGCGCGCGGCGGCCGGAGGCGCAGGAGCGGGTGCACGCCGAGACGCTCCCCGGGCGCGCAGAAGAACGCGATCGTCCCGAGCACGTCCGCACAGACGAGCACGCGCGGCTCGGGCCACCAGAGCGCGACCTCGCGCCAGAAGCGGTTGCGCGAGACGCGGAGGAACTCGAACGGCGCACCGTCGATCTTCCCGGTCGGGACGACGTGGTGCGGGACGCCGAGGCGCTCGGCGACCGACGCGCAGTCGCGGTCGTGGCGATCGAGCAACTGCAGGACGCCGCGCGGCTCTCCGAGCGCTCGCGCACGCTCCTCCGCGTCGTTCCACGCGACGGGGTCGATCACCCACACGCCGCCGTCGGCGACGAGCGCGTGCGACGTGCGCTGCATCCGCTCGTCGTCGTGCCAGCCGAACCCGAAGTCCTGTTCGTCGCAGAAGCGCATCGTGGTCAGTCGCGAAGCTTGCGCGCGAGCGGCAGCGCGTACCAGAACGTCACGATCACACCTGCGACGAGCGCGGTCAGCAACGCCGGCAGGGGCGCGGTGAAGAGAAAGTCCGTGACGAGGAACAAGGCGCAGCACATGGCGATCGCAACGCAGAGCGTGCCGGCGAGCGCGAGATTGTTTGCGACCCGGAGCAACGCGTCCTTGTCTTCGTCGCGGAACCTGATCCGGTGGTACGGCGTCGGCGCGATCAGGAGCGCCGAGCCGAGCGCCGTGAACGTCAGCGCGGCGAGATAGGCGTACTTCTGCAGGTCGTTGATGTCGCCGAAGCGCTGCGAGAACGGTGCGATGAGCAGAAAGGCGAACAGCACCTGCACCCCGGGGAGCGTGACGCGGAGCTCGTTGAGGAGCTCGATCAGCTCCCGGTTGAGGTCCTCCTTCGACTTTTGCTCGGCCACGCCTGGACTCTACGGAGCGAGACGCTCGACGAGCCAGGTCGTACCGTCGCGCCGATAGCGCAGTCGGTCGTGCAGGCGGTCTTCCCGGTGCTGCCAGAACTCCCACGTCGCGGGGACGAGCCGGTAGCCGCCCCAGCTCTCCGGACGAGGCGGGTCGTCGCCGTGCCGGCCGCGCAGCTCGGCGACTCGGCGTTCGAGCTCAGCCCGGTCGGCGACGACCGCGCTCTGCGGCGAGGCGGCGGCGCTCAGCCGGCTTCCGGCGGGCCGGGTTGCGAAGTACGCGTCCGACTCGGCAGGGTCGAGGCGGGTCACCTCGCCCTCGACGCGGACCTGCCTGCCCGAGCCGGGCCAGTAGGCGAGCAGCGCGGCCCGCGGGTTCGCCGCGAGCTCGGCGCCCTTGCGGCTGTCGTAGTTGCTGAAGAAGGTGAGCCCCTGCTCGTCGGCTCCCTTCAGGAGGACCATGCGGAGCGACGGCGCGCCGTCCGGCGTCGCGGTCGCGAGCGCGACGGCGCCCAGCTCTTCGCCGGCCTCGTCGCGCCAGCGCGCGAACTGGCGCAACGGATCGGGGTCGACCTGGCTCTCGAGCAGCTCCACGCCGCGAGCGTAGGCGGCACTTGACACAGGTGTGACCGTAAGCGTACACTTACGTAAGTGGTTACTTACGAAACCGCGATGGACGCGCTCGGAGACGGCACACGTCGCCTGATCCTCGAACGACTGAGGAGCGGCCCGCGGGCCGTCGGCGAGCTCGCTGCCGGGCTGCCGGTGAGCCGGCCCGCCGTCTCGCAGCATCTGCGCGTCCTGAAGGAGGCCGGGCTCGTGACCGAACGCAGGAACGGCACGCGCCGCCTCTACCGGGTCGACACCGACGGCCTGGCCGAGGTGCGCGACTATCTCGAGAGCTTCTGGACCGACGTGCTGGCCGCCTTCGAGGCTGCTGCCGAGGCCGAGGCGGAGAAGGAGGGCGAATGACGATGCACGCGACCGAGACCGACGCGATCCGCAAGACGGTGACCGTCCCGCTGCCGGTGGAGAAGGCGTTCAACCTCTTCACCGCCGGGATCGACACGTGGTGGCCGTACGAGTCGCACTCGATCGGAGGCGAGAAGACCGAGTCGGCGGTCTTCGACGTCGAGGCGAAGCGCCTGTACGAACGCCAGGCCGACGGGTCGGAGCACGACTGGGCCGACATCGTGGCCTGGGAGCCCCCGAACCGGTTCCTGCTCAACTGGCGCGTCAACCCGACGCGGCCCGAAACGGAGCTCGAGGTGCGATTCGCCGCAGACGGCGACGCGACCCGCGTCGAGCTCGAGCATCGCGGCTGGGAGAAGGCCGACGACCGGACGAGCTACGACGAGGGTTGGGACGTCGTGCTCGGCAAGCTCGTCGACGCGACCTAGGCCCGCTCGCGGAGCAGGGCTGCGACCTCGTCGTGGCCCTGCTCCTCCGCGATCGCGAGCGCGGTGCGACCGTCCTCGGTCGGCGGGTCGACCTCCGCGCCGTGGTCGAGCAGGCTGCGCGCCATCGCCGCGTCGCCGTTCTGCGCCGCGGCGTGGAGCGCCGTGAAGCCGCCGTTCTGGCGAGCGTTCGCGTCGGCGCCGGCCGCCAGCAAGAGTTGGACGATCTCGGCCGAGCCTCCCGCGGCGGCGCTGTGCAGCGGCGTGACGTTGCCGAACGTCGGCGACACTCCGTGGACGTCCGCGCCGTGCTCGACGAGCAGGCTCGCGGTCTCGGGCTGTGCGAAGAACGCCGCGAAGTGGAGCGCGGTGGCGTCGTCCGGCGAGCGCGCGTCGACGAGCGACGGATCGTCGTGGATCAGGTCGTGAAGCGTGTCGACGTCGCCGAGCGTCGCGGCCTCGAACACGTCGAGCTCGGCGCGCGCTTCGCGGATCGCCGCCGTCGCCTCGTGCGCACCGTGATAGCGCGAGAGCATGAGCGCGGAGACGCCGTTCTCGTCGCGTGCGTCGGCGAGGCTCGGGTCGGCGGCGAGCAGCTCGCGCACGCGTGCGCCGTTTCCGTCCTTGATCGCCGCGAGGAGCTCCTCGTGCACGGCTGGAAGGCTAGTGGCTCACCAGCGAAACAGGTCGCGTTCCGCAGGCATCACGAGCTCGCTCGCCGTGCCTTCGCCCGCGACGTCGAGGCCGCGGACGACCGCCACGGGGATCCCGTCGGCCTTGCCCATCACGAGCTGCGCGGCACCCGCGAGCTCGTCGGCGATCGCGATCTGCGTCGACTTGAGCTCGTAGCCGATGCGGTCGCGCGTGCCGCGGAGGTCTTCCATGACGCGGATGCCTGCCGCGCCGAGCGCGACATCGACGGTCCCCTGGCGCCACGGGCGCCCGAACGAGTCGCTGACGATCACGCCGACGTTCGCGCCCGTCAGCTCGCGCACGCGTTCACGGATCTGCGCTGCGGACGCATCGGGGTCGAGCGGGAGCAGCACGAGCGTGCCCGGCTCCGGCGCGTTGGAGGCGTCGACGCCGGCCGAGGCGCAGATGAAGCCGTGGCGCGTCTCGACGATCAGCAGCGGCGGGCGGACGCGGACGATCTCGACCGCTTCGCGGAGGATCGCCTCGGTGCGGCGGGGATCCTCGCCTTCGCCCGCCAGCTCGAGCGCGCGCTCGGAGGGCTCGAGATCGTCCAACCTGACGACGCGCCCCTCGGCCTTGGACACCGCCTTCTGCGCGACCACGAGCACGTCTCCGTCTTCGAGCGTCACGCGGTCGGTGACGAGCGCGGCGAGGTCGTCGCCCTCGCGGATCTCGGGGAGACCCGTGACCGGGATGATCCTCAAATGCCGGTGAGCCGGATCCCGGCGTGCGCCTTGTAGCGCTTGTTGACCGCGACGATCACGCCCGTCAGGCCCTCGAGCGCGCGCGCGTTGCGGAGCTTGCCGGCATCGATCGCGCTGCCGCCCACGGCGCGGCCGGCGAGCTCGAGCGCGAGCGCCTTGGCGTCGTCGTCGTCGCCGCAGACGAGTGCGTCCTGCTCTTCGCCGATCGTGCTCGCCGCAACGGTGTGCAGACCGGCGGTGACGGGCGCGTCGAGCTGCTCGGCGATCCGCTCGGCGAGCGAGCGCTCGCCCTTCACGGTGAGCTCGCTCGCGACCGAGAGCACGGGCGTCGTGCCGATCGCGGCGCGAAGCTCGCGCGCGATGTCGACCAGGCCGTCGGCGTCGCAGGCGAGCACGACCAGGTCGACGCCCTGCAACCGAGTCCGCGTTGCTCGCGCCCTGCACGCCGAGCTCTGCACCGGCAGCCCGTCCGCGCTCGGCGTCGCGCGAGCCGATGACGACCTCGTCACCCTGCTCGGCGAGCCGGCGTGCGAGCGCGGTGCCGAACTTCCCCGTTCCCCCGACGATCGCGACCTTCATGCGGCAAGCACCGCCTCGGCCAGGCGGCGCCGGGCGTCGGCGTCGGACATCAGCGTCTTCGTGATCACGGGGCGCACGGCCAGATTCTCCACGTCGTGGGCGTCGGCCTCATCGAGAACGAGCGCGTCGATCAGCCCGGCGTAGCAGGAGGCGACGTGCGCGGGGCTCGTCCCGCCCGCGAGCCGGGCCAGCATGCGGTCGGCCGGGCCCTTGACCGCGCGACCCCCGATCAGCGGGCTGACGGCCACGACGGGTGCGGTGCGCGAGCGCAATGCAGCCTCGAGCTCGGCGACGGCGAGGATCGGGCCGATGCTGACGTAGGGGTTGCTCGGGGCGATCAGGATCAGCTCGGCATCGCGGAGCGCTTCCACCGTGCCCGGGGCGGGCGTCGCGGCGTCCGCGCCGACGTAGCGGACGGCGTCGACCTCGTCGCGGTGCCCTCGCGCGACGAACCACTCCTGGAAGTGGAAGCTGCCCGCCGGTGTGTCGAGCCAGGTGCGCAGCTCGTCGTCGGTGGCCGGGAGCAGCGTCAGCTCGAGGCCTGCGCGCTCGACGAGCTGCGCGGTGACCGCGGAGAGCGGCGTGCCGGCGCGGAGCAGCTCCGTGCGCACGAGGTGCAGGCCGAGGTCGCGGTCGCCGAGCCGGAACCAGCCGGCACCGCCGAACGCGGTTGCCGACTCGAGCGCGTGCCAGCTCTCGTCGGCGCGACCCCAGCCGCGCTCCTCGTCGGAGAGGCCGGCAAGCGCGTAGAGGATGCTGTCGAGGTCCGGTGAGACGTGCAGGCCGAGGATCTCGAGGTCGTCGCCGACGTTCCCGATCACGGTGAGCTCGGCGGGGTCGACGACGTCGAGGAGGCCGCGGAGGAAGCGCGCGCCACCGACGCCGCCGCTGAGGACCGTGACCTTCACCGCGCGCGTGCGGCCAGCGTCCGCGGTCCGACGCGAAGCTCGAGCCGATCGAGGTCGGCCATCGAGTCGACGTCGTCGGCCAGGTTCGGGATCGCCGCGGGGACTACCTCGGCGCCGATCGTGTGCGCGTGCATGCGGAAGCGCGCGGCGCTTCCCGGTCCGTAGAGCGGCGCGAACAGCGCCGGCGCGGAGAGGCCGAGCGCATTCGTCGTGCCGTCACTCGCCGCGACGTAGGCGAGCCCGTGCTCGGGCGTCGCCGCCTCGAGCGAGCGCAGGTCACGCGGGACGACGCACGGGACGTCGGCGTTCACGACGAGCACCGGACCGACGACGTTCCGCAGCGCGGCGGCGACAGCGGCGCCCTGACCGCTACCCGGGTCGTCCATGACCTCCGCGTCGTGCTCGGCCGCGATGCCGGCGGCTTCGGCGTCGGGCGTCACGACGACGGTCGTCCCGACGCCGCGACAGGCGGCGAGGACGTCGGCGAGCATGGCCAGGGCGAGCGCGTGGCGCTCATCGTCGGGGAGGGAGCCGAGCCGCTGCTTGCCACCCGCCCCGCGGAAGGGAACGACGATCGCGGCCATCGCTCGTGGACACTATCCGCGTGGACAACGCAGAGATCGCTGCGCAGCTCGAGGCGTTCGCCGCGTTGCTCGAGCTGAACGGCGCGAGCTACTACACCGCGCGTGCCTATCGACGGGCCGCGGAGCTGATCCGCGACACGCGGGCGCCGGTCGCGGAGCTCGTCGAACAGGGCCGCGCACGGGAGCTGCGGGGGATCGGGCCCGGGATCGAGACGCGGCTTCGGGAGCTCGTGGAGACGGGCGAGCTCGAGGAGCTCCGGGAGCTGCAGGAGACGCTGATGCCGGAGCTCGTGGGGCTCGGCCAGCTCCTCGGCGTCGGCCCGAAGCGGATGCGCGAGCTCGCGCAGGCGCTCGATGTGCGGACGACGGACGAGTTCCGAACGGCGGTCGCCGAGGGGCGGCTGCTCTCGGTGCCGGGGGTCGGCCCGAAGACCGAGGCGAAGCTCCGTGCCGGCCTCGAGCACGCGGGGAAGCCGAAGCCGCGCCGTGGGTTGCTCCTCAACCGCGCGTGGGCGCTCGCGGCCGGGGTGGCCGAGGCGCTCGGCGGTGAGGTCGCGGGCGACCCGCGGCGGTGGAAGGACTCGAGCGAGGACTTCGCCGTCGTCGTCGCGTCGGACGAGCCCGCGGCGATGCTCGAAGCCTTCGAGGCGCTCACGCAGATCGTCTCGGTCGTCGAGCGCGACGAGCGGCGCGCGATCGGCGTCACCGTCGAAGGGGTGCCCGTGGAGCTCGTCGTCTCGCCGACGGAGTCCTTCGGGACCGCGCTCGTGCGCGCGACCGGATCGGCCGACTACGTTCGCGCCCTGGAGCCGCTGCCGGACGCGGTCGACGAAGAGGGCGTGTACGACGCGCTCGGCGTGCCCTGGTGTCCACCCGAGCTGCGCGAGCGTCCGCACCGTGACGAGCCGCCGCCGTTCCTGCTCGGGCTCGACGACGTGCGCGGCGACCTGCACGTGCACACGACGTGGTCGGACGGGAAGGCGACGCGTGCTCGAGATGGGCGAGGCCGCGATCGCGCTCGGCTACGAGTACGTCGCGATCTGCGACCACACGACGAACGTGCGCGTCGTCCCTGGGCTCGATGCGGACGCGGTGCGACGTCAGGGCGAGGAGATCGCGGAGGCCAACGAGCGGCTGGCTCCGTTCCGAGTTCTGCGCGGAATCGAGTGCGACATCCTCCCCGACGGTTCGCTCGACCTGCCCGACGACGTGCTCGCCGAGCTCGACTGGGTGCAGCTTTCGCTCCATGCGGGACAGCGCCAGCCGGCGCCTGAGCTGACGCGGAAGGTGACGGAGGCGATGCGCCACCCGGCGGTTCGCTGCCTGTCGCATCCGACCGGGCGGCTGATCAACCACCGTCCGCCGAACGCGCTCGACATCGAGCGTGCGATCGAGGTCGCGCTCGAGGAGGGCGTCGCGCTCGAGGTGAACGGGCTGCCGCCCAGGCTCGACCTGCGCGACGAGCACGTGCGCCTCGCGGTCGAGGCGGGTGCGCAGATCTGCGTCAACACGGACGCGCACTCGGTACGGAGCCTCGGGAACATGCGGCTCGCGGTCGCAACCGCTCGGCGCGGCGCCGCGCAGCTCGGGGACGTGCTGAACACGAAGCCGCTCGAGCAGGTGCTCGCGCTGCGGAAGCGCTAGCGGCGCGCTCGCCGGGGAACGATCGTCACGAAGCCGTCACGACCCGGCACAGACACGGCACGAACTCGGGGGTACCGTCAGCGCCGGGAGGCGGGTGGATCACCATTCCCCACCCCAAGGGGTGGGGAGACGGTTGGATCAGGATGGGCCCGTTTGGCCCTGGCCTGACGTCGACCACTCCGCGAGGTCGTACCAGTGGGTCTCGCGCAGCGCCGCCGCGACGCCCGGGTCGGTGTGCTCGCCGTAGAAGACGTGGCGCTCGAGGTCGCAGCAGATCGCGACCGTGTCCTGCGAGACGTCGCCGATGTCGACGACGGCCTCGCTCGGCAGCTTCGCCTCGGCGAGCGTGTAGTGCTTGAACTGGAGCTCGGGTGCGAGCTCCATCAGGCGCGGCCAGTCCGGGCAGGTGCGGGAGCTCATCGGGAGTGGAGTTCGGCAGGCGCGCCGATCTCCTCCCTCGTCCAGCGCCCCTCGAGCCTGACGAGCCCGGCGTCGCGCTCCTGCGGGATCACGTAGAGCCGCAGCGCGTCGTCGAGCCAGTGGTACAGGTGCACGCCGTCCGCCGAGACGAGCCCGAAGCGGAGCTTGAAGCGCCCCTCGGCGAGCGGCAGCTCGTCCACGTCGAAGCGGAAGAGCTGCTCGCCTGCACCGTCCCAACCCAGGACGGAGGTGTCGTGCGAGCCGCCGGCGATCAACGCGCCGCCCCACTCGCGCAGCTCGAACTGGAGCTGCGGCGGTGGAACCGAGCTGTCGGACACGACGCGCAGGCGAACGGTCAGCTGCTCGCCCGCGACGAACTGCATCCGCTCTTCTCCGTCCGCTCCCTGGAGCGAGACCTCGGTGATGCGCGCCTCCCCGCTCCCCCACTCGGTGAGCCCGGCGCCACGTTCCGCGGGGTTGCGATCCTCGGCGAGGTGCGAGCGGTAACGGAGGATCGCCTCGTGCGTCGGGCCGTCGAAGTCGACCATCCCGTCGCGCAGCAGGACCGCGCGCTCGCAGAGACGCTCCACCGACGCAGCGTCGTGCGAGACGAACACGATCGTGCCGCCGCGCTGCTTGAACTGCGAGATCCGGCCGAAGCACTTGCGCTGGAACTCCTCGTCGCCGACGGCGAAGATCTCGTCGAGGAGCAGCACGTCGGCGTCGACGTGCGCGGCGACCGCGAAGCCGAGCCGCATGTACATCCCCGCCGAATAGGTGCGCACCGGCAGGTCGACGTAGTGGCCGATGCCGGCGAACTCGACGATCTCGTCCATCCGCTCGCGGATCTCGGCGCGGGACAGCCCGTGCAGCGCGCCGTTCAGGAACACGTTCTCGCGGCCCGGTGAACTCCGGGTGGAACCCCGCGCCGAGCTCGAGCAGCGAGGCGACGCGCCCGCCGACCTCGACCTTGCCGATGCTCGGCTTGATGATCCCGCCGATCAGCTTGAGCAGCGTTGTCTTGCCGGAGCCGTTTCGCCCGACCAGCCCCACCGCCTCGCCGGGCTCGACTGAGAGCATCACTCCGGAGAGCGCCCAGACGTCTTCGCCACGTCCGCGACCACGCGTGACGATCAGCTCCTTGAGCGTCCGGGCATCTTTGGGGTAGACGCGAAAGCGGCGCGAGACCTCGTCGATGCGGATCTCGCCGGGGCGGATCACGCTCTCGAAGGTACCGCAAGGGCCCGTCGCACCAGGCCCGCCAGCACGCCGACGAAGCGGGGATCGGCGTTCGGCATCTCGATCCGCTCGAACTCGAGGCCCAGCTCCCGCGCGAGCTCGGCAGCCTCGATGTCGAGGTCCCACTTGATCTCGAGGTGGTCGGCGACGAAGCCGACCGGGCAGGCGAGCACGTGCCGCACGCCTCCCTCGTGCAGCGTGCGCAGGTGGTCGAGGATGTCCGGGCCGAGCCACGGCACACCGGTGGGCGACTCGGACTGGAACGAGAACGACCACCTGTCGCCGAGCGTCGCGCGCTCCGCGACGGCCGCTGACGTCTCGAGCAGCTGCTCTTCGTAGTCGCCGGCGCCCTCGACGGGAAGGCTGTGCGCGGTGAAGACGACGTGCGCCTCGGTCCCGCGCACCCGGTCGGCGAGCAGGTCGACGAACCCAGGCTCGACCCCCCAGCGCTCGACGAACGCGAGCTCCGCGTCGTCGCCGAGCGCCGCTTCGACCTGACGCCGATAACCCGCGATCGAGAGCGGTGAGTAGTGCGGCGCGAGGACCAGGCCGACGACCGTCGACGCACCGGTGTCGAGCGCGCGCTCCACCGCCTCGGCGATCCGCGGCGTCCAGTGCTTCATGCCCGTGAACACGGGGATGCCGAGCTCGCGCTCGAGCGACGCGCGCGTCTCCTCCGTGATCGCGTTCAGCGGCGAGCCGTCCTCGATCCCGAGGCGCCGGTAGCGCTCGACGAGGTCCGCGAGACGCTCCGGACTGATCGGGCGCCCGCCGCGGATGTCCGCGTAGTACGCCGGCACGTCTTCGAGGCGCTCCGGTGACCCGTACGCCATCAGGACGACGGCGGAGGTCAGACGCGGACCTCGGTGGTCAGCTCGTGCACGAGCTCTCGCAAACGCGACAGAACCGAGGGGTCGGTGCCCGGCAGGACGCCGTGGCCGAGGTTGAAGATGTGGCCCGGGCGCGCACCGGCACGGTCGAGCACGTCGCGCGTACCGGCCTCGATCCGCTCCCACGGGCCGAGCAGGAGCGTCGGGTCGAGATTGCCCTGAACGCCGCGGTCCTCGCCGACGAGCGACCACCCGTCGTCGAGCGGTATGCGCCAGTCGAGCCCGATCACGTCGCCGCCCGCGCCGGACATCGCACGCAGCAGGTGCGTTGTCCCCGTGCCGAAGTGGATCGTCGGGACGTCGAGCGCCGCGAGGATGCGTGCGGAGTACGGCGCGACGAACTCGGCGTAGTCGGCGACGGAGAGCGCACCCACCCAGGAGTCGAAGAGCTGCACGACGTCCGCGCCGGCGTCTGCCTTCGCGCGCACGTACGTGGCAAACGTGTCGGCGAGCTTGTCGCAGAGCGCATGCCACACCTGCGGCTCCTGGTACATCAACGTCTTGACCTTGGTGAAGTCGCGGCTCGGCTTTCCTTCGACGAGGTAGCCCGCGACCGTGAAGACGCCGCCGCAGAAGCCGACGACGGCCTGGTCGTCGCGGAGCTCTCGACGAACGATCCCGATCGCCTCCAGGATCGACGCGTCGGGCTCGCCGACGCGCAGGCGCTCGACGTCCGCGGCACTCGCGATCGGCTGCTGCACCACCGGCCCGACGTTCTCGACGAGCTCGACGTCGACGCCCATCCCGAGCACGGGCAGCATGATGTCCGCGAACATCACCGCCGCATCGACGTCGTGGCGGCGAACCGGCTGGAGCGTCACCTCTGCGCAGAGCTCCGGGTCGCGCACGACGTCGAAGAGCGTTCGCCCTCGGCGGACTTCGCGGTACTCGGGCAACGAGCGGCCCGCCTGACGCATGAACCAGACCGGCGTGCGCTCGACCGGCTCGCGCCGGGCGGCGCGCACAAGCAACGGTTCCATAGCTCCCTAGACTAGTGGCGGATGGGACGGCCGCTCGCGGTCAGATGGGGCGCTCACGAGCTGCCCGAGCTGCACGCAGGCGTGCTGACGAGCGTGCGCGTGGAGCTCGAGAACGCCGGCGACACCCCGTGGCGCGACGATCGCTTCACGGTCTCGTACCACTGGCTCGACGAGCTCGGCAACGCAATCGTCTGGGACGGGCTGCGAACGCCGGTTGCCGCCGAACCCGGCGGCAGCGCAACCGTCGACGTCGCCGTTCGCGCGCCCATCCCCCCCGGGCACTACCGGCTGTCGATCGACCTCGTCGACGAGAGCCGCTTCTGGTTCGGCGAGCTCGGCGAGGAGACGCTCGACTTCGAGGTCGACGTGCTGGAGCGCGAGGGAACGCCGGTCGCGCACCTCGGCGAGGCGATCGCCGCCCCCGACTGGGACGTGCGAGTGCTCGCCGCGCACCGAGAGGGCTACGCGATCGTCGGAGGCTCGGTGGAAGGCCGTCGTCGTCCGGCCGAGCTCGCGGCGTACGCGCCGCCCGGCCGCGTGCCGGGGTTCGCGCACCCGCTGGTGTGCCCTTCCGTGCTCGAGGGTGCAGCCGTGCGCTGGACGGAGGTGGCGGGGCTCCCCGCGGCCGTTCCGCTCGACGGCGAGCCGGCGCTCTACGACGGGCGAATCACAGTTCGACTGCCATCCGGTCGTCGACGCGGCTGAACGCCCACGCGCCGAGCGCGAGCGCCACGACCGCAGCGACGCAGAGGTAGACGACGTCGGCGACTGCCGGCCACTCGCCGAAGAAGAGCGGGTCGCGGATCGCGTTGACGGACGGTGCGAGGGGATTCCCCCAGCGCAGGATCTCGGCGAGCCAGTCGTAGTCCGCGGCTGCTCCCGGCAGGTTCTCGATCGTGTAGAGGATCGGCGTCAGGAAGAACAACGGCAGCAGCAGTGCGCTCACGAGGTGTTCGACGTCGCGGAACACGACCGTCGCGCACGCAACCGCGAGCGCGAGGCCCGACACGAACAACACGAACACGGCTGCGAGCGGGATCGCGACCCACTCGGTCGTGCGCACGCGCGGCAGGAACGCAAAGTTGAGCACGAGGACGAGCGCGAACATCACGACGAACGCGACGAGGTTCGTCGCGACGGAGGAGAACGGGACGAGCTGGCGTGGGAAGCGCGTCTTGCGGATCAGCGCCGCTGCCTCGAGCAGGCTCTTCGACGCGGCCTGCAACGAGTTGGCGAAGAACACCCAGAGCGTGAGCCCGCTGAGCAGGAACAGCCCTGGATACGCCTGGTCGATCACCTGCCAGAGGAGCGAGAAGACGACGAGGTAGATCCCCATCAGCAGCAGCGGGTTCGCGAGCGACCAGAGCACGCCGAGCGCGGTGCCCTTGTACTTCGCCTCGAGGTCGCGCCGGAAGAGCGAGCCGAACAGCTCGCGGTAGCGCAGGACGTCGGTGTACGTGCTCATACGAGGCGGCGTCCGAAGATCGTGAGCCCCGAGTACTCGCTCAGGTTCTGCGTCGCGAGCGTCGCCGCGGTGCGTCCGACGAGCGGCACGCGCATGACGTGGCGCAACCGGCGGCGCTGGCGGATCACGTCGTAGCCCTCTGCCTGCTCGAGCCGCGTGATCGCGACGCCCGCGGAGAGGAACGCGCCGACGTAGGCCCACATCGTGTGCACGTGCTCGTTGATCCCGTACGCCTTCTCGGAGGACTGCTGCGGGTTGTCGTCGCTCGCCCCCGGCGCGCGGGTCCCTTCGTTCAGCGCAGCGACGATGGCGCCGCGCCGAGCGACGCGCGCCATCTCCTTGACCATTCGCCGCGCATCGACTGCGTGGTGCAGGCTCGCGACGCAGTAGACGAGGTCGAAGGAGCGGTCCGAGAACGGGAGGTTCTCCCCGTCGGCCTGAACGCGTTCGAACGGGCCGACGTGGCGCTCGTAGAACTCGCCCCGTCCGAGCCCGATCACCGGGTCGGCGAGGATGTCGGTCGCGACGTAGTCCACGCCACGCGGGACCATGTGGAGCGCGCCCCAGCAGCGTGCGGCGCCGACCTCGAGCACCCGCTGGCCCGGCTTCACGTAGTTCCGGAGCAGGAGGTTGAAGGAGTGCTCGTTCGCCGCCCAGGTCGGGTCGTCCCAGGGGACCGCCGGCAGGAGCAGGTCGGTCGCGTCGTCCTCGCCGTACCAGCCCTCTTCCTTTGCCTTGGCCGGCCACGCGTCGATCTCGCGGCGCTTCTCCGCCATGCCCGGGAGGCGGTCGTCGAGCATTCGGGGCACGCCGCCCTCGATCTCGAAGGCGCCGCCGCAACCGGAACAGGCGAGGCCGTCGCCGTCCAGGGCCAGCTCGGAGGAGCACACCGGACAGCGGAGAACCTCGAGGAGCGAAGGCCGCACGAAGCTAGGTTAGGCACACAACGCGCTAACAGCCCTCCTTTACCCTTTCCTTTCGTGATCGCGCTCGCTGCGATCGCCGCCCTGGCTGCCTCGTACGCGGTGATCTGGGCGGCGCTCCGTTCCCCCGTCTTCCGCCGCCTCACCGCTGCGCCTAGCGCCGATCGCTGGCACGAGCGAGAGACACCGCTCGTCGGCGGACTCGGCATCTTCGCGGGACTGCTCGCCGGCGTCCTGGTCGCGCTCGCGACCGGTGCGCTCGAGCCGAGCTCCGAGCTGTGGGGCGTGCTCGGCGGCTGCGCGCTGCTCTTCCTCGCGGGGTTCGTCGACGATCTGTACGCGCTCCCCGCCTGGGCGAAGCTCGCGGCGCAGCTCGGCGCGGCGGGGATTGCGCTGTGGAGCGGACTTGACGGTCGAGATCGTCGGGAGCGACTGGATCGCGGTGCCGCTCGGCGTGATCTGGCTCGTCGGGATGACGAACGCGTTCAACCTCCTCGACAACATGGACGGGCTCGCGGCGACACTCGCTGCGATCGCAGCAGGCTACTTCGCGCTCGACGCCGTCACCGTCCACCCGAACGACACGGTGCTCGTGCTCGCGCTCTCGCTCGCGCTCGCCTGCGTCGGCTTCCTGCGCTTCAACTTGCGGGTGCGAGGGTCCGCGGAGGCTTTCATGGGCGACTCCGGCTCGCAGGTGCTCGGCTTCGCCGTCGCGTGCTTCGGGCTCCTGACGAGCTACGAGGTCGCCGGCTCGACCGCCGCGACGCTTCTGCTGCCCATCCTGATCCTCGCCGTGCCGATCCTCGACACGACGCTCGTCACCGTCGTGCGGCTGCTCGAAGGTCGCCCGGTTCACCAGGGCGGCCGCGACCACGCGTCGCACCGGCTCGTGTACCACGGGCTGTCGGAGAAGCGGTCGGTCGTGCTGCTCGCGCTCGTCGCAGCCGCGCTCGGCGGGACGAGCTTCGCGTACTCCGTGCTGAACAACACGCTGGTGACGCTGTTCGGCGTCCTCCTGACGTTCGCGCTGCTCGTGCAGTTTGCAAGCCTGCTCTCCGACGCCGACCGCGACCGGTCGTCGGGAACGTCGTTCTTCGCGATCCACCGCAGGCGCTTCGTCGAGGTCGTCGTCGACTTCGCGCTGATCTGCGCGGCGTTTCTCGCGGCGTACCTCTTGCGCGTCGAGGGCGAGGGGACGGTCACGCAGCGGTTCATCTTCACGACCGCGCTGCCGATCCTGCTCGTCTCGCGCTACCTCGCGTTCATCCCGTTCGGTCTCTACCGCGGCGTGTGGCGCTATGCCGGCGCCCGCGACGCGGTCGCGGTCGTCGCGGCGGTCGTCACTTCCGAGTTCGTCGCGTTCGGCGTGCTCTCCGCGACTCGCGACCTCGGGGACTTCCCGAAGAGCGTGTTCGTGATCGACGCGCTCATCTGCATCGTCCTCGTCGGCGCGTCGCGGTTCTGGGAGCGAGCGGCGGCACGCGGGCTCTCGTCGTTCCACACGACGCGCCGCCGGACGCTGCTCGTCGGCGCGGGACGAGGCGGCCGCAGCCTGCTCCGCGAGCTGCGCGAGACGCCGGGCGAGCACGTCGTGGGCTTCGTCGACGACGACCCGCGTCTGCGTCGCCGGCGGCTGCAGGGCGTACCGGTCGTGGGCGGAACGTCGGAGATCGCGCACGTGCTCGAGCGGACGCGCCCCGACATCGTGCTGGTCACGATCCCGGAGGCGGGACGCGAGCGGCTCGACGCGGTCGTCGCGGCGTGCGCGGCGGCCGGTGTGACGTGCCGGTTCGTGCGACGCGATCTCGACCTCGATCCCGTCGTCTTCCTCGGGTCCGCAGCCGAGTGAGCGTCGCGAGCGCACGCGCCGCGGCAGTCCCGAGGCCGTGGGTCAACCGGCTGCTCGCGGCCGTGCCGATCCTGTCGATCTACCTCTGGCTCTGCGTGCTCTACGGCTGGGAGGCCTCGGGGCACGTCACGATCTGGCTGAACAGCGACGAGCTCGAGACGGCGCAGCTCTCGCGGGCGGTCGCCGAGACGGGCGAAACGGCGCGCCGCGGCGTGCCGTTCCCGTCGCACGCCCTCTATCCCTACGTGCTGGCTCCGGTCTGGTGGATCCAGGACGTCGGGCAGGCGTACGGCGTCGCGAAGCTCCTCAACGTGCTGCTGATGACGTCGGTGGTCTTTCCCACGTACGGGCTCGCGCGGATGATCGTGTCCAAGCCGTGGGCACTGTTCGCCGCGGCCGGCGCGGGCGTGATCCCGGCGCTCTACTACTCGTCGATCCTCGTGGAGGAGCCGGTCGCCTACCCGTGGGCGACGCTGTGTGCGTACCTGATCGCGAAGGCGTTCGCGCGACGTACTCGGTGGTGGATCGGCGGCGCCGTGCTGGCGTCGCTCCTCGCTCCGCTCGTTCGCGAGCAGCTCGCCGTGGTGCCCGCGGCGTTCCTGATCGCGGCCCTCGCGCTCGTGGCCACGAGCCCTCGCGCGAAGCAGGAGTACGCGCGCTGGTCGCGTTGGGACTGGGTCGGCGGGGTGCTGCTGCTCGTCGGGCTCGTGATCGTCCTCAACGCCGCGATCTCACACGTCTCGTTCGCCTGGCTGGTCGCGACGCAGCACTACAAGGACCGCATGCTCGAGAACGGGCTCTGGGCCGTCGGTGCGCTCGCGGTCGGGGTCGGGGTCTTCCCGATGATCGCGGGGCTGGCCGCGCTCGTCCGCCCGCGCGGCGAGGAGTGGACGCCCGAGCGGCGCGCAGTGGTCGCGACGATGGGAGCGCTGATCGTCGGGTTCGGCTGGTACACGGCGGTGAAGGCGGCGTACATCTCGACGACGTTCTCGACGCTCGTCGTCGAGCGGAACCTGATCTACGTGGCGCCGCTCCTCTTCGTCGGCACCGCGATGTTCTTCGAGCGTCCGCTCACGCGCTGGTGGGCGGTCGCCGGCGCAGCGGGGCTCACGCTGTCCGCGCTGCTGCTCGCGTACCAGTACAAGATGGACGTCCGCATCTACTCGGACGCGCCGGGCTTCTCACTGCTGCAGGCGGCGAACCGGACGTACGAGTGGACGCCGGATCGCGCGCGCAACGTGCTGATCGGCTTCGTGGTGCTGTCGCTGCTCGTGATCGTCCTGCCTCGCGTGCTCCCGTGGGGAACGCGTCAGGTCCTCGCGCTCGTCGCGCTGCTGCTCCTCGTCTGGGGGATCGCCGGCCAGATGTCGGCCGCGAGCGCCTCGAACACGTTCTCCGAGGAGATCTCCGCGGACATCGATCCGCCGTTCGACTGGATCGACCGCGCGACCGGCGGGGCGCCGACGCTCTACCTCGGGCAACGGCTCACCGACTACAACGGCATCTGGCAGATGGAGTTCTGGAACCGGTCGCTCAAGCACGTCTGGTCGACCGACGGCAGCGCTCCCGGTCCCGGCCCGACGCTCTCGCCCGATCTCGTCAACGCGGCGACCGGCGAGATCACGCAGCCGCCGACGGCGGTGGAGTACGTCGTCGTCGATCCCGGAATCGACATCGTCGGCACGCCCGTCGAGAGCCACGCGCACTACGCGGCCGGCACGAAGACGTTCTGGCGCCTCGTCAAGATCGTTCCGCCGTTGCGGCTCCAGAACTCGACGCGAGGCGTGACGCAGGACGGGTGGGCTTCGGATCAGACCGACTACACGCAGTTCTCGACGCCGGGGAACCTGCCCGGGGTTCGCGGTCGTGCGGGTTCATCGCCTCGGCTGGGGCGGCAAGGACGATCCGCCCGGCGGGTCGCGCGTCGTGATCCGCGTCGGCGAGCTCGTCCGCAAGGACAAGCAGCCGGCGCTCGGGCGGGTGACCGCATCGCTGCACGTTCAAGATCAACCGGCTCGAGGACCGCACGTTCCTGCTGCAGACGCCGCCGCCGCCGTTCCACGTCGACGTCAGGATCGACCCGACGTTCGTCCCGCAGAAGATCGACCCCCGCGACCCGGACACGCGCGAGCTCGGCGCGCAGGTCGGCTACAGCTTCTCGCCGGCGGCGAACGTGGACCCGGCGCTGCGAGGCTGCGCTGCCGGGCTGCGCGGTCCCGGCCGCTGAGCCGACTCACAGCCGCAGCCTGAAGCTCCGCCTCGCGACGCCGTCGACTTCGACGCGCGCGGTTACGCGCCCGCGAAGCTGTCCCACGTAGCGGGCCGTCAGGATCGCGCGGGTCCGGGGCAGCACCTCGCGTGTCTCGGCGTGGACTCGGTCGACGCGTCCACGAGCGGACAGCACGACGTCCACGACCTTCGTCTCGATCAGGTCGCCGAGGTTCTCGACCGTGACGTCGAGGCGGCGAACGCGACCGCTTCGACGGACGCGCAGACCTCGCACGGCGACGCGTCGAACGACCTTCCCCGGCGCGCGCACCGCGACGCGGACGCCGAGCCGCATCCGGACTCCGACTCCGCCGACGCGGCTCGGTCGCGTGACGAGCAGGAGGAGCGCGTGGTGGTCTCCGGGCCGCGCGCGGGCAGGTACACGCGCCGCGACCTGGAGCTCCGCTTTCCCGCCCGGCGCGATCGACACCGACGACGGGCGAAAGGTCAGCCACGACTGGGCGCTCCGCACACCGGGCCGCCCGATCGCAGGTCGGCCGCGCAGGTCGAGGGTGAAGCTGCCACGCCCCACGCTCACCTGCGCACGGGTCGCCCCGTAGTTCGTCAGCGTGACCGACGCCCGGCTCGAGCCGCTCAGCGCGATCCGCGTGGGCGAGGCCGAGAGCGACGCGAGCGGTCGCTCCCGGCCTGTCCCATCGGGTGCACCGGCGGCAACGAGCGCCAGAGCGGCGATCGCTGCGCCCGGCGCGAGGATCACCGGCCGATCACCGTGAACGTGACCGTCGCCGTGTAGCGGCCCGGCGCGACCGTCGGGAACGGCGCGGCGAAGCCGACGTTCGTGGGCCAGATGTCGCCGCTCGGAGCGCTGATCGCGCTCGTCTGGCCGATCGTCAGCACCGACGGCCCGATCGGCACCGGTGCGAGGGCACCGCCGGCGAGCGCCGACCCGAGCGTGCCGCCCGAAGGCGCGGTGGCCTGGATCGCCAGCGGCAGGTCTGCGGGCGCGAACGCGCTGCGATGGACGGTGAGCGCGTAGCCCGCGGGATGGTTGCTGAGCACGGTCACGCGCTCGGAGACCGGAGCAGGCGCTGCGCCGGCCGTCGTCGTGCCGAAGTTGAGCGTCGCCTTCTCGAGCGACAGCGAGAGCGCGGCCTCGACCTGCACCTCGACGGCCGCGGTCTGCGTGGCGCTCGGGCCTGCGGGCGGCGTCGTCGAGCACGCATGCGCCGCGGCTGCGGAGTTGCGCGGCGCGGGAGCCGCGGCCGCGAAGTCGGCGGCGTTCGCGTCGGTGTCGGAGCAGCCCGAGCCGCCACGGATCGCAGCCGTCGTGCTGCTCAGCGCGGGCGCCGCGCCGCTGCCCTCGTAGTCACCTGCGGTCCCGAAGCCGACGAGATCCTCGACGAGCGCGGCGGCGCTGCAGCTTCCCGCCGTCGCACCGCAGGTGAGGTCGGCCGTGTCGCGGACGAGCGCGATCTTGCCGCTCGTGGCGCTCAGGTTCGTCGTGCCGGACGCGTCCGGTGCCGGAAGCGCACTGCCCACCGTTCCACCGGCGAGCTGGACGAGGTAGTACTTGCCCGGCTGCACCGTTCCGGACAACGCAGTGGCGGACCAGCTCGTTCCGGCCGCTGTGGCGTACTGGATCGACCACCCCGCGACGCTCACGGGTGTCGTCCCGGAGTTGAAGACCTCCACGTAGTCGTTTGCGTACGGCGCGCCGGCGTTACCGCCGCCTCCGTACACCTGACTGATCACGAGCGCGGTCGTCCCGCTCGCGGCAGCGGGCTGAACGAAGAGAACGAGCAGGGTGAGCAGGACGAGCAGACGGGCACGTGTCATCGGCGGCTCCAGTTCGTGACGGGGACAGATGTGTCCACCTGTGGTAGCCGCCGGCGATCGCGCACGAAAGTGTCCGTTACGGAATCGTCACGCTCTTGTCACGAAGTCGGCGCTAGCCGAGGTGAAGCAGGCGCTCGGGGTGCTTGCGCACGAACCGCGCCATCCCGCGCAGGTGCCACCACGTGTGCCGGGTGAGGAACCTCCGGTCGATCACGGCCGCGTAGTCGTGGGTCACGCGCGCGGCCGGCACGTACCACCGCTCCCACCCCGCGCGAAACGCGCGGTACGAGAGGTCGATGTCCTCACCGTAGTGTCGGAAGCCGCCGTCCCAGCCACCGAGCTCGTCGAGCATCGCGCGACGCATCAAGAGGAACGCACCGAGCAGCCAGTCGGCCTGCGCGGGCTCCGTCGGCCGCTCGTCGAGCTGGTAGTGCCCGCGCTGCGCGTACGTCCCGCCGAAGAGCGAACGAAGCGGCGTGCGGCGAACCAGCGTCCCGCCGACCGTCGGGAAGCGCCGGCGCGACGGCTGCCAGCGCCCGTCGGGCCACTGCATCTGCGGCCCCGCGAGCCCGGCGCGCGGGTGCGACTCCATGAACGCAACGCAGCACCGACACGGCATCCGGCGCAGGCACGGCATCGGGGTTCGCGACGAGCACGAACTCGCCGCTCGTCGCCGCGATGCCCTGGTTGACGTTGGCGGCGAACGGAAGCGGCCGCGTATTTCGGAGCACGCGCGCCCCGTCTGGCTCGCCGCGCACGCTCCCCGGCAGGTTCTCGACCAGCACGAGCTCGTCGACCTGCGGGCGCAGGACCGGCACGAGCCGCTCGACGTCGTCGGCGTGGCCGTGCGAGACGACGATCGCGGAGACACTCACAGCAGCTCCCGGTAGACGTCGAGCGTGCGCCGCGCGGTCTCCGCCCAGGTGAACAGACGTGCCCGCTCGAGCCCGGCGGCGACGAGCCGGTCGCGATCGTCGAGCGCGGCCTGGACGGCCCCGCCGAGCTCGGAAGGCTCCGCGAAGAGCGCCGCGTCGCCCGCGACCTCGCGCAGCGCCTCGTCGGGTGCGGCGACCACCGGCGTCCCGCTCGCCATCGCCTCCACGACCGGCAGGCCGAAGCCCTCGTAGCGCGACGGCAGCACGAGCGCGGCGGCACCGCGGTAGAGCTCCGCGAGCTCCTCCTTCGGCACGTAGCCCCGGACGTCGGCGCCTGCGAGGCGCAGCTCGTTCGCGAGGCTTGCGTCCTTCTCGGGGCCGACCACGACGAGCCGGAGGCCGTTCGCCGAGGCGGCTGCGGCGGCCGCGAGCGGGTCCTTGCGCTGCTGGATCGCCCCGACGAAGAGCAGGTACGTGCCGCGGCCCTCGACACCGGGGCGAAACGCCGGGTCGACGCCGAGCGGCGTGACGACGACCTTCTCCTCCGCGACGTCGTAGAGCTCGACGAGGTCGCGCTTCGTCCGCTCGGAGATCGCGAGCACGCGCCCGGCTCGACGGACGGAGCGCGGGACGACGCGACGGAAGACGGCCCGGTCCTTCCACCCCATCATCGCGCGGTCGCGCTCGAAGCTCAGGTCCTGCACGGTGAGGACGGCCGGACAGTCCAGGCGCAGCGGAAGTGCATGGACGAAGTGCACGAGGCGCGGCTTGACGCGGCGAAGGAGTCTCGGAACCGACCACGCCATCCGCAGCTCCTGCGAGCCGGTGGTCAGCACGAGCGGCTCGATCCCGGCCGGCACGAGCGACGCGTCACGCGTGATCGCGGCGATGCGAAGGTCGCCCTTGGCGTCGCCGAGCGCCTGCAGGAGGTTCGCGACGTACGTCTCGTCGCCCGTCCGGTCGCGCCCGAGCACGTCCGCGTCCACGACGATCACAGCGCCGCCTCGTACACCTCGACCGTCCGCCGGGCGACGTCGTCCCACGTGAACGACCGTGCGCGCGCCAGGCCCAGGGCGCGAAGCTCGTCGTGGCGTCGGTCCGCGTCGGCGATCCCCGCTGCGATCGAGTCCGGGTCGAGCGGGTCGACGAGCACCGCGGCGCCGCCCGCGACCTCCTCGGTCGCGCCGCCACGGGACGTGACGACCGGCGTGCCGACGGACATCGCCTCCAGGATCGGGATCCCGAAGCCTTCGTAGAGCGACGGGTAGACGAGAGCGCGCGCGCCGCGAAGCAGCTTCGCGAGCTCGTCGTCGCCGACCTCGCCGAGCCAGCGGACGCCGTTCGGCGAGACGCCGCCCCAGCCGCGCGCACCGACGACGCGCAGCTCGACGCCGGCGCGTGACGCCGCCTCCACCGCGCGCTCCAGGTTCTTGCGCGGCTCGAGCGTCCCGACAGCGAGCACGTAGTCGCCTTCGGCGCTCGGGCCGTCCGGTGAGAGGCCCCCGAGCGGCGGAACGCCGATCACGGACACGTGGCCCGGGTCGACGTCGAGCAGCTCCACGAGCTCGCGCTTCGTGAACTCGGAGATGGCGATCACGCGGCGCGCAGCACGCACGACTCGCGGGACGGTGAGCCGGCTGTACGTGCGGTTCCAGCGGTTGAAGAGCTCCGGGTGCCGAAGCACCGCGAGATCGAGCACGGTGACGACCATCGGCACGGAGCTGCGCGGCGGCGCGCGAAACGTCGGGCAGTGGAGCACGTCGGCGCCGCGCGCCGCCCGCGGCAGCCCGAGCGGGTACCAGCCGGCATCGCGGATCGCCGCCGTCGCGCGGCCGGTGCCTCCCCACGCGAGCTCTCGGAGCTCGACGTGCTTCGGCAGCTCGCGCCTCAGCCCCTCGACGTAGCGCGCGGAGCCCGCGCGGGTGAGCCGGAGCGGCGAGACGTCGAGCGCGACCTTCACGCGGCCGCCTCGCGGTAGCCGCGGAGCAACGCCTCGCCGGTCGAGCGCCACGTGAACCTGCGCGCGTGCTCGAGGCCTCTCGCGACGAGCTCCTCGCTCCGCTCGCGCGCCTCTTCGATCCCTTGCGCGATCGCCCTTGGATCTTCGACGTCGACCCGCACGGCGGCGTCGCCGGCCGCCTCGTCGAGCGACGCGTGACTCGAGCAGACGACGGGCGTCCCGCTCGCCATCGCCTCGACGACCGGCATCCCGAAGCCCTCGAAGCGCGAGGGAAACACGAACACGGACGCACCGCGGTAGAGCCGCGGCAGCTCGTCGTCGGGGACGTAGTCGACGACGTGCACGCCGAGCCCGTCGAGCACCTCGAGGTTCTTGCGCGGCTCGCGCGTGCCGATCGCGAGCACGTCGACGCCCTCCGCGCGCGGCCCGTCCGGCGTGTAGCGCTCGTCGACGCCCGGATACGCGACGCGCGGACGCACGCCGAGCCGCTGCTCGACGTCGCTCGCGGTGAACTCGGAGATGGCAAAGAGCGCGTCCGCCCGCTTCGCCTCGCGGTAGCTGCGGCCGTGAAGCCTGCGCGTGCGCCGGTGCGACCACTCCGGGAAGTGGAGCGGCGCGAGGTCGTAGATCGTCATCGCGCGCACACCGGCGCGCTGCGGGACGTGCAGCCAGTCGGAGAGGTGGAAGACGTCGAAGTCGCCGAGGATGCGCTCGAGGCGCGGTCGCTTCACCGCCGACCACGCCTCGCGCCACGCGTACGACACCGGCAGCGTGCGGAGGTGACGCTCGATCGGGATCCCGTCCAGCGCATCGTCGATCATCCGCGCCCCGCGCTCGCTCGCCGGCGCGAACGCGACGACGTCGTCCGCGCCGGCCTCGACCAGGCCGGTCAGCATCCCGCGGATGTAGTTGCCGATCCCGGTGCGCGGGTGCGAGAGCGGCGAGACGTCGACGACGATCCTCAGGGTCGGTAGGTGAACGAGTTGAAGTGGAGGCCGAGTGGCCGTGGGTCGTTCGGCCCGGGAACCTTCGTCGGCGAGACGGCGAAGCGCGCGACGCAGCGACCGTCGACCGGCGTGAGCGGCGCGACGAGCACGTGCGGGCGGCCGTCCGGCGGGACCGTCCCCGAGACCTTCGTGCCGAGCACCCGCACCGTTGAAGGCTCCTGGTAGAGCGCGGCGTCGCTCTGCAGCGCGACGGCGACCGTCCCGCCCGTGCAGTCGAAGCGCGTGTAGGTCACGCTCGGGCCCGACCACGTGTCCGCGGGGTGCAGCCCCTCGACGAGCGCCGCCTGTCGCAGCGGAGCGATCGACCTCGTACAGGAAGACGTTGCGCGCGCCGTCCTTCGCGACGACGTCCCCGACGAGCTCGGCGGACCCGTCCGTGAGCACGAACGGCACGTCGGGAGCGCCGTGCAGCACGCCGGTGCCGCGGTCGAGCGTCACCTTCGTCGCGGGGAGCCCACCCTCCATCGGCGTGCCCGCGTAGAAGACGGGGCCGATGCTCCGGTTGAAGAACTCGTTCTGCCACACCGAGAAGCGCGAGCCGTTGCCGGTCCACAGCGCGCCGACCTCGCCGCGGCCCGCCACGACTCGGTCGATCCACTCGCGGTCCTGCTTGTGCATCCCCTCGGCGAGTGCGCCCGCTGCCGCGTACTCCATCCGCGCCGAGATCGGCCGCGCGACCGCCAGGAAGAACGCGAGCACGCACGAGCGGGAGCACGATCGCGAACCGCCGCGGCACGAGCAGGAACGCGAGCGCCGCGAGGATCGAGCAGGCGACGACCACCGCGACGACCTCGTCGAGCTCGACCCAGCGCTCGTGCACGCGCCAGAGCGCGAGCATCAGCAACGTGTCCGACTGGCTCGGCACGCCGATCAGCCGCTCGTACGGGATCACCGCCGGAAGCGCCGCCGCGAGCACCGCCGCCGCGCCGGCCGTGAGCGGCGGCCGCGGCGCGCCCTGGTCGACCCAGACGAGCAGCCCGATCAGCATCAGCGGCGCGAGGTAGAAGAGGTTGCGCTCCTCGATCCGCTGCACCGACGGCAGCGACGCGAACGCGGACACCTCGAGCAGCAGAAAGGTCGAGAGCGTTGCGGTCGCGGCGAGGAACGGGCGCAGGCTCCGCGGCAGGCGGTTCCAGAGCGCGAAGAGCACGAGCAGCGCCGCGAACGGGAACACGCCGACGTACAGGTCGAGCTCGGCGACGTGGTAGACGAGCCAGCGCAGCACCTCGGCCGGCTCGTAGGCGTAGTCGCCGGCGACGGAGTACGCGCCGAGCAGGCCGAGCGGCGACTCGCCGCGCACGAGCTGGGCGACCAGCGCGACGAGCGCGGCACCGCCGAGCGTTCCGTAGAGCACGCGGAACGAGCGCCAGGTGCCGAGCACGATCGGAGCGACGACGATCGCCGGGAAGAACGCGAGCGCCTGCGCGCGGGTCAGGTACGCGACGACGCAGCAGCCGAGCAGGAGCAGCTGCCGCGCGGGCGTCGGCCGCTCGAGCGTCAGCACGAAGACGAGCACGACCGTGAGGAAGATCGGGAAGAAGACGTTCTCGGTCATCACCTCGCCCGCGTAGAGGAGCGACGGGAGCGCGACGGTGAGCACGGCCGCGAAGAGCGACAGCCCCACCGGCAGGACCCGCCGCGCGAGGAAGTACGCCGGCAGCGCCGCGAGCGACATCGCGACCGCGTTGATCGTCTTGACGGCGGCGTACGCGTGCGGCAGCGAGTCGAAGAGCAGATACGCCGGCGCGATCACGAGCGGGTAGACCAGCCCGTAGCCGTGCGTCGCGACGCCGCGGATCGCGAAGCCGTCGCCCGCCGCGAGGCCCGCGCGCGAGCTCCGAGTAGATGAGCTCGTCGACGACGATCCACGGCGCGTCGATCCGCAGCGCGAAGAAGAGCCGCGCGACCGCCGACACGGCGACGATCGCCGTCAGCCACGCCCACACCGGCACGGCTCGGACCAGCGACAGCGCCGGTGAGCCGGCGGCCGCCCTAACGGCCAAGCCCGACCTCGCGGAGCGCCGAGCCGATCGCCTCCGAGTCCTCGAGCCCGACCTCGGCGGCGCCCTGCGCGACGTCGCGCAGCAGCTGCTCGCGAACCGCAGGCCCGCCGGCGGCCTCCTCGAACGCGCGCACGTAGAGGTCGGCGACGCGGTCGAGCCCGTGCTCGCTCGACGCGTAGTTGCGGGCGGCCTCGCTGAACGACGCGCGGCGCGCGGGATCGTCCGCGAGCAGGAGCAAGGACGCCGCGAGCGACTCCACCTCGCGCTCGTCCGGTGCGACCTTCAGGACGACGCCGTCGGGAAGCTCGCCGTACGCGTCGACGTCGCTGACGATCAGCGGCTTGGCGAGCGAGAGGACGCGGATCGCGCCGGCCGAGGTCTCGCCCATCGTCGGCCAGCGGAGCGAGACGGCGACGTCGCAGGCCGCGATCAGCGACCAGAAGCGCTCCTCGTCGACGTAGCCGTGGCGCTCGACCGCGCCCTCGAGGCCAAGCGCTTCGATCCGGCGCTCGAGCTCGAGCCCGGCCGCCTCGGGGCCGACGAGCAGCAGCCGGGCGCGCGGGTGGCGCGCGCGGACGACCGCGAACGCCTCGAGCAGCTGCGGGATGCGCTTGTTCGCGTTCAGGAAGCCGAAGCTGCCGATCACCGGCTCGCCCTCGACCGGCGCGGGCTCGGCCGGCGGCTCAGGCCAGACGGGCATGCGGGATCTTCCAGATCGGCCCGTCGAAGCCGGCGGAGCGAGCGCGCTCGCGGACGTGGTCGGAGTGGACGATCAGGCCGTGCTTCCTCGCGAGGTCGAGCACCTCGCCCGCGAGCGGAAAGTCCTCCGGACGCGTCGACCAGAGCGGCGGCACGCAGCCGTCGACGACGCCGAGCCCGAGCAGGCGGCCGGGGAGGCCGGCGTCGCGCTCCATCGCGTTCAGGTAGCCCGCGACGTCCTTGCGCGCCAGCGTGAGCCCGGCGACGAGGTGGTGCAGCACGAAGTCGTGCAGCACGACGACGCCGGGAGTTCTGCGCAGCGCGTCGACGATCCAGCCGTGCACGTCGGGGTTGTTGCCGACGTGGTAGATCGAGAGCTCGGTCCCGCGCGGCGGCTTCGTCTGCCCGCGCGCGGGGACGACGACGTCGACTCGCTGCTGCAGGGCGGGCAGGAGCAGCGCGCTGTAGTCGGCGATGCCCGAGCGCTCGGGCGGGAGCGGCGAGTAGTAGGCGACCTTCATCCGAGCAGCCGCTCGATCGCGGCGTCCCAGGTCACGCGCTCCGCGAGCACCTTGCCCGCGAGCCCCCACTCCTGGCCCTCGGCCGGGTGGTCGCGCAGGTAGCGCAGCGCCCCGGCGAGCTCGTCGGCGCGCGGTGCGGTCACGAGCCCCGTCCGGCGGTCCGTGACGACGTCGAGCGGGCCGCCCGCGTCCGTCGTCGTCACGACGGGCTTGCCCGAGAGGAACGCCTCGTACGGGACCATCCCGAAGTCCTCGTCGACGGGTGCGTAGTAGACGGCGCCGCAGCGCGCGTAGAGGTCGGCGAGCTCGGCGCCGTCGACGCGGCCGCGGAACTCGACACGTCCGTTGAGTTTGTGGCTCTGAGCCACTTGCTCGAGGCGCTCGCGGTCGGGGCCTGCGCCGGCGACGACGACGCGAAGCGCGGGGTCGGCCGCGGCCGCCTCGAGCAGCAGGTCGACCCGCTTCGCCCGGTCGAGCCGCCCCACCGAGAGCACGAAGTCGCCGTACTCGTCGAAGCGGTAGTCGAGCTCCTGCGGCGGCGGCAGCACGACCTCCGCGTCGAGCCCGAGCGACGCGCTCAGGCGATCGGCGACGTTCTGCGAGATCGCGAAGCGCTTCTCGGCCTCGCCGAGCGTCCGCCGGTCGAGCTCGTGGATCGCACGTCGCGTCGCGCGGTCGACCGCGCTCTCGCCGAACTCCGCGAGCTCGGTGCGGTCGAGGTCGTACGCCTGGCGGAACTGGTGCACGAGCCAGACGCGCTTGCGCGGGTGACGCACGGCGTAGCTCGGGAACTTCGTCGCGATCAGCAGGTCGACCTTGCGTCCTTCGACCTCCGTCAGGTCGAGCATGCGCCAGACGAACGCGCTCTCGAGCACGCGCTCGCGGGGGTACCACTTGAACGGCACGGTGACGAGCGCCGCCTGGTGCCCGCGCTCGTTCAGCTCTTCCGTCAGGCGCTCGGCGAGCACCTCCGCACCGCCGTGCGCGAACGGCACCTGCGGGTGGGTGACGATGATCCTCATCGGCGCGCGTGGATCGCGTAGTCGAGCGGCGCGAAGAGCACGTCGGCGACGGGCCCGGTCGCGTCGCCGCGGTCGGGCTCGTGCAGGTAGCGCGTCTCGACGTCGCGGAAGCCGGCGTGGCGGACGAGCTGCGCGAGCGTCTCGGGGACGAGCGGCTGCGCGTGCGTCAGGTCGGCGAAGTAGTTGCGCAGCGCGAACGGGGAGAGCGGGTTGATCGTCTCGGCGATCAGGACGCCGCCGTCGCGGAGCTTCGCGCGCGCGAGCTCGAGGAAGCGGACGAGCGCGGGCGGCGGGAGGTGCTCGACGACCTGGCCCGCGAAGATCGCGCCGAGGCTGCCGTCCGGTTGGGCCTCGAGATGGGCCAGCAGGTCCGCCTGCTCGACGTCGAGCCCTTCGCCGCGCGCGTAGGCGACCATGTCGCCGTCGGCGTCGACCCCGCGCGCCTCCACCCCGGCGTCGCGGAGCAGCGCGACGAGCTCGCCGCGGCCGCAGCCGACGTCGAGGACGGGCGCGTGGTCGCGGAGGTCGTCGACGTAGGGACGCTGTCGCTCGCGGACGAGCTCGGTCGAGCCGCGCATGCGGCTCTCGAAGGCGAAGTAGTCGGGGAGGGCCGCGGCCGCGGGCTGGGCGGCCACCGTCTGCTGCGACCCGGCGGGGCGGCGCTCGAGCCGGAGGACCCGCTCCTCGAGCTCCGCGATCAGGCGCCCTCGGCGTGTCGCGGTCGAGCGAGACGCGGTCGAGCTCCTCGAAGAGCGCGTCGATCAGCTTGAGGGTCGCGTCGTTGAAGCTCCGCTGCTGCTGCGCGAGCGGCTCGACGTACCAGCGCATCGCCTTGCGGAGCACCTTCTTCAGGAACTGGACGGGCGGGCTGCCGTGGGGCGGGCGCTCGGCGGTCACGGCCCAGAACTGCTCGGCGGCGGACCGCGCGCGAGCGCGCGTGCTCAGCTGGGAGCCGTTCGCCCCCCAGCGGAGCTCGTCGCGGAGTCGTTCGAGCAGGGCCTGGACGTCGACCTGCTCCGTGGGTGGAGCGGGCATTGCGGAAAGTGTAAGGAGGGCGGGTTACGGCGCTGTTAGCGCGAAGATGCCCACGTGATCGGAATTTCGCTCCTCACGCTGGTTCCCGGGGTCGTCGGGGGCTCGGAGACCTACGCCCGCGAGCTCTGTCGCGGGCTCGCCCGCGTCGGGGAGCTCGACTACCGGGTCTTCGTGCCGACGATCGCCGAGGACGCCGCCGACGGGCTCGAATCGCGGGTCGTGCGGGGCTATCCGGCCAGCTCCTCGATGCCGGGCCGAGTCCGCGCCATGGGCCAGGCGCTCGCTGCTGGGAGGCAGGCTTCGCCGGGAGCTCGGGCTCGACGAGCTCGACGCGATCCACTTCCCGCTCAGCGTGATGCTGCCGCTCGTCTCCAGCCCGCCCGCCGCGACGACGATCCTCGACGTCCAGCACGAGTTCCTGCCGGAGAACTTCTCTCGCTCGGAGCGGGCCTACCGGCGTGCGCTCTACGGCGCGAGCGCGCGCAGGTCGCGGATCGTGATCGCGATCTCCGAGCACGCGCGGGAGACGCTCGTCGAGCGGCTGTCGCTCGACCCCGACCGCGTGCGCACGATCCACCTCGGCGTCGACCTCGAGCGCTTCTCGCCGGCCGACGTGCCACGCGAGCCGTTCCTCTTCTACCCGGCGAACGCATGGCCGCACAAGAACCACGAGCGCTTGTTCGAGGCCGTCGCGTTGCTACGTCGGGAGCACCGCGACCTGCGGCTCGTGCTGACGGGCGAGCACGCCGACGTCCCCGACTTCGTGGACGCACGCGGACGCGTTTCGCAGGACGAGCTCGTCCAGCTCTACCGCCGTGCGTCCGCGCTCGTCTTCCCCAGCCTCTACGAAGGCTTCGGCCAGCCGGTCCTCGAGGCGCTCGCGTGCGCGTGCCCGGTGGCGTGCTCCGACCTGCCGCCGCTCCGCGAGGTCGCGGGCGACTCGGCGGCCTACTTCGACCCGCTCGACCCCGAGTCGATCGCGGCGGCGACGCTCGAGGCGATCGCGCGCGGCGGATCTTCAGGTCCCGAGCGCGCGTCGGCCTTCACGTGGGACGAGTGCGCGCGCAAGCACGACGCGGTCTACCGCGAGCTCGCAACGTAGTACTGCGCGCCCATCGGCAGGCGGCCGAGGTGCCGCTCGATCGTGTTGCGAAACGGGAAGAAGATGATGTACGCGCGCTCTCGTTCGCGCAGCCCGGCGTCGGCAAGCAGGCCGCGCGATTCGGACATCCGCATCAGCACGGCGTCCTCGTCGAACTCGCAGCGAGAGACTGCGAAACGTGTCGCGGGATTGAGCGGGTTGTGCTCGAGGATGATCGCGAGACCGCCCGGACGCGTGACGCGCGCCATCTCCCCGGCCAGCCGCGCCCGGTCGCGACCGGCACGTGGTGGAAGACGCAGCTCGCGAAGACCACGTCGAAGCTCGCCGTCTCGAACGGGAACGTCGTGCCGTCGTACGCGACGTACTCGGCGCCCGGGTTGCGCTCGGCCGCCCGTTCGACCATCGCGCTCGACACGTCGAGCCCGACGAGACGCGCGAAGTCGTCCGTCAGGTGCTCGTCGACGAGCCCGATGCCGCGCCGACGTCGAGCGCCTCGAGCGACGACGGCTCGCCGATCCGCCGCCTGGCCAGGTCGACGAGCCGGCGCGCCTTCACCTCGCTGTAGAAGCTCGCCTCCTGGCCGCCGAACGAGATCGACCGCTCGAGGGCGCGCTCGTAGCCGCCTTCGCCGTACCGGTCGAACTCCGGCACTAGGTGGCCCGTGCGACTTCGCCGCGGAGCCGCTCGAGCTCGGCGTCGACCATCAGCTGGACGAGCCCCTCGAACGACACCGTCGGCTCCCAGCCGAGCGCGCGCTTCGCCTTCGCCGGGTCGCCGACGAGGTTGTGGAGCTCCGCCGTGCCGCGCTGGAGCGACTCGTCGATCTGCACGTACTCGCGCGAGTCGAGCCCGACGTGCTCGAACGCGGTCTCGACGAGGTCGCGCACCGAGCGCGTGACGCCCGTCGCGACGACGTAGTCGTCGCCCTGCTCCTGCTGGACCATCAGCCACATCGCGCGCACGTAGTCGCCCGCGTAGCCCCAGTCGCGTCGCGCGTCGAGGTCGCCGAGCCAGAGCTCGCCCTCGAGCCCGAGCGAGATCGCGGCGGCGGCATGCGCGATCTTGCGCGGGACGAACTCGAGCGGGCGTCGCGGCGACTCGTGGTTGTAGAGGATCCCGGCCGAGGCGTGCAGCCCGTAGCGGATGCGGTACGAGCGGACGATGAAGTGCGCGTACGCCTTGGCGACGCCGTACGGCGTGAGCGGCGAGAGCGGCGTCTCCTCCGTCTGCGGCGACTCGCGGGGCTCGCCGAAGATCTCGCTCGAGGACGCCTGGTAGAAGCGAATCGACGCGTCGACCTCCCGGATCGCCTCGAGCAGCGCGGTCACCCCGACGGCGGCGAGCTCGGCGGTCAGCACGGGATGCTCCCACGAGGCAGGCACGAACGAGACCGACGCGAGGTTGTAGACCTCGTGCGGCCGCGTCGCGCGCAGGGCGCGGACGAGCGCGAGCTGGTCGCTCAGGTCGGCCTCGACGAGGTCGATCCGCTCGCGGAGCGGCTCGAGGTTCGGGTAGCTCGCGCCCGAGCGCCGCACGATCCCGGACACGTCGTAGCCCTGGTCGAGCAGGAGCTCGGCGAGGAGCGACCCGTCCTGGCCGCCGATCCCGGTGATGAGCGCGCGCTTGTTCACTCGGCGGCGATGATAGGCGCGTGGGGGCCCTGACCGACCAGCTGCGCCGCGATCCGCCCGGGCTGCACGCCGGCGGCTCGGAGTACTGGGGCCTCGCGTGGGAGGCGCTCGAGTGGCTCGAACGGGAGGTCAGGCCCGGGATGGCGACGCTCGAGACGGGGTCGGGCGCCTCGACGCTCGTCTTCGCCTCGGCGGGCGCGGACCACGAGGCGGTCACGCCCGCAGCGGACGAGGAGGAGCGGTTCCGCGCCCAGGCGGCCGCCCGCGGGATCGACGCGTCGCGCGTCGCGTTCCGGATCGGGCTCTCGCACGAGGTCCTGCCGGGGCTCGAGCAGCGCCCGCTCGATCTCGTGCTCGTCGACGGCGCGCACGGCTTCCCCTACCCGACGCTCGACTGGTGGCACGTCGCGCCGCGCGTGAAGGTCGGCGGACGAGTGTCTGCTCGACGACGCGTACATGCCACCCGTTCGCGCGATCGTCGACGCACTCCGCGCGGACCCGTCGTGGGAGATCGACGAGCCCGCGAGCTTCCGGACTGCCGTCGTGCGCAAGGTCGCCGACGCGCCGCCGTCGTTCGACTGGGAGGGCGGCGGACACATGAGCTTCGCGTACCTCCCACCGCGCGCGCGCGTCGTCGCCTCTGCGCGGCAGCGCGTGTTCTCGACGCGCCTCGGGCTGCGCGCCGTCGAGCTCGCGCGTCGGCGCACCGGCCTGCGCTTCCGCCGCAAGGGCTAAGGCGGCAGCGGCCGCGAAGCGGCCGCCTTTAGGTGCCAAGCGGTCGCGGATCCGCGGGAGCGGATGCGCGACTTGCGCCCCCTTTCGACGAGCAACGTGCTAGTGCAGCTCGCGCATGTAGCCCCACGCCTCGCGTAGGCCGCGGGGTCGGACGAGCGCGAGCAGCGCGACGTAGAGGACGAGCCCGCCGGCAGCGGCGAGCACATCGCTCGTCACGAGGGCGAACGCCCCGAACGCGAGGACCGCGAGGCCGCCGACCGAGACCGCGACGCGGACGAGCGAGGCAACGGCTGCGAGCAAGGCGCGCCGCGACAGCGCCAGGAGCAGAGCGCCGAGCACGGCGAGCGTCGACAGGCCGAGCGCGAGCGCGAGTCCCTCGAGCCCCCAGAGCTCGCGCAGCACGAGCGAGAGCACGACGTCGAGGACGAGCGCCGTGAGCGCGACCGGGACGAGCACGCGACTTCGCTCGAGCACGTAGAGCAGCGGGAACGCGAGCGAGAAGCCGACGGCCGCGATCGTCCACGGTGCGAGCACGACGACGAGCCGTGCGAGCTCCTCGCCCACGTCGCCGGAGAACGCGTCGCCGAGCACCGCCTCGGCGATCCTGTCGCCGACGAGCGCGAAGACGCCGGCCGCGGCCGCGATCGGCGGCAGGCAGAGCCACGAGCCATGGACGACGTGCTCGACTGCCGCTTCCGCCTCGACGCCGCGCCGCGTCGAGCTCGGCGGTCGAGATGATCGACAGCGAGGTCGCGGTCGCCGCGACGAGCACCGCGGCGAAGAAGTACGCGTACGAGAGCGACGTGACCGCGCCGACGCCGATCCCCGAGGCTCCGCGGAGCGCGATCAGGAAGAGGGCTTGCAGCGCGAGCGGCACCGCGGCCGCTTCGGCGAGCAGCACGAGCCGCCTGACGACTCCCTCGAACCGCAGCCGCCCGATCGTTCCGCCGAGCGCGACGAGCGGCACGCCGAGCGAGATCGCGGCGTTCGCGGCGAGCCCCCACGCAAGCGCGACGAGGCCGTGCTCGTCCGCGAGCACGACGAACACGACGAGCCCGGCGACGCCGCCGACCGAGAACCCGAGCGCGGCCGCACCGAACCGATTGCGCGCCGCGAGCGTCGCCGCCGCGAGCGCTGCGAGCACCTGGACGAACGCCGCGGCGACGAGCCACGGAAGCGCCGAGGCCGCGAGGTCGGCCGCCTCCTGCGGCAGCTTGCCGGTCAGCAGCTCCGCGAACGGCTCGGCGAAGAGCCACACCAGCGATCGTCGAGGGCAGGCCGACGACGAGGATCGCCGCCGCGTACGAGCCGGCGACGGCGCCCTCGGTGCGGGTCAGCTCGGGCACCGCGGTCAAGCGAAGCGCCTGCGCGGCGAGCACGAGCGTGACGTAGACGCCGTACGCCGCGAGCAGTCCGTCGGTGCCCGCGTCGCGCCCGAACTTCTGCGCCAGGATCGCCGCGGCGACCGCGCCGGACGCGCTGAGGACGAGGCTCGAGAGCCCTGTAAGGATTCCGCTAGCCAGGGCGCTGCGGCGGTCGGGGGCGGTAGTCTCTCCGCTGCGGCTGGTCCGCATCCTTCCGATCATGGCGAACAGAAACGACTCGGTCTGGACAGAGGAGTCGCTCGCGCAGCTGCGCGAGGACTTCGGCCCCTTTTACGAGGACCGAACCGTCCTCGTCACGGGCGCGGACGGCTTCATGGGCTCGCACCTGACCGAGGGGCTCTGCCACCTCGGCGCCCACGTCCACGCCTTCGTCCGGGCCACCTCGAGCGGCGCCCTGAACAACATCGGGCAGATCCGCGACCGGTTGAAGGTGCACTGGGCCGACCTGACCGACAAGCACTCGATCGACCTGCTCATGCGCCAGCTGAAGACCGCGCCGGACCGCCCGTACGTCTTCCACCTCGGCGCGCAGGCACACGTCGGCGAGTCGTGGCACCGCCCGTACGAGACCGTGATGGCGAACACGATCGGGACGCTCAACCTGCTGCAGTCGGTGGTCGACCACGAGCTCGAGCTCGAGAAGTTCGACACCGCGGGCACGTCGGAGGAGTACGGCAACGTGCGCGAGTCGGTCTCGCACCACCACGACTTCGACGACGCGGGCTCGCTGATCCTCCACGAGCGCTCGCCGATCAACCCGAAGTCGATCTACGCGACCGCGAAGGTCGCCGCGGACTTCCTGACGATGAACTACCACGACGCGTACGGCGTTCCCGGCGTCGTCACGCGCATGTTCAACAACTACGGCCCGCGCCAGAACCCGCGCTACGTGACCGGCACGATCATCACGCAGGCGCTCGAGCGCGAGCACATCGAGCTCGGCGCGCTCGACCCGCTGCGCGACTTCTGCTTCTGCACCGACGGCGTGCGCGGCCACCTGATGGTCGCCGCGAAGGGCACGCCCGGCGACGTGTACGTCTACGGCCAGGGCGAGAACATCTCGATGGCGGACTGGGCCGCGATGATCCTCCGCATCGGCGAGGAGGACGGCCACTGGGGGCCGCGCGAGATCGTCACGAACCAGGAGCGCTTCCGACCCGGCGCGACCGACGTGATGGCGCTCCGCGTCGGCTACGAGAAGCTCAACCTCGCGACCGGCTGGGAGCCGCAGGTCTCGTGGGAGGACGGCGTCCGCAAGACGATCCAGTGGTACGCGGAGAACCGCGAGCGCTGGCTCGGGCGCGTCGACTGGCTCCCGTACACCGCGCCCACCGTCAAGACGGGGTAACGAATGCGGACGCTGGTCACCGGGGGCGGCGGCTTCCTCGGGACGCACGTCGTCGAGCGCCTGCAGGCCGAAGGCATCGAGCCGATCGTCGCGCGCCGCCGGCAGTACGACCTGACGCGCTGGGACGACACCGAGCGCCTCTTCGCCGACGCGAAGCCGGAGCTGGTCCTCCACCTGGCCGCCGAGGTCGGCGGCATCGGCGCGAACCGCGACAACCCCGGCCGCTACTGGTACGCGAACCTGATGATGGGCGCGCACGTGATCGAGCAGTCGCGCCTGCACGGCGTCGACAAGCTGCTCGTGCTCGGGACGGTCTGCGCGTATCCCAAGTTCACGCCGGTCCCGTTCAGCGAGGACGACCTCTGGAACGGCTACCCGGAGGAGACGAACGCGCCCTACGGCGTCGCGAAGAAGTCGCTGCTCGTCGGAGGCGCAGGCGCTACCGCGAGCAGTACGGGCTGAACGCGATCTTCCTGCTGCCGGTGAACCTCTACGGCCCGCGCGACAACTTCGACCCGACGAACGCGCACGTGATCCCCGACCTGATCCGCAAGATGAGCGACGCGCAGGCGCGCGGCGAGCGCGAGGTGGTGCTCTGGGGCGACGGCTCGCCGACGCGCGAGTTCCTCTACGTCGACGACGCGGCCGAGGGGATCGTGCTGGCGGCGCGAGCGCTACGACGAGCCGGAGCCCGTCAACCTCGGCACGGGCGAGGAGATCTCGATCAGCGACCTCGCCGAGCTGATCGGCGAGGCCACGGGGTTCGAGGGCGAGATCGTCTGGGACACGACGAAGCCCAACGGCCAGCCGCGGCGCAAGCTCGACACGACGCGCGCGAAGGAGCTGTTCGGGTTCGAGGCGAAGACGCCGTTCGCCGAAGGGGTGGCGCGCACGGTGGCGTGGTACCGCGAGCACGCCGCTGCCTATGCAGGCCGCTGAGCGGCTCCGAACGCTCGCGCGCTCCGAGCCCTGGATCGTTCTCGCGCCGCTCGTCGTGGCGCAGTGGGTCGTGCTCGCCGTGTTCGCGTTCACGGTGGAGCGAAACGGCTGGCTCTTCTACCAGGGCGGCGACCAGACGTGGTTCTACACCTCGGCCTGGGAGCTCGCGCACGGCCGCGTCCCCGAGACGCTCGTCGGCTACCTCTGGCCGTTCCTGCTCGCGCCGCTCGCGTTGCTCGCCGGGCCCGACTTCCTCGACGGCCTCCCGGTGATCATCCTCCTGCAGGTGCTCGTGCTCGTGCCGGTCGCCGTGGTCTGCGCGTACTGGATCGCGGCCCGCATCGGGGGACGGCTCCTCGGCTACTTCGCGGCGGCGGCGTGGATCGTGGCGCCGTTCGCGGCGCAGCCGCTCTTCGTCGGGCGCTACCACGAGCGTTGGAACGAGCAGACGCTGCCGCAGGCGCTCGGCTTCACGGCGCTCGGCGACTTTCCGTCGATGGTGCTGGTGATGGTCGCCGCGGTCTTCGTGCTGCGCGCGCTCGACGGTGCGAGCACGGGGAGACGTCGTCGCCGCAGGCCTCGTCGCTGGGCTCGCGATCGCGCTGAAGCCGGCGAACGGGCTCTTCGTCTTCGCGCCGCTCGTCGCCTTCGCGCTCGCGCGCCGGTGGCGCGCGGTGCTCGAGTTCGGGGTCGCGCTGCTCCCGGCGCTGCTGACGCTCGCCGTGTGGAAGTACCGCGGGACCGGGATCTCGGTGCTCGCGCTCGACCCGACGGTGCTCGCCGCCGCGGCGGAGCCGCCGCCGCACCCGACGCAGCTGACGTGGTGGGAGCAGGTTCGAGACTTCGTGCCGCTCGACATCCACCAGCTGAACCACCAGTTCCTCGGCTTCCGCGAGTACTTCTGGAGCGCGAGGCTGCTCGAGTTCATCCCGATCGCCGGCGCGATCGCGGTCGCGCGGCGCTCGATCCCGAAGGCCGCGTTCTTCGTCGTCTGGCTCGCCGCGTTCTTCGTCGTCAAGGGCTCGTCGCCCTCGGTGAGCGTCGAGACCGCGACCATCTGGCGGCTGCTGATGCCGGCCTGGCCCGCGTACTTCTTCCTCGCGATCTCGATCCCGCTGCTCGTGCCCGTCTGGGGCGCGCG
>CAWEMW010000003.1:0-319235 GCA_963810295.1 uncultured Actinomycetes bacterium
GGATCGAGGCAGAGCTCGCGCGCGGGCGTCAGGCGGCGCTCATGCCCGAGCTCGAGGCGCTCGTCTTGCAGTACCCGCTTCGAGAGCGGCTGCAAGGACAGCTGATCCTCGCGCTCTACCGGTCGGGCCGGCAGAGCGAGGCGCTCGAGGCCTACCGGCGTGCGCGCCGTGCGCTCGACGAGCAGCTGGGGATCGAGCCCGGCCCGGCCCTGCGCGAGCTGGAGCTTCAGATCCTCAACCAGGATCCGTCGCTCGGCGCATCGGCCATCTCCCTCGGGCGGGCGCGCCGTCGGCCGGGATGGCGCACGATCAGCGTCGTTGTGGCTACGGGCGCCGCGCTGCTCGTCGTAGTCGCCGCCGTCATCGCGCTCGCCCGGGACACGGAGAGCCGGAGCGTGCCGCCTAACTACGTCGGGATCGTCGATGCGCAGAGCGGCGACGTGACCGGCGCAGTGCCGGTCGGCATCGGGCCGGGCCCCGTCGCGGCCGGCGGCGGCTCCGTCTGGGTCGGGAACCAGGAGGACCGGAGCCTGACGCGGATCGACCCGCAACGTGGCGAGGCCGTCGCTACGGTCTCGCTGGGCGGCAGCACCCCGACGGGGCTGGCGATCGGTTCCGACGTGTGGGTCGCGCACGGGCGTGCGGGGGACGTCTCACGAGTGGCGCCTCGCTTCGGGCAGATCACCACCATCGAGGTGACCGCGCCGCCGTACGCGGCCCCGTACGGCGCGGTCGCGGTCGGTGATGACGCAGCCTGGGCCGTATTAGGCGACTCGACGCTCGCCCGGATCCCGCTCGACGGGAGCCGCGTCGACGGTTCGACGCTCGCCGGAGCCAGCTCGTCGGCCGTGGTCCTGGGCGACGCCGCGGTCTGGGTGGCGAACGCGGGCGACTCGACCGTGCAGAGATTCAACCCGTCGACCTTCCGCGAGGGGCCAATCCGCGAGATCGGCGTCGGCCGCCAGCCGGTCGCGCTCGCCTACGGCCATGGCGCCGTCTGGGTCGCGAACAGGGCAGACGACACCGTCGCTCGCATCGACCCGAGCACAAATGCGAGCGTCTTCACGACCCCCGTCGGCGACCGGCCGGTGGCCGTGGCCGTGGGAGGCGGCTCGATCTGGGTCGCCAACGCGGGGGACGGCACCGTTACGCGCATCGACCCCGCGACCAACGACGTCACCCAGACGATCGACGTCGGCAACAGCCCGGCCGGCCTCGCGGTCGCGGACGGGCGCGTCTGGGTGTCCATCCGACCGGCCTGACTACCGCCGGAGGCAGACCACCGCGAGCTCGAAGGGCTGTGTCACGCACCCCACGCGCCCGGAGACGAGTGTCGCGTCGTTGAGCGCCTCGACGGCGATCATCGGCGCCGCGTCGCGGGCGAGTCGCTCGTCCAGCGCCGCGTATGCCTCGAGCCGTGCCGCGCCCCGGAGGACCGCCGCCTCCCGCAGTGCGCGATTGACGGAACGGTCGTTGAAGCGCCCCCAGTTCATGGACCCGACGAACCCGCCGTCGAAGTTGACATTCAGGACGGAGAACGGGTCAGCGTAGTCCGGAACCCACGGCCGGAAGCCGATGTCGTAGGCGCCCGTCGCGCCGAGGCGGCCGAAGTACGCGGGACGCGGGATGCCGACGATCTCGACGTCCAGCCCGATCTTCGCGAGGTCGCCCCGCAGGCTCTGCGCGGCCGCGAGGCGCGGCGGAGAGTCGACGGTGAACAGGACAGCCTTGCCGCTCCGCGTGTTGCCTCGCGCGAGCCTCCGCGCCCGCGTCAGATCCGGCTTCGTCAACGGGTAGACGTGCGCATCCCGGAAGCCCGGGAACCCGGGCGGGAGGTACTGGTCGGTTAACGCGCTCTGAAGCTCGCTGCCGCTCGCGCGCCGGATGGCCGCCCGGTCGACGGCTAAGTTGACCGCCTGTCGCAGCTGTGGATTGTCGCGGAAGAGGGGACGGGCGGTATTGAGAACGAACCCGAACGTCGTCGTGCCCGGCGTGACGAAGAATCGCGAGCGGTTGACGCCGTAGCGGGCAGCGAGCCGCCGCTCGGGGTCGAAGTACTCCTCGGGTAGAGCAAAGCCCCAGTCGGACTCGCCCCGCCCGACACGGTCGAGCACCTCGTCGGGCGACGTTGCGCGAAGGTCGGCAGTGAAGCCGTCGACATGCTGTGGACGCCGCCCGCCGTAGAACGGGTTGCGCCTGAGCACGGCCGTGTCGCCCGGCCGGTACTCGGCGACGTAGTACGGGCCGGCGGCCGGGAATGCGCCGATCCCCTCCCGGTCTGCCGGCAGGTCCGGAGGTACCGCACAAAGGGAGGTCGTGCGATACGGAAACTCCGGGATCGGACGCTTCAGCCGGACGACGAGCGTGGTCCCGCGCGCGACGACGCCACGTGCGGTTCGCGCACGTCCCGCGACGACGTCACCTGCGCCGACGATGTCGCCCGTGTAGGTGCGCCACGGCGACGGGACGCCCGGCGCGAGCGTACGTTCGATCGCTCGGGCAAACGCGCTCGCGCGCACGGGCGTCCCGTCGCTGAAGCGGAAGCCGGCGCGCAGCGTGAACGTGTACACCGTCCCGCCTGCGGAGACGCGAGGCTGCGCGGCGGCCACCTCGGGCACGAGCGGTGGGTCGGTCGCTGACCCGGAGGACCGCGCGGCGCGCAGAAGCGGCGCGCACGTCGCGTCGATCAGCGCCCAGGCGCCGACGCCGTAGGCGATCGCCGGATCCAGGGAGTCCACGTCCTCTCCCCGGAACACGACGCGGATGATCCCGCCCTCCTGCCCACTCGCCGCTCCGGGGTGCGCGGCCGGCGAGACGGAGAGGGCCGCGCACGCGCCAAGAGCGACAGCCAAGACGATGAAGGGCCGCGATCGCGCCGCGCGTGAAGGTATGTCGTACACGACGATCGCGGGCAGCCTACACCGGCCGAAGCCGCATTCCTAGGCAGATCCGGCCGACCGGTGGACGGCCGGTGGCCCGTTCTGGCTGCCCCGTGGACGGCCCCGCGCATCGTCGACGCATCGACCGCCGGCGCGGGGCGCGACGGCGAAAAGGAGGTCGGCATGATGAAGGCTCTCGCAACGATCCTGGCTCTCGGAGTCCTCGCGCTCGGCGTGCCCGCCGCAGGTTGGGCGGCGGCCTCGGGGGGCGCTGTCCGCGGCCAAGCCCAGCCCACCGCGATCGAGCGGCTCGTCCGCCAGGAGAAGGCCCGACGGAACGATCCCGCCCTCGGAATCACGCGTGCGACGCAGGTGGTACCGCTCCCGTCGGCACCGCGGATCGTCGTCATCTCCCGTCACGGGTTCGACTGGCCCGACGCGTTCCTCGGCGCCGGAGCCGCCGTCGCGGCGGTCGCGGCACTCGGCGGTGCGATGCTCGCGGTTCGCGCCCGGACGCCGAGCCGGGCGTAGCCCGTCAGGCGAGTGCTCGCGACCCGACGAGTTGGGTCGCGAGCACTCGCCCCGGGCATGCAGTAGGGTCCGCGTCTCGCGCCACAAGCTTCCGAGCCAGATGAGGCTGCAGGCCCGCCTCTAGGATTCGCGCGACCGTAACCCTGTTACGCGGCCTCGGCCGCGCTCTCCTTATGGCGGCTAAGGTCTACGCCGCACGACGCCGCCTCAGCGCGTTTCCAGTTCTGCGCGCTGCGCAAGTCAGGATCGCTGACGGGAACACGCTTCTCGCCGTGCAGATGCTTGTCAGATCACGGCCGGTCGAGCGGGGTTCGGCCCCCCGACCAGGCCCCATTACGCAGACCATCGCGAGGGGGGTGGGAGTACCCTCCGGCCGGGTCCACTGCCGCGCGTGCGCGCGAGAGGTAGAGGTGGGGGTTCGCGACGGGGCCGCCCCGCGACCAGGCCCCATTCGATGACGATCGCGAGGGGGAGGGTTGGGTGTCGCCGACCGACCAAAGCCGGTCCTCTCTTCGATCCTCAGTCCTCTCGCCGCTGCATCGCCGCGTCGAAGGCGAGCTGGGACGCCGGAAAGTCGGTGCGGCGAATGTAGGAGAGGGCGTCCTGCGCGCCGTACTCGCGGTCCATGCCGGAGTCCTCCCATTCGACGGAGAGCGGTCCTGTGTAGCCGATCCGGTTGAGCGCTCGGAAGAACGCCTCGAAGTCGACGTCGCCATGTCCTGGGGAGACGAAGTCCCAGCCGCGGCTCTCGTCGCCAAAGTTGAGGTGCGACGCGAGGATCGAGCGCCGTCCGTCGAGGCGCCGGACGGCGTCCTTGACGTGGACGTGGTAGATGCGGTCGGCGAACTCCAACGCGAAGGCGGCGGCGTCGAGGAACTGATGCGCGAAGTGGGAGGGATCGAGGTTTATCCCGAACGCCGGCCGGTGGTCGATCGCATCGAGCGTCTTGCGGGTCGTCACGAAGTCATACGCGATCTCGGTCGGGTGCACTTCCAGCCCGAACCGCACGCCTTCCTGCTCGAAGACGTCGAGGATCGGCCCCCAGCGCTCAGCGAAGTCCTGGTACCCGCGCTCGACGACGGCGAAGTCGTTCGGCGGGAAGGAGTAGAGGAGGTGCCAGACGGCCGAGCCCGTGAAGCCGTTGACCTGCTCCACGCCGATGGAGGCCGCCGCCCTTGCCGTATCGGCCATGCGCGCGGCCGCCCGCTGCCGCACGCCCTCGGGGTCGCCGTCACCGTAGATGTCCGGGGGGAGGATCCCACGATGGCGGTCGTCGATCGGGTCGCAGACCGCCTGACCCACAAGATGTGCGCCAAGCGCCCACACGCCGAGGCCCTGCGCGTCAAGCAGGCTCCGCAAAGATTTCCTGTACCCCGAGTCGACGACGGCCTTGTCGACCTCGAAGTGGTCACCCCAGCAGGCGAGCTCAAGACCGTCGTACCCCCAGGCCGCGACCTTCGGCCCGAGCACCTCAAGCGGCAGATCGGCCCACTGGCCGGTGAACAATGTGACGAGACGTCCCAACCCGACCTCCCCGCTGAGCGTTGTGGCCGACGATGCTAATCGACCGCCTCGCGCCCTCGCTTGCCGGATCCAGGTGCCAGGAGTTGCTCGGCTACCAGGGGCAGGCCCGCGGGGACCCGGAGGAGTCAGACCTACGACCATCCAAGTCGGAGGTCGCGCGGAATCGCTGGTGGATAGACGCGTCGCGACGGCGTGTCAGATGCTGTCAGATCATGGGCGCTAGCCAGGGCTGACCAGCGTGGAGATTCCTCTTGCCTCTCCGCGCGTGCGTCGCGAAGATGGAGGAAGTAGCAGGGGTTCGGGACGAGCGACGCAAAACCCGAGACTCGGCGAAGAGCTGCGGCTTTGGTTCAGCTAGTCTGCTCTCACGCTGACCCGCGCGCGGATGCCTCGATGAGGAGGCATTGGTTCCGGAACGCGTCGGCTCGATGGCTCTTTACGCCGACGCTGGCGAGTGACCTCTCGAGAACAGGCCGTACTGCGGCACCGCTCGGTGCCAAAGGAGCAGTTCGAGAGGAGCCACGATGAAGGGTCTCAAGCACTCGCACCGGGGCGCTATTGCCGGATTCCCAGACTCGGGAAGCGGCTCGATGGCTGCTCTAACCAGCTGGGTCCTCAGGCACAAACGACTCGTTCTTGGTTTCTGGATAGCGGTCACGGTTGCCTCTTTCGCGGCGATTGGGCCGGCGGGCAGCGCCCTGTCGCAGCAGTTCAACGTGCCGGGACGGGAGGGCTTCGAGACAAACGAGGAGCTCGCCGCGATCTACGGCGCCGGTGGCGACGTCGCGCCGATCGTGCCGGTGGTGACGCTCGCGGAGGGGAAGACAGTCGACTCGCCCGCCGTCAGGACGGAACTTGATGCGGCACTGAAGAAGGTTGAGGCGGCGCTGCCGGGCTCGATGACTGCGTCGTATGCCTCGACCGGCGATCGCGCGTTCGTATCCGAGGACGGCCGCACGACCTTCGCCTTGGTCTACATTCCGGCCAAGGGTGGGGTCAATCCCGGCCAGGATGAGGCTCGCGAGGCGCAAGTCGCGCTGGCCGGCGTCACAGTAGGGGGCTCCTCGGTGGAGGTGACGGGGCTCGACGCGCTGCGCGCCTCGGCAGGGGACACCGAGGGGGACGGCGTGGGGGTTCTGCTGGGGACCTTGGTGGCGGGGCTGGGGGCGCTCCTCGTCCTAATCTTCGTCTTCCGTTCGTTCATGGCGCTCGTGCCGCTGTTGATGGCGGTTGTCGCGATCCCGACGACGTTCCTGCTGGTCTGGCCGATCGCGAGCGTCACCGACGTGTCGGTGATCGTTCAGTTCCTCGTCGCGCTGATCGGGCTTGGCATCGCGATCGATTACGCACTTCTCGTAGTCGTCCGCTGGCGTGAGGAACGGCAGCGGCCCGACGTTACGAACGAGGCGGCGGTGAGGAACGCGATGCAGCACGCCGGTTCCGCCGTCGTCTTCAGCGGCACGACCGTGGCGATCTCGCTGCTGGCGCTCCTTGTCGTGCCGATACCCGCTCTGCGCAGCATCGGCATCGCCGGGCTGTTGATCGCGCTGGTCAGCGTCGCTGTGGCCGTCACGCTTCTCCCGGTCGTTCTGGCGACGATTGGGCCACGGTTCGACTGGCCTCGTAACCGTCGCGATGCCAGCGCCAGCCATGCCTGGTCCGCCTGGGCTCGGATGATTGTGCGTCACCGCTGGGCTGCGGCCGGGGCGTCCACCGCCGTGCTCGTCGCCCTTGTGGTCGCGGCCTCGAGCATCCAGCTCGGGAACCCGCGCGCGGATTCGCTCGCGAAAGGCGGGCCTGCACGCGTCGGCCTCGAGAAGCTCGAGGACTCGGGCATCGGCACCGGTCCGCTGTCGCCCTTCGATGCGCTCGTCCGCACAGGGGACCCGAGCGATGTCGCGAAGGAGCTGGCCCAGGTCGACGGTGTCCAGAGCACGGCAGCACCTGCAAGCTGGCGCCACGAGGGGACCGCGCTCGTCGTCGTCATCCCAACCGAGGACGGCAACTCGCCGGCCGGACGGGAAACGCTCGACCGCCTCCGTGTAAGCGCGCAGGCGCTACCGGCGGAGGTGACGATCGGCGGCGAGGCGGCGCAGGGCGCCGACTTCCTCGACGCCGTCTACGACAACTTCCCGCTCATGATCGTGTCGATCGCCTTCCTGACATTCATCCTTCTCGCCCGCGCGTTCCGCTCCCTGATCCTGCCGCTCAAGGCCGTTCTTCTGAACCTGCTCTCCGTCGCAGCTGCCTGGGGCCTCATCGTGCTCTTCTTCCAGAAGGGCTACGGCTCCGACGAGATCTTCGGCATCGAGGCAACACAGGCAATCAACGTCGAGATGCCAATCGTCATCTTCGCCTTCCTCTTCGGCATCTCGATGGACTACCAGGTCTTCATCATCAGCCGCATGCGCGAGACATACGACCGCAGCCACTCGACCGAAACCGCGGTCGTCGAAGGCATCGGCCGCACCGGGCGCCTCGTGACGAGCGCGGCATTGATCCTCGGACTTGCGTTCGTAGCCTTCGGGGCGCAGCCGGGCACCGAGGCCAAAATGTTCGCCCTCGCGCTCGGAGGCGGAATCCTGCTCGACGCCACAATCATCCGCGGTGTGATGGTTCCGGCATACGTCGCGATCCTTGGCCGCTGGAACTGGTGGCTCCCGGAGTGGGCTGCGCGCATTCTCCGCGTCGAGCCAACGCGTGCCGAGCCCAAGACAGCCGCGGAGCCGGGCCCCGAGTAGCGCACGAGGTCCGTGACGGCGACCACGTCGGCCGCCCGGTTAGACCGAGCTCGACCAGATCCTGGTAGCTGCCCGTTGACAGGAGTTCGTGGACGTGCCGCCCGCGACCAGGCCCCACCACGGTCGCTGCATCGAGGGGGGTGGGGTACCGGGTACCGGCCTCGCGTGCGTGCGCGTGCGCGGGGGGAGAGGGAGGCGGCCAAGAGGCCCGCCCGCCTCGAACCAGGCCCCACGTGCCGAGGCAACGCGAGGGGGTGGGAACCCCTGGGTGGTGGAGTACGGCGATGGTGCGCGCCGAGTCGAGCTACACCGAGATCGGCTCGTCGGCGCTGGGATCGACCACGAGGCGTAGCGATGAGTCTGATCGTGGCAACCGCGAGCTCGGCCACGCCGGAACGACCGTCAGCGACCGGTACCGGCACCGCCTCCGAGGCCAGTTGGAGAGCGACGGCTCTTCTCGATGCCTACCTCCACGGCGAGGGGGCAGAGGTGCTCGCTCTGCAACCCATGGTTGCCGAGCGGGCTAGCATCCGACCGGTCGCACCAGTCGGGAGGTTTGGTGACCGTGCGAGGCTCGCTGTCGTGGATAGACTCGTGCGGCGATGCTCGCTCGGTGTACCGCGGTGGCGTTTGTCGGTTCGCTGGGCCTGATGACTGATGGATAGGCGTGTCGCGACGGCGTGTCAGACGAATGTCAGATCCCGGCGAAGCAGCTTCGGCCTCGCGTGCGCGAGATCGGAAGAGGCCAGCGTTCGCTACGGGGGCAACGGGTCGGCGCTACTCAGTCCGTTGAAGTGGTGGGGTAGTCGCGGGGAGCGTCCGGTGGTTGGTGTGGGCTTCGTAGCCCCCCGCGATGGCGATCAGGGTCGGCTCTGCGAAGGGCCGGCCTATGAGCTCGAGGCCGATCGGGAGGCCCTGGGAGGTGAACCCAGCCGGTACGACCATGGCGGGAAGGCCGCCATACGCGGCTGACTCGCAGTTGAAGGGCCTCGGGTCTCCGCCGATCAGAGCGGCTGGGGCGGAAGATGCCGGATAGGCGATCGCGTCGAGGTCGTGCTCGTCCATGAGCGCAACGACCGCGTCACGGTACCGATGCTGCCCCTTGAGAGCTGCGCGGTACGCCTCTGTGTCCAGGCTGGTCACCGCTGCCAGGTCGGACAAGAATCCACCCACGGCGGGGGTGACGACGTTCAGATCCACGATCTCCCTGAGCGACCGAACGGGAGCGCTGGGCTCGGCAGCGAGATAGGCATCGAGGGTAGATCGCAGCTCTCCGAAGAAGGGGCCGATGTCCACGCCGCTCGGGAGGTCTGCCTCGATGACCTCGACGCCACCCGCCTTCATCTCTTCGAGGGCTGAGCCCATGAGCCCTTCCACTTCGGAGTCAGCCGTGAACGTGGCCAGGCCGATGCGTCGGCCCGAGAGACCATCGGGATCGACGGCCTTCAGGTAGGACATCCCAACCCGCACAGTCGACGGATCCGCGGGGTCCCTACCGACGGTGGCATCGAGCATGATCGCGAGGTCGACGACGCTTCGGGCCATCGGCCCGACGGCATCCAGCGTGGTCGAGAAGGGGATTACGCCGGCGCGCGACGAGAGGCCAGTCGTCGGCCGCAACCCGTATAGATCGTTGTTGGCTGCCGGGAGGCGGACCGATCCGCAGGTGTCGGTCCCGAGGCCGGCGGCGGCGAAGTTCGCGGTGACGGCCACGGCCGTGCCGCCGCTCGAGCCGCCGGGGTCACGGCTGAGGTCGTATGGGTTGAGTGTCTGCCCGCCCAGAGATGACACCGTCGCCCAGCCGAGGGCGAACTCGAAGAGATTCGCTTTGCCGATGATCACCGCCCCCGCCTCGCGCAGCTTGCGCACCTGGAACGCGTCCTCAGCGGGTGTGAACCCCTTCAGCGCAAGCGATCCTGCAGTCGTCTGCATGTCGGGGGTTCCGATGTTGTCCTTCAAGACCACGGGGATGCCGTGCAGAGGTCCCCGAGGGCCTGAATCCGCGCGTTCGGCATCGAGAGCCGCCGCTTCGTCGCGAGCAGCAGGGTTGACCAGGATTAGCGCGTTGAGCTTCGGCCCCGCGTTGTCATAGGCAGCGATCCTTGCCAGATAGAAGTCGACCAGCTTGACCGCCGTGAGTTCACCGGTTTCCATCGCCTTCTGAAGCTCCGGGATCGTCGCTTCCAGCGGGGACGGCGCAGAGGAAGTTTTCGTGCAGCCGCCCGCGAGAAGGAGAAGGAGGCATGCAACCACGGCCCGTACACCACAGCGGCGGTTGCCCGGACGGCGCTCATCCGACCGTGGGAGCTTGCGGCTGAGTCGCTCGGGAACGGCTTTCACGTCCTCTTCTGGTAGACGCAATTCATGGATCAGCGTGCTTGCCTCCGTCCAGGCGAGCAGGCAAACCCGCTTCGTCTCTCAGAACAGCGCGACTGCTCATCCGCATTGCAAGCAGTGGGTCTTGCCGTGCGGGAGGTACGGGTTGAAGCCGATCGAGACCTGTCGGTTCGGGTCTGGAGCGTTGAATGTGTAGCTCAGACGGCCCTTCTTTGCGGGCACTGCGTCATCGAGAGCGTTGGCGAGCGGGCGGGCTTCGTCGGTTGTCACTGCGAAGCAGCCCGGCCCGGCTCCTCTCGCATTCCAGTCCCTGTCGCGGAGCACGTTCTGGGCTGCCTCCGGCAGCAGAGCCACGATGCGAGCCGGGCTCATCTCTTGAGCGTGCCCTACAGGGTTGTTGCTGATGATCCCGGCACAGACCTTGAACCTGGATGGCACGTATGCCTTGATCTTCCGCTGCTTCCACGCGCTCGCCGGTAGCCACGATTCCAGATCTGTGAGCCGCGCCTCGAGACGCTCTAGATCGTTCGCCCACCTGAGGTGGACGAGCTGGTCGCCCTTGCGTACCTCGATGATTGCCCGGTTGATGAGGGGATCGGTGCCGGGTGGCGGCGTCGCGTCTCCGAACCCTCCTCCCGAGACGATCTCGGATCGCAGGAGCCTGACTCCCTCGCGAGTGAGGCGTTGTTCGACGAAGCCCATCGACCATCGGTTGAAAGCTTCGCGCAGCGGCCTTCCGTTCGCCTGCCGAGCACCAAATCGGATCAGCCGTCCGTCGGCGTACACCCAGGTCGCGCTGTGGTGGACCCCGAGGAACATCTCGCGCACTCCCTTCTCGGGAGTACTCGGCGTCGCGCCCACGGGGGGCAGGCCCACGATGTCCTTGTCGGTGAGTGCGCGCACGGCGAACGCAGAGGCGGTCGCGACCGCCACAAGCGCTATGCCAGCGAGCACGACGATGAGCCGCCGACGACGGCCCTGAACCACGCGGGAACGCTCAGGCTCTCGATGGCCCTTCGGCGCCGCGCCTACTCGGTCGAGAACGTCATCCCAGTCCCCAGCGAGCGGCTCGGGCGCCAGCGCGGCGAACCGGGCGGCCAGAAGAGTGTCTTCATATGCGCTCATGCCATCACCTCGCCAGTCGAAACCTCGGCGCGGAGCTGCTGATGCGCCTTGGACAGAGTTGCCGCGACCGTTCCTTCGGCGACTCCGAGTACCTCGCCGATCTCGGCGTAGGACAGATCCGCGAAGTAGCGCAGAAAGATCACCAGCCGTCGCTGCGGAGGCAGTCTCCGGAACGCGGCTGCAAGCATTGGATCGCGCCTCTCATCGACGAACGCAACATCCGGGACCTCGTCCACCGCGAGCTCGCGCGACCCACTCGATCCGACGGCAACCCGAAACGCGATTCGCCACACCCACGCTTCGAGTGACCCCTCGCCGCGGAATCCTTCCTGTTTCTGCAGAGCTCGTACGAACGCCTCTTGTACGACGTCTCGTGCGCTCTCGACGTCTCCCGTTACCGAAGCAAGCATCACCTGGAAGGCGCCCTGCCGTCGCCGGTAGAGGTCTTCCAGGTCGGAGTCAAGGCGACCCATGCTCATAAGAGCTAGATCGCCCGCGAATCCTTTACCGTGCCCACCGCCTGCATGTCGAAATCATCATGACCGAGCGACACCTCGGGTCTTAGCGGCCTCGCCCTGTCCTGCGAAACACACTCGCGCCAGGAGGCTGGCATCAGGCCCCACTGCGATGACGATCGCGGGGGGGAGGGGTGGATACCGACGCCGTACCGGAACGGTTGACGCCGGTCTGCTGGCGGCGGAACATCTACTGCATGAGGCGCGGGTCCCTTGCCTTCGGCGTACTCGCGTTGATGCTCGGCGGCGCTGTTGTTGGCCGAGGGGCATCGACCTTCGAGCCTCCGGCCGAGCACGGCGATGGTCGACGCTGACGAGAGGGCACTGTCCGAGAAGGTCGCGCTGGTAGCCGGAGCGACCCGCGGCGCGGGGAGGGCTATCGCGGTCGAGCTGGGTAGAGCTGGCGCTCACGTGTACGCGACCGGGCGCAGCAGCCGGCTAGCGGGGCGGTCCGAGATCGACCGTCCCGAGACGATCGAGGAGACCGGCGAGCTGGTCGAGGCGGCCGGCGGGTCGGCGACAGCCTTGGTTGTCGACCATGAGGACTCGAGCGGGGTTGCTGCGCTCGTCGAGCGCATCGAGTCGGATCATGGACGTCTGAACGTACTCGTGAACGACATGTTCGGCGGCGACCGGTACGCGCAGTGGGACAAGCCGTTGTGGGAGCACGACCTACCTGGTGGCTTGCGGATGCTCCGCATGGGCGTTGACACGCATCTGATCACCGCCCATCACGCGCTACCGCTGATGCTGAAAACCGCGTCGGAGGAGACGCCCGGACTTGTGGTGGAGATGACCGACGGAACCTTCGAGTTCAACACCAACTTCCGTGAACGCGTCGGGTTCTACTACGACTTGGTCAAGGCGAACGTGCAGCGGATCGTCGTCGGATTGACTTTCGAGCTGCGCGAGCATCCGGTCGTGGCCTTGGCCGTCACGCCAGGCTGGCTTCGCTCGGAGAAGATGCTCGACAACTTCGGTGTTACCGAAGAAACGTGGCGCGACGCGCTGGTGCAGCGACCCGGGTTCGCGATTAGTGAGTCCCCCGCGTACGTGGGGCAAGGCGTCGCGGCGCTCGCCGGCGACGCAAACCCAAGAAGGCATGCCGGCCGCTCGCTCACGTCGTACGACCTGGCGAACGAGTACGGCGTCACCGATACCGACGGCTCTCAGCCGAACTGCTGGGGCTACATCGACAGCTACGGGATCGACGAGCAGAGCGGACGCGGAGTAGAAGAATTCCGGTAGGCCCCGCGCGCCGGACCGCGGCCCGGCGTGCGAGCGACGACACGCTCATGGGGTGGGGTAGCCGTACGCGTTTCTATCCATGCCGCCGATGATCCCGACGGGCGCGAGCGGTCTAGATGATGACGGTCGACACCGTCTAACCAGACGTGCGTCTTCTCGCTGATTTCCGCGAGACGAGGAGGGATTGATGGTGAGCACGGAAAACCCAGTAACCAGCCGGGTGCTCAGCGGACGATGCGAGTGCTGGGCGGTTCGGTACATCGTGCCGGACGCGTTCCTCTACTCGGCTAATTGCCACTGTTCGAACTGCCGTGCGTCGACCGGCTCTGCGTTCAAGCCGTTCGCTGGCATCGAACGTGAGAAGCTCGAGATCGTCGAAGGAGCGGAGACGCTCCTAGTCTGGGGCGACGAGGACGCCAACCACACACGCTGCGGGATCTGCGGTTCGCTCCTGTACTCCGTTGTCCGCGACGGGGCGTACGTGCACGTCGCGCTAGGCTCCCTGATCGACGACCCGACGATTCGCCCGACGGAGCACATCTTCGTCGGATCAAAAGCGTCGTGGTTCAACATCACCGACCAGCTGCCGCAGGCCGCCGAGCACTGAACTCGGAAGTGATCTCGTCGCGCTGAACAATGTCCTAGGAGGCAACCAGGCGGTCGCACTTCGCGCTCGTCGGTCCGCCATAGGCTGCACCCATGTCGTCCCGGCAGATCCTTGACGTGATCCCGACGTTAATGTAACGTCATACTAATGAATGTAACACGTACCTATCGAATGTCGACGAGGGCGGCGGCGGTCGAGGTGACGCGCGAGCGGATTCTGCAGGCGGCGTCTGATGCGTTCATGCGCGGCTGGTACGACGATGTGACGCTGCGTGACATCGCGGCCGACGCCGGCGTGGCGCTCCAGACGCTGGTCAATCACTTCGGAACCAAGGAGGCGCTCTTCGGGGTCGCGGCCGAGCGGCTCAGCGACGCGATCTCGACGCTTCGATGGAACGTTGCCGAGGGAGATCTCGGGGGCGCCGCGACCACGCTGGTCGACGACTACGAGCAGACGGGCGACTTCACGCTGCGCACGCTCGCGATCGAGGAGCGCGTCGCGGTCGTCCGGCCGGTAATCGCGCGCGGGCGGCGGAGCCACCGGGAGTGGGTTGAGTACGTCTTCGCCGCCGCGCTTACGGGGTTGCGCGGCGTTGACCGCAAGCGGCGTGTCGCTCAGCTCGTCGTCGCCACAGACGTATTCACCTGGAAGCTGCTCCGTCGCGACGTGGGGCTGAGCCGCAACCAGACCATCACCGCCATCCGCGAGCTCGTGCAGGCACTGCACACCCACTCTGGAGGAGGCTCCAAATGACGCATCTGTTGATGACCACCTGGGACGGCTCCGGGACGACGCCGCCGCTGATGAGCGTCGCGCGAGCCCTGATCGAGCGCGGACACAGCTTGACCGTGCTTGCCGATCCGGTGCTGAGACCCGATGTTGAGGCGACGGGGGCGGAGTACGTCAGCTGGACGCAAGCGCCGCATCGGCGCGAGCGCTCGCCGGGCAGCCACTTCGTGTGCGACTGGGCCGGTCTCGACCCGGCAGAGGGGTTCGCGCGGATGCGCGATCGGCTGGCGGTCGGCCCGGCGGCGGCATTCGCTCAAGACGTGCGCGAGGAGCTCGCGCGGCGGCCGGCCGCTGCGGTGCTGAGCGAGCTCCTGCTCTTCGGGCCGCAGGTCGCGGCCGAGGCAGCGCAGGTGCCCTGCATCGTTCTGAATCCAACGATCAACGTTGTCCCCGCGCCCGGAGTCCCGCCCTTCGGCGCTGGGTTGATGCCTGCGACGAACGAGGCCGAGCAACGGAGCCACGAGGAGCTGGCGGCGATCGTGATGGCGGGCTGGGACGAGGCTCTGCCGGTGCTCAACGCGGCGCGCTCCGAACAGGGCCTGGAACCGCTCGAGCACGTCCTCGACCAGGGCCGCAGCGTCGCCCGCGTGCTCGTGATGACCAGCCGCGCGTTCGACTTCATCGGGCCGCTGCCGCCCACGATCATGCACGTCGGGCCACGCCTGGACGACCCGGTGTGGGCCGGCGAGTGGACGGTTCCGCCCGGTGCCGACCCGCTCGTTCTCGTGGCGCTCAGCGCGGATTTCCAGAACCAGGAGGACTTGCTGCGGCGGATCCTGGCCGCGGTCGGCGAGTTGCCCGTCCGGGCCGTCGTCACGACGGGACAGGGGGTCGACCCGGCCTCCGTCCTGGCACCGGCGAACGTCCAGGTCGTGCGGGCTGCTCCGCACAGCGAGGTCCTTCGCGAGGCGGCGGTGGCGATCACGCACTGCGGCCACGGCGTCACGATCAAGGCGCTCGCTGCCGGTGTTCCGCTCGTCTGCCTGCCGATGGGGCGCGACCAGTTCGACGTCGCCGCGCGCGTGGTTCACGCCGGCGCGGGCTTGCGGCTCGACTCGTCGGCGACACCGGAAGAGATCGCGGCCGCCGCGCAGCGCCTCCTGACCGAGGGCTCTTACCGCAACGCCGCGGAAAGCATCGCAGCCGCCATCGCCGAGGAGACCGCGACCGACCAGGCAGTGGTTGAGATCGAGGCAGTCCTGGCGGCTGCCCCTCGGCGAGAGGCGGTCACGGCCTAAGCGACCCCCCGGCGAGGATCGTGAGCCGGGTGGCGCGGCGGGAAAGAGGTGGGCGCTCGTCGCAAGGCGGCCCGGTGCCCCACGCTGGTAGAACGTGCTCATGCCCACGGTCCACAGCGGATACAAGACGCTCGTGCGCTACCCGGACGGCACATCGAAGGTAATCACCCTCTACGTCCGGCCCGTCGAGGGCCAAGTCATCGCCCACGGTTGGGAGGTCATGAACGTCGCGACGGGCAGCGACGATGGTGCAGAAGTTCGGATTGCGTACGAGATCTCGGTCGCACGCCCGGCGAGCGAGGAGCCTTCGGATAGCTGAACTGGTCGCGCCGGTCACCCCGGAATCAGGCCTCACCTCGATGACGATCGCGAGGGGGTGGTGGTGCGCTCCCTATGAGTCCGCTTGGATCTGCACCCTCGCCGTTCTTCTCGCGCAGAGTCAGGCTCTCGCGGCAAGGACGGTGATCAGCTGGCGTTCGTCTGCCAGGCGCGGCCGATCTGCCGGAGCATTCGGGGGTACACGATGCGGTGCCGGAAGGGTCGGATGGCCGCCATGTAGCCGGTCCCGAGCGGTCCGTTCGGCCTCACGTACACGGCCAGCTGGCCTCAGTACCCACGTTTCCCGTCCGGGACCCAGCTGATGTGCATCACGCCGCGCATCGTGCGGTTCGCGATCTCTGCCGCCCACTCGTCGTCGAGCAGGTAGAGGGAGCTGAAGGGGAGCGTGGCGAACTCGGGGCCGGTGGGGCCGGCGTGTAGGTCGGCGGGCAGTCGGACGCGGAGTGTCGGCGGCGCGGTGGGGGCGTCTGGTTTGTCCCACCCCAGCAGTTCGCCGAGCTTCCAGCGGATCGCCCACAGGACGCGCACTGAGCGGGGAGCGCCGCGCGTCGGATCGCCCGAGGCGATGAGGTGCACGAGTCGCCCGAAGTCGTCCGCGTCGCCTGGCGTCGGCACCGCCCACACGTCCTCGAGCCGGAAATCCCGGGTGAGTTCGTGGATGCGCCATGGGCGAGATGTCTGCGCCGTGCTCCCCCCAGCGACCAGGCCCCACCGCTCTAATGATCGCGAGGGGGGAGGGGGGTGCCGAGATGACCGACCCTGCGAGTCGGGTCCCGCTGGATCGCGGCTGGATAGACGCGTCGCGACGGCGTGTCAGACGCGTGTCAGATGACGATCGGCCCGGGCACGGAGTCGGTCGTAGCCAAGAGCGCTCGCGGGCGCGCGAGGGAAGAGCGAGGCGTTCGCGACGGGCCTTCATCGCTCGCTAGCTCGAGGTGTCGTTCGCCGCTGGTTCACGCGCAGCGGCGGCGGGCACGTCTGCTAGTTCCTCGGCCTGAGCCCTCCGAGACTTGACGTTGAACCTGAATGCCGCTCGATAGCACCAAAACCGGTTGATGATAAAGACCGCAACAAGCCCGGCGAGCCATCCGAGGGCGGTGGCCCAACCCGCCGATATCCCGACGCCGTCGTAGGCAATGCCATAAGCAACCCCCGCTACCCCAAGCGGTATGACAACCATCACGAGAATCTTCATGACAACCTTCATCCCTGCCTCCTCCCGGTCGTCGGATTCTCGTGCGAGCGGCCGAACAGAGCAATACCTGTGGGCGGTGCCTCAAAGGGACGCCGCGCGCAACGCGCGTCTGAGCGCCCACCGGGACCCTAGCCGGGCGGTCGTCGCCTCGCGTGCGCGCGCGAGAGCAGGCGCATTCGAGAGCGGGCGAGATCGTTCCTCATCTCGGAGCGGGCGTCGTGGGTGGTGGGGGCCTGTATCACCGTCGACGGCGGCCATTCACGCGCGTTCTGACGGTCATCTGTCCTCTACTGTCCCCTGCTCGCAGGATCGACGCCGGCGAAGGTGAGGAAGTCGACCATCGCGAACCTTCCCGGGCCGAGCCTGCTCGGGAGGGTCGGCTTCCAGCCGGGACGGACCGTGAGGTAGCTCGAAGGATCGGTCTGGAGGAGGCCGATGATCACCTCGGCAACGAGACGGCCGCCGACCGGCCCGAGGGTCAGCCCGTCGGCCATCACTTCGGCCTCCTTGAGCACGTAATACCAGAGGGGCGTCGAGCGCTCGAGCCCGAGGCCGTATGCCTTCAACTCGCCGAGGTCGGCCGGAGCGAGCGGGGGCGCGCCCATCTCCTTCGCGAGCCGCTGGCCGGACGGCAGCTTCCAGGTCAGCTGTCGCAGGAGGTTCCTCTGCGGGAGCGAGGTCGGCGGGTCGCCGCTCGCGATCGCGCCGAGCGGCAGGTCGAACAGCGGCGTCGAGATCTTCGTATCGATCAGCTTGTTCGGCTTCACCTCCCCGTCGCCGAAGTCGAAGAAGGTCTGCCACCCGACGAAGCGACGCGGCGCGCTGCAGCCGCCGCGAAGATCGACCGGATCCGACCCCGAGGCGGCGGGATCGAAGACCAGCCCGAAGAACGGCTTGCCGCCGTCGCCCTCCATGTTCGCCCGGTAGGACGGCCGCACCATGCTGTGCCCGAAGCGATAGGCCGCTCCCTGGAACTCGACCGGCATGAAGGCGCCGCCCTTCGGCCGGTAGAACCGCCGTCCCCTGCGGAGCACGCGATCGACGATCGCCTGGCCGACGAACTGCGGCAGGATCTCGTGGAGGATCAGCCAGTGGTAGTGCCAGGTGGTGTGTCGCCGCGCCTGTGCGAACGGGTCGGGTGCGCCCTCGGTGCGAGCCAGGTCGACCGCGTTGTTGTGGAAGAGGATGAACGCGCACTGCAGGCCGGCGATGATCACGTGCTCGTCGTTGCGAGGGTCGGCGACGATCGCCGTGCCGTCGGCTGTCCGGGGCAGATCCTCGAACTGCCCCCCGCTCGCGATCCGCAGCTTCGCCCGGTCGGCGGAGTCGTAGAGGTACGGCGAGGCGACGGGGCCGCCGCCGTAGACCGAGTCGAGGTCGAATGCTGGCGTGCGCGCGTTGACGGCCGTCCGCGGCTCCGTGGCGTGGCCCAGCCGCGATCCGACGTCGAACGTCATGTCGTGGTCGAGGAACTGGCCGACGAACGTCGATCCCGCCGTCTGCTCGGGGTTGTTGGGGTTGTTCGCCGACAGGGTCGGGTCGGTGATGAGAAGCACCGGCCCCTTCTCGAGCGCGTCCCTGGCGTCGAGGATCCCGCCCGGCTTGCCGAGGTCACGCAGCGCCGCCTCGACCCGTGGGCTCTGCGGCGCGAACGCGGGCAGGCGATCGAAGATCCGGCCGAAGTACCCCGCGCTCGCCGCATAGACCCTCTGCCCGTGCGGCGCCGCCTCCGCGCCGTCGGCGCCGAGGAGCCCGCTCGTGCCTGCCGCTGCCGCCCCGGCCCCCACTCTGCCGAGAAGCGTCTTCCGCCTGTAGCGCGCGGCTCCCTCGTCGGACGTCCTCACCATCGCTCCTCCTTAGCTCGCGTGTCGCTGCTGCGTCTCGCCGAGGCCACCCGGACTCCCTACGGCAAGGTCGTCCGGGCGATCCCGGTCGCACCGATGCCCCCGGCGCCCTTGCCCCCTGCACCCCCGGCGCCTCCCGCCCCCGGAGACCCGATCGAAACCGTGGAATCCGTCGCAGTCGCCTGGGACGCGCCGGCCTTGTAGATTCCGACGCTCGGTCCGCCGGCGCCGCCGCCGCCACCACCACCGCGGCCACCGGGGCCGCCCAGCCCTCCGTTGCCGCCGTTGCCGATCTCGTCCGAGCAATGGATCGCTCCCGAGCCGCGCCCGCCGCCGCCTCCCCCAAGCCCCCCGTCACCGCCCGGACCGCCGGTGCCTCCGTTGCCGGACTTGATCGAGCTGGCGTGGGAGAAGATCGCCGTGGAGTCGTGGAGGAAGGCGCCGAATGAGCCTCCGCCGGCGCCGCCGCCCTTGCCACCCACACCTTTGCCGCCTCCCCCTCCTCCTCCGCCGCCCCCGTTGCCGGAGCCGTGGTTGGCCAGCCCTCCCTGCCCGCCGCCTCCGCCTCCGCCGCCGCCGCCCTCACCGCGTGCGCCGTCGGTGCCGCTCGAGCCGTCCTGGCCGGCCCAGTGGTTCCGCGCGACAGCGGCCGTATTGCCGCCACCCTCGCCATTCGACCCGGGGTTACCGCCATCGCCGTTCGCGCCGGGCTTGCCGTCTTCCGCGGAGAGGCCGAACGAGCTGGCGGCACCGCCGGCACCTGCCGGCGTTCCGGTCTCACCGAGAGAGCCTGCCTTCCCCGGGTTGGCACCCTCTGCGCCCCCGTCGCCCCCGCGGCCGCCGCGGCCGCCCGAGGGGCTGGCACCACCCGCCCCGCCCCGGCCGTCTCGACCACCGTCGCAGCTCCCGATCGTGCCGTTCCCGCCGTCGTCGCCGCGCACACCGGCGTTCCCGTCAAAACCGGCGACGCCTAGGCGTCCACCGGACGCGGAGACGGCCACGCGCTGCAGCTTCACGCTCGAACCGCTGAGAAGACGGATGCCGTACACGCTCCGGTCAGGCCCGCGTTCGGGCTCACCGCGGACGGTGAGATGCTGGAGCACGACACCCGTTGCGGCTGAAGCGAAGACACCCTCTGGCGCGCCCGTGATGGAGGTCACCACAAGGAGACCGCGCGACCAGCCATCGGGTCGGAAGCCGCCGTAGATCCCGACACCGGTACGCAACTCGACGCGACCGTAGGCCCCTGCTGCAACGTAGACGTCACGGCCCGTGGCTGCGGCCGCTGCGACAGCGGCCTGGATCTGGCGTTTCGGCGCCGCCTTCGTGCCCGGATCGGTGTCCTTTCCTTGCGGGGAAACGAAGACCGCGTCTTTCTCGTCGCCGTCGATCCCGTCACAGTTGGAGTCGACGAACGCGAGGTCGGGCACGTCCAGGAAGCCGGGCCCGATCGCCGGGTCGGCGGGTGCGCAGTCCTGCGCGTCGAGGGCCCCGTCACCGTCACGATCGGTCGGTGTCGGCGGGCCTGCCGGGGGCGGCGGTGGTGGCGGCGTGGTGGGCAACGGAATCGCCACCGGCGTGTTCCCGTGCGCCCGCACCCGCCTGAACACTTGCGCCAGCGCCTGGTTCCCCGCCCGGTCGAAGACGGGCTGCGCCTTCGTCCGCGCGTACCGAACCCGTGGACGTGCCGCATGATCGGCGATCACCTTCTCCGCCAGCAGCATCACGATCGTCCGCCCGCCCGCCGCGCCAACGGACCGCACCCGGTAACCGCCGACTCCGAATGGGTACCGACCGTCACGATCCACGCCGTGCCGAACCCGCTCGGAGAAGAACAGCCGCAGCCGATCTGCCCGCGAGTCGCGGTCGAGGTCGAGCATCACCGCCGAGACGATCCTCGGCGGCCGCCTGTCGGACGCGGCCGCGGGCACGGCCACCGCGATCGACAAGACCAGTACGACCACGAGAAGCGTTGCCCTGGTCACGAGCATGGTGAGCACTCCTTTGCTGTCGAGTCGTCGAAGGCCTCGGTGATGCGCTCGAACGGCAGCGCCGCACGCTGCGCCGCTTCGCGCACGGAGTCGGCCGAGCAGGCCTCGTAGAGGAGGAAGCACGTCTCGTCCTCGGGGACGAGGATCGCGCGCAGGTAGCGAACCGGCGTGCCCTCACGCGTCAGTGCGTCGGCGCTCAGGCGCGCACGCTCGGCGCGGTCGACGGCGCCGGCGTCCTGCCTCGCGACGTAGAACTCGACGAGAAACTCGGGCACGCCTTCGACGGTACGGCCGTCCCCGCGGCTGCGAAATCGGGGAAACCCCGAATCTTTGGAGCGCTACCCCTGCGGGGAGAGATGGTGCGTGAGCTGCGCGCGCGAGCGGATCCCGAGCTTTGCGTAGACGTGCGAGAGGTGCGCCTCGACCGTCTTCACGCTGACGAAGAGATCGCGGGCGATCTCCTTGTTGGCGCGCCCTGCGGCCGCGAGCTCGGCCACGCGGCGCTCCGCCGGGGTGAGCTCGACCCGCGGGCGAGGGTCGGCGCGCGCCGACCCGCAAGAGCTCGGAACGCGCCTCGTCGGCCCAGCCTGGCGAGCCGATCTCGTCGAACGACGCGGCCGCCCGCTGCAGCGTGTCGCGCGCGGCACCCCACTTCCGGAACCGGCGCTGCGCCCGACCCAGGCTGAGCAGCGCTCTCGCGTGGTCGAAGCGGAGGCCGAGGCTCGCGTACTCAGCGGCCGCTTCCTGCCATCGCGACCGCCGCCTCCTCGTCGTAGGCGGAGAACAGCCCCACCATCGCCGCCGCAACGCTTCGCGGTCGCGAGCCCCCACGGATGCTGCTGCCGCTCGGCCAGCTCGCGCAGGCGGGCGGTTACCTCGAGCGCCTCGTCGTGCTCGCCGACCTCAGCCAGCGCCTCGACCAGGTCGGGCGCGACCGGGAACGCTCCGGGGTCGTCCACGCCTTCGCGCTGCGTGTGCTCCCAGACGTCGCGCAGGCTTTCGATCGCTCGCGCCGGCTTATGGGCGATCAGGGCGGCGATCCCGCGCGCCCGGAGCGCTTCGAGCTCGTCCCAGCGGACGCCCGTCGACACTGCGCGCGCGATCGCCTTCGCAGCCCATTCCTCCGCCTCGCCCGGAAGTCCCCGGCCGGCGGCGAGCAGCGCGCGGCACCGCTCGTACATCGGCCAGATCAGGAGCTCGCCTTCGTCCGACTCGCCCCACTCGTCGAGCCGGCCTGCCGCCTCCTCCCACTCACCTGCTCGCAGCTCGAGCTCGCAGAGATGGAGACGTTGCAAGAAGTACGAGACCGGCTCGCCTCGCTCGTCGGCGAGGGCGAGCAGTCGCGCGAAGAGCGCCCGCGCGGGCGTCAGCTCGCCTCTCCAGACGAGCCGCTGCCCGTCCACTCGCTCGGGGGAGCCGACGAGGTAGTACGCGTCGTCGGAGAGGCCGAGGAAGCGTTGGCGCAGGTCGTCGATCGGCCGTCCACGAAGGGCGCGTGCCCAGCTGAGCGCGTACAGCGCGAACCGCTGGAGATCCGGCCCTGCCCGCTGTGCTGCTCTCAGCGCATCCTGCGCCCACTGCTCCGCCTCGGGCAGCCGCTCGACGCGGATGACCGCCGCGTTCATCGCCAGCTCCCCGAGGGCGTGGGCCCGCAGCCCGGGATCGCTCTCGCTCTCGGCCAGCGCCAGCTCTAGGTAGCGCCTGATCTCCTCGTTGCTCGTGACCGCGCCGGCGACCAGGAGCATGTACGCCCGCCCGCGCCGAGGTCCCGCGGGCAGGGACTCGAGCGCCCCGGTGAGGAGCTCGGTCGCCCGCTGCGTCTCGCCGACAATGACGAGAGCCTCTGCGAGCGCGAGCAGGCGGGCGCTCCGCTCCGGTGAGTCCGGTGGCGTCAGCCGGAGCGCGTGCTCGGCGAGCGCCGCGGCGTCCTGTGGGGCGCCGCGCGCAAACGCGTTCGTGACAGCTGCGGCGACCGTGGCTGCGAGCTCTGTGTCCGGCCGCTCGGCGGCGAGCGCAAGATGCAGCGCACGAAGCTCCCCGTCGGGAACAACGCGCGCGAGCTCCAGATGGAGCTCGCGCCGTTCGTCGGGATGAGATCGGCTTCTCGCCGCTGCAGCGAGCAAGGGATGGGAGGCGCGCACGCGGTCGTCGTCGACGAGCACCACGCCCGCATCCAGGGCGGCGTCGAGCGCGTCTGGTCCTGTGATCGCCGTAACCTGAGAGGTGCGCAGCTCCGCGCTCAGCGCGACGACGAGCAGCAGTCTGCGCACGGGGCCGGGCAGCCGTTCGACGCGGGTGCCGAGCAGGTCCTCGACGCTGTCCGGCACGGGGATCTCCTCCCCGATCGCGGGCAAGCCGTGGCCGGCGAGCGTCCGTCCGACCTCGAGCGCGAACAGGGGATTCCCGAGCGTCGTCTCGTGGATGCGGCGCAGGAGCTGCCGTGTGAGGCTCAGCCCGAGCCGCTCGGACAGGATCCGCCGCGTAGCGCCGAGGCTGAGCGGGCCGACCTCGAGCCGTCCCAGCGCCCGCCGCTCGAGCGTGCTCTCGAAAGCAGTCTCAAGACCGAGTCGCTTGGCGAGCAGGAAGCCGACGGGCTCGCCCTCGAGGCGGCGCACGACGAAGTCGAGTGCGTCGGCGGACGGCGGATCGAGCCACTGGACGTCGTCGATCGCGACCAGCAACGGCTCACGGGCAGCCAGGGCGCGCAACGTGTTCAGGAAGCCAAGCGCGATCGCGTGGGGCTCGGGCGGCGCGCCCTCCGGCTCGGCCCGCAGAAGGGCCACCACCAGCGCGCGCAGCTGCGGAGCCGGCAGGCCAACGAGCTCCTCCGTCTCGACCCCGTCGAGCAGATCGATCAGCGCGGCAAACGAGAGCCGCGCGTCGGCGCCGCTCGCCCGCGCCGACAGCACCCGCCAGCCGTGCATCCGGGCGAACTCGAGGCCGACCTCCCAGAGCGTGGTCTTGCCGATTCCAGGCCCGCCCATGAGAACGAATGCGCGCGCGTTCCCGTCCTCGAAGAACGCGTTGAGGGCGGCGAGCTCCGACTCGCGACCGACGGCGCTGCCCGCCCGCTGTGTGGCCGGCCCGTGCACGTCCTCCGGGCTGGATAGCACATCGACGTACGAAGACGGAGCCGAGTCGCCGACAACACTGGAGCCACGGAGCTCGCGGGCCGAATCGGAGATGCACTCCCGGAGCGGTTGCGCGCGCTCGAAGAGGCGACAGCTGTCCCCGCTCGCGCGGTCTGCTCCCACGAGACGCCGGGCCGTCACGAAGCCGCGACCGGGCCCCGCCACGATGCCGACGTTCGAGGGGGTGGGGGACGGTGGTGAACTCCGACACGCCGAGTCGCGGGTCGCGCGAGATCGCCCATGGATAGACGACTCGCGGCGGCGTGTCAGACCATTGTCAGATCGCAAGCTCCGGTAAGCCGCTGCTAGGCGACGCTGTGCTCGGCGCGTGTCGCATCGGCCGCGTCGAGCGCTGCGTGGAAGGCGTCACGGTCGGCTTGCGTGAGGCCGATCCAGCGCTCGTATAGCCATCGCTTCCGCTTCTCCTCCGGCAGGCACTCCGCCTCGGGGTAGGCCAGCGCAAGCACCTTCAGCTGTTCCCATCCGAGCGCCTCGATCTCCGCCTTCGTCTCGGGTATCAGTGGCAGCGTCGGCGGCTCGTCAGCCTGCGCTGGTCGGCCGAGCCCTTCGCGTAAGAGCAGCTCGATCGCCGCCACCCGAGCACGGACGTCCGGTACGGGAACCTCGACGCGCTTCCGCTTCCCGCAGTCCGAGCACTCAAACTCAACCCACGCAGGCTTTGACGCCGAGGTCGCCGCATCGAGCAGCGTCCGCTGAATGTCCTCGACGCTCTCCGCTGCCGCGGCTGCGAGCCGAGGGCGCACAGTGGCCGGATCAACCGAACGGCGCTCGTCCCCCGCAGGGCCGTTGCTGTTCGCCTCGGGCTCGTCCGAGCTCGTCGTCACGATCGTCGGCTGCCACGAGCTGCGCGCCTGCTTGCGTCGAGGCAAGCCCTGCTTGAGCGCGTCAGCCCCATGCTCTGCGAGCAGACGATCGTGATGCACGCAGAATTCGGATCCCTCGACCACGGTGCGCTCGCACGCCCGACCGTCCCGCAACAACGCAGCACAGCGAGGAAACGCTGCATGAGGAAATGGTGACACGTACGTACGTGCGCGCGCGCGAGAGGGAAAGAGGTGGCGTCGAGGAGGCCCGTGGCTTCACCAGGTACCCACCCCCTCAGCGTGACGATGGGGATGGCGCCTGGTCCGGAGGGTCCTCCAGTCTGCCCACCGGGGGTCGAAGGGCTTCCAACTGGGTGCCGCGACATGACGAGCGTCGCGACCGCGACCTTGAGCCGGAGCGGCGTGAATCCAGGTAGGTGCGCGACAGCCCCGGCAACGTTTCGGACACGCTGCCGGGCTTGGCCGCGTGCGCATTACTGCGTGCGCATTACTGCTACGGATAGATGAGGTTGATCGTGAGGTCCTGGAGAGGGCTGTTGTCACCACGCGAGACTTCGAGCGAGGTTCCTGTGACGCCCGCGTACACCCCGGTGCCGCCGACAATCGCGACGTGCGTGTCGTCGGTTTGGCCGGGTCCCGCGATACCCGCGATCTGGCCGCCTTTGAGCGAATAGAGGCCATAGCAGACGAGGTTGGGACGAACGCCGCCTCTCGCGACGGTGCAGGTGGCCGCGAAGGTCCCCGCGCGGGCGCCCGAGCGCGTCTGTATGTCCGAGGTGAAGGTCAGCTGATCACCGATCAAGGGCGGCGCGTTGAACCCCTGGCGCGGTGGGTTGTCGACGAAGTTGAAGCCGACGTCTTTGAGGACCAATCTGAGCGTCACCCGCTTGCCCTGGTGGTTGGCTTTGCTCGGCGCCGCCATCGCACTCAAACCGACAGCGGCCGCGGCAATCACAAGGACGGCCGTCGCCACGAGAACCCGCTTCATCTGAAGCCTCCTTCGTTGGGTATCGGAGAAGGGGGGCGACTATACGGGGATCAGCTCGACTGGTCGCACACGCCCAGGCCCGTCCACGCCGGGGCTGAGCGGTGGGTCGCGGTGGGATCCTACCCCGATGGTGACCCTCGACTCGGTCGGGAATCCATCGGGGCCGATCCGGCGAAGTCGCCTTGTCGTGTTCGCGGCCGGGGCGTAGGGTCACGCTAAGCCGCCGGAGGAGGAAGTCATGCGCCGCAAGAGCCTGCAGTTGTGCGTCGCGCTCGCGACGACAGCCGCACTCGGATTCGGGGTCTCTGCCGCTGCGGACGTGGGAAGCGGCTCGGGGCCGCCGACATCGGTCGGCACGGGCGGCGCGGCCGCGTCGGTGGAGAGGCTCGCGACGCAGACGGGAATCGACATATTGCGTCGTGGCGGCAATGCGGTCGACGCCGCAGTGGCGGCGGCGGCCGTGCTGGGTGTGACCGAGCCGTTCTCGTGCGGAATCGGCGGCGGCGGATTCATGGTCCTACGTACCGCCGATGGTGCCGTGACGACGATCGATGGTCGCGAGACCGCACCGGCGGCCATGCATCCAACGTCGTTTTGGGGGAACGGCGTAGCTCTGCCTTTCAACGACGCGCGCTACAGCGGGCTCTCCGTCGGAGTTCCCGGAACGGTCGAGACATGGGTCGACGCGCTCGAGAAGTTCGGGACGATGTCGCTGGCCGAGGTCTTCGCGCCGGCGATTCACGTCGCGCGTCACGGCTACGTCATCGACCAGGTGTGGTTCGACCAGGCAAATGCGAACCGCGACTGGTTCGACGATATTCCTGCCAGCAGCGCGCTGTTCCTCGACGCGGATGGAACGCCGCGCGACGTGGGCACGGTGTTCATGAACCCCGCCCTTGCCAAGACGTACGAGCGGATCGCTCATCTGGGCGCCAAGGGCTTCTACCGTGGTGCGGTTGCGGAGGCGCTCGTGGAGGCCGTCCGGCATCCCTCCGTCAGCCCGATGGCGAATCACGTCTGGCGGCCCGGCGTGATGAAGATGCGCGACCTGCATACCTACGCCGCGCCGGAGCGGGCGCCGACGCATGTGAACTATCGAGGGCTGGACGTGTACTCGATGGGCCCGCCGTCGAGCGGCGGCTCAACGGTCGGTGAAGCCCTGAACATCCTTGAGGGCTTCGAGCTCTCGGCGATGACCCGCGCGGCGGCCCTGCATTTCTACCTCGAAGCGTCGCGGTACTCGTTCGCAGACCGCAACGCCTACCTCGCGGATCCGGCCTACTTCGACGTTCCGCTGAGCGGTCTGCTCTCCGAGGAGTACGCTGCAACGCGCCGTGCGCTGATCACCGACACGGCAGCGCCGGGCGCGGTTCCACCCGGCGACCCGCACCCCTATGAAGGTGCGGAGACAACGACCCACCTGACGACCTCGGACAGGTCCGGGAACGTGGTCTCGTACACGTTCACGATCGAGTCGACGGGCGGCTCGGGCCTCGTGGTGCCCGGCTTCGGGTTCCTGCTCAACAACGAGCTGACGGACTTCAACTTCGACTCGGCGACCCATCCCAACCGCGTCGAGGGAGGCAAGCGGCCACGCAGCTCGATGGCACCCACCATCGTCACGAGAGAAGGCAAGCCGTTCCTCGCGCTCGGCTCACCGGGCGGCGCGACGATCATCACCACCGTGCTGCAGATCTTGATCAATCGCATCGACCTCGGCATGACTCTTCCGCAGGCGATCGCCGATATCCGAGTAAGCCAGCGCAACGCCGTGAACACCGGCGTGGAGCCGGCATTTCTCGCGACTCCAGAGCGGACGGCGCTCGAGGCTCGAGGCCACCACTTCGCCAACGCGGGTGAGATCGGCGCGGCGGCCGGGATCGAGTTCCTTGCCGACGGCGGCGTGCTTGCCGCCGCGGAGCCGGTGCGGCGGGGCGGCGGCAGCGCGATGACAGAACTCCCCTGAGGCCGCGACAAGTCCCGAAACCACGCCCCGTGGGCGTGGCGCGTCAGGAAAGGCAGCAATCAGGCTGCGATCGCCCATCACCACGCCGACGGGGGTGGGTACCGGGTACCGGCCTCGAGTGTGCGCTAGTTGGCTTGCAGTGGTCAGAGCGAAGGCTTCTTGGGTATAGGAGTTCGGCGGCGGAGGACGAACCTGCGGCTATGTACGAAGGCCACATGATCTCGGTGCTTAGCGGCGGTAGGAAGCGGCGCCGGCGGCATCACATGCTCGCGCCTCCGCTCTGGCTGGCGACGGCCGCGTTCGCGAGCTTCGTCGCCGCTGCGCTGGTGCTGGTTCGGATCTAGGACGGCGTGCCGACAGAGGCCAGTACGGGCCTACGGCGTACGCTGCGCAGCGTGGTGACGCTTCGCTCGCTTCGCGAGGACGAATACGCCGCGTGGGACGAGGCCCACCGCACAGAGTACGAGCGCGGTCTAGTCGAGTTCGCGGGGTTGGCCCGGGACGCTGCGCGTCTGAAGGTCGAGCGCGACGTCCTGGCGGCGCTGCCCGACGGGCTTGCCACGGCGGGAACATGGATCTGGGCAGTCGAGACGGACAGACGGCGCATCGGCACCGTCTTCCTTGGCATCCGAGACGGCGAGGCGTGGTTGTACGACATCACGATCGACCCGGACGAGCGGGGAAAGGGATTTGGCCGCGCGGCGATGGTTGCTCTTGAGGCAGAGCTCCATTCGCTCGGTCATGCGACGGTCGCGTTGAACGTCTGGGGAGGAAATGTGACTGCCCGCGGCCTCTACACCTCGCTCGGGTACGTCGAGGAGTCCGTGCACATGCGCAAGCGGCTCTAGGCCCAGCCCCGCGACTCCCGAGGGGTGGGGGTATACCTTCGCCCCGAGTTCCTTGCGTGCGCGCGCGTGCGCGATGAGAGAGATAGGCGCAGCGGGGCGTGCGTGGCCCATCTGGCGCTGCACCCCGACCGGGTCTAGTCCGCTCTGCGCGCCCCTCGATCACCATGGATCTGTACGTCCATGAGTTCGAGACCGCCAAGAGGCGGGAGCAGGTTGGCGAGCATCTCGTCGCCGCGCTGGGCGGGCTCGTCCGCGCCTGAAATCTGACCAAATCTGACCAAAACGACGGCCCGGGCAGGCGCTCGGGCCTTCAAAGCCCCAGAAATGGCTTGAACAGGGACGGGAGCGACGGGACTCGAACCCGCGACCTCCGGCGTGACAGGCCGGCGTTCTAACCAACTGAACTACGCCCCCGAGCGCTGCGAGATTGTAGCGGCGGCGCGCTCCGGCGGCCTGCGTCGGCACACTTCAGCGCGTGAACGCCGCCGACTGGATCGCCGTCGTGATCATCACGCTCACCGCGTTCAGCGGCATCCGCCGCGGGCTCGTGACCGGGGTGTTCTCGCTTGTGGGGTTGCTCGGCGGAGCGATCTTCGGGGCGGAGCTCGCGCCCAAGCTCGTTGGCGACCTGAATGGCTACGTGCCGATCGTCGCTCTCGCGGGCGCCGCGCTCGGGGGCATGGTGGGACAGATGGTCGGCGTCTTCGTCGGCCGCGCCGCGCGGCAGGCGTTCTCCGTCGTTCCGCCCCTGCGCATCGCCGATACGGCGGGGGGCATCGTGCTCGGCGGGTTGACAGGGCTCGCGTTCTGCTGGGCCGTCGGGGCGGTCCTGCTCTACGTCCCCGGCCAGAGCGAGCTTCGACGCATGGCGCAGGAGTCGACGGTCGTCTCCGCACTCACCGGGGCAGTCCCCCCCGAGCGCGTCATGGACGCCGTGGTGCGCATCGACCCGTTCACCTCGATCGCCGGACCGGCAATCGGTGTCGAGCAGCCCGAGGCAGCGATCGCTCGCGACCCGGAGGTGCGAGGTGCCGAGCGCTCGATCGTGCGGGTGAGGGGATTCGCGTGTGGCCTCGGAGTCGAGGGCTCGGGCTGGATCGTGCGTCGCGGGCTCGTGGTCACGAACGCGCACGTCGTCGCGGGTGTCGAGTCGCCGATCATCGATCGCGGCGACGGGAAGACCCTGGAAGGCAGCGTCGTCGCCTTCGACGCCGGGAACGACCTGGCGATCGTCCGGGTCCCTGGATTCGAAGGTCGCGCGCTGCCTCTAGCGAGCCCCGAACGCGGTCAAACCGCTGCGCTGCTCGGGTTCCCGCTTGACGGCCCGTACAGGGTCACCCCGGTGCGGCTCGGCAGCACGTCCACGGTCGCGTCTCGCGACGCGTACGGGCGCGTGGAGCTCGGTCGCGACGTGGTCGGGCTGCGCGGCGACGTCCAGAGCGGCAACTCCGGCGGCCCAATCGTCGACGGGAATGGGCACGTTGTCGCGACGGCGTTCGCCCGGCGCGCCACCGCGGCGGACGAGGGCTACGCCGTCCCGAACGACAAGGTGCTCGACGCTCTCACGAAGATCGGTCGGCCGCTGCAGACCGCCTGCGTCGTCCGATAGCTACGCGGTCGGAACGATCCGGGCGACCGACTCCGGGCGCGGCGCGCCACGCGTCACGTTGCCTGGACCGCGCTCGGCTCGCTCGCCGACGTCGGCGAGGAGCTCCGTCAGCGTCAGTGCGAGCTGTCGCTGCGCCTCCGATGTGAACCGGTAGCCACTCGGGCCGACGTCGTCGCTGCGCTCTGCGAGCTCACGGTAGGTCCGCTCGCCGTCGGGGTCCTCGCGCCATGCGGCCGCCAGCTGCTCGAGCAGCTCCGTCAGTGCGGCGAGCGCGCTCCGATAGCGGACCCAGCGGTGGTTGTCCCAGGACAGCCCGGGGTCGGTTCCCGGCGTCTCGGCGAAGCGCTCGACGAGCGCTCGGCCCGCCGCCTGCCCGCGCAGCGTGAGCGAGCTGATGAGCTCGGGCGGCATCGTCAGGTTCATGCCGCCCTCGTCGGGCGCCGTGTGGACGTGGACGATGCGGTCGCGATACCCGGGCTGCCGCGCGAGGGACGAGTCGACGTGGTTCTGCATGGTCCGGACGATGCCGCTCGCGAATCCCGCAAGGCTCGAGAGCCCCGGCCCCTGGTCGAAGCGGTGCCAGCGGTCGAGTAGTCCACCGGCGTTCGACGACGGGAGATAGACGTTGTGTGCCTCGTCCGGCTGGCGGCCGTGGTCGGGATGGAAGCCGTCGAGGTCGATCGCAAACGTCGGTCGAACGGGCAGCGGGGTGTCGAAGAAGTGCACGGGGAAGTTGCTCGCGATCCCGCCGTCGGAGAACCAGCATGGCTCGGCGGCGAGCGGCGTTGCAGGCTTCCGCCCGTCCTCGACGGCCTCGAGCGAGTCGCGTGTCCGGCGGCTTGTCACGTCGAGGGCGTGCAGCGGGACGGCGCTGATCAGCAGCGGGAAGCTCAGGCTCATGCGCGCCGCCACGACGACGGGCAGGTCGTCGGGCGCCGGGAACGGCCGGAGCGGCTCGAGCGCCTCGAGGCGGCGCTGACGTTGCTCGGCTTCACGACCTTCGCCGACCTCCGGCGGATGCGTCTCCATCCACGCGACGACCGGCTCCGGAAAGAGCAGTCGCATCTCGGCCGGATCGAAGAGAAGCTCGTGGTGCTCCCACGGCATCCGGTGCGGGCGGCGGTGTGTGAGGTTCGTCGTCATCACGGCGAGCTCGATGCCCTTCGCACGGAGGTCGCCGAACGTCAGCGGCCCGTCGCCGTCCTTTGCGGCCAGGTCGTCGATCAGCCCGGCGAGCCACGGCGTCAGCGCCGGGACCGCGCCTTCGTCTGTCGGAAGCCCGCTGCACAGCCCGAACTGGTTCCGGGCCAGGGCGGCGGGCAGTCCGAGAGCAAGACGCACGCCGAGCGCGAGCACGAGCCCCAGGATCGCCAGGACGATGCCGGCGAGGACGGCGGCCACCGCGAGCACGCCCGAGCCCTCGAGGAGCGCGAGCACGACGAGCGCGACGCCCGGTGCGACGTCCGGCGAGCGCCGCGAGCGGGAAGCTGCGGAGCGCTGCAAGCTTGATCCGCAGCCACTTCCCGAGCCCGGTGCGCCCCATCCCGGCGGTGAACAGCCGGAAGAACGGCCGTGTGTCGGGCTGGGGCTGGAAGAGCCGGAAGAGGTTCTCGCCCGACCCGACCCACTCCGGCAGAGCCGCGAGCTTCGCGAACCCGCCTCGCTCTCGCCCGTGTTCTGCCGCCGCGGCTGCTGCTGCTGCGATCGCACCGGCGGACGTCCCGCCGACGTTCACGAAGCGGTACGTGCGCGCGATCTCGCAGAGCGCATGGGGATAGACGACGCCGCTCGTGATCCCGCCCTTCATCACGACGTCGCACCGGCGTGTGGGGCTCGAGTAGTCGTACGTCCGCGGGTCGTCGGTCATCCGGTCAGCTCCTCCAGGACGGGGTCGATCAGGGCGCGCGCCATGGCGCAGTACTCGTGCTCGGCGTCGACGAACCGCGCCAGCGCCTCCAACTCCTGGAGCAGGAGCGCTTCGAGGTCGGCGTCGGGCCCTTCGGTCTCGAGCTTGCGGGCGAGCCCGCGGGCGATCGAGATGTGGGTGAGGACCTCGACCTGCAGCGCGCTGCGCGCCTGGACGAGCCCGCGCCGCAGGAGCGCGTAGACCCGAATGGACTCCTTGCCCTTCCGCGACTTCCAGCTCACGATTCCCTCCGGCTCGAAGGCCAGGTGCTTGCTCGGGTCGTCGAGCGACGGATGGATCAGGAGGCGTCCCTCGGCTCGCTCGTCTCCCTCCGCCGCCGCGCGCTTCGCCTCGGACGAGATCGGGAACTGGTTCGCCTTGCCGAGCGTCTGCTTCGTGCCGTCCGGAAGGGTCTGCCTCCGCTCGCGGTTGCAGTCGGTGCAGGACGGCAGAAGGTTCCCCCAGCTCGCGGCGAGCCAGAAGTAGACACCCCAGACGAGCTCGTCGCCGACTCGAACGCCGCTCTTCGGGCGGAAGTGCTCGACGTCGAGCGGCTGGGTCGCGCCGAAGAAGCTCTCGCAGTACGCGCACTTGAAGTGGAAGGTGAGGTTGAGCGCGTCCTTGACCGGATCGATCTTGTAGGCGCCAAACGTGAACGACGTGCCCTGCAATGCCGTGTCGCCGAAGTGCGAGCGCGCCTTCGTGAGCTCGACGGCCGCCTTGTCGAGCAGCTCCGGCGGCGCCTCGGGCAGCTTGACGCGGATCATCGGACCGCCCTGCCCTCGCTGGCCTTCTGCCAGATCGCGGCGATCTTCCGCTTCGTCGCGGCCTTCAGCTCGAGCCGCTCGTTCGGGTCGGAGAGCGTGCCGGCCTTCGCGAGGTAGTCGTCGGCTGCCTCGAGCACGATCCGCTCCCTTCGCGTGCCCCCGAGCACCTCCAGCTCGTCGAGCTGGGCGGCGAGCTCGTGCAGACGGCGGGTCTCGGAGGCGTTCCGGTGCGGCTTCGCCTTGAGGAGGTAGTACTCCGCGAAGAGCGAGTCGAGCTCCGGGTCGATCGTGCTGTTCAGCCCGAAGTGCTCGGACGTGAGGAGCTGGTCGACGCGAAGCCCGGCGACCGACGGCAGGTCGGTCACGGCGACGACCCCACCGTCCGGATCGCGCTTGACGACGACGACCTCTCCCTCGCCGAGCCCGCGCAGGCAAAGCGGGTCGTGCGTCGAGGTGAGGAACTGGACCCGGGGAAAGACCTGGCGGAGGCTCGGCACGATGCGCATCCGCCAGCGAGGGTGAAGATGCGCGCCGAGCTCGTCGATCAGCACGGTGCCCTCCGCCGCGTCCACGGTCGGCCACTGCCGGAGCAGCGTGATCATGAGATCGGTCGCGAGGGCGACGACCGACTGGTAGCCGTCGCTCAGGTGCTCGAGCGGGACCCGGAGGCCGAACGCCTCGACGTCGATGCGCCCTGCGCGCCGGTTACGCAGTAGCCGGTCGTCCGACTCGAGCCCGAGGAGCCCTTTCAGCGCCCGTGCGATTGCGGAGAACGTCCGGTCGTCGAGGGAGAGCAGCCACTCCGTCGAGTCGCCGATCGGCGAGAACGGGTCGAACATGTTGCGGACGCGCGCCAGGGAGGACGTCGGCGGAGGCGCTTGCGCGCCGCGGCGCGGCAGGAGACGCGTCGCCCCGTAGGCCAGCAGGATGAGCTTCGGCTCCTCGGCGCCCCGGAACGTCGCCGACCCGCGAGTGAACCGCAGCTCGATCGGCTCGGGATTGCCGACGAGGTGGACCCGGACGTGTCCGCTCCGTGTGCCGTTGCGGACGTAGCTCGACGCGTCGAGCCCGAGCGCGTCTCGCTCCTCGGCACCCATCAGCGTGAGCGCGACCGCCTGGAGCAGCGAGCTCTTGCCCGAGCCGTTCTCGCCGAGGAGCATCAGCCAGGGCGCCGAGGCGGTCGTCGACGCGAGGCTCGCCGGACAGAGGTCGAGGTGGTCGATCACCTTGAAGTTCCACACCTCGATCCGCTCGATGCGGCGGGTACGACGGAAGTAGTCGACGCTTGCGTTCTCGGAGCCCGAGAGCGTGTACGCGTCCTGCGCGCGCTGCGCCGCGTCGAAGGCGCCCTTGACGCGAGTCTGCTCGGCGGACGTGACCACGCGGAGGTCGCCTGCGGCCTCCGCCACGGAGTCAGGGCCATGCGTCTTGGACGACAACGCACGATCGAGCTCGGGCCGCCGGCTCTGCGCCCATGTGTTGAGGAACTGACTTCGCAGCGCCGAGAACGGCAGGTCGCGGGCGAAGAGATGGTCGAAGGCGAGCGGGTCGAGGCCCTGCTTCGTTGCAACCTGGCCTGCGGTCGATTCCCACTCGGCGCGAACCGCCTCGAGGGCGTCCATCCTCGCTGCGACGAGCTGAACGCGGTTGAGCCCGAGGATCTCGATCGTCGCCTGACCCTCTTCGGTGGCCGAGGCGACATGCCCGTCGTCGGCGTAGACGAGATGCTGCTCGGGATCGTCGACGCGGGGGTCGAGCAGGAGCGGACGCTCGTCCCGAAGCACGACGCCGGTCGTCCCGGCCGTCGCGCGCGGTTCGCGCACCGGGAAGCGTGCACCCTTGAAGCTCTGGCACTCCGCGCAGCTCGGGTACAGGTTCTCCCAGGCGTAGGCGAGCCACCAGTAGTGCGCGGGGCTCAGCGAGCCGTCGAGGGCGAGCGCTTCTGCGGCAGGCCGGAAGCGATCGACGAGCATCGCCTTCTCGCTGAGCGCGATCTCGCAGTAGGCGCACTTGCCCGTGCAGGTCGCTGCGAGCGCGGCTCGCACGTCCGGTTCGGCGAGCGGGCGCTCGTCGAACACGAAGATCGCCTGGGCGCGTTCCGGCGCGGGCCGCTCGAAGAAGGCGCGCGCCCGTTCGGCTGCAGCATGTGTCGCTCGCGAGGCGAGGCTCGGTGGCGCCTGCGTCTCGGCGTGCGCGCCGATCACGCCGGGGTCTCCCCCGGCAGGACCTGAGCCGCAGCGTCTTCGGGCTCACCCATCGAACTCCCTCCGAACGCGTGTCGCGGAGGGTAGAGCACCGTCGGCGGCGCCGCTACGGCGCCCGGTGCTCAGGTGAGCAGGTCGAGCGCGCCAAGGGGTTGCTTGAACGGCGGGATGACGTAGATCCCCTCCACGCGGTCGCGCGACTCGTCGACGAGGCGGCGCGCGAGGTCGAGCCCGACCGCCGGCGCATCCGGGCCCGCCGTCTGCAGGGCGTCGTGCACCGTCTCCGGAACCGAGATCCCCGGCACCTCGTTGTGGAGCCGGAGCGCCATCGCGTGGCTGCGCAACGGCCACACTCCGAGCAGGACGGGGATCGGCCACGAGCCGCCGAGGCGCTCGGCGAAGCGATCGAGCAGCTCCAGGTCGAAGAGCGCCTGCGTCATCGCAAAATGAGCCCCGGCCTCGACCTTGCGGCGAAAGCGGTCCAGCTCGAGCTCGAGGTCGTCCGCGGACGGGTTCACTGCGACACCGATGTAGAAGGACGTCGGAGCGTCGAGCCCCTTGCCGACGTAGTCCTCGCCACGATTCATGCCGGAGATCAGCTGCACGAGCCCGATCGAGTCGACCTCGTAGACGCCGCGCGAGCCCGGGTAGTCGCCGACGTGCGGCGGGTCGCCCGTGACCGCCAGCACGTTGCGGACGCCGTCGGCGTGGGCGCCGAGCAGGAGGCCCTCGAGGCCCATCACGCTCGTGTCGCGAGGCGTGAGGTGAGGGATCGTCTCGATCCCCACCTCGCGTTGGAGCGTCGTGGCGGTCATCAGCGCGTTCATCCGCGCCCGCGCCATCGGGTTGTCGTTGATGTCGACGAAGCCGACCTTGCCGGAGCGATGGAGTGCGCGCGTGACCTCGACGAGGCCGTCGAGCGAGCCGCCCTTCGGCGGATCGAGCTCGACGCACACGATCCATTCGTTCTCGCGGAACGCCTGCGCGAGCGCCGTCTCGCCTGCGTCCGGCGGCGGCGCGAGCGGGAGGGACGGCTCGTCCACCTCGAGCAGCGCAGCGGGCGTCCTGCCCGCCTCGAAGGCGTCGCTGATCGCCTGGATCTGGGCGGGCGTCGTCCCGCAACACCCGCCGACGATCCGCGCTCCGAGCGCGACGGCCTGCACGGCGAACTCCGCGAAGTAGTCCGGGGTCGAATGGGGGTAGACGACGCGCCCCCCTGCGAGGCTGGCGAGGCCGATGTTGGGCAGGGCCGCGAGCGGGAGGCCTGCGTCCTTCATCCCGCGCAGTGCGCGGAGGGCGACGGTCGGGCCGGCCCCATGGTTGGTTCCGATCGCGGCGACCCCGAGGCCGGCGAGGCGTTGCGCTGCGGTCTCGGCGCCGACGCCGCCGGTGATCTCCGCCTCGTCGTCGAAGGTGAGGAGCGCGACGATCGGAAGTGACGAGACCGAGCGCACCGCCTCCACTGCGACGACGAGCTCGTCGAGGTCGAAGAACGTCTCGACCATGAACAGGTCGACGCCGCGCCCTTCGAGCACGCGGGCCTGCGCCGCGTAGAGCGGGCCGTGCTCGGACGGATCGAAGACCTCGAGCTCACCGAGAGGGCCGATCGAGCCCGCGATGAAGACGTCGCGGCCGGCGACCTCCCGTGCCTCTCGTGCGAGCCGCACGCCTGCGGAGTTGATCTCCTGGAAGGCGTCGTCGAGGAGCGCCCGCGCGAGCTTGCGGCGGTTCGCGCCGAAGGTGTTCGTCTCGATCAGGTCCGCTCCGGCTGCGATGTAGCCCGTGTGAACGGCGATCACGCTCTCGGGCGCGCGGAGGTTCGCTTCTTCGGGGCACCGGAGGCCGTGCACGGCGCCCGAGATCAGCGCGCCCATGCCACCGTCCGCGACGAGCGGCGGGCCGTTCTGGAGTCGATCGAGGAAACGGCTCACGGATCGGCCACTCTAGAGGCCTGATGTGGGTTAGGCGTGCGTGTCGGGGAGGGTCTGCACCAAGCAGCGTGGTCGGCTCGACCGGTGTGCAGGCTGGGCTGCCTGGATGCCGGTCGAGACGGCCGCGATGCGCCGCGTGCAGGCCCCCAGCCGCGCGTGCGCATAACCCACATCAGGCCTCTATATCCAGCACGCCTCGTGGATCGGACGAAGCGGGGCTGCCGCCGTGCCCCGCTCCGACGCGACCGACTCGATGGTGGAGCCGTCCCCCCTCGCGCCGAAGCGGCGTCCGGTGGAGCCCATCCGTCATCGGCGGCGTGATGTGCGCGCCCATCACCCGGTCGGGGCATCTCACGGCAGGGAAACCAGGTGTCCGCCTCTCCGGTAGCGGAGCGGTTCCTGCTCGCGAACGAGAGCGGAGCGACCATGGCCGCCCCGCTCTCCGACTCCGACGGCCGAGGAATTGATTGCCGTCAGTTCCCGACCAGGAGCTGATCTCTGCATCGGCAGGAACGGCGCCGCGCTGAAGGACCTATGCGTCGGCGTGCAGGACGCGGCCTTCCATCCCGCCGGCGACGGTCACGAGCTCGCCCGTCACGTGGCCGGAAAGGCGCTCCGATGCGAGCACGACGACCTGGGCTGCGACGTCCTCCGGTGTCGCGACCTTGCGGAGCGCCATGGTGCGGGTGATCCGCCGCACGTCTTCGTCCTCGAGCATCCCTCGCGTCATCGGCGACGCTGTCCAGCCCGGAGCGACGGCGTTCACCCGCACCCGAGGCCCGAGCCGAGCCGCCTCGTTCTTCAGCGAGCGGAGGAGACCGACCTGGATCGCGGCCTTGGCTGCGGCGTAGTCCGCGTGACCGGCCTCGCCGAAGCGACCGGCGGTGGAGCCGACGAGGACGAGCGCGCCGCTACCAGTGCCTGCAACCTGCCTCAGAAAGGCGCGAGCCGTGAGGAACGTTGCGGTGAGGTTCTCGCGCAGGGTCCGCTCGAAGCGCTCGAGGTCGAGGTCCCACACGGGAACGTCCTCGGATGGATAGACGCCGGCTACGGCCGCGCACACGTCGACCGAGCCGAGCGCGACCTGGGCCGCCGCGAACAGCCGCTCGACGTCGAGCTCGTCTGTCAGGTCGGCCTGGGCGACGGGGGCGCCGCCGAGCTCCTCTGCGAGCGCCCGCGCGCGGTCCTCGCCACGGTGGTAGTGGACGAGTACGTGGGCGCCCTCGCCGGCGAACGCCCGGGCGCACGCAGCGCCGATTCCTCCGGACGCGCCGGTGACGACGACACCGACGCCTTCGAGCCCCGTCTCCATCAGTAGGTCTCCAGCGAGGCGCGACGCCTGCCTTCGGCCTCGAACACGCGGAAGAGGACGTATGCGGCGGTGGCGTACACGAGCCCGATGGCAGCCTCGATGGCGAGCAGGTCGGAGACGTCGGAAAGCGCCGCGCCCGCCGCGATCTCGCGCGCCGCCTCGATGCCGTGCGTCAGCGGCAGGCAACGGCCGATCGCGCCCAGCCAGTCGGGAAGGTCATCGTTCGCGATGTTGACGCCGCAGACGAGGAGCATCAGGAAGTAGACGAGGTTCGCGCCGAAGAACACGTCCCGCGCACGCAGGCCGATCGAGCCGATCAGCATCCCGAGCGCGACGCACGAGCACGTCGTCACGAGGACCGCGACGGCGAGCGCCGGGAACGCTGCCCTCGGCCGGGCGGAAGTCGAGCAGGAGCCAGGAGATCGCGAATCCGAAGGCGGACACGAACAGCCCGTTCGCGACGAAAGGCAGCGCCCGTCCGGAGAAGATCGCGAGCCGGTTCGCGGGAGTCGCGAGCAGCGGCTGGAGGGTGCCGTACTGCCGCTCGTTCGCGATCCCCATGGTCATGCCATAGATGCCCGCCATCGCAGCGACCTGGATCGCGTTGCCGACGATGAAGAACGCGTCGTCCTGCGAGCCCGCGTACCGGCCGAGGTACGTGAAGAAGAGGATCTGGAACAGCGGGCTCCCGAGCATCGTCGTCACGTACATCCCCGGGCTGATCCAGTTGAAGAGCGCGCGGTACGAGATCGCCCCGCCGACGAAGAAGATGCGGCCCGCAGCGGTCATGTCAGCGAGAGCGTCGCGCGCACTCGGGCGAGCCGCTCGAAGTTGCGAAGCGCGACCGCGCCGAGGGCGAGGTACGCGAAGCCGAGCGCGACGCAGAGCCCGATCTCCGGCCATGCGTTGCCGCCGAACGCCGCGTCCCGGATCGCGCGCATCCCCCAGGTTGGCGAGAGCACCCACGAGATCGGTGCGACCCAGCCGGGGAGGAGCGACAGTGGCACGAGCAGGCCGGTGGCGAGCCAGACGGGATACTCGAGCAGGTTCGAGAACGCGTTGGCCTGCCGGTAGAGCACGAACGTCGAGGCGAGCAGGAGCCCGAGCATGCCGAGGCTCAGGATCGTCGCCGGCAGCGCGACCGCCAGCTGGAACGTGTGCGCGAACTCGAGGGGCGAGCCGAAGAAGATCCGGCCCCAGACGAGCGTCGCGACGACGGAGTAGACGCCGATCGTCGACGTCGCCACCGTGAGCGGGAAGATGATGGCGACGAACGGCGGCGGCGCGCCGACCATCAGCTCGAGCGTCCCCTGCCAGCGCTGCCACTGGATCGCGCCGCCGGAGCCGAACAGCGTCGCCGACCAGATCCCCATCAGCCCAGCCCCGAGCGCGACGTAGAGCAGCGTCCCGGACTGATTGCCCGAGTCGACCATGAAGAACGCGATCGACGCGAAGATCACCGGCTGCAGCACCGAGACGAGGACGAAGAAGAGGGAGTTCGTGAGCCCTTTGAGGTGGAACAGCCAGCCTCTCCAGAACAGGCGCGCGGTCATGGCTCGAGGCTACCGCCCCGGTGTCTGGCTTCAGCCAGAACCTGTCTTCGGCGAACGTCCGCAGCACTTCAAGAGCAGATGTCGACTGAAGTCAGACATCGTGGCGGGGCGAAAGTCGTGCTGCTGCTGCCCGATCCAGGATCGCAACGTCCGCCCGTTCGGCGGAGCGCACGAGCGACGCAGGCGTCGCCGGCGAGGGCGGCTCGTCGAACGCACGTCGTGCCGCCTCGGCCTTGTCCGCCCCGACCACGAGGAACACGACCGCCCGAGCCGCAGAGAGCATCGGGACGGTCATCGTGACCCGATCGACCCACGGCGCGAGCCCCGCGGGCGCGGAGACCGCGAGCGCTTCGCGCTCCTCCAGTGCAGGCGAGCCCGGGAAGAGCGAGGCCGTGTGGCCGTCCGGCCCGAGCCCGAGGAGCGCGAAGTCGAGGACGACGTTCTCGAGCGCCAGATCGTATGACGCGGCCGCCTCCCGGGGCGACAGCGTGGTCTCGATGGGATGCAGTCGCGGAGCGTGGCTCGCATGCGCCACGAGCGCCTCGCGCACCAGCCGGACGTTGGCGCGCTCGTCGTCGGCCGGGACACAGCGCTCGTCCCCGAGCCACGCGTCGACGGCGCTCCAGTCGGGCTGAAGCTCGGCGGCGAGCTCGTACGCGCGCCTCGGGGTCGAGCCGCCCGAGAGGGCGAGATGGCCGCCCTGCCGCGCAGCTGCTGCGAGCAGCGTCGCCACTTCGAGCGCGGCTCCCTCGGCATCCTCGGTGACGACGAGCTCCACAACCGCCATTCTCGTCCGCGTTTGCGCTGGTCGGAGGGACGCGGCTGAAGCCACGTCCCGGAGTCATGCCAGCTCGAGCGACGCGCCTCTCCGTCCCTCGAACTCGAAGAGCCGCACGAGGAAGAGGCCGATCGTGGCGTACACCAGCCCGACGAGGAGCTCCGCACCGAGGAGCGGCGCGACGTCGACGAGCGAGGATCCTGCGACGAGCTCCCGTGCGGCCTCGACGCCGTGCGTGACGGGCAGCCCCTGGGCAATCGTCGAGAGCCAGCCCGGGAGCAGGTCGAGCGGGACGTTGACGCCGGCGGCGAGCAGGAGGAAGTAGAGGATCATGTTCGAGAGGAGCGCGCTCTCGCGCCAGCGAAGGCCGAGCGAGGCGTTCACGAGCCCGAGGCCCGTGCAGGCGAACGCGGTCACGAGAATCGTCACCGCGAGCGCGCCGAGAGACGACGCGGGCACGCTGACGTCGAGGATCAGCGCTCCGACGGCGAAGGCGAAAGCCGCGACGATCGCCCCGTTGACCGCGACGGGAGCGGCGCGCCCGAGGAAGAGCGCGAGCCGGCTCGCGGGGGAGACGACGAGCAGCGACAACGTGTGCGTGTAGCGCTCGTCCGTGATCGTGTCCGCCATCCCGAACAGGCACGGCACGGCAGCCGCGACGACCGCGTTCCCGACCAGGTAGAAGCTGTCGTCCTCGACGCCCGCCGCGCGCCCGAGGTACGCGAAGAACAGGATCTGCGTGATCGACGGGACGAGCAGGATGATCACGAACAGGTACGGGTTGAGCCACCCGAAGAGCGCCCGGTAGCTGAGCCAGCCCCCGATCGCGAAGACACGCAACCGGCTCACGACAGCGCCAGTGTCCCGCGGCGCCGGGCGGAGCGGAGGAAGACCCGCAGGAGCGCGGCGCCCGCGATGCCGTAGGCGATCGACAGGACGAGGCACATGGCGATGTCGTCCCACGCCGACGCGTCGCCGAGCGCCGCGTCGCGCATGGCGTTCATGCCCCACGTCGGCGCGAACACCCAGGAGACGGGCTCGATCCATGCGGGGAGCACGGCTATCGGGATCAGGAGGCCGCAGATCGTCCACACCGGAAACTCGAACAGGTTGCCCACCGCCCAGGCCGCGCGGAAGCGCACGAAGGCGCCCCCGAGCAGGAAGCCGAGCATCCCGATCGCGACGATCGAGGCGGGGACGGCGGCAGCGAACGCGACCCAGTCGTCGATCGGCAGCGCCACGCCGAACAGGAGCCGCGTGTAGAGGAGGCTCGCCGCGATCGAGTACACCCCGACCGCGGCGAGCGCGATCGTGATCGGCGCGAGCACCGCCCAGAACGGGATCGGCGCGGCGACGAGGAGCTCGAGGAGCCCCGAACGCCGGCGCTGGGCGAGGGCAGCCGCCGCCGCGGTCGTCGTCAGCGACCAGATGCCCATCATCGCGGTGCCGATCGCGGCTGCCGCGAGCGTCTGCTCGTCCTTCCCGCCACGGAACAGGAAGTACGCGATGGTCGCGTAGATGATCGGCGTGCAGACGAGGATCCAGAGGAAGAACGGGTTGCGCGACTCCTGCTTGAAGTGGATCGCCCAGCCCATCGCCATCGTGCGCGCGAGCCGCATCGCCGGAATGTAGTTGCGCCCGCGCTCGATGTCCGACTCAGTCGGACATCTGCGGCCCGCCGGGCGGTCGAAGAGCAGGTGCCTGGCCGAAGCCAGGCACCGCGCCAGACGCCGAGAGCTCGTTCGGGACAGGCAAGGCGATCCCGAAGGTCGAGCCGACGCCGAGCTGGCTCCGCACGTACGCGGCTCCGCCCATCGCCTCGGCGAGCTCGCGGACGATCGCGAGCCCGAGCCCGGTCCCGACGCGCCGCCCGCTGTCGCTCCGCTCGTAGAGATAGAAGCGCTCGAAGGCGTGCGGAAGGTCGCGGTCCGCGAGGCCCGGCCCGTCGTCGACGACCTCGACACGTCCGGGTCCCGCGAGGATGCGCACCGTCTCGCCGGACGGCGTCGAGCGGAGGGCGTTCTCGACGAGGTTCGAGAGCGCCTGCAAGAGCCGGTCGAAGTCCGCCAGACCGACGGCGTCGGGCGTCGAGAGCGCCTGCAGGTCGACGCCGAAGCGGCGCGCGGCCGCCGAATGACGCTCGTGTGCGACGAGGACGACCTCACCGAGGTCCACCAACGCCGAGCGCACGGAGAACGTGCGCCGCCGGAGGCGGGCAAGGTCGAGCAGGTCGCCGACGAGCCGCTCGAGCCGCCGCGCCTCGCGCTCGATCACCGAAGCCGTCGCAGCCGGCTCCAGCACGCCGTCTTCGAGCGCCTCCGCGTGCCCTCGAATCGCGGTGAGCGGCGTCTTCAGCTCGTGGCTCACGGAGAGGAGAAACGAGCGCTCCGCCTCGTGCGTCCGGTCGAGCTCCGCGGACAGGTCGTTGAAGGAGCTCGCGAGCGTCGCCACCTCGCGCGGCCCAGCCACGGGCAGCGTGTCAGGCCGTCCGCCCTCGGCGAGCGTCCGGCTCGCGGTGGAGACGCGCGCCACCGGTCGCGCGACGGCTCGAGCGAGAAGGAACGCCACGAGCGCGGCGAGAATCGCGCCGACGAGCCCGGCGAGCCCGAGACCGAGCGCGAACGGCTTCCAGTCGGCGGCCTGGCTCGCAGCCGGGCGGAGGAGGACGATCGCCTCGTTGCCTCTGCGGCGGGCGGCGTACAGGAACCGTGTGCCCCGCACGTCGACCGTGCCGCTCGCGGAAGCGCCGGTGCGCAGGCGTGCGGCGCCGCCCTCGGGGAGGAGGAGCGCGGCCTGTGCGGGGGTCACGATCGCGAGGCGCTGCTCGTCGGTTGCGAGGAAGCGGCCGAGCTCGCTCGCAGCGCTGCGCGCCGGTGCGTCGCTCTGCTGCGCGGCGATCAGCTCGACCTGGCGCTCGAGCGCCCGCACCGCGGTCTGCTCGAGCGAGCGGCGCGTGAGCAGCGCGCCGGCGATCACGGTCACGACGAGCGAGACGAGCACCGTCGCGGCGATTCCGAGGAACAACCGCGAGCGCAGCGTCATGGGATGACGAGCTTGTAGCCCGAGCCGCGGATCGTGCGGATCAGCTCGGGCCGGTCGAGCTTCTTGCGCAGCTGCGCGACGTGGACGTCCACCGTTCTCGTCCCGCCGGGGAAGGCGAGCCCCCACACGCGATCGAGGATCCGGTCGCGGCCGACGACGACCCCGGGCCGCTCGCCGAGGTACCAGAGCAGCTCGAGCTCACGCGACGTGAGCTCGATCTCCATACCCGCGACACGCGCGGTTCGGGCGCGTCGGTCGAGGACCACGTCGCCGAGCACGAGCACCTCGTCCTCGCTCTCGGGCTCCGCGCGCCGGAGCACGGCGCGAACGCGCGCGACGAGCTCACGTGGCGAGAAGGGCTTCGTCACGTAGTCGTCCGCACCCAGCTCGAGACCCGTCACGCGGTCGACCTCCTCGTCGCGCGCGGTCAGCATCACGACGGGAAGGCGAGACGTGGAGCGGATCGCCCGGCAGAGGTCGAAGCCGTCCGTGTCGGGGAGCTGCAGGTCGAGGATCGCGAGGCGCACGTCGTTTCGCTCGAGCTCCTGGAGGCCTTCGGTCCCACGTGTCGCCCACACGACGCGGAACCCGTCGCGTTCGAGGTACGCGCGGACGAGCGAGGCGATGTCCTCCTCGTCCTCGACCAACAGGATCGTGCCGCCGTTCTTCATCGAAGGATCGTGACGAGGCGGGCCGCCCCGTCGGCCGTGAGTCGAACCCGCACCCGCATCCCGCGCTGGAGGTCTGCGATTGGCGCGGGGGCGCCCGCACGACGCACCGTTGTCCGGGCGTCGAGCGGGATGCGCATCCGGGCGCCACTCCCGAGCCGAAGGACGACAGCGTCCACCCGGACGCGGAGCAGCCTGCCGGTGCGGACGACCGGCGCTGCGTGCCCGAAGGCGCGCAGCACGATTGCGGGGCCACCGTTGGAGGTGACCGCCTCGGCGACGAGCCCGACTCCGATTCGCCCGCGGCGAACGGGGAATCCGTTGAGGCGATACCGCGTGTCGGGTCCCAGGGCAATCGCCACGTCCATGCCGTCGAGCGCTCGGAGGACGACGGCGGTCGGAGTGACGGATTGGACGATGCCTCGATCGACGACGCGGTCCGCCGCGCTCGCGTGACCCGCGACGACGAGCGACGCCACGACGACGCTGAGCACCAGCCGGAATCTCACCTGCCCATCGTCCTCCGCCGGCGTTAGCGAAGCCGCGGCGCGACGTAAGTGCTGTGTAAAGCCTCAGCCGTCGACTGTGACGGGCTGCTCGGTCACGAGGGCGACGTACGCGTCTTCGAGCGTCGGCTCGCGGGTCGTGACCCGGCCGAGCGAGACGCCCTGGAGCCGTCCGAGGATCGCGTGTGTCGGCTCGTGACCGGCCGCCGCCTGCACGACGACGACCTGCGCCTGGTCCTGGTCCTCGACGGCGACCGACGTGACGCCCTCGATGGCCCGTAGGGCGTCCACTGCCTCGTCCCCGATGCCGTAGACCTCGACCTCGACGACGATGCCCTCGGAGACCTGGGTCTTGAGCTCGCGTGGCGTTCCCTCGGCGACGATCCGTCCCTTGGCGATGACTGCGATCCGGTCGCAGAGCGTGTCCGCCTCGAACATGTAGTGCGTCGTCAGGAGCACGGTCTTCCCGGCGGCCTTGAGCGCTCCGATCGTCGCCCGCAGCTCGCGGGCGCCGACGGGGTCGACGCCGATCGTCGGCTCGTCGAGGAAGAGCACCGGCGGGTCGTGGAGGAGCCCGCGCGCGATGTGGAGTCGTTGGCGCATTCCGCGCGAGTACCCCTCGACGCGCTCCTTCTCGCGGCCGTCGAGGCCGACGAGCCCGAGCAGCTCGTCGATCCGGGCGCGCTGGCGCTTGGGGTCGACGCCGTACAGCTCCGCGAAGTAGCGCAGGTTGTCGAGCGCCGAGAGCCGCTCGTAGAGTCCCCGATCGCCTCCGAAGACGTACCCGATCCGCTCCCGCACCCATCGCGCGTCGTCGACGACGTCGCGCCCCAGGACCTTCGCCTGACCGGCGGTCGGGATCAGCAGCGTGATCAGCATCTTGATCGTCGTCGTCTTGCCCGCGCCGTTCGGGCCGAGGAGCCCGAAGAGCTCGCCCTCCTGGATCTCGAAAGTGACGCCGCGCACCGCCTCGACCTCGAGCGAGCGCCGACGGAAGGTGCCCGTGGTGGTCTTGTAGGTCCGGTGCAGATCGATCGCTTCGACGACGGCCGTCACGGGCGCCAACCGTAGCGACAGTCGTTCTCAGCGGCTAGGGCGGGTTCCCGTACTTCCGCGTATTGACATGTCACCTCGTCCGCTGCGACAGTACGCGGCCTGCGGACGCGAACTGGGGTCGCAACAACGATCGGCAGGTCGGCGTCTCATCACGTGGGATTCCATCCAAGGAGGGCACGAATGAAGGGACGTGGAATGGTGGTGCTGGCGCTGGCGACACTGGTTGCCGCGGCGCTTGCATCGACCGCCGGGGCAGGGTCGTCCAGCGTTCAGCGGTCACAGGCCGTTGGTTGCACCGGGACGCTGAAGATCGGGATCATCACCCCGTTGACGGGCGGTGCCGGCTTCCTCGGCCAGGAGCAGCTGACGTGGACGCGGTACGCGCTCTCGACGCTGACGAAGCCTCTCGGGCTGAAGGTTCAGCTGGTGCTCGGCGACACACCGGTCGAGAAGGGCCCCGGCGAGGGTCTCGTCGTCGCCCAGAAGATGATCGCGGACTCGCGGCTCGTCGCGGTGATCGGGCCGGCGACATCCGGGGCAGCGGCCTCGGCCTCGAACGCGTTGTTCGCAGCCGGGATCGCCCACATCTCGCCGTCCGCAACGCGGACGTCGCTGACCAAGGGCAACAACAAGGAGGCGACGGCCGGGTTCTTCCGGGTCGTCCCGGGTGACTACATCCAGGGTCCGACGGACGCGATCTACATGGCCGACAAGCTGAACGCGAAGAAGGTCGTCCTGATCGACTTCCAGGAGCCGTACTCGGTCGGTCTGGCCGACGCGGCCGAGATCGTGCTCAAGCGCAAGAACGTCGAGACGATCAGGCAGTCGACGTCAGTCAACACGACCGACTTCTCGTCGCTCGTCACACGGGTGCCGAACGACGCGGACATCGTCTTCTTCCCGACGCAGCAGCCGCCGGACGCGCAGACGTTCGGCCAGCAGCTGTTGGAGCAGGGCAAGCGGGCGAAGGTCTTCGGCGGAGACGGTGCGAACAGCTCGACCCTGTTCAAGCTGAACGGGTCGTACGTCTCGAACTTCGCGCCCGACATCAGCGGCATCGCTTCCAGCAAGCGGCTGATCGACGGCTGGAAGAAGGCGAACCCGCGCGCGACGCTCGGGTCGTTCGGCCCGCCCGCGTACCTCGCCACGCAGGTCGCGCTGCAGGCGATCAAGCGGGCGTGTGACGCAGGCAAGGGGCGGATGCAGACCCGGCGCGACGTTCTGCGGAACGTCAAGAAGGTCCGGGTTCCGAACTCGATCCTCGGTGGCGCGTTCCGCTTCTCGACGAAGTCGAACGATCCGCTGAACGCGAAGTTCTACATCTTCCAGATCCAGTCGAACGGCACCTACAAGCTCGTCGGCTAGCACGGAAGGGACTCCATCGGAGCGGCCCGGCCATGCGCCGGGCCGCTCCACTTCTACGGTTATAGACTCGCGGCCCGCGTGGACACGTTCATCCAGCTGACGCTCAACGGCCTCACGCTCGGGAGCGTCTATGCCCTGATCGCGCTCGGCTACTCGCTCGTCTACGGGATCCTGAAGCTCCTCAACTTCGCCCACGGCGACGTCTTCATGGTGGGGTCGTTCATCGGGTTCGGCGCTCTCCAGCTGCTCGGAGGCTCGACCGACCCCATGGTCCCGGTCTGGCTCCTGCTGATCCTGATCACGCTCGCGGCGATGGCGGGCTGCGCCGTGCTCGGGGTCGCGATCGAGCGCTTCGCCTACCGGCCCCTACGAGACGCCCCCCGCATCGCGCCGCTGATCAGCGCGCTCGGTGTCTCGTTCTTCATCGCCTACTCCATGCAGCTCCTGTTCGGGGCAGACCAGCGCGACTACGACGCGTTCTCGCTCTCCGACGGAGCGCTCTTCTTCAACGGGTTCGACATCGGCAACGTGCGCGTACCGCTCCTCCGGATCATCATCATCGTGTCGGCTTTCGTCCTGATGGCGCTGCTCTGGATCCTCGTCACGCGGACGAGGACGGGCAAGGCGATGCAGGCGACCTCGCACGACCGCGAGGCCGCGGCGATGATGGGGATCGACATCGACCGCGTGATCGTCTTCGCGTTCGTGCTCGGCTCGGCGCTCGCCGGAGCGGCAGGGGTGCTCTTCGCGCTGCGGGCGCCCACCTTCGCCGCCATCGGGTTCCTGGCGGGGCTGAAAGGCTTCACCGCGGCGGTGATCGGCGGCATCGGCTCGATACCGGGCGCCATGGCCGGCGGGCTGATCCTCGGGTTCGCCGAGGCGTACACCCAGGGCTACATCTCGACGAAGTGGTCGGACCTGCTCGTCTTCGTGATCCTGATCGGCTTCATGCTGTTCCGTCCCCAGGGCCTCTTCGGCAAGGCCGACATCCGGAAGGTGTAGTCACCACATGTCAGACCCGACCGACTGGGACGATTCCCTCACGACACCGCTCGAGGGCGCCGCCGAGGCGAGCGCGTCCGAAGGCGCGACCAGCCCGGCGGTCGGGCGCGACGAATGGGTCGCGCGGCACGGGGAGCGCCGCGACCGGCGCGGCGGCGTGCTGGGCACCATCGAACAGCGACTGGCGGTCGTCCCCTGGTGGACGTGGCTGACGCTCTTCGTCGCCATCATCTGCCTGCTCCCGATCGGCTTCGAGAGCGGGTACATCCGGCGGGTCGCCTTCGACACGGTCGTCTTCATGCTGCTCGCGCTCGGGCTCAACATCGTCGTCGGGTGGGGCGGGCTGCTCGACCTCGGCTTCATCGCGTTCTATGGGATCGGCGCCTACACGTACGCGCTGCTGAGCTCCGATCAGTACGACATCCACCTGCCGACCATCGTCGTGATCCCGATCGTGGTGATCGTCGGCGGGCTCGTCGGATGGCTCGTCGGCCTGCCGTCGCGGCGTCTCACCGGGGACTACCTCGCGATCCTGACGCTGTTCTTCTTCCAGCTGTTCCTCACAGCGACGAACAACGGGGACGACGTCTTCGGCGAGAGCATCACGAATGGGCCGAACGGGATCCTGAACGTCGACGAGCTCGGCGTCTTCGGGTGGGATCTGCCTCGTTCGACCTCCGAGGGGCTCTTCTCGGTCAGTTACCTCTACGTCGCGCTCGCCTTCTTCGTCCTCGTCTACGTCGCCCTGCACCTGCTCAACGACTCGCGCACCGGGCGCGCGTGGCGGTCGCTGCGGGAGGACCCGCTCGCCGCCGAGGTGATGGGGATGCCCGTCAACCGGCTCAAGCTGATGGCGTTTTCCTTCGGTGCTTCCGTGGCAGCGCTGACCGGGACGTTCACGACGGCGCTCAACGGCAGCGTCTTCCCGCAGAACTTCGAGTTCCCGCTGCTGATCACGGTCTACACCATGGTCATCCTCGGTGGGGCGGGCAGCCAGGCGGGGGTCGTCCTCGGTGCGGTGATCGTGAGCGTCCTGCTCGAGGCGCTGCGCGATCCGGGCGAGGCGCGCGGCCTCTTCTACGTCGTCATCCTGCTGGCACTCGTTGCCGCGTTCCGAACGTCGCTCAAGCTCGCGGTGGTGCTCGGCGGCACGATCGTGTTCGGTCTCGTCGCACGCCTCGTCGCGGACGGCATCGACGACGCCTGGACCACGGGACCCGCGGAGGAGAGTGGCCGGATCGCGTCCTGGGCGGCCGAGTGGGTGATCGTGCCCGCGCAGCTCGCGAGCTGGGTCGCGCCGGTCGCTTACATCGGCCTCGTCGCGATGGCACTCGTGCTGACGCTCGTCCGGGGCTGGGCCAGGATCGCGCTGATGGTGCCGACGCTCTATCTGGCGGCCTTCGTCTGGGAGAACGTCATGCTCCAGCAGCCCGAGTCGACGCGCTTCATCGTGCTCGGCGCGCTCCTCGTCGCGATGATGATCGCGCGCCCGCAAGGCCTGCTCGGCGAGAAGCGCGTGGAGATCGTGTGATGGCGACGCGGCTCCTCGACCTGCAGCAGGTCTCGATGTCGTTCGGAGGACTGAGGGTCGTCGACCGGCTCGACCTCCACGTCGACGAGGGCGAGATCGTCTCGGTGATCGGCCCCAATGGGGCGGGCAAGACGACGCTCTTCAATCTCGTGACCGGCGTGTACGAGCCGACCGAGGGCGACATCGTGTTCGAGGGGGAGAGCATCAAGGGGCTCGACCCGCATCGGATCACCCGCCGCGGGATCGCGCGGACGTTCCAGACGCTCCGGCTGTTTCTCAACATGACCGTGCGGGAGAACGTCATGGCCGCCGCCTACGGGCACACCGGAGCGGGGCCGTTGCGCTCGATGCTCCGCACACGGGGCCAGCGACGCGAGGAGCGGGAGATCCGCGCGCTCGCCGAGGAGCGGCTCGCGTTCTTCGGCGAGCGCCTGATGGGGTACCGCTGGGACCAGCCCGCTTACTCGCTCTCGTACGCGAATCGCCGGCGACTCGAGATCGCACGCGCGACCGCGACGAAGCCGCGCCTGCTACTGCTGGACGAGCCGGCCGCGGGGATGAACCCCCGGGAAACGCAGGAGATCACCGAGCTGATCGGCAAGCTGCGGACCGAAGGCGGCTACACGATCCTCGTGATCGAGCACGACATGCACGTCGTCGAGGGGATCTCGGATCGCGTCGTCGCGCTCGACCACGGCGTGAAGATCTCCGAGGGGACGTTCGAGGCCGTGGCGACGGATCCACGCGTCGTCGAGGCATACCTCGGAACAGGCGGGATGGCGCGCAAGTGAGTGCCGCGACCGAGCCCGCGCCGCTGCTCCAGCTCGACGGGATCAACACGTACTACGGCCAGATCCACATTCTCCAGGACTCGAACCTCCTCGTTCGCGAGGGCGAGCTCGTGTGTCTCCTCGGCGGCAACGCGTCGGGGAAGTCGACGACGCTGAAGACGATCCTCGGCCTCGTGCGGCCGCGGACGGGCCAGGTGCTCCTCGGCGGCGAGGACGTGACCCGGCTGCCAACGGCACATCGCATCCGCCGCGGGCTCGCGATCGTCCCCGAGAACCGGCGGCTCTTCGGGCCGATGACCGTGCTTCAGAACCTCGAGATGGGCGCGTACCTCCGTCCTCGCGCGGATCTGAAGGAGGAGTTCGAGCGCGTCTACTCGCTCTTCCCGCTCCTCTACGAGCGGCGCTCGCAGCTCGCCGGGACGCTATCCGGCGGCGAGCAGCAGATGGTCGCGATGGGCCGCGCCCTGATGTCGAAGCCCAAGCTGCTCCTGATGGACGAGCCGTCGATGGGCCTCGCTCCGATTCTTGTCGAGCGGAGCTTCGAGATCATCGAGCAGGTCAACGACTCTGGGGTGGCGATGCTCATCGTCGAGCAGAACGCGAACGTCTCGCTCTCGATCGCAGACCGCGGCTACGTCCTCTCGACCGGCCGTATCGTGCTCGAGGGCAAGGCCGCAGACCTGCTCGAGAACGAGGACCTGCGAAAGGCGTACCTTGGCCGGTAGGACTGCCTGCGGGGACTGACCCATCGGGGGAGTGACCCCGAAGGGGTCTGTCCCCAGCGACGGTCACGAGGGAGCAGAGCGTCACGGAGGACAGGCACGTCCGATGCCAGTCCCCAGCCGTGCTTGAATCGGCGCTGTCATGTCAGAGCTTCCCGCGACGGATGATCGATTCGACGCGGCCAGCCTGCTCGACCCGATCCGCCGCCATCCGCTGGCCACGCTCGCCTGGGGCCTCGTCGCAGTCGGCGTCGTCCTCGGGCTCGTCGAAGGATGGCGCGAGATCGCGCAAGCGACGATCAACGGGATCGTCGCGGGGAACTACTTCGCGCTCGGCGCGGTCGGCCTGACGCTGATCTTCGGCGTACTCCGGCTCGTCAACTTCGCGCACGGCGAGTTCCTCACCTTCGGCGCGTACATGCTGATCCTGGGTAATGCGCTCGGGCTCCCGCTCGCGCTCTCCGTCGTCTTCGGTGTCGTCGCGACCGCCGTCCTCGGCCTCGTCCTGGAGCTCGGCCTCTGGCGGCCGGTTCGCCGCAGGCGGGTCGGCGAGCTTCAGCTGCTCCTTCTCGCGCTCGGGCTCGCGTTCTTCATGCGCAACGCGATCGCGTTCGTCGCCGGCCCCGAGGATCGCGGATCCGGAGCGAACGTCACAGCGAGCGTCAACATCGGCGAGTTGCGGATCGGCCGGACGGAGCTGATCGTGACGGTCCTCGGCATCCTGACGATCGCCGCCGTGGCGGTGGTCCTCCGCTACACGCTGCTCGGCAAGCAGGCCCGCGCTCTCTCGGACAGCGTGCAGCTCTCGGAGACGACGGGCATCGACACCGACCGGGTCGTCCTCATCACGTGGGCGGCAAGCGCCGGGCTCGCCGGCCTGGCGGGCATCTTCTACGCCCTCCCTGCCGGGAGCGTGAACCCGAACCTCGGCTTCACGCTCATCTTGAGCATCTTCGCTGCGGTCGTCGTCGGCGGCATCGGCAACGCATACGGCGCGCTCGCTGGAGGGCTGCTGATCGGCCTCGTTCAGGAGTGGTCGACGCTCGTTATCGACCCCTCGCTCAAGGTCGCGGTCGGCTTCGGCGCCCTCATTCTCGTTCTCCTCATCCGCCCGCAGGGGCTGTTCGGACGAGGGAGGCCTGTCGACCGATGATCGAGGTGCTCGCCGTGTCCTTCTCGTTCCTCGCGAACGAGGACTTCTGGATCAACGTGGGTGTGCTCGCCACGACGTACGGCGTGTTCGCGCTCGGCATCCAGCTGAATGTCGGGACGACCGGGATCATGAACTTCGGCCAGGCCGGTTTCATGGCGGTGGGCTCGTACGCCATGGGGATCCTGGTCGTGAAGTCCGGGCTCTCGTTCTGGCTGGCGCTCGTCCTGGGGATTCCCGTCGCGATCGCCGCGGCGCTCCTGGTCGGGCTTCCCTCGCTGCGCCTCCGCGCCGACTACTTCGCGATCTCGACGCTTGCGTTCAGCGAGATCGTCCGCATCGTCGCGGACAACTGGGACGGGCTCACCGGCGGCAATCTGGGGCTCTTCGGATACGGAGACTCGTGGACCGACGCCTCCGTTCGGATCGACGGTTGGCTCGAACGCATCGGGATCGCGCCGCGGTTCCTGCTTCCACTGCTGCTCGTGAACCTCGCGATCCTGCTGGTGCTGACCGTGCTCGTGGCGCTCATGGTGCGCTCGCCATGGGGACGTGTGTTGCGGGCGATCCGCGAGGACGAGGACGCCGCACGCGCGCTCGGCAAGAACACGTTCGTCTACAAGCTGCAGTCGCTGTCGATCGCGGCTGCCCTCGCCGCCATCGCCGGCTACATGCTCGCGATCAACATCTCGATCCTGTCGCCCGCGAGCTTCGACCCGGTGCTCACCGCGTACGCCTACGTGATCGTCATCCTCGGCGGCCTCGGGAGCTACTTCGGCGTTGTGGTCGGCTCGTTCTTCCTCATTTTCGTGCTCGAGGCAACGAGGTACATCGAGCTGCCCCTGTCGGACGCGCGCATTGCCGCGCTCCGGTTCATGATCGTCGGGCTCGTCCTGATGCTGCTCGTGGTCTTCCGTCCGCAGGGGCTGTTCGGCAAACGTCAGGAGCTGACCCTCCGTGCCCGGTGAGGCGCTGCTCTCCGTCGAGAGGGTGAGCAAGCGGTTCGCGGGCGTGCAGGCGGTCGACGCGGCGAGCTTCACCGTGGCACCCGGCTCGATCACCGCCCTGATCGGCCCCAACGGCGCAGGCAAGTCGACACTGTTCAACGTCGTCACCGGCTTCGAGCGCGGCGACGGCGGCGATGTCCGGCTCGACGGGCGCTCGGTCTACGGCTCGAGCCCGCATGCCATCGCGCGCAAGGGAATGGTGCGCACGTTCCAGCTCACGAAGGCTCTCTCCGTCATGTCGGTGCTCGACAACATGCTGCTCGCGGCGCCGAACAATCCGGGTGAGCGTCTCGTGCTCTCCGTCCTCCGGCCGGCCTGGCGGTCGGCCGAGCGGACCGCTCGCGAGCGCGCGCTCGAGACGCTCGACGTGTTCGGCCTCGCCGACAAGGCCAGTGACTATGCCGGCACGCTTTCGGGCGGGCAGCGCAAGCTGCTCGAGCTCGCTCGGGCGCTCATGCTCGAGCCCCGGATCCTCCTTCTCGACGAGCCGCTCGCAGGCGTCAACCCGACTCTGGGCAGAGTGCTGCTCGAGCACATCGAGGCCTTGCGGGTCGAGCGTGGCTTGACGATCCTGCTCGTCGAGCACGACATGGAGGTGGTGATGCGCCACTCGGACATCGTGGTGGTGATGGCCGAGGGCCGCGTGATCGTCACCGGCGCGCCCGAGGTCATCCGACGTGACCCGCGGGTCATCGAGGCCTATCTGGGCGCCGGCGCCTCCACACCGCAGCGGTCGGAGGCCTGACGTGAACCCGGAGGCCGTGCTCGATGTGACGGACATCGAGGTCGGGTACTTCGCAGACGTCCCGATCCTCAACGGCCTCGACGTGCGCGTCGAAGAGGGAGAGATGGTGGCGATCGTCGGGCCGAACGGGGCCGGGAAGTCGACGCTCGTCAAAGCGGTGATCGGGCTTCTGCGTCCGTGGAGGGGATCCGTGCGACTGCGGGGAGCTGACGTCACCGGTCTCAAGCCGCACCGGATCGTTGCTCGCGGAGTCGGGTATGTCGCCCAACGTGACAACGTGTTCCCCTCTTTGACGGTCGACGAGAACCTCGAGCTGGGCGGGCTCGCGCGACGCTCCGCCTTGTCGGGCGAGCGCGCGGAGGCCATGTACGCGCTGTTCCCGAGGCTCGCCGAGCGGCGGCGACAAGCTGCGGGGACGCTCTCGGGCGGTGAGCGACAGATGCTCGCTCTGGCTCGGGCGCTCGTCGCCGAGCCGGACGTCCTCCTGCTCGACGAGCCGTCCGCCGGGCTCTCACCCGTCGCCGTCGATCTCATCTTCGAGAAGATCGCCGAGATCAACGCCGGTGGGATCGCCGTGCTGATGGTCGAGCAGAACGCGCGCCGCGCCCTGGAGATGTCCCACCGCGGCTACGTGCTCGACACCGGCCAGACGCGGTTCGAGGGCCCAGGCCCGGAGCTCGTGCGGGACCCGAAGGTCGCCGACCTGTACCTCGGCGGTCGCGGCCGGATCGACGCGACAGCCTGACCCGACGCTAGCGGTCGAGCACGAACAGCGGCCGGCCGATCCGCGCCTCGAGCCGCAGGAAGCGGGCGAGGTCGGACGTCCGGAGCCGATGCACGAGGTCGACAATCAGCGCGAGGTCGTCGACGTCGTACAGGATGTGGATCGTGTACGGCAGCGGCGCCGGCTGGCCGCTCAGGAACAGGTCGTCGTCGAACGACGCAAGGAGGCGAGCGCCGCGCTCCTCCGTCTCGCGGAGGAGACGGGACAGCTCGTCGGTCGCGACCTCTCGTTCAGAAGGGTCGGCGTCGAACCAGCCGTCCGTGGCCGCCATCAGGAGCATGACCCGGTACGGCGGGTCGAAGCCGGGTGCCGGGTACTCCACGGCGCACGAGGCTACCAGACCGATCGCGCAGATATTGAAATCGGATTCAGGATCTTGTACGTTGCCCGCGATGCGCTCGAAGACGCGCGATTTGACGCGCACGGGGTCTGACCTGGGCCGGCATGCGGTCGCGCACCACGCATACGGCGCCGAAAGAGGAGGGTTCTCATGAGTCGGTTCACCAAGCTCGCCGCTGCGCTCTCGCTGGTCGCGGTGCTCGCTGTGACAGTCGCCGCGACGACTGCGAGCGGTCGGGGCCAGGCCGGGTTTACGCTCCGAATCGGCGTTGTCGTGCCGTTCACGGGCGCGTCTGCCGTGTTCGGTCCCGCGTACGCGAAGTCCGCGGGGCTCGCGGTCCAGCAGGCCAACCGGGCGCTGCGGCAGGCGGGCGTCAACGACGTCAAGCTCCAGATCGAGTACGCCGACGACGCAACGACGCCAGAGGGCGGCGTGAACGCGGCGCGGAAGCTCATCACCAAGGGCGCCGACTGCATCCTCGGCGCGCTGACCTCGGGGAGCTCGATCGCCATCGCGCAGGCCGCGACGGTTCCCGCCCGCGTTCCGCAGATCGGGCCGAACAACTCGAGCCCGGCCCTGACCGACCTGGCCGACAACGGTTACTACTTCCGCACGATGCCCTCCGACACGCTGCAGGCGCCCATCCTGGCGCGCCTGATCCGGGAGGAGATGGGCGCCGGGAAGACGATCTCCCTCGCGGGGCGTAACGACGCCTTCGGCACTGGATTGTTGCCACCGCTCAAGCGGGCGCTCGAGCGGTCGGGCATGCAGGTCCGGGGACCGCTCCTGTACGACCCGACGGCTGCGAGCTACAACTCGGAGGCCGACGACATCGTCCAGGGGAATCCCGACGCGTACGTCATCCTCGACTTTCCGGCGAACTACGCGAAGATCGGCTCCGCACTGCTCCGCACCGGCCGATTCAACGGGCGCAAGCTGTTCGTCGCCGGCGGCTGGCCCGCGACGATTCCATCGTTCATCCCGACGGCGTCGCTCGAAGGAGCACGCGGCACCGTGGCGGGCTCCGTGACCGGCACGAAGGCCGGCGAGGCGTTCCACCGGCTGTTCACGACTTCGCCGGGAACGAAGGATCGGCAGACGCTGGAGCTGAACAACTTCGACGGGGCGCTGATCTGTGTGCTCGCCGCGCTGGCAGCCGACTCCTCGAGGGGCTCGGACATCGTGAAGCACATCCAGCGTGTCTCCTCCGTTCCCGGACGGACGTACACGTACCTCAATCTCTCGGCGGCGATCAGGGCCGTTCGCGCCGGGAAGGACATCAATTACGAGGGAGTCGGCGGGCCGGTCGACTTCGACGCGAAGGGCGACCTCACCGCGGCGCTCTACAACGTCTACTCCTACAAGGACGGCAAGCAGGACGTCGTCCGCACGCTGAGGATCCGGAAGTAGCACCTGAACCCGTCCGTCGGGTGCCGCGAGGCACCCGACGGACCGCCTCGATGACCGATCGAAGCCTCGCCCACTGTGTCTCGGCGCTCTGTGACGCGTCCGCGGCGGACGCCTTCGCGTACCTCGCCGATGCGGAGCGAATCGGGGAATGGGCACTTGGGTGCTGGGACACCCGGCTGGGTGACGGCGACGTCGTGCGCGGGACCTCGCTGTTCGACGGCGCCGCAACCTTCGTCAGGGCGCGCCCGGACACGGCGACCCTCACGGTCGACTACGAGGTGGGAGTCGACCCAGACCATCTCGTGCGCCGCATCGCGGCACGCGTCGTCGGGGGAGACGACCTCGGCGGCGACGCCCGCCGGAGCCTCGTCATCCTGCTCGCCTGGCGGACGGAGTCGCTGGATGACGACCGGTGGAACCGCCTGACCACCTCGCATAACACGGAGATCCTGATGCTTCGCGAGCGGATCGAGAGGAGTGTGGCGTGAGCGTCGAGCCGCGCGTCGGGGAGGCGGGGCACCGACGGCCTAGCAACGGTGCCCCGGCCGAGCTTGGGCTCGGCCCGAGGCTGAGGGAGCTCCGGAGAGGGCGCGGGCTGTCGCTCGCGGACGTCGCGGAGGGAACGGGGATCTCCGCTTCCTTCCTCTCGATGGTCGAGAAAGGGCAGAGCGACATCACGGTGAGCCGGCTGATGCGCCTCGTCCGCTGGTTCGGCGTCAGCATCGCCGACCTCGTCCAGGCGCCTGACCCGGCGACGGTGCAGGTCGTGCGCCGCGACCAGCGCCGATCCCTACGCCTCGTCGACGAGGGGATCGCGATCGAGATGCTGACGAGGGACGGAACGCACCGCATGTTGCCCGTGGTGAACGTCTACGCAGAGGGCGGTGCGATGGCCGAGCCGGCCCGCCACGACGGGGAGGAGTTCGTGCTCGTGGTCGACGGGACGGTCGAGTTGACAGTAGGAGACGGCAATCCGATCGAGCTCGGCCCCGGCGACAGTGCGCACTACCGCGCGGACGTACCGCACTCCTTCCGCAACATCGGGAAGGGTGAAGCGCGTTTCATCGGCGTCACGACGCCGCCCAACCTCTAGGACCGAGGAGACCGATGTCAGCTTCGCAGACCCAATCTCGAGCCATCGGCGAGGCGATCCGTGGCGAGTTCCCGATCTTCGAGAGCGCGACGTATCTCAACTCGTGCTCGCAGGGTGCGCTGTCCACGTCGGTGCGCGAGGCCGTCGAGCAGTGGCTTGCCGGGTGGGACTCCAACGGCGCCGAGTGGGACTTCTGGGTAGAGCGCAACGAGGCGTTCCGCTCCGCTGTGGCAAAGGTCCTGCACGCGGCGCCCGACGACGTCGCGGTCACGACTTCGGTCTCGCAGGGCGTGAGCGCGCTCGTGTCGGCTCTTCCACTCGACCCCGAGCGGAACCGCATCGTGATCAGCGAATACGAGTTCCCGACCGTCGGGCAGATCGCGCACGCCCAGGAGCTCCGCGGCGCCGAGGTCGTTCGGGTCGGCACGGACGCCGACGGGACGAGCCCGCCGGAGCGTTTCGTGGAGGCGATCGACGAGCGGACGGCGCTCGTCTGCTGCACGACGCTCTCGTACCGGTCCGGCCACCGTCACGATGTCGCCGCCATCGCGGAGGCCGCCCATGCCGCCGGCGCACTCGTCCTGGCGGACAGCTATCAGGCTTGCGGGGCTGTGGAGCTCGATATCGGCCGGCTCGGCGCCGACGTGGTCACGGGCGGCACCGTCAAGTACCTCCTCGGGACGGCCGGGCTCGGGTTCATGTGGGTGCGGCCCGAGGTCTACGCATCGCTCTATCCCACGCAGACCGGGTGGTTCGCCGACGAGGACATCTTCGCGATGTCGATCGACGACTACTCGCCCCACCGGAGCGCCCGACGCTTCGACTCGGGGACCCCACCGGTGCCCGCGCTCTACGCAGGCGTCGCGGGCTTGGCGCTCGTCGAGCGTGCCGGCGTCCCGGCGATCGAGGCGCACGTGCGCGCGCTCGCCGACCGTCTCCTTGACGGGCTCGACGAGCTGGAGGCGACGGTCGCAACTCCGCGCGACCCCGCGCGCCGCGGCCCGCTCGTGTGCGTCCGCTCGACCGACGTGAACGCCCTCGTCGCGGCACTGGCCGCCGAGCGGATCGTCGTCTCGATGCGCGAGGACAAGCTTCGCGTCGCGCTCCACCTCTACAACGTCGAGGAGGACGTCGATCGGTTGCTCGACGCGCTGACCCGCCACCGCGCGTTGCTCGCGTGAATACGCGATGCGCGGTGAGAGCGGGCAAGCAACACAGTGTTACTTGCCCGGTCCACGCCTCCGCCTGCGCCGTGCATCGCGTACGGCGACCACTCCGACCAGGTCGCCAACCTCCACCTCCCCGCCCGGGACGGAGGGCCGTGGCCGTGCGTCGTCCTGATCCACGGCGGGTTCTGGCGAACCGGCTGGGACCGGACGCTGATGACGCCGCTCGCGATCGACCTCGCGGCACGCGGGATCGCCGCGTGGAACATCGAGTACCGGCGTGTCGGGCAGGAGGGTGGCGGATGGCCGGGCACGCTCGAAGACGTCGCCGCTGCGGCCGACCGCCTCGCGGAGCTGGACGACGTCGACCCCTCACGCGTCGTCACGTGCGGCCATTCTGCGGGGGGCCACCTCGCGCTCTGGCTCGCTGGGCGGGGGCGCATCGCGGGAGGGCTGCCCGGCGCCGAGCCCAAGGTGAGGCCCATCGCTGTCGTCGCGCAGGCCGCCGTCTCCGACCTCGAGCGCGGCTGGCGGGACGATCTCGGCGGCGGCGCGGTGGCGGGCCTGGTCGGGTCGTTCGACGCGGCGCCCGAGCGCTACGGGGCGGCGTCGCCGGCGGCTCTCGCCCCGCTCGGCGTGCCGCAGCTCCTCGTGCACGGCGACGCCGACGACATCGTCCCGCCCACCCAGAGCCGGGAGTACGCCGCACTCGATCCGGACGCCGAGCTGCTCGAGCTGGCCGGCGCCGATCACTTCGACGTCATCGATCCGAGCCGGCCGGGGTGGGCGGCCGCGGTCGAATGGCTCTCGGGGCATGTGAGTCGGGAGGGCCCTACCGCGAGCCGGTAAGGCCCTCCCATTGCGTCAGCGGATCAGTGCTTGCCTCCGCCCGCGCGGAACTGCAGCCAGGCATCGCTCATCCGGTCGGCCTGGCCCGGTGTGAACATGTTCATGCAGGAGTCCTGCGTGTAGTCCATGAAGTTGGTGATCGGGTCAAGACCCGGGTCGGTGCAGGTGTCGGCGCCCACAGGGCAGTCGAACTGCGGATTGGCCTCTGCCGGGGTGTCGGTGACCCAGTCGCCCGAAGCCGAGCAGCCGTGCGCGAACGTGTGCTCCAGCATGAGCCAGTGCCCGACCTCGTGGGTCAGCGTGTCGCCCAACGCGTACTTTCCCGCCGTGCCGCCGGGCATCGACTCGTCGAGGATGACGACGCCGTCTATGAAGTCGCGGCCGTGGTTGTAGCCCTTCGGGAAGTAGGCCCAGCCGAGCAGGCCGCCGCCGATGTTGGCGGCGTACACGTGCAACGTCCGAGCGTCGCCGCTGTAGAGCGACCGCTTCATGTCCCGCTCGACGCCGCCCTTGCCGGGAACGACCGTATACCACTCGGCGTTCACGGACCACGTGATCTGCGTGAGGTCGAAGCGGAACGGGGTGTCGGCCGCTCCGGAGGCGGTCTCGCCGGAGAACGAGTCGTTGAGGACCTCCATCTGGGCGGCGATCAGGCCCTCCCAACGCGCTCTCTCGTCGGGTGTGTTCTCCTGATCAGAGATCATGTGGAACACGGTCGGGATGCTGACGCTCCCGCTCGTCAACGTCGGCAGGTCGTCGAGAGCGCCGTAGGCGTTGGCCTGGTTCTTCGGATAGAGATCGGGCTCCGGTGCCTTTGCCCCGTCCTTGACGCGGGCGAGGGCGTCGGGCCCGTCGGGGCACGCGACCTGGTCGTGAGCGCTGTCCGCGGCGGGCGCGACGCTCACACTGCTCGCTGCCTGCCCTGCGAAGACGGCGACGCCGAGCAGCGCCGAGACGAGGGTCAGGCGAAGCGGGGTGCTTCTACGCATGAATATGCCTTTCCAATCGGGTATCCCTGGACTCGAGGGGTCACTACCCGCAGTTCGAGTGTCGTACTCGCCTCGTTACACGCTGCCTCGACTCCTTTCGTGAAAGTAGAGGCCGACGGGATCGGGCTGACATACTCGCGCCATGGCCGACGCGAACTCCGTCGCGGAGCTGGAACGGCTCATCGAGCGGTACAACGACGCGTGGAACGCGCAGGATCTCGAAACGATCGTCTCGTTCCACGCGCCCGGGATGGTGTTCGAGAACCACACTGCCGGCGAATGTGCAGAGGGCGCCGACGTGCGCGAGCACATCGGGCGGATCTTCGCCAACTGGCCCGACCTCGCGTTTCGAGGGCGACGGCTCTACGTGCGCGACGGGCTCGTGGTCAGCGAGTGGACGGCGTCCGCCACCGATCAGGACGGACGGCGGCTCGAGTGGGACGGGATCGACATATTCCCCTTCGAAGACGGGCTGATCCTGCGGAAGGACGTCTACTCGGCAGGGCACCGCCCGCGCGTTCTGTCGTCGTAGGTGGCGCCGCGGGTTCACGTCACGGGGTCGGTGCCCGCGGAGGTGACCGCCGCGCTCGAGGCCGACTTCGAGCTGGTGGACACGGCCGAGGGCGTGGACGGAATCGTCTCGCTGCTGACGACGACGGTCGACAAGGCGTTCCTCGACCGCTCGGGACCGGCGCTACGAGTCGTGGCGAACTACGCAGTGGGCGTGAACAACATCGACCTGGCCGCTGCGAAGGAGCGCAACGTCGAGGTCGCCAACACGCCCGACGTGCTCACGCGGACCACCGCCGAGCTTGCAGTCGGCCTGATGCTTGCCCTCCTCCGCCGCATCGCCGAGGGTGACCGCCTCGTCCGGCGCGGCGGTGCGTGGGAGTTCTCGCTCGAGTTCATGCTCGGCTCCAGCCTCGACGGCAAGCGGCTTCTGATCGTCGGCCCGGGCCGGATCGGGCAAGAGACGGCGCGGCTCGCGGAGGCGTTCGGCGCGCACACGACCTTCGCCGGACGGGACGCCGATCTCCTGGGTCTGATCGCGGAGGCCGACATCGTGAGCATCCACGTGCCGCTGACGGACGAGACGCACCATCTGATCGACGCCGACGAGCTCGAGGCCATGCGGTCGACCGCCGTGCTGGTCAACACGTCCCGCGGGCCAATCGTCGACGAGGCGGCGCTCGTCGACGCGCTGCGCGAAGGCAAGATCGCAGGCGTCGCGCTCGACGTCTTCGAGCGCGAGCCCGAAGTCGAGCAGGGGCTTCTCTCACTCGAGAACGTCGTCCTCACGCCGCATCTCGGCAGCGCGACGCGGGACACGCGCGTCGCGATGGGAATGCTGTGCGTCGACGCGCTGCGCGCGGTCTTGCTCGACGACCGCCGACCGGCGAACGCGGTCGGCTAGCCTCCGCCGCCGTGACCGGCTTCGGGAGCGCATCGATGTGGGGCGAGCTGCAACGGGTGCTCGTTCGCCGTCCCCTTCCCGAAGACGCCGCGAACTGGGAGGCGCACGGCTGGCGCGCACCGCCGGACATCCCCGCGGCGCAGGCTGAGCACGAGGCGTTTTGCGCGCTCCTCTCGGATGCAGGCGCCGAGGTCGTCGTCTCGGAGCACGATCCCGGGAACCCCGACGCGCTCTACACGTACGACCCGACGCTCGTGGGGCGCGAGGGAGCGGTGTTGCTTCTGCCGGGCAAGGTCGGGCGGCGCGGCGAGCCGGAGGCCACCGTGGCGGCGCTCGAGCGAGCGGGAGTGCCCGTGGTGGGTCGCATCGCGCTCCCGGCTACGGTCGAGGGCGGCGACACCGTCTGGCTCGACGGCGACACGCTGCTCGTCGGGATCGGCTACCGCACGAACCCGAAGTCGCTCGACGCGCTGCGGCACGCGTTCCCCGGCGTGGAGGTGATCGCGTTCGATCTCCCGCACTGGAACGGCGCCGGCGAGGTCATGCACCTCATGTCGTTCATCTCGCCGCTCGATCGCGATCTGGCGCTCGTGTATCCCCGCATCGCTCCGACGAGGCTCATGTGGCTCCTTGCCGAGCGCGGGATCGAGGTCGTCGAGGTGCCCGACGAGGAGTTCGAGACCCAAGGGCCGAACGTCCTCGCGCTCGGGCCGCGGAGAGCGCTCGCCCTCGAGGGCAACGACGAGACCCGGCGGCGGATGGAGCGCGCCGGCGTCGACGTCGTCACGTACAAAGGAGACGAGATCTCCCGCAAGGGCGACGGCGGGCCAACGTGCCTGACGCGCCCGCTGCTTCGAACCTGAGCGTTCGATATGCCTCGAACGACATCGCTGCGCGGGACGTGTCTTCGTGCCTGGCACCGAATTCAGCCCCCATAGGGCTTTCGCCGGGGTACGAACCGCATGACCGCTAGGCCCTCTCGGATCGCTCCTGACCAGCCCCGACATGTCCGGGGCGGACGTGGCTACGTGCCTGGCACGATCGCTCGCCCCGCGGGCGTCACAGCTCGTCGAAGGTGAGCTGACGGACGCTCGTGAGCCCTGACACGCCGACACCCACGAGACGCAGTGCGCCCGGCCGGTCGCGGAGACCGCGATCGAGCAGCCGGCACGCGAGATCCGCGATCCGGTCCGGCTCGTCGATCGGCGTCGCGAGGGTCGTGGAGCGCGACCGCAGCGAGAAGTCGGCGTAGCGAAGCTTCGTGGTCACGGTGCGCGCGGACAGCCCGTCGCGCCGCAGATACCCGGCGACCTCCGCTGCCATCCGGTGCAGCTCCGCGTGCAGTGCGGCGCGATCGGTCAGGTCGCGCTCGAACGTCTCCTCGGTCGAGATCGAGATCCGCTCGGCGTCGAGCTCGAGATCGCGCGGATCGATCCCGCGCGCCCTGTCACGTAGGAGCCGGCCGACCTGGCCCGGGAGCACGGCCCGGAGCGCAGCGTCGGGGAGCGCGGCGAGCTCGCCGATCGTCGCGATCCCCGCCGCCGAGAGCCGCTCCTCGGCGCGCGGCCCGACACCGGGCAGGACGCGCGTCGGCAACGGCGCGAGGAAGCGCGCCTCACGGCCGGGCGGCACGACCGTGATCCCGCCGGGCTTCCTGCGGTCCGAGGCGACCTTGCACACGACCTTCGCGGTCGAGACTCCGAGCGAGCACGTGAGAGACGTGGCGCCCCGGACGGCAACCTGGACGGCCTCGGCGATCCGCCGCGCGCCCGAGAAGGACTCGAGCACGCTGCCGAGGTCGAGGTAGCCCTCGTCGATGCCCGTGCGTTCGACGCGCGGAACGATCTCGCCCACCGCGGTCCAGACGGCCTGCGAGTACTGCCGGTAGAGCGTGTGGCGAGGGCGCACGAAGACGGCCTCCGGGCAGCGGCGAAGCGCCTCGGCGGCGCTCATCGCGGAGCGGATCCCGAACCGCCGCGCGAAGTAGTTCGCAGTCGCCACAACGCCTCGTCCGTGCGGGTCGCCGCCCACCACGAGCGGCCGGCTGCGAAGGGACGGTTCTTCGAGCTCCTCGACGGCCGCGAAGAACGCGTCGAGGTCGAGGTGGGCGAGAATCGGCACGGCGCCGTCAAGGCTACGGTTCGCTCGTGATCGACTCGCCGCCGCCTCCGCCGGCGCCCCTTGTGCTCGAGCGGCCCGTCGCGCACCAGGCGTCCTTCGGCCTCGTAAGCGGTCGAGCGGCGCGAGGTGCGGTACGCGTGCTCGTCCGCGTCGACGGTCGCGTCGTGGCGAAGCGCCGACTCGAAGGACGCGAGTTCACGCTCGACGTCGACCTTCCGCCGCGCGAGGTGAGCGTTCGGGTCGAGACGGTCGACGTCCGCGGCCGCCGCGCAGGCAGCACCGTCCGGCCCGTGCTCGGCCTGCCTCGCGCGGCCCGACCCCGCATGCGCTCGCCGCGACTCGACGAGCCCCTGCAGCGGGAGCTGAAGCAGCTCGTCGCGCGCTTCTCGGGTACGGCAGGCGTCTACGTCGAACACCTCGGTACCGGCCAGGCCGCGGCGTGGAACGCCCGAGCGACGTTCCCCGCCGCGTCGACGCTCAAGCTTGCGATCGCCGTCGCCTACCTGGCACAGACCGATGGGCCGCCGCGCCTCGGCAGCAGAGCCGACCGCCTCATGCGGGGGATGCTGATCGCCTCCGACAACGCAGCGGCGAATTCGACGCTCGTCGCGCTCGGGGGCTCCACGAGCGGTGGAGGCCAGCGCGTCAACGCCCTGATGCGGTCCATCGGGCTCGAGCGCACCGAAATGTACGGCGGTTACCTGCTCGGCACGTCGCTCGAGCCGACGCGCGAGCCAGCCGCTCGGGGCGTGCCGCTGAGCGTCGTCTCGCAGCCCGCGTGGGGCGTTGGCAAGTCGACGACCGCCCTCGACCTTGCCCAGCTCCATCGGGCGGTCTGGCTTGCGAGCGCGGGCCTCGGCCCGCTGGGGCGTCCGCGCACCGGGCTCGACGCGGCCGAGGCGCGCTACCTCCTCTACCTGCTTGCTCACGTGCAGGCTCGCAGCAAGCTCGGCCGCGTCGCGCACGCTCGGCCGGGGGTGCTGGTGCTGCACAAGGCCGGCTGGGTCGACTCGGCGCGGCACGATGCCGGGCTCGTCGCGTGGCGTGGCGGGCTCTTCGTCGCGGCCGTCATGACGCATCGCGGAGCCGGCGCCGGCCGGCGCTCGGATGTGCTCGCAGGTGACGTCGCGTCCGCGGCCCTGCGCCGCTTCCGCGGTTAGAGGCTAGCGATCGGCAAGGAGGCGCGAGGGCGCCCCTCCGGCGCCCTCGCTACGAGCCAGCGTGCGCCCTCGGAGTGCGCTGCCGGCCCATCCGTTTGATCCCAGGGAGGCGGATCGGGATCACGGAATCGCCTCGCCGGTATTGGAGCGGAGGTGTGCGTGGGCTTTGTGAACGTTCGGTTCGGGTGCGATCAGGATCGACGCGCCCCTGATGCGACTAGCTATATTTTTTGTACCAACTAGCTGAACTGTGTCGCAGAGGAGCGTGAACCAGATCGTGAGCAAGCTGCTGCTCGTCCCACTCGACGACATCGTCGTCTTCCCAAACATGAACGTGACGCTGACCGTCGACGTCGGCGACGAGGAACGTGTTCTGCTCGTGCCGAAGCACGAGGGGGAGTACGCGGCCGTGGGCACCGTCGCACGCGTGACGGACCGCGTCCGGCTGCCGGGCGGCACGACGGCAGTGGCGCTCGAGGGCCTGCATCGCGGTGTCGCGGGCGCCGCCGAGACCGACGCGCGAGGCCGGCTCTTCGTCGAGGTCGAGGAGCGGAGCGACAGCGTCAAGGCCGACGACCGGCTCCGCGAGCTCGAGACCGAGTACCGCGCCCTCGTCGAGGAGATCCTCGAGCTGCGCGGTGACGACGGCCGTATCCAGGCCTTCGTCCGCTCGATCGCCGAGCCGGGCGCGCTCGCCGACACGTCCGGCTATTCACCCGACCTGAGTTTCGACCAGAAGGTCGAGCTGCTCGAGACGGTAGACGTCGCGGCGCGGCTAGAGCTGGCACTCAAGCTCCAGCGCGAGCGTCTCTCGCTGATGCAGATCCGGGAGCGGATCCGCGAGGACGTCAACGCCGGGATGGACAAGCAGCAGCGCGAGTTCCTGCTGCGCAAGCAGATGGACTCGATCCGCAAGGAGCTCGGCGAGGACGACGCGTCCGTCGTCGAGGAGTACCGGACGAAGATCGAGGAGGCCGGGATGCCGGAGGAGGTGCGCGAGCAGGCCGACAAGGAGCTCGCGCGCTTCGAGCGGATGGGCGAGAGCTCGCCCGAGTCGCAGATGATCCGCAGCTACCTCGACTGGCTGCTCGCAGTCCCGTGGGGCACACGCTCGGACGAGGTGCTCGACCCGATCCACACGCGCGACGTGCTCGACGCCGACCACGCCGGTCTCGACGACGTCAAGGATCGGATCGTCGAGTACATCGCCGTCGCCAAGCTGCGCAAGGAGCGCGGCATCGAGGTCGACAAGCGGGCCGGCGCGATCCTGACCTTGATCGGGCCGCCCGGGACGGGCAAGACCTCGATCGGCGAGTCGATCGCGAAGGCGCTCAACCGCGAGTTCGTGCGGATGTCGCTCGGTGGCGTTCGCGACGAGGCGGAGATCCGCGGGCACCGGCGCACATACATCGGCGCGCTCCCGGGCAGGCTCGTGCGCGCCCTTCGCGACGCGAAGACGATGAACCCGGTGATCCTCCTCGACGAGGTCGACAAGGTCGGCGCCGACTGGCGCGGCGATCCGTCGGCGGCGCTGCTCGAGGTGCTCGACCCCGCGCAGAACTCGACCTTCCGCGACCACTACCTCGACGTCGAGGTCGACCTCTCCCAGGTCTTCTTCATCGCGACGGCGAACATGGCCGAGACGATCCCTGGGCCGCTGCTCGACCGGATGGAGGTCATCCGGTTCGACGGCTACACGACGGACGAGAAGACCGCGATCGCGCGCGGGTACCTCTGGCCCCGTCAGGTGGAGCGGGCCGGCCTCCGCGACGACGAGGTGTCGATCTCGGACGACGTGCTCGAGACGGTGATCTCGGAGTACACCCGCGAGGCGGGCGTCCGGCAGCTCGAGCGTGAGCTCGGGTCGATCCTCCGCAAGACCGCGACGAAGATCGTCTCCTCGGAGACCGAGACTCCGGTCGAGGTCGACGGGGAGGCGGTGCGCGATGCGCTCGGCCGGCAGAAGTTCTTCCGCGAGGCGGCGGAGCGAACTGCCGTCCCCGGTGTCGCGACGGGGCTCGCGGTCAACGCGACCGGCGGCGACGTGCTGTTCGTCGAGGCGACGGCCGTCCCGGGTGAGGGCCTCGTGCTCACGGGCCAGCTCGGGGACGTCATGAAGGAGTCGGCGCAGATCGCGCTCTCCGCGGTGCGCTCGCAGGCCGACAGGTTCGGGATCGATCAGGACACGTTCGAGCGGAAGTTCCACGTCCACGTTCCAGCCGGGGCGATCCCCAAGGACGGACCGAGCGCGGGCATAACGATGGCGACTGCGCTGGCGTCGCTCCTCAGCGGACGCCCCGTGAAGCACACCGTCGGCATGACCGGCGAGCTGACGCTTCAGGGTCGCGTGCTTCCGATCGGCGGCCTCAAGCAGAAGGTGCTCGCTGCGCACGCCGCAGGGCTCACGCACGTCGTGATTCCGGAGCGCAATCGGGCCGATCTCGACGATGTCCCCGAGCACGTCCGCGACGAGCTGACGTTCCATCCGGTGATGTCGCTCGACGAGGTGCTCGGGCTCGCCCTCGAGCCGGCGTCGTCGTCGCACCATGTCGCGCTGTAGGCATTGCACACCCGTGCCCGAGGAGGTCCGCCGCGCCGCGGGCCTCCTCGAGGGGCGGTGGACGGTCTCGATCCTCTGGGCGTCCGCCGAGGGCGCGAGCAGGTTCAACGAGCTCAAGCAGGCCGTCGGCGAGATCCCGCCTCGCACGCTCGCGCAGCGCCTGCTCGAGCTGGAGGGCGCGGGGTTGCTCGAACGACGCGTGATCGACGCGCGTCCCCCTCGGGTCGAGTACGTGCTCACCGACGAGGGCCAGCGGCTGCGCGCGGTCGTCGACGCGCTGGCCGCCTACGCGGCGCGCTAGGCGAGAGCGCGCTCGAGCGCTGCGCGCCCGTCCGCGAGAACGGGTGGGCCGTGCGAGGTGAGGATTCGCTCGACCGGCAACTCGAGAAGCGGCGCGAGGTCGCGCCTGAGCTGGGTGAGGCCGCCACGGCCCTGGATCCACGAGGCGGGGCACAGCCTCAGGTCGTCTGAGCCGCCGATCAGCACGTCACCGGGGACGATCGTGCGTGCGGGCTCGAGCCAGTACACGACCTCCTCGGCGACGGGCGCGGCGACGGCGTCCACTCCGTGCGGCAGCCAGGCGCCGATCTCCGGCCGGACGACCCGCGCGTCGTGTCGCGCCGACAATTCGGCGTGGCTCCGTCCGTGCCACTCGCAGGTGAGCAGGATCGCGACCGGCAGGCCAACCCGTGCCACGTCGCGGTCGAGCGCCTCGAGAAAGCGCGCGCGCTCCGCCTCGTCCGCGGGGACGAGCGGATCGACGAGCACGACAGCGTCCTCCGCCTCCCAGTAGACACAGCCGACGTCGCGGTCCCAGTCGTCGCCTTCCTTCCAGTCCGTATGAGGGGCGGTCCACCGCCACAGCCCATTGTCGATGCGCTGTACCTCCACGCCGCGACGGTACCGGGACGCGGCCCGAGGCCACGTCCCATGCGTTCGTCTAGCGTCCAGCCCGTGGAAAGGGCACAGCAGCCCGAGCTCGACCCCGTCGCCGCAGCCGACCGAGCCGTCGCGGAGGAGCGACGCCGGATCGCACGTGAGCTGCACGACGTCGTCGCGCACTCGGTCTCCGTGATGACGGTGCAGGCCGGCGCCGTGCGGCGACTCCTGCGCTCCGATCAGGAACGCGAGCGTCAGGCGCTCGAGGTGATCGAGGCGACCGGACGCGAGGCGCTCACCGAGATGCGTCGCCTCGTTGGCCTGCTCCGCGAGCAGGGTGCGATGCCCGAGTTCGCTCCGCAGCCGTCGATGCGGACGGTAGACGTGCTCGTCGGAACGGTGCGCGAGGCCGGGCTCCCGGTCGAGATCGAGATCGAGGGCGAGCCCCATGAGCTGCCGCCAGGAGTGGATCTCTCTGCGTATCGCATCATCCAGGAGGCGCTGACGAACGCGCTGCGGTACGCCGGCCCCGCGCATGCGTGGGTCACCGTGCGGTGGAAGGACCGCGAGCTCGAGCTCGAGATCTCGAACGACGGCCGCTCCGAGCCGGGCCGCGAGGGGGTCGGTCACGGGCTCGCCGGGTTGCGGGAGCGCGTTGCGCTCGTCGGCGGCTCGATCGAGTCGGGGCCGCGGTCGGGCGGCGGATATGTCGTTCGTGCGCACCTTCCGCTCCGGGGCACCGCGTGACGACCAGGGTCCTGATCGCCGACGACCAGGCGCTCGTCCGCGACGGCTTCCGGATGATCCTCGAGGCCGAGCAGGGGTTCGAGGTCGTCGGTGAGGCGGCCGACGGGCTCGAGGCCGTCCTTGCGGCGCGCGAGACCACTCCGGACGTGATCCTCATGGACGTGCGGATGCCGAACGTCGACGGGCTCGAGGCAACGCGCAAGCTGCTCGAGCGCGACGACACGGGCGCCCGCGTCCTGATCCTGACGACGTTCGACCTGGATGAGTACGTCTACGAGGCGCTGCGCGCCGGCGCCAGCGGTTTCCTGCTGAAGGACACGCCGCCCGAGCAGCTCGTCGAGGCGATCAGGGTCGTCGCGCAGGGCGACGAGCTTCTGGCGCCGTCCGTCACCTGTCGCATCGTGGCCGAGTTCGCTCGATCGCCCGGGGGCCAGATCGAGCCGTCACCGGCCCTCGACGAGCTCGCGCCGGACGAGCTCGAGCTGCTGCGACAGGTCGCCTCGGGCCTTTCGAACGCAGAGATCGCGGCCGAGCAGGGCGCGGAGGAAGCGAGGGTGAGGGCGGATGTCAGCCGGATTCTCGCGTCCCTCCGGCTCCGCGACCGGGTGCACGCCGTCGTCTTCGCGCACGAGCGGGGGCTGCTCGCACCGGAGGAGTGCGCGGACGACTGAGGTTCCTCGTTTTATCCTCTACAGCCCGAACGAGGGGCGGCCGATACAAGGAACATGGATGTCGCCGCAACCCTCACGTCGCGCCTGATCGGGACGCTCTTCGTCGAGCGAGGTCTCGTCTCGGAGAGCCAGATTCGCGTCGCGCTCGAGATCCAGCGCGAGACCGGCGAGCAGCTCGGACGGATTCTCGTCGAGCGCTTCGGCGTCTCGCGACAGGAGCTCGCGAGCGTCGTGGCCGAGCAGTGGGAGGAGCTCGGCCAGGCCGGAACACCCGAGGCGGAGGCCCGCTCGAACGACTCCTGGCAGCGGCTCGGAGAGATCTTCGTGCAGCGAGGCTTCGTCACGCCCGAGCAGCTCGACCAGGCGCTTCAGCGCCAGCGCGAGACGGGTGAGCGCGTCGGCGAGGCTCTCGTCGCGCAGGGAGCGATCAGCAAGTTCGAGCTCGCGGGTGCGCTCGCGGAGCAGATGGCAGGGCTGGAGGACAGCTCGGCCGAGGCGCCGACGGTCCAGGAGGCGACGGTCCACCCGCTCACGCCGCGAGTCGACGAGGCGCCCGACCCCGAGGCTGAGGTTGAGGCGGAGCCGGAGCTCGGGGCGGAACCGGAGCCGGAACCCGAGATCGCGGTACCGGCGCCCGCGCGCGTCCCGCTGCTCCTCGCCGCCGCGCCCGCCCCGGAGCCGTCGTTCGGCTGCGTCGCCTTCGCATCGACGACCACCGGCTATCGGCTCGTCCAGCTTGGCGGTCCCGCCCCCGACGTCGGTTCGACGATCGACGTCCCGGACGTCGGCGAGCTCGTCGTTCTCCGCCTCGGCCGATCACCCCTTCCCGACGACCAGCGGACCTGCGTGTTCCTCGAGCAGAGCGTCCGCGACGACGTCAGGGAACCCGCGCTCGTCGGCTGATCCCGTACTGAGTACCCGTGATGGGCCGTGCTGGGATCGAACCAGCGACCTTGGGATTAAAAGTCCCCTGCTCTACCAACTGAGCTAACGGCCCTCGCGCTGAGTGTAGGCGCGACGTTGCGCGGTGCCGTACCGCGATTGCCCGCGTGCGCATGCGACAATGGTCGGCATGGATGCCGACCTCAGGCCGTCGCTCCGCGGCGTCTTCCACCAGTGGGCGTTTTTCGCCGCGATTGCGGCCGGATCGATGCTCGTCGTGCTCGCGGATGGTGCGCTCGCGACCTTCTCGGCGTGGGTGTACGCGGCCGCGCTCGTAGCGATGCTCGGCGCGAGCGCGCTTTATCACCGCTTTCCGTGGAAGAGCGCCGGACGCCGGATGTGGGCGCGACGTCTCGACCACTCGATGATCTTCGTGTTCATCGCGGCGTCGTACACGCCGTTCGCGCTCCTCGCGTTCGACGGGTCGATCGCCTGGATCGTCCTCGTGGCGGCCTGGGCGGGTGCCGCGCTCGGCCTGGTGGCCGAGCTGCTGTGGGTCGGCTCGCCGCGGTGGCTTGGCGGGGTCGCCTGCCTCGTGATCGGCTGGGTGGGGATCCTCGCCGTCCCGCAGCTGTTCTCCGGCCTTGGGGTCGCTGCCGCGGTTCTCGTGCTCGTCGGTGGCGGCCTGTACACCATCGGAGCGCTGATCTACGCGTCCAAGTGGCCGAATCCGTTTCCACGCATCTTCGGGTTTCACGAGATCTTCCACCTGCTCGTGGTCGCCGCGGCCGTCGCGCAGTTCATCGCCGTCTCGATGGTCGTGATGTAGCTGGCCCGCAAGGTCGAGCTCACCGACGAGGAGTGGCGGGCACGGCTGTCGCCTGACCAGTACGCCGTGCTGCGCCGACAGGCGACGGAGCGCGCCTTCACCGGCGCCTACAACGACACGGAGGATCCCGGCGTATATCGCTGTGCCGGCTGCGGCGCCGAGCTGTTCCGCTCGGAGGCGAAGTTCCACTCCGGCTCCGGCTGGCCGAGCTTCGTCGAGCCGGCCGTGCTCGACGCCGTCGAGACGGTCGTGGACGCGAGTCACGGGATGGTGCGCACCGAGGTCGTCTGCGCGACCTGCGGAGGTCACCTGGGTCATGTCTTCGACGACGGCCCCCAGCCGACGGGCCAGCGGTTCTGCATCAACTCGTGCGCGCTCGACCTGAAGCGCGCAGACGATGGGTGAGCTGCCCGCCGCCACGCATCTCGGGGCGATCAGGCTGCGCGTCGGCGACCTCGACCGGCTGCAGCGCTTCTACGAGGAGGCGATCGGGCTGCGCACGCTCCCGGGCGACGACGACGGCGTCGTTGCGCTCGGCGTCGACGGTCGGCCGCTCGTCGAGCTCGACGCTGATCCCGACGCGCCCGCACGGCCGCCGCACACGACCGGGTTGTTCCACCTCGCGATTCTCGTCCCGACCCGCGCGGACCTCGCCCGAGCGCTCCGGCGCCTCGCTGCGACCGGCTGGCGCCTGAGCGGCGCCTCCGACCACCTCGTCAGCGAGGCCCTCTACCTGTCCGATCCGGAGGGCAACGGGATCGAGCTGTACCGCGACCGACCTCGCGACGAGTGGCCCATCGCTGACGGGGCCCTGAGGATGGACACGCTGCCGCTCGACCTCGGCAGCCTGCTCTCGGAGGACGACAGCGGCAGCGGCGACGGCATGCCGGCGGGCACCGTGCTTGGCCACGTTCACCTCCAGGTCGCCGACCTCGGGCCGGCCGAGAGGTTCTGGGTCGATGCGTTGGGGCTCGACGTCACGGTGCGCGGCTACCCGGGAGCGTTGTTCGCCTCCGCGGGCGGCTACCACCACCACGTCGGGCTCAACACCTGGGCCGGTGCGGGCGCACCGCGACCGCCCGCCGGCGCACGGGGGCTCGTGCGGTTCGACGTCGTGCTGCCGGACGAGGCCGCCGTGCGGGCGGCGTCCGACCGCCTCGCGGGATCCGGTGCGCCGCTCGAGCTCGTCGACCAAAGCGTGTTGGCGACGGACCCGTCGGGGAACGCAGTACTCGTGCGCACGTAGCAGCACCCTGCTGCCACACGTTTCCTGTTTCGGCGCTCGGGTATCGCTCTCTCGATATCGACGATGGAGGTTCCAAAAAATGGCAGGCGTGCAGAAGTTCTCGGCACAGGTGATCGACTACGCAGAACGGCTGTCCGGCATGGCCGATGCGGCACAGGGACGCTCCCAGCGCGGGCCCAAGTTACGGCGCTGGATCGTCCTCCCTGCATCTGGTGCTGCGTTGTACGCACTCGTGAGGAGTGACGTCGTTTCGCGCCAGGCAAAGGACGTGATCGACGAGGCGAAGACACGCGCCTCGGAGCTCCCCGACGACCTGATGTCCCGCGTGCGCGACACCGCGGACGAGCTATCGGGCGACAACGGATCGCGGCAAAGTGCCTCCGGGCCGAAGACGGCGCGGAAGCGCACGACACGGAAGGCGTCCCCGACACGCAAGGCCAAGGCGACGATCCGCTGACGATCCGACGAGCGGCGCCCGCATCGCGGAGTGCCAGGGAAGCAGGCGTCGTCCCGCGAGCCTGCACCCTCCGGGCTCAGCCCCGGTTGTGATTGACGACCTCGACGTTGTGCCCGTCGGGGTCGAGTACGAAGGCGCCGTAGTAGCCGGGGTGGTAGACCGCTCGCTCGCCGGGCGCGCCGTGGTCCTCGTAGCCGGCGGCGAGCGCGGCCGCGTGGAACGCGCGCACGGTCGCGTCGTCGCCGGCGGGGAAGGCGAGGTGGACGTGCTTGGTCAACGCGCGCTCGTCGTCGATCAGCGAGAAGCTGTAGTCCCGGCCGACGAACTGGACGCGGGCCGGCTCGTCGTCGCCGAGCACGATGCCAGCGTGCGGGGCGATGGTCGCGTAGAAGCGACGCGACGCCTGGAGGTCGTGGACACGGATCCAGAGGTGGTCGATCCGCCCCTCCGGGACCGCCTGGCTGCGCTCACCGTGGACGGCCTCGACGCTGTTGCCGTCTGGGTCGAGCAGGAAGCCGCCGTAGTACGTCGGGCCGTACTGCGTGCGCGGCCCCGGTGCGCCGTCGTCGCGGTACCCAGCGTCGACCCCGGCCTGCCAGAACGCGTCGACCTGCGCTCTGTCGCCGGCGCGGAAGCCGACGTGGAGCCCGCGGGTCACCGGGTGCTCGCGGTCCGTCGGCCCGATGTCCCAGTCGTCCCACTCGACCAGCTCGGCATCCGCATGGCTGGGCTCGGCGCCGAGGACGCTCAGGACGGTGCGGTAAAAGCGCTCGGAGGCCGCGAGGTCCGAGACGGCGATGCCAACGTGATCGAACACCCGGCCGAGGCTACCGTTCCGCGCGGTGCGCCAGGACGTGATCGCGTGCGCCTGGACGCCAACCATGCGCTTCTCGCATGGCCGCTGACCCCACGATGCCCCCAGCGGGATTCGAACCCGCGCTACCACCTTGAAAGGGTGATCCGGTGGATATGCGCCGACCCTCCCGGATGCCCGCGATACCGCATGAACACAAGTAGCGAGCGGGTTCCCGGCGCCCCGGTTCCGCATGGCCGCTAGAGGCTGATTCCGGACGTTTGGGGCATGAATGGGGCACGAACGGCCACGTCCGCAACGGCCATCTGGACGCCGCAGACCGTCGGGGGGAGAATCGGGCGGCGCCTGGTTCCCGCCGGCCCGCACCTCGCGCTCGCCAGCGTGGTGCTCCAAACTGGTTGTGTGTTGAGAGTCGCCGCCTTGTGCCCTTCGGAGGTTGAGGGCGTCGATCTGCAGCTTCCGCTTAACCGGCTGGATCAGTACGCGGCGGGCGACGCTGACTCTCAGCTACTGGCCCTCCAGCTCACGTCGACGTGTTTCCGAACTGTCGTTGCGCCATTCCTGTAGTTCATCGCGAAGTTCGATGACCTCCGGTGGTGCATCTGGATCTTCGGCGGCCTCAACCGCAGCCGCCCGCAGCGCCTCCATGCCAGCGGCGACGCCATCGGCGATGTCCTCGGGCACCTCGCCGGTCTGAAACAGGCGTCGGAGGTCGTCGCCGACTCCTTCGAGCCCGGCGGCCTTCAAGACCTCGTCGAGCTCATCGGCGTCGGCGGCGTCCACGGGGGTGAGGTACTGCTCATCGCTCCCCGGCGTGCTCTTTCCGCTCTTGTTCGTCTCCTCGTTCCCCATCGGCAACACGAGGGTATTCGCGCCGAGGCGCTTCTACAAGCTGCCGGTCACGGCCGGAACGCTGCTGCGATCGGGGCAGCGCCCTGTGCGGCCACCAGAGGCCCGCTGACGCGCTCTCGGCGCCCGATTGGACAACACCGGCGCCCGGCTGGAAACCTCGCCCCGTGAGCGGCGAGGCGATGACGGCGACCGAGCTGCTCAATCGCGCCGGCATGAAGAACGCCCACCTCGCGCCGCGAGACCTGGAGCGGTGGATGGCGAGCCAGGGGCTCGCCACAGTCCGTGACGGCAAGATGATCCCCACCGCCAGGGCGATCGGGCTCATCGACGCGCTGCACCTCGAGCGCCGTGGTGACGGGGTGCGACGCGCAACCCGGCTCGGCTAGCCCGGCGGCCTTTACGCGCTCCTTAGCGTGGATGCATAGGGCCAAGTCGACGATCTTCTGCGCCGTTGCGGGTCTGCTCGCGGGGGCAGCAGCGAGGGTCACCCAGTCCGTGCCTCGGGCCGGCGGGCTCACGACTCGTGACGAATGCGTCACACTGCGGTCGATGCGCTCCCTCGCAGCGACGCTCGTGTTGTGCAGCCTCGTCCTTGTGACGGCCGGGTGGGCCGGTGCTGCGCCACCGCCGCCACCTGCGAAGTTCTGGTCTGTGAGCCGTTGCGAGCGGGTGCTGCAGGCGCACGACTACGCGCTTCCGACGGCGGACGGCCATCGATTCCACGTCGGGCAAAGAGTCTGTGTCGGCACGGGCGGACCGCACACCTGTGAGTGGACGTCCGACCACACGTCCCGCCTTTACTCGGAGTTCACCGTGTTTACGCGCTCTCGTTACATCGGCGGCATCGTTCGCTCGTGGACGCTCGCAACACGCGCCGGCCACGGCCTCGTCGGCATCGGGCATCACGCCGGGGACCAGTACGCCGGGTGGCCACCCGACTTCTACATGTCCCCAGTGAGCGTCAACCTGCTCGCAACCAACGCAGCTCCGGCACGCTTCCGCTCAATCGTCGCCCCGATGGCGGCTCGTCTCACGCAACAGGAGAACGCGACCGGCTGCGCGGGCGGGTAGCTGACGCTCCCGAGGCCGCTCGGGCAGTCGGGGATAAAGACAACTCTGTAGTGACAGAGGCGACATCCCGGAGAGACGCCGCTCGCGTGCACGAGTGTGCGGGAATGTCCCTTGAACGGCAGTTATCGCGGAGCTGCCGCGCTACCTCTGCTACGGCGCGACCGTCGGCTTGCCGGCCGCGATTCGAACCAGCCTCCAGAGGCTGCGCCGGGTGAGTGGGACTGCCGCCGCCGCGGGTGAAACACCATGTGCGTGGCGTGGCACACGGACGCGCAGGGCGCCCGGCAAGGAGACAAAGCGCAGCGGTGGCGCCACCATGAGCGACTCGCCGTCGAGACCGACGGCAACCGGTGCCATTGCGCGCACCTCAAACTCGAGACACGACCATTGGAGCACCCCACTCAGTCGCCGGTGCTGACTCCCGGAACCAAGCGACCGACCGATGGTCCCGAAGGTTACGAGCCTGGCGACTCCGCCCGCACCGCGGAGGCGTGCCGCGAAGACGCCCAGCCGGCCGGTGTCAAGTCGAGGTCGCGTGCCGGTACCTCGAAACCGTCGCGCCTGATACGGATTGTTCGAGACGATCACGAGCGCTGCGTCGCACCAGTCTTTCGGGTGCGGCGCGTCGAAGTTGAGTTCGCTGGCCACCGAGCCACGTCCAACGATCTCCGGCAGCATCCGCTTCCATGTCCCCAACTTGGCATCCCGGTAGGCATCCGACTGCACAACCTGTGCGTATACGCCGAGCGAAGCGTTGTTGACGAAGATGCGCTCGTTAAGGGAGGCAAGGTCGACGCGCCGTTCGATCCCGTCGGTGAAAGCATCAAGCGCGCCAACCACGTCGTTTCGGTCGAGCCCGAGGTCGGCGGCGAAGTGGTTACGCGTCCCCGCCGGAACGCAGACGTGGGCGACATCATGCTTCATTGCGACCGACGCGACCAGCGCCTGCGACCCGTCGCCCCCGGCCATTCCGATGACGTCGGCACCGCGCGTAACGGCCCGCTCGGCCAGTTCGTACAGGTCATCATGACGCCCAAGCAGCAAGGGCTCGATACTGCGCTTTCTTGCCTCCTCGGGCAGGTTGAAGCGCTCCGCCTTCCCACCACCGGAGTTGGGGTTAATGATCAGCACGCCTCTTTGCGCTGGCTCCGCGGGGCGCGCATGCCGGCGGGCTATATGCATCGGCGTGCGAGCGTGACGCACTGCATATCGGGCCACAAGACCGAACAGCGCAAGTAACCCGATCAGCACGGGCAGCGCCACCTTGTGGTCGTACGCCCACATGAAGAGGACGATGAGCGCAAGGAGGACCACGGGGACGCCGAGTAAACGTCGGTAGCCGCGCGTCGTTGCGAAAAACCAGCCGAAGAACGCGATGGTGAAAACCGACACGAAGGCCGAGGGAAACCCGATGGGATCGTCCGCGATCAGGAAGAGAAGGCCCACGAGGAAGACGACCGCCAGGATCAGCGCGGCGACCGCCGCCAGTCGCACGCGGAGTCTCGCGCGGCTCGCACTCGGAGGGTGACCTGCAGGGTCGACGTGTGCCGGGTGCTCGGGCGAGGACATGCGCGGCTCCTGGGTTCGCGTCCATCCCGACCGAGTGTTGGAGCCGGAGAGATCGCCCGCCGAGTTCTAGGGCACGGCATTTTCACCCTACACCTTCGGTCCGGAGCATGAGTCTGCGTGTCTACTTGCCGAGTCCCGCGGCAGCTCGGCCGGACCTGTGAGGCCGCGCTGTTCTTGCATCGCCAAGGCAACGTCGAACGGCGTCGCACAACAGGTTCATCGCGTGCGCCAGTGTGCGGGAATCCCCTGGCGCTGTCGGGACGGCCAGGCTGAGCGACTGAGCGACTTAGCGACGGGCCACGAAGACGTACTCGGGGCTGTTGTCGTGGAGCGGCTCGCCAGCGAACCCGCCATAGAGAGCTTCGAGACGCAGGCCCGCGACGTCCAGAAGCCCCAGCCATTCGTTTTTGGTTGCCCACCAGAGCGAACCGGTTCCACCGTCGTCCAAGGTGATGTCGACTCGGTTATCGCTGACGCTGTAGTGGTTCGTGTGCGGCTCCGGTACTCCGGAGTTGGCGTCGGCGTGCTGCCCGTCTATCGCGGATGCAATGTGATGGTCGAAAGCGAATGCGTTCCAGGCGAAGCGACCGTTAGGCAGCAGCGACGCCGCGACCCGCTCGAAGCAGCGGCGACGATCGGCCCAGGTGGGCAGATGCAGCAGAGACCGGCCGGGGCAGTAGATCAACGCCGCGGCTTCCTCGAGTTCAAGCTCCCGTATGTCGCCTTCGCGCAAGTCGAGCTCGACTCCCTGCTCAGCCGCGCGCAGTCTTGCCTGCGCGAGCATCCCGCGCGAAGAGTCAATCCCGACCACAAGCCTGCCCGTTGCCTGAGCAACCGGAATCGCAACGCGCCCGGTACCAACGGCAAGCTCGACCAGTGGCCCGTCAGCCTCATTGGCAAGCCCGACGTAGAACGGGACGTCAGCGCTCTCGCCATTCGACGACTCCGCATATCGATCCGCCCAGGAGTCGTACCAGCTCGACATGGCAACCCCAATCTACGCGCAAGCGAGGCGGCGTTCGGCTGGGCCAGCGTGCGGGAATGTCCCCGGAGCGGGTCGTTGAGCAGACCGCGATCTAGTCAAGCGCCGGCGTAGCGAGCGATCACGTCCACGCATCGCCGAAGCCGCGCCGGCGGAGCAGGGTTGTTCCAACCGAGCACTTCGAGGGCCCAGTCGATGGCAAACGCTGGCACCCACCCGGCGTCGGCTGCGTCGGGATCGGCGACCCGCGCATACCCGCGGCGCAGCAGGTCCGAGCGGTCGTGCAGGCCGTCGCCAGCGGACACCTCCCAGCGGGCGAGGTCGAACGCCGGCGACGCTGGGCCGGCGAACTCCCAGTCGATGACGCTGACGATCGCCCCGTCGTCGATGAGGAGGTGCTTGGGCAGCCAGTCGCCGTGGGCGAGCGAGAGCCTGGGTGCCGGACGGGTCATGACCTCGTCACGGAGGAGGTGAGCACCGCGCTCGACGACCGCGGCCGCCGCGGGACCAAGCGCCTGGTGGGCGACGCGCACCACGCGGGCGACGAAGCGCTCGTCAGGCGGCTCGAGTTCGTGCCGGATGCCGCGGTCGGGGACGACGGTGTGCACCCGTGCCAGGAGCTCGCCGCCGTCCACGACCAACCGCTCGAGATCCGACCCCGGCAGCTCGCCAACGAGCTCGTCGAGCGAGCGGCCCGCCACGAGTCCCAGGATCGAGAATGACAGCAGCTCGCCGTCGTGATCCACCTGCTCGACGCCGAGCACGTTCGGCGTCGGCACGCCGACACCACGCGCCTGCGCCATGACGTGCTCCTCGTCGGTGAACCACGGGACCGGCTGACGCGCTATCCGGACGACCACGGGCACGTCGTTTGGAACCTCGGCGCGGTACGTCTCGTGCAGGCCGCCACCCGTGAGGCGAACGAGCCGCTCGACCTCATGGCCGCAGACGGACCGCACCATCGAGTCGATAACCGGACGGGGCGTCGTCGCCATCACCCAAGCGTCGCTCTCAACGACGGAGGAAGCTACCCCTACCCGAGGACCGCGTCCAGGCGCGTTCGGATGGATCCAGCGGTTCGATTCCGCTCGTCGCCCTTCCAGCGACCGTGTGCCGGCATGGGCGAGTGCTCAAGAATGTTGCTTGACGTGCCTCGGCCACCGCTCCCGTGGCACAGTCCGAGGATCGCGTCTTTCGTGCTCGTTCACGGCGGTTGGGGTGGTGGCTGGGAGTGGCATGCGGTTGCGCGGGAACTCCGCGCCCAAGGCCATGACGCCTGGACGCCGACGCTGACGGGGATGGGCGAGCGGGCGCACCTTGGTGGTCCAGGGATTGGTGTGGAAGCACACGTGGCCGACTTGATCGGCGTCCTCGAGCACGAGGATCTGGAGCAGGTAGTGCTCTGCGGCCACAGCTATGGAGGCGTTCCCGTCACTGGTGCCGCCGATCGGCAGCCCGAGAGAGTCAGACTGCTCGTCTACATCGACGCGCTCATTCCCCGCGACGGGGAATCGGCGTTCGACCTCCTTCCCGCCAGCTTCGCCCAGTTCGCGCGCGCGTCGGCCGCGGCGCACGGCGACGGGTGGCGCGTCTCGATGCCGGCGGAGCTGCAGCCACCGGTCGGATGGGTTTCGGAGGAGATCCGTGCGCGCTATGTCGCGCGGCTCGGCGGCCAACCGCTGGCGACATTCGCCGATCGCGTGAGGCTCACCGGAGCAGTCGAGCGGGTGCCGCGGGCCTTCGTGCGCTGCATCGGCGGCGACCTCGCCCAAAGCAGCGCCGGCGATCCGATCGCTCCGATGGCTGCGCGGGCGCGGACCGAGGGCTGGCTCTACCGCGAGCTGACGGCCCCGCATGACCCGCAACTCGCCGACCCCTCAAAAACCGCGGCCGTCCTGCACGAGCTGAATGACAGCTCGTAGGCCGCCGAGGGCGGCATCGGTGGCACACACACACGCGACAAGGCGACGAGCCGCAGAACCATCGACTGGGACAGCGTGCGGGGATGTCCCCCGAGAGCCGGTGACGGTGTCGGAGCGTAGAGTTGGTGGCTGCTACGACAGCAGGAGCTGGAAGCCAAGCATGAGCGCAAATGCGGTACCGCCGCCAAGGGCGACGATCCTCGCCGGCGCCGTCTCGAGCGCCTCGGGGAGTAGCTCCTTAAGCACCATCCACACCATTGCCCCTGCCGCGAATCCCAGCCCGATCGGGAGGATCGACTTGAACGTGTCGACGAACAGGAACGCGGGAACGGCGAGGAGTGGCTGCGGCAGGCTCGAGAAGATGCTCCACCCCGCTGCGCCGCCGACCGAGGTGCCGCGAGGAACAAGTACGAGGCTGATAGCGAGCCCTTCGGGGATGTTGTGCACGGCGATCGCGATCGTGATCAGCAGGCCAAGTGTCGATCCGTCGGCGAACGCAGCCCCGACCCCGATTCCTTCGGCAGCGGAATGTACTGTCATTACGCCGACGATCAGCAGCGCCCGCCGCGCGTCCTCGCCTCTCAACGATCCCATCGTGTGTCCGTGGTCGTGCTCGAGGTAGCGCTCCGTCACCAGCACGAAGCAGATTCCCAGCGCAAGGCCCACTGCGGTCCGCCACGGGCTGCGATCGACGCCCTCCAGAGAGAGGCTGACGCTCGCGGCGAGCATGACGCCCGCCGCGATCGCGTTCGACGCCCCCAGCGCAAGCCGTCCAGCAGAGCGGACGAAGAGAAGCGGCAGGGCGCCAAGTCCGGTCGCCAACGCGGTCACGAGAGCAGCGAAGAACACCGTGACGAGGTTTGGCTCGACCAAGCTGGTCACCCTACGCCGCTAACCGTCAGGCCCCGGACCGGACGCCCCGGGGCTGCAGGCCGATCATCAGTCCACGCTACTTCTCAGCGTCGCGGGCAACAACATCCCTGCCCGGAATGTTCCTCGAGCGCCCGAGGGCGGTCGCGGGAAAGCTGGCGCGGGCCCAGGGCTGGCACTGGTTCCGCGGGGTGACGTAGCTCCGCGCTGCTAGTCGACGGAGGTTTCGAGCCAGGCGAATCGGGCTATACCCGTAACTGCGCGTTGGTTGTCTTGGACGGCGTTGAGGGTTCGTACGTTCCTCTTCGATTGTCACCCCCGACCTGAGCGCAGCAGAGGGTTCGTTCGGACTCCCTGTCCCGTAGGAAAGAAGAAGGAGCCTCACATGTTTGCGATCATTCGTCGTTACGACGGCGTGGACCAGAATCGGTCGGCCGAGCTGACCCGCAACGTCAACCAGACGCTCGTCCCGAAGCTGGAGAAGCTCTCCGGATTCGCGGGCTACTGGCTGATCGAGGCCGGCACCGGCGTCTTCAGCTCGCTCAGCCTCTTCGAGACTCCTGAGCAGGCCAAGGAGTCGACGAAGATCGTCGCCAGTTGGATGCGCGACGAGAAGCTCGACACCGCGATCCCCAACGAGCCCAAGATCACGAGCGGCAAGGTCGTCGCTCACAGCGACCGCGTTCTGGTCGCCGCGTAACTCGACTGGCACGGCGTTCGGACGAGAGAGGGCCCGGCTTGCCGGGCCCTTCTCTCGTTGCGCCCTGTCGACCGCGCTGCGCGGGGAGCGCACGTCCGAGGGCGCGTCAAGTAGCAAGACAATTGTGTGTGCGAGTGTGCGGGAATGTCGCCTGAGGCTGAGCCGGTTGCGCTACCCGCCGACGCGGAGTCGCTCGTCTGCGAGGGCATCTGAAGCTGCCGCGGTCGAGATCCCTTCCGCGTCGGCCCGCTTATAGATCTGCCGGAGGGTGTGCCCGATCTGCTCCAGCGCCGCGTCGAGCTGGGCGCTGGACCAGTCAAGCTGCTCAAGTCCTACGAGTGCGATCGCCCCTCCGCCGTTGATCACGTAGTCGGGCGCGTAGAGGATTCCGCGCGTACGAAGTAGCTCTGCCGCGTCCGGCTCAGCGAGCTGGTTGTTGGCTGAGCCCGCCACGATCCGGCAGCGAAGTTGTTCGACGGTCTCGCGGTTCAGTACGCCCCCAACCGCACACGGCGCATACACATCGCATTCGATCCGAGATACCTCGTGAATCTCGACCGCTGTTCCCTCAACGCGAGCGGCCACCTCCCGAGCGCGCTTGGAATCGAGGTCTGCGACAAGCAACGACGCGCCCGCTGCGGCGAGATGCTCGGTGAGTGCCGAACCAACCCCGCCGGCGCCCTGCACGAGGACGGTTCGCCCTTCGAGGTCAGGCGAGCCGAGTGCGTACTCGACGCTCGAGCGAATGCCGTGAAAGACGCCGATCGCAGTAGGCGCTGCCGGGTTACCCGACCCACCCGCCTGGCGTGAGCGCCCGAAAACGTACTCCGTGCGCTCCCCGATCACATCCATGTCCGCTTCGTTGGTATTGATGTCCGAGCTCGTTCGGTATGTCCCGCCCAGCGACGCGACGAGATCTCCGTAGCGCAAGAGCAGCGCGCGTCGCTGCTCGCCGCTCGGGATCGACGGCACCGCCAGAACCGCCTTCCCACCTCCGAACGGAAGCCCCGCGATAGCCAACTTCCGAGTCATGGCGGCAGACAGTCTCATCGCGTCCTCGAGTCCTTCGGCCGCGGTCGGATACGCCTTCATCCGCGTACCGCCCCCTGCTGGGCCAAGACGCGTGGAGTGCAGACAAACAAACATCCAAGCACCACTCTCGGAGTCCCTGCGAATGACGGCTGTCTCTCCGTCCCAGTGCTCGAGGAGGTTCTCGAAGGAGATCTGCGGACGGATTCTTTCGCGGTCCTCGGTCGGGATTGTCACCTCCTCCACGGCGCGAGTCTCGCGCCGCCCGAGGACGAGGTCAAGCGACCCGCACCCTCTCTATCCTCAAGCGATACGACGCGACTGTGGGCGAGCGTATTGTCGCTCGAACCAGTCGGGGATGAAGACAACTCTGTAGTGACCGGCTAGATCAGCCCTAGTCGAACGGCGCTCGAATGAGGGTTTATCGTCGCGTGCGCGAGCTTCGGGAATGTCGCCTGAGCGCGCCTCGAGCAGGCCGTCTGACTTGGTCGGGTCGAGCGAGGTCGACCAGGATGTCAAGAGCTCTGGGGGTTCGGCCGGCTAAGCAGAATGTGGTTGGCGACCTGACGGAATCCGAGTCGGTAGTAGACCCGCTCCCCGATAGGACTCGTCTGCAGCCACGCGAGGTCTGCTCCGCTCTCGAAGAGCGAGCGAGTCGCGAAGGCGGTGATTGCCGCGCCATAGCCGTGGCGGCGATGTTCGGCGGGGGTGGCGACGCTGAAGATCGCACCGTCGCGGCCGGTTCGGTAACCGATCGCGGTCGTGACCGCCTCAGCTTCGACACGGCCGAGGTAGACGTTCATCCCGTCCAATTCGACGACCTCCGGTACGTACAGGGCCTGGAGGACCGCAGGCGGAGCATCGAAACCGCCCGCCGCGACCTTGGCGGCATCGAGAAGACCTGCTTCGTCTTCCACCCGGCTGATCTCCAGCCCGTCGCAGGACGCCTCGACCAGCTCCTCAAAGGCGAGCGTCATCCCCGGCATCGGCCTCCGTTCGGTCAGGCCCATCGCTCGCGCCTCCGCCTCGACTTCCGGGTGCTGGCCGTCCCGCAGCTGCACACCACAGGGAAGGCCGCGCTCCTCGACCTCGCTGATCGAGTCGCCGACCCCTGAACACGGCTCCGACTCGACGAGAACGCCGTTGAAGATCGCAATCGGCACGGACGGAAGCAACAGCCGCACGTGACCTGTACGGCGCTCGAAACTCGCTCCGCCGACCGTCGAGTGCAGCCCCTCGAACGTCGCGGAGAGCGCCGCATGCAGCCGCCCCGCTCGCGCTGATGCGGACTGGCCCACAGCTCGATTATCTCCTGAGATTGGCCCAGCGGCGTTCGCGGAGTGGAGGGAGCCGTAGTCGTACGTTCGGAACAACGAACCCGTTACTCGCGGGTTTCCCGCAGGCGGAACGCGCTCGCCGAAGCTCAGGCGGTCGTCGACGAGCAGGACGAAAAGGCGCTAGAGCGCAATTGAACCGGCTCTGCCGCTCTTGCCGAGTGTCGGAAGGGCACTAGGGGGCCTTACCGCCGTGTCTCGATTGCCTCGTAGGGGTCGTACTTGGTGTGGGGGCAGGCGCGCCAGAGTCCGAGGTTCTGGCGGATCGCGTTCCTGGCGAGCTTGTCCATGCGGGCGGCGTAGCGGCCGCGCTCGCCGTCGTAGAACCACGGGGCGGCGGCTCCGACCGCGACGAGGCGAAGGTTGACGTTGAGTTTGTCGGAGACACGGACGACGTAGCGGAGTAGCCGTCCAAAGGTGTCGACGCGGTCTGCTGGGCGGGGCCAATGCCGGGATCGCCGGACGGCTAGACGCGCTCGAGGCGCAGCTCGAACAGACGGCCGGTGCTGAGGGCGGCGAGTCATGATGCGCTGCTGATGGACGAGGCGAGGCGCAAGGGCCTGGAGAGGCTGAAAGAAAGTCTGATCCTCGCGGCTGAGGACATGGATCAGGCGACTGCGGCCGCCGGTGCGCTGCTGACCGATACAGGCGATGACGACGCATGGACGCGGGCGCTCGAGACCGCGATGGCCGTGTGCTACATGCGTCCCTTCATCAGCGGCGCGTGGCAGCTACCAGGCAAGTACGTACCGAGGGCCAGGGCCGAGAACGAGCTCCACCGAAGGTTGGATCACTTCCGCGACAAGGTCTACGCCCATTCGGACAAGGAGAGCGGCCGAAGCGCATCGATGAAGACGGTTGCGACAAGCGCAGGCATCGAAACGTCAGTTACGGCTCGGCATGGTGGCCGTTTCACGCTGAAGATCTCCCCGCCATTCAGGTCTTGTGTCATGACCAGCGGCAGCGCTTCTTGAAGGACGCGGCCGCCTTCCACGTCGAACTAGAAGAGGCCGATGCGGACGTTTAGGGCACTAGTGGGGCACGGCGCAGATGTGCAGCGTGCTGCGCATTTGGCCGCAACCCTAGGAACCATGCCGCCCGACCAGCGATGCCCCCAGCGGGATTCGAACCCGCGCTACCACCTTGAAAGGGTGGCGACCTGGGCCGCTAGTCGATGGGGGCGGCCGGAGCGAGGATACCCGCGGCCGGCGCTACCATCCGTGGCCGCCGCGGGCGGTTAGCTCAGCTGGTAGAGCGCCTGCTTTACACGCAGGTGGCCGCAGGTTCGAGTCCTGCACCGCCCACTCACAACCCAGCACCCATGCGGGTTTGGCTCAACCATGCGGGTCAGGCGTGACGGAGAGGGCACGGATGTACGGACGGTCCTCCCCCCGAATCTGAGCCGCTAGACGCGGTCGCTGCCGGTCCCGCTCGCACGGCGAGCGAGGGCCGGGAGCGCAACTCCGCGCTCCGACACCACGACGAGAGGAGAACCGAGTGATCAGTTCGGAGCCTTGAGCCGGCCCTTGGCCGAACCGGGGTCAGAGCAGTCTCAGGAACTCCTCTCGACTGACGCCCGACGCCTCGATGATCGCGTTGAGCGTCCCTCTTGCGAGGTCGCGCGTGTGCATCGGGACGACCACGCGATGCCGGTGGTCTTGGTGGCGGAATACGTGGTGACTTCCCTTGACGCGATCGAGCTGCCAGCCGCATCGCTCCAGCGCGCGCACCGCTTCGCGCGGCTTCACCGCCGGTAACCGCGGGCTCACGCGGAGACGGTCACGCGTTCGATCTCGATCGGGCCGGGAACCGGGTCGCCGTGGGCTTCCAGGGATTCGAGGTAGAGCTCGATCGCCTCTCGGATCATCGCGAGCGCTTCCTCGCGAGTCTCACCCTGACTCGTGCAGCCGGGCAGCGCGGGCACCGTGACGCTGTACCCGCCATCCTCCTCCGGCGTCAGCACAACCTCGTACTCGCGCGATCCCATAGGAAGCAGTGTACGCCGGGCTTCAGCGTGCGGCGCGTGCCTCCACCCGTACCCCACGACCATGGCGACTCCGACGTTACGTCGTGTTACCTCCGGTCGTCTCGCACGAGTTACAGGACAGACTCAGGCAAATCGGAAGGGGAGAGGACACTCCTCGGAAGGGAGGATCCATGCTTCGTCGACAGCGTGCTCCGCGAGAGCGAGGACGGCCGCGGGGGGCGCTTGCAGCCGTGCTGGCACTTGCGGTGGCCATTCCCGCGACAGCGTTGCCGAAGTGTCATTCGAAAGCGAGCAACCTCTACCCGATGTTGGTCTATGACACGAACAACTAGTAGCTAGGGGAGTGGATCATGAACAACGAACCGATCAGAAAGACACGCACCTCGACGGCAAACCCGGCAAGGACGCGGACGACAAGTCCCTGACGGGGAAGGCAAGAGAGAAAGTTGAAGAACTCGCGCACCCGCCCAAGGCGGCGGAGTACGACTCCATGAAAACCAATCCGGTAACGGGCCAGCGGCGCACCCCGTAATTCGTACGCCAGACGACAACGTAGCCCCTGCGACCTGGAGGACGGCATGGCTGATCCCGCACCCATCGGAAGCGACGTTTCCGCCGGCACGTACCGCTGCACGAACTGCGGCTTCGATCTCGACACCAACTCGGTCAAGTCGCTGCCTCCCTGTCCCAACTGCGACGGCCCCCAGGAGTGGCATGCACTGACCGGCGGCGACAGCGCTCAAGATCCGTATCCCGAGGACCAGCGCAGCTGAGCTGATCGCCGGGCTCGAGGTACCGACTCGCGGCGCCTCCGGCACGTGGGCAGACGTTGATTCTGAGCTTGTCGAGTGTGGAACCTGCGCCCTTAGCGTAGAGCCTCGTCGAACCGCGGGTCGTCGCGTACGGTGGCAAAGTCGTCGTCTCTGCGCGCGTCTTCCCGGAACCGCGGCAACAGCTCGACGGACCGGCGAAGGTGGGCGAACGTGTCGTCGCCGGTGTCGCCCGCAAGCGTTGCGAAGCACGCGTAGTTGTAGTTCAAGCCCGCGTGGTCCGGCATGCGCTCGAGGGCGCCGCGGACCGCTTCGAGCGCGTCGGCGTAGCGCTGCTCGCCGTAGGCCTTCATGGACTCGCTGTGGAAGGGCCACGCCTCACCCCAGTCGACGCCCTGGTACGCCTCGCCGGGCGTGGCGCCCACGGCAAGGACGGTTCCGACTCCGGTCGCCTTCCGCCGCGACTCCGGCTTGACGAACACGAACGTCCCTGCAGGCGCGTCGACCGTGTCGCCGTCGAGCTCGAAGGTCACATTCCCATCGAGCACGATGTACAGCTCCTCCTGGCCAGACCCGGACTCATCGTGCTCGCCGATCAGCGTGCCATCCTCGCCGGGCGTGAAGGCGTTGATTCCGAATGCGTGAATCCCGAGGTGCTCCCGCACCGGGATGTCTCTGCCGCGCCGCTCGATGTCGTCGAGAAGCGCGACCTGCCACTTCGGCTTGTCGCTCATCGAATCTCCTCCTGGTAGCGCGGGTCGCCGGAATTGTCGATCGTAACCGGGAAGAACCGCGGTGAAACCGTCATCACGTTCCCGAGGCGTGTGCTGATGCTCGCGGCTCGCCTGCGCGAGTGTTAGGGCAGGAACGCGCGTCGTGGCCGACGAGCGCCGTGCGGCCCGTTGTCACCCCAAGCACCACCGCTGATACGTTGCCACGATGCCGCTGGGCCTCGCACAAGCACACGTCCTCATCGCAGCTGCGAATGACCACGCACTCGCCAACGACTGGAAGATCGCGGTCGCGGTCGTCGACGAGGGCGGGCTCCTCGTTGCGCTCGGCCGCATGGACGGCGCGTTCCCGCTCTCAGCGCAGATCGCCGAAGCGAAGGCGGCCGGGACAGCGCTCTGGCATCGCGACGGCGAGCAGCTTGCCGCCAGCCGCGAGTCGCATGAGGGATTCTTCGACGCGGTCAGCAGGCTCGCGCGGCTGCCACTCATTCCAGGCCCAGGAGCAGTGGTGATACGGAGCGGCGAGCGAGTGCTGGGCGCCGCCGGAGCGAGTGGCGCGAGCGGTGACGACGACCGCGCCTGTGTCGAGGCAGGTCTGCGGGCTGTCTTTCCCGGCTGGACTCCGGAGTTGCCCGCAGCGTGACCCAGCAGAACGTTTGCCGCCGATGCTGGCGGAGCGCCCTGAGGACTGGACTGCCGATCGCTGATCCAGCGGACTCGGCCTGCTGTCGCTTTCGAGCTCCCTCGTCGCGATCGGCTTCACGGCCCAGTCACGAGACGTGTTCCGAGCGAGCGCTCGGGAACCTACCGCCCTCTGGCCCTGTCAGACGGATCAGGTCGATGAGGCGGCTCGCATCCGCACGTATTGCGTGACACCGGCGAGTCGCCGCTCGAGGAAGCGGACGTGAGGCGGGGCGGGGTGAAGCTCGGGGTCGGTGATCAACTCCGGATCGACGAGCTCAACGACACGACCGCGTGTCTCGATCGAGCAGGAGCCGGTTGCGAGGACGTTCTTCACCCATTGCACGTCCGACCCGTAGGTCAGGAAGAAGTAGTAGTCGTTGCCTTTTCGGAAGACGTTGAGCGGCGTTTGGTATCTGCGTCCCGTCTTGCGCCCGTGGTGGGTCAGGATTGCGAAGCCGGGAAGCCGCTTCGCGACGGGGCGGGTGATCGGGTTCACATAGCGGTTCACACCGCTGCGGAAACGCCACATGCGCGTCCGGCTGCGCGTACCGTCGCCTTTTCCAGTCACTCAGCTGGACGATACGCCGATGATTTGCTGTTGGTGCCGGGGCCTCGCGACCGGCCCCATCGCCATCGTCACGCGAGGGGGTTGCGTACGGGGGGCAGCGTGCCACTGCGGCGAACTGCGTGGCGCGAGCGGGGGCAGCCTCCGAGCCGGCAGAAGGGAGTAGACTTGAGATAAGCAACAGGTTCGCCCTCGCCCTGACCGCTCCCGGCCACCGCGCCGGTCGAGCGAAAGGAGGAAGGCGATGACCCGCTTCCAGCTCGTCTTCCGTCGGGACGGCGAAACGGATCAAACCGAGCACCGTCTGAACAACGGGGACGGCGAACCCCATCTTGATGGGGTACTGCCCGTCGACGGGGAGACGTACAACGTCCGTGATCTCGAATGGCATGTCCGCCGCGACGACGTCGGAGACATGCGGCGCTTCGTCTGCACGCTCGTCGTCGAGCCCACCGATCCATGAACGTCGCCGGCGCAACCGTCCGGTCCGACAACGTCCGCTTGCTCGCGACGATGCTCGACGGTGAGCTCGCCGCAAAGCTCGAGCGGGCCGTCACCAACGACAATCCGATCGTCGCGCTGACGCCCGCAGACCGCGGGCGCATCGTCGCCGCCCTTGCAGACGACACGCCCTCCGGGCTCGTCGAACTTCACAACCTGCTCGTCAAACAGCTCACGCAACAGCGCCAGCGACAAGCTCGTGAACAGAAGCAACGACGCACCCCGGAGCGCGCTTCAAGTCAAACCGAACGCCCGTAAGAGCACATACGAACTGACCATCGCGTACCTGCACTCGGACGACGGCTCTACGGGTGACCAGGGATGTGCCGCGCCGAGATCGGCATCGAGGCGAGTGGCGCGCCCCGAAAGAGGGTAGACGTGGCACGTGGCGCGCAACGTCCGTCCTGCACCCGTTCAAGCCGCCCGCGGTATCGGCGGCGGCTTCGTACGTTCCACGGCGTTCGAGGTGCTCTCTCGGGCCGGCTTCGTGGCGCGGGGCCTGATCTACGGCATCATCGGGCTGTTCGCGTTCGAGGTCGCCGTCAGCGACACCGGGAAGCTGACCAACCAGCAGGGCGCGATCCGGACGGTGGCGAACCAGCCGTTCGGTGAGTTCCTGCTCCTTCTCCTTGCGTTCGGCCTCGGCGGCTACGCGATCTGGCGCCTCTTCCGCGCAGCGCTCGGCCACGGTCCGGAGGACGCCGACAGCACGATCGAGCGGCTCGGCGGGCTGGGGAGCGGCCTCGTGTACGGCGGTCTCTGCATTGCGTCGATCAAGCTGCTGACCGGCTCGTCAGCGGCCGGTGCGTCGTCGAAGCCCGACCAGACGACCGCCGGCGTCTTCGACTGGCCCGCGGGGCGCTGGCTCGTCGGGCTCGCGGGGATCGTGATGCTCGGAGTCGCCGCCTACCAGCTCGTGAAGGGGGTTCGGCAGACGTTCCTCGAGGAGCTCAAGACCGGAGAGATGTCGGCGGGGGTGGAGACGTGGGTGACGTTGATCGGCACGATCGGCCACGTCGCGCGGGCGGTCGTTTTCGGGCTGGTCGGGTGGTTTCTGCTCAAGGCGGCCTACGAGTTCGAGGCGAGAGAGGCGGTCGGTCTGGACGGCGCCCTGACGAAGGTTCTCAAGGCCGACTACGGCCCGTGGCTCCTGGGCTTCGTGGCCGCGGGGCTGATCGCCTTCGGCATGTACTCGATCAGCGAGGCGCGCTACCGCAAGATCTGAGACCTCGCCTCGCTGGCATCAGCAGTACTGTGCTGCTCCGCCCATCCTCCGACGTGAAAGGAGGCTTCTCAGGCCGGTCGGGGTTTGGAGGCGGTGCCAGCCGGGCATTCTCGGCTCACTGACGGCAGCTCCGTTCGCTGCGAACACGATGTTCCCTCGCCGCGTACACCGGCGGGATGCCCGACACGTGGCGGCTCGGGCGCAGGGCCGGGGCAACCAATCGAGACATGGGGAGGAACTGCGGCATGGTGCTTGGCGGCGTCGATATCGAGGATCGACACATTCCGGAGCTCGCTCGCCTCTTGCCCAAGACGCTGGCGAGCAAGCTCATCGTTGCGCGTACCTTCGGCTCCCAGGTCGTCGCGTTGACCTCTGAGGAGCGCCAGCAGATCGTCATGGCGATCGAACATGCTCCCGGCAGCCTCGACGACGACCTGCGCTACCTCATTCTCCGCCAACCGTCCTGGCGACGGTAGCGGGAACATATTGGGCCTATGGGCACGCCTGCTAGGCGGATGGAGATCGACGTGCCGATCTCCGTCCGAGGAGACGATTACCGCGCAAGCCTACGTCGCCTCGACAAGGGTGAAGCTGTCGGTGCGTTGTACGACTCGATCGGTCTCGAGTCGCTCGTGGCCTTCAGCAATCACAAACCAGCTTCCCTGACGGCGGATGTTCCGGTAGGCATTACTCCTCAGCGTCAGCTCGGCCGTACAGTCGTCGCGACCGCATTCACAGAGAATCGCAATGTCTCCGTCATCGTGGCCCAGCAGCGCGATCGACGTTCCCTCATTGCGGCGCCGTACCAACGACTGCCGGGCAACCTCAATACCTCGCAGAGCCTCCATAACCAGCACCCCCTCCTCAGTCGGTGCCAACTGCGCTAACCTTATGGGGACTACATAGACGCGACAACAATAATACGAAAATCTTAGCGTATATGTCAAGTACACAAGACGGAGACTCGGAGAAGCCGTGGCGATTCGTCACCAACCACACCCAGGTGCTCCTCGCGATCGCCCGCAACCTAGACGTGCGCACGAGGGACATCGCCGAGGCGGTCGGTATCACCGAGCGGGCAGCACAGCGCATCGTCGCCGACCTCAGCGAAGCGGGCTACATCGATACCACCCGCATCGGCAGACGCAACCACTACACCATCAATCGCCAAATCACCATGCGACACCCCGCCCAAGCAGACCAGGAGATCGGCGAGCTGCTCGACCTCCTCAAACCCGATCAGAACCCGTAGTCCCCTCCAGAGGCCAGCGGCCACCCCGATCTCCCTCAAGCGTCGCGTGGGCGCGCGTGCGCGCGAGCGGCCGGCCCTCGGCTGACAATCGGGCCTGAGCTTGTCGCTGTAGCCATACCGCCGCGATCGTGAGCTCCGCGGCGGCGTCTGCGAGATAGATCGGCGAGATCAGCCGCTTCGCGACGAACGTGATGTCGACCCCCGCGAGACTCAATGCGGCACCCAATGCCAACAAGATCGACTCGTGCACCGCCGAGCAGGTGCGTCGACATCTCCGGTGGACATCCGGGCAGATCGGCCTGGACGCGGAGCTGCTCGGCGGTGCACGAGATCTCGTCGGGAGGATTGCTACTGCAGCCGGTGCCTAGGCGGGTTCGTTCGGATCCTCCTCGGCGGAGAGCTTCAGGCTCGCTTGCTTCACGCCTGCGAAGTGCCGCTCCTGGATCGGAAGCGCCCACTCGACGAGATCGTTCATCTGTTGGCTCCCGGCAGCTCCGGCAAGCACCTTCAGCACGGACCAGTGCCCAACCTCGCCGGCCTCGGCCATGGTCAGGAACTCGAACCCATCGAGCGCATCCGCGTCTGCGTCGAGATAGGTCGACATCATCTCGGAGGCCTTGTTCTTCGTCGCCTGCGCCTCTTCGAGGATCGCGGTCTTCTTTCCGTCGAGGCTGCCGGCCAGCTCGGTGCACCGTCGCTCCGTCTCGGCCGCCTCGTTGTTCATGCGCTCCAAGTCGGAAACCAACTCCTGCGCACCATTGTCCTTGCACAGGGAGGCGACCTTCTTCGTTGCCGCCTGCGCGGCCATCGCCAGACCGGTGACTTCGCCGAGCTTGGACTCGAGATTGGTGAGCTCTGCCATCGTTGCTGCCTTTCGTGTTGGGATCAGAGCGACAGTCGTTCCCCCTTCGGCCGAATCGCTAACACGATCGCGGAGCGCGAGGCAAGGTCCTCGACCCGCCCGAGCTCGACCAGCCGTTGGTCGTCACGATCCATCCCTCCGCGGTCCGGCGCGCCGGCGAACGGCGAGGCGAGATGCGCGCGCAGCTCGCTTCCGATCTGACAGTCGCACGGGAGGCGCTGAACGGCGGCCGGGAGTCGTGATCACGTCACGATCAGGTCCGCCTCGTCACCGCTCGCGCTTTCTACGCTCGCTTCCACTCGTCGACGGCCGACGCCGTGGTGTCAGAGCTCTTGCAGTCACGTGGTCGACCGGCGACTGGCTTCGCGGGCGCAGCTAGGCGTACGCAAGCTGGTCAGGCTGTCTAGATTCACAGCATGCTGGACTGGCTCGAAGCTGCGCAACGGCGGCTGGAGGCGTCGGTGGAAGCGTCAGGCGATCTCACGCTGTCACCGGGTGACATCGAGGCGCTTCTCGAACTGGCGCGTGAGGCTGCGCATGGGAGCGGCGATAGAACCAACGCTCCCCTCATCGCGTATCTGGTCGGCGTCGCCCATGGTCGCAGCCCTCAAACGGAGCTGCCGCTCCTGATAGCCACCGCTCTGGACGATCCATCCCGCCAAGCTGGCGCCACGACCCAACCCGGTTAGCGCGGCGATGGTTCCGTTCGCCGCGGCCATGCTCACACAGCCGACCGAACCCGCGCTCGTCGCAACCGGCTCACGGCGTCGCACGCTCACGGTGCGTGGGCTGTAGGTCGGCGCGGCGCGGCCGTGGAGCGCCTGAGCTGCGCACGGCGCCACGGGACGACGACCTCCCGCACCACGAGGTCGACGATCGCAGCGGCGGGGACGGCGACGAACGCCCCGATCGCCCCGCCGAGGGAGGCGCCCACGAGGACCGCGACGAATACGAGCAACGGGTGGATGTCGAGCTGTTTGCCCTCTATGAGCGGCGAGATCACGTACCCCTGCAGGTTCTGGATCAGGATCGACGCGACGAACGTCAGCACGAACGTCCGCGGGCTGTCGAGCGCGGCGATCGCGAGGAGTGGGATGCGCGCGAGCCAGCTGCCGATGAGGGGGATCAGCTCCCCGAAGGCCGTGATCACGGAGAGCGGGATCGCGAATGGCACTCCGATCACGATCAGCGAGAGGTACGTGAGCGCCCCGACGATCGCCATCACGATGACCTTCGCTCGGAGATAACCCCCGATCCGCAGCCAGGTCCGGTCGAGGACAAGGCCGGCGCGACGCCGATGATCGGGGTGCGTTACCGACAAGATGAAGTCGCGGATCCGCAGCCGGTTCGTCAGGAGGAGCAGGGAGATGAAGAACACCGCGAGCAGGTCGATGAAGATCGAGAAGACGTCGCCCGGAAGGGCCGCAGCCCGTTGGCCCGCCCGGTTGAGGATCGCGTCTCCGAGCCGCGACAGCTGTTGTTCGAACGGCGGCAAGGACGGAAAGTCGCCCCGCAGCTCGGCGTACGCCTCACGGATCCCCTCGTAGCGCTCGGCGTATTGCGGTGCGCGGTCGGCGAACGCCACGACCTGGCCGAGCAGAGGGGGCACGACGACCCAAGCGATGCCGACGATGAGCGCGAAGGACGCGATGTAGATCAGCACCGCCGACAGCCCGAGCGGCAGGCGAGAGCGCCGGTGAAGCCACTCGCTGGGGCCGGTTAGCGCCGCGGCAAAGAGCACGCTCACGAACAGGACGAGCAGGACGTGGCGAACCATGAACAGCAGGACGACCGCGACGACGGTCAGGATCGCCAGCAGCAGCGCGTAATAGACCGGCAGCGCTCGATGGAAGAGCGACTCCCGGGAATCCCCCGGCGGCGCCATGGCGACGGCATACCCCTGAAGCGGCGGTGCTAGTCGCCCCGCCATGCCTCGGGATCACGACGATCGCGACCGCCATGTCGACCGAGAGATCCGCGTCGACGGCCGCACGGTCGGCGTCATCGAGCGCGCGGTCGATACCCAGCCCCGCCCGGTAGTCCTCGCACATCGCGTGGACGACTTCCGGGTCGTGCAGCGCCATCCGCACATCGGCGTACGCCTCTTCGCCCATGGTGTCGGCGGCGAGCCTGTACCACGCGTCGGGGTCGGCCGAGATGATGGGTTCTGCAGGCTTCTCGGTCTGGCCCAGAAAGAACCAGTGCCACCATGCCCGGGTGAAGCGCGTGTCTGCCCGGGCGAGCGCTTCTCCGATTGGCACGCCGCCGAGGAAGCCGAGGTGTGTCACGGCGTCGGCGTCGTCGAGCGCAAGCCGTTGTGCGACGTAGGCGCACGCGATCGTGTCCCACCACGGAGTAGCGGTGGTGGCCGAGCGCTCGCATCAGCGCTGCGCAATCTCGGGCCATGGCGCGCTTCGAGTAAGGCTCATGGTCAGCAGTGGTGGGCGGCTTCGACGATTGGCCGTAGCCGCGTAGATCCGGGCAGACGACCCTCCAGCTGTCGGCGAGCAGCGGCGCCACCCGGTGCCAGGTTGCTGTGTTCGCGGATGGCCGTGCAGGAGCAGCAGCCCCGGTCCCGAGCCACCGTGGCGAACCCACAACGTCGCCTCGCCGACGTCGAGCCACTCGAACTCGAAGCTCTCGAACACGTCAGCGGTGCTTCCCCTACGGAGGACCGGAAAACAGCGGTACGAGAGCGCGGCTGGAGTTCCGCTTCCTCGGCGTCTGACAATCAGCGCCGTGATCGGGTGCCCGCGATCTGCTCGAGCTCGTCCGCGACCTCGGCGAGCGGACGCAGCGTGTCGATCTCGTTCGTGGCACCGGCACGCAGCACGGGCTCGACCGCGTCGACGTCGGCAGCGATGAACGCCTGCTGCGCGTCGGACTTGCCGTAAGGGTTCGTCGTTCGGGAGCGCAGCCGCTCGAAAAGGACTTCCTGCGGCGCGGTTAGCAGGACGACCGCGTCGAACCGCGGATAGAACCGGCCCTGGTTCGGCACCGTGCCGGAGATGAAGAGAGCGCCGGCGTCGTGCGCGTCGAACAGCGCCTCGATCCTGTCCTCGCGCCAGCGCTGCTCGACGCGCCCGTCGGGGAGCGTCTCCTCCTCGCAGAAGCCGTCGTAGTCCGTGTCAACGACGGTGTGCCCCCGCCGTGCCAGCTCCGCCAACACCGACGACTTCCCCACACCCGACATCCCGGTGATCAACACCACCGCCACACGTCCAACGGTACCCACCGGCCCCCGTCTAACCAGCCAACCTCATGTCCGCGCCGACGATTCTGCCGTCCGCGAGACGCAGCAGCCGCCACGCGAGGAGCCCGAGCCAAAGGAACCAGGTGATCCTCGCAGCGCGTACCGCGGCGCCGTCACCGATGCTGCTGAGAGGACGCTCGCGGCCACCACGACGGGCACGGCGAGGAGCGTCGGAAGCCATCACGATCGCGAGGGGTTGGGAGGGACGCTCTGATCGGCCGGGCGGCGAGCCTAGCCTCTGATGTTGCCAGGCCTGGTGTGTCCACTCCGGTCTCGCCGGCGATCCTCGCCTACTGGCGGCGAGTGGGAGCTACCAGGGCCGGAGGATCGAGAGCGCGGCGGACGCGGACGTTGACGGGAAAGACGGCATGCTCGAGGGAATCAGCCTGAGCAGGTCGGCCCCGGCAAGACCGATCTTTGCCGTCGCTGTCCACGACCAGGTCGCGATCGCCTCGCCACGCTCGATCCACCGGAGGGCCGAGCCCTCGGCGCCGAGCTGATCAGGAAGCGGCAACGCAACGTTCAGGATCGTGGTGTCCAGCGCGACCATCAGCAAGACGATGGAGAGAACAGCGAGCGCCGTCCAGCGCACGTAGCGCCTACTGGAGGCCAACACGACACGAGACTCGCGCGGCTTCTGCAGGCGGTTGAGCAGCTGAGCGAACATGGGTTGAGCCTGTCGCACACGCGCCGCCGCGCCATCAGTGCACCACCCTGATCCCGCACCCTGATTTCTCCCTCCCGACGCCCTGATCCACGGTGTGCCACGGCTCGAGCAACCCCGGCCCACGGCCAAAAGAACCCCCTGGGCAGGGCTTTTACTTGAAGCGGATGAAGGGACTCGAACCCAGCTGGGCTTCAGCGCCCCGGTTCTTGCATGAGTCTGGTGACAGAAGCCGCCAGCAACCGATAGCCAAACCTAGCAATGCACCTAGCCAGTCGATGCGGATTCGACTCGTCTTGTCCGGCTATGAGCAGCGCGGAACGGACGAGCGGTTGTCGGACACACGCTGTTCGCTATCGACGCTGAAATGTCCGCCGTCCGACCTCGGTGAACTGTTCACCCGACCAGGACCACGTGACGACCGAGATGCTCTCCTGGTCGAACTCGTAGACGTTGAATCCGAGCGCCTCGCCACGGCGCTCCGGTCTCGGCCGCCCGAAGCCGGCAGCGGTCGCGAGGACGATCGCCTTCCGTTGCCCGTCCTCGACCACTTCGAACTCTCGCCGCTCGGCAACCGCACTCTGGTGGACGTGGCCGCTCAGCACGAGCTCCACGCCGGCGGACGCGAACCTCTGCAACACCAGGTCGCGCTTGCGCACAGGACGTTTGTGTGCGGCGCGCCAGGGTGGTGCGGCGAGATGGTGGTGGAGTGCCACCGTCCGCAATGCACCCTCCTGCGCTGCTTCGAGCTTCGGCGCGAGACCGTCCAGCTGCGCCGATCCGAGCGCGCCTCCCTGCTGGCGCCACGGGCGGACCGAGTTCATGCCGACGACCGCGAGCCGATCGGAGTTGTAGACCGGCTGTGTCGTTCCAAAGACACGCTCCCAGGCCTCGCGAGTTCGCGTGAAGCGCGTTGGGAAGACGTACGGAATGTCGTGATTTCCAGGAACCGCGAGCAGTGCGAGACCGAGACTCTCGAGCAGTTCACGCGCCCGCTCGAGCTCGGGCGGGCGACCGCGGTGCGTCAGGTCGCCCGTCACCACGAGAATCTCGGGATCCAGCCGAGGAATCAGCTCGCGCAACCGCTCGAGCGGCTGCGGCGCCGTCGCGTGCCCCAGGTGGAGATCCGAGATGTGGAGAATCCGTCCGGTCACGGCAGTCGCTCGGAGTGACATCGACGACGAGGTCGGACGCTCGTCGGCCGAGCTCGAGTCAGGGGACCTCGCGATCCAGCAGTCTTACCAATGCCTGCGGCCGCCGGGCGTATTCAGTTACGCGACCTTCGACGTCGGGACGCAAACGGTGACGGCACTCGGCTGGACGTCGACCTTAAAGGTCCTCTTCTTCTCTCTGTCGCCGCCGTCGAGCTCGTAGAGAACCTTGCGGCTCAGCGTCACCTTGGCAGAGCGACCCTTCGTCATGTGGACGAAGCGGGATTTCCCGACACCGCCCCTGGCACTACGGGCGAGAGTCCGGCCCCACTGGAAGACGCCGTCCGCGCTGCCCACGCCAATCTCGAGCAGTCCGTCGTCCGGCTGAGCATCTTCGAACGCCTTGATGCCGGCGAACGCATTGCCGACGTTGCCGAAGAGGACCAGGCTCGCCAGCCCCTCGTACCACTCGTTTCCGTCGACGACGACCTTCGCTTCGAAGGGCTTGGTGCGGAGGTTCTTTGCACCCGCCCAGACATAGGCGGAGCGTCCAAGCGCGCGCTTCATCGCGGGAGTGGCGTCGCGGATAACGCGCGCGTCGAAGCCTACGCCCGCCATGACGGCGAACATCTCGCCGTTCAATCGCCCCACATCCAGCTTGCGACGCGCGCCGTTGAGCCCCACGTCGACCGCCGCATCGATGTGCTTCGGAATGCCGAGGTTGGAAGCGAACAGGTTTGCGGTGCCCGCGGGCAGGATGGCCATTGTCGCACCCGTACCGGCAACCACGTCGACGCACCGCTGCACCATTCCATCGCCGCCCCAGACGAAGATCAGATCCGCGCCTTGCTTCAGTGCACTCTTGACCTGCTTGGGAGCTTCGCGGCTCTTGACAACCTCGTGCCAGAGCGGGTCGCTGATGCCGCTCTTCTCGAGGGCCTTGCGAAGCGCCGGAAGACCGCCGCCGAGGCTTTTGCCCGAGTGAGCGATGACCGCTACGGCGCTCATGCCGGCACCTCAGCCGCACGCCGCTCGGCATGCCGCACGGTCCGCAGTTCCGCGACCCTGCGGGCCGTGCGCGCGGCGAAGAGCGCAACACATATTGCCCCGGCGCCCATCAGCGCCCCGGCGATCACGTCGATGGGATGATGCTCGCCGCGGTAGATCCGCGAAGCGGCGACGACCAGCGGGAATCCCGCCGCAACCGTCCAGATCGCGACTCGCGCCCGAATGTCCTTGAAGTGCGCAGCGAGTAGCAGCCCCAGCGAACCGTAGATCGCGACGGACGCCGCAACGTGCCCCGATGGGTAGCTGTGAAGCAGGTTGAACGTGTCGAGTTGCTCGACCGGCTCGGGACGAGGACGCTCGATGAACCTGGTCACCAGCCCGTAGGTGAGCACCTCGGCGAGGATCGCCTGCAGGTAGAAGCTGCCTAGCCTCCAGCGCTTCCGCAAAGCGAGCGAGGCTACGACGATCGCTACGAGCGGGATCAGAACCCAGCGGTCCGCGATGTGCGACGTGACGAACGACGCGTCGTTCAGAAACGGCGTTCGCTGATCTTCGGCCCATCTCGGCAGCCACGCGTCCGCGTCCGCGACGGCCTCACTCGAGAGCACCACCTCCGTGACGAAGAAGCCGAGTGCGACCATGACGGTTGCAAGAAGGACGGCTCCGACGTTCGCGACGATCCACGAGACGGCCAGCGGGTGAATCCGGCGCATCCGATTACCCAGGCGCTCGGCCAGACCTCCCTCGCCCGGCTTGATCCTTCGCGATGCGCGCGAATCGAGCGGGACACCGGACACTTTGATGGGGGGCGGCGTCACCTCAGCCACGACTCCTCCTCTCTCGCGGGCTGCCGCCGCCCACGATCAGCGTGTCGACGACAACCGGGTACAGCGGCCGCATAAAGGTCCGGGAGCACGGGCCGTTGATCGAGCGGTTTGGCGAAAAAGCCATGTGCGGCTCCTGACGCTTGCGTTTCGGCGCAGCAGAGGACGTCGCGCGCCACGCCGGCCGGGTGTCGGAGCCGGAAGGGATCTGCCCGCCTAAGGCTGGGGCAAGGCACGTTCACCCTAGCACCCTGTGTCCGTCGCGCCTAGACGGTCGAGGGCCCGTCCTTCAGGAGCGCTCTCCAGCCGGTAAGGATCGCGTGCACATCCGCCGCGCCGACGATCGGCCGCTGCGGGAGTGGCAGGCTGGCCGGCGCGAGGAGGAACGGGCGCGTCTGCGAGCCACCCATGCCGCCGTGGAACGAGATCAGTTCCTCGAAGGCGCACCCCTCGTCCGTTTGCGGGTCGTAGAAGCTGTTGACGAACAGGTCCGGCGCGTGCTCGAAGCCGTCCGAACGGGCGAGGTGCCGAGCTGCGTTCGCCGAGAACAGGGCGAGAGGGTCGTCCCCCTGCACGCGATCTTCCTCGAGATACCGAGCGCCGTGTGCTCCGAGCGCCACGGCGCCACGCTCTGAGGAGTGGGCGAGGACGAAACCGACGTGGGGATGCCCGCGAAGAGCCGGTACCAGTCGCGGATGTCGGGCATTGATCTCCTCGAGCGTCAGACGATGCCGCTCTTCCATCAGGTAGACGAGGCCGAGGTTGCCGGACGCGAGGACGACGACAGCTCGGTCGTCAAGCCTCTTCTTGCCTCCATCGGTGGTCGGTGTCGTGGCATCTGCGTCCCTCGCTTCTTCGAGCGCGAGCCCGACCGCGGTCTCGTTCTCGTCGCCTCCGAGCATCGTCTCGACCGGCAGCGCATCGATCGAGCGGCGAACCAGCTCGTCCAGCCCGTACCCGTTGCGCTGCTTGAACGTCGCGCCCTGGGTCTGCCCATGGTCGGAGAGAACGACGATCTCGTACGGGCGCGGCGCATAGCGACGCGCGCGCATGATCCGGACGAGCTGCTTGTCGAGCTTGCGGAGCGCTTCGAGGGTGTCGTGGCGCTCGAGACCCGAGTGGTGCGCGACCTCGTCGTAGCTCGAGAACGTCGCGTAGACGGCCGGACGGCCGCGAAGCATGTCCGAGATCACCGAGAAGGCGATCAGGTCGCGGAGGACGACGCACATCGCAGCGCGCACGAACGGATAGCTTCCGCCTCGGTGTCCGCGCGGCTGGACATCGCGCCGTCGCTGGCGGGCCGCCGCCCACCACTCGAGCACGATCTCGCCCACGAAGAGCGCCGCGACCCGTGTTGCGTTGTGGACGTTCGCGAAGAACGCCCGGTAGCCCGGATTTGCCTTTCGCTCCGCGCCGATCCGGCTCACCGTGAGGATGACCTCCTCGGCTCCTCCCGAAAGCAGGTTCCCACGGCTCGTGCCTCCGTCGACGAGCAACCCTCCGCCGTTCGCGTGACGGCGCTCGATCTCCGCGCAGTCACGGGGCGCCGAGCACGTCATCAGCGTGCCGGTTTCCTTCTCGACCCACCGGAAGGCGGGGATGTCGTCGTTCGAGCCGAGCAGGATTCCGGCCTGGCTCGCGCCCGTCTGCGACGAGAGATCGGTCTCCCACTCGACGAGCCGGTGCGTGCCGGCCGCGAGCCAGCGGGCCATCTCCGGGGCGTGACCGTCGCGAAGCGCTCGCTGGAGCACTGGGAAGGCGAGGCCGTCGATCTCGACGAAGACGATGCCAGGCCTGTCCGTGTGAACCTGTTTGCCCGAACGTCGAGCCATCCGCTCGATCACGTGCAGCGAGTACGTGTCGTCGTTGTTGACGCCGAGCGCGATCTGGAACGTGAGCGTCGCAGCCGCAGCGGCAAGCGCACCCGCGATTGCCCAGCCGAACGAGTCCACCGTGACGGAGTCGCTGACCAGGTCTGCGGCGAACCAGAGGACCAAGGCGTCGAGAAGAAGGACGAGCAGAAACCCGCTGAGCACGGTGAACGGGAGGCGGATTCGAGCAACGGCGGGAACGATCAGGGCGTTGAGGACACCGATGACCGCCACGACGCCGAATGCCCCCGGCACACCGTCGACATGGAGCCCCGGCAAGAGAACGGCCGCGGCCAGGAGGCCCGCGGCAGCGAGAGTCCACCCGACCAGCACAGTGCGCAGACGCAACCGCGGCCGCTGGACGACCCAGGCCGGTCCCTCGCCGCCTGGGCTCTCCACCGTGCCGGAGGCGTGGCCGCTCATCGACGACGGCCTACGCCGGGCGTTCCCGCCGCTCCGCCTCGGCCTTCAGGTGCTGGAGCTCGCTCTGGAGCGCGTTGTCGAGCGTCTTCTGGAGGCGTCCGCGGAAGAGGCGGGCGACTAGTCCGTCGTACGACTCCTCGGTCCTGACCAACGTCCTGCCGTCCCGTGGCTCGAGCGTGTGGACGTGAATCGCCTTGATGCCGAACGACGTACCGCTCCAGGCGATCCTCCAGGGCTTCTCGACGCCCCTGATCGTGGACTTGATCGTGCCCGGCCCGGCTTTCCAGCGGAATTTCGATCCTTCGTCGATCCCTCCCTCGAGCGAGACCGACTTCACCGCCGGGTTCCAGCTCGGCCAGCGGTCGATGTCGGTCAGCACGCCCCAGGCAACGTCCGGTGCGGCAGCGATCTCGATCTCACACGACCCGACAACCGGAGCGCTCATGTTGATTTCGGATACCTGCGCTTCCCCTTCAGCCATCGTGGCTCCCGGCTGCTCAGCTCACGGGACCGGTTGGGCGTGCGCGCAACGTGAGGAAGCTTCCGAACGGCTTGCTCGCGAGCGCTGCGCCTGGGCGCCGTTTCAGCGAGTGGCCACCGAGGCTCCAGAGGGTCAGGATGAGCGCGCTCCCCGTGGCGCCCATCGTGTCCCAGATCAGGTCGGTGGCGGTGTCCGTTGCGCTGCCGACAAGGTTCGCTCCAGCCCACTCGTCGAGCGACCATTCGATGATCTCCCAGCCGGCGCCGATCGCCATCCCCAGCGCCACCGCCGTAATGAAGAAGCCGAACTTCTGATGTACCTGCGTCAACTCGGTCAGCTCGGGCATGACGCCCAGGCGAACCAGGAGGAGGTAGATCATGCCAGTCACCAGCAAAGGGACGGTGAAGTGGACGACGTTGTCGTAGAACTTCCACGAGTCGTAGATCCCGAGCACCTCCCCCCACGCGATCAGGACCATGACGACGATGAGGCTGAAGTCGTAGAAGCGAGGAAGGCTCACGATACGAGCAAGGATGAGGACGATCGACGCCGCGACGAGGACGGTGACGGGCCTCCCCGAGAGCCCCCAGATGATCGTGCCCGCGATGAACACGATACGGGCGACGTCCAGCGGATCGCGAACCCAGCGCGACCAGTCGCCGAGGAAGATCTTCTGCCAGGTGAGGCCCTGTGCTTCCGCGGGCGCCTGCGTGCCCAGGGTTTCGGACACCTTCAAGCTCCTGTCCTCGGGCCGCGAATCAGGGAACGAGGTAGATCTCGGGTGGTGCACTCAGGGCTCACCGCACCGCCACCTTGAGCCCGACGATGATGAGGCCGACGGCAGCGTTGACACTCGCTGCGGCGATGATGCCCGCGAGCCCGTGGCCCTCTCGCCTCGAGAAGACGATCCCCCAGCCGACGAGCGCCGCCACGCCGACGAACAGGGCCAGATCCAACGCCAAGGCTCCACTCACGATGCCGAGCGCGCCGAGCGCGAGCGGCACGGCGAGCAGGAGGCTCGCCTGTAAGAGCGGCCACTCGCGGTGCATCACGTGAGCCACGTCTTCCCGTCTCATGCGGTGGTGCCCTTTGATCCGGGAAGCCAGCAGGTCTGCGTACACGTGGGCCACCCAGAAGAAGGTTCCGGTGGCTATGAGGAGCCAGAACGCGCGGAATGGCGAGCCGGAGTCGCTTGCATCGATGGTCGCGACTACCGCAGTCGCGACGATCGTTCCCTCGATGGCTGCGATGAGGTTGGGTGACCGTCGACCCGCGACCCGGCTCGGCAGGCGCTTGTCTCTGATTCGCTCGATCGTCGTCACGTGTCTCAGGCGGCCGCCTATGCCGGTTGCGTAGCCGCCTCCCAGGCGGAGTTGAGCCCGCTCTGCATGTAGCCGACGAGCACGGGAGAGATCACGATCCCGATGACGAGGCCGAGCCAGCCGTTGATGGGCAGCTGCCCGTTCAGCCGCTGGGCGGCCTGGATGCGCTTGAACGTCGTGACGAACGTCCAGATCGCCGGCACGACGATCAGGGCGCCCGGAAAGAGCGCGAGCGTCGACATCGTGGGGTTGTCCCCGAGCTCCTTCGTCCCGCGTGCACGACCGTAGTCCGCGAGCTCGCGGTTGGCGTAGTACCACCAGAAGACCTGGTAGATCCCGAGGGTGATGATGGTGAAGACCACGACCAGGATCGGGTTGCGAATCTTTGCATCCACGCCAGGTGCTAGTTGAACGTGGTTTCCCGCGCGCACCGCGGGCGCGTCCTGTGCGGTCGACGGACTGGGGGTAGAGGACATGCGCGGCTCCTTGCGGTTGCGACTGGCGCCGACCCAGTGGGTGTCGACGCTACGCCGGCCGAGTGTCGGAGCCGGAAAAGACTGCCCGCCGAGTGCTGGGGCGAGACCCAACGACCATAGCACCGGGCCACCACAGAACCTAACTGCGCGGATGTTTGAAGAAAAGCAGCGGCGTAGACTCAGTCCATAGGACCTGAAATGAGCTACCGGCAGACCGAGCATCTGCGCGTTCTGATCGCGAACGAACGGACGGACCGGCTGGCCCTCGTCGCCCCGATTGTCGCCAGCCTCGGGCACGAGGTGATCGCCCGTGAGATCGACATCGAGGACGTGGGGCCGGTCACGGCGCGGGAGCGACCGGACGTCGCGCTCGTCGGCCTCGGCGAGAGCTCCGCGCATGCGCTCGGCTTGATCGAGAAGATCGTCAAGGAGGCGGCATGTCCCGTCATAGTCCTCCTCCACGCGCCCGACCCCGCGTTCGTCAAGGAGGCGTCGAAGCGCGGTGTTTTCGCCTATATCACCGACGTTGATACAACGGATTGGCAGAGCTCGATCGACATCGTGCTGCGCCGCTTCACCGAGTACCACGACCTCGAGGGCGCATTCGGCCGTCGCGCCGTTACCGAGCGCGCGAAGGGAATCCTGATGGAGCGCCACTCGGTCGACGAGTCTGCTGCCTTCGAGATGCTGCGCACGCAATCGCGTTCGCGGAACCGCAAGCTCGTCGATGTGGCCTCCGCCGTGGTGGACGGCCACAGCTTGCTACCGAAGCAGGCGAAAGCACTTGACGCCGCTCCTGACCGAGACTGACCGCCTTTACCACGACCATCGCTCGGACGTGATGGTGGTACTGTGGACGCGCCCGCCCTAGAGCTCGGCGGGCGATCTTTTCCGGCTCCAACACTCGGTCGGCGTGGACGCGAAATCAGGAGCCGCGCATGTCTTCGCCCGAGTCCTCGCCCCAGCCGGTCGGTACAGCCGATTCACCACGCGTCCGCGCGCCTCATCGTGCGCGAGTTGCCGCGGTTGTTGCGCTCATCGTCCTCTTCTTCCTCTTCTGGTTCACGGTCTCACTGGTGGCGAACGATCCCGTCGGTCTCGTCCTCACGTTCGTCTCGGTATTCCTGATCGTCTTCTCGGCCTGGTTCTTTCTCGTCAGGCGGGGCGTTCGACGCCTGCTCGTGCTGCCCCTCGGTTTTTTCGCACTCGTCGCTCTGCTCACCTACGGGTACGACCAGAAGTACCAGCTGGTCGTGATGATCGCGCTGCTGGTGCTCTTCGGTCTCACCGCCCGTTACGCAGTACGTCACCATCAAGCGCCGCTCCAGCACGCGGTGCACCGGCATGCACGGCCCGTTCAGCCAGCACAGAAAGCTGTGCTGATCATCAACCCCAAGTCGGGCGACGGGAAGGCGAAGCGCTTCAACCTGCCGGAGGAGGCGAGGAAGCGCAGCATCGAGCCCTTGCTGCTCGGGCCGGGTGACGACCTCTGCGCCCTGGCGAAGCGGGCGGTGTCGACCGGTGCAGAGGTCATCGGGATGGCGGGGGGTGACGGGTCGCAGGCGTTGGTCGCGACGGTCGCGATGCAGCACGACGTCGCCCTTGTCTGTGTTCCGGCAGGGACGCGCAACCACTTCGCGCTCGATCTCGGGCTCGACCGGGACGACGTCGTCGGCGCGCTCGATGCGTTCACCGACGGGGTCGAACGCCGCATTGACCTCGCCTCAGTCAACGAACGCATCTTCGTCAACAACGCCTCGCTCGGCCTCTATGCGCGCGTCGTGCAATCAGATGCATATCGAAACGCCAAGCTCGGAACCTGGAAGCGCATGCTGCCGGAGATACTCGGGCAGGACGCGCCGCCCGGCGAGCTCGAGTTCGCGGCCCCGCACGCACGAGACTGGAGCGACGCAGCTCTTGTGATCGTCTCGAACAATCCCTACCAGCTGCGACGTCTCGGCGGCGCAGGCACACGGCCGCATCTCGACACCGGCCGGTTGGGCATCTTCGCAGCGCGCATGCGCGGCGCCGGTGGAGTAGCCAAGCTGGTGACACTGGGGACGATCGGCCAGCACCGGCGGTTTGGCGGCGTACTCCAGTGGTCCAGCCTCGAATTCGAAGTCCACTCGGGTGCGCCGGTTGCCGTCGGGCTCGACGGTGAGGCGCTCGTGCTCGAGCCGCCGCTGCGCTTCGTCTCGTTGCCGGGCGCCCTGCGCGTCTGGGTGCCGCGACACGCACGAGGCATCTCGCCCGCGCGGGCGGCAGTTCCGCTCAACCGACGCAACCTTTGGGCGCTGACTCGAATCGCTGCGGGAAAGCCGGCCGAGGTCCAGCGGTACGAACGACTCACCGCTGCCGATGACGATCGTCGCTGAGCACCCGACGGCTGTAGTCACGCGTGCTCGTCGAGCAGCGAGAACCTCCTAGGCGCCGGGCGGAGCGCCGCGTCTCCGTATCGCGAACGCGAGGATGAGCGTCGTCGGTGAGCAGGTGCGAATCGTCTCGAGCCTGACGCGGAGCGGGTCGTCGGTCGGCCAGAGCGACTCGGTCGTGAACGCGATCAGGATGCGGCTCGAGGATGCCGGACACCGGGCAGGCAATGCTCCGGTCCTCTATGAGGACCTAGACGGCGGTACCGAAGAGCGTGGCTCATGGGATGCGGCGCGAGAGGAGGCCAACGCTCGCTACGCGGCCGCCCAGCCCGACGTCGTCGCTTACATCGGCACACTCGACACTGACGCCGCGCCGTACTCCATCCCGATCACCAATGCGGCGGATCTACTGATGATCTCGCCGTGCAACACCTACCCGGGCTTGACCAAGCCGTTCGGACCCGGAGAGCCCGACAGGCACTATCCGACAGGCCGTCGCAACTATCTGCGCACCGCGTTGACCGACGATCTACAGGGACTGTTCGCCGCACAATGGGCGGCCGAGCTCGGAGCAAGGCGCGCTTTCGTCCTCCACGACACGGAGCCGTGTGGTCGCGGCGTGGCGTTGCCGTTTGCTGGAGCCTGCGGGCAGCTCGGCGTCGAGCTCGTCGAGGCGCCTGTCGGGATCGTGCCGAAGCAACGCGAGTACGTGAAGCTGGCCGAGACCATCGCTGACAGCGGCGCCGATCTCGTCTTCTACGGCGGCATCATCCAAAACGGAGCCGGGCCGCTGTGGCGCGACATCCGTACGGCGTCGCCGGCGATCACGCTCATGGGACCCGACACTCTGTTCGAGCACGCCTTCCTCCATGACGCCGGTGCCGCCGCCGAGGGGACGCTGCTCACATTCGGAGGCGTGCCGCCGGCACTACTCGAATCGAAGGGACGCATCTTTTTCGAGAGCTACGTCGAGCGATTCCGACGCGAGCCCGAGTGCTACGCGGCCTCCGCGTATGACGCAACCGGAGTGATTCTGCGCGCGATCGAGAGCGTCGGTTGCATCGACCGCGCAGCAATCACTCAGGCCGCGTTTGCGACGGGCGAGTTCGACGGCGTGCTCGGCCGCTGGAGCTTCGACGCAAACGGCGACATCGATCTGCGCCGCGCGACACGCCTCGTCGTTCGAGACGGGCGCTTCGAACCGCTGGGCGTCTTGCCGATCGAGGCGTGATGCCATGGATGGTCATGATGCGCACCGCCGGCGGGCGAGCGCAGTCTACCCGTGCGAGTGCTTGCGTAGCCTGTGGTGCGGTTTAGCGACGAACAGGTACGAGAATCCGGCGATACCGATCACGGCAAGCACGAGCGGAGCAGCCCAGACCTGGTACACCGGCGCACCGGGAGGGGCTAGCGACGTGCGCGGCCAGGCGATGTTGACGGTCTCGAAGGCAAGCCAGGCGACGGCGAGCGCGTTGACGAGCAGGCCGGCGCGGCCGAGCCGGACACGCCCGGCCGGGACCCAGCTGCCGCGCAGGCGCGCGACGAGCGCGGCGACCGCGACGAGCAAGAAGGCGAGGTAGATCGCAGCGGTGCCGAAAGCGATCAGGCTGCCGACAGCGGCCGAGTTGAGGCCAAGCAGCAGGGCGAGGCAAGCGATCACGGTGGTTGCCGTGATGGCTCCGATAGGCGCCCGCCGCCGATTGACGCTGCAGAGGAACCGGGAGGCCGGCAGCACGCCGTCGCGAGCGATCGAGAAGATCGTCCGTGCGGTCAGCGCCTGGGCGGCCATGCCGCATGCAAGGAACGCTGTGAGCACGACGGCCGCGAACGGCTTGGCCGACCATGTCCCGAACGAGCTAACGACCGCGGTCGAGACCGGATCGATGTCACGCCCGGCGACGACGTCGGCGGGATTCGGGTGCGCGAGCGCGACGGCGACGGCATTGAGCATGACGACCGCTGCGACGCTGAGCAATGCGATCCAGATCGCGCGCGGAACGTGGCGCGCCGCGCCCCTCGTCTCCTCGGAGGCGCCGACGCAGGCGTCGAAGCCGATGAACACCCAGCCGCCGACTGCCAGGGCGGCGAGCATGCCTGCACCAACGGATCCACCCGAGAGCGTCTCGGCGCCGAGGGTCTGCGTGAGGCTGGAGACGTCCTGCTTGCGGAAGACGAGCAGGAGCGCCAGGCCGATCCCGACCGACGCCACGACCTCGGCGGCGATGCCCGCTCGGATCACACGGCCGAGCACGTCGATCCGGAGTGCGCCGACGGTGGCGCAGACGAGGAGAAAAGCCATCCCGGTCGCTACGATCGCGTTCGGGGTCGGCCTGACACCTGCCAGAGTCAGCGCCCAGGGAGCGCCGAGGTAGGCGATCGTCGTGTTGGCCGCCGTGTAGGCACAGATCGCCACCCAGCCGCTGAGCCAGCCATATGCGCCGCCCATCAGGCGACGACTCCACTGGTACGCGCCACCCGCGATCGGAAACTCCGAGGCGAGCTCCGCGTACACCGCCAGCAGCAGACATTGGCCGGCGAGCGCGACCGGCAGCACCCAGACCCAGGCCGGGCCTGCCACGGCGGTGCCGACGAGCACGACCGCGTAGAGCCCGACGACGGGCGAGATCGTCGCGAACCCCATCGCGGCGTTGTCGACGAAGCGAAGCCCGCGCGCGAGCTCCTGTCTGTACCCCAGCTCCGCGAGTCGTTCCGCGTCGGGATCGAGCGGCGGCGCGACTACGAGACTCATGTTCCGTGCGCGCCGTCGAGCTCGCGTCGCGCGTGTTCGATCGCGCGCGCGACCTCGACACGGGAGGAGACGCCCAGCTTCTGGAAGATGTGACGCATGTGCGACTCGACGGTCTTGCCGCTCAGGAAGAGCTCGGCTGCGATCTCGCGGTTCGTCTTGCGGTCTGTTGCGAGCGCGGCGATCTCGAACTCACGCCGAGTCAGAGACGCGAGCCCGCTGTCGCCTTCACCGGCCGGCCCACGTGCCTCGACGCGGGCTCCGAGTCGTCGGAGCTCGCGGCGTGTCTCGTCGCGGACGCGCAGCGAGCCGCACTCGTCGAGCTCGCGCTCGGCCCGGCGCAACACGGCGACCGCCTCCTCACGCTCACCGGCGGCTGCGAGTGCGCGCCCCTGGAGGCTGCGCGAGAGCGCGACGTGCAGATGCGCGCCGATCGCTTCGGCGGCCTCGGCCGAACGCGCCGCCACACGTGCCGCCTCAGCCGGCTCGCCACCCGAGAGCAATACCGCCGCGCGCGCGCGGCCGGCCAGCGCCACGGGTAACTGCAGGCCGAGCTGAGCGGCATCCTCCTCGGCACGGCGAGCGTAGGCGTCGGCCGCTTCGGTGTGCCCGGCCGCCAGCTCGACGAGCGTCAGGCTCTCCCAGTCGAAGCAGCGCTCCACCGGCATCGTGCGCGCGACGTCCTCGCCCACGAGCTCGAGCAGGCTCCTCCGTCCCCGCTCAACGTCGCCGGCGTCGAACCAGGCGACGCCGAGGCCCCAGCCCGGCCCCCCGCCTCCGTTCGGGATGGTGCCGCCGGCCAGGCGGCGATCGAACTGAAGGCTCTCTTCGAAGGCGGCGATGGCGCCGTCGAGATCGCCCGCGAAGTACAGCGTCCAGCCCAGCTCGAACAGCGCCCGGTAGAGCTCGTGCGGGCTCGCAGCGAGCCGCGCGGCCTCGAGCGCCCGCTGGCAGCACTCGGTCGCCTCGGCCAAACGGCCCTGCATCTCAAATGGGTAGTTCTTCCCCAGCAGCATCGGAACGAGCAGCCGCCCGTCGCCGGTCGCACGTGTGATCTCCATCCCGCGCTCGAAATGCGCGACAGCCTCGTCGTAGCGCTCGAGGTACGTCTCGGCCCAGCCCAGGTAGTAGAGCGCCTCGACACGCGGGGCCAACTCCGCGTCCGTAAGCCGGTCGACCTCCGCCCGCGCCTCTTCACGGAGCTCCCGCGCCGGGGCGATGCGCCCAGCTGCGGTCTCGCCGAAGCAGAGCGCCGACGCGGCCGCTGCGAACAGCGCCCGGTCACCGAGGGCGCGCGCGGTCGCCACAGCTTCGCGACCCATCTCGGCGGTCCGCTCGAAGTCCAGCTCGTAGAGGCCGTCGACCGCGAGCTCGATCTGCAAGACCGCCGCGGCGGCCGTGGTGCGATCGGGAAGGTCGTCCCACGCCCGAGTGAGCCGTTGATGAGCGTCCTCGTGGCGCCCGAGCCAGTGCTCGGTCGCCGCACACAAAGCCGTCAGCTCGACCGAGCGCTCTCTCGCGTCGGCCGGGAGAAGCTCGATCGCTTCAAGCAGCGTCGCCCGACACTGCTCCAGCTCGCCGACGGCGCGGAGCGCCGAGGCGAGCGCCACGCGGACGTCGACCTGCCGCTCGCCGTCCGCTGCGCGCAGCAGCCGCAGCGTCGCCCGAAACCAACGAGCCGCGACGGCGGGAGCGCGCGTGGCAGCCGCAGCACCCGCATCGTGCAGGAGCTGGATCGCCTCCTCGTTTCCCTGCTCGGCCGATTGCTCGACGTGGTGCGCCCGCTCGCCCGGCCCAGCGCCTCTCGCCGCCAGCTCTGCCGCCGCCCGCGCGTGTGCCGCGAGCCTCCAGCCCCCCGGTGCGGACTCGTAGACCGCCGTGCGGACGAGCGGGTGGCGAAATACGAACCGCCGCGGGACCGTCGTCGGGCGCAGGAGATCACGTGCGAGCAGGGCATCGAGCGCAGCGAGCCCGTCCGCGGCTGGAAGCTCCGCAATCGTCGCTGCCAGATCGGGCTCGAACGGCTCACCGGCCACGGCAGCGGCCTCGAGGAGCCCGCGCTCGGTCGCCGAGAGCGCCGTCAGCTCCTCGGCCAGGGACGCGGCGACGGCTCGGGGAACGCCGATCCCGTCGACCCCAGCGCCGCTCAGCGGCGCCGCGAGCGTCGCGCTGCCGCCCCCACGCGCGAGCTGCTCGAGATAGAACGGATTGCCGCCGGTGTGTTGGTAGATCGTCGCCGCTGCTCGCGGGTCGAGCTCGCCCAACAGCTGCGTCGCCTGCGCCTCGCTGAGGTGATCGAGCCCGATCCGTCGCACGGACGCAGCCCCGAGCGTGGCCGATAGACGCGCGGGCGCCTGATTGGGCCGCAAGGCGAGCGCGAACAGCACCCCGGCGTCTGGCCCGCGCCGAAGCAGCGCCCCCAGCAGCTCGATCGACGCCCCGTCGCTCCAGTGCAGATCGTCGAGCAGCACCACCAGCGGCCGATCGACCGCGAGCAGCTCCAACAGCATCCGGACGGCACGGTGGGCGCGGTAGCGCTCGTCGGCGACCGAACCGACGGCCGGTCCGGCTGTGCGTTGGAGGGACGGGAAGACCTCCGCGAGCTCGGCGATCGCCTCGGCGTCCCATGCGACCTGCAAGCGCAGCTCCTGCGAGGCGACATGTGCGTCAAGAGCATCGACCCAGACGCTGAACGGCAGATCGCGCTCGAACTCCGTCGCCGCACCCGTCAGGACGAGCCAGCCACGTCCCTCGGCGCGATTGCTCAGCTCGGCGAGCAGGCGCGTCTTGCCGATGCCGGGCTCGCCCTCGACGGTGACGCAGACCGAGCCCTCGTCGGCTAGGGCGTCGAGTGTCGCCTCGAGCAGCTCGAGCTCTGACTCGCGCCCGACGGTCGGCCAGACGCTTGCATCAAACTGCACGGCCCCATCCACCCTACTCCCGTCTCAGGGTGTAGTTGAGGCGCGCCGCCATGCTTTCGCAAGCCGCCTCGCGCCCGGGGACCGGCTCCATGCCCTCCACCTGATGGCCCCACGCGGATGGTGCCGCCGCCGTGCTCGCCCTGCTCAGGTCCTCGGCCCTGCTCTCGGCGTATTCCCGGCTACTGCCGGCGAGCCGGAACTACCAAGACCGGAAGATCGAAGGCGCGGCCGACGGGGACGAGAAGGACGGCATGTTCAGCGGAATCAGCGAGAGCAGGTCGCTCCCGACGAGACCGATCTCCACCGACGCTGTCCACGACCAGGTCGCGATCGCCTCAGCGCGTTCGATCCACCGGAGTGCCGAGCCCTCGGCGCCGAGCTGATCGGAGAACGGAAGCGCCACGTTCAGGATCGTGTCCAGCCCGACGAACAGCGAGACGAGGGCGAGACCGGCGAGCGTCCAGAGCATATAGCGCCGATATGAGGCAAACGCGTCGCGGCTTTCGCGCGGCGTCTGGAGGCGATTGAGCAGCTGACCGAACATGGCTTCAGCGTGTCGCACGCGCGGCGCCGCGCCATCAGTGCGCCACCCTGATCCCGCACCCTGATTTCTCCGTCCCACCCCCTGATCCAGGGTGTGCCGGACGTCAAGCAACCGGGGGCGTCCGCAGGGCTTCTCACGGGAGACGCTTCGGAAGCCAGAACAAGCGGCCGCCCCGCTACGTCACCTGTACGTCGGGCTGACGTCTGCCGGGAAGGCCGAAGGGATGGGTTGGTGGGCGTTGCTGGACGTCGTTGAGCGGGCGCTGAGCCACCCCCCGATTCCGACTCTCCCGGAGGAGGTCTCGACGGTCTGGGCTGGCACTGGGAGCGGAGCGATCTACGTCACGCCGCCTGACCCGTGGGTTCTGTTCCGGAACCCGGGCGTCGCCGAGAGCTAGCCCGCGTCGAGCCGTTCGTTCAGCGCGTCCAAGGGCTTGTGCTCGAGGGAGGCCTCGACTTGTCCGCTCGCTCGGCCGGAGAACGGCGCGAAGCTCGAGGCCAGCGATGATCGCCAGCACCGCGACTGACGTTGCAACGCCCTAGCTGAACCGACCGTCTCCCGCGCCCAACAGCCGGGCAGACAGATGTAGGGTGGAGCTTGCCTGCCCCAGAGTTCGGCAGGCCATCTTTCGGCTCCAGCATTCGGTCGCCATGGACGGAACCTTGGAGCCGCGCATGTCTTCTCCCGAGCACTCGCCACAATCCAACGGTACGGGTCGTCCCCCGAAACCGTTCCGCGCGCATTTTGCAGCGGTTGGCGCGCTGATCGTTTCGGTCGGTTTCCTCTTGGTCGTACTCTCCCTCGTCGCGGACGATCCCGCGGGGCTAGTCCTGGCGTTTGTGTGGGTGTTCGTTTTCGCGTTCTGCGGCTGGTTTCTCGTGACCAGGCGCGGCTACCGACGTCTACTTGTATTGCCCGTCATCTTGTGGGCGCTCATCAACCTCATCGGGTTCGCATACGACCACAAGGTGGTTTTGCCCTTGCTGATCGGAGTGCTGGCACTGTTTGGCGTCGTCGCGCGATACGCGGTGCGACACGCCCGCCAAACCGAACACGTCGCGCGCCGACACGCGCGCCTCGCGAAGCCAGCCACACGAGGCGTGCTGATCATCAATCCCCGGTCTGGTGGCGGCAAGGCAGAGCGCTTCAACCTGCCGGAGGAGGCGCGGCGCCGGGGCATCGAGCCGTTGCTGCTCGGCCCGGGTGACGACCTCTGCGAGCTCGCCAGGCGAGCGGTAAGGCGGGGTGCGGACGTCATCGGGATGGCAGGAGGGGATGGATCACAGGCCCTGGTGGCGACGGTCGCGATGGAACATGACATCGCCCTCGTCTGCATTCCCTCCGGGACGCGCAACCACTTCGCGCTCGACCTCGGTCTCGACCGCGACGACGTCGTCGGGGCGCTCGACGCGTTCACCGACGGCGTCGAACGCCGGATCGACCTCGCGTCGCTGAACGAGCGCATTTTCGTCAACAACGCCTCGCTCGGTGTCTATGCACAGGTCGTGCAGTCGGACGCCTACCGCGACGCCAAGCTCGGGACCTGGAAACAGATGCTCCCAGAACTGCTCGGCCGGGACGCGATTGACATCGAGCTCCAGTTCGACGCGCCTCACGCCAAGGACTGGCCCAACGCATCGCTCGTGATCGTTTCGAACAACCCGTACCAGCTGCGACGTCTCCGAGGAGCAGGCACGCGACCGCGTCTGGACACCGGGAACCTCGGCATCTTCGCGACACGCATCCGCGGCGCCGGAGCCGTCGCCAAGCTGGTCACCCTCGGCACAATCGGCCAGCACCGGCGTTTCGGAGGCGTCCTCCAGTGGTCGTGCCTCGAGTTCGAGGTTCGCGCAACTGGGCCGGTTGCCGTCGGCCTCGATGGTGAGGCCCTCATCCTTGCGCCACCACTGCTGTTCGTGTGCTTGCCCGGCGCACTGCGCGTCCGCCTCCCGCGACATGCAACCGGTGTCTCACCCGCGGGGGGCGCAGTCACATTGACCCGGCGCAACCTCTGGGCGCTGCTGCGGATAGCAGCCGGCAAACCAACCGTCGCGCCGTCGCAGAGGTAGAGGCTCGGGGGTCGCCCCAAAGTGTTGAGAGCCGGGTCCGGAGTCGCTCCCAATCGCTCACGCGCCGCTATGCACCTTCCCCTTTCGCGAAGCGATGTTGCGGCTCGCATGGTGACGCGGTGAAGCGTCTCTTCCTGCTTCGTCACGCGAAGTCGGCTTGGGATGATCCGACGCTTCGCGATCGCGACCGCCCTCTCGCGCCGCGGGGTCGCAAGGCGGCGAGGCGGGTCGCCCGCTGGGCGAAGAAGAACGACATTCGTCCGCAGCTCGTCGTCTGTTCGAGTGCAGTGCGCGCGCGGCAGACGCTTCAGGGTGTTCTCCCCGGCCTTGGTGAACCCACCGTGTGGGTCGAGGTGACGCTCTACGCGGCCGGAGCCGAAACGCTGCTCGCGCGCGTCTGGGCGCTTCCCGAGGAGGTCGACGAGGCGATGCTCGTGGGGCACAACCCGGGCCTGATGGAGCTGTTGCTGGCGCTCGCGGCGCCCGGGGCGCTGCGGGAGCGGGCGCGCGAGAATCTCCCGACGGGCGCACTGGCTCTTCTCGAGGCGGACGTGAGCCGCTGGGCGGACGTGTCGCCCGGCACCGTGCGACTGACGGAGTTCGTGCTGCCGCGGACACTCTGACTCGGGAACGTGGACGTCAGGACCCCGTCGCGGCGGCGCCGGAGACCCATGCGCGACCGTCCGCGACCAGGTCCCGGGGTGTACGAGTGCGACGGGGTGGTACCGGCCATGAGCTACGGACTCGTTGAGTCGGGGGTCGCCCGGAATCGCTGATGGATAGACGGGTCGCGACGCCGTGTCAGACGGATGTCAGAATGTGGTGAAAGCTCAGCCGAGCTGCGCCAGTGCACGCGCAACGCGGTGCAGCAAGCGCTGAACCGGATCTACATCGCCGCGCACTGCGGTCGGCACGGTCGCTAGCCGCGCAACCAACCACAGGCCGCTGGTCGGAGCGGCTGCCGAGGCGGCGCCACGTCGAAACTCGCACGATCATGCGGGCCGACGCGGCGCCACGGTGCCATTTCGGACGGCCAGGTAGTCGTTGCGGCCGTCCGAACGGCGAACGCCCTTACCCCGCCGCGGCTGTCGCCTGGAGCTGCTCCGAGAAATACTCGAGCGCCTTGCGCGTCTTCGTCTCCTGCTCGCCGCCGAGGTCGACGCCTCGTCCCTCGAGGAACGCTCGTGTCTCCGCAGCAGCCTGAAATGCCCCGCTGGGAGCGCACTTCGTCGAGAGCTCGAGGATCCGCGAGTTGTCGGGATACAGCCACATCTCGGCAACCAGCCTGCGGTTGAACGCCTTCGGAGCGAACTTCAGCTTGAGCACGAAGATCGGGCCGAGCACGGACAGGTCACCGAGCTCGAGCCCGTCCGGAGCGTGGTCCGCGTAGAAGGCCCGTTGTGCCTTCGTGAACAGTCGGTCGACGCGCTTCTTCCCGGCTACGGCCTTTCGTACGTCCGCCTGCGGTATCCCCTTCATCGAGCCTGAGCAGACGAACCCACCCGGCATCGCGTCCACCTCGACCCCGAACTCCGACGACTTGCGCACACGAGCCGGCAGCTCCGACGGGACGACGGGCCGCAGCTTGACGACGGAGTCGTCGCCCTTCCTCTGCACGCGGCGGGCACGGACGACCACGCCGTGCTCGTAGAGGGTCAGGTCCGGAGTGTCGAAGAAGACCACCTGTCGGATCTCGGCGTCGATCGGATCGATGTCCAGCGCCGAAACGGTGGAGCGGTGCTCGGACTCCGGCACCGTGAGCTTGAGCTCGACACTGTCGGAGTTCTTCATCAGCGCGATCAAGCGCGCTGTCTCGTCGCTCGAAAGTGCACGTGCTCGCTTCCGTGTCGCAGCCATCCCTGTCCTCCTCGCCGCCGCCGGTGTCGGCGGGTCCCTACAACCGTACGCAACCGGCCGTCGGATTGCCTCATCCGGATCGGATGAACGGCATCCCGCAGAGAGTTTCCCGCGCTGGGCGGGCGGGTAGGAGAACGCCGCAATGCCCTCCTGAGGAACGGGCCCCTGACCGGGGCCTGTTCCTTTTCCGGCTACGGAGGAATCCCTACCGGAGCTGCTCGAGCCGCTCGCGGTACTCCTCGCCCGTGATCTCGCCCCGGGCGTAGCGCTCCGCGAGGATGTCCCTCGCGCGGTCCATCCCCGAGGGCTGGTGATAGCGCCTGCCGCGCACCGCGAAGAACCAGATTCCCGCACCGAGCAGCGCCAGCCAGAGAAGGCCGAACGGGAACCAGACGCCGCCGTGCCCGACGTGCGAGCCGACGACCGACGTGATTGCGTTGAGTGTGGTCATGCCGGCCACGGTACGGTCGTCGAACACCGTCCGAAACATCCGTGGGGAGGAACTTCTGACTCCCTCCCGGGGAGGACAGAGATCCACCTGCGGGACGACTCGGCGAACGCGGTCGCGCGGTACCGTCGAGGCCATGCGAGGTATTCGGCCGCGGCGGCTCCTCCTCGACGCGGTGGTTGCATGGGTCGTACTCGCGATCTCGCTCAATGCGATGTCGCACGGAGATTGGGGACGCGACGAGGTGGACCGCGCCGAGCGCGAGCTCGGATGGCTGGGAACAGGCCTCGGGGTGGTCATGGCACTGCCGCTTGCGGCGCGACGCGTCGCTCCTATCCCGGTATTCGTAGTGGTGACGATCGCGACCGGAGCGCTGTACGGGCTCGGCTACGGCTTCCCGCCGCTGGCGTTCGCAATCGCGCTCTACACCGTCGCGCGCTGGGCAGACGAAACACCGCGCCGCACTGCTGTGCTGGCCGCCAGCGTCGCAGTCCTCCTTGGCCCGTCGTTGGTGCGATACGGCCTCGGCCCAGAGGTGTTCTCCGGCGCCGCTGTCTGGGCGGTCGCGTGGTTCGCCGGCGACCGTGTCAAGCAGCGGCACGAGCGATCCGCCGCAGAGGAGGAGCGCGCACGACAGGCGGAGCGCGAAGCCGACCGCGAGCGCCGTCTCGCCGGTGCGGAGGAGCGCACGCGCATCGCCCGCGACCTGCACGACTCCGCGGGCCACGCGGTCAGCGTCATCCTCGTCCAGGCGGGAGCCGCCCGGCTCCTCCTCGAGCGTGACCCGGCCCGGTCGCGTGCAGCGATAGAGACGATCGAAGACGTCGCTCACGACACGCTCGTCGAGATCGACCAGCTCGTTCGCGCGCTGCGGGAGACAGGCCCGCCGGACGGTGTAGAGCCTCCAGCCGGTCTGGCCGCTCTCGACACGCTCCTCGAGCGATCGCGCGCCGCAGGGCTCGACGTCACCGTTGCGGTCGAGGGGACCCGGCGACCGCTCCCGCCCAACATCGACCAGGCTGCCTTCCGGATCCTACGCGAGGCGCTGACGAATGCCGCTCGGCACGGCACCGGCAGAGCCGAGGTGGAGATCGAGTTCGCGTCCGCCGCGCTCGAGATCGCGGTCGCGAATCCCGTGCCACCCGGCTCGTCAACCGCGAACGGCGGAGGGCACGGGCTCGTCGGGATGAGGGAGCGCGCTGTCCTGCTTGGAGGCACGCTCGAGGCGACGGGGGCCGACGGCGTGTTCCGCGTTCGGGCTTGGCTCCCCTACCGTGAGCTCTCGTGAGCGAGCCTCCGATCCGCGTCCTGCTCGTCGACGACGACGTCCTGATGCGCGCGGGCCTCGCCGCGATCCTCTCCAGCGACGAGACGGTCGACGTGGTCGGCGAGGCGCCCGACGGACGGGTCGCCGTCGAGCGCGTCGCGCAGCTTCTCCCGGACGTCGTCCTGATGGACGTCCGCATGCCAGACCTGGACGGGATCACCGCGACTCGCGAGGTCGTCGCTACGGCACCCAACACGCGGGTCGTGATCCTGACGACCTTCGAGGACGACGACTACATCTTCGGCGCGTTGACCGCGGGGGCCTCGGGCTTCCTCCTCAAGCGAACGAGCCCCGAGGACTTGCTCGCGGCGATCAAGGCGGTCGCCGCGGGCGACTCGCTCCTCTCACCGTCGGTCACGAGGCGCGTGATCGACCGGATGGCACACCTCCCTGCCGGCGAGGCGGTGTTCGACGACCGGCTCGCCGACCTCACCCCGCGCGAGCGGGAGGTGCTCGAGCAGCTGGCGCGTGGCCTCTCGAACACGGAGATCGCCGAGGAGCTCGTGATCGAGGAGTCGACGGTGAAGACGCACGTCAAGCGAATCCTGATGAAACTCCGCCTGCGCGACCGCGTCCAGGCGGTGATCTTCGCCTACGAGAGTGGCCTGACACGGCCGGGGCGCGGCTGAGGCACGTCCCAGCTGCAGGGGCGTGGTCTCCGACCGCGTCCCGTTCGCCGCGCTGTACGGTGGGACGCGGCTGAAGGCACGTCCCGCGAGGTGCGAACCCCGGCGTGCGATTGGGGACTGGCGCGCCGAGGGCGCCTGTGCTTCGTGACGCTCGCGGGGGTCAGTCCCCTTCGGGGTCAGTCCCCGGTCGTCGTCCGCCGCGCAGCGTCGCGCGCCTGGCGCTCGTACGGGCTCCGGTCGTAGCCCGTCCGCAGGTAGCTGAGCGGCATCGCGATCGGCCGGTGCTGCATCTGCCACACGTGGCAGAGCTCGTGCGTGACGAGGTCGTCGGAGACGTCGGCACGGCGGAGGAAGATCACGCGGTGCGTCGCGAAGCCGTCGTAGCGTTTCCAGGGAGGCAACCGGAACAGCCACGGAGCAATGACGATGTGAACGTTCTCGATCCGGACGGGTCGCGGCCACCAGTCGAGCCGGTCGAGGCGCGCTTTGGCCCGGGCGAGACGCGGATCAGGGGCTACAGCACGACCGGATCGAGCACGAGCACCGCCGACAGGTCCTGCGCCTGCGTGTACTCGAAGTTGTAGAGCCGTGGGAGCGTGATGCGGTTCAGCGTCTCCAGCTCGCCGGCCGGGATCCCGCCCAGCGACGGCGCGCCCGGTGAGAACGTCCGCCTGAGAGGCTTGGCGAGCTCGCCCTTCACGTCGCCGCGGCGCAGGAAGACCGCCGTCGCCGGCGACTCGCCGCCGGGCGGAGGCGGCAGGAAGACCGTGACAGCATCGACGCCGTCCACGTACTTGAACGTGTAGAGCGCGAGTTCGAGCGCCTCGCGGCGCAGCAGTGAGTGACGCGCTTGCGACGGCTTGCCGTCGATCGAGCAGCCTTCACCGAGCCCACAGAGGGAGAACTGCATGCTGTTCGAGGCGTCGATGATCTCGATGTCGTCCTCTTCCGCCTGGCCCGTCGACGTGTCGGGGCGTACGGCGATCGCGCGAATCGGGATCGGGCTGGTCGACTCGGCGCCGCCCGCGGTGACCGTCGGGGGGCCGGCGAGCGCGACGACGAGCTGCTCGCCCTCCGGGTTGCGATACCCCTTTGCGACGTGGTCGGCGATCTGGCGGACCCGCGCCGTCTCGCTGCCGTTCGGTACCCATGCCGACCAGACAGGGGCGGGACCCGAGTCCGGACGGCTCACGAGCACGATCAGCGCGCCCAGGCCCACGCCGGCGATCAGCGCGAGGGCGAGGTAGATGAACGCGAACCGGCGACGGTAGCCGGAGAGGCGCGCGCGTTCCTCGCGCGGCGTGGCGTCCGCGTCGGCGACAGGCGTCGCGAGCGGCGCCTCGATCACCGGGCCGCCCTGCTCGACGTTCTCGCTCATCCCGCCTTGAGCTCCTTCGGCTGCGGGCGCTCGGGCGAGGAGATCGTGAAGAACGGCGGCGGCCAGATCGCGTCGTCGCTGTAGTCGAGGTCCGGGATCCGGATCCCGACGGAGTCGAGCAGGTCGACCAGCTCGTCGCCGAAGATCTCCTTGCGGGCGATCAGGACGTCCGCGATCTTGTCGAGCGCCTCACGGTTCGTCGTGGCGAGGTTGTGCGCGATGACGTAGGCCTGGCCGATGATCTGCGCGCCGGCCCGGCGCTTCGACGGGTCGGACAGCGCAGCCGAGATCGGGTCGGGCGCCATCGGTCCGCCACCACCCATCCGGTTCATGATCTGCATCCCGATCCCCTCGAGCCGCTCGAACGCGCGCCTCCGGGCCTCCTCCTCCGTCTCGCCGTCCTTCGGCGTGGCGACGAACGGCATGGGTCCCATCGCGGCGGCCCCGACCATGCCGGCTGTCTGGGCGGTCACGGACTGGACGTCGCCGCCGACGCCCGTCGAGTTCTCGTTGTAGAAGACACGCTCGGCGGCCATCGCCCCGAGCCCCCAGATGAGCTGCGCGAACATCTCGCTCTGGAAGCGGGCGAAGCGCTCCTCCTTCTCGCGGGCCTGGTGGTGCCCGCCGGAGTCTCCGCGGCGTCGAATGGACAGTCGCGTCGACTCGAAGTCCTTCATGAAGGCGTGCCCCGCGATCGCGTGCCCGGCCTCGTGGATCGCGATCGCCCGACCCTCGCGCTCGACGTACTCGATGCCGATCGCCGTGCCCGACTCGAGCGTTGTGATCGACTCGACGAGGTCGTCCCAGCTGAACCGCTCGCGGCCGGAGTGGTGCGCGATCGTCAGCGCCATCGACGTGACCTGCTCGATCATCGCCGGCGAGTAGCCGTTCGTGACGCGCGCGATCTCGTCGCGCCGCCTCGGCATGTCGAGCTCGGGGTCGTGGGAGACCTTGTTGATGTACAGGTCGATGATGTCGAGACGGTCGTGCTTCGTCGGCGTGCGGAACCAGACGTGGCGGCCCATGCGGCCAGGACGGATCAGTGCGGGATCGAGCCGGTCGATCGGGACGTTCGTCGCGCCGATGAAGTAGACCTGCTCGCTGCGCGGACGCGGCGCCGGGAGCCGCAGCGACTTGCCCTTGATCCGCCGGGGCACGATGAAGGTCGCGTCGAGCAGCGTGTTCGTCCGGTTCGTGATCATCCTTTTCATGAACGGCGGGTTGTCGATGCCGTCCATCACGACGAGCAGCTGGTTGAGCGCCATGCCGCCCCCGCCACCCATGCCGCCCGGGAACATGAAGCCGTAGAAGCGCATCAGGCTCGCGGCGAAGCCGCTCTGGCCGATGGTCGGCGTCTCCCGGCTGTCGAAGAGCTTGTCGCGCCAGGCCTTCGTCTCCAGAATGAGATCGCCCGACGGGTTGAGCGAGCCCCAGGGGCCGTAGAAGAGATCCTCGTGGAAGCTCGCGGGCGTCAGCGGCGGGACGTTGATCGCTCCGCCGAAGCCCCCGGTACCGCCGCCAAGCGCCTGGCGGCGCATCCCGACGGCGTCGATCTCGTCGATGAAGACGATGCACGTGCCGCCCCACTTGCGCGCTGCCCGCTTGGCCTTCCAGGCGAGGTAGCGCACGACGATCGCGTCGATCCCGATGAAGGTCGCGGCGAAGCCGGAGCCCGGGATCGAGACGAACGGCGAGTTGAAGCCGGTCGCGAGCGCCTTCGCGAGCATCGTCTTGCCCGTCCCGGGAGGCCCGAAGAACAGCACGCCGCGCTCGCGCTTGCCGCCGTGGCGCTCGAACTGCTCGCCGGACTGCCAGATCGAGACGACGCGCCGCACTTCCTCCTTCGCCTCCGCCTGCCCGCGAACGTCGTCGAGCTTGACACCCCACTGCGCATCGCCGGGCTCGAACGTCTTGATCTGCGTGAGGTTCATCGCGAGGAGCGGGCCGAACAGGATCCCGAAGTTCGCGATGAAGAGGAAGAAGACGAAGACGACCTGGATCCACAGGGCCGGTGACGAGAGGATGTTGCCGATCCCGTCTAGGATGAAGCCGATCGTGCTCCACCACGTGCCGCCCTGGAACAGCCAGACGATCGTGATCACGACGACGAAGATCACGGCGATCTTGAACCAGAAGCGCCAGAACCAGGCACGACGCCGGCCGACGACGTCCTCCTCGCGGAGCTCGCGGCTCTCGATGCCGAACAGGCTCGGTGTCGGGATCAGCCGGCGGAAGAGCAGGTCGGAGAAGCCGCGGAAAACAACGATTACGCCGACCGTTGCGAGGAGGGCCTTCCACCAGACCCAGTCGTTTCGCTGCGTGAACCAGATGTAGACCGCTGGTGAGGTGGCGACCGCGACAATGGTGGCGGCGCGCGTCAGGCGGCGCCAGCTCCGAGCGAGATCCTGCGAGGCCTCGGCCTGAGGCATGCTCGCGAGGGGTGCCGCTGCGGTCGCGTCCGCCGTTGCCATCGTTTCAGTGTACGCAGGCGGGTTTGAAGTCAGTTGTTGGCCGACTGTTAAGGGCCGCGCGGTTGCTAGCGTCAGCCGCATGACTCAGACGACGTTTCACACGAGCGAAGGACCGATCGAGCTCGAGCTCTATCCGGGCGAGGCGCCCAAGACGGTCGAGAACTTCACGAAGCTCGCGGCCGACGGGTTCTACGACGGGCTGGCGTTCCATCGCGTGATTCCCGACTTCATGATCCAGGGCGGTTGCCCCGAGGGCACCGGCTCGGGCGGCCCGGGGTACACCTTCGAGGACGAGTTCAACGAGCACCGGGTCACGCGCGGTGCGCTGGCGATGGCAAACGCGGGGCCGAACACGAACGGCTCGCAGTTCTTCATCGTCACCGCGGACGCATGCCCGTGGCTCGACGGCAAGCACACCGTCTTCGGCCGCGTCACGTCGGGGCAGGACATCGTCGACCGGATCTCGCTCGTCGATCGCGACGGTCGCGACCGCCCGACGTCGCCGATCACGATCGACAAGGTCGAGCTGGGCGAGTAGAGACCCCGGGACGTGGCTTCAGCCGCGTCCCAGCCGAAGCGCGCAGTGAACGGGACGCGGGGCCGGAGGCCACGTCCCCCTCGCCTCGTTAGGCTCACGCCATGGACCTGAGCGGCAAGACGGCGGTCGTCACCGGCGCCTCGTCGGGCATCGGCGCGGCGACCGTGCGCCAGCTGCGCGAGGCAGGTGTCCGGGTCGTCGGCGGCGCCCGTCGCGTCGAGCGCGTCGACGCGGACCTCGCGCTCCCGCTCGACGTCACCGACGAGGCGTCGAGCCGCGCCTTCGTCGACGCCGCGGTCGAAGCGCTCGACGGAATCGACATCCTCTTCAACAACGCCGGGCTCGCGCTCGGTCGCGTCCCGTTCACCGAGTCGACCGCGGACGTCGAGGAGACGGTCCTGCACACGAACGTCGACGGCGTCCTGCGGATCACGCGTCTCTGCCTCCCGCACGTCCGCGACGGCGGGCACATCGTCTTCATGGGCTCCATCGCCGGCCGGCAGGCGTATCCGAACGGCGCCTCCTACATCGCGTCGAAGTTCGCCGTGCGCGGGTTCACCTACGCCCTGCGCGAGGACCTGCTCGGTCGGCCCATCCGGATCACGACCGTGGACGCGGGGCTCGTCGAGACGGAGTTCTCGGTCGTCCGGTTCGGCGGGGACCAGGCGAAGGCGGACGCGGTGTACGAGGGCATCGAGCCGGTCACGGCGGACGAGGTGGCGGACTGCGTCCTCTTCGCCCTCACCCGGCCGCCGCACGTGAACCTCGACGAGATCGTCGTCAAGGCGATCGCCCAGTCGAGCGGCGCGCGGGTCGTGCGGCGCGAGCCGTAGCGCCGGGTGCGGCTCCGCTCCGCGTACGACCGCGAGATCCTCCGGCTGGCTCTCCCGGCGCTCGGCGCGCTCGCGGCGGAACCGCTCTACATCCTCGTCGACACCGCGATCGTCGGGCATCTCGGCCGCTCGCAACTTGCAGCGCTCGGCGCTGCCGCGACCGTCCTCTCGGTGCTCGCGATGTTCAACTTCCTCCAGTACGGGACGACCGCGCAGGTCGCCCGGGCGAGCGGCGCGGGGGAGTCGCAGGTCGCCCGGAGGCTCGGCGCGCAGGCGCTCTGGCTGTCGCTGGCGATCGGCATCGCGCTCGCCGCGGCGATCGCGCTCCTCGCCGAGCCGATCGTCGCGCTGGTCGGCGTCGAGGACGAGACGGCCGGATACGCCGCGACGTATCTTCGCATCGTCTCGATCGGGATCCCGTCCTTCTTCCTCGCACTTGGAGGGCAGGGCTACCTGCGGGGCGTCTCCGAGCTCACGTCCCCGCTCGTCGTAATCGTGCTCGCCAATGCGCTGAACGTCGTGCTCGAGGTGCTGTTCGTCTATGGCTTCGAGTGGGGGATCGAGGGCTCGGCCTGGGGGACCGCGATCGCGCAGACCTGCATGGGGCTCGCCTTCGTGTGGCTGATCGTGCGGCGCGTCGGCCGTGCCGACCTCGCACCGCTCGTCGGCCTCGCCCGTCGCTTGCTGAGCGTGGGGAAGTTCATCTTCGCGCGAACAGCAGCGCTGATCTCCGCCTTCCTGCTCGCCGGCGCGGTCGTCGCGCGATTCGGAGACGCCGAGCTCGGCGCGTACCAGATCTCGTTCCAGCTCTGGATCTTCCTCGCGCTCGTCCTCGACGCGATCGCGATCGCAGGCCAGATCATCGTCGGGCGGGAGCTCGGCGGCGGTCGACCGGAACGGGCCTACGACGCGAGCGTGCGGATGATCGGGCTCTCCGTCGTGACCGGAGCGGTCTTCAGCGTCGTCCTCCTCGCCCTCGGGGGCGTCCTGCCGCGCGTCTTCACGAGCGACGCGGAGGTGCTCGAGCAGTGTGCGCTCCTCTGGCCGATCTTCGCGCTGATGCAGCCGCTCAACGGGGCGGTCTTCGCTCTCGACGGCATCCTCATCGGCGCGAGCGACGGCCCGTACATCGCCGGCTCGATGGTGCTCGCGTTCCTGGCGTGCGCCGTCGCGCTGGCCGTCGTCTACGCCGGGGACCTCGGCGTGCGGGGCGTCTGGGCAGCGCTCGCGATCCTGATCGTCGTGCGGCTGGCCACCATGGGCGCCCGCTTCGTGCGCCGCCGCTGGCTCGTCACCGGTTGGGCATGAAAGCAGCATGGGTGCCTGGCTTCGGTCTGGCTCCCATACAGTTTCTTCCATGCGCGAGGGGACAAATGTGCTGGGCGGCCCGCTCGAGGAGTGCAGCATCGACCCGCTGACCGGCTTCTTCCGCGACGGGAGCTGTCGCACCGGCGGCCAGGATCTCGGCGTGCACGCCGTCTGTGCAGTCATGACCGATGAGTTCCTCGCGTTCAGCGCTTCGGTCGGCAACGACCTGTCGACGCCGCACCCGGAGTGGGGGTTTCCCGGTCTCCAGGCCGGCGATCGGTGGTGCGTGTGCGCGAACCGCTGGCAGGAGGCGCTCGAAGCGGGCGTCGCGCCACCCGTTGTGCTCGAGGCGACGCACGCGCTCGCGCTCGAGTTCTCGTCGCTCGCCGAGCTCGAATCTCACGCGGCCGTCGACTGACTCAGGCTGCGAACGACACGACCCGACCCGCAACGAGCAGCCGGAACTCGCGGTGCCGCAGTGGTGTGAGAGCTGCTCTCACGCGGAGGCAGCCTCGGCCCGCTTGCGCCAGTAGCGCTCGAGGCCGAGGTAGCAGTGCCAGTACGGCGCCGCGCGATCGTACGCAGCGACCTCTTCGGGATCGGAGGCGGCCACGTCTGCGCGCGCCGCGGCGACGAACGTCGGCTCGTCCATGCCGTGGCCGACCCGTCCGGCCCAGTCGTGCATCGTCTCGCGAAGAGCGGCGATGTGCCGCTCGAGGTCGTCGAAGACGCCGAAGTGGGTCAGCGCCACGCGGCGAGGTGCGCGGCGCTCGATCTCGTCGAGCGTGCGCTCCCATCCGTCGAGGTCGACCTCGGGCGGCGGCGTGGGCGCGAACACGAAGCGACCTGGCGCGATTCGGACACCCGCGGCATCGCCGGCGTACAGCGTTCCGTCCTCGTGCAGGTACGCGACATGGTGCGACGCATGGCCAGGGCTCGGGAAGCACTGGAGCCCCGCCACCTCCTCGCCGACGACGCGAACGTTCTCTCCGGGCACGGGCGCGAGCTCGCCCCAGAGCACGTCGAAGCTGTCGCCGTAGAGCCGCCGAGCGCTCGCTTCGAGCCGAGATGGGTCGACAACGTGCGGCGCCCCGATCTCGGAGACGTGAACGACGAGCTCCGGGTGCTCTCTGACGAGTACCCCCGCCGCCCCTGCGTGGTCGAGATGGATGTGGGAGAGCAGCAGGTGACGGAGGTCCCGGAGCTCGACTCCGCGGGCGCCGAGCGCTTTCAGGAGCGCCGGCACGCAGCTGGCGGGACCGCAATCGTGCAGCGCCAGGCCGTCGTCGGTCTCGACGAGGTACGAGCCGATCGCACGGCGGTCGCCGGCGTGGAGAAGGTCCATCGGCTCGTGTGACACGACAGGACGCTATCTCGGGTTATCCGTACCCCGTACCGCGACCCGGTCGCCTAGCGTCGGAGAGGTGGGCGATGACTTTCACGCGGCGAGGCAGTCATCACCGCGACATCGCATCCGACAAGGGAGGCTGTAAATGCCCGCACCAACATTGGTGGTCGGCGCTCCGTGCTGGATCGACCTCTTCAGCTCGGACACCGCCAAGGCCACGACGTTCTACAGCGATCTCTTCGGCTGGAAGGCCGAGGAGCCGCAGGAGGGCTTCGGCGGCTACTTCACCTTCACGAAGGACGGCAAGCATGTCGGCGGCTGCATGCACAACGACGGCCAGGCCGGCTATCCGGACGGTTGGAGCATCCACCTGATGACCGACGACGTCGAGGCGGTCGCGTCGGCCACGTCCAAGCAGGGCGGCAAGGTCGATTTCGAGCCGATGACCGTCGGCGAGAACGGACGGTCGACGATGGTGCGCGATCCGGGTGGAGCCGCCGTCGGCGCCTGGCAGCCGGGCACGCAGCAGGGGTTCGAGATCACCGGGGAGGTCGGCACGCCGACGTGGTTCGAGCTTCACACGCGTGAGTACGACAAGGCCGTGAGCTTCTACCGCGACGTCTTCAAGTGGGACGCGCACACGGTGAGCGACACCGACGAGTTCCGCTACACGACCCTCGGCGAGGGAGACAACCAGCTCGCCGGGATCATGGACGACACCGCCGTGTCTGGCGACGCCGACCCGCCCCACTGGGCGATCTACTTCAAGGTCGACGACGCGGACGCGGTGCTCGAGAGGATCGTCGAGCTCGGCGGCAAGGTGATTCAGCCCGCGGAGGACACGCCGTACGGGCGCCTTGCACGCGCGGCCGACCCGACGGGCGCGGAGTTCCGAATCGTCGCAGGGTAGAGCTGGACGGCGCCCGCCCCGCCTCAGGCGCGGGCGGGCGTCGCCGCCAGCGCCTTCGCGAGATCCGCGACGAGATCCTCCGCGGACTCGATCCCGACCGAGAGCCGCACGAGATTCGCGGGCGCCGCGAACGGCCCTGTCGCCGCCGAGGCGTGCGTCATCCGGGCGGGATGCTCGATGAGGCTCTCGACACCGCCGAGGCTTTCGGCCAGCGTCCACACCTCCGTGTGGGTGACGAGCTCGATCGCCTCCTCCTCCGTCTCGAGCAGGCACGAGACCATGCCGCCGAAGTCGCGCATCTGGCGCTTGGCGATCGTGTGCCCCGGGTGGTCGGGGCGGCCGGGCCACAGCACGCCGGTGACGCGGGGGTGCTCGTCGAGGAACGCGACGACCGCCCGCGCGTTCTCGCAATGTCGTTCCATCCGGAGAGCCAGTGTCTTCAGGCCCCGCAGGACGAGCCAGGCGTCGAACGGGCCGGGCACCGCACCGAGCGACTTCTGGAGAAACCGCAGGCGCTCGGCGATGGTCGGGTCGTTCGTCGCCGCGAAGCCGCCGATGACGTCCGAATGGCCGCCGAGGTACTTCGTCGTCGAGTGGATGACAAGGTCGGCGCCGAGGTCGAGCGGCGTCTGGAGGTACGGCGTCGCGAAGGTGTTGTCGACGACGAGGAGCGCGTCCGCGGCCTTGGCAGCGGTGGCGACCGCCGCGATGTCGACGATGTTGAGCAGCGGGTTCGTGGGCGTCTCGATCCAGACGAGCCTCGCGTCGGCCATGTGGGCGTCGGGGTCGGACGAGAGCTCGTCGGGCGTCGCGTACGTGAACCGGTAGCCCTTCGGCTCGTAGACCTGCGAGAACATCCGGTACGTCCCGCCGTACACGTCGTTGACGCAGACGACGTGGTCGCCTGGGTCGAGCAGATGCATGATCGTCGCCGTCGCCCCGATTCCGGACGAGAACGCGTGGCCGTGCTCGGCGTTCTCGAGCGAGGCCAGGCACTCCTCGAGGGCCGTTCGCGTGGGGTTGGCGCCGCGGGCGTAGTCGTAGCCCTTGTTGACACCAACCGCCTCTTGCGCGAACGTCGACGTCTGGTAGATCGGCGTCGTGACCGCGCCCGTCGCAGGGTCCGGCGCCTGGCCGGCATGGATCGCGCGGGTCTCGAAGTGCATGGGGGGATCGTAGTGCCCGGATAGTGCCCGGGACGCGGCCCGAGGCCATGTCCCGAGGATACGGCCAAAGCCACGTCTCGGCGCTTTCACCCGCGCAAGGCAGCCGCCCAGCGCCGCGGCACCCGCCGGCCCACGACTACGGACTCCGCCCCCAGCCACGAAGCGAGTCCTTCGAGCGCCGCGCGGATCCCAGGCCCCGCGTCGGCAGCAGCACCGGGCTGCGCCCACGCCCCTTTCACCTCGAGTACCGAGCGGCGTTTGTCGAAGACCGGCTCGATACGGCCGATCAGCTCCACGCCACGCAGGATCGGGAGCACGTAGTAGCCGTACTCGCGCTTCGCCCTCGGCACGAACATCTCGAGCCTGTAGTGGAACCCGAACAGCGCCTCGGCGCGGTCGCGGTCGTGGACAAGGCGGTCGAAGGGGGAGAGCAGCGTCACGCGCTGGGGCACGTCCCCGTCGGTCGTATCGGCGTGCGCCTCCCATCCCTGGCGCGTCCGCCGAACCCCAAGCGCGCGAAAGTGGCTCTCCTCGAGCGCGCGCTCCGCGTCGCGCAACGGGAGCGCCTCCGTCTCCGGCAGGACACGTTCGGCGAGGTCCCAGAGGCGTTGCCCGCCGAGGCGCCCCGCGACCGCGACCTCGCCCCGCAGGTGGAGCGACGTGAGCATCAGCCCCACCTTGCGCGAGCCGTACCAGCGGTGTCGCTCGCGCTCGCCGCGGGAGCGATCCTCGAGGGCGCGCGAGAGCAGCGGGCCGCGGCGCTCGAGCTGTCGCAGCACATAGCGGCGGAACGACTGGTTCTCGGCGACGAACGTGCGGACCCAACGCTCGGAGTGCGAGTGACTCGAGGTCCGCCAGCGACGCATGAGCCCCCGCACGAGGGGAAGCTCCTCGATCGGCCACACGAGGGCGTCCCACTCGAAAAGCGCGCGCTCGTCCCAGAGCAGCCGGTCGAGCTCCGCGACGTCGTAGGCGCCGAGCCTGCTCCAGAGGACGAGCTGCTGCGCCGGGGCGACGGTGGCGATCGGGTCGATCTGGAGGAACCCCAGATGGCGGATCGTCTCGATGACGTTCGTGGCCGACCCGTCCAGCAGTTGCGCGCGAACGGCGATCCGACGCGCTTCTGCCGCGTCGACCAGCCGTCCCGGCGTCGTCGTGCGGGCGCCGAGCCCGCGCCTGACGGCGCTAGGCACGGAGCGCCTTCGTCCACGCGCGAGGCGTACGCCGGCCGACTCGGACGCTCTCGGCGCCGAGCCAAGTTGCTAGTTCGGATAACGACTCGGAGACGTCCTTGCCGGCGTCGACGGGAGCGCCACGCTCCGCCCAGACGCCGTCGACGCGGAGGACGCGTGCGCCGCGGTCGAAGGTCGCGTCGACCCGCCCGATCAGCGAGGCGCCGTGGAGGATCGGGAGGACGTAGTAGCCGTACTGGCGCTTCGCCTGCGGGACGTACATCTCGAGCCGGTAGCGGAACCCGAACAGCTCCGCGGTGCGCTCTCGGTCGTAGACGAGCCGGTCGAACGGCGAGAGCAGGACCGTGCGCGGGGCGCCGTCCTCGCTCTCGAGGATCTCACGATGCGCCCACCAGTCACCCGCCAGGCCGGCGATGCGGACTGGCACCGCGACCCCGTCGCGAACGAGCGATCCGAAGGCGGCGTCCGCGCCGGGTGGCACGCCGTCGAACATCCATCCAAACTCGTCGCGCCGTACGACGCCCTTCCGGCGAAGCCCACCCTCGACGACGGCGCGAGCGACCTCACGTGGCCGCCACCGAGGCTCGTCCTGTGGCAGGCGGCGCGTCGCGAGATCCCACACGCGCTCGTTGCCCGCGCGTCCGACGATCGCGATCTCGCCACGGAACCAGAGGATGTCGAGCATCCGCCCGAGCCCTTTCCCGTCGTTCCAGCCACCGGTGCGCCACGGCACCGTCGAGCGGTCCTCGAGGTCGCGGGAGAGGAGCGGGCCACGTCGCCGGAGCTCGCGCAGGACGTATCGGCGGAAGGCGGCGTTGGCAGCGAGCCACTCGCGGACGTAGCGTGCCCGTGCGCCGTCGCCACGCGGGTACCGTCGCATCGCCTCGCGGTGGATTCCGTAGTCGGTCGCCGGGACGATGTGCGCCCAGTACTCGAACAGCTCGCCCCGCTCGAGCGCGCTCTCGAGCTCGGAGACGTCGTACGGCCCCAGCCGGCTGAACAGGACCATCCGCTCGGCCCGGGCGACCGCGGCGACCGGATCGACCTGCACCGAGCCGAGCGCGCGTACGACCTCGATTACCGACTTCGGCGCCCGGCCGTCGAGGAGCTGAGCCGTGACGGCGAGCCGTTGCGCCTCTGCGAGCGAGAGCTCGATCACCGCCGCACGGTGTCCAGCCCGATCACCCGCCGCAGCCGGTCGAGCGCCCTGTCGAACGCCGCGTCGAGCGATGCCGAGGCCCGCACGCCGTCCTCGCGGTGGAAGGCCTTGACGACGAGCTCGCCGCTCGCGCGTTCCGACTTCAGGTCGGCGCGGCCGACGATCCGGTCGCGCCAGAGGAGCGGCAGCACGTAGTACCCGTACCGGCGCTGCGGCGCAGGCTTGTAGACCTCGATGAGGTGGTCGAAGCCGAAGACGCGGCGTGCGAAGGGCCGATCCCAGAGCAGGTTCTCGAAGGGCGAGAGGAGAAGTGCGCGACTCGAGGCCGGTCGGTCGCGCTCCGATCCGGCGGGGACGAGGACCGGCGGTCCGCCGTCGTCCACGTCGAGCCGCTCGAGCACGCCGTCTGCGACGAGCGCGTCGACGGACGGCCTGATTCGCGCAGCTCCTCCCCGGAGTCGCCAGTGCTCGACGATCCCGCGCTCCGTGAGAGCGCCGCGCGCTTCGACGGCACGCACCGCCAGCGTCCGCAGCCGCTCGGGCTCCGTGGGCGTGGGCGCAGCGAGGATCGAACGCGGGAGAACCCGCTCGGGAAGGTCGTAGAGCCGCTGGAATCCCTGACGGCCCGCGACGACGAGCTCGCCGTGGTTCCAGAGCAGCTCGAGCATCTGCTTCGCCGGCTTCCAGCCCCACATCTCCCCCTGCCGCGCGGCGCCGTCGAAGTGACGTGAGCCGAGTGGTCCGCGATCCCGGATCTCCTGGAGCACGTGCTCGCGCAGATGCGGGTGCGTCTTGTCGACCTGGCCGTACCACTGCCGGCCTCCGCTCTGCATGGCGGGCCGGACGAGGGCCCACTCGTCGCTCGGGAGGAGGCACGCCTCGTGGGCCCAGTACTCGATCAGCCGTCCGCGTCCGAGAAGGTCCGAGACCGCCTCGCGGGGATACGCCCCGACGCGGCATCCGAGTGCGATCCGATGACTCCGCTCGACCGCCGAGATCGAGTCGAGCTGGACGCACGAGAGCCTTCGAACCGCCGCCTCGACCTCGGCGGTCGTTCCGCGGCGGTTGCGCGCCGCGTAACCCTGCGCATCGACGGCGATCCTGCGCACGACGGCGAGCGGCACGGCCATCGTCCGGTTCTACCGAATGGGGGAGCGACGACGACCGATCGAGGTGTCACGCTGTGAGCGTGCGACGGTTTCTCGTGGTGTGCGCCGTCGGGTTGGTTGCCGCCTGGGGACTGGGTTCTCTCATCCTGCTCGCAGACGACGACTCGCTTCCGTCGGATGCCGACGCCGTCGTCGTCCTGGCGGGATCCGACGGGAGCCTGCCTGCGGGTCAGGCGCTTGTCGGCGGCGGCATCGCGCCGACGCTCGTCGTCTCGTCCACCCGGACAGGGCGGGATGACGCGCGCAGGCGGCTCTGCAGAAAGCCGCCCGAGAACATCGTCTGCGTGGTCGGAGGACCGTTCGCGGCCGGTGGAGAGCTCCAGGCGATCGCGCGAGTCGCAGAGAACCGCAACTGGGACACCGTCGTCGTCGTGTCGCCGAGCTACCAGCGCCTGCGGGTCGACCGGGTCCTCGGGCGCTGTGCGGGCGTTCGCGTCGTCGGCGTCGGCGTCGACGACCCCTGGTACCGCGACGCGGTCGCATTGCCGCTCGAATGGGTAAAGCTCGGCGTCGCCGAGACCGTGCGCCGGCGCTGCTAGCCCTAGTCGGGCGCCTCACCGACCAGGATCCGAGCGAGTCGGTCGGGGTCGATGTTCCCGCCCGAGACGATGCACACGACCGTGCCGGCGCCGCCGTGCCCGGCGAGGGCAGCCGCCAACGAGAGCCCGCCGGCGCCCTCCGCGACGACTCGTGCACGCGTCGCAAGAATGCGGATCGCCTCCGCGACGTCGGCAAGCGGAAGCGACACCGCTCCGGCGACGAGCGACCGCGCGCGGTCCCACATCGGCGCGAGGAGGGCCTTCGACCCGGCGCCGTCGACGAACGACGGTGTGTAGTCGACACCCACCGAGCGCCCGCCCGCGAGCGACGCGGTGAGAGGGGCGCCGGTCTCCGGCTCGCACGCCACGACTCGGACGTCGGGCGCCACCGCCGCAAGCGCGCTCGCGATCCCCGTCGAGAGGCCGCCGCCGCCCCACGGGACGAGCACCGTGTCGAATCCCTCGAGCTGCTCGGCGAGCTCGAGGCCGATCACGCCGTTCCCGGCCATCACCCGCTCGTCCAGCACCGGATGGACGAAGAGCCCTTCGAGCCCGGGGTAGGCGCCTGATTCCATCGTCTCCCACCACGTGTCGAACGGCACCGAGATGACCCGGCCGCCGAGCCGCTCGATCGCGTCGAGCTTCGCGCGGGGCGCGTGGTCGGGCGCGACCACGGCGGCAGGCACCCCCAGCTCTCTCGCCACCCAGCAGACGCCCTGCGCCATGTTGCCCGCGCTCGTCGTCCAGACGCCCTGCCGCCACTCCTCCGGCGCCGCCTGGCGGATCGCGCTCGTCGCACCGCGCAGCTTGAACGAGCCGATGGGATGGAGGCACTCGAGCTTCAGCCAGATCTCGCACGGCGCATCGACGTCGAGGCGCACCAGCGGGCTCGCCGTGACGACGTCGGCCGTGATCGCACGTGCGCGCTCGATCGCCTCGAGCGAGATCAGAACGGCACCTCGACACCGACGCCGCTCGCTCGCGCACGTTCGACACAGAGCGCGGCCGCGGCCAGATCCTCCACCGCGAGCCCGAGGGACTTGAACAGGGTGAGCTCCTCGTCGTCGCGTCGACCCGGGTGAGCGCCGACGAGGAGCTCACCGAGCTCGGCCTGGATGTGGTCGGGGCCGATCCCCGCTTCCTCGACGGCGCGAAGGTAGTCGCCGGACTCGTTGAGGGTCGATTCCCGCCGGTCGACGAAGAGCGACGCAGCGGCGACGACGGCCGACTCGAGCTCGCGCGCCGACGGGACCGAGGATCCGACGGCGTTCACGTGCACGCCGGGCTCGAGCCACTCGCGTCGGACGATCGGCTCGCGGGCCGCCGTGCATGTGCAGACCACCTCGGCGCCTGCGAGCGCTTCCTCGATGCTCTCGCAGACGACGCCGTGGGCCTCGAGTGCTAGCGCCTCGGCGTGCGCCGGCGTCCTGCTCCACACCCGGAGCTCCGGATCGGGGAGGATCGTCCGCATCGCGTGCGCGTGCGAGCGGGCCTGCACTCCCGCGCCGAGGATCGCGACGCGTCGCGCATCCGTCCGCGCCAGGAGCTTCGTCGCGACCGCGGACACCGCCGCCGTTCGGATCTCGGTGATCGCGGAGGCATTGAGTACCGCCTGCAAGACGCCGGTCGCGCCGTCGTGGAGCAGGACGGCGCCCTGGTGGGGGTCGAGGCCGCGGCCCGCGTTCGCCGGTGCGATCACGATCTCCTTCAGCGAGAAGAGGGGGTCGTCGCCCCCACGGTGGGCGGGCATCAGCCCGAGCAGCTGCTCGCCCGGTGGGCGGACCACGAACCGCAGCGGCATCGTGAGCTCGTCCCGGGCCAGTGCGGCGAGGGCGCCCTCCATTGCGGCGATACACGACTCCATGTCGAGGAGCTCGCGCACGTCCGCGTCGGACAGCACGAGGACACTCACTGGAACAGACCTCCAATCGATTGGTGCTCTGCGGCGTCGAGGTGAACGTCGAGCGCCTCGCGCACAGGCCCGAGCTGCTCGACGGTGTTCGGCCCGACGACGATGGCTGCGACTTCCGGCACCTGCAGAAGCCATGCCAGGGCAAGCCCGGCCATGGAGATGCCGCGGTCCCGGGCCTCCCGCTCGAGCGCGTCGAGAGCGTCGAACGTCGCGTCCGTGCGGTAGCGCTCACCTCCCTCCGGCCTGAGCGTCATGCGCGACCCCGGCGGAGGCGCCTCGCCACGCCGGTACTTGCCCGTCAACCAGCCCCCGGCGAGCGGCCCGAAGGGGGTGTAGCCGATGTCGTGCTCGTGACACAGCGGGAAGACCGTCTCGCGGTCGCCCTGCGCGAGGAGCGAGAGGGAGTTCTGCACCCACTCGTAGCGCGCAAGCCCTTCGAGCGTGGAGAGCTCGAGCGCTTCGGCGAGCTGCTCCGCCGTGAAGTTCGAGGCGCCCGCGGCACCGATCGTCCCGGCCCGCACGAGCTCGTCGAAGGCGAGGAGGGTCTCCTCCTGCGGGACGCTGTCGTCGAAGTCGTGTGCCATGTAGAGGGGAACTCGCTCCACGCCGAGCCTGCGCAGGCTCGTCTCCACCTGACGGCGGATACGGACGCGGCCGAGCCCACGATCGGCGCCTTCGCTCATCGGGTTGAACGTCTTCGTCGTGATCACCACCTGATCGCGCACGTCGGCGTCCTTCGTTGCGAGCCACTCGCCGATGAAGGTCTCGCTCCGACCGCCGCCGTACGCGTCGGCCGTGTCGAGTGCCCGAACGCCGAGCTCCCACGCCTCGTCGAGCAGCCGGAACGCCTCGTCACGACTCGTCCCCTGGCCGAAGAACGCGGGGGCCGAGCCGATGCCGCCGAAGTTTCCGCAGCCGAGCACGATCCGTGTGACGGCGACGCCGCTTCGGCCGAGTGCGCGCTGCTCCACGAGAGCGATCGTAGGTCAGCCGGGGCGGCGGTCGCGCCGCCACACGCCGCTGGCCCGACACGTGGTGCCGACGAGGTCGTCGCCGTCTGCAGATCACGCCGCGCCGTCGCGGGTGCCTGCGAATGCCTCGTAGGCAGGTGTCAGCGCGTCCGCGAGATCGATGCCGCCCACCCGGATGCCGCTCCGTCCGAGTCGCTTGAGCACTGCGCCTGGGGGAAGCGGCCGCGCGGGCCTCGGCGCCGGAAGCGGGCCGGCCTCCCAAAGATCCCTCGCGTCGGCGCCGCGCGGCTCGATCGGCTCGCAGCCTCGCCAGCGGAGGAAGAGCGCGGGATCGCGGTCGATCGCGTCCGCGACCGCGAACGCAACGGCGGAGACGTGCTTGCATGCCCCGGCATCGTCGGGACAGGTACAGGTGCGCCGAATACCTGCGGGCGTCGGCGCGAGGGCGGCGCCGTGCTCGGTCGCGAGGAGATGCGCCAGGTGGACCGACTGCGCCCGGCCCTCGGCCCCCGCGGCAAGCGAGGGCCGGCTGCGCACGGCTCGGGTCGCGGCCTGCCACGCGCTGGGCGGAATGGGCGCCGTGTCGATCGTGACGGCGTAGCGGTTGCCGGTCGAGCCGGTGACGCGAGCGGCGATCGTCCCGGCTCCGACGACGACGGAGTCGACCGCCCCATCTCGCGCCAGTGACCGACCGCGCTCGGCCCGTGCGGAGGACTCGTCGGGCACGACGGCGCTCGCGAGCCACCGCGCCCACGGCCCGGCGCCGATCCGATCGCTGTCGTCCTCGACGACCAGCGCGCGACCCCCTTCGACCTCGATGCTCATGCGGCCTCCACGACGGCCTCTGGCATGAGGGCGACCGCTGCGCGGATCGTGTCGAGATCGAGCTCGGCCAGCCAGTCGTCGGCGGGCGACGCGATCACCTGGTCGGCGAGCTCCCGCTTCGCCTCGAGCAGCTCGTCGATCCGCTCCTCGACGGTCGCCGTGCAGATGAGGCTCGACACCCAGACGTGCTTCCTCTGCCCCAGGCGGTGCACGCGATCCGTCGCCTGTTGCTCGACGGCCGGGTTCCACCAGCGGTCGAAGTGGACGACGTGGTTCGCAGCGGGCAGGTTCAGCCCTCGCCCTCCCGCCCGAAGCGAGACGACCAGGACCGAGGGGCCGGCGACGCCGTCGAAGCGGGCGAGCAGCTCGTCCCGCGCGCCGGCCGAGAGGCCGCCGTGGAAGAACCCCACCTCGCGGCCGAGCCGCTCCGCGAGGTGCGGCGCGAGCCGATCGAAGCCCGGGTACTGCGTGAAGACGAGCGCCTTGTCCTCCGCGGGGACGTCCTGGAGGATCCCCACGAGTCGCTCGAGCTTCCCGGATCGGCCCTCGAGCTCCTTGCCGGTCGGGACGACGATCTCCGGGTGGTTGCAGACCTGCTTGAGCTGGCCCAACATCGCCAGCACGGCCCCGCGCCGATCGAACCGCCGCTCGTGCTCCTCGATCCGCGGCATCCAGCGATCGACCGTCGCCCGGTAGAGGCCGGCCTGCTCGACCGTGAGCAGGCACGGCACCTTCGTGATCGTGATCGGGGGAAGGTCCAGCTCGACCTCGGGCGCGTCCTTGGCCCGCCGCAGAACGAACGGGCCGACGAGCGAGCGGAGACGCTCGAGGGCATACGCGTCGCGACGCTGCTCGATCGGACGGGCGAACGTCCGCTCGAACGCCTGGTGCGACCCGAGCAGGCCGGGGTTGACGAGATCCATGATCGCCCACAGCTCCCCGACCCGGTTCTCGATCGGCGTTCCCGTGAGCGCGAGGGCGCGTCGCCGCGGGATGCGGCGGAGAGCGCGATGGCGCTTCGTGCGCGGATTCTTCGCGTCCTGCGCCTCGTCGAGGAGCAGCCGGTCCCATTCGACGGATGCCAGCGTGTCGACGTCTCGGGTGGCCACGTCGTACGAGGTGACGACGACGTCGCTGCGCCGCGCGGTGGCCGCGAAGGCCGGGCCGACCAGCCGGTTCGGCCCGTGGTGGACGTGCACCTCGAGCGCCGGCGCGAACCGCGCGATCTCGCGTGCCCACTGCTGCGTGACGCTCATCGGGCTGACGACGAGCGTCGGCCCAACGACCTCGCCCTCGCGCTCCGAGACCAGGGTCGCGATCGCCTGCACCGTCTTGCCGAGCCCCATGTCGTCGGCGAGGATCCCGCCGACCCGCAGGTCGCCCAGCAGCCGCAGCCACCCGTGGCCCCGCTCCTGGAAGCCGAACAACGCGTGGCTCATCCCCGGAGGGGTCGCGAGCGGCTGGAAGCGCCGATCGTCGACGCCCGCGAGGAGCGCGTCCAGCCCTTCGTCGAGGCGGACCTCTCCGAGCTCGACGCCGGCCTCGTCGGTCTCGAGCCCCGAGACGGCGCGAACGAGCTCGACGATTCCCGGTGCGTGCGAGCGCCGCTCCAGGAACCGGAGCGCGCGCTCGACGTCCGACTCCCGCACGGCATGCCACCTGCCGCGCAGCCGGATCAGCGGCTCCTTCGCCGCGGCGAGCTCGGCGAGCTCCTCCTCCGTCAGCTCGACGTCGCCGATCGCGAGGCGCCAGTCGAAGGAGGCGATCGCGTCACGCGTCAGGAATCCGCTGGCCGTCGACGGCGAGCCTGCGGCGACGAGGTTGACGCGCACACTGCTCTGCGACGCGACCCAGGCACGCGGGAGGAGCACCGGCACGCCGAGCTCCTCCAGCCGAGGCCTCGCGTGGGCGAGGAGCGCGCGCACCTGGTCGTGATCGAGGATTGCCTCGGGCATCTCCGCGTCGAGTGGAGGGAGGCCGGCGTCGGCGAGGATCGGGCCGATCGTCTCGAGACGGCGCTCGATCGCTCCGCGCGGATCGCCGTCTCGGAGGAACGAGAAGACGTCCTCGTCGCGCTGGAGGAGCGATGCCGGAAGCGCGAGCGTCGGGTCGTCGGCCGCCTGGAGCAGCAGCTCGACGACGACGCGCGACCCGTCGCCGGGCTCGTCTTGCTCGTCGAGTCGCAGCCCGACGTTCCAGGGGGCGCGCGAGCGCCGGCCGAGGCCACCGTCGACCCACGCGCTCAGGCGCCGCTCGAGCGCCGCGTACCCGCCGTCGGCGGGCAGCGTCGGGTCGTCCGAATGGAGCGCGGCGAGGAGGCGCTCCGGGGCGCTGTCACGGAGACGTGCGGGCGGAGTGGCCCTCACCCCATGGAGCGCACGGCGCGCGAGCTCGTCGATCGCGCAGCCGTAGAGATCGTCGACGAACGCGTCGACATCGCCGTCGAAGGCAGTCGCGCAGATTCCCGGAGAGGCATCCGCGATCTCGTCCAGCTCGTCCCGTACCGAGTCGTCGATCGTCGCGCCCCAGAGGCCGTGCCAGCTGCCGTCGCCCGCCTGAAGGTGCGGATGGACGAGCCCCTCTGCGAGCGAGCGCCGCGCGCGCTCCACGATCGCCTGGACAACGCGGGCCGTCCCGCCGAGCTCGAATGGCTCAGTCTCGAGGTCGAGCAGCTCGCCCAGCGAGAGACGTCGGGCATCGACGTTCCGTCCGATCCCGTCGAGCTCGGCGACCGTGGAGGCGCCCGGCTCAAGAGGCGCCGGCAAGAGCGATCCGGACGTGTCACGGAGGAGCGCGAGCACGCTGGCGTCCTCTTGCCAGAGCAGCTCGAGAGCGCCGTCAGCGGTCGGCGCGAAGCGTGAGGACCGTTCGGACACGAACCCCGCAGGGTAGCCGTGCGAGCCGACGCCGGTCCGAGAGCGTTCCTCTACGTGTCGGCCGGGCTCAGGACTCGCCGGAGACGAACGCTGCCACGTCGTTGATCTCCTGCTCGGAGAGCTCGTCTCCGAATGCAGGCATCGCCCCGCCGCCGTTCGTCACCTGCTGGACGACCGCATCGAACGATGGGGAGGAGTCGTCGAGGTTGGGCCCGATGGACCCCGTCGACCCGGCCGCCTCGAATGTGTGGCAGCCGCCGCAACCGGCCGAGGCGAACACGGTCTCGCCGTTCGCCGCGTCACCAGTCCCGCCGCCGCCGTCGGTCGTCTCCGTCGTCGTGGCCGCCGGCGGCTCGGCGGTATCGGAGTCGTCGTCTCCTCCGCACCCCGCAGCAGCCAGGACGAGCAATCCCGCGACGACGAGGAGGACGAGCCTCACGCGTGACATGGCTGGAGTGTGCCCCAGCCGTTGCCCGCTGTAAACCTCTAGCTCCCGAGGCGCACGAGGGTGGCGCCGTCGGCCGATTCCGACTGGTGGGACGTGACGAGCGGGTGCTTCGCAAGCTCGTCGCGGACGGCCGAGCGCACGGCGCCCGTGCCGCGTCCGTGGACGACCCGCACCTCGGTGCGACCGGCGAGCGCGGCCGTGTCGACGAAGGCGCGGAGTGCCTCGCGCGCCTCCTGCGCCGTTCGGCCACGGAGGTCGAGCTCATCGGAGGCATCGGTCGGCGCGGTCGCGCGAACCGTCACCGCCTGCTCGATGGTTTCCTCGGGCTGAGCATCGCGATCGGGGCGCAGCCGCGCGACGGGCACGCGGACACGCAGACCGCCTCGTCCGACGACGACCGCGTCGTCCTTCACGAGCTCGGCGATCGTTCCCCGGACGCCGAGCTCCGGCGCGACAACCGGATCGCCGGCTGCGAGCGGTGCCGTCTGATGCAGCGGCGCCTCCTGTGCTCTCAGAGAGCGAGCGGCGCGGGAAGCGCGCTCGGAGGCGGCGCCGAGGCGCCGGTCACGTTCCCGCTCCTTCGCGAGAGCAGTCGGCGTCGTCGCTCGCCGCCGATCTCGTTCGAGCTTCCGCGCGGCACGAATCTCCGTTCGCAGCTTCTCGAGCTCGGTTCTGGCGTCGGCGAGCTCGAGCTCCGTGGCGGCGACGACGCGGTCACGCTCGGCGTTGGCTGTCTCGCGGACGCGCCCGATCTCCTGCTCGAGCTCCGCGACCCGGCTCTCGGCCGCGGCGCGGGCACGCTCCGCCGCGACGTGCTCGTCCTCCGCCCGAGCCCTCGCCTCGGCCGCGTGCCCCTCCGCGGCCTCCGCTTCGGCGAGGAGCTCGGCGATCCGAAGCCGCTCGGGCGCGAGCTGGTCTCTCGCGTCGCGGACGACCTCGAGCGGCAGCCCGAGCCGCTCCGCGATGCGCAGGGCGTGCGAGGTGCCAGGTCGGCCGACCGCGATGCGGTAGAGCGGTGCCTGCGTCTCGGGGTCGAAGCCGGTGGCCGCGTTCGAGGCTCCCTCCGTGGCCGAGGCCCACTCTTTGAGCTCCGGGTAGTGGCTCGTTGCGACCGTGAGCCGCGCCTGGCCGGCGAGGCATGCGAGCAGGGCCCGCGCGAGTCCCGCGCCCTCGACGGGATCCGTTCCGGCGGCGATCTCGTCGAGCAGTACGAGCGAGCGGTCGGTCGCATGCTCGAGGATCGCGACGAGGTTCCGGATGTGGCCGGAGAAGGTCGAGAGGCTCATCGCGATCGATTGCTCGTCGCCGATGTCGGCGAGCACCTGGTCGAAGACCGGAAGCTCGACCTCGTCTGCGGGCGGTCGCAGCCCGCACTGGTGGAGCACTGCGGCAAGGCCGAGCGTCTTCAGGGCGACGGTCTTGCCTCCGGTGTTCGGGCCGGAGATCACGACCGCGCGCAAGTCGTCGAGCTCGAGGTCGATCGGGACAGCGACCTCGGGGTCGAGGAGCGGGTGTCGGGCGCCGCGCAGGACGACCTTGTGGTGATTCACGACAAGCGCGCCCCGCCACCGACGCGAGAGGCTGCCGGAAGCGACCGCGAGGTCGATCTCGCCGGCTGCCTCGACGAGGGCGCCGAGCGAGTCGGCGCGCACTCCGACCTCGTGCGACAGCTCGCGGAGGATCCGCGCGACCTCCTCGCGCTCCGCGCTCTCGGCCTCCCGCAACCGGTTCGAGTCCTCGACGACCGCGAACGGCTCGACGAACAGCGTCTGCCCGGAGCCCGAGCTGTCGTGGACGATCCCCGGCACGCTCGCGCGGGCGGACGCTCGCAGCGCCAGGACGGGTCGCCCGGACCGCTCGGTGACGAAGTCGTCCTGCAGGTGCTCGCGCACCCCCGGGTCACGCGCAAGCCTCCGCAGGCGCTCTGCGAGGCGGGCACGTCCTTCGCGACGCTCGCGCCGGAGGCGGCGGAGGCTAGGCGATGCGTTGTCGCGGAGGTCGCTTCCATCCTCCTCCACCGCTCGGTCAACGAGCTCGGCGACCGCCCTCAAGTCGGGGTCGATGCGCTCTGCGATCGCCACGAGACGAGGCGCGGCGCCGAAAGCCTCCAGCGCCGCGCGTGCAGCCGTCGCCGAGGCGACCGCGGTCGCGATCGCCCGGAGAGCCGCCGGCTCGAGCGCGCTGCCGCGAGCAGCGAGCTCGAGGGCGGGGCGCACGTCCCGAACGGCGCCGAGCTCCGGCTCTGCCGCATGGTCGAGAAGCGCAACCGCCTCCGAGGTCAATTCCTGGCGGGCTGCGACCTCGTCGGGGTCTGGTGAGGGCTCCAGGGCGAGCGCGGCGGCTTGCCCAGGCTCGGTGACGGCCAGCGATGCGAGCCGCTCGAGAACCTCGGGAAGCTCGAGCAGCTCAAGAGCCCGGGCGTCCACGCCGGCCAGTCTAGGGCCGCCGCGGCGTCGCCCCGCGGCCGGCGGTGATCTATCCCGAGATGTACTCGGTGAGGAACCGGATCTGGACGCTCTGTTCCTTCGACTGGAACTTCACCACGTCGCCGATCGAGACGATTCCGAGCACCTCGCGACCCTCCGACAGGACGGGCAGATGCCGGATCCGGCGCTCCGTCATCACCGCCATGCACTCGTCGATCGACGCGTCCGGACCGACGTAGACGACCTCGGAGGTCATGATCTCGCGAACCGGCGTCGTCCGCTCGTCGCGCCCCTGGAGGGTGACGCGGCGCAGGTAGTCGCGCTCCGTGACGATGCCTACGAGCCTGCCGTCCTCGTTGACGAGCAGCGCGCCGACATTGCCGTCCACCATCTTCACGATCGCGTCGTAGACCGTCGCTGCGCCGTCGATCGCCAGGACCTCCCGGCCTTTGCCCTCGAGGATGTCGGCAACCTGACCCACGCGTCTACCTGGCACCCGAAGCTTCTACGAGAAACGCGGTCGCCGCAAGCGGGCTACCCGGCCGGCTGCTGGGAACAAACGCTAGTCCTCCTCGAGGCGGAGATCGAAGCCGGCCGGCGCGTGGATGTTGATCATGCGCACGACGTCGTCACCGTGATTGGCAAACGTGTGCTCAAGACCGGGCGGAACGAGGACAAATGTCCCGGCGCCGGCGACGACCTGCTCGCCCGCGACCACGAACGTGAGCTCGCCTTCGAGGATGTAGAACGCGTCGTCCTCGGCCGCATGTGCGTGAGCCGGCGGCCCCGTCCGGTGCGGCTGGATCTCGACCAGCGCGAGGTTGAACCGCGGCGTGTCGCCGCTCCGCGCGAGGAACTCGACGTTCCCGACGCGATGCCCGTGGCCCGGGCGGACGACGACGGGCTGTTTGCTATCCACCCGCGCCAACCCTACGACACCCGCGGCGGCCCCGGCTCAGGAGCCGTGCACTGCGCGCTCGATCTCCCCGGCCGACGAGACGGTCACCCCGAGGTCGCGCAGGAGACCGTCCTCGAGCCCGTAGACGAGCCCGTGCACCGTGAGCTCCTGACCGCGGGCCCAGGCGTCCTCGACGATCGTCGTCTGGCAGACGTTCGCGACCTGCTCCGCGACGTTCAGCTCGCAAAGCCGGTCGAGGCGCTCTTCTTCGTTGAGAGAGGCGAGCTCGTCGCTGTGCTTCTCCCCGACGTCGGTCACGTGGCGGAGCCAGTTGTCGATGAGCCCGTGCCGGGCCCCGTGCAGCGCGGCCGCGACACCGCCGCAGCCGTAGTGGCCGCACACGATCACGTGCCGCACGCCGAGGACGTCCACCGCGTACTGAAGTACCGACAGGCAGTTCAGATCGGTGTGGACGACAACGTTCGCGACGTTTCGGTGCACGAACACGTCGCCTGGCTGGAGGCCGACGATCTGATTTGCCGGTACACGGCTGTCAGAGCACCCGATCCAGAGGTACTCGGGCGACTGGCGGTCCGCGAGATCCGAGAAGAACGTGGGATCCGCCTCGATCATCGCCGCCGCCCAGGCACGGTTGCGTTCAAAGAGCTCGTCGAGGCGTCGCACGTCGGCAGGCTATCGCGGCGTCCGGGCGGCTACGAGCCCCGTCGCAGCCCGAGCACCTCGTCGAGCGGTCGTGTGTTGAGGACGTCCGCCGCGGTCGCCCAGCCGCGGCGTGAGGTGGCGACCGCAAGCTTCATGTTCGCGAGCCCGGGAACCGAATGGGCGTCCGTCGAGACGACGATCGCGACGCCCGCGTCGATCGCCAGGCGGACATGCTCGCCCGAGAGATCGAGCCGGCTCGGCAGGCCGTTCACCTCGAGCGCGACTCCGTGCGCCCGGGCGACCTCGAAGACCGTGTCGAGCTCGAGAGCGTTGGGTGGGCGATGGTTGAGGATCCGGCCCTTCGGATGGCTCAGGCACCTCACCGCCGGATGGCGCATCGCCTCGACGACCTTCGCCGTCAAGGTCTCGCCGGGCTCGCGCTGTCCCGCATGCAGGCTCAGCTGAACCCAGTCGAGCTCCGCGAGAATGTCGTCCGGGAGGTCGAGCGCCCCGTCCCGGCGGATGTCCACCTCGACGCCTCGGAGCACGCGGAACGGCGCAAGGCGGTCGTTGGCGTCCTGGACATCCTCCGCCTGGCGTCGGAGCGCGTCGGCGTCCAGGCCGGGCACGACCTGGACGTTCGGCGTGTGATCGCAGATCGCGAGGTACTCGTAGCCGAGCTGCGCGTGCGGCCGCTCCCATCTCGAGCACGGAGGCTCTCCCGTCGGACCACGTCGTGTGGCAGTGGAGATCCCCCCGGACGTCCGTGAGCTCGAGGAGGCGTGGCGGCTCGCCCCGAAAGGGCTGCTCCCGAAGCTCCGGCGGGCACCAGGGCACGCCGAGTGTCTCGTACACACCGGCCTCGTCCGCGGCGGGCGGCAGGTCGCCGAGCGCCGAGACGTAGTCGTGCGAACCGGTGTGACGAAGAAGGTCCGTGCCGAACCTGACCGGCTCTGTGACGTGGAGCGCGACCGGGACGCCTTCGACCGTGACGCCCAGCGCGGAGCGGTCGTCACGCTCGACGACCGTCACGATCTGCGGCAGACGCTCGAAGCTCTCCAGTACCTCGTTCGGGGCGGTCGCGGCGACGACCACGGAGAGATCGAACGAGAGCTCCGACCAACGACGAGCGTCGCCGGCCACCTCGCCGCCGAGTGCCGTCGCGATCCCCTCGAGGAGGTCGCGCGCCGTGTGGAGCAGCAGGCCGCGCTGCAACGTGCTCGGATCGGCGTCCAGCCGCGCCAGGATCTTCCGTTCGGTCGCCGGTCCGATACCCGGAACGGACTCGGAGGCCGCCGCCGCGTGCGATTCGGCGAAAGTCCTCCGGCGTCTCGACGCCGAGCGTGGTGGCCATCTCGATCATCCGGCGCGGCGCGATCCCGAGGAGCCGGCCGAGGCCGACGAGCTCCGGGCGCGCCTCGTTCCGCAGCGCCTCCAGCTCTGCGATCGCACCCGTCGACGCGAGCTCGCGCAGGCGCGCCGCGATACCCGGCCCGATCCCGCGCAGCTCCTGCTCGCGCCCCTCCCGGACGAGCTTCATGATCGGCGCTCTCGTGTCGCGGATCGTCGACGCCGCACGCCGATACGCGCGTCCGGCGTACGACGTCGTCTCCGCCAGATCGAGGAGAGCGGCGAACGCCTCGAGCTGCGCGGCCACGGCGGCGTTGTCGAGCTCCGCGGGCATCTGCGGCGCAGTGTGCATCGTCGGCTGCGACGCGTTCGCATGTCGGCCGTCGTGGGTACAAGCGTCGTCATGGAGATCAAAGCGTTCGACCACGTCGCGCTGTGGGTCACTGCGCGCGATCGGCTGGCAGCGGTGCTGACCGAGTGCTGTGCGATGCACGAGATCGAGCGGACGGAAGACTTCACGCTCGTCGGCGGCGACGCCCGTCGCGGGAAGCTGACGCTCTTCGACGCCGACGGGCCCCGGGAGCGCGGGGTGTTGGAGCGTGTGACTCTGCGCGTGCCCGATCTCGAGGATGCGCGCGCCCGGCTCGGCGCGGCTGGTCTCGAGATCGTCGAGCGTGAAGGAGTGGCGTGCGTGGATTCCCTTTCGGAGCTTCCGCTCGGGCTGGTCGCCGGCGACGACCCGGCCGACCTCGATCACGTCGTGCTTCGCGTGCGGGATCCGAGCACGACGGCGAGCGAGCTCGAATCGATGGGCCTCGAGCGGGAGAACGGCGCGCTCCACGTGGCCGGCAAGCGAGTTGTGCTGCGCGACGGCGGCGCCGAGGAGCCGGCGCGCCCGTTGCTCAACCACCTCGCCTTCCTCGTGGACGCTGCCGACCTGGTCGAGGACGAGGCGAGAGAGCGAGGTCTCGAGATCGACCGGGTCGTCGACGCGGAGAACACGCGGGCCGTGTTCGTCTGGGGGCCCGATCGGATCAGGCTCGAGTACGTCGAGCACAAGCCGGGCTTCTCGCTCGTCTGAGCGTGCCCGACCTCGTCGTAGCCGGCGCCGGCATGGCCGGTCTCGCGGCTGCCGTGGAGGCGAGGGAACGCGGCGCCGACGTTCTGCTGCTCGAGAAGGGGGACGAACCGGGCGGGTCGATGCGGCTCTCGAGCGGTGTCGTATGGCGCTATCGCGACTTCGAGCGGTTTCGTCGCGAGTGCCCCGCAGGCTCGCCGGAGCTGCAGCGGCTCGTCCACGATCGACTGGACGACGACGTTGCCTGGCTGGAGCGGCACGGCGCACGAGTAATCGAGCGCTCGACCGGCAATCCTGCGACCGTCGGCGCCCGCTTCTCCACGCGCTCCCTGATCGAGGCCATGACGCGCGCCGTCGGCGGCGTTCGCCTCTCGGCGCCGCTTCGCGAGCTCCCTGACACCATGCCCGTCGTGCTCGCCACCGGCGGCTTCCAGGCCAATCGGGCGCTCGTGCGGAAGCACATCACGCCCCAGGCGGACGCGCTGCTGCTCCGGGCGACGCCGTGGAGCACCGGCGACGGCCTTCGACTCGGCCGCGAGGCCGGGGCGGGCGTCACGTCGGGCATGGACGAGTTCTATGGGCGCAACATGCCGGCCCCGCCCGCGCGAGTCACCGAGGCCCAGTTTGTCGAGCTCGCGCAGCTCTACGCGCTCCACGCGACGGTCGAGAACGATGAGGGAAAGCGATACGCGCCGCGGAGCTGGTCCGAGATCGACGTGGTGCAGTGGACGGCGCGTCAGCGGGGGGCGCGAGCCTGGTACCGCATCGCCCGGAAGCAGCTCGAGACACGGGTCCGCGAACGAACGGTCGCGGAGATGGTCGATGCCGCCGAACGCGCGGGCGGGGTCGTGCGTCGGTCGCGGGGCGAGGTCGCCGTCGAGGTCGTCGCCGGGATCACGACGACCCTGGGTGGCCTGAAGGTCGACGTCTCCGGACGTGTCGCACCAGGTGTCTACGCGGCCGGGGGCGACGTCGGCGGCATCGCTGGAGGCGGCTACGCGAGCGGGCTCGCAGCCGCTCTCGTGCTGGGCAGGATCGCCGCGCGCGCCGCGCTGGAGGCTCGATGAGCGTCTTCGCGTTCGGGTCCGACTTCACGATCGGCCTGGAGGAGGAGATCCTGCTGGTCGACGAGTCGACGCTTCAGCTGGCGCCGGTGGCGAGCGACGTGCTCGAGGCGCTGGACACCGAGCCCGACGCGTCCGGGCATGAGGCGTACGCAGCCCAGATCGAGCTGCGCTCGCGTCCGTCCGCGTCGGCGGCCGAGGCCGCTGCGGCGCTCGCCGGGCTTCGCCTCGCAGCTCGCGAGGCCGGAGCGACGCTCATGGCCAGCGGTCTGCACCCGACGGGCCGGCTCGGCGACGCAGACCTCGTGCCCCTCGAGCGGTACGAGCGCGTCGCGAGCGAGATGCGAGGTCTCCTCCGTCGTACGCCGGAATCGGCGCTCCACGTCCACATCGGCATGCCAGACGAGGACACCGCCGTCCGGGTTTTCAACGAGCTTCGGCGCCACCTGCCGCTGCTGATCGGCCTGAGTGCGAACAGCCCCTGGTGGTTCGGCATCGACTCGGGTCTTGCGAGTGCGCGCTGGGCGCTCACGCGCGCGTATCCCGGGCGCGGTATCCCCCACGCGCTGCGCGACATCGGCGACGTGGAGGAGCGAACGGCGGCGACACTGGTCGTCGCGGACGCACCCGAGGCGACCTTCCTGTGGTGGGACCTGAGGATCCACCCGAACTACGGGACGGTCGAGGTGCGCGAGATGGACACCCAATCGTCCCTCGAGAGCGCGGCCGCCCTCGGAGCGCTGGTGCGCGTGCTCGCGCTCCGCGCGCGTGACACAGACCCGGGAGAGCACGAGCCGAGCGAGGCACTCAGCTGGTCGGCATTCCGCGCCGCCCGAGACGGGACGGAGGCGACCATCCTCGACGCCGGCGCGCTGCGCCCTCTCGGCGAGGTTGCCCTGCGCATCGTCTCGGAGCTCCGTCCGCTCGCGAAGGAGTCGGACGACGACGAGGCGCTCGACGGCATCTCGAAGCTCCTCGAGCACGGCGGCGGCGCAGCACTGCAGCGCGCGGCGTTTGCGGGCGGCGGCATGACCGGCCTGTTGCGCTCGCTCGTCGACGACACCATCGCGTCCGCGCGCACGCCGGCGCGGTTTGGGCCGCGGCCCGTCGGGTAGGCGGCTGGACCTCCACGTTGCGTCACATTCGAGAGGAGCACCGAGATGCCGAACAAGCGTCCGAGTGTGAAGAACGAGAAGCAGTACGAGGCGCTCAAGGAAAACGGCATGTCGAAAGAGCGCGCGGCAAAGATCGCCAACTCGCCCGGAGCGTCCAGCCGCGGCGGCAAGAAGTCCGGCTCGGGCGGCGACTCACGGCAGGGCGGAACGACGGCCCAGAAGAAGGCGGCGGGCCGCAAAGGCGGCAAGGCGACCGCGCGCAAGAGCTCGTAGCACCGGAACGTGGTCTCTCTGACCGCGTCCTACCGAAGCGCAGGTCGGTCGGACGCGGTCGGAGACCACGTCCCTCGCCGCAGACGAACGGGGCGCGCTGCGCCCCGTTCGTCCCGACGCATGGTGCTGGTTACGAGCAGCCGGTGTTCGTGCCGCAATCGCGGCACGTGTAGCACGAGCCTGTCCTGATCATACGGCCGCCGCAGCGGGCGCACTCGACCGCGTCCTCCCACTGGTTGAAGAGCGCCGTCTGGCCGGGTGGCGCCGATTCGATCGCGGCAACCGACGCGCCCGCGCCCGGGTTCTCCGTGTACGCCGCAGCCAGGCGCGCCTTGACTTCCGCGGTGAGGATCCCAGCCTCCTCCTGCTGGTCGGCGGTGAGGAACTTCTTCCCCATCCAGCGGAAGATGTAGTCGACGATCGACTTCGCGACGCGGATGTCCCCGTCGTTGGTCAGCCCGCTCGGCTCGAAGCGCATGTGGCTGAACTTCGAGACGTACACCTCGAGCGGCACACCGTACTGGAGCCCGAGCGAAACGGAGATCATGAACGAGTTCATGAGGCCGGCGAGCGTCGTGCCCTCCTTCGCGATGTCCACGAAGATGTCGCCGGGCGTCCCGTCCTCGAACAGGCCGACGTGGATGTACCCCTCGTATTCGCCGACCTTGAACTTGCGTCCCACCTCGGTGCGGTCGTCGGGCAGGCGCCGTCGCTGCGGGTGGGGGACGACGCCGGTCGCCCCGACCGGCAGCAGGGCCGCTGCCTTGTCCGAGCCCGAGCCCGAGAGCGGCTGGGCGACCTTGCAGTTGTCACGGTAGATCGCGATCGCTTTCACGCCCAGCTGCCAGGACTCGACGAACAGCTGCGCGATCTCGTCGATCGTCGTCTGCTCGGGGAGGTTGACCGTCTTCGAGATCGCGCCCGAGATGAACGGCTGGACGGCTCCCATCATCTTCACGTGGCCCATGTAGTGGATCGCACGCTCGCCGATCGCACAGTCGAAAACGGGGTAGTGCTCGGTCTTCAGGTGCGGCGCGCCCACGACGCCGCCGCGCTCGTCGATGAACGCGACGATCTCTTCCACCTCGGACGGCGCGTAGCCGAGCTCGCCGAGCGCCATCGGCACCGTCTTGTTGACGATCGTGATCTCGCCGCCGCCGACGAGCTTCTTCGACTTGACGAGCGAGAAGTCCGGCTCCACGCCGGTCGTGTCGCAGTCCATCATGAAGCTGATCGTCCCGGTGGGCGCGAGCACGGTCGACTGCGCGTTGCGGAATCCGTGCACCTCGCCGATCTCGAGCGCGTCGTCCCACGCGCGCCGGGCGCCGTCGAGCAGGTCGTCGGGCACCGAGTCCGGGTGCTGGATGTTGCCGACCGCGGCCCGGTGCTTCGCGATCACGCCGACCATCGGTGCGCGGTTCTCCTGGTAGCCCGCGTGCGCGCCCATCCGCTTCGCGACCTCTGCGGACTTGCGGTACGCGCGACCCGTCATCAGCGCCGTGATCGCAGCCGCGTACGCGCGGCCCTCGTCCGAGTCGTACGGCAGCCCGCGCGCCATCAGGAGCGCGCCGAGGTTCGCGTAGCCGAGGCCGAGCTGGCGGAACTTCTTCGCATTCCGGCCGATCTCCGGCGTCGGGTAGGAGGAGTAGCCGACGACGATCTCCTGCGCGAGGAACACGACGTCGACCGCGTGCTCGAGCATCGGGACGTCGAGCTCGCCGTCCTCCTTGCGGAACTTCATGAGGTTCAACGAGGCGAGGTTGCAAGCCGAGTCGTCGATGTGCATGTACTCCGAGCACGGGTTCGACGCGTTGATCCGGCCCGTGTTGGGCGACGTGTGCCACGCGTTGATCGTCGTGTCGTACTGGACGCCGGGGTCCGCGCACTCCCAGGCGGCCGCGGCCATGTCGCGCAGCAACGAGCGCGCCTCGACGGTCTCGACGACCGTGCCGTCGGTGCGCGCCGTGAGCGCCCACTCCTTGCCTTCGGTCACCGCCTCCATGAACGCGTCGGTGACACGCACCGAGTTGTTGGCGTTCTGGTACTGGATCGAGGCCCAGTCGGAGGAATCGAGCGACATGTCGTAGCCCGCCTGCTCGAGGACGCGCGCCTTGCGCTCCTCCCTGGCCTTGCACCACACGAACTCGTCGATGTCCGGGTGGTCGACGTCGAGCACGACCATCTTCGCCGCCCGCCGCGTCTTGCCACCAGACTTGATCGTTCCGGCCGAGGCGTCGGCGCCGCGCATGAAGGACACCGGGCCGGACGCGTAGCCGCCCTTCGAGAGCTGCTCCTTCGACGAGCGCAGCCGCGACAGGTTGAGCCCCGACCCCGAGCCGCCGCGGAAGATGATCCCCTCGCGGCGGATCCAGTCGAGGATCGACTCCATCGAGTCGTCGATCGAGAGGATGAAGCACGCGCTGCACTGCGGGGTCTCCTCGAACCCGACGTTGAACCAGACCGGCGAGTTGAACGACGCGTACTGGTTGACGAGGATCGCCTTCAGCTCGGCGTGGAAGGTGTCGCGCTCGTCGTCGGACGCGAAGTATCCGCCCTGGTCGCCCCAGCCCGTGATCGTGTCCGCGACACGGCCGATCATCTGCTTGACGCTCCGTTCGCGGTCGGGTGACGCCATGCGGCCGCGGAAGTACTTCTGGGCGACGATGTTCGTCGCGGTCTGCGACCAGAACTTCGGGAACTCGACGTCGCGCTGCTCGAAGACCGGCGCGCCCTTGCCCGGGATCAACGCGTCGCGCGTCTCCCACTCGATCTCGTCGAAGGGGTCACGACCGGGGATCGTGAAGAACCGCCGCGGCGCAACGCTCGCCGTGTCGTCGACAACGGTGTTGACGACCTCTGCGACTTCGTCCAACTGCGTTTGGGGTCCCTGCGTCGCCTGATTGGCGGCCATGCTTTCCTCCCGGGCCGAGATGTCGAGTCACTCCCGCGTCGGGCGCCGAGGAACGCGTCCTGCGAGCGGAATCGGCATGCTATGGCGCGAGGCCGATGGTAAAAAAACAAGCGATTTGCAGGGAAGATTTCACTGCACCCTGCTCGACCATTGTATCGGTCCCGGCCTGACGGCCGTCAGCGACGGCGAGCGGCGAGCAATGCTGCGGCGCCGGTCAGGAGCAGAACGCCTGCGAGCCCGGCGAGCGCGATCACCGGATACGGCACGCTCGCGCTCGCCGCCGCCGTCTCCGGAGCGACGCCCGTTGGGCGGGGCGGAGCCGCGACGTCGACCGCCGCCTCGGGGGGCGAGGTGCCCGTCTGAGGCTTGGGCTCGGGCGTCGTCGTCGGCGCGGACGAGGGCGCCGGACTTGCGGCGCCGTCACCGGGGTCGGAGCGGCCCCGGCGCGCGAACGCCAGAGCCCTGCGAATATCCTGGTCGGCGTCCGAGTACTGCAGGACGTCGCTCGGAAGCGCCCGGATCGCCGCGCGGTAGCAGCGCAGGGGGTAGACGTTGTCGACGCGCCCGCCCGAGTACCAGTCCCTGATCACCCGCTGCGCGCACGCATCGAGCGCGCCCGCCCCGGCAGGAGCGGCAACCGTGAGAAGTGTCAGCGCGGCGACGATAGACGTGAGCGCGCCGACGAGGCGACGACGGGTGCCCATCCGAATACAAATACCCGAAACGGGTATCGGCCAAACGTCGTCGAGGGAGTTTTACGCGGTCCCCGGTGGGCCGCCCTCGCGGCGGGCTTGCGCGCGACGGCTCAGATAGCCGGCGCCGCCCGCGGCGAGCAGAAGCAACGCCAACCCGCCGAGAACGAGCAACGGGATCGGCACCGACGACGGCCCCGAGGTGTCGACGGGCCCGGAGGCTGTCGTCTCGTCCGGGTTGCTCGGGTCGCTCGGGTCCGCTGGATCGCCGGTCGTCGTCGTGGTCGTGTCGGTCGGATCGTCGCCACCGGCCGGCCGCGGGCCTCCGGCGGGGCCCGGGTCGGGCTTCCCCTTCCGTGCGAACGCGAGCGCCCGGAGGATGTCTTCCTTGGCGTTCGAGTAGTCGAGCACGTCGACCGGCAGCGAGCGGATCGCGTCCGTGTAGCAGTGCAGCGGGTAGATCTGGTCGACCCGGCCGTCGCCGTACCAGTCGGCGACGACCCTGTCGGCGCACGACTCCGACGCGGCTGCAGCCGTCGGGGCGGCAGCGCCCACCAAAGCGGTCAGTGCGGTGACCGCGGCGAGGAACGCGATGAGGTAGGTGAAACGGGAGCGAGCGTCTGTCACGAAGCCATGGTCGAACGGGTCGGGACGCGAAGTGTCCCTGCCCTCCGTAGATCGGCGATCAGGGAAGGGTAAACGATGTGTAAGACACCGTCGGGCGGACCGGCTCGCCGCCCTTCGGGTCGTGTTCCGCGCCATGGTAGCCTCGCCGCGTCATGAGCGCGGTCGCGCGACGCGAGTCACTGTTCGCGAAGCGGGATTCCGCAGGGGAATCCCGCCGCTCGATCCCCGCCTACGGCGGGGCACATCCCTGAAGGCGGCGGCCACACGGCCTCACCCGCTCGCGGCGAGCGTCGGGAACGTCGCGGAGGTCGTCGTCCTGTCGGCTCTCGCTGTCCTCCTAGCGGCGGCCGTCTTCGCGGGGGGAGGCTCGCGCGACGACTCGCTCGCCACGGTCGGTCTCGCCGCAGTCGTGGCGGCTGCGCTCGGGGTCGGCGCTGCGCTGCTCGGCTTGCTTCCCCTCTGTCGGCTCGATCGCGCCGGAGCGCTCGCCGTCGGCGCCTCGATCGGGCTGACGGCCTGGACAGGCGTCTCGATCACCTGGTCGATCGCCGGCGACCGCTCCTGGGAGTGGCTCGGCCGCGGGATCGTGTACACGGCGTTTCTCGTCCTCGGGCTCCTGGCCGGCGCCCTCGTCGACGGCGCCCGACGGGTCGCCGCGATCGCTGCCGCAGTCGTCGGGGCAGCCCTCGCCTGGGCTCTCCTCGGCGTCGCGGTCCCGTCGCTCGCGGAGGAGGGGGATCGAATCGCGAGGTTGCAGGCGCCGGTGGGGTTCTGGAACGCGCTCGCGCTGCTGGCGGACGGCGCCGTCGCGCTCGGCCTGTGGGTCATGGGCTCGACACGCCTTGCGGCACGGCTTGCCGGCGGCATGCTCGTGTACGCGGCCGTCCTCGTGCTCCTGCTCACCCAGTCGCGGGCAGGAGTCGTCGCGGGTGTCGGCGTCGTCGCGCTCTGGCTCCTGCTCTCCGAGGCACGGGCGGTCGCGACCCTTCGCCTCCTGGTTGCGGGCGTCCCGGCCCTCGTCGTCGGCGCATGGGCGTTCACGCGCTCGGCGCTCGTCGAGAGTCCCGCTCTGCGGGCGGATCGTGTCTCGGACGGCAAGGTCTTCGCCGGCTTCGCGCTGGTGGGCGCGCTCCTCGTCGTCGCGACGCTCTGGCGTGCGCCCGTCGAGCGCCTCGTGCCCGGGCGTGAGCGAGCCGTGCGCTGGGTCATCGGGCTCGCGATCGGCCTCGTCGTCCTGATCGGGTCGCTCGGGCTCGTGGCGGCGGTCGGCAATCCGTTCAGCTGGACCTCGTCCGAGCTGTCCGGCGGCGAGTGCGCCAACGATCCGGGGCGGCTCACCGACCTGTGCGCGAACAACCGCATCGCGTGGTGGGACGAGGCGGTGGAGATCGCGGCCGATCGTCCGCTGCACGGCTCGGGCGCAGGCACCTTCGAGCTCGCGCGACGGCGCTTTCGCGACGACGCGAGCCCCGTAAGCCAGCCGCACAGCGTTCCGCTGCAACTGCTCGCCGACCTCGGTGTGGTGGGTCTGGTCCTGGGCTTGCTGGTCGTGGCGGGGGCGGCGGCCGGCATCCGCCGCGGCCTGCGGCTCGTCGCCGATCACGAGCGACCGGCCGCCGCCGCCCTCGCTTGCCTCGTGCTCGCGTACGGCATCCATGCTCTCGTCGACTACGACCTCGATTTCCTCTCCGTGACGGCGCCTGCTCTCCTCGCGCTCGGGACGTTGCTCGCCGTGGGTCGCGCTGCGTCCGCGGCCCGGATCGGCGTGCCCGGCCTCGTGGCGCTGACCGCGACGACTCTGGCCGCTGTCGCGGCGATCGCCCTCCCTGCGCTTGCGCAGCGCGACACGGACCGTGCTCTCGATGCGGCCGACGGCGGCCGCATCGCCGAGGCTGTGGACGCCGCCGACCGCGCCCGACGGCTCAATCCCCTCTCGCCCGGCCCGCTCCTCGCGCTCGCGGTCGCCGCCGACGCGGCGCAGGACGAGGACACCGCAGTCGCGTGGTACGAGGAAGCGACCGACCTCCAGCCGGAGAACCCGGATGTCTGGTTCGAGCTCGGCCTCTACCACGTGATCGCCACGGGCGACCTCTGCGCCGCCTACCAGGCGCTCAACGCGTCCTACACGCTCGATCCCAACAGCAGGCGCTGGGTCCGGGACGGCCCCCTCGACGTCGCGCGCGACGCCGTCAACGACGGCGCCTGCGAGCCGGGCGCTACCGCGCCCGGCTAGGTGCAGAACGATGAGGACAGTGTGGGCATCAAGGGTATGGGCGCCTCGTAGTGCTTTGACCGAGAGTTAGGCGGGCGCGCAGCGCCCGGCTCAGGCGCCGAGGATGAAGACGGCGTGCGCGCCGTGGAGCTGAGCGGGGCGCATGCCGTCCAGCGGGCCGATGATCTTGACACCGAGGTCGCGCGCGAGTCGGTGTCCTTCTCCCTCGAACCCGCGGCGGTACATGACGATCGATCGCGCGTAGTCGTGTCGCGGAGCGTTTCCGACGACGCCGATCCGGTAGCCGCGCCCCGTCACCCGTGACGCCGCCGCTGCGGCCGCGCCCTGACGGCCGTTCCCGTTGAGGACGACCACGCGAACCTTGCGTCGCGGAAGCTCGGCCGGCACGACCTTCGCCGCGTGCACGGGCGCGGGCTTCGCGCGCGGTCCCGCAGCCGGAGCCGTGACCTTCGCCTTGGGCGCGGCGCGACGCGTCTCGGTGCCAGGCTTCGCGAGGAGCGCGCCGCCGACGACGATCAGGAGGACGAGCTCGATAGCTGCGATGACGGCGATGAGCACGGCTGCCGTCCGCCAGGGCCGGACGGCGAGCTCGACGCGATCGAGGCGAATCGAGTGGTCCACGACGCGACTCCGTTCGCCCGCCCGGTCGTCATTCCTCCCGGATCCACTCCCATGTCTCGCGCAGCCCGGCCGCGAGCGGAGCCTCCGCACGCCACTGGAGCGTCGTCTCCGCGCGGCGTGGGTCGAGGCAGCTCCGCTGGATCTCTCCGAGGCGCGGAGGCGCCTGGACCGACTCGGCGGTCGTCTCCGCCGCCGCCTGGCAGGCGCGCCAGAGGTCGACGACCGACGTTTCCTCACCCGTGCCGACGTTGAACACGCCGCCGTCTGCGCCCACGGCGCCGACGAACGCCTGAACGACGTCGCCCACGAACACGTAGTCACGGGTCTGTCCGCCGTCGCCGTAGATCGTGGCCGGCTGTCCGTCCCGGATCCGGGAGAGGAAGATCGCCACGACGCCGGCCTCGCCGTGCGGGTCCTGGCGCGGCCCGTAGACGTTCCCGAGCCGCAGCGCGACATGACGCGTGTCATACAGCCGGTTCCAGGTGGCGAGGTACTCCTCGGCCGCGAGCTTCGACGTGCCGTAGGGCGAGAGCGGACGACGCACTGCGTCCTCGTCTGCCGGGGTGTCGCACTCGCCGTAGATTGCGCCGCCCGTCGAGGCGAAGATCACCTGGGCGCCGTGCGATCGCGCAGCCTCGAGCACCTGAAGCGTCCCCAGCACGTTCGATCGTGCGTCGGCGACGGGGTCGGCAACGGACACCCGCACGTCGATCTGCGCGGCCAGGTGGAACACGATGTCGGGCCGGGCCTCGTCGAAGACGTCCGAGAGCGGCTCGGCGACGTCCCGCACGTGCAGGATCGCGCGCTCCGCGACCTGTTCACCGCGACCGGAGCTCAGGTCGTCGACGATGTGCACGTCGTCGTCTCGCGTCAAGAGCGCGTCGACGAGCGTCGACCCGATGAAACCCGCACCCCCCGTGACCACCGCTCGCACGGCCGTATCGTACGCGCGCGATGTTCATCACCTTCGAGGGACTCGACGGGTCGGGCAAGACGACCCAGGCGCGTCTTCTCGCCGAGAGCCTGACCGCTGACGGGATCGAGGTCGTCTCGACGCGCGAGCCAGGCGGCACGCCGCTCGGCGAGGCCATACGCGACCTCGTCCTGCACGGCGACCATGTCGCGCCGTGGGCGGAGGCCGCCCTGTACACCGCCGCGCGCGCGCAGCATGTCGAGGACGTGATCCGACCCGGGCTCGAGCGTGGCGCGACCGTCGTGTGCGACCGGTACCTCGACACGGCCGTCGCCTATCAGGGAGCGGGACGAGGGCTCGGGATCGACGTCATGCTCGACCTGAACCTCCGCGCGGTGGGCGGCCTGCTCCCCGACCGGACCTTCCTCGTCGAGGTCGACACGGCCACCGCGTTGGCGCGGGTCGGCGACAAAGGCGACCGGATCGAGCGGGCCGGCGCGGAGTTCTGGCCGCGCGTCGTGGACGCCTACCGGACGCTTGCGGAGCGCTTCCCCGAGCGGTACGTCGTGGTCGACGGGAACCGGAGCCCGGACGAGATCGCAGGAGAGATTCGTGACCACGTTCGCTGACGTTCCCGAGCAGCCGCAGGCGAAGCGACTGCTGGAGGCGGCGCTCGCGGACGGCCCTTCGCACGCCTACCTGTTCCACGGTCCCGCCGGTGTCGGCAAGCGGGCTGCTGCGCGCGCGATGGCCTCGGCCCTGCTCGGTGACGCGCGACGCGTCGCCGCGCGAACCCATCCCGACCTGCAGGTGATCGAGGCGCTCGGCGACATGATCCGGATCGATGAGATTCGCGCGCTCCACCACGACCTCCACATGCGCCCGTTCGAGGGGGATCGGCGCGTCTATCTCCTCTTTGACGCGCATCGCATGAACGACGAGGCCACCGCGGCGCTCCTCAAGGACCTCGAGGAGCCGCCCGCCTACGCCACGCTCGTCCTCGTCGCGGACGAGCTCGGCCCACTCCCGGACACCATCCGCTCGCGATGCCAGCTCGTCCCCTTCCGTCGTCTGTCCCGCGCCGCTGTCGAGGCATGGCTCGGGGAGCAGGCGCCCGATCTGTCAAGTGACGAGGTCGCGACCCTCGCTCGCGTCGCAGGCGGTCGGCTCGACCGCGCCGAGCGGCTGCTCGACCAGGACGCTCGCGCGCAGCGCGCCGCTCTGCTCGACGCCGCTCGCGGCGCGTATCGCGACGACGGCTTCCATCCGAGCGACGCGGCGGCGGTGATCCTCGCATCGGCTTCGGCGCGCGCCGCTTCGGCGCGCGAGCGCGAGCAGTCCGTCGTCGACGGCTTCGACCTTCCGGCCCGCGAGTCGGAGCAGCGCGTCCGACGTGCGGCGTTCGGCGCGGAGCGCGAGGAGCTCCTCGCCTCGCTCGACGACCTGGGAGCGTGGTATCGAGACGTCGTACTCGTCTCGGCGGGCGCCGAAGGCGCAGTCGCCAACGCGGACCGGCTCGACGACCTGCGTGCCGACGCCGCCGCCGGAGTGGGCACGGCAGCCGAGGACGCGGCCGCCGTCGTGCGTCAGGCGTGGCGCGAGGCGGAGGAGTTCAACCTCAACGCGACGCTCCTGCTCGAGGCGCTGTTCGTCCGCCTGCGACGCGTGTTCGCGGCTACGGCAGCGTCAGTCGGACGGTGAAGCTGAATCGCTTGGCGCTCGCGCCCGTGTTCGAGATCGCCGCCTGACACTCGCCCGGGCCTGCCCGCGGCAGCTCGAGCGAGACGGCCGGACGCGTGCCCGTGATGAGGCGGGTGTGGATCGAGTCGCCGCACGTCACCTCGACGCGTCCGCGCGAGCCGCCCCCCGAGAAGACGCCCTGGAGCTGCACGCGTCGATTGGGGCCGAGCAACCCGAAATCGACGGCGACGCGCTCGTTCGGCTCGAGCGTGCCTTGCCGCACCATCACGACCGGTTTCAGGGCGGGGCGTGTCGGCGTGATCGTGGGTCGGGGCGCGAGGCCGAGGTCGGCGCGGATGGCCTGCTGCATCGTGCGGGAAGGAGGCTCGAGCCACTCGATTCGGTATCCGCGGTGGAGGTTCGTGTACGCGTAGTCCTCTGCGAAGATCTCGGCGATGGAGCGATTCCAGCCGACCTGGTAGCCGTCACGGACGCTCTGCGCGCCAACCAGCTCGGCCATGCCGCGCGCCATCCACCAGAGCGGCGTTCCGTTCGGCTCGTCGAGCCCGCCGTGACGTCGACTCCCGTCGACATGGTGGCCGTATTCGTGGACAACGGTGTGCGCGATGCGTGAGCTACGACCGGCCGGGACAACCATCACGCCGCGGTTTCCCTTGCGCCGTCCGTAGCAGCCCGCCGCGCCGCGCCCGCAGCGCTCGCCCAGTTCGTCCCAGTCGACGATCCGGATGGTCACGCGCTCGATCTCGTCGGCGTGTGCCGCTTCGCGAAGCAATCCTGCGTACCAGGCGAGGTCGACCTCGGCCCGGACGTCGAAGTGCATGGACCGCCCATCGTCGTCACGCAGCACGACCTCCCGCGCCGAGGCGGAGCCTGCGAGAAGAGCGGCGGCGAGCGAGGCGAGCACCGCGACGAGGAACGCGCGTGCCATGTCGTTCAGGGTAGGGGCGGGCTCGTGTTTCCCGGGTTAAGTCGCGGGTGCGGCGTCGCTCAGCCGCGCCAGAAGGCCTCGACCGCGTCCGGATCGTCGACCGCGATGCGTACTTCGGCGACTTGGCCGTCCCGGACGCTCAGAAAGAGTCTCTGGAGCGAGTCGAGGACCTCGCCGTTCCGGCGTCCGGTGTTCCGAATCGTTGCGACGGCCCTGTCCTCCCGGCATTCGAGAGACAGGAGCTCAGTCGCGAAGTCGTCGGTGTCAGCGAATCCCGACCGCACCTGTTCGACGACTGCCGTGCGCCCCGACACCGTCTCCTCGACCGGGCTCTCCCAGACCGCCTGTTCCGACGTGAGCCGCGCGACGCGTTCGAGGTCACAGTCCGCCCGGGCCTCGAGCCACGCCCGCGCGACCGATTCGACGTCGTGCCTCGACACCGCCGGGGTCAGGCGTCCGGGCTCGACGGCTCTCGGGTCGCTTCGCGCTCCTCGATCTCCGCGGCGTCGTGCAGGCTCATCACGCCGCTCGGATGCAGCGCGAACCGGCCCGAGCATGCAGGGCAGACACCCGTGCGCGCCCCGTCATCCCCGTCCGCGACCGAGCCCTGCGCAGGCTCGGCACCGCTCCCAGCACAGTGGCCGATGTCCGGAATCGTCACGCCGAGGCACGTACCCCGGAAGCCCGAACGCCAAGCATCGGAGCCCCCGCCGCGGCGGGAACGACGGATCGGGCGGCGCTACACTTCGACTCCCTGCCGACGTAGCTCAGCTGGTAGAGCACTTCACTCGTAATGAAGGGGTCCGCGGTTCGAGTCCGCGCGTCGGCTCTCTCGATTTGCAGGGCGTTCTTGCCGGAGCGGAGCGAGGGAGTTCCCGACTCGGCGCCGGAGGGGTCTACCACCGCGGCCGTGATCGGCTCTTGCAATGCTCAGCTCGCGGGCGCCGCGAGCGCCTGGCGGCGGTAGCGGCCAGGTGGCTGACCGCGGTGGCGCGCGAAGGCGCGGTTGAACGCATACTCGGAGGAGTAGCCGACGGAGCGGGCGATCGACTCGATCGTGTCGGCCGAGTGTTTGAGGCGGTGGGAGGCGAGGTGCATCCGCCAGCGGGCGAGGTACGTGAGCGGCGGCTCGCCGACGGCCTCGGTGAAGCGCCGGGCAAGCGTGGCTCGCGAGATGTGCACCTCGCTCCCAAGGGCGGCCAGGGTCCAGGGCTCGCCCGGCCGCTCGTGCAGGAGCGCGAGGACGCCGGCAATGGTCGGGTCGCGCAGCGCGGTGAGCCACGAGGCGGGCGCGTCATCGCCGCGGCTCTCGTTCCAGCGGCGGATGGCGTTGATCAGGAGCAGGTCGATGAGGCGCGCGGCCGCGGCGCGGGATCCGGGCGAGCGGGTGCCGACCTCGGCGGCGAGCAAACCGACGAGCGCAGAGATCTCGCGGCCGGCAACCGCATCGGTGGGGATGTGGATGACGTCGGGCAGCAGCCGCATGAGCTGAGGGGCGACATCGAGGTCGTAGTCGTAGCCGGCACACACGAAGGTCGTCACCGCGCCCGGGCCGGGCAGCGTGAGGTCACCCGCCGGGGTCATCAGCTCCTCCTTCAGCGCGCGGTCGAACGGGCGGCAGCGCGCGTCGGGAGCGGACGCGAGCCGATACCCGATGCCGCCCGGAAGCAGCAGCAGGTCGCCGGGCATGAGCTGGAGCGGTGCTTGCTCGTCGACGCGCAGCCAGGCCGTGCCCGCGGTCACCGCGTGCAGAGCGGCGCCCATGCCTGGGGGCAGGTCGATACCCCACGGCGCCGCGGCGCGCACGCTCGCCAGCAGCGCGCCGCGCACGCGGCTGAGGTCGAGCACATCGGCGAGCGGATCCACTTCACGAACCGTATCGATCACGCCCATCGCTCGCGTGAGACGCTCGGGCAAAAACACGCGGGGATCGGTCATTCTCATGGCACCGGCGCGGACGTACGGTCTTCGCATGGATCTCTCAACCTCAACGCCAGTCGTGACTGGCGCCGCTCGCGGCCTCGGCCGCCACCTCGTCGATGAGCTGCTCGAGCGCGGCGCGACGAAGGTCTACGCGCTCGCCCGTAACCCCAACCGGGTCCGGCATGACCCGCGGATCGTGCCCGTCGCCTTCGATCTGCTCGACGCCGCCGGCATCGCGGCGGCCGCGCGTCGCGCCGCAGACGCCACGCTGCTGATCAACAACGCCTCGACGGCGGAGTTCGCCGGCCCGCTCGACGCGGCGCCCGACGCCGTCGACCGCGAGATGGCCGTCAACTACCACGGGACCTACGCGGCCATCCGCGCCTTCGTGCCCGTGCTCGAGGCCAACGGCGGCCGGATCGTCAACGTGCTCTCGCTGCTGAGCCTCGCAAGCACGCCGCCGATGACCGGCTACTCGGCCTCCAAGGCCGCCGCCCACTCGCTCACCCAAGCGCTGCGGCCCGTCCTCGCCGAGCGCGGGATCCGCGTGCACGGCGTCTACCCGGCCGGAATCGACACCGACATGACCGCCGGCGTCGACACCGCCAAGACGGCGCCGTCGCAGGTTGCGGCCGGCCTGCTCGACGGGCTCGTCGCCGACGAGGAGGACATCTTTCCTGACCCGAACGCCCAGGCGATGGCGCCGACCTGGTGGAGCGACCCCAAGGCGTTCGAGCGCGCGTTCTCCGGCGCGGCCGCGGCGTGACCGCGAGCACCCGGAAGGGCGTCGTCGAGCAGGGGAGACGGGACAACGCCCTGGGAGCCGGTCGCCGACGTCGGCGCCAGCACCGGCCTCTTCGGCGCCGTCCGGGCGCGGGCCGAGCTCAGAAAGGTCCTCGCCGCCGCCGACGTTCTCCGGCAGAGCAGGAGTGAGCCGGCGACCGGCAGTCGCGCGGGATCGGTGCGCGCATGAACCGCTCAGGCATTCGGCCGCGAACGTCTTCCGGCCCGGCGTCCGCCGCGCCGCATCAACGGTGCAACAGGAAGGGAGATCATGCGCAGGATCGCAGGCGTCGGTGGCAGTCAGCCCAACTCGAGGGCCCGGTTCTGGCTCGGAACGGCGAACAAGCGGAGGATGTGGGTCGCCATAGCAGTGGCGAGCATCGTGGCGAGCGGACTCACGGGAACCGCCGCCGCAGACTCGCGCGCAACGACCACGCGCGAGGCGGCAACGCGCGACGCGGCGGACGGGTACACGGTGTTCCGGCCGTACGGCACGCGGGGCGGCCTGCGGGAGGAGTTCGAGCGGCTGGCCGCCGACCACCCTGCCATCACCAAGCTGGTCACGATCGGCGAGACCGTCAACGGCCAGGACATCGTCGCCCTGAAGGTGACGCGGCAGGCCGCGCAGCTGCCTGACGGGCGTCGGCCGGCGGTGCTCTACGTCGGCGCGCAGCACGCCCGTGAGTGGATCAGTCCGGAGATGGTCCGCCGGCTTGCGCACCACGTGATCGACGGCTACGGCACCGACCCGGCGCTCACCAAGCTGGTCGAGTCGACCGAGCTGTGGTTCGTCCCGGTCGCCAACCCCGACGGCTACGACCACAGCTTCACGCCCGGCAACCGCTTGTGGCGCAAGAACCTGCGCGACAACAACCGCGACGGCCGGGCCAACGTGGGCGACGGCGTCGACCTCAACCGCAACTTCCCCACGAAGTGGTCCTACGACGACGAAGGAGCGTCGTCCGCACCGGCCAGCGAGATCTTCCGCGGGCCGCACCCGGCTTCTGAGCCCGAGACCCGGGCGCTCGACCGCCTGCTGCGCCGGGTCGGGTTCGAGTTCCTGATCAGCTACCACTCGACGGGGTCGCAGTTGCTCTATGGCACCGCGTGGCAGGTCGACACCCCGACGCCCGACGACGTCGTCTACGAGGCGCTCGCGGGCGACGACGCCAAGAGCGCCGTGCCCGGCTATGACCCGGACCAGTTTGCGGACCTCGGCGTCGCCAACGGAGACATCGGAGGGCACGCCCACGTCGCCCACGGGACGCTCGTGTTCGTCCCCGAGATGTCGTCGTGTGCGACCGCGAGCGCGTCCGATCCGGACGACGAGTCGAAGCCGGCCGAGTGCCGGTCGCAGTTCGAGTTCCCCGACGACGAGGGGCTCGTCGCCGCGGAGTTCGCCAAGAACGTCCCGTTCGCGCTCGCCGTCGCGCGTTCGACCCACGACCCGGACGACCCGGTCTCGGTCGTGGGCCGAGCGACGCCCGAGTTCGTGGTCGACGCGTTCGACGTGTCCTACGGCGACCGCCAGACCGTCGCCGTCATCGCCCGCCGGGACCAGCGCCAGCGGCTGCTCAACTACCGGATCGACGGCGGCCGCGTCCACCAGGTGCCGGTGAGCGAGTGGCGCGGCGGCGAGCGCTACGGCGGCGAGGGCGACGTCTACTACGCCGAGTACCGCGGGAAGGTGCGGGGCGCTCGCCCGGGCGACCGGGTCGAGGTGTGGTTCACCGCGGCGGGCGCCGAGAGCGACCACTTCACGTACAGGCAGGTCTCCACCGCGGGCGCCGAGGCCCTGATCGTGGCGAACGAGGACTACACCGGCGTCAACCCGACCTACCCCGCGGGTACGACCGCGCCCAAGTACGCCGACGACTACGCCGCCGCGCTCGCTGCCAACGGCGTCTCGCATGCCACCTGGGACGTCGACGCCCAGGGCGTTCCCCACCCGCTGGGCGTGCTCAGCCACTTCGATGCCGTCGTGTGGGAGAGCGGCGACGACCGCCTGCCCCAGGAGCCCGAGGACCTGCTCACCGACACGTTCCTGTTCGGACCGCTCCCGGACATCGCGGTGGCCGAGCGCCAGCAGTACCTCACGCTCGCCGTGCGCGACTACCTCAATGAGGGCGGCAAGCTGATCCAGGCCGGCGAGACCGCTCAGTACCAGGGCCTGATCGGCCGGTCGCTCGGCGGCGTCTTCTACGGGCTCGACGGCGCGCCGGAGGAGGACTGCGTCGTCTCGGGCGACTTCGTGGCCGACTGCGGGCTGCTGGCCGACGACTTCGCGCAGTACTACCTCGGTGTACGCGAGCGGGTCACGTTCGCCCGCCCGACCGGCGTCGAGGGAGCCGGGGTGTTCGGGGGCCAGGCGATCGTGGACAACCCGCTGAACGAGGCCGGTGCCTTCAGCCTCACCAGCGACGCGCTGGCGCCGGATCGGTTCCCGCTGTTCGCCGGCGAGGGGTCGGGCCGCTACGTCGGTGCGGCCGGGGTCAACCCGCTCGGCCCGGTCGAGGGTCGGCGCTACGCCGGGGCGCTGCACGCCGACTCGTCGTACCAGCGGCTCGGACGGACGATCGACCTGACCGATGTCTCCGCCGCCGCCGCGCCGACGCTCTCGATGTCGCTGTCGTTCAGCACCACGGTGACGTTCCACCACGTGATCCTCGAAGCGGCGCCGTCGGGCACCGACGACTGGACCACCCTGCCCGACACGCGCGGCGGCACGACCAAGGCCCCGCCGTCGACGTGCCCGGCGGACGTACTGAACACACATCCGTTCCTGCTCCACTACCTGACGCCCGGCCTACCGTGCGCTCCCAGGGGCACGACCGGCGAGTGGAACGCGTTCAGCGGCGAGTCGGGCGGCTGGCGCAACGCCTCGTTCGACCTGTCGCGCTACGCCGGCCGAGCCGTCGACGTCAAGGTCAGCTACGTGGCCAACACCGTCATCGGAGGCAAGACCGGCATCGGCGTGTTCGTCGACGACACCCGCGTCACGACGTCCGCCGGGGTGCTCGACGCCGACGGGTTCGAGGGCGACACCAGCTCGTGGACCGTCGAGGGCCCGCCGCCCGGCAGTCCACCGGCCAGCGGCAGCAACTTCGCGATCTCGACCGAGTTGATCAGCGTGTCCCCGTCGGTCACCACCCGGGATACGGTGCTCTTCGGCTACGGCATCGAGGCCCTGGCGACGCCGCAGCAGCGAGCCGACGTTCTCGGCCGCGCCGTCGAGCACCTGCTGCGCGGAGGCGCGTCCCGATGATGGACCTGCCGTCCCGTGCGGCGATTGTCAGCGGCGACGACCCGCGATCGATGTCGTGGGTCGGGCCGTTCGCGAGCGAACCCAGGCGGCGAAGGCCTCGATCCCGTCGATCAGCGTCTCGAAGCGGATCGAGTGGAAGAGGTCGAACGAGTGCTGTGCACCCGGGAGCTCGACGTAGACGACTGGGTGAGTCGAGGTCTCGCGCAACTGGCCGACGAGCCAGCGGGCGTGCTCGGGCGGCACGTACGTGTCCTGGTCGCCGTGCGCGATCAGGAGCGGCGGTGCGTCCGGGTGGATGTAGTCGGCGGGGGACGACGGGAGCGGCTGTCGCTGGCGGTCGACAGGCCCGTAGTAGCCGTACAGCCCGACAGCGGCGGCCACCGAGGTGTCGGCGTCCTCGAAGCCTGGCTGTAGCGTGGGGTCGTTGGCGGTGAGCGCTGCCGTGACGGCGAGGTGGGCGCCGGCCGAGCTTCCGGCCACGAATACCTGCGTGGGATCTCCGCCGTGCTCGTGCGCGTGCTCCCGAGCCCACGCGATCACTCGCTTGACGTCGATCAGGAAGTCGGGGAATGTCGCGGCCGGCTGCAGCCTGTAGTTGGCGCTGATGCAGACCCATCCGTGCGCCGCCAACCCGTGGAGTAGAGGACGAGCCTCGAAGCTCTTGCGACCCGTGCGGAAGTGACCTCCGTGCAGGTGGATGAGGATCGGGCCGCTGCTCGACGTGCGCGACCGCTTGCGGTACAGGTCGAGGCGGTTGCGTCGGTCGGCGTCGCCGTAGACGATGTTCCCGAGCTTCCGGATGTCCCGGCGGAACACGGGCAGGGGAGCGAACAGGATGCGCGCCCACGGCAGCCGCTGCCCAGGCTTTGACGCGGTGAGGCCGGGCGTCGACGACCAACCACGTCCGAGCCCTGTATCGAGCGCACGATGGACCACAGGGCCTGCCCGGAGGCTTCGCCTTACGAGGATCGGCGTGCCGACAAACGTCAGCGCGGCGACCGCGAGCCCTCCCCACCCGAGGGGCGTGTCGAGGTCGCCCTGTGCGAGCGCGAGCAGGCTTACGGCCAGCACCCAGAAGAACGCCACGAACGGCGACTCGTTGGGGACAGCGCTCAGGAACCAGCTGAGCATGCCGAGTCGCCCCGAGCGAGCGAGTGGTCGAAGCGCCAGCACCATCCCGGCGGCCACGACGCCAACAGCGATCAGATAGCCGATCGGCACTAACTTCTCCAGCCCCGGAGCGTGCGCTCGGGCACGACGTGGTGGCGATCTCGACGCATCCTCGACGGCTACCCGTCGCATGCCCGGGAAAACACGCCTTCACGTACCCAACACATCGTCGCCCGTGTCGGCTGGGTCAAACGTCAGGCGTGCTCGGGATCTCGGCCCGCAGCGACGTCCCGGCACCGGCGGGGCTCACAACGTCCAGCGAGCCGCCCAACGCCTCCACTCGATCCGCCAGGCCGCGGAGGCCGGATCCAGCGGCAGGATCGGCGCCGCCGACGCCGTCGTCCGACACCTCGACGACGACAGACGTACCGCTCGCATCAATCAGGACACGCACGGTGGATGCGTTGGCGTACTTCGTGATGTTGGTCAGTGCTTCGGCGATCAGGTAGTACGCAGCCGCTTCGACGGGCTCGGGCAGCCGCTCGTCGGGGATGTCCGCGATCTCGACCGCGACCGGCACCCGGCCTGCGAGCGCCTCGACGGCGGCTCGGAGGCCGTGATCGCTGAGCACGGCCGGGTGGAGGCCGCGGGCGAGCTCGCGCAGCTCGTCGAGCGCAAGGGAAAGCTCGTCACAGCCCTTCGCGAGCGCAGCGCGCGCTGCTGCCGGATCGGAGTCCAGCGACCCCACCGCTTCGCGCAGCGACAGGGAGAGCGTCACCAGACGCTGCTGCGCGCCGTCGTGGAGATTCCGCTCGAGACGGCGCCGCTCGACGTCGCCGGCAGTAACGATCCGCGCTCGAGATGCGGCGAGCTCTTCGAGCCGTGCGTGGAGCTCTGTGTTGAGACGATGGACCTCCGCCTCTTGCACCTTGCGTTCCCGGATGTCGGTGTACGCGACCATGTTGCCGACGACCCGGCCGGATGCGTCTCTGACCGGGGCCGCCGCGATCGAGACGTCGACCAGCGTTCCGTCCTTCCGTTGTCGCACGGTCTCGTAGTCGTTCACCCACTCGCCCGAGCTCACTCGCGCGAAAAGCTCTCTGCTTTCTGCGCGCTTCGAAGGCGGGGCCATGGGCAAGCCGGCGCGTCCGATCATCTCCTCACGCGACCAGCCGAAAATGCGCTCGGCAGCTGGATTCCAGAGCCGTATGCGCGTGTCCAGGCCGAACTCGACCAGTGCGAGCGGAGAGGAGTCGATCAGCGCCTGCAGCTGCTCCACCTGATGCCTGCCGTCGGACATCGCCGCGAGTCTACGGCGGTGTCAGTGCCTCTTGGACACCTCGCCCCTTGGTAGGAGGGCCGGGGCGCGGGCGGAGGACTCTGGGGCCGAACCAAGGCGAGAGTCCACAGCTCAGACCGAGAGGAAGCGGGCGCCGAGGGTCGTCGCGAGGGAGCGGTGCGCGGGGCTCGTGCCGATGAGGATCGACCGCGAGGGGTCGACGCCGTGCGACCGCGCGAACGCGAGCGGGAGACCCGGGAGCGGCGGCCGGCACCAGCAGATCGGCGCTCCGCCTCCGTGTGGGCAGAGCGCTCCCTCGACCGGTCCCGTCACGACGGATGCGAGATCCGCGACCGGCTCGGCGAGGTCGTCCGGCGACTCGCCCGGGCGCCAGTCGAAGACGAGGTGCGGCGCGGCCGGGTCGGCCTGCGCGATCGCTGCCCTCCATCCGGGCGACTGGAGCACGGCGGCGGCGACGAAGACGCCCGTCCTGCCGTCCGCTCGGGGCGCTCGCTCGAACGACACGGTCTCTACGCTGGCGAAGCCCTCGTCGGCCGCCGGCGGCTCGAGCTCGCGCAGCAGGCGCATCTGCGACGTCGGCGCCATCACGCCCGGCTCGCGTCGCGCGAGCTCCTTCAGCGCTTCTGGACTCGGGAGGCCGCCCAGGTGCTCGAGCATCCGCTCCACGAGGTTGACCTGCGCCTGGGCGAGCGGCGTGTCGAGCCAGACGCAGCGGGTCGGGATGCCCTGCCGTGTAGCCGCCTCGACCACACGGCTGCGAGACGCGCGCGTGACGTACGTGTTGTCGAGGACGACCCGCGCGACGCCGCAGGACAGCGCGCCGTCAAGGGCTTCCGAGAGCTCACGCAGCGACCCTCCGCGCTCGTCTCGATTCAGCCGGTCGTAGCCGCGCGCGACGTACTCCTGCGCGACCCGGCTCTTGCCGGCGCCCGGGATGCCCATCACGAGCACGACCTCGGCGTCCTCTCGCGTCACCGCTCGCTCGACCTGCCGGGGCCGAGGCCACCCCAGCGCACGCCTCAGCACCCTCCGATCGTCGTCGTCGAGCGCGAGGGTCGCAGCGCGTGCGGCGGAGCGGGCTGTCTCCGGGCGTCTCGCACCGGGGATCGGGACGATCGTCGGCGAAAGGTCGAGCAGCCAGGCGAGCGCGACCTCCGCTGCGCTTCCATCGTGTGCATTGCCGACCTCGACCAGAGCGGCCTGACGATCGACACGTCCCGCTCGGCGCGGGCCGCCAAGCGGGGAGTGCGCGAGGAGCGCGATTCCCGCTTCCTCACACCGCTCGACGATCCCACCGCGAAGCGCGTGATCGTCGAAGGGGCTCACCGCCACCTGCACGGCTGCGATGGGCGCGAGCGCGACGGCCTCGTCCAGCTGTCCGCGGTTGACGTTCGCGACGCCGACGCGCTTCACGAGCCCGTCGTCGACGAGACGGGTGAGCGCTCGGACGGATGTGCGCCACGGGGTCCGCGGATCGGGCGCGTGGAGCAGGTAGAGGTCGATCGGGAGCCCGTCGAGCGCGACGAGGCTCGTCTCGCAGTCGGCCCGGATCGTCTTCGCGCGGCCATCCGGAACCCAGCCGCCGCCTGGCCGCGTCATTCCTCCCTTCGTCACGATTCGCGCGCTCGCCTCAGCGCCGCCGGCGCGCAAAGCTCGGGCGAGCAGCCGCTCGTTGTGGCCGAGCTCGTCCGCCCCGTGGCCGTACGCGTGCGCGGTGTCGAACACCGTGATCCCTGCCGCGGCTGCCGCGGCGACGGTCGCGAAGGCGCGCTCCTCGTCCCGCTCGGCGTCCGTCGACAGGCGCATGCAGCCGAGGCCGATGCGGAGCTCCGACGGGTCAGGCCATCCGGGGGGACTCAGGAGAAGGAGGGTACGCGCGGGACCGGGACGTGGCGTTCAGCCGCGTCCGAACGTGGCGTGCTGCGCGCGGGAGGTGGCACAGCCCACGTCCCTGCCGTTGCGCGCTGCGGGCGGGACGCGGGCATAGCCCACGTCCCGTGTTGCGGTCGCGTTGAGACCGAACGACGGGCCGCGAGCGGTCTTCGACCGTTGGTACGCTTCGCGCTCGAATGGAAGGCCTGGGCCTCTATCTCGCGTTTCTCATCCCGCCGCTGATCATCGGCTTCGTCGTCCAGCATTGGCTGAAGAAGACCGTCGCGGCGAACATGCAGATTCCGGTGGCGAACGGACTGTCCGGGGCGGAGATCGCTCGGCAGATCCTCGACCGCAACGGCCTCCAGGGCGTGCCGGTCGAGGCGTCGCCCGGAGGGCCGCTCTCCGACCACTACGACCCGCGCCACAAGTCGGTGCACCTCTCCGAGCCGGTGTACGGCGGTCGCTCGGTCGCGTCGACGGCGATCGCGGCCCACGAGGTCGGGCACGCCATCCAGCATGCGAAGGCGTACGCGCCGTTCCGGGCGCGCGCGGCGCTATGGCCCGTCGTTGCCTTTGCGTCGAACGCGTGGTTCATCCTCCTGATGATCGGCGCGTTCGCGCAGGTCCTCGGCCTCGTCCAGTTCGCGATCGTGCTTTTCGCGGTCGTCGTGCTCTTCCAGCTCGTGACGCTTCCGGTCGAGTTCGACGCTTCCCGTCGCGCCCTTGCGCAGGTGAACGACATGGGGCTCGTCGTGCGAAGCGAGTCGCAGGGCGCCCGCAAGGTGCTCACCGCGGCCGCGATGACGTACGTCGCAGCGGCGCTGGCGGCGCTCACGCAGCTCGCGTACTACGCGATGATCTTCCTCGGCAACCGCGACTAGGAGCGTCATGCGTGTCATCGCGCTGATCGTCCGCGCGGGCGCGGTCGTCATCGCGGCGGGCTTCCTGTTCTCGCTCGTGATCGACGGAGCGGACACGCCCGTGTCCGCCGCGCGGACACCGACCGTGGCTGCGGCGCCGACGCCTCCACCGAAGCCGGCCGCAGCGCCTGCCAAGCCGAAGGTGCCACCCGGCGTGGTGACCATCGCGGCCACGGGCGACATCGTCATGGGCTCGACGCCCAACCTCCCGCCCGACGGAGGGCGGTCGTTCTTCTCCGACGTCCAGGCCGACCTGGCCGGCGACGTCGTCCTCGGAAACCTGGAGGGCACTCTTTCGACGGGCGGCAGCTCGAAATGCGGCGCGGGGAGCACAAACTGCTTCGCATTCCAGACGCCGCCGTCGTACGCGCGCTGGCTCTCGCAGGCCGGGTTCACGGTGATGAACCTCGCGAACAACCACGCGTTCGACTACGGCGAGCGTGGGATGCGACAGACGATCGCGGCACTGCGGAGCGTCGGCCTCGAGCACACGGGGCGCCCCGGGCAGGTGACGGTTCAGAAGGTCGGGCAGATCCGCGTCGCGCTCGTCGGCTTCGCCTCCTACCCCTGGGCGGCGTCGCTCACGGACATCGCCGCGGCGACGCGCCTCGTTCGCAAGGCCGCTCGCTCGGCCGACGTCGTGATCGTGACCATGCACGCGGGCGCAGAGGGGCGTTCCCGACAGCACGTCCGCCGCGGCACCGAGAGCTTCCTCGGCGAGAACCGTGGGAATGTCGTCGGCTTCAGCCACGCGGTGGTCGACGCCGGCGCGGACCTCGTCGTCGGGCACGGGCCTCACGTGCTGCGCGGCATGGAGTGGCACAAGGGCCGCCTGATCGCCTACTCGCTCGGCAACTTCGCGGGCTACAAGGTGTTCTCGCTCGGTGGACCGCTCTCGACGAGCGGCATCCTGCGCGTGATCCTTCGCGGCGACGGCACGTACGAGACGGGACAGCTGGTGCCGACGACCCTCGCGGGCGAGGGTGTCCCCGCGCTCGACGCCTCGGAGGCCGCGCACGGGATGGTGCGCACGTTGTCGCGCGAGGACTTCGGCGCGCGGGCCGTCAAGGTCTCGCCCGAAGGGATACTCACGCGGTAGGTGCCTGGCTGAAGCCAGGCACCGAGCGGCTCGTCTCAGCGCTTCGTGAAGACCCAGTCGTTCGCGCGGGCCTGCATGTGGCAGGACGAGCAGAGCGAGCCTCTCGCCAGCACGCCGTAGCTGCTTCCCGCGCGGTCGTATTCCACCCACTGCCAGCGTCCCTGCACCTTCCGCATCACGGCCACCTGCTTCGCAAGCCCGCGTGCGCCCGGCTCGGCGATCGACTTCACGATCACCGTCCCGTTCGGGAACCGCCTGTTCGCGCCGCGCGCGCGGCTGGCGAAGACGTTCTTCACGCCGTTGTGCGCACCGGGCGTCGTGATCGGCTTCCGGTTGAGCTTCTGCCAGGTCGCGTACCCGTCGGTGTAGGCCGGTAGCCCGTTCTTCGTCGAGGTCGCGGTCGCGACGACCGCAAGCGCTCCCGCGGTCGCGAACGCGAGGACTACCAAAGCGGTGAGCGTGCGCACGTCGCCATCATCCCCCCTCCTCTTGCCGCACGCCATGACGTTTTCCTGAAACGTCGATGGGGTAGCCGCTTGCGGCCAACTCCACGGGCGTGCGAGACTGACCGAGAGGACCGAACCCGTCGTGAACGAGCTCGTCACCCCTCGCCCAAAGCCTGCGGACGAGCCGCGCGTTGCGCGGAGAACCGCTCGTGTTCTCGCCATCGAGGCGATCGGCCCGCTGACGATCCTCGGGGGGATGGTGTGGGCGTTCGCGCAGCCCTACCGTGTGGTGTTCTTCTACCCGGAAGGCAAGGGCGCGTGGGACTGGCTCGTCCAGCCGCCGCTGCTCGTCCTCCTGGTCGGCCTTCTCTTCTCCCTCGTCGTCGCGCCAGGGCTGGTCGACGACCTCGAGCGGTCCGAGCGCGGAGATGCTGCCGCGGGCTGAGATCGCCCACTGGCTCTTCGCCGCCGGTTTCCTGTTCTTCGCGCTCGTCCTCCTGGCCGAGGCGATCGTCGGCAGCGAGGTCTTCAGACGCCGTGCCTGGCGCGCCTACCTCTGGCCGAGCCTGCTGCTGTTCGGAGGTGTGTGGCTCTGGGTGATCGCCATCTTCTCGACCTTCTCGACGCTGCACCTGCTCGCGCACGCCGTCTGGGCGCAGGCCGCGACTGCGGCAGGCGCGGTGCAGCTGGCGGTCGTCAGGGGGCGCCTCGCCTCGCCGTACTGGTCGCTCGTGACGGCCGTCGGCCTCGTCGTGTCCGGCGCCGCGTTCCTCGTCCACGAGCAGAACGGCTGGCTGTTTGCGCGCTCGGCGTTCCTCCACCACCTCATCGGCTGGACGTTCCTCGTGGCCGCCGTGTTCCCGCTGGGCGCGGCGCTCAGGCCGAAGAAGGCGGTCTGGGCGTTCGGCTTCGCGGCCACGTGGATCGCAGTCGCAGTGATGCTCTTCTCCGATCGCGACGTCGCGCCGATCTTCGGGCACCTCTCCGACCTCGCGGGCGGAACGCCGTGACGCGTGCTCTCCTCGCCGTCTGCATCGTGGCGCTCGCCGTCCCGGCCACGGCGGGGGCGCACGCCAACCTGAAGGGGGCCAGCCCGGCCGAGCAGAGCAGCGTCGAGTCGGAGCCCACCGAGATCCGGCTTCGATTCGACCAGTCCGTAACTGCGCCTCCCGACGCGATCGTCGTCTATGCCATGGACGGTCGCCGCGTCTCGGGCGCTGTCCGCCAGGCGAGGGGCGGGACAGAGATCCTTGCCCCCGTCAGCGGGCTCCGTGCCGGCGAGGCCTACACCGTCCGCTGGCGCGAGCTCTCGGCCGACGGCCATGTCGGGACCGGCGTGTACACGTTCGGACTGGGTGTGGACGCGCCGCCGCCCACCGACGCAGTCGGCGCCTCGGGGATGACCTGGCGCGACGACCTCGCTCGCTGGCTGCTGTTCGCGTCCCTCGCGCTGCTTCTCGGAGTGGTCGGGATCCGGCTTCTCGTCCTCCCGGGGGGCGTCGACCCGCGGGTCGAGCGTCGTGTGCACCTCCTCGGCACACTCGGTGCCGTCGCTGCCGTGAACGCCGGCATCGCCGGCTTCGTGATCCGGTCGGCGAACGCCCTCCAGGTGTCTGGTGTCGACCTCCTGTACGCCGACCTCTCGCCGTTCGCCGAGTCGACGCGCTTCGGCATCGCCTTCCTCGTGACGACCCTCGGGTACGGCGCCTGCCTCACGATCCTCGCGGTCGCCTGGGCTCTCGACCGACCCGGCCTGCGCTGGCCGGCCTTCCTGCTCGCCCTCGCCCTCGTGTGGGGCTACCCGCTCTCCGGTCATCAGGCGACCGAGCCGAACGCGTCCGTCGTCGGACAGGTCGCGGATTGGGTTCATCTCGTCTCCGCGATGCTCTGGGCGGGAGGTGTGCTGACGCTCGCCGTCGTCGTCTGGCCGCTCGCGCCAGACCTCCGCCGCGCCGCGTTCCTTCGCTTCTCTCGGATCGCTGTTGGGCTCGTGGCAGTGTTGGTCGCGGCCGGGACCGTCGTCGCGGTCGAGCGGCTGCCGGCCGTTTCCGATCTCTGGGAGACGTCCTACGGGGTGACGCTGCTCGTCAAGATCGGGCTCGTGCTCGTGGCGCTCACGTGGGGGGGCGTCCACCACACCTTCGTGCGCCCCCGTCTCGAGCGCGGTGAGCGGACGCCCGGGCTCGGGCGCAGCCTGCTCGGCGAGAGCGCCGTCGCGATGGCGGTGCTGCTCGCGGCGGCGGTGCTGGTGAACGGTGCACCGCCGCCGGTCGAGTCGGGCGCCGAGCAAGCGACTCCGGGTCGCCAGGAGCAGGTGTCGGACTGAAGTCCGACACCGATGGCTAGCGTTCCGCCCCGTGCTCGTCGCGATCTCGGGCGGCGCGGGCTTTCTCGGCCTGCACCTCGCGCGCCGCCTCCTCGGCGACGGGCACGACGTGCGCACCCTCGATCTCCTGGCGCTCGACGATTCGATTCTCGACGGAGCGGTCGACGAGCTGCGTGGCGACGTGCGGCTCACGGCGGACGCCCGGCGGCTGGTCGCAGGCGCAGACGTTCTCGTCCACGCCGCCGCTGCGCTGCCGATCCAGGTCACTCGAGCCGCGATCCGGTCCGTCAACGTCGAGGGGACGGCGGTCACCCTCGCGGCCGCGCTCGAAGCCGGCGTCCGTCGAGTGGTTCTCGTGTCGTCGACGGCCGTCTACGGCGTCCCGGAGCGACATCCGATCCACGAGGACGACCCGCTCGTGGGCGTGGGGCACTACGGGGCCTCCAAGATCGAGGCGGAGCAGCTCTGCGCAGCGTTCGCACGACGCGGGCTCGAGGTGGTGATCGTCCGGCCCAAGACGTTCGTCGGCCCCGAGCGGCTCGGCGTGTTCGAGATCCTGTTCGACTGGATCCGCGAGGGCCGCCGGATCCCGATCCTCGGCGACGGCTCGAATCGCTACCAGCTGCTCGCCGTCGAGGACCTGGTGGAGGCGGTCGTCCGGTGCTTCGACGCACCGGTCGCAGGCGAGGCGCTGAACATCGGCGCGGCCCGGTTCGGGACGGTGCGCGAGGACCTCGAGGCCCTCGCGCGGCACGCGGGCTCGGGATCGCGGCTCCAGGCGGTGCCTGCGCGACCGGCCGAGGTCGCGCTCCGGGGCCTCGAGCTTGCGCGCCTCTCGCCGCTCGCCGAGTGGCACTACCGGACCGCACACAAGGACTCGTACGTCTCGATCGAGAAGGCACGCACGCTCATCGGCTGGGCGCCGACGCTGTCGAACGCGGAGACCCTGTGCGCGACCTACGACTGGTACCTCGAGCACCGCGACGAGCTCCGCGGCGCCGGGACGACGCATCGCGTCCCCTGGGATCAGGGCGCGCTCGGGTTGCTCCGCCGGCTGAGCTGAGCAGCCGCGGGACGTGGCCTCGGGCCGCGTCCCCTCGGTCGTGCGCCCCGGCTGGGACACGGCTAAAGCCACGTCCCGTACTCTCCCCGCGATGCGCGAGCTGCTCGATTACCGCTCCGAGTTCCCCATCCTCGAGCACACGACGTACCTCATCAACCACTCGCTCGCGGCCATGCCGCGGCAGGCGGAGGCGAGGCTCGCCGAGTACGCGCGGATGTGGAAGGAGCGCGGGATCAGATCCTGGCGCGAGGGCTGGTGGACGATGCCGATGACGGTCGGTGACCAGGTGGGGCGGATCATCGGCGCTCCCGCCGGCTCGACGGTCATGCACCAGAACGTCGCAGTCGCGGAGGGCGTCGTCCTCTCGTGCTTCGCCCCGATCGACCCGCAGCGGAACCGGATCGTGTACGAGCGCGGGAACTTCCCGTCCGTGCGCTACCTCTACCAGGCGCATCCAGAGCTCGAGATCGTCGTCTGCGAGGACGAGGCGGGGATCGTCGAAGCGATCGACGAGCGGACGCTGCTCGTCCCCATCAGTCACGTCCTCTTCAAGACCGCCGAGATCCAGGACGTCGCGCCGATCGTGCAGCGCGCCCACGAGGTCGGTGCCCACGTGGTCCTGGACTGCTACCAGTCGGCCGGGATCGTCCCGCTCGACGTGACGGCCCTCGACGTCGACTTCGCGGTCGGCGGCTCCGTGAAGTGGCTCTGCGGCGGCCCCGGGAACGGCTGGCTCTACGTGCGCCCCGATCTCGCCGAGCGACTCGAGCCGACGTTCACCGGCTGGCAGGCGCACGAGACGCCGTTCGGCTTCGAGGAGGAGATGCGCTACGCCTCCGGCGCCGCGCGGTTCCTCACGGGGACGCCGAACGTGCCCGCGCACTACGCAGCGACGGCCGGGTACGACCTGATCGAGGAGGTCGGCGTCGACCGCATCCGCGCCAACTCGCTGCGGCAGACCCAGCTGCTCATCGACCTCGCCGTCGAGGCCGGGTTCGAGGTGCGGAGCCCGCGCGCACCGGACCGGCGCGGCGGCACCGTGACGATCCACGTGCCGGAGTTCCCCGCCGTCCACCGCGAGCTGACGGAGCGCGAGATCCTCTGCGACTTCCGCCCGGACGCCGGGATCCGTCTCGGCCCGCACTTCTTCACCTCCGACGACGAGCTGCGGTTCGTCGTCGACCAGATCGGGGAGATCCTCGAGACGGGCGCTCACGAGCGTCACCTCGGCGTCGTCGCCCAGCACTGAACGTCGGCGGGCCGCGGCTGTGGATCGATCGGCACGAAATCGGCACGCCATGCAGCCTTGACTGAAACCGGTGTCTGACACCGCTCCGCAGCTCCGCCGCGCCGCGCGCCGCAACCCTCTACGCTCTGCGCGGTGAGCTCGCGCGCCCGCGAGGAATCGTTCCTCACACGGATCGTCTCGACCGTCTCGTCGTCGCTCGAGCTGGACGAGGTGCTGGCGGCGGTCGTGCGGCTCCTCACCGACGCGAGCGCGGTGCATGCCTGCTTCGTCTACCTCATGGAGGACAGCGGCGACCGCCTCGTGCTCCGTGCCGCATCGGAGCCGTACGGCCATCTCGCGGGCAGAATCGACCTGCCGCGCGGCGAAGGCCTCGCCTGGTGGGCCGTCGACCACCGTGAGCCGGCGTTCATCCCCGAGAACCTCCTCGACGACCCGCGCGTGAAGTACGTGGCGGAGCTGGAGGAGGAGCAGTTTCAGTCGCTGCTCTCGGTTCCGATCGTCGGGACCGGCGGGGACGTGATCGGCGTCATCTCGGCCCACACGGAGGCGCCACGGGAGTTCTCGGCCGACGAGGTCGAGTTCGTCGTCACGGCCGCCTCGCTCGTGGCGGGCGCGATCGAGAACGCCCGGCTCTACGGCGAGATGCGACGCCGCGTGCACGAGCTCGAGGCCCTGACCGAGCTCGCCGAGGCGATCGCCCGTACGGAGACGCTCGAGGAGCTCCTCCCCGCTGTCGCCGGCGGCGCACGGCGGCTCCTGGAGGCGGACGCATGCCACGTGTACCTCATCGAACGCGGCGGAGACGATCTCAGGCTCTGCTGCTCGCACCCGCCCGGCTCGACAGCACGCTCGTTCATCTCGCTCGCCGAGCTCGGGCCGGAGCTCTCGACGCGTGCGCGACGGGGACGCGTCGCGGTACCGCTCGTCGCGGACGACGAGCTCCTCGGCCTCGTGGTCGCCGACGCGACCCGGCGCGTCGAGCTCGCGCGCGCGATCGCCGGGCAGGTCGCCGTCGGCATCAAGAAGGTCCGGCTCATCGAACGGCTCGCGGAGCAGAACCTGATCGCGGACTTCTTCGACCACCTGTCGCAGGGCAGGTCGGAGGCCGAGCTCGAAGGTCGCGCAGCCCGCCTGGGCTGCGATCTCATGCAACCGCACGTCGTGCTCCTGGCGGAGGCGGCCGACGAGCGCTTCGAGGCGGCGCTATCGGCGGCGCTGCCCGGCACGCTCGTCCACCGAGACACGAACGCGGTTCGAGCGCTCGTGCCGGTGACACGACGCGGCGCGGAGCTCGTCGCCGAGACGGCGCGGTCGCTCCAGGCCGATCCGGGTGCGGGCGCCATCGGCCTCTCGGGCGTCTGCTCGGAGCCCGGCGCCTACGCCGACGGGGTGGAGGAGGCGCGTCATGCGCTCACCGGAGCGGCAGTTCTCGGTCGGGAGCCGCCGGTCGTGGCGTATGTCGAGCTCGGCGCCCACAAGTACCTCCTTCGGATCGCCAGCGACGGGGTTGGGGCTCGTGACGCGACGGTGGATGCGGTCGACCGCCTCGCCGCCTACGACCGGCAGCGGCAGACCCAACTCCTCGCGACGCTCGAGGAGTTTCTGAGCCGTCGAGGCAACATCAGCGCCACAGCCGACGCGCTGTTCGTACACCCGAACACGCTGCGGCAGCGGCTACGTCGCATCGCGGAGCTCAGCGACCTCGACCTTCGTACGGACGACTGGCTCGAGATCGAGATCGCAGTGAAGCTCGTGCTTCTGCGCCGGGCGTCGGGGATCGACACTCCCGCGGCCTAGCGAGTGTCGAAACTCGACCTGTGAGGCGGCCGGAAGCCGTGGTAGAACCGAGCACCCTGGAGAACCGAGGGAGGGGTGCACGTGGCCGTGGATGAGCACGTCGAGAGGATCCGTCAGGAGGTCGCCGATCGTGGGATCGAGTTCTTCTTCGCCCAGTTCGTCGACCTGCACGCACGCCCCAGCGCCAAGCTGATCCCCGCGGCCCACCTCGACGACCTGGTCAACGACGGCGCGGGTTTCGCCGGCTTCGCCGCGGGCGACATCGGCCAGGTGCCGAGCGACCCCGACATCGCCGCGATCCCCGATCTCGGGAGCTTTACGCCTGTCCCGTGGGAGCCGTCGGTCGCCCGCTTCGCGTGCGACGTCACGGTCGAGGGCGAGCCGTGGCCGTACGACCCCCGCACGATCCTGCGAAACCAGCTGGCCAGGGCGCGCGACGCGGGCTTCGAGCTCAAGATCGGCCTCGAGCTCGAGTACTTCCTGCTCCGCCGAGGCGACGACGGCGGGATCGAGCTCGCCGACCCGCTCGACGACCTCGAGAAGCCCTGCTACGACCTGCGCGGCCTGACGCGCAACTACGAGTTCCTGACGACGATCTCGCGGTACGTGAACGAGCTCGGGTGGGGGAACTACGCGAACGACCACGAGGACGCGAACGGCCAGTTCGAGCAGAACTTCACCTACGACGACGCGCTCGTCAGCTGCGACCGCGCGATCTTCTTCCGCTACATGGTGCACACGCTCGCGCAGCAACAGGGACTGCTCGCGACGTTCATGCCGAAGCCGTTCACGCACCTCACTGGCAACGGCTGCCACTTCCACATGTCGCTCTGGCGGGAGGGCGAGAACCTGTTCCTCGACGAGGACGACCCGCGCGGGCTCGGACTGTCGGAGACGGCGTACCACTTCATCGGCGGGCTGAAGGCACACGCCCGCGCGTACTCCGCGATCACGGCGCCGACGGTCAACTCGTACAAGCGGCTCAAGCTCGGCTCCACCTCGTCGGGCGCGACCTGGTCTCCCGTCTGGATCTCGTACGGCTACAACAACCGCACCCAGATGCTCCGCATCCCGGGGCCGGGCCGGATCGAGGATCGGACGATCGACGGGTCGTGCAACCCGTACCTCGCCGCGACCGCGGTGCTCGCTGCCGGGCTCGACGGGATCGAGCGCAAGCTGGACCCCGGCGAGCCGAACACCGAGAACCTCTATGCAGCGCCGATCGACGAGCTCCGCTCGCGAGGGCTCGAGACGCTGCCCGCCACCCTCGTCGAGGCGATCGGCGAGCTCGAGGGCGACGACGTGTTGCGGGCGGCGCTCGGACGCGGTCGCGACGAGGACGTCGTGGACTGGATCGTCGGCATCAAGCGCGACGAGTGGCACCGCTACCACGAGCAGGTGACCGACTGGGAGGTGCGGGAGTACCTGACGCGCTTCTGAGATCGGCCGGAGCCGATCTCAGAAGCGCGCTAGGCGAACATGTGTCGACTTCGTACATAAGGAGGCCGCGGTTTTCTAGCGTTTTCGGCCGCCAGGCCGAAAATGCATGGAGGTAATCTCCACCCATGTGCGGCATAGTGGGGCTGTTCGCGAAGTCGAGCGACGTCGAGGCGCGGCTCGGCGCCGACCTCGCTGCGATGCTCGTGCAGCTCTCGGACCGGGGCCCCGACAGCGCCGGCGTCGCGTTCTACCGCGACGAGGTCCCGTCCGGGTCGAGCAAGCTCACGCTCTACTCGCCCGATCCACGCGAAGACTGGGAGTCGGTCGGCGCGGCGCTCGGCGCGGCGTTCGGAGAGGCCGGTGAGCATGCCGTCCGGGCGACGCACGCCTCGATCGTCGTCGGCGCCGATGCGGAGGACGCGGAGCGCTGGGTGCACGAGCATCGTCCTCACCTGCGCGTGATGAGCGCCGGCCGCGCGATCGAGGTCTACAAGGAGGTGGGGCGTCCGGAGGAGTTCGCCCGCCAGTTTGCCCTCGACGACATCCGTGGGACTCACGCGCTGGGGCATACGCGCATGGCGACCGAGAGCCGGGTCACGACGGAGGCGTCGCATCCCTTCTCGACAGGGCTCGACGTCTGCCTCGTCCACAACGGCTCTCTCTCGAACCACAATCGGCTCCGGCTCGCCCTCCGTCGCGAAGGGATCGTTTTCCAGACGGACAACGACACGGAGGTGGCGGCTGGGTACATCGCCTGGCGGATGCGCGAAGGCGCATCCCTCGAGGAGGCCCTGGAGGGTTGTCTCGCCGACCTCGACGGCTTCTACACGTTCCTCGTCGGGACGGCGGACGGGTTCGCAGTGTTGCGCGACCCGATCGCGTGCAAGCCGGCGGTGCTCGCCGAGACCGACGAGTGGGTCGCCATGGCGTCCGAAGTCCGCGCGATCGCCGTCCTCCCAGGGGCCGACGAGGCGCGGGTCTGGGAGCCGAGCCCCGGCGTCGTCTACGCCTGGGAACGGATCGCCGCGTGAGCGCGGCGGCGCAGCCCGCCGCGGCCAAGACTGTCGAGACCGTCGATCTTGTGGTGACGCCGCTCCGCGAGCTCAACCAGCGCCTCCACGACGTCGGCCGAGCGGGTATCGCAGGACCGCATCGCTGGCGGATCCTCCACCCGAACGGCGCACACGCGCTCGCCTGTGGGCTCGACGCCGACCTCGACGTCGAGATCGAGGGTCACGCCGGCTACTACTGCGCCGGCATGAACCAGCGTGCGACGGTGCGCGTCCGCGGGAGTGCCGGGACGGGCGTCGCCGAGAACATGATGTCCGGGCTCGTCGTGGTCGACGGCAATGCGAGCCAGTCCGCCGGCGCCACGGCGCACGGCGGCCTGCTCGTCGTGCACGGCGACGCGTCCGCGCGGTGCGCGATCTCGCTCAAGGGCGCCGACGTGGTCGTGCGCGGCTCGGTCGGGCACCTGAGCGCGTTCATGGCGCAGTCGGGCCGGCTCGTCGTCTGCGGCGACGCAGGCGAGGCGCTCGGCGACTCGATCTACGAGGCACGGCTCTACGTCGCAGGCAACGTCGCCGGGCTCGGGGCCGACTGTGTCGAGAAGGAGATGCGAGTCGACCACGCCCAAGAGGTCGGCGAGTTGCTCGCCCGCGCGGGCATCGACGACGTCGAGCCGCAGGCGTTCAGGCGGTACGGCTCCGCGCGGCAGCTCTACACGTTCAAGGTCGACAACGCATACTGATGGCCTCGGTCGAGCACGAGCTCACGCACGCGCAGCGGGGCCTCCGCGAGTCCTCTCTCTACGACCGAGCGACGATCGCGGAGATCCAGCGCGCGGCCCGCGAGGGGATCTACGACATCCGCGGCTTCGGCGCGAAGCGGAGGCTGCCGCACTTCGACGACCTGCTCGTCCTCGGCGCGAGCATCTCGCGCTACCCACTCGAGGGGTACCGCGAGCGATGCGACACGAATGTCACCCTGGGGACGCGCTACGCCTCGAAGCCGCTCGAGCTCCGCATCCCGATCACGATCGCCGGAATGAGCTTCGGCGCTCTGTCTGCGCCGGCCAAGGAGGCGCTCGGACGCGGCGCCACGGAGGTCGGGACGTCGACGACGACGGGCGACGGCGGCATGACGGCCGAGGAGCGCGAGCACTCGGAGACGCTCGTCTACCAGCTCCTTCCCTCGCGCTACGGAATGAACCCGGACGACCTGCGCCGTGCCGACGCCATCGAGGTCGTCGTCGGTCAGGGGGCGAAGCCGGGAGGAGGAGGGATGCTCCTCGGCCACAAGATCTCCGACCGGGTCGCCGAGATGCGCGATCTGCCGAAAGGGATCGACCAGAGGAGCGCGTCGCGCCATCCGGACTGGACAGGGCCCGACGACCTCGAGATCAAGCTGCACGAGCTCCGAGAGATCACGGACTGGGAGAAGCCGATCTTCGTGAAGGTCGGCGCGACGCGCACGTATTACGACGTTCAGCTCGCCGTGAAGGCCGGCGCCGACGTGATCGTCGTGGACGGGATGCAGGGCGGCACCGCGGCGACGCAGGACGTGTTCATCGAGCATGTCGGGATCCCGACGCTGCCGGCCGTGAAGCTCGCCGTCGACGCGCTCCAGGAGCTGGGGATGCACCGCCAGGTGCAGCTGATCGTGTCGGGCGGGATCCGGTCGGGAGCCGACGTCGCAAAGGCCCTCGCGCTCGGTGCAGACGCCGTGTCGATCGGCGTCGCCGCCCTGATCGCGCTGGGCGACAACGCGCCCGAGCTGGAAGACGAGTACCGGGCGATCGGAAGCTCTGCGGGGTTCTACGACGACTGGCACGCCGGTCGCGACCCTGCGGGCATCTCGACGCAGGACGACGAGCTCGCTGCCCGTTTCGACCCGATTCTCGGCGGCCGCAGGCTCGCGAACTACCTCCGCGTCCTGACGCTCGAGGCCCAGACGCTTGCACGGGCGTGCGGGAAGTCGCACGTCCACAACATGGAGCCGGAAGATCTCGTTGCGCTGACCGTCGAGGCCTCGCTCATGACGGGGGTTCCGCTCGCGGGGATGCAACGCGGGCTCGTGGACGAGATCGCCGACCGCGTGGCGGCCCGCATGGGATCTGTGTCCGCAGGGGACTGACCCCGAAGGGGTCTGTCCCCCGCGACGGCTGGACGAGGCAGAGCGCCGCGGGGGTCAGTCCCCGGTGGGGACAGACCCCAACGCGCTGGAGATCGCGCGCGCGTGGTCGAGGAGCGGCGCGACCGCCGCGCGCACCTGCGACCGCCGGAAGCGTGCGGTCGGGCCCTGGAGCGCGACGATCGCCGCGAGCGCGCCGGCCGACGACCAGATCGGGGCGGCAACTGCGTTGAGGCCCGGCTCGCGCTCCTCGAACGCCTCCGCGTAGCCCCGAGCGCGAACGCGTTCGATCTCGGTCCGTAACTCCTTCGCGTCGGTGATGGTGCGCGGCGTATAGGCCTCGAGCGGGCCGCGCGGGAGCGGCCGGTCTGCAAACGCGAGCATCACCTTGCCCGCCGATGACGCATGCGCGATCGAGGGGCGTCCGAGCTGCGTGACGTGCTGGACGAAGTGCGCGCTCGGGACGAAGTCGATCGTGATCGCGTCGCGCTCGCCCGGGACGTGCAGAGTCGCGGTCTCGCCGGTGATCCGAACGAGCTCCTCGAGGTGGGGGCGAGCGATCGCACGCACGTCGAGCCGGGCGAGCACCGCGTTCGCGAGGCGGACGATGCGGATCCCCAGGCGGTAGCGCCCGCTCTCCGGATCGTGCTCGACGAGCCCGGTGGACGTGAGTGTCCCGAGCTGGCGGGAGACGGTGCTGGCGGGGAGCCGGGTGCGTCGCGCCAGCTCGTTCGTCCCGAGCTCGCCGCCGTCCGCGAGCGCATCGAGGATCGCCACGGCGCGCTGCGAGGCCTCGATACGTCGGGTCGACGGTTGACGGGTTCGGGGCACGGCGCTAGATTTGTTGCGACCAGCGCGACGTCGTTGCGCTGTATGGAACACGCTAGCACGCCATGTCTCTGCTCGTCACCTGCCCCAACTGCGGGCCACGAGAGGTGGCCGAGCTCCGGTGCGCCGGGGAGTCGACGCGGCGGCCGAGCGGCACGCCGACGCAGCGCGAGCTCAACGACTACGTCTACTTCCGCGACAACGAGTGGGGCGTACAGCGCGAGTGGTGGTTCTGCCGCGTCTGCGAGGAATGGTTCCTGGCGGAGCGGCACACCTACACGAACGAGGTCCTGCGAACCTGGCTGCCCCAGGCGGTTTCGGCTGCGCCGGAACCGCTAGAGGAGACGGCGTGAGGGGCGTGGCTTCAGCCTCGCCCCTTCCGAACGGCGCGGCGCTTCCTAGGGGCGAGGCTAAAGCCACGCCCCATGAGGCCACGCGCCAAACGCCATGACGCGCCTTCCTCCGCATCCCGGAGAGCTCATCGACCGCTCCGAAGAGCTCGAGTTCTTCTACCGTGGAAAGCCCGTCAGGGCCTTCCACGGGGACACCTTCGGCTCGGCGCTGTACGCGTCGGGCATGCGCGTGTTCTCGCGGAGCTTCAAGTACCACCGCCCGCGCGGGCTGCTGTGTTGCTCGGGGCACTGCGCCAACTGCCAGATGACGGTCGACGGCGAGCCGAACGTGCGCGTCTGCGTGACCCCGGCGCGCGAGGGCGCCGTCGTGAAGGGCCAGAACTACGTCGGCTCGCTCGAGCGTGACCTGATGCAGGTCACCGACAAGCTCGGCGGGCCGTTCACGCCACCGGGCTTCTACTACAAGACGTTCATCCGGCCGCGGAAGCTGTGGCCGCTCTACGAGAAGATGCTGCGTGGGGTCGCCGGCCTCGGAAAGATCGATCCGGAGGGCGCGCGCGAGGAGCGCATCGAGGTCGTCCACGAGCACGTCGACGTTCTCGTGATCGGCGGTGGCCAGGCCGGGCTCGAGGCAGCGACCGAAGCGGCGACCGGGGGCCGCCGCGTGATGGTCGTGGACGAAGGCCCCGATGTCGGCGGGGCTCTGCTCGCCGATCGCGCCGGTCACGAATTGGCGGCCGAGCTACGGCGGCGCGCGCTCGACGCAGGCGTCGAGCTGCTCGCGCCCGCGGCCGCGATCGGGATCTTCGAGTACGGCTTCGTCCCTGTCGCCCATGGCGACACGCTTCTCAAGATCCGGGCGGGGAGGATCGTCGTAGCGACCGGCGCGATCGAGCAGCCGCTCGTCTTTCCCGGCAACGATCTCGTCGGCGTGATGCTGCCCGACGGCGTGCGTCGTCTCGTCAACCTGTGGTCGGTCAAGCCGGCCGAACGGGTATTCGTCATCACCGCCGACGACCGTGGGCTCGCGGCCGCCGCCGACCTGGCCTCCGCCGGCGTCGAGGTCGTCGGCGTCCTCGACCTTCGCGACGAGCAGCCCCCGAACGTCGAGGCGCGCGGACATCGAGGGCGGGTCGAGGCGTTCGCGGTCAACGGCCGGGTCACGGCGTGCGACCTCGTCGTGATGTCCGGGAGCGCGCAGCCGAACTACAAGCTGCTCGCGCAGGCAGGCGCGCGCGTCACCTACGACGCCGCGCGCGGCGTCTTCGTGCCGACCGACCTGCCCCCGAACGTCGATGCGGTGGGCGCTGCCGCCGGCGACGTCGGAGAGCCGGCGGTGCCGATGCCGGTCCTCGGCTACCAGGGCGACAAGTCCTTCGTCTGCTTCTGCGAGGACCAGACGAAGAAGGACCTGACGTACGCGATCGACGAGGGGTTCGACTCGATCGAGCTGTCCAAGCGCTACACGACGGTGACGATGGGCCCGTGCCAGGGGCGGCTCTGCCACCTGAGCTCGATCCGCGTCTACGCGAAGGCCACGGGGCTCGACGAGAACGCGATCGGCACGACGACAGCGCGGCCGCCGCACTCGCCTGTGACGCTCGGGCTGCTGGCTGGGCGGCCGCAGGAGCCGGTGAAGCGAACCTCGCTCCACCACCGCCACGAGGATCTCGGGGGCACGATGATGTGGACAGGCACGTGGAAGCGGCCGCACTCGTACGGCCCGGATTCCGCCGCCGAGGCCCGGCACGTGCACCACGCCGTCGGGCTGATCGACGTCTCGACGCTCGGAAAGATCCTCGTCACCGGCCGTGACGCAGCGGCGTTCCTCGATCGCGTCTACCCGAACAGGTTCTCCGACCTGCGGGTCGGCCGGATCCGATACGGCGTGCTCACCGGCGACGCGGGGCGGATCATGGACGACGGCACCGTCGCGCGTCTCGACGACGAGACGTTCTACGTGACGACCACCTCGACGGGCGCGGACGGCGTCTACCAGTGGTTCACGTGGTGGAACGCGGTCTGGGGACTGGACGCTCGCTTCGTGCAGCTGACCGGTGCCGTCGCCGCGGTCAACGTCGCGGGGCCTCGCTCGCGCGAGCTGATGCAGCGCATCTCGGACGACGATTTCTCGAACGAGGGGCTCGCCTACCTGGACGCGAAGCACCTGCGCGTCGCAGGTGTGCCGTGCCTCGCACTGCGCATCGGCTTCGTCGGGGAGCTCGGCTACGAGCTCCACTTCGCGAGCCCGCTCGCCGAGCACGTGTGGGACACGCTGCTCGAGCACGGCGCCGACCTCGACGCCGCGCCGTTCGGGCTGGAGCCCCAGCGGATCCTGCGCCTGGAGAAGGGACACGTGATCGTCAGCCAGGACACCGACTCCGAGTCGAACCTCCTCGAGGCGGCCATGCCGTGGATCGTGAAGAACGACAAGGAGTTCGAGTGGGTGGGCAAGTGGGCGACTCAGCAGGTCGCCGACCGGGGGCTGCGCTGGATGCTTGTGGGGTTCGAGAGCCCCACCGGCGCGATGCCGGTCGAGGGCGGCCAGGTCGTCGTCGACGGCGTCTCCTCCGGGCGCGTCACCTCGGTGAGGCGCTCCGCCGAGCTCCAGAAGGTGATCGGGCTCGCGATCGTCCCGCACGAGCTCGCGGTCGACGGTGGTCGGTTCGACGTGCAGATGAACGGCCGCCCCGTGCCGATGCGCGTGCACCTCGGGCCTTTCTTCGATCCTGCCGGTGAGAGGCTCAAGGCGTGACCGTCCTCGACTTCCTCGCGCCGTCACTGGCCCGCGATGAGGGCGTGTACCACCCGATTGCCCACTCCGCGGCCGAGCGGCTCTTCCGCGCCGCCGACGCGACGTTCGAGGAGCGCGGCGGGTGGCTCGTCCCGACGGCGGTTCCGGGCGAGGCCGACAGTCTCGCCCGGGTCGGGATCGCCGACCTGTCGTCGCTCCGCAAGCTCGATGTTCGCCCGGCGCCGGGCAACGTCGACGGCGCGACGACCTATCGGCTGTCGCCTCGTCGCGCGCTCGTTCTGTACGCCGACGCGGCGCACCCGGCTCCTGAGGGGCTCCCCGACGCCACGCTCGTGGTCGACGTGACCGCCGCGTACACCGTGCTTGCATTCACAGGACCCGAGGCGCGTGGGCTCCTCTCGCGCCTCACCCATCTCCACGACTTCCCTTCGGGAGGCGAGGTCGCGCACGTCACGGCTCATGTTCTGCCGGCCGCGTCCGGGTACCGGGTCGTCGTCGCACAGGAGCTCGGGCACTACCTCGCCGAGGTCGCGCTCGACTGCGCGCGTGCGCTCGGTGGGGGGCTCGTCGGCGTCGACACCCTTCCGGTCGGGGAGGCGGCGTGAAGGACATCTTCCTCCGCAAGCGCATTCTCCGGAGCCCGGGAGAGCTGCGACGGCACTACGACGTCGTCATCGTCGGCGGCGGCTCACATGGCCTCGCGACCGCGTACTACCTCGCGCGTCGCCACGGGATCACGAACGTCGCGATTCTCGAGCAGAGCTACATCGGCTCGGGCGCCGCCGGGCGGAACACCACCATCATCCGCTCCAACTACCGCACCGCGGAGGGAGCGGCGTTCTACAGCGAGAGCGTGAAGCTGTACGAGCGCCTCTCGGCCGAGCTCGACTTCAATCTCATGTTCTCGCAGCACGGTCACTTCACGCTGGCGCACTCCGATCGCTCGCTCGTCGTCCAGCACGAGCGTGCAGAGGTGAACAAGCTGCTCGGGATCGACAGCCGCGTGATCGACCGCGACGAGGTGAAGAAGCTCTGCCCCCAGATCAACGTCTCCGAGGACGTGACGTGGCCCATCCTCGGGGCGCTCTTCCATCCGCCGGGCGGGATCATCCGTCACGACGCCGTCGTGTGGGGGTTTGCGAAGCAGGTCGGACGCGCCGGCATCGACATCCATCAGGGCATCGAGGTGACCGGCTTCGACGTGCGCGACGGACGCTGCCACGGTGTTCGCACCACGAAGGGCGACATCTCGTGCGGGGTCGTCCTGAGCGCGACCGCCGGCTGGTCGAGCCCGGTGGCGAAGCTCGCCGGCCTTCGCCTGCCCCTCGTCACGTCGATCCTGCAGGCGTTCGTGACCGAGCCCGTGAAGCCGTTCCTCGACAAGATCATCGTCTCGGCGCAGATGCACATCTACGTCTCGCAGACCGACCGCGGCGAGTTCCTGATCGGCGCCGAGGTCGAGCCCTACCCGACCTATTCGAACAAGGGAACGTTCCCGTTCGTCGAGTACGCGTCACGGCATGTGCTCGAGCTGTTCCCCCAGCTCTACTCGACCAGGATCCTGCGTCACTGGACGGGCCTCTGCGACATGAGCCCCGACTACAGCCCGATCATGGGCGTCACGGAGGTGGAGGGCTTCCTCGTCGACTGCGGCTGGGGGACGTACGGATTCAAGGCGGCCCCGATCACCGGCTTGACGCTCGCCGAGCTGATCGCGACCGGGAAGACGCCCGAGCTGATCGAGCCGTTCAAGCTCGAGCGCTTTCACACCGACACGCTCGTCTCCGAGCTCGCCGCGGCGGCGGTGAGCCACTGATGCTGCGTATTCAGCTTCGCAAACGAAGGGAGAACTGACGGCATGCGCTCGAGCCTCGAGATCGCCCAGGACGCGACGCTCCGCCCGATCTCCGAGATCGCCGAGGAGGCCGGCATCGAGCCGGACGAGCTCGAGCAGTACGGCCGCTACAAGGCGAAGGTCGACCTCTCGATCCTCGATCGGCTCGCGGACCGGCCGACGCGAAGATCGTCAACGTCACGGCGCTCACGCCGACTCCGGCCGGCGAGGGCAAGACGACGACCTCGGTGTCGCTCACCCAGGGGCTCGGCGCGCTCGGCCACAAGCCGGTGCTCGCGATCCGCGAGGCGTCGCTCGGCCCGGTGTTCGGCGTCAAGGGCGGCGCGGCGGGTGGCGGCTACGCCCAGGTCGTCCCGATGGAGGACCTGAACCTGCACTTCACCGGCGACCTGCACGCGATCACGGCCGCGAACAACCTGCTCGCCGCGCTGATCGACGCGCACCTCCTCCACGGCAACAAGCTCGGAATCGATCCGCTCTCGATCTCCTGGCGGCGGTGTATGGACATGAACGACCGCTCGCTCCGCGACGTCGTCACCGGGCTCGGCGGTCGTGTGAACGGGTATCCGCGGCAGACCGGGTTCGACATCACCGCGGCGAGCGAGATCATGGCTCTCGTCGCCGTCGCGCGTGACCTCGGTGACCTTCGGGAGCGGCTGGGAAGGATCACGATCGGCCAGACCTTCGACGGGGCGGCCGTGACAGCGGATGACCTGAAGGCCGCCGGCTCGATGACGGTCCTGCTCAAGGAGGTCATGAAGCCGAATCTCGTGCAGACCCTCGAAGGACAGCCGGCATTCGTCCACTGCGGGCCCTTCGCGAACATCGCGCACGGCAACAACTCGCTCGTCGCCGACCGCGTCGGCCTGAAGCTCGGGGACTACCTCGTGACGGAGTCCGGCTTCGGGTCCGACATGGGCATGGAGAAGTTCTTCGACATCACGTGCCGCATCGGCGACCTGCGACCGAGCGCGGTGGTGCTCGTCGCGACCGTGCGCGCCCTCAAGCACCACGGCGGGAACATCGACGGCGGAGCCGCCGAGATCGAGGAGGGCGTGGCGAACCTCGCCCGGCACATCGCAATCGTGAAGCACTTCGGGCTGAACGCGGTCGTCGGCGTGAACAAGTTCCCCACGGACACGCCGGAGGAGCTCGAGCTCGTCCGCCGGCTCGCAGTCCAGCACGGTGCGTACGCCGCCGAGGTCAACACCGCCTTCGAGCAGGGCGGCAAGGGGGCGACTGCGCTCGCCGAGGCAGTCGTCGCCGCGGCGGACGAGCCGAACGACTTCCGCTTCGCCTACCCGGACGACGCGCCGATCGAGGAGAAGATCCGCCTGATCGCCACGAACGTCTACGGCGCCGACGGCGTCTTCCTCCTGAAGACCGCGAAGGACAAGGCAGCGGCGTTCGAGGCCGCCGGTCTCGGGCACCTACCGATCTGCATGGCGAAGACGCACCTCTCGCTCTCGCACGACGCGACGCTCCTCAATGCCCCCTCGGGGTTCACCGTCACGGTGCGCGACCTGCGGCCCTACACGGGTGCCGGGTGGATCGTCGCGCTCTGCGGCGACATGCAGACGATGCCGGGTCTCGGCGCGCGGCCGGCGGCAGCGTCGATCGACATCGACGCTGACGGCAGTACCGTCGGGCTGTTCTGAACAGTCGATGGTGTCGGACTTCAGTCCGACACCCACGAGGCGCTGCGCCGGTTCGAAGGTGTCCGACTGAAGTCGGACACCGTGAGATTCAGGCGGTGACCCCAACCGCGGCGAGCGCGCTGCTCGCCCAGGCGCTGTCCTTGGCGACACACGTCGGGCACGCCCGCACCGCCGCGTCGCGGATCGACGGATGATCGACCGCAGCTCCGGCGGGAAGCGGCGCCGCACCCCAGGCACCGCTCGAAAGAAGGCCGTTCGTCTGTTTGCGCCCGCAGATGGCGCAGTGCAGATAGAGCGTCGCCATTCGCCTCAGATTAGCCCCACGGGCCGATGAACGCTCCGTCGAAGTCCGTGAGCAGGATGACCACGACGACCGCGACGCAGACGAGGCAGAGCGCGAGCATGAACGGCGCGACCCGCTTGTCCTCCTTCTGGAGGGCGGGGAAGTCGATCTGCTTCTCGGCCACCTTGGCTCCTCTCAGCTCGACGGGGTCGTGGGCGTGGACGCAGGCGCCGACGCGGCGTCGGCGGCCGCCATCGCGCTCCGCAGGGCGGCAGTCTGCGCGTCGAGCTTCTTCGACTCGAGCCGGACGAACTGGATGAGTGACCCGACCATCAGCAGCACGCCGAGGATCGTGAGGATGATCGTGCCGGTGTCACCTTCGACCCCGAACGTCCAGAACGTCGTGATCTCCTCGCTCCACTCGTCGTATGGGAAGGCATCGAACATGCGTCACCCCTTTCCTCAGGCGCCGACTCGGGTCGTGGGCTTGCCGTTCGTCACTGCCCGGTAATCCTCCAGCAGGATCGCAGCGCCGTCCAGCTCCTCGCCGTCCGGCCCGACGATCACCTCGGGGATGCGCTCGAACTCCGGATAGAAGTCGCGCTCGAACTCGGCCAGGTCGAGGCCCTCGAGCTCCACCTCGGCGGAGACGCGGAGCAGGTTGGTTTTCTTGAGCACCCAGCTCACGGCGTACCCGGAGAGGAACCCGAGCGGCAGGAATGTCAGGATCCCCATCAGCTGCCCGCCCATGGAGCTCTCGATGTTGTTGACCCCGGTCGGGATAGCCGCCCGCGAAGATCCCGACGAGGAAGACGCCGTAGAAGCCGCAGAACCCGTGGACGGCCACCGCGCCGACGGCGTCGTCGATCCGAAGCTTGCGCTCGATCCAGTTGCCCACCCAGACGACGATCATCCCACCCGTGAACGAGAGCAGGTACGCAAGCGACGGGTGGTAGACGTCCGCGCCGGCGGAGACCGAGATGACGCCGGCAAGGCCACCGGAGAGCGTCCAGAACGGGTCGCCCTTGCTGGCGAACCACCCGCCTGTGAACCCGCCGGCGAAGCCGAAGGTGATCACCATCGCGATCGTGCCGAGCGTGGTGGGCGAGAGGTAGATGTTCAACCAGCCCGGGAACGCCGTGGACTGGATCACGAGGCAGGCGGCATAGAACGCGTAGAACCCGGTGAAGATCAGCATCAGCCCCATCAGCGTCATGTGGGTGTTGTGGGGTCTGAAGCTTCGGGCGCGGCCGCCGATGTCGTACTTCCCGATCCGTGGCCCCAGGTTGAGCAGGACGCCGAGCGTGAATGCGCCTGCGACGCCGTGGACGACGCCGGACGCGATGGAGTCGTGGAACCCGAAGCGCGTGGTGAGCCAGCCGCCCGAGCTCCAGCCCCAGGCGGCGTCGAGGATCCACACCACCGAGCCGAGCATCACGGCGAGCAGCAGGAACGCGGAGAGCCGGATCCGCTCGATGAGGGCGCCCGACATGATCGAGGCGGTCGTCCAGGAGAACAGGAGGAAGGCGAGGAAGAAGACGAGGCTGACGTGATCCTGGAGGTTCGGGCCCATGCCCTCGCTCCACGGTGCGGTGAGGCCGCAGAAGCCGGGGAAGGCGTCGGGGGAGTCGTGGCCGGACTTCGGCCACCCCTCCTCCATGCAGCCGTAGATGTACCAGCCGAAGTAGTAGAACGTCGGCGTCACGACGGCGATGGTGAGGATGTTCTTCATCGCCGTCGACATGATGTTCTTGCGTCGGGCGGCGCCTGCCTCGTACGCCATGAAGCCGACGTGGATCAGCCACATGAGGACGACGGTCCAGAAGTAGAACTGCTCGGTCAGGACCTGCGAGTCGAGCTTCTGGGCGTCCTGGAGCGCCTTGATCGACTCCTCGACGGTCTCGGCAACCACAAAGATCGACGACAACATCAGGCGCCCTCCTCAGGCCGCTGAGGTACCGCGCAACCGTACGAAACGGCCGGAGTCGCTTCCATGTCGCGATCGGAGGCATTGCCCCGTCAGGGGTGGAGGATTCCTACATGCCGAGCGGTCAGGGCTCGACGACGTCGCCCGTCTGACGGTCGACGAGGAACACCTCGTACTTCGTGGGCGCCGCGGGCGGCCCGTCGTAGAGCGAGACCGCCCAGTACGCGCGCGGCGGGATGCCCTGCTGGACGAGCCGCACCTGGTGGCTGTCCGGCGTGAACGACGCCTCTGCATGCGCGATCTCGACTGCACGCTCGGACGAGATTTCCCCGTCGGAGGAGCCGCACGAGTGCGCTGCGAGGAAGGCGAGCGCCAGGGCCCCGACGATCAGCGCGATGCGGCCGACGACGCTGTCGCGAAGGTCACGCACCTGCTGCCCGGTGCCGAAGTAGAGCGGCGTAGCCGCGCAGCAGCAGGTACCCCACGAAGTGGGTGAGGAAGACGAGGAGAAGCCACCAGATCCACCGCGTGTAGTGGAGGTCGAGCTCGCGCAGCTCCACGACGGTGAGATACATCGCCAGGGCGAGCGTGAGCAGCAGGAGCCACGGCGTGAAGCCGAGCAGGAGGAAGATCAGCACGCGGTGATCCTAGGGCCGCGATGGCCGGGGCGTGGTCGGGGCGTGGCTTCAGCCTCGCCCCTCTTGGTGCACGCCACGCAAGAGGAGCTCTAAAGCCACGCCCCAGCGCTCAAGACCACGGATAGGGCGAATTCGACACGGGGTGCAGATCCCCCGTGACGAAGCGCTCGTACCGGAACGGGTAGAGCAGGCTCGAGTGCTCGCCGAGCAATACGCGTGCGACCTCCCGCCCGACGCCGATCATCTTGTAGCCGTGGTTCGAGTCGAGGATCGCATAGAGGTTCGGGCGCAGGTGGTCGAAGACCGGGAAGTTGTCGGCGGTGAAGGCCCCCACGCCGCCCGAGCGCGCCTTCTTGTAGCTCGCCCGGCAACCCTCGAAGCGGGACATCGCGTGTGAGAGCGCCGCGCACCACATCTCCGGGAAGTCCGGGTCGACGTCCGTCGTGGCCGGATACGGGTCGAGCTCGACGTCGCCGTCGACGGTCAGCGGCGACGCGCCGCCCTGGACGCCGTGGCGGTCGCGCTTGAAGTAGATCCCCCAGAGCTCGTCGGTGACGAGTCGCCCGTCGTCGGTCGTGAGCGGTGCGTCGGTGTCGAGGTGGATCACGGGCGGCGCGCCGCCGTCCGCGGTCGAGTGGAGCAGCGGGTCGACGGTGATCTCACCCTCCTGGAGGTTCCAGTACGTCCACATCGGCCGGTCGCGGACGACGTCGCCCGACGGCGTCGCTATGTCGATCCTGTCCGGCAGCCCGAGCATCGACCAGAAGCGGGGCGCCCACGGACCGGGCGCCACGACGACCTGCTCTCCGACCTCGACGCGACCCCGATCCGTCTCGACCGCCGAGATCGAGCCGTCGCCGCGCTCGGTGAAGCCCGTCACCTCGACCGTCGTCAGGATCCGGACGCCGACGCTCTCGCACTTGCCGACGAGCCCGCGAACCGAGTCGAGATTGAACGCGAACCCGCCCTGGTGCTCGTGGAGGCAGACGGTGACGCCCTGTGCACGCCAGTCCGGAAAGAGCCCTTTCATGTGTGCGTCGACGGCGTCGGCGCCGACGATCAGCGAGGAGCGGTAGCCGATCCGCTCATGACGCTCGTGGACTGCGACGAGGTCCGGTTCCTGCACCGCTGGTCCGAGCGCGATGTAGCCGACGTCGTTGTAGTGGTACGCGGCAGGGTCCGACTCCCACACCTCGACGCACGCCTGCATGAGCTCGCTCATGGCCGGCTGGAAGTAGTTGTTCCGGACGACGCCACAGGCGATGCCGCTCGCTCCCGCCCCGGGCATCGCCTTGTCGATGACGACGATGTCGGCGCCCGTGCCGAGCCCGCGCCGTTCGAGCTCGAGCGCGAGGTGGTACGCGGTCGACAATCCGTGCATGCCGGCGCCGATCACGGTGTACTGCGACGAGGCGAGCTGATCCATGTCGGTTCTCCGCCGTCGGGCGTTGCCCTAGCGGCATTAGCGTGTCACAATCGGCGACACCGTAGCATGGAAGCCGCACGCCGACAAGGAGCGCGAAAGGTGGCCGCCGTCTCCCGCGCGCTCGCCGTGATGGACGCGTTGGCGGCCGGCGGCGAGCTAGGGACGAACGAGCTCGCCCGCCGAACCGGGGTCAACGCGAGCACGGTCTCGCGCCTGCTGGCGACGCTTGCGGCGACCGGTTACGTCGACCAGGCAGACAGCGGCCGCTATCGGCTCGGGATTCGCCTCGTGCAACTCGGGAACGCCGTCGTCGACCGGCTCGACCTTCGCGAGCTCGCCCGCCCCGAGCTCGAGCGTCTCGTCGAACGCGTCGGCGAGACCGTGACGCTGTCGGTCACGGGGGGCCACGAAGCGATCACCGTCGACTTCGTCCGAAGCCCGTCGTCGGTGCAGGGGGTCGCGCAGCTCGGCCGGCCCAGCGTGGCGCATGCGACAGCGACCGGCAAGGTCCTGGTCGCCTTCGGAGGCACCGGGCTGCCCCCCGGCGCCCTCCGCCGCTACACGGCGAAGACCATCACCGACGCCCAGGCCCTCGCGCGAGAGATCGAGCGCGTTCGCGCTCGGGGGTGGGCGGACGCCGTGCGGGAGCGGGAGGACGATCTCGCCGCGATCGCTGCGCCGGTTCGCGGAAGCCGCGACGAGCTCGCGGCGATCATCGGCGTCCAGGGGCCCGTGGCGCGCCTCGACGGGAAGGCGAGGGCCGCGGCGCTCGAGCCGTTGCTCGCCGCGGCCGCCGGGCTCTCCGCTCGTCTTGGCTTCGAAGAGGAGGTGTCCGACTGAATTCGGACACCGCCCGATTCACACCTGACGACTCACTCGGGCAGCCATACGAGGCACTCGACCTCTTCCCTGATCCGGCGCTCTGCCTTGCGCAGCGCTCGTCGGCGGATTCGGGACGGCTCCGGCCCGAGGACGAGCAAGCCGGGCCGGCGCTCGGCAACGAGCTCGAGCAGCGCGTCCAGCGGCCGAGGCGACCGGAGCCGAAGCCGTTCGACCGCGACGCCGAGCGAGTGTGCGAGGTCGGCGGGCGCACGAAGGGACTCCTCGACATCGGGAGGCACGATCGTGTCGTAGCCGAGCATCAGTCCACAGGGTGCGAGGCTCGACTCGACGGCGTTCACGACGAGCAGCGGCTGGCCGCTCTCGACTGCCGCGTCGACCCCGATCGCGGCGGCCTGCTCGGTCAGCGGCGCCTCGAGCGTCGCGAGGACGACGGGCCTTCTGGCGGTGTCCGCCGCCGCCCCTGGGGCGAATCGACTCGAGCGGTCGCGCAGCCGGATCACTCGGGATGCAGCTCCCACCGGGGCGCCTCACCGGCCGCGCGTCTCACGCGGCGGCGCCAGAACGGCATGTAGAGGAACATCCAGGCCGCCGCGACGACGAGGCCTGCGAACAGGAAGGCACCGTTTACGAACAGCACGAGGGGGACGAAGACCGCAAGGACGGCCACGCCGAAGCCGACCACCTCGAGCTCGAGCAGGCGCATCCTGCGACGTCGGCTCTCGTACGCATCGGCCGGGATCCTGGCGGTGTCCCACCGTCGCCCGCACGTCGGGCACGTCCACGTCTCCCCGTGGGCGACGTGGCCCGCCTCTCCGCACTCGCAGCCGATCCGGATCGGGGGAGGAGATGCCACGGCAGGATTCTACGACGTGCAAGGCCGCGGTGTTGCCTTGGGGGCAACGCAATTGCGCATGTCGTTGAATCCGTCCCGGGACGCTGTTATACGTCGCACGTGCGCGCGGTCCGCGCGAGTCGCTCCCCGGGAGGTCGATGGTGGCTGAGGCAGTCGTCGAGGAACGTCAGCTCCTCAAGAGGCTCCGCTGGTACGACGGATTCGTGATCGCCCTGGCGACGCCGGGGTTCCTGCTCGGCTCGCTCGGCTATTCCGTCGGAGATCTCGGCGGCTGGGGAGCGGTCCTGCTCTGGGGCATCTCCGCCGCGCTCGCGTTTCCGATCATGACCCTCTACAGCGAGATGGCCGCGATGTTCCCGGACAAGCCGGGCGGCTTCCCGCTCTACGCACACGAGGGCTGGCGCAAGCACCTGACGCTGGTGGGGCCGGTCGCCACGTTCGGTTACTGGCTCGGGTGGTCGGTCGTCCTGTCCTTCCTCGGCCTCTTCATCGGCCAGATCGTGCAGGGCGCGTGGTTCCCCGGCGAGCCCGCGGGTACGCCGCTCGACCCCGAGAACAACTACTTCCAGCTGCTCGACGTCGGCGTCGGGCTGCCGCACCTGATCGCCGCGGGCCTCATCGTCGCGGTCTGGCTCTTCAACATCTTCGGCGCCCGCGTCGGCGTGCGCTTCGGCTACCTCGCGGGCGCGCTGCTGATGATCCCGCTCTTCTGCTTCATGATCCTGCCCTTCCTGAACGGCGACTTCACGACGTCGAACCTCACGTGGGGCGCGCTGGACGGCACCGTCGGGACGGGCGCTGACGAGGTGTCGCTGTCGACGTGGGAGGTGATCCGCCTCTCGATCGTCTGGCTGTGGATCATGTCGTGGTCCTCCTGGGGCGTCGACACCTGTGCGACCTTCGCGCCCGAGTACAAGGACACGGTCAACGACACGCGGCTCGCGCTGCGCTCGGCGTGCATCTTCACGTTCGTCGTCTACATCCTCCTGCCGCTCGGCCTCGTGGGCGGCGTCGGAGAGGAGACCGTCGCGGCGTTCGACTACGTCGGTGCGCTCGACCAGCTGACCGGCTCCGAGAACCTGACCGACTTCTTCGTCGTGGTCATCTGCGCGAGCTTCCTCATCTCGATGAACACGGCGACGGCCGACGGGGGGCGCGCGCTCTACGGCATCGCGCGCGACCACATGACGATCAAGCAGCTCTATCACCTGAACCGACACCACGTTCCGGGTCGCGCGATGACGATCGACATGGTCCTGAACATCTGCTTCGTGTTCCTGATCGGGAACCTGTTCGGCGTCCTCGCGGCCAGCAACATCGGCTATGTGCTCGCGCACTTCTTCGCGATCACGGGCTTCATCCTGCTTCGGCGCGACCGACCGAACTGGCCGCGCCCCATCAACCTCTCGCCGCTCTGGGTGCCGATCGCGTACGTGCTCGCGGTGATCGTCGCGATCTTCACGATCGTCGGCGTGGGATGGTTCCAGACCTCCGCGGGTGGCTACGGCGGCACGAAGGAGAAGGTGATCGGGTTCTCGGTGCTCGCGATCTCGATCCTGCTCTTCTTCTTCCGGAGACTCGTCCAGGACAAGGAGCGAATCCACTGGCGCGAGGACGTCCCGGACGTGCCCGACCAGCGCCAGCGTGAGCTGATCGACGCGGCGACGCAGCCCGTGCCCTAGGAACCGAGGCGTGGCGAACGGAGGCGGGGCGGAAGTCTCGCCTCCAGCGTCACAATGACCGTGATGGAGGGCTCCGCAGCGCCCGAGGAGTTCGAGGTCGGCCTCGAGACCGCAATCTCCGCGCCCGAGGCGTTCGGAGCGTCGTTCGACGCAGCTCCGGCAATCGAGTCGCTCGAGCTCGGCGCCGGGCTCGAGGGCGATCCGGCGATCGCCTTCCGGCGAACGCTCGGCATGTTCGCCACCGGTGTCACCGTGCTGACGACCCGTGCGGGCGAGAGCGTGCACGGGATGACTGCGAACGCCTTCATGTCGGTCTCGCTCCGGCCCCCGCTCGTGCTCGTCTCGGTCGACCGGCGGGCGCGCCTGTCGAACCTGCTGCACGAGGGCGTTCGCTTCGGCGTCAACGTCCTCGAAGCCGGTCAGGCGGAGCTCTCGGACCGGTTCGCGGGGCGGGAGGTCGAAGACGCCGCGGAGGCACGCTTCGAGCTCGTGCACGACACCCCGCTCGTCGAGGGAGCACTCGCCCATCTGATCGCCAGGATCGTCCGTTCGTACTGGGGCGGCGACCACTCGCTGTTCCTCGGCCAGGTCGAGTTCGCTCACTACGGCGAAGGTGAGCCGCTCCTCTTCCACGGCGGTCGCTACGAACGGCTGGTGCGCGACCGGCGCGTCTTCTCGATGCTGCCGCAGGAGCTCCTGGAGCCGATCCTGGCGCTGGGCGAGGAGCGCTCGTACGCGGACGGCGAGCCGATCATGAGAATCGGCGAGCCCGGGAACGAGCTGCTGCTGGTCGCCGAGGGGACGGTCCGCGTCGAGCGGCCCGGACGCACCCTCACGCTCGGCGCGGGCGAGCTGATCGGCGAGATCGAGGTTCTCGACCCCGGCGGCGGGCGCATCGCCGACATCCACGCGGTCGGGCCGGTGCGCTGCATCTCGGTGTCGCGCGAGCGCCTGCTCGCAGCCCTGGCCGCCGATCCGCGGGCGGCGGTAGGGCTCATCGAGGTGCTGGCGGCGCGATTCCGCGAGACCGCGTAAGGCCTAGCCCGGGCCTACGGCAGCTCGGGCAGCGCGTCGAGCCAGGGGGTGCGGTAGCCGGACGTGTCCCAGACGACCGGGAAGAAGGACTCGTCGAGCGAGAGGTCGCCACGGCGGCGGTAGCGCGAGTACGTGACGTCGACATTCGTCTCGTGGAACCGCGCCTCGACGGGGATCAGATGGGACACGAGCGCCATCCGCGCCAACGTCCCGCTGACGTTCGGCGCCGAGCCGTGCCAGGTGAGCCCGTGGTGGAAGGAGCCACCGCCTGGCCTCACGACCACAGGGACGAGATCGAGGTCGGCTCCGTCCGGCGAGGCGGCGCGCGGGCCCGCGAGCCAGTCGTCGGGTGCGTGGAACTGCGTGCGCGCCGGTGGGGACTTCGGCCAGCTGTGCGATCCCCGGACGAACTCGATCGGGCCTGCGTCCGCGTGCGTCTCGTGCAGCGAGACCCAGCACGTGATCATCTCGGCCGGCACGAGGTAGTCCGCGTACGACGAGTCCTGGTGGAACCCGATCGCCTTGGTGCCGGGTGGCTTCCAGAGGACGTTGTCCTGGAGAATCCGAGCACCGGTGTAGCCGGCGAGCTGTGCGGCGAGCCGCCCGGTTCGCTTCGACAGCACCTGCGCTGCCACGACGGTGTCGGACTTCCACGCGTTGCAGAGCTGTCGCGTGCGGTCCTCGGGGTCGCGGCCGGGCATCCAGTTCACCTCGTCGGGTCGGATCCCCGTCTCGTACTCGCCGTCGAAGAGCCGGAGGTACCGCTCGCGCAGGCGCTCGAGCGCGGTCTCCGAGACGAGGCCCTCCTCGACGATCAGGAAGCCATCCCGGTGGAACGCCTCGATCTGCTCGGCGCCAAACGACTCGATCACGATCGGGGTCGCGTCTTCTCCGGGTCGTAGAACGGGTAGCGGACGATCGTGGCGGCGATGCGCTTCTGCAGGCCGTCGAGCTTGCCCACCTCGAGTGACGTGCCCAGCTCCGCGTACTGCACGACGACGCGGGCGAGGGCGATGTTCTTCCCGAGGATCGGGCTCCGCGTGCCGCTCGTGACGACGCCGACCCGTTGCCGCCCGACGTACACGTCGTCGCCGTGCCCGGCGGTCTCGTTCCCCTCGAGCTCGAGCCCGACCAGGACGCGCTGCGGATGTGCCTGACGCTCCTCGAGGGCAGCACGGCCGACGAAGTCGTCTTCCGTCCCGAGATCGACGGCGAACCCGATGCCCGCCTCGAACGGGTCGACGCGGTCGTCGAACTCGTATCCGGCGAAGATCAGGCCAGACTCGATGCGCAGGATGTCGAGCGCCTCGAGCCCGAGAGGCGTCAAGCCGTGATCGGCCCCCGCCTCCGCGACCGCGTCCCAGACCGCCGGCCCGTCGGAGGGATGGCACCAGACCTCGTAGCCGAGCTCGCCCGTGTACCCGGTACGCGAGACGACGATCGGGATCCCGTCGTACGCCCCGATCCGACCGACGGTGAAGCGGAACCACCGGAGGTCCTCGAGCGCGGTCTGCGTCGGCGGCGTCCACACGATCTTCTGGAGGAGGTTGCGGCTCTCCGGGCCCTGGACGGCAACGTTGTGCAGCTGGTCGGTCGAGGGCTTGACCCACACCCGGAGCCCGTCGCGGTCGGCAAGCTCCTTCAGCCAGACACCGTCGTACTCGTCGCCGCCGACGAAGCGGAAGTTGTCCTGTCCGAGGCGATAGACCGTGGCGTCATCGATCATCCCGCCCGTCTCGTTGCAGAGCGCCGTGTACGTGACCTGGCCGACGGACAGCCGCCGCGCGTCACGCGTGATCGCGCGCTGGATGAGCGTCTCGGCGTCGGGGCCGAGCACCTCCCACTTGCGTAGCGGCGAGAGATCCATGATCGCCGCACGTTCCCGGCAGGCCCAGTACTCGGCGATCGCGCCCTCGTTGTCGAAGCAGTGCGGGAGCCAGTAGCCGCGGTACTCGACGAAGCTCTTCGTCAGCGCGCTCGTACGGGGGTGGAACGTCGTCTCCCGCGTGAGCACGGGATCGGCGTCCGCCGTCACGCGGTGCGCGATCGCGACCGAGAAGCTGTTGTCAGGAGCATAAACACGCACGTGGACAGGCGTGATCTGCCAGCCGTTCGCGGGGTCGATGTCGTCCGGGCAGGCCGAGGACGCGCAGACGAGGTCGTTCATCGCGCGGAGGAGGACGTAGTCGCCGGGACGCGACCACGGCTCGTCCATGACGAACACGTTGCTCGCGTCGAAGCCGGTGTTGTAGAAGAAGTTGAGCGCCTCCCAGCCCTGACGAGGGCCGATCCCGTACGGCGTCACCTGGCCGTTGAAGTTCTCCGAGCAATTGACGTGGCCCGGGTAGCCCATGTCCTCGTAGTACTTGGCGGTGCACGCGAGCGCGAACGTGTCGTGCCGGCCGACGGTGTCGCGCACGACCTCGACGAGTGGGTCCATGTCGACGTCGTAGAACTTCCCCTGCAAGCCGGGTTGCGGGTATGCCTGGCCCATGAGCGTCCGCGTCGTCGTCGCGTCGAGCCCCCGCTCGAGGCCCGCTTCGAGCTTGCGGCGGTGAAACGCGAGGAAGTCGGAGCACTGCTTGCCCTCGACGTCGATCACCTGGATGAACTCGCCCGCGCGCACCTCGTACGCGAGGGCGGTGGCGGCGTCGATGCGGACGTCGAGTCGCGGCTCGGCGAGCGGCGGCGGGAGCTCCTGCTGCTCGTAGCTCCGCGGAGTGGCGCGCCTGACCTCGACGAGGAGCTCTGACGGGGGCGGCGCGCCGTCCACGATCCGGCCTGCCGGCGCGGCCACCACGATCGTCACCGACCGCTCGGCGCGGAACGCCTCGGACGTGCCGGCCGGTGACCGCTCTCCGAAGAGGTGGATCGCCACCGCATCGCCGGGGTCGAGGCCCCGTGCGGCGAGCTCGTGGGCGAGCAGGCTGCCGTTCCGGTCAGCCGTTGCCGCGCGGATCACCGTCGCCGGGCCGTCGGGCGAGGCGCCCAATGCAGCGTGGTCCTCCCGTCCGGTGGACGAGAGGGCGGTGACCTCCGCAGCCTGGCCGCCGCGCGCGTCGACCACGGTCATCCGCTCGTCCGGCGCGAGTCCGAAGACCGTCGCCCCGCCCGGCCGGACGAGGTACGTCTCGACGAAGGGGTCCTCCGGGAGGAGGCCCCGGACGAGCCCCGAGGTCCCGGAGGTGCTCATCTCAGCGCGCAGCGGGCGCCTTCGCCTCTTCCTCGGCCGCCTGCGCCATGAGCTGGTCGGCGAGCTCGCGCTTCCCTCCGGCGTCGAGCTTCTTGACCTCGTTCTCGACCGCGCGGCGGTTGTACGACTGGTTCCAGTAGTCGAGCGCGTCGAACCCGAGCAGCACGGCCTTGCCGACGAACTGCCGTAGCACCTCGTTCGTGGGGCCCATCACCCAGCCTGCCTTCGCGTCGCGGAGGTACCGCTCGAGCTCCATGTCGCGCTTGTAGCCGGAGCCTCCGCAGGCGTGGAGCATCTTGTCGACGACGTGCGCGACGTTCTTCGCCGCCTCGAACTTGATCTGCCAGGCCCAATGGAGGTAGTCGGCCCGCGCGAGCTCGCCGACAGCGAGCACCTTCGTGTTGTCGTCGGTCGCCCTGTCCATCGCCTGGGCGACCGAGTAGACGAACAGGCGGGCGGCGTTGGTGTCCATCAGCGCCTCGCCGACGTAGTCCTGGATCGTCGGGTAGTCGGCGACGCGCAGGCCCACGTCGACGTGTCGCTTCCGGGTCGTGTGGCGCTTTGCGATGTCGATCGTCCCGAGCGCGATCCCGTTCCACACAGACGAGGATCCGATCAGGAACCAGGGGTCGACCGACTCGTCATTCGACGCGGCGCCGTCGCCCTCCGGCCCGACGAGCTGCTCCGTCGGCACCTCGACGTTCGGCACCTCGAGCGGCCCCGACTGATTCCCGCGCAGTCCGAGCGCGTCCCAGAGCGACGGCTGCGACTCCACGTCGTCGCCGTCGATGACGAACACCGAGAGGTCGTCGTACCCGGAGAACTCCGGGCTCGTCGTCTGCACGACGTAGAAGTCGGCGAACCCGGCAGACGTCGTCCACGAGGCCTTCTTGCGGACGTTGTACCCCCCGTTGGAGCGCTCCGCGCCCGACGAGATCGGATACCAGAAGTGGGAGCCGGTCTCCGGATCCGAATAGGAGAGCGTTCCGATCTTGCCCGTGCCGAGCGGGCGGATGTACTTGTCGATCAGCTCCGGCGTCGGGCGGAACATGATGGTGTTGACCGCCCCGATGTGCATCACGTAGCACATCGCAGTCGACGCGCAGCCGTAGCGGGCGATCGTCTCGCAGGTCATCGCATACGCGACGTGGTTCTCGCCGAGGCCGCCGTACTCCTCGGGCACGGTGAGCGCGAGGAAGCCGTGCTCGCCCAGCAGCTCGAGGTTGCGACGCGGGAAGAGCAGCTCGTCGTCGGAGCGTTTCGCGTTCGCGCGCATCTCCTTCTCGCACAGCTCGATCAGGCGCTCACGGAGCTCCTTCTGGCGGTCGGTGTAGACCCAGTCGGGGTCCCACTCGTACCCGAGCCCCCAGAACGGCTCGCTTCCCCACATCTTCTCGGACATGCGTGACCTCCGTCAGGTGTTACTCGCGGATCATCGTAGAGCGTCGCCGCCCGGGCCGGGCAGGCTCGATCAGTGGCCCGCCGGCCTCTCCCATCCCTCGAGCACGGGCGCGGTCCAGTCCGCTCCGACCGTCGTGGAATGCTCGAGCCACGAGCCCAGCTCGGGCTGTGGGAACTTGCAGTGGATCGCCTTCAGCTGGATGCCGTAGGAGTTGCCCGACGTCAGGTGCGTCATCAGCACCTTGCGCGCCAGTTCGTCCCCGCGGCCCTCGGGGATCGGGAAGTAGATCTTGAGGAAGGAGTTCGAGTAGCGGTCGAAGACCGCGGGAACGCCGTCCTCCTCCAGCAACGTCACGTCCTCGAGCCAGTTGAGATCCTGCCCCGGGGTGAGCGCGTCGAGATCGACGTCGTCGACGAGCGCGATGTCCTCCTGGTACGGGAACCGCCGGCCGGAGAGGAACTCGGCGTCGAGCGACTTGCGCTTCTCGGGCTCCGCGTAGGCGAGCTCATGGCCGCTCACACTCAGTCCACCGCCCGGAGTGGCTCGACGTCGCCGTGCTCCTGACCGGCGAGCAGGTCGTCCTCGGCCTTGATCGCCAGCAGGCGCTTCACCTCGGACAGGATCTCGCGCTCGGTCTGGCCGACGGTGTAGGTCGTCCCCGCCAGGGGCACCTTTGCCATCGCGGAGGCCTCCATCGTCAGCGCCGCGAGGTCTTCGGGCTCGAGCGAGTGCACGTTGGTCTTCCCGCACGCCCGCGCGAGCATCTGCACCTCCATCGTCAGGGCGGTGAGGAAGTTGTAGACGCGCTCGGAAGCCTCTTCGACGACGAGGCGCTTGCGGAGCTCGGGATCCTGCGTCGTGATGCCCACCGGGCAGCGCCCGGTGTGGCAGTGGTAGCACTGGCCCGCGGGTACGCCCACCGTCCCCTCGTAGTCGGTGACGCCGGGGATCTCCTTGTTGCAGTTCAGGGCCATCAATGCCGCGTGGCCCAGCGCGACGGCCTTCGCGCCGAGCGCGAGGCACTTCGCGATGTCGCCGCCGTTTCGGATCCCGCCTGCGACCACGAGATCGATGTCGTCCGCAAGCCCGACGTCCTCGAGCGCGCGTCGCGCTTCGGGGATCGCGGCCATGAGCGGGATGCCGGTCTCTTCGGTCGCAACGTGTGGGCCGGCCCCGGTGCCGCCCTCGGCGCCGTCGAGGTAGATCACGTCCGGGCCGCACTTCGCGGCCATCCGAACGTCGTCATAGACGCGTGCGGCGCCCAGCTTGAGCTGGATCGGGACCTGGTAGTCGGTCGCCTCCCGGATCTCCTGGATCTTCAGGGAGAGATCGTCGGGGCCGAGCCAGTCGGGATGCCGGGCGGGGGAACGCTGGTCGATCCCCGCCGGGAGGGAGCGCATCTCCGCGACCTGTTCCGTCACCTTCTGGCCCATCAGGTGGCCGCCGAGCCCGACCTTGCACCCCTGACCGATGAAGAACTCGACGGCATCGGCGAGCATCAGATGGTGCGGGTTGAACCCGTACCGGCTCTGGATGCACTGGTAGTACCACTTCGTCGAGTAGTCCCGTTCCGGCGGGATCATCCCGCCCTCGCCGGAGCACGTCGCCGTGCCCGCCATCGACGCGCCCCGCGCAAGCGCCATCTTCGCCTCGAGCGACAGAGCCCCGAAGCTCATCCCCGTGATGTAGATCGGGATGTCGAGCTCGATCGGCTTCTTCGCAAACCGTGCCCCGAGCACCGTCGTCGTGTCGCACTTCTCGCGGTAACCCTCGATCACGAAGCGGGTCAGCGTGCCGGGCAGGAAGACGAGGTCGTCCCAGCCCGGCATCTCCTTGAAGATCGAGAACCCGCGCATCCGGTAGCGGCCGAGCTCGGCCTTCATGTGGATGTCGTTGATGACCTCGGGCGTGAAGATCCGGCTCCGTCCGAGGACCTCCTTGGCTCCGGGTGTCTCGTCGGCCATCAGATCACCAGCTTTCGCTCGGAGGGCTCGAGCGAGTCGTAGTTGTAGAGCACCTTCCCGCACACGAACTTCTGGAGCTCGGGCGGGTCGCCGAGCCCGTAGATCGAGAACTTGCGCTCGACGAGCTCGGTGTCCGCGTCTGTCCACTCGCCCGGGACGCAATCGATCCCGAGCGACTTGACCGTGCCCGCGACGTAGATCGTCCCGTCGTACATCGAGTCGCCGAGGCCCGGGCCGACGTTCCCGAGGTAGATCTGGCGTCCGCGCTGCATCATGAAGGCGTTCATCGAGCCGGCGTCGCCGCAGACGATGATCGTGCCTCCCTTCTGGTCGATCCCGGTGCGAGCGCCGACGCGGCCCTTGACGACGAGGTCGCCGCCGCGCATCGCCGCCCCGGTCAGCGAGCCTGCATTGGAGTCGACGACCACGACGCCGCTCATCATGTTCTCGCACGCCGACCAGCCAACGCGCCCTTTGACGTGGATCTCGGGCCCGTCGATCAGCCCGCAGCCGAAGTAGCCGAGGCTGCCCTCGAAGGTGATCCGGCAGCGCGTCAGGATCCCGACCCCGAGCGAGTGCCGCCCGTCGGGGTTCTGGACGACGACCTCGTTCACGCCCTCCTCGTAGACGAGGCGGCGGAGCTCGAGGTTGATCGTGCGGGTCGTCAGGTGCTTCGCGTCGAACGTCGCCACGCCGTCGCCGTCGATCGTCGCCGTCCGCGGCGCCTCCGCGTCGGGCTCGGACAGCCCACGGGCGTCGTACGAGATCTTGCGCTCGCCTACCGCGTCCACACGAGCACCTCCCGCTCGAACGGATCGTAGGTCTCGATCTCGCCGTCGACGATCTGACGGATCGCGATCTCCTCGGACGCGACGGCTGTGAGGTCGTCCGACTCGTAGAGGACGAGGGGCTTCGCGGCCAGCTCGTCCTTGGCGACCCCGAGGGCGTCGTCCGTGACCGCGATGTAGGTGAAGACGCCGTCGAGGTCGTCGAGTGAGCGATGCATCGCCTCCTCGAGCGTGTCGCCCTCGCCCATCTTCTCGGCGAGGTACACGGCGATCACCTCAGAGTCGCATTCGGACATGAACCGGTGGCCGGACCGCTCGAGTCGGCGGCGCCACATGAAGTAGTTCGTCAGCTGGCCGTTGTGGACGACCGCGACGTCCGAGAACGGGTACGCCCAGTACGGGTGCGCGCCGGCGATGTCGACCTCGGATTCGGTCGCCATGCGGACATGCCCGATTGCATGCGTCCCGGTGAACGAGTCGAGGTCGTACGTCCCGCCGACGGTCTCGGCGTCGCCGAGGTCCTTGACGATCTCGAGCGAGCGGCCGAGGGAGAGCACCTCGGCCTCCGGAATGTCCTCGACGAGGTCGGCGAGCAGCTTCAGGTCGCCGTCGAAGTCGAACGAGACCCGGAAGGCGTAGGGCGTCTCCTCCTCGACCTCGTGTGTCGTGGCGCCGAGCCGCGTGAGCCGGGCCTCGACCTCCCGGCGGTGCACACGAAGGCGATCCTCGAAGCCGAAGTCGCGCGGGGTGTTCGCGTCGGCGAGCTTGTAGCGCATGACGAGCGAGCCGTTCGCGGGCAGGCCATAGAGCGCATAGCCCGTCGAGTCGGGCCCGCGGTGCTTCATCGACTGCAGCATCCGCGTCATCTCCAGCCCGACCGGATGCTCCCCGTCGCGGTAGATGATCCCCGCTATGCCGCACACAAGCCCGGTCCTCTAGAGTGGTTGGATCTGTTGTCTGTCAAGGCAACACATCCAGATACTCCGTGACGTCCCAGTCGCTGACCGTGGCGCAGTAGCGCTCCCACTCGTCCCGCTTGTAGTGCATGAAGACACGATAGAGGTCGCCCGGCAACGCGCTCCGGATCACCTCGTCGGCCTCCAGCGCGTCGAGCGCAGCGCCGAACGTCATCGGGATCTTCTTCACCTGCTTGCCGGCTTCCATCGCCTCGTAGATGTTCCGCTCCTCGGGCTCGCCGGGGTCGAGCTTGCGCTCGAGCCCGTCCGCCATCGCCGCGATGAGCACAGCGAGCGAGAGGTACGGGTTGACGGCCGAGTCCACCGACCGGTACTCGAAGCGACCAGGAGCGGAGACGCGAAGCGCGGTCGTCCGGTTCTGGTAGCCCCAGTCCGCGAACACGGGCGCCCAGAACCCGGTGTCCCAGAGCCGCCGATACGAGTTGACCGTCGACGCCGTCACGGCCGTGAGCGCGGGAAGGTGCTCCAGGATCCCGCCGATCGCGTGGAGCCCCAACTGACTCGGCTTCTGGGCGTCCTCGGTCTCCGGGTCGAACGCGTTTCGGTCTCCTTCCCAGAGCGAGATGTTGTGGTGACAGCCGTTGGCCGAGACCCCCATGAACGGCTTCGGCATGAAGCACGGGAAGGCGTTCAGCTCGCGACCCACCTGGCGGCAAATCTGGCGGTAGGTCGAGAGGTTGTCGGCCGTGACCTCAGCCCTGTCGAAGCGGAAGTTGAGCTCGATCTGACCCGGAGCGTCCTCGTGGTCACCCTGGATCATGTCGAGACCCATCGCCTGGCCGTACTCGATCACCTTGTGGATGATCGGTTGGAGCTCCGAAAACTGGTCGATGTGGTAGCAGTACGGCTTCGTCACGCCTTTGACGTCGGGCGTGCCGTCGTCGTTCAGCTTGAGCCACATCATCTCCGGCTCCGTGCCGGCGCGAAGGTGCAGCCCGGTCGCGGCCTCGAACTCGGCCTGGGTCCGCTTGAGGTTCGCACGGCTGTCCGAGGTGAGGAGCGCGCCAGGGTCCTCGCGTTCCTCGCGGTTCCGGAAGCACTGGCACCAGACGCGTGCCACTTTCGAGTCCCACGGCAGCGGCATGAACGTCTCGGGCTCGGGGATGCCGACGAGCTCCGCGGCCTCGGGGCCGTAGCCGATGTAGTCGCCGTGCCGGTCGACGAAGAGGTTGGCGGTGGCGCCGTACACGAGCTGGAAGCCCTTCTCCGCGATGGTCTCCCAGTGCTGCGCTGGGACGCCCTTGCCCATGATCCGCCCGGTCACGGACGGGAATTGGAAGTAGACGTACGTGATCCCGTCTCGGTCGATGCGCTCGCGGACGTGACGGACGGCTTCCTCACGTCCCTCGGCTGAGACGAACGCTTCCAGGTCGGTCGGCACGGGCCTCTCCTCGTCGAGTGGTCGCTGTCGGCGCACCCGTTCCCCGCGCGCGCCACCCGGACTGCCGGCCGGGAGTCCGTTATCTACGCGCGTGTCGGAAACATGTCAAGCGGCTGCCGTCGGTGCGAGGCGAGCCCGTCGCGCGATCTGTTCTGAGCCCCGACGAAAACAGGCGCCCCCGATTCTCGGAAGCGCCTGTGTGGGGGAGGGATGACGTCTCCTGCTGGGCGGCAGGGGGACAATCGGGTGTATAAAGCATTGCGCGCGCTGCGTGTCGATTTCGAAAGCAGGGCTTCACAGTTGAGCATCGCTGCGACGGCATCCACGGGCATCCCGGAGCTCGATCGGGCCCTCGGAGGCCTGTACTGGGGCGACAACGTGGTTCTCGACACGGAAGACCCGCTCGCCGTCGCTCCGTTCTACCGAGCGGTCGCGGAAGCAACGCTGTACGACGCGATCACCTTCGTGACGTTCTCGCAGGCCCCTGAAGCGGTGAAAGCGAGCTTCCCGCGTGCGGCCGTGCTCGATGCGCGCCCGGGAACGCCGCTCTCCCACGCGAGGCCCCTCCTCGACGCGGTCGCGCACCGGTGCGCCGAGCCGGGTCGCCACCTCGTGCTGTTCGATTCGCTCGAGGCGATGAGCGCCCTGTGGGACCGCGAGCTCACGGGCCGGTTCTTCGCGCGCGGGTGCCCGCTCCTCCTCGAGCTCGGCGCGATCGCCTACTGGTCGCTGACCGCGGCGAGGCACTCGCCGAACCTGCGCCGGGAGATCGAGGAGATCACCCAGTGCGTCCTCGTCGTCGGCGACGACACGCTGCGGATCGCCAAGGCCGAAGGTCGGCCGCCGGGCGTCGAAGGGCGCGTCTTCAAGTATCGCTTCGAGGCCGGCGGCCTGCCGGTGTTCGAGGCGGCGCCGACCGCCGCGCGCCTCGGTGCCGCCCTCCGGGCGCTACGCACGCAGCGGCGGCTGAGCCAGAGCGAGCTGGCGCGGCTCGCGGGCGTCTCCGCCAGCGCCATCTCACAGGCGGAGCGCGGCCGGCGCGGCCTCTCGCTCGAGACGCTGCTCGAGCTCGGCGCCAAGCTCAACATCTCTCTCGACGAGCTGCTGCGGGGCGACCTCGCCCCCGGGTATCGGCTGACACGACGGGACGACCCTCGCCACGCCGAGACCGATCGGCTGGTCCCGCTGCTGGACGATCCGAGAGCAGGGCTGCGGGCGTACCTCGTTCGGCTCTCGCCCGGCGGGTCTGCGACTCCGGAGTTCGTCCACAAGGGCGCGGAGCTCGTCACGGTCGCGGCCGGCCTCGTCCAGGTCCAGCTCGCGACGGGGCGTCCCGTCCTCCGCCAGGGCGAAGCGCTGTTCGCCGACACGAGCGGCGTCGAGAAGTGGCGGAACCTCTCGGACCGCGAGGCCCTCGCGTTCTGGATCCTCCACGACGAGCCGGTCTTGCGCTGACCGGATCGCTCCGCGGAGACGCGCCGGTACCCGTGGTACCGTCGGCCCCGTGAGGCGTTACCTGGACGTTCTCCAGCGGGTGCTGGACGAGGGGACGCGCAAGGACGATCGCACGGGTACCGGGACGCTCAGCGTGTTCGGGCATCAGATGCGGTTCGACCTCGCCGACGGGTTCCCGCTCGTCACCACGAAGAAGGTGCATTTCCACGCGGTGGCCGGGGAGCTCCTGTGGTTCGTCCGCGGCGACTCCAATGTCCGCTGGCTGCAGGAGCGCGGCATCACCATCTGGGACGAATGGGCGGACGAGGGCGGCGAGCTCGGCCCGGTGTACGGCCGCCAGTGGCGCTCGTGGCCGACCCCGGACGGTCGCCACATCGACCAGCTCGCGGGGGTGATCGAGCAGATCCGCAGCGACCCCGACTCTCGTCGCCACGTCGTCAGCGCGTGGAACGTCGCCGACCTACCCGAGATGGCGCTCGCCCCGTGCCACGCGCTCTTCCAGTTCTACGTGGCGGACGGGCGGCTCTCGTGCCAGCTCTACCAGCGCTCGGCCGACCTGTTCCTCGGCGTGCCCTTCAACATCGCCTCGTACGCGCTGCTCACGCACATGGTCGCGCAGGTCACCGAGCTCGAGCCCGGTGACTTCGTGCACACGCTCGGAGACGCCCACCTGTACCTCAACCACCTGGATCAGGCGCGCGAGCAGCTGACGCGCGAGCCGCGGCCGCTCCCGCGGCTCGAGCTCGACCCCTCGTGCCGCGAGATCGACGACTTCGAGCTCGACTCGATCTCGGTTGTCGGGTACGACCCGCATTCAGCGATCAAGGCGCCGATCGCAGTTTGATCACGATCCTCGCCGCGATCGCGCGGAACGGCGTGATCGGCGTCGACGGCGGGCTTCCGTGGCATCTGCCCGACGAGCTGCGGCTCTTCAAGGAGGCGACCCTCGGCCACGTCCTCGTCATGGGCAGGCGAACGTACGAGTCTGTCGGCCGGCCGCTCCCGGGGCGAACGACCGTCGTCGTGACCCGCCAGGCCGATTGGCAGGCCGACTCCGAGCAAGTCGTCCGGGCGGGAAGCGTTCCGGACGCGCTGGAGGCCGCCGCTCTACTCGACGACGAGGTGTTCGTCGTCGGTGGGGCGCAGATCTACGCCGAAGCGCTGACCCTCGCGGATCGGCTCGCGTTGACGTTCGTCGACGCCGAGCCGGAGGGCGACACCCTGTTCCCGGACGTCGACTGGTCTCAGTGGCGCGAGATCGGCCGGCGTCCGGGCGACGGTTGGACGCACGTGACGTACGAGCGGGTGCACCCCGACGCCTGACGAGAGGGCGTCCGGCGCAAGCCGGATCCGTGCGCTCAGCTCAGCTGTTCGGCGGCGGCCCGACGACCTCGAGCCCGAATCGTCCGTAGAGCGCGCCGATCTGGCTCATGTCCGGTGGGCCGGGCGGCATCGAGGCCACGAGCTCGGCGAGCTCGGCGAAGAACGTCTCGAAGCCGGCCGGAGCGGGAACGCCCAGGAGCCGCACGGGCGCGGACGTGGCGTTCCAGTGGGTATGGACGACGCCCTGCGGGATGTGGACGAACGACCCGGCGGGCGCCTCGACGGTGCTCTCGCCGAGTCTGAAGGTGAGCGTGCCCTCGAGGATGTAGTAGTTCTCCGCCTCGCGGGTGTTCACGTGGAGAGGCGTCCCGCTGCTCCCGGGCGCCAGCTCGGCTTCGATCACCGAAAGGGCCGCGTTGGTCTCGTCGCCTGACGCCTTGACGGTGTAGGTGTCCCCGAAGAGCGAGGTGGTCTCGCCGTCTCCCGGCAGGCGGACGACAGTTCCATCGGTGGTCTCGGACATGCACGGCCTCCTGAGCTCGATCGCGGGCCGGGGATCCTAGACTCTCCGCTCGCTCCGCAACCGACGGTGGGCTGCGGTCGGCGCTTCGGTACCGTCCCTGCCGTGAGCAGCGACGGCGAGATCCTGACCCAGGAGCAACGCGAGGCCCTCGCGGCCGAGCTGACGGAGCTCGAGGGGCCGCGCCGCGCGGCGGCGATCGAGGCGATCGCGACGGCCCGCGCATTCGGCGACCTCTCCGAGAACTTCGAGTATCACGCCGCGAAGAACGACCAGGGGCTCCTCGAGGCGCGTATCGCGAAACTGCGCGAGCGCCTTCGGACGGCCGTCGTGGTCGAGCACGACACCGACGACCACGTCGGCCCCGGGTCGATCGTCGACGTCGAGGACGAGCACGGCGAGCCGATGGAGGTCACGATCTCCGCCGTCGGCGGCGTCTCGCCCGACTCGCCGCTCGGCCGCGCGCTGATGGGCGCGGGCGTCGGCGCGGTCGTCGACGTCGAAGCGCCGCGGGGGGCCTGGAAGGCCAGGGTTCTCGCGATCCGGCGCGCATAGGCCCTCTTCGAACGAAATGCCGCAATTTGCGGCTTTCCGCTCGGATATCCCTTGCGCCGGAGGAGTCGCGGCCCCTAGAGTCTCGCCATCTGAGCCGGCGGGCCTTCGGGTTTGCCGGCTCAGTGTTTTTTGTGGACCGAGTCGTTCGCGTTCCGCGCCTTCGGGTCCGCGGCCGTACGGTTTCGGATCGTGCCCGCTCGTCTCGCCACGGTCGTCGTGCCTGCGGCCGTCATCGTTGCGGTCGCGTGGTCGAGCGGCGGGTACTTCCCGCGGACCTGGGGAGCGGTGCTGCTCGTCGAGGCAATCGCCGTGGCGGCCGTCGCGATCCTCGCCGACCGGGTCGAGCTCGACCGGCATGCGCTGCTGCTCGTGGGCGGGCTGTCGGCCTTCGCGGTGTGGGCCGCAGCGTCTCGAGCCTGGGCGATCGCCCCGGATGCGGCGATCCTCGAGGCCGAGCGCGCGCTGCTCTATGCCGGTGCAGCCGCAACGGCGTTTCTCGCCGTCCCGCGGCGGCGGGCGGACGACCTCGTGCTCGCTGTCCTCGCCGGCGCGGGGCTCGTCACGTGGGGCGGTCTCGTCGAGCACGTGGTCGGCGCCGGGCCTGCTGACGACCGGCTCGAGCTCCCGGTCGGCTACGCGAATGCGGCGGGGATCCTCGCTGCGACGACGCTCCTGCTCGGGCTCGGTCTTGCGGCCGGGGCGCCGCGTTGGCGTGCGGCGATGGGTGCGGCCGCGGCGGCGCCCGCAGCCGCTGCGCTGTACCTCTCCCTTTCGCGGGGGTCGCTCGTGGCCGCGGCACTGGGGGTCGTCGTGCTGGCGGTCACTGCGCGCTCGAGGGGTGTCGCGGGAAGCATCGCGGTCGCGGCGACGTCCGCCGGGCTGGCCGTCGTGGTCGCAGCCCTGGCCGGCGACTTCGACGAGCCCGGCCTCAGCGGACGCGAGCTGGCGGGCCTCGTCGCGCTCGCGCTGGTGACACTCATGGCGGCCGTCCTCGCGACGCGGCCACCGCGCATCCCCTGGCCGAACATCCCACGACGTGTGGCGGCCGCGGCCGCCGTGGCGGCTGCGATCGTGGCCGTGGTCGGCCTCGTCACCGTCTTCGCACACGAGGTGCAGGACGCGCGCTCGATTCCGGCGAGCCAACAGGGCGCGCCCGAACGACTCCTCAGGCCGTCCACGAGCTTCCGCAGCGACTACTGGGACGTCGCGCTCACGATGGTCGGACGGGACCCCGTCCTCGGCGCCGGGGCAGGCGGCTACGAGCGGACCTGGCTCGTCGAGCGCCCGGCTCTCTTCTTCGTCAAGGACGCCCACAACCTCTATCTCGAGACGCTTGCGGAGCTCGGGCCGGTCGGGCTCGCGCTCCTCCTCGTCGCGTTCGCAGTGCCGTTGCTGGCCTCACGGCGCGCTGCGACCACGATCGCCGGTCGGGCGGCCCTCGCGGCGTACGCCGCGCTGCTCGCCCATGCGGCGCTGGACTGGGACTGGGAGCTCCCGGCTGTGTCTCTCTGCACGGTGCTGCTCGCCGTGTCCGTCGTTCGCCTCGGCGGCGAGGCCGGCTCGGTGCCGCTCCGCGGCGCCGGCCGCGCGGCACTGCTCGGCGGGGCGGCGTTGCTGGCCGTCGCTGCCCTCGCCGCACACGCCGGCAACGGCGCGGTGGCCGAGGCGCACGAGTCGCTCGACCGCGGGGATGCGGCGACGGCAAGGGAGGAGGCGAAACGTGCCCGGCGCTTCGCGCCGTGGGCCGCCGAGCCTTGGCAGCTCCTCGGGGAAGCGGAGCTTGCCGCCGGCCGGCGCGAAGCCGCCCGAGAGGCACTCCGGCGCGCCACGGCTGAGGATCCCGCCGCCTGGACAGCATGGCTCGCGCTCGCCCTCGCATCCGAGGGGCAGGAGCGTGACACGGCGTTGACGCGTGTCAGGCGCCTGAACCCCTTGGCCCCCGAGCTCGATGCCGTCGAGGCAGCCGATCCCTGAGTTGGGGGTTTGCCCTCGGAGCGTCGAGGGGTATCGTCCGTTACTCTGCAAGATTGCTCCGACGAGAGGGGGACACCATGCAGAGACGCAGGTCCGCACGTCTCGGGGTCACCATCGGCGTGGCACTCGGGGCCGTCGTCGCGTTCGCCGCGATCGGCGGCACGGGTCTGGCCGGAGGCCTGGCGAAGCCCGCCAAGCCTCAATCCGGGCTTGGCCAGTACCAGTACGGCGCGAAAGTCACCATCTGTCACAAGGGCAAGGTGACGATCCGCATCTCGATCAACGCGTTGAAGGCCCACCAGCGCCGGCACGGCGACACGATGGGGCCCTGCGCCGCAGCACGGGCCGCGAAGGCAGCGAAGCTGAAGGCCGCGAAGGTCAAGGCTGTGAAGCTCAAGGCTGCCAAGGCCGCGAAGCAGGCACGCGCGACAGGGGATACCGGGGCCGTGAGGTCTCTGAGCCGGCGAGCTCCAGGTCGGCGAAGCCGCACAAGCCCGACAAGGCAAAGGCCGGAGGCGCACCTGCGTCGACGGTCGCCACCACCCCGTCCGCGCCCGGAAACGGGAACGGGAAGGCGAAGGGCCACGACAAGGGCTAAGAGCTCAAAGTGATTCGCGGTGGCGCCGGGCCGCGACGGCCCGGCGCCACGCTCCTCTCCCCTTACGTCGTCAGGACGGGCTCGTCCTGTCCCGCGCGGACGACGACCCACCCGTCGAACTGCCTCAACGGGAAGGGCGCGTTGAGCGGGACGGCCACCTCGTCCCCCTCGACTGCGAAGACCCCACACGACTCTGCGAGCTCGCCCGAGCGTGTGAGCCACAGCTCGTAGCGGCCTGCGGGAAGCCCTTCGGCGCGAAGCTCCATGGGCCAGTTGCCCGCCGCGTCCCTCTCGAACACGTCGAGATCGGCGCGCGCGTCACCCGCGCCGGTCATCACCACTGTCCGCACGGGGCCTGGATCAGGCCCGCCGCCCGCGAGGTAGCCGAGGCCGAAGAGCGAGACGGCGACGATCGCCGCAGCCGCCAGGGCTGTGTACCGATAGCGGCGCGGGAACGACAGCACCCTGGCCGCGGGCGGCTCCGGCGCATGGGCGAGCGACGGCGGCAGCTCGGGCGGCGGCCCCGCGCGCACGAGCAGGTCGTGGACCTGTTCGAGCCGCGCGCGCTCGATCGGATCCAAATCCTCGTCGCCGACGAGGTCGCGAAGGTCGCTCATTCCAGCTCATCCCCCAGTTCATCCGCAAGACGCCGCAGCGCCGAGCGCGTTCGGGTCTTGACCGTCCCGAGCGGCACCCCGAGGTAGTCCGCGATCTCGCTCTGGGACATCCCGCTCCAGTATGCGAGCTGCACCAGCGAGCGCTCCTGCTCGGGAAGGGTCTCGAGCGCCCGATGGACACGCCATGCGACCCAGCCGCTCTCGGCCGCGTCGTCTGGTCCCGGGTCCAGAGCGGCGAGCTCCGGTGCCTCGTCGACCGGCGGCTCGCGCTTGCGACGCAGGCCGTCGACAATCGCGTTGCGGGCGACCGTGTAGAGCCACGACGTCGCCTCACCCTTGCCAGGATCGAAACGAGATGCCGAGCGCCAGATGCTGGCGAACGTGTCCTGCGTCGCGTCCTCCGCCCGACCGCGATCGCCGATCCGGCGCAACGCGATCCCGAGCACGGAGCGCGCGTACCGGCGGTGGAGCTCCTCGAACGCGACGCCGTCGCCGTCGGCGACGTGCGCGATCAGCTCGGCATCGGTGCGGGTGTCGTCGGCCACGTTCGGGATGCTCGCCAGTCTCCAGCGCAGGGGCAAGTCGATCCGGAGCGTGACCGCCGCGTCCACAACAGGACTACGGACAGCGACCCCCTCCGGATTGTCTTCCCGGAGCGGCTTTCAGCCGGCTGCGTCGAACTTCGCTCCGACGACGTCCCAGTTGACGACGTTCCACCACGCGGCGAGGTAATCCGGGCGACGGTTCTGGTAGGTGAGGTAGTACGCGTGCTCCCAGACGTCGATGCCGAGGACCGGCGACTTGCCCTCCATGAGCGGTGAGTCCTGGTTCGGCGTGGACGTCACCTCGATCTCGTCGCCGCTCCGCACGATCCACGCCCACCCGGAGCCGAAGCGCTTGACGCCGGCGTCGTTGACCGCCGCCTTGACGGCCTCCAGGCCGCCGAGCCCGTCGATCGCGCCGGCGAGCGCCCCGGACGGCCCGGGCGCTCCGCCCGGCGCCATGATCTCCCAGAAGAGCGTGTGGTTGGCATGCCCGCCGCCGTTGTTGCGCACCGCGGTCCGCTTGTCCTCGGGCACCTGGTCGAGGTTTGCGATCAGCTCCTCGATCGGTTGCTCGCCGACGTCGGTCCCCTCCAGAGCAGCGTTGAGGTTCGTCACGTAGGCGGCGTGATGCTTGTCGTGGTGGATCTCCATCGTGCGTGCGTCGATGTGCGGCTCGAGCGCGTCGAACGCGTAGCCGAGGTCGGGAACGGCGTGCGGCATCGGTCTCTCTCCTTCGGTCGTTTCGTCCGCGCCAAGGATATGCTGCCGCGCGTCCTGTCCCGCCGAGGCAAGGAGCGCCATGCCGCCGTTCGAGGAGATCGCCGCCCGTCCACTCGACCCCCGGCTGCAGCAGCTCCAGGGCATCTCGCGAGCGTCGGTCGAGGCGCATTACCGCCTCTATCAGGGGTATGTGGCGAAGCGGAACGAGATTCTCGGCGCACTTGCTGGAGTCGACCTCGAGAAGGCGAACCAGGTGTACTCGGACGTGCGGGCGTTGAAGGTCGACCTCACGTTCGCGATCGGTGGGATCAAGAACCACGAGCTCTATTTCGCGCACCTCGGCGGCGCCGGCGGCGACCCGGACGGGGCATTTCGCGGGCTCGTCGAGCGAGACTTCGGCTCGGTGGACGCCTGGCGCAAGGACCTGAAGGCGACAGGGATCGCGGGCCGGGGCTGGGCCTGGACAGCGTACGACTGGGACGAGCGTCGCCTGTTCAACTACATCGGCGACGCGCAGAACTCGTTCCCCGTCTGGAACGCCACGCCGCTGGTCGCTCTCGACGTCTACGAGCACGCCTACTTCCTCGACTACCAGACCGACAGGCCGTCCTACATCGACGCCTTCTTCGAGAACCTCGACTGGGATGTGATCAACGGCTGGATCGCGGCGTACCACATTCCGTCCTGATGGAGCTCAGGGGACTGGCCCCCCTGGGGACTGTCCCCGGAGGGGCCTGTTCCCCGTGACGCTCTGCCTCGCCCTAGGCCCGCGGGGGTCGGTTCCCTCCGGGGACAGACCCCGGGGACAAACCCCCATTCAATGACCGACGCGCTGCTCGTGCTCGGCGGCTACCTGCTCGGGTCGGTGCCGTTCGGCTATCTCCTGCCACGCCTCCTGCGAGGGGAGGACGTGCGCGAGCGCGGGAGCGGCAACGTCGGGGCGTCGAACGTCTGGCGCGTCTACGGCCGCTCGCTCGGCGTGCCCGTCGCGATCCTCGACGTCGCCAAGGGGTTCGTCCCGGCCGCCGTCGGTCTCTGGCTCGGCGGCGACTGGGTCGGCGTGCTCGCCGGCGCGGCGGCGATGGTGGGTCACGCACGGCCCGTGTTCCTCGGCTTCTCGAAAGGCGGGAAGATGGTCGCGACGGCAGGCGGCGTCGCCTTAGCGCTCGCTCCGCTCGCCGCGGTGGCATGCCTCGTGCTGTGGGTCGTCGCCTTCGCTGCGTTCCGCTTCGCCTCCCTGGCGTCGATCGTCGCGGCCGCGGCGCTGCCCTTGCTCTGTTACGCCTTCGGCGCGTCGTGGCCGATCGTCGGGTTCACTGCGGTGGCGGCGATCGGCGTCCTTGCTCTCCACCGGCAGAACATCCGCCGGCTGCTTGCCGGGACCGAGCCGCGCTTCTCACGCACCGCGACCTGAGCCCGCGCCGGCCCGGCAACGCTCGTGTTGATTCAACACAAGCTTCAGCCGCGGAGCCAGTTCTCGAGCGACGTCTGGCGTGCCGCGGCGGTGTCGCCCGTGAGCTCGGCCCGGATCTCGCCCACGGTTCCCCAGCGCTCGGCGACGACGTCGTGATCGTGGATCGTCTCCATGTTCACCTGGCGGGAAAGCACGAAGTCGTCGTGGTCGAGGTCGGCGTGCGTGTCGAGGAGCTCCTTGACGGCGATTCGCACGGAGTCCTCGACGAACCGGGGCCGCCTGTGCGCGTGCTCGACGACATGGAGCTCGTCAGGTCGCTTCAGCAGCTCGTAGACGGGCGCGCTCATCGATCGTTCGACGATGCCCACGAGCTCCTCGGCGTCGAGCTCCGTCGCAGTGCCGACCAGGAGGGTGCCGTGGCCGCGCTGGTTGTGCGTCGCGAGCGGGACGAGCTCGAGGATCCGCTCCGCGTCGTCCGCGAAGCCCGCCTCGGCCAGACGCTCGGCGGCGCGCCCGCGGACGAGGTCCTGCGCGCACGGGCACGCGTTGATCCCCGTCGCCTCGACGCCGACGACCCGTCGCGACCGCGAGCCGTTGGCGGCTGCGATGCCGAGCAGCGACACCATCTCCTGCGTGACGAGGTCAGTGACGGGAGTGCGTCGCCGCAGCGGCCATCGCGCGACGATGCGCACCTCGGCGCGGAGCGCCCTCTGGCGCTCGACGATCTGCGAGGCGATCCGGTCGGCGAGAACCTCGACGAGGAGCCCTTCGCCGAGCACGGCCTCGTCGATCGCCTCGTCGAACAGCTCCGGGAAGCGCGACATGTGGACGCCCTTCTGGCCGCGGGCGAGGTCGACGGTGCAGTCGATCTCGGCCGCCATGAGGATCTCCTGCTCGCCGCGACGGATGCGGATCGCCTTGTGCACACCGGTGACGCCTGCGCGCGAGAGCGCAAGCTCGACGGGCGGCGCGGATGCCTGCATATCGCCGACGAGCGGGAGGTCGCCCACCTCGGCCACGGTACCGGTCGATCATCAGCGCAGGAGCCGCGAGAGGCGCCGATCCTTGAGGATCCGCCCGCCGGTCTGGCAGGTCGGGCAGTACGTGATCGTGTGCTCCTCGAAATCCACGCGACGCAGCGTCTCGCCGCAGCGGGGGCACGGCTCGCCGAAGTGGCCGTGGATGCGGTACACGGCCGCGTCCCCCTTGCCCGCCAGACGAAGCTCGAGGCCACGGGCGAGGTCGTCGTGGATCGCACGAGCCAGCGTCTCGGTCTCCTCGTCCCCGAGGTCGGTCGACAGTCGGAAAGGCGAGAGCCGCGACTCCCAGAGGATCTCGTTCGCGTGCGCACGCCCGATGCCGGCGAGCGCGCGCTGGTCGCGGAGCAACGGGTGGAGCTGTCGGCGTTCCCGGCCGAGGATCCCGCCGAGGGTCTCGGCGTCGATCTCGAGGGCGTCGGGCCCGAGGTGTGCGAGCTCCGCGTCGAGCTGCTCCGGTGTCAGGAGCCAGACTCCGGCACGCTTCTTCTTGCCTGCCTCCGTCAGCAGGAGCTCGCCGCCGTCGGCGAAGCGGATCTGGAACATCGGCTTCTTCGGCCCTTTCTTCCCGACGTGGAGATAGCGCAGGCGCCCGGCGCTCATCAGATGCACGCGCACGACGAGCTCGCCGTCCTCGGTCGGAAACAGGAGGTTCTTCCCCCATCGCCGGCTCCCGGCGAAGCGTTGCCCCTCGAGCGCGCTCGGCGGCGGATCGAACGTCTTCAGCGTCGCGATGTGACCGGGCCGCGCGGTCTCGACGGGCGCGCGCGACACGAGCGGGTCGAGCTCACGCACCCATGCCTCGACTTCGGGCAGCTCGGGCATGTCATCAGCCTATAAGCCTCCTAGGCGCCGCTAGGCTCCCGCGCCGTGGAGCCGTTCCTCGTCGAGGTAGTGCGCGACGACGTCGTCGAGGCGAAGCATGTCGTCCACGCCGTCGCCGTGCGCGACGGCGGCGTCGAGCTCGCCGCCGGCGACCCCCAGCTCGTCACGTTGCTCCGCTCGTCGGCGAAGCCGCTCCAGGCGCTGCCCGTCGTCCGGGCGCGGCCCGAGCTCGACGACGAGCAGATCGCGCTCCTCTGCGCCTCGCATCGGGCGAGGCCCGAGCAGCTCGCTGTCGTCCGTCGCATCCTCGCCGAGGCGCCCGCGACAGAGGACGACCTCGAGTGCGGGCCCGAGCCGACGAGGATCGAGCACAACTGCTCCGGCAAGCACGCGGGGTTCCTTGCGCTCTGCCGCGCGCAGGGCTGGCCGATCGAGGGCTACCACCGGCCCGACCATCCGTGCCAGCGCGCGATGCTGGAAGAGGTTGCGACCGCGGCGGAGCTCGATTCCTCGGCGATGCCGCTGGCCGTCGACGGGTGCGGCGTCGTGACCTTCGGGATGACGCTCGAGCGCGCGGCGCATGCGTTCACGCGACTTGCCGCGCTCGAGGGCGGCAACCGCATCGTGAGAGCGATGCGAGCGCATCCGGACCTACTGCGCGGCCCCGTTGCGGCAGACGCTCTTCTCATCCGCGCGCTCGACGGCTGGGTCGCGAAGGGCGGGGCGGAGGGGCTCTTCTGTGCCGCGTCGCCCGACGGGCTCGGGATCGCCGTCAAGGTCGTCGACGGCGCCTTCCGCGCGATCACGCCCGCTCTGTCGCGCCTCCTCTCCCTCCTCGAGGTCGAGGTCGATGGGCTCGGCGGCGACGAGCTGCGTAACAGCCGGGGCGATCTCGTGGGAAGCCTCCGCGTGACGACCCGCGGTGCTGTCGCGGGAAGGTCGAAATGATCGAGAATCGAGTATCTGCTCCTTCCCAAAGGTGAACAGCGTGTATACGATGCGCCGCCTGAAGGGTCAGAGCCGGGGCGACGAAGGTCCGGCTCTTTGCGTTCGAGGGTGTCTGTCTCCGTCAACCAGGGGGTAACAGAGGTTCATGCTCTCCGTCGAAATCGCCCTTCCAGACGTCGAGGAGCTGCACAAGCTCGTCGAGCAGGGACAGGAAAAGGGCTTCCTGACGTACGACGAGATCACGAAGTCCGTGGAGGACGTCGATCTCACCAAGGATCAGCTCGAGGAGTTCACGACCTACCTCATCGACCACTCGATCGAGCTGGTCGAAGGGGAGCAGCACAAGACGCTGCCGCACGAGCAGCCGATCGTGCCGCCCGAGGAGGCGGCGGCGCCGAAGCTCGATCTGACGGTCGAGCCGTCCCTCGACTCGCTACGGCTCTACCTCCGCGAGATCGGCAAGGTGCCGCTCCTCACGGCCGATCAGGAGGTGACGCTCGCCAAGCGGATCGAGCGCGGCGACATGCTGGCCAAGCAGCACATGATCGAGGCGAACCTGCGACTCGTCGTCTCGATCGCGAAGGGGTACCTGGGCCGCGGGCTCACGTTCCTCGACCTCATCCAGGAGGGCTCGCTCGGCCTGATCCGGGCTGTGGAGAAGTTCGACTACCGCAAGGGGTTCAAGTTCTCGACGTACGCGACCTGGTGGATCCGGCAGGCGGTCACGCGCGCCATCGCCGACAAGGCGCGAACCATCCGCATCCCGGTGCACATGGTCGAGAAGCTCAACAAGGTCGTCCACATCGAGCGCCAGCTCGTTCAGCGATTGGGTCGAGAGCCTCGCCCCGAGGAGATCGCGGAGGAGCTCGAGATGACGACCGACGAGGTGCGCGAGATCCTGCGCATGGCGCAGCTCCCCGTGTCGCTCGAGAAGCCGATCGGCGAGGAGGAGGACTCCTCGCTCGGCGACTTCGTGCCTGACGACCAGGCAGAGTCACCCTTCGACACGGCCTCGCTCTCGCTCCGCCGGGAGGACATCGAGGCTGCGCTCGGCTCTCTTCCGGAGCGAGACCGCAAGGTCATCGAGCTCCGGTTCGGGCTCCTCGGCGAGGCGCCGTGCACGCTCGAGGAGGTGGGCCGCGAGTTCGGCGTCACCCGCGAGCGCATCCGCCAGATCGAGAACAACACGCTGAAGCGGCTCGAGACCCTGCCGGAGGCACAGCCGCTGCGCGACTGCGTTTAGAGGCAGCGCTGGGGGCGGTGTCGGACCCCGGTCCGACACCTGCTCTCACGCTGCGAGGTGACCTGCCTCCGCGAGTGCGCTCAGGGCGGCCTCGCGGACATCCGAGCCGAGCTGTGTGACGTTCGCGTCGAGCGGCGCCGAGGCGATCGCCGTGAGCATGATGACGTTGCCGCTCACGTCGCCGACCAGCACCTTCGCCCTCCCGTGGTGGAAGCCCTCGACGGAATCGATCGCGCGCAGGATCGTCGACCGAGCGTCGTCGAGTGGCGCCCCGAGGCGCACCGGGATCTCCACTGTGACCACACGGCGCGGATCGCGAATGGTGCGGTTCACGATCGCGTTGCTCGCGAGCTGTGTGTTCGGCACGAAGACGCGCCTCTCGTCGTCGGTGAGGAGCGCGGTGTAGATCATGTTGATCTGCTCGACGAAGCCCGTGTGCTCACCGATCGTCACACGGTCTCCGATCCGGACCGGCTGCGTGAAGGCGACGAGCACCCCGGCACCGAGGTTCCCGAGCGGCGTGCTCAGCGCGAGCCCTGCGATCAGCGCGATCACCGCGCTCGACGCGAGCAGCGCGTGGGCGATCTCCTCGGTCTGCGGGAAGATCGACAGCACGCTCCAGGCGCCGATGACCGCGACGATCACGATCGTCAAGCGCTGGAGGAAGCTGAACGTGGTGCGACGACGGGCGACGACTGCCGGGTCGGTGTCCGTCTGGCGTCGCTCCCATTCCGCGTAGGCGCGCCCGAGCAGCCAGCGCACGACCGCGAGCACGGCGAGCCAGACGGCCGCCGTGACGAGCACGCGCACCCACCGTTCGTCCATGTCCGCACATTCGGCACGCTCGTACCGGAGCCTGCTGGGGACGTGGCTTCAGCCGCGTCCCGACCGAACTGCACGACGAGCGGGCAAAGCCCACGTCCCGCTCAGATCGTCGGCTCGGGCTCCGGCTCCCGCTCGAGCTCGAAGGCGGCGTGCAAGGCACGCACCGCTTCCGGGATCCGGTCGCGCGCGATCATGCAGGAGATCTTGATCGGCGAGGTCGAGATCATCTCCAGGTTGATCTCGAGCTCGGCGAGCGTGCGGAACATCGTCGCCGCGACCCCTGGATGTGACCGCATCCCCGCGCCGATCAGCGACACCTTGCCCAGCTGCTCGTTCATCTGGACGTCGTAGGCCCCGAGCTCCGACTGCGTGGTCTCGATCGCGCCGCGCGTCGCTGGGACGTCCTCGGTCGGCACCGAGAACGACATCTCGGCACGCCCGTGGACGACGTTCTGGATGATCGTGTCCACGTTGACCTGGGCGGCCGCGACCGCGTCGAAGATCATCGCCGCGACGCCCGGCCGATCGGGGATGCCGGTGAGCGTGAAGACGACGTCCGTCTCCGAGTGCGTCACCGCCGAGATGATCGCCTGTTCCATGCCTGTGTCCTGCACCCAGGTTCCCTCCTCGTCCGAGAACGTCGATCGCGCGTGAATCCGAACTCCGTGGCCCCGGGCGAGCTCCACCGAGCGCAGCGCGAGGACCTTCGCCCCTGACGATGCCATCTCGAGCATCTCGTCGTAGGAGATCACCGGGATCTTCCGCGCTTCCGGGACGAGCCGGGGGTCGGCGGTGAACACCCCGGCGACGTCCGAATGGATTTCGCAGGCTGCGCCGAGTGCGGCCGCGAGCGCGACGGCGGTCAGGTCACCCGCACCGCGACCGAGCGTCGTGATGTCCATCGTCTCGCGTGAGAAGCCCTGGAACCCGGCGACCAGCACGATCTTGCCCTCGGCCAAGGAAGCCCGAACCCGGTCGCCGCGGATCTCGCGGATCTTCGCGCGTGTGTGGGCGGAGTCGGTCAGGATCCCGGCCTGCGACCCGGTGTACGAGACGGCCTGCTCGCCGAGGTCGTAGATCGCCATCGCCACGAGCGCGCAGGCGATGCGCTCACCGGTCGAGAGCAGCATGTCGAGCTCGCGCGGGTTCGGCGTTGGGGAGACGTCGGTCGCGAGCGCGATGAGCGAGTCCGTGGTCTTCCCCATGGCCGACACGGTTCCGACGACGTTCAGGCCTCGCCGCCGCGCGTCGACGAACCGCTGCGCAACGAGACGAATCTTCTCGGGATCGGCGACCGACGAGCCGCCGAACTTCATCACGACCGTCTCGAAAGCAGGCGCCTGCATCGCGCTCATTGTCCTACGCGACGAGACCGGGCCGTAGCACGGCGTCGATCGAGGCGCGATCGTAGGCGCCTCGATGGGGCAGCCGGCAGGCCCGCATGCGGGCCCGACGGGGCGGGGTGGGGGCGACGCGCGGCCATGCCGGCTAGCGTAGTCACGAGACCTCGCGTCGCCGTTCCGAGCGCGATCCGCTACAACGGGTGCCGTGGGTGAGGCAGGCTCCTGGCTGGAGACCATCGGTCGCGTCTTCCACGCGATTCCCGACCTTGCGTCGCCGGCGCAGGTTCAGTCCGCGCTGCGCGAGATCCTCGACGATCCGGCGCTCCGCGTGTTCTGGTGGGACTGGGAGCGCAGGCGCTACGTCGACGTGGAGGGCGTCCCGGCCGAGCCCGCGCCCGTCCCCGGCGGGGTCGTGACGCCCGTCCAGTACGAGAGCCGGAAGATCGGTGCGATCCTCCACAGAGCCCGCCTGCTGGACGATCCCCACTTCATGCGGTCCTTCGTGCCGGTCCTGCGGATCGCCATGGAGCGCGATCGTCTCCATCGCGATCTCGTGACGAAGCTCGAGCAGCTCAACGCTTCGCGGCTGCGGATCGTGAGAGCGGGAGACGCCGAGCGCCGGCGTCTCGAGCGAAACCTCCACGACGGCGCGCAGCAACGCCTGACGACCACACTGCTGCCGCTGCGCTCGCTCGCGACGAAGGTCTCGCATGACGCGGAGTTGCGGGCGCTTGCCGACGGCGCGCTCGAGGAGCTTCAGGGCGCGATCGAGGATCTCCGTGAGCTCGCGCGTGGGCTGCACCCGCCGTTGCTCGCCCGCGAAGGGCTCGAGGCTGCTCTGCGCGCGGGCGCCACGCGCTCGACGGTGCCCGTCGAGCTCGACGTGCGCATCGCCCGGCGGATTCCACCGGCGCTCGAGGCGGCGGCGTACTACGTCTGCGCCGAGGCGGCGACCAACACCGTCAAGCACGCGCAGGCGTCGCGGATCTGGCTGAGCGCGGTGCAGGAGAACGGGACCCTCACGGTCGTGGTGCGAGACGACGGGATCGGCGGCGCGTGCGTGGAGTGCGGGACGGAGGAGGCCACGGGCCTCGGCGGGCTCAAGGATCGCGTCGAGGCACTCGGAGGAGTCCTGGACGTCGACAGCCCCGATGGCGCCGGAACGTTGCTCGTCGCCACGTTTCCGTTGCCTGCCGAGATCCAAACGATCATTTAACGAGCCTCGCGTACCCTTCCGCGATGGACCGGGTCATGGGGTCGTCCGTCCAGCGCCTCGCGCTGCTCGCGCTGGCAGCGTGCGCCCTCCTCGTCGTCCTCGCGCAGCCCGCGCCGGCCGCGATCTCCACGCAGCCGGAGCCTGTCCCGTCGCTCGAGCCGCAGGCGACGCAACGGCTCTGGGAGCGGCTGACGCGCCGAGTGGAGTTCCACCCGCTCGAGGCGCAGCAGACCTGTCGCCCACTGCGTGCGGTCTTCTACGCGCCGGGGGACTGGCTGCGCCTGGCGACGACGCTCGCGGCCAAGGCATCTCCCTGCGCCCAGTACTACGTCTCGGTCCCGCCGGTCACCGCTGACAAGACAAGGCAGCGGCCCGGCCACGCCGCGCAGATCCGCGCGCTCGGCCCGACCTTTCACGCGCTCGCGGAGATCCACCTGACGACGTGGCAGAAGTGGGTCGCGAGCACGGGCTCGACCTGGTACCAGGCGGGCATCGACGCGCGACGGAAGATGGCTGCTGCCGGATTCGACGTCACGGCGGGCGACACCTGGGCGCTCAACGAGGTCACGTCCGCGATGCGTCGCGGCGAGGGGGCGGGACGAGCGAACCTCCGTGAGTTCCTCCGCGGTCTCTTCGATGCGGGTGGCGAAGGTCCACCCACGCGGGGAGTCGTGTTCGTCGTCGGCATCGGGCAGCGTGTCACCGAGGTCGCGACGTACAAGGCGCGTCTGCAGGAGTGGCTCCAGGACGCCGCCTTCTGGGCGGACATGAATGCGTACGTGAGCGACTGGTCGCAGGAGGCATACGGGGACGTGCGAAGCTACGCCGCGCCGGGGGCGCCCATCGCCGGTCGCCGCGACGCGCTCGTGGACTACCTGCGTCACGGCGATCTGCTCGCCGGCGTCGGCGGAACCGCCTCTGGGACGGCGAACGCTTTCCTCGCCACGGCCGCGGGTCCCCTCGGCAACGCGGCGTTCCAGTGGGACTTCGGCTTTGGCTACACGCACGTGGACCCCGGCCTGATGCAGCACTTCGTGTCCGCCCAGGTGTACGCGATGCGCAATCACAGTGCGCGCTTCGGTCACGCGAGCGACCACTGGGGCTTCGCGTGGGCGCCGCGCAACTCGGGCTCGGTTCCCACGACCGAATGGGCGGCGATGACGGGCAGCGTCCTCGATCGACTGGCGACCGCGATCCGAGACTCCGCGTTCGAGACTCCTGCCGACCCGGGGGTGCGGGCGTGCGGCCCGAACGGCCGGAATCTCTGGTGCGCCGGCGAGCTTCTCGGCGCAGCGCTGACCGACAAGTGGCGCGTGTTCCGCACCTGGTCGCCCACGACGCTCGCGTTCGTGTCCGCCCCGCAGGCCATCGGCGCCGGCGTCGTCTCGGCGCCGTTGTCCCTGCGGGCCCAGGTCGCGGGTGTCGCGGCAAAGCCGCTGACACCCGTCGCGGTGACCGTGTCGTCGTCGTCCCCGACGGGCGGCCTCGCCACGAGCGCGGCAGGGCCGTTCGCTCCGACGCTGACGCTCGAGCTCCCGGCGGGGGCCTTTGCGACGGCGCAGCTCTTCTACCAGGACGCGACCGCCGGCACGGTGACGCTCACGGCATCGGCCGCGGGCGTCGTGACGGGGACGCAGCAGCTCACGGTGACGGGGGCCGCCCCGCTCTCGCTGCGGATCGATCCGCCGGCGTCCTCGCTGCTGCCCGGCGCCACGGCGCCGCTCACCGCGGTCGGGATCGATCAGTTCGGCAACGAGACACCGACGTCGGTCGTCTGGACGGTGACGCCCGCGACCCTCGGCAGCCTCGCTCCCGCGTCCGGCCCCACCACGACGTTCACCGCCGGACGCCGCCCGGGGGTCGGCCAGGTGACGGCCACCGTGACCACACCCACCGGGCAGCTCACGGCCAGCACGTCGGTCAGCGTCGCCGCGCCGCCGCCGGTGCGCGTGGCGTCCGTCCGCTACGGCGTCGCGAAGCGATCGCTCCACGTCTACGTCACGGTCGTCGACGCGGGCGGCCGCAGAGCCCGGGATGCCTCCGTGACGGTCGCCCTCTACCGGAACGGCAAGCTCTACGCCCGCGCCGCGGGACGCACGACGACGGGGCGGATGACGTTCGCGCGCCCCGCCTCCATCGGCACGTACCGAGCCACCGTGACCCGGGTTGCGGCGAGCGGCCGAACGTGGGACCGCGTGACCCCTCCGAACGTCTTCCGCAAGGCCCTCCGTCGACGCTGACGCGCAGGTCGCTTCAGATTTGGAAGAATTGAGAAGTCGGGCGGCTCCTGCGGAACGAGAGCCGGCTCCCGGCGCGGCGGAGCGTTCTCGAGCCAGGAGGATGGGATGACACTCACGATCGGCGACACGGCACCGGACTTCGAGGCGGACACCACGGAGGGACGGATCTCGTTCCACGACTGGATCGGCGACTCGTGGGCCGTGCTCTTCTCGCACCCGAAGGACTTCACGCCCGTGTGCACGACTGAGCTCGGCTACATGGCGAGCATCAAACCGGAGTTCGACCGACGCAACGTCAAGATTGTCGGCCTCTCCGTCGACCCGACGGGCGACCACGAGGGATGGGCACGCGACATCGAGGAGACGCAGGGCGTGGCGCCCAACTACCCGATCATCGGCGACGACAACTACGAGGTGTCGAAGCTCTACGGGATGCTCCCCGCGGACGTGGACGGCGACCCGAAGTCGCGCACACCGGCGGACAACCAGACCGTTCGCAACGTCTTCGTCATCGGGCCGGACAAGAAGGTGAAGCTGGTCCTCGTCTATCCCATGACTACGGGGCGGAACTTCGACGAGGTGCTGCGGGTGATCGACTCGCTGCAGCTGACCGCGAAGCACAAGGTGTCGACACCGGTCAACTGGCAGCAGGGCGACAAGGTGATCATCGCCGGCTCGGTCTCGAACGACGAGGCGAAGGAGCTGTGGCCGGAGGGCTGGGAGGAGCCGAAGCCCTACATCCGCATCGTCGCGCAACCTCAGTAGTACGGACGTAGCTTGAGCCGCGTCCCGGCCGCGGCGCACTGCGGTCGGGACGCGGCCAGAGGCCACGTCCCCGCGACCCCGCCCCAGGCGTTCGCGATCCGATCCGCCCGCGACCTCGTACTCCGGAGGCCAGCACAACTCGATCCCGAGGAGGACGATGTCCACTCAGCTTCGAAACTCGCGGGGGATCCTCGTTACGGCAGGCTTCACCGCGCTATTGGCGCTCGGCCTTGCGCTCGCCGTCGTGACACGCGCCGACGCACGCGACCAGGCCACCACCACCATTGGCCTGGTAGCGACGATGAACCCGTCCTCGGAGGTGCCTGCGCCCACCGGCAACGTGTCCGGCGCGCGCGGAGCCTTCGCCGGAACCGCGACCCGCTCCGCCGCGGGTGGTGACCTCGTGTGGCGAATGACCTTCAGCGGCCTCACTGGCCCGGCCACGGCAGCCCACATCCACGTCGCGGCGCGTGGCCAGCCGGGCCCGGTGTCGGTCCCGCTCTGCGCGCCCTGCACGAGCCCCGCGAGCGGCACGTCGGCAATCGACGAAGCGGTGCTTGCGGCGCTCCAGACCGGTGGCGCGTACGTGAACGTCCATACGGACACGAACAGGGCCGGCGAGGTGCGCGGTCAGGTCGGCGTCGCCGCCGCTATCGGGGCGACACTCAACGCACGGCAGGAGGTGCCGAAGCCGACGGGGAACGTCGGGCGTGCCAGCGGCTCCTTCGTGGGGACGGTGGCGAAGGAAGGGATCACCGGCTCCCTCGTGTGGCGCCTGACCTTCGCCCGGCTCACCGGCAGGGCGGTCGCAGCCCACATCCACGTCGCCCGGCGGGGACGGCCGGGTCCCGTCGCCGTCGCTCTCTGCGGCCCCTGCCGCAGCGGCGCTCGCGGCAACGCGGTGCTGCCGGCATCGGCTCTGGCAGCCCTGGAGGCAGGCCGCGCCTACGTCAACGTGCACACCGCGCGGAACGCGGCCGGCGAGATCCGCGGGCAGATCCCAGCTGCCGCGCTGCGAATCACTCCCTAGCGCCTCGGCTCGGGCGCCGGCCGTCAGGCCGGCGCCCGGTCACGGGACGACGACGAGCTTCCCCGCGTCGCCCTCCGCGAGGCGCTGCCAGGCGGAGGCAACGTCGTCGAGCGCGACGCGCTCGACCTCGAGCGAGATCTCGCCGGTCATCGCGTGGCCGACGAGCCGTCCGTACTGCTCGGCGAGCTCGTCCGGCGGGACGCGGAAGGTCGTGTGGCCGAAGATCGTGAGGTTCTTGCCGCGCACGGCGCCCGACGCGATGGACGCCTCCGGCCCGGCCGACTGGCCGAGATGGACGACCCGGGCGTGCGGCGCCGCTGCCTGCATCGCGGCCGCCGCGGGCGCACCCCAGAGCGCGTCGAAGACGTACGTCGGCCCGTCCCCGCCGGAGGCCTCGCGGAACGCCGCGACGAGGTCGTCGTCGCCGCCCAGCTGGACGGTGGCGTCCGCGCCGTGCGCAAGCGTCCGCTCGAGCCGTTCGGCGCTGCGGCCCGCGGCGACAACGCGCGCGGCGCCGAGCAGCTTCGCGCACTGCACCGCGACGATGCCGACCGACCCGGTCGCGCCCAGGACGAGCACGGTCTCGCCGCCCTCGAGCGGAGCGCGCCAGGCGAACGGCAGCCAGCCCGCGAGCCCGGCGATGCCGAGCGCGCCGGCGAGGGCAGGATCGACGCCCTCGGGAAGCTCCACCGTGATCGCGTCGCCGATCGACGTCCGATCCGCGAGCGCGCCGTCGCGGCTGAGCCCGAGCCCACCGGAGAAGATCCAGACGATCCTGCCTTCGGGCGTCCGCACCACGGCCTCGCACCCGGGCACGTACGGGAGCGGAGGGTGGCCACCGAAGTAGAAGCCACGCGAGACGGCGAGGTCGATCGGGTTCAGCGGCGCCGCCAGCACCTCGACGACCGCGCCGTCCGGCTCGTCGACCTCCGCGAGGTCAGGGAGTGCGCCGATCTCCTGGATGCGTGCGGCCCTCACGCGTCGAGCCTATCGGCGCGGATAAGCGCTGCGCGGCGCCGACTAGCCGAAGTACGGTCTTCCGCCCTATTCGCCGCAGACGACCCCGCGTAGCATGGCCGCGGATGCAAGGTGCATCGTCCACCGTGAAGCCTGCAGCGGGCGAGCTCGAAAGCCAGTTCGAGCTTCACCGTCGAGAGCTGACCGCGCACTGCTACCGCATGCTCGCCTCGCCGTTCGAGGCCGAGGACGCGGTGCAGGAGACCTTCATTCGCGCCTGGAAGGGCATCGAGCGCTTCGAGGGCCGCGCCGCGCTCCGCTCGTGGCTCTATCGCATAGCGACGAACGTGTGCCTGGACATGCTGTCGAGCCGCGAGCGTCGGGCGCGGCCGATGGACCTCGGGCCGGCGCGAGAGCCGGTCGTCGAGAACCTCAACGCGCTGCCAGAGGTGACGTGGGTCCAGCCCGCGCCGGACGGTCTCGTGGCGCCCGACGGCGACCCCGCCGAGGTCGCTGTCGCTCGCGAGTCGATTCGCCTCGCGTTCGTGGCCGCGCTCCAGCACCTGCCACCCCGCCAGCGGGCCGTGTTGCTGCTCTGCGAGGTGCTCCGCTGGCAGGCGACCGAGGTGGCGGAGCTCCTCGAGACGAGCGTCGCGTCCGTGAACAGCGCGCTCCAGCGGGCGCGCGCCACGCTGGCCGCGAACGACCTCGACGCAGGCAGGCCGGCCCCGGCGCTCGAGAAGGATGACCGGGAGCTGCTCGCCCGCTACGTCGAGGCGTTCGAGCGCTACGACATCGACGCCCTCACCTCGCTGATCCACGAGGACGCGACCCAGTCGATGCCGCCGTTCGACCTCTGGCTGTCGGGTCGGGACGACATCTTCCACTGGTGGTTCGGGCCTGGGATCGGCTGCAAGGACTCGCGTGTGATCCCGACAGTCGCGGCGAACGGGTCGCCTGCATTCGGGCAGTACAAGCCCGCGCCCGACGGCGGGCACGAGCCGTGGGCGCTGCAGGTGATCGAGATCGTCGACGGCCGCATCGCCGAGCTCACGTTCTTCCTCGAGACCGACACGCTGTTCCCGCTCTTCGGCTTGCCGCCGCGGCTCGACCCGTAGTCAGTCCCGGAAGACCGCGGTGAGGCCCATGAAGGCGACGAGCTCGCACAGCTCGTCGGATGCGTTGCGTAGGCACACGATGCAGTCGTGGCGGCGCGCTCCCAGCTGCAGGCGCGCGAGCGCGTCCACCGTCACGGCGTCGGGGGCGATCCCGGCCACGTCGCAGAGCGCGAGGTCTGCGGCGCTTCGCTCGAGCAGCGCGCAGACGCGCGCACAGAGCCCGGGGAGGTCGTCTCTCCTGATCGGGCCCCAGATGGCGAACGCGATCGTCCGCGGTTCGGTGCAGGCCATTACCTCGATAGACGGGTCGATCGCCTCGAAATCATCGGACGGGCGGGCGCGACGTACGGGCAACCGCACCCTCGAGCCGCATGGAGGCCGTATCCACCGGGTGCGTGCCGGCTGCGAGCCTCGGTGAGTGCGCTCGACCGATGAGTTCAGTCGTGGTTACGGGTCCAAGCCTTCGAGACCGACCGAAAGGACATCCCGCCGATGACCATCACCGATACCCGCACCCGTTGGCTCGCGCTCCTCGTCCTCTGCCTCGGAGACTTGATGATCGTGCTGGACGGCACGATCGTGAACGTCGCGCTGCCGTCCATCCGGGACGATCTCGGCTTCTCGCAAGAGTCGCTCGCGTGGGTCGTGAACGCGTACCTCCTGACGTTCGGCGGCTTCCTGCTGCTCGGAGGGCGTCTCGGCGACCTGTTCGGCCACCGGAGGATGTTTCTCTCGGGGATCGCCCTCTTCACGGTCGCGTCGCTCGCGTGCGGCCTGGCGACCACGCAGGGTGCGCTCATCGCAGCGCGCGCCGTTCAGGGGCTCGGCGGCGCCGTCGTCTCCGCGGTCGCGCTCTCGCTGATCATGACCCTGTTCGTGGAGCCCGCGGAGCGCGCGAAGGCGATGGGGGTGTTCGGGTTCGTCCTGTCCGGCGGCGGAACGGCCGGCGTGCTGCTCGGCGGCGTGATCACGGACGTCCTCGACTGGCACTGGATCTTCCTGGTCAACCTCCCGGTGGGAATAGCCGTCTTCGCGCTATCGCTGGCGCTGCTCCCGGGCGGGCCTGGCCATGCGAAGGGGCGCGTCGACCTCGCCGGAGCAGTGGCGGTGACGTCGTCGCTGATGCTTGCCGTCTACGCGATCGTCAACGGCAACGAAGTCGGCTGGACCACCCCGCGGACGCTCGGGCTCCTCGGCGTGGCCGCAGGCCTCATGGTGATCTTCCTCGCGCTCGAGTCGCGTCTGTCTGCACCCCTGATGCCGCTCGGCATCTTCCGGAACCGCAACGTGTCGAGCGCGAACGTCGTCGGCGTGCTGATGGCGGCCGGGATGTTCGCGTACTTCTTCCTCTCCGCGCTGTACCTCCAGGAGGTGCTCGGCTACAGCCCGATGGAGGTGGGCCTCGCCTATCTGCCCTCGATGCTGATCTGGGGCGGCTCGTCGCTCTTCCTGTCGGATCGGCTCGTCATGCGGCTCGGAATCAAGACCCCGTTGATCGCCGGTCTTGCTCTGATGGCCGTCGGGCTGCTACTGCTGGCGCGTGCTCCGATCGACGGCAACTTCCTCGTCGACGTCCTGCCGGCGACCCTCGCGGTCGGTCTCGGCGCCGGCATCGGCTTCAACCCGATCCTGCTCGCCGCGATGAGCGGTGTGTCCCAGACGGAGGCAGGGCTCGCGTCGGGCGTCGTCAACACCGCCTTCATGATGGGCGGGGCGCTGGGCCTGGCCGTCCTCGCGAGCCTCGCCGCGTGGCGCACCGAGGAGCTCGAGGCAGCCGGGGACGGGACGCTCGCCGCGCTGAACGGCGGCTACCACGTCGCGTTCGTGGTCGGCGCGGTGTTCGTCGTCGCGTCGGCGGTCGTGGCGGCGCTGTTGCTCCGTCCCGAGGCATCGCCTGCACACGGGCATGCGGACGCAGCGCGCGAGCCGTTGACCGAGGCCGGGTAGACGCAAGCCGGCCTGACACAGGCGGGAGGGGGCTCCCGCGCCGGCGCGTGGGGCGGACGGCGCGGGAGTCCCGAGGGGAACCGCTACGAGGCGCTTGGCGGCACGATCACCGCGTTGATGGCGTGAATGACGCCGTTCGACGCCTTGACGTCGGGGACGATCACGCGCGAGCTGCCGTTCAGCGTGAGCTTCCCGTTCTTCAGCGAGAGCGCGATCTTCTCGCCCTGGACGGTCTTCACGGACGCGTTCTGCTTGGCCGCCGCGACCGCCGCCGTGCTCGGCACGCGCTTGGCGACGACGTGGTACGTCAGCACCTTCTGGAGGAGCGCCTTGTCCGTCGTGACCGCGGCGAAGGTGTCGGGCGCCGCGTTCTTCAGCTTCGTGAACGCAGCGTTGGTCGGCGCGAAGACCGTGAACGGCCCCTTGCCGTTGAGCGTCTTGACGAGGCCCGCCTGCTTGACGAGCGCGACGAGCGTCGTGAAGCGCTTGTCACCGGCAGCGACGGTGACGATGGTGCCTGTCGACATCGTGGGCGCCGTCGGGGCGGCGGCCGGCGCAGCCACGAGCACGCCGGCGGTGAGCGCGCCGAGGACGAGGAGCGTGAGGGCTTTTCGCATCGAGTGCCTCCTGTTCGTTGGGAAGGACCGAACAGCGGTGCTACGGGCGCCCTCGTCGCACGGATCACTTCTGATCGGATCGAGGCTGTCGCACGTATCTCTCGGCACACCTATGAGCGTCTGCCTTCCTGCGATAGTTCCCGTCGTGTCAGACCACGTCGAGGACGTCGAGCTCGTCCGGCGCGTGGCGGATCGAGACACCGACGCGTTGCGCACGCTGTACGACCGGTACGGAGGGATGGTCTACGGCCTGGCCTATCGCGTGCTCGGCGATCGCCACCTCGCAGAGGACTGCGCCCAGGAGGCGTTCGTCTCCCTGTGGCGCGGCGCAGCGCGGTTCGACCCCGGACGCGCGCGGCTGACGACCTGGCTGTTCGCGATCACGCGCAACACTGCGATCGACATGGTGCGGCGGCGCGCCTCGCGCCCGGCCGAGCCGCTCCCGGAGAACTGGCAGTCGGACGAGTCGCCCGATACCGCCGACCTGGTCGCGACGGCCGAGCACGGGGAGCAGGTCGCCGCTGCCCTCGCCGAGCTCCCTCCGCCGCAGCTCGAAGCCCTCTCGCTCGCCTACTTCGAAGGGCTGTCCCACGCCGAGATCGCCGAGCGCCTCGACGTTCCGCTCGGCACCGTCAAGGGCCGGATCCGCCTCGCGCTCGACCGGCTCCGCGACCTCGCACCCAAGTACGCACTCGACACGGAGAGACACGGATGACGGACGAGACCCGCGATCTGCTGGCCGGCGAGGCGCTCGACGCCCTGTCGCGCGAGGACGCCGAGCGGCTCGAGCGCGAGCTCGCGGCCGATCCGTCCCTCGCCCGCGAGCGGGATGCGTACCGCGCAACCGTCGCGTCGCTCGACTCCGGCGTCGCGCGCCAGCAGCCGCCCGACGGCCTCTTCGACCGCATCCTGGGCGAGATCGACGAGAGCGCGGTGCCGCATGCGCAGCCCGAGCCGTCCCCGCCCACGCGACGACGGCGGAGCTGGGTGCCGCGTCTCGCGCTCGCCGGCGCCGCAGCGGCGCTCGTCGTCGCAGTCGCATTCGCCGCTCTCGACGGCTCGGATGCGCCCGATGCGCGCGCGGACGTCGCCGGCACGGAGGAGTTCCCGGACGTGCGCGGCGTCGCGGAGCTGTTCTCTCCGACCACGGCGGGTGGCAGCCTCGTGCTGGAGCTCGAGAACCTGCCGCCGCCGCCCGTCGGCAGCCACTACGAGGTGTGGGTGCTGCGCGAGGAGGCGGGTGAGGCGATGGAGGCGGTTGGCTCGTTCACGCCGACAGGGGGGACTGCGGAGCTCGATCTGCCGCTACCCGGCCCCGGAGACTTCCAGGCCGTCGACGTGTCCGTCGAGCCCGACGGAGGCTCCCCCGCACACTCGGGTGTCAGCCTCGCAGGCGGCAGCTTCGAGGTGACCTGAGCATGCGCGTCGCCGTCACCGGCGCCTCGGGGCTCGTCGGCTCCGCGCTCGTCCCCGCACTCGAGGGCGCGGGTCACGAGGTGCTGACGCTCGTCCGCCGGGCACCGCAGGGCGAGGGCGAGGTGCGGTGGGACCCGGCGGCGGGGACGATTGACGTGGCCGCCCTCGAAGGGGTCGACGCGATCGTGCACCTCGCGGCGGAGAATCTCGGTCAGCGGTGGACCTCCGGCGTGCGGCGGCGCGTGCTCGAATCTCGTGTCCAGGGAACCGGGCTCGTCGCCCGAACCGTCGCGAGGCTCGAGCCGAGACCGGCTCTCCTGGCGGCATCCGCCGTCGGGTTCTACGGCCAGCAGGGCGACGAGGTGCTGACCGAACGGTCGTCAGGCGGGGAAGGCTTCCTCGCCGATGTCGTCCGAGCCTGGGAAGGAGCTGCCGATCCCGCCCGGGAGGCGGGCGCCCGCGTCGTGCACTTCCGCCAGGGGATCGTGCTCGGGAAGGAGGGCGGCGCGCTCGCACGCATGCTGCTGCCCTTCCGACTCGGGGTCGGCGGGCGCGTGGGCAGCGGGCGTCAGTGGTGGAGCTGGGTGGCGCGCGACGACGTTGTCGCCGCCTACCTCTACGCGCTCGACCAGCCGCTCGAGGGCGTCTACAACCTCGCGGCCCCGGCCGTCGCGAACGACGAGTTCGTTCGGGCACTCGGCCAGGCGCTGCACCGTCCGACGGCGATCCCGGTGCCGGGATTTTCGATCAAGCTCCTGTGGGGCGAGATGGGAGAGGAGATCCTGCTCGGCGGGCAGCGCGTCGTCCCGGAGCGGTTGCCCGAGGCAGGCTTCTCGTTCTCGCACCCGGAGATCCGGGGCGCGCTCGAGCGCGCGCTCGCACGGGCGTAGCTCCAAACGACGCCGAGCGCCCTCGTTACTCGGCGGCGAGCGCCTCCCGGACCGCATCGTCGAAGGGCATGAGGTCGATCGGGAAGAGCCGCCGGATGTCGTCGTCGCGAACGATCGTCGGCGTGCGCATGCCCTCGATCAGCGGCCGTGCGACACTCGCGTTGACGGGCGTGACGACATGGAGCCACCACGACGACAGGCGTGGTGTGAGAACGGGGACCTCCACGATGTGACGCCGCTTCCCACGAACATGCGCGATCCGCTCGATCATGTCGCGGTAGGTCATCACGTCCGGGCCGCCGACGTCGAACGCGCGACCGGCGGCGGCGTCGCTGCCACACACTCGGGATAGGTACCGGACGATGTCGCGAAGCGCGATCGGCTGCGTCGGGACTCCGACCCAGCGAGGGCAGATCATCAGCGGGAGCCGATCGACGAGCGCGCGGATCGTCTCGAAGGCGGCGCTGCCGGCGCCGACGACCATCCCTGCCCGAAGCGTGGTCACCGGGACAGGGCCCGAGGCAAGGGCGCGCGCGGTCTCATGGCGGCTTCGCAGATGCGGCGAGAGCTCCGGGCCGTCGTCTCCGAGCCCGCCGAGGAACACGATCTGACGCAGGTCGGCGCGCGCCGCGGCCCGCGCGACGCTCGCCGCGGCGGCCTGGTCGACGTCCTCGAAGCCGGGGACGCCGAGCGAGTGGACGAGGTAGACGGCGACGTCGACGCCGGCGAGGACGTCGAGCGACGACTCGTCGGTTGCGTCGGCGACAGCCCAGCGCACACCCGCCTCGTTCGCACGGGGCCGGCGCGACAGCGCGATGACCTCGTGCGCCTCCGAGAGCGCCGGGAGGAGCGCCGAGCCGACGACTCCGGAGGCGCCGAACACGGCAACTCTCACGAGACCCTCCGTGCGGTTCGCGCAAGGAAGCGCCGGCTCACAGAACGGTGCAGCGGCGCCTGGAGGACGCGATAGAAGATCCCCCGGTGGAGCCGGGCGCCTCGGTGTACCAGGCTCGGCCGGTACCCCTGCACCGTGACTTCGAGCTGCGGCACCGCGCCGTCGCGCTGCGCGATCGTGAGGGAGCCGCCCGGATCGGAGACGAGCGCGCCGCCGACGATCGGGTAGCGGCATGCGACCGTTCCTGCACCCAGCTCGACTTCGCCGTTGCCGAACCGCAGGAGCGTCACCGAGCGCCCCAGCACCAGCCTGATCCCGTCGGGCTCCGTCCGTGCGCGGAGGAGGCCCCTGCTCGTCCGCTCGAGCTCGTCCCAGTACCAACGGCCCAGAGACTGCGCCCCGTCCGGCGTCGCCGGCACGAGCGGGCCGGCGAGCGCGATGCAATCGACCGATTCCCGGCCGCTGGATGTGGGTATGCCTTCTACGCTCACGGCTCGGGATGATCCAGGCTCCTCGTCTTATGCGTACCCATTGCGTCGTCGAGCGAGTTTTCGAGAGAGCGGATGATTCGGATCACAGAGAGCGTGACAATCGACCGACCGCCCGCGGAGGTCTGGGCGGTCGTGACAGACCTCGAGTCGCATCCGCGGTGGCGCCCGGCGCTGCGTGAGTTCAGCCACGCGTCGGGCGGGCCGCTCCGGGTTGGCTCGAGGATCCGCGAGGTGATCGCGTGGCGGGGCCGCGAGCTCCGGCTGGACGACGTGGTCACGGCGCTCGAGCCCGAGCGGCGCCTCGGGATCCGCGGTGGCTGGAGCGCCGCCGAGTACGAGCTCGATCTGGTGCTCGAGCCACACGGGGCGGGCACGTCGGTGACGTTCGACTGGACCATGCGCCCGCGAACGCTCGTGATGCGCATCGCCACGCCGTTCCTCCACGGGACCATGCGGCGGGCGACGGTCGAGGAGCTCGAGGGGCTCAAGTCCTACGTGGAGCGCGGCGCGCGGGCAGACGGCAGCTCCGATCAGCTCTCGGTGGCTTGAGGCTCGAGGCGCCGCCGCTCCAGTTGGTCGCGCGATGGGGAGCGGACGTCCCAGACGAGCCCTAGCCGCTCGAGCCCGCGGATCACCAGCCACGAGACGTCGACCTGCCCCCGGAGGAGCCCGTGTCGGGCGGAGGCGGGGAACGCGTGGTGGTTGTTGTGCCACCCCTCCCCGAGCACGAGCAGCGCGATCACCCAGTTGTTGCGCGACTCGTCCCGCGAGCGGAAGTCGCGGCGGCCGAACATGTGGCAGATCGAGTTCACGGCGAACGTCGCGTGCTGGTAGGCGAAGATCCGGACGAGGCCGCCCCAGACCAGCGCGGCGACACCGGCGGCGACGCGTGCCGCCGACGAGGTAGCCCACCGCGAACGGGATCCCGAGGCTGAGCGCGACCCAGAGAAGGTAGAGGCGGTCGATGGCGCGCACGAGCCGGTCGTCGTAGAGGTCACGTCCCCAGACCCGGCCCTGCTCCATGCCGAGGTTGGAGAACAGCCAGCCGACGTGGGCATGAACGAAGCCACGGACGGCGCCGGACACCCCGCCGTCGTGCCCGACGTGCGGTGAGTGAGGGTCCCCGTCCCGATCGGAGAGCGCATGGTGCTTGCGATGGTCGGTCACCCACTGCGTGATCGGCCCCTGCACCGTCATGCAGCCGAGGATGCCCAGCGTCGCCTTCACGACCGGGCCGGTCTCGAAGCCGCGGTGTGTGAAGTACCGGTGGAACCCGATCGTCGTCCCGAACGCGCACAGGAGATACATGCCGGCCAAAAGCGCGAGGTCGACCCAGTGGAAGGCGACGCCCCACAGGAGGCCCATCGCCGAGAGCACGCCGAGCGGCGGGATCACGACGGCCGCCAGCGTCACGACGCGGCTGACGTGGCTCGTCGCGTCGCGGACGGTGGCGATCGGCGCCGTGCGGACGCCCTCGGGGGTCGCCGAGCTCATCGACGGTGGTTCGCAGCCGAGCGTCGAGCGGTTCACTCCCGATGCATCCGATCTGCTGCGGGGGACGAACAACGCCCGATGCGCATCGCGGTGATCGGATCCGGCGTCAGCGGGCTCGGCGCGGCCTACGTGCTCGGACGCGCGCACGACGTGACCGTGTTCGAGCGGGCGGAGCGTGCCGGCGGGCACGTGAGGACCATCGTCCAGGACGGACTCGCACTCGACACGGGCTTCCTTGTCCACAACAAGGCGAACTACCCATTCCTCACACGCCTGTTCCGCGAGCTCGGCGTCTCCGTCCAGCCCAGCGAGATGTCGTTCTCCGTGAGCTGCGGCGCCTGCGGCCTCGAGTGGTCGGGGAGGCGGCCGTTCGCGCAGCGACGCCGTGCCGTCGACCCGCGCTTCCTGTCGTTGCTCGCCGAGATCGGGCGCTGGCTGCGTACGGCACGCCGCTCGCTCGAGGAGCGCGACTACGAGCACGCGACGCTCGGGGACTACGCGACCGACCGGCGCTACTCGCTTCGGTTCCGCACGCACTTCCTCGTCCCGCTCACCTCGGCGCTCTGGTCGACGGCCCCCGCGCAGGCACTCGACTTCCCGGCCGCCTACGCGATCCGCTTCTTCGACCGGCACGGCATGCTCGGCTTCGGCCGCCCTCACTGGCGGTCCGTGGCAGGCGGCGCGGGCACGTACGTCGAGCGCCTGCTGGAGCGGCTCGCCGGCCGGGTGCGGCTCGGCCTCGGCGTCCAGGCGCTGCGACGCGACGCCGACGGGGTGTCGATCCGCACCGACGACGGCGCGGCGCACCGCTTCGACCGCGTCGTTGTCGCCGTGCACGCGGATCAGGCGCTGCGGCTCCTCGAGGATCCGAGCCCGGAGGAGCGTCGGTTGCTCGGTGCGTGGCGCTCGACGCGGAACGAGGTCGTGCTCCACACCGACGAGCGCTTCCTCCCGCACGCACGCGGCGCCCGCGCCTCGTGGAACTACCAGGTCAACGGCAGCGTCGAGCCGACGATCACCTACTACCTCAACAAGCTCCAGAAGCTCGAGAGCGACGAGCACTGGTGCGTGACGCTCAACCGCTCGCGCGGAGATCGACCCGGCGCGCGTCGTCCGGCGCTTCGTCGACGAGCATCCCGTCTACACGCTGGACAGCCTGCGCGCGCAGCGCGAGCTCCCGCTCCTCTCCGGGCGCCGTCACACGCACTACGCAGGCGCGTACCACGGCGTCGGGTTCCATGAGGACGGCCTCGCTGTCCGGGGTGCGCGCCGCGGCGGAGCTGGGGGTCGCCTGGTGAGGTCGGCGCTCTACGAGGGGACGCTCGTGCACGTGCGGCGCGAGCCGCACCGCAATGCGTTCCGGTACCCCGTCGCCCAGTTCCTGCTCGACCTCGACGAGCTGCCGGAGCTCGAGCAGCGCCTCCGCCTCCTCTCGGTCAACCGGCCCAACGTCGTCGCGCTCCGCGACCGCGATCACTTCGACGGGACCCCGCTCAAGGAGGCGGTGGTCGGGCTCTGCGCGGCGGGCGGGCACCGTGTCGAGCGGGTGCTGACGCTGACGCAGCTCCGCGTGCTCGGCTACGTCTTCAACCCCGTCACCTTCCACTGGTGCTACGGCCGCGACGGCCGGCTGGCGTGCATGGTCGCCGAGCTGAGCAACACCTTCGGCGAGCGCCTACCGCAGCTGCTCGACGGGGACAGCCTCCACTACGAGCTGCCCAAGCGTCTCCACGTCTCGCCCTTCTTCGGGCTCGACCAGACCTACGAGTACGCGTTCTCCGAGCCCGGCGAGGAGGTCTGGGCGCGCATCCACGTCCGCGAGGCCGGCCGGCGCCCGCTCACCGCGATCCTCCACGCCCGCCGACGCGAGCTGACGAACAGGAGCCTGGCACGGTTCCTGCTCCGCTACCCCGTCATGCCGGCGCAGGTCATGGCGCGGATCCACTGGCAGGCGCTGAAGCTGTACGCGAAGCGCGTCCCGTTCCACCACAAGCCGCCGTTCGAGCCGGGCGTCGGCTCGGTGCCGCGATGAGCTCCACCGGCCATGCGCTGCCCGGACGCGACGTTCGCGCGCCGTCGCTGGCGCGTGTCGTCCGGCCGCTGGTTGAGCGCGCGCTCGACGGCATCGAGGGGGGTGCGCTCGACCTCGCGTACCCGGCCGGCGCCACACGCCGGTTCGGCGATGGCCGTGCGCTACGCGTGGAGATCCTCGACGAGCGGGTCTTCGCGCGGCTGGCGACGCGCGGCGCCACGGGCCTCGGTGAGGGCTACCAGGCGGGCGAGTGGCGCACCGGCGACCTCGTCGGCCTCTTCGAGCTGCTCCTCCGCAACGCCGGGTCCGCACGCGAGCGCCACCCGCGCCTCACCCGGCTCCTGCAAGCGCGCCCCCGCCCGAACCGGCGGCAGGGCCTGCTCGCCGCGCGACGCAACATCGCCGCGCACTACGACCTCGGCAACGATCTCTTTCGACTGATGCTCGACCCGTCGATGACCTACTCCTGCGCCCTCTTCGAGGGTGCGGACGAGTCGCTCGAGGAGGCCCAGCTCCGGAAGCTGCGCCGCGTCTGCGAACGCCTCGACCTGCGCGCGGGTCAGCGCGTGCTCGAGATCGGGTGCGGTTGGGGGTCGTTCGCCCTCGTCGCGGCGGGCGAGTACGGTGCGCGTGTCACCGGCCTTACGCTCTCGGGGGCGCAAGCAGAGCTCGCGCGAGAGCGCATCGCAGCCGCGGGGCTCTCCGAACGCGTCAGGATTCTCGAGGAGGACTACCGCGAGCACCAAGGCCGATACGACAAGCTCGCGTCGATCGAGATGATCGAGGCGATCGGCGAGCGCCAGCTCGGACGGTTCTTCTCCGCCTGCGACGGCTTCCTCGAGCCGGGTGGGGTCGCCTGCATCCAGTCGATCCTCGTGCCGGACGAGCGGTGGGAGCGCTACCGGCGCTCGCCCGACTGGATCGAGCAGCACGTCTTTCCGGGCTGCCTGATCCCTTCGTTCTCGGCCTTGACGACGGCGATGGCGCGAGCGTCTCGACTGACCGTCGTCGGCTTCGAGGAGATCGGCGTCCACTACGCGGAGACCCTGCGCTGCTGGCGACGGCGCTTCCTCGCCTCGCTCGACGAGGTCCGCGCGCTCGGCTACGACGAGCGGTTCGTCCGGACCTGGGACTTCTACCTCGCTTTCTGCGAGGCGGCGTTCCGGACGCGCTGGCTGCGGGACGCGCAGATCGTGCTCGCCCAATGAGCTGGTGGGTGCTTCTCCTGCTCGGCTGGGGCCTGGCGGCCACGCTCCAGCTCGTTCTCTGGATCGTGCAGCTGCGGACGGGGAAGGCGACGATCGTCGACGCGGGCTGGGCCGCAAGCCTCGTCGGGATCGCGCTCCTCTACGCGGCGCTCGGCGGAGGCGAGCCGGAGCATCGGCTGCTCGTAGCGGTCACGGCGACGCTTGCCTTCGGCCGCCTGACGTTCCACGTCTGGCGACGGGTCGGTGGAGAGGAAGACCGCCGCTACCGCGAGCTGCGCTCCCGCTGGCAGGCCAGAGGACAGGAGCAACTGCGGTTCTTCGTCTTCTTCCAGGCCCAGGCGCTGATCGCCGCGCTCCTCTCGCTGCCGTTCCTGGCGGCGGTCTTCAACGACCACGACGGCCTCGAGCCGCTCGAGTGGATCGGAGCCGCTGTCTGGCTCGCCGGAGCGGTTCTCGAGGCGGTGGCGGATCGCCAGCTCGAGCGCTTCCGGCACGACCCGGCGAACCGCGGCGCGGTGATCGACACCGGCCTGTGGCGCTACTCGCGTCATCCGAACTACTTCGGCCAGTGGCTGACGTGGTGCGGCTACGCGCTCATCGCCCTCGCGGCCCCGTGGGGCTGGGTCGGGCTCGTCTCGCCGGCGCTGATGCTTTACCTGATCCTCTTCGTGACGGGCGTGCCGCCCACCGAGGAGCAGCTGCTCGCCTCCCGCGGCGACACGTACCGCCGGTACCAGCGGCGGACCAGCGCGTTCGTGCCACTGCCGCCCCGGGAGGTCACGTGATCGAGCGCATCCCGGACCCCGCGCTGCGCGCCGCGATCCGCGTCAACTGCGCGCGCCGGCTGGGCCGTGAGCGCCTTGGCGGCCATGCTCGCCAGCGGGCCTTCGTGGACGAGCTCCACGCCACACCGATCGCCGTCGACGTCGAGAAGGCGAACGAGCAGCACTACGAGGTGCCCGTCGAGTTCTTCCGGCTCGTCCTCGGGCCGCGGCTCAAGTACTCCTGCTGCCTCTGGGGGCGGGGAATCTCGGAGCTCGCACGGGCGGAGGAGGCCATGCTCGCGCTGACCTGCGAGCGAGCTGAGATCGAGGACGGCATGGAGATCCTCGACCTCGGCTGCGGCTGGGGCTCGCTCAGCCTCTGGCTTGCCGAGCGGTATCCCAACGCCAAGGTGCTCGCCGTGTCGAACTCCACCCTCCAGCAGGCGACGATCGAGCAGGAGGCGTCCCGGCGAGGGATCTCGAACGTCGAGTCGATCGTCGCCGATGCGAACGACTTCACGCCCGGCCGGCGCTTCGATCGGGTCGTCACCATCGAGATGCTCGAGCATGCTCGCAACTACCCGGAGCTTCTGAGGCGTGTCGCATCGTGGCTCGAGCCGGACGGCAGGCTGTTCGTGCACGTCTTCTCGCACCGGCGGTTCGCGTACGCGTACCGGGCGGGCTGGCTCGCGCGCAACTTCTTCTCGGGCGGGACGATGCCGTCCGACAGCCTGTTGCCGTCGCTCGCCGACGGCCTTCGGCTCGAGGAGAGTTGGCGGGTCGACGGGCGCCACTATGCGCTGACCGCCGAAGCGTGGCTCTGCCGGCTCGATGCGGCGCGTGACGAGGCGCACGCGGTCCTCGCGGCTCGCTACGGACGCGGTGCGCCCCGGAGGCTCCAGATGTGGCGGGTGTTCTTCATGGCCTGCGCGGAGCTGTGGGGGTATCGGGGCGGGACGGAGTGGGGCGTCTCCCACTACCGCTTCGCGCCGGCCTGAGGCGACTCAGCGAGCGTTCTCGCCGCCGACCAGCGCCAGGAGGCTCTCGTGCTCCTCGCGGCAGGCGGGGCAGCCTTCGAGGTGTGGCCGCAGGCCGGGGATCGCGGCATCGGCGTCCGCCCCGGCGAGCTCGAGCTCGACGTAGCGGTCGAGCTCCTCGAAGCAGACCTCGCAGCCCACCTCCGGCTTCGCCGGGCCAAGAAGCCGACCGAGCAGCTGCTTCGGATCGGTTCGTTCCATCAATGCTCCTCGAGGTCTCCGAGCGCGAATCCACGCTCGTCCAGATGTCGGCGCAGCTTGCGCCTCGCGTCGTGCAGAGTCTTGTAGAGGGCGCCGCGGGTCGTCTCCAGCCGGTCGGCGAGCACGTCGATCGGCACACCGTCGACGGCCAGGGCGAGCAGGACACGGCGCTGGTGCGGCGTCAGCTCTTCGCCGATCGCCTGCTGCAGCGTGTCCAGGAGCTCGCGCTGCTGGGCCTCGGCGTCGGGCGGGAGCGCGGCGCTCGCGAAGCCGCCCCAGGTCTCCGGCTCGAGCGGGATCTCCCGCCCCTGCCAGGCTCGCTTGCGGAGCTTGACCGCCGCCTCCAACAGGCCGAACTTGTAGACCCAGGTCGAGAAGCGGCTCGCGCCCCTGAAGTCGTCGAGCCGGCGGAGCACGCTCATGAGCGCGTCGTCGGCGGCCTCGAGCGCGATGTCGTCGAGCTCGTTGCCGCGAAGGTGCGGAAGCGTCGGGCGTCGTCGGGCGACCTCGAAGCGCGCAGCGCGGACGAGCAGCGCGTGGAGTCGCGCGATCGCCTCGTCGTACGAGGATCCGTCCGACCGAAGGTCGCGAATCCAGGCCCGCGACTCCTCGTCGAGGGGGGCGACCGCGAGGGGCTGCGCGATGTCGTCGACCGGTTTCGTGTCGGGAAGGGTAACCGCGTTCACGCCGCGTCTCCGAGGTCGAGCGGCGCCACGATGCGGACGGCGAGCTCGGGCTGACAGCCGTTGTCGGTCAGCTCCGTCAGCGCGTGGAGGTCGTAGCGCGAGTCCCGGGCCAGGCGCGTGGCGAGCGGCAGCGGAAAGCCCGCACCGACAAGACGTGCTCGTCGCCACCTGACGAGCTTCCCGGCGCCCCCTGTTCGTGGTGCTTCGGTCCGCATGCTCGTTAGCTGCCGGTCGGGCGCCATCTCTTACGCGTCGCCCCGGGGCGATATGGGTCGGCCCCGGGGCGGTCGGTGGGCGATCTGTCGAGGATCGCTACCGGAAGCGGCCCGGGAACTGTGCGACGAGGCCGTCCGAGAGCATGTCCGCCATGTGCCGGATCTGGCGCTCGACGCGGTCGTAGATCCGGACCTCGTCCGCCCAGCGGCGCTGCAGGCGTGCAACGACCTCGTCCGTCGTCAGGCTGAGGTGGGCGCGCATCATCGACTTCGTCCCGGCGGGCGTCCAGGAGCGCGGGTTGGCGGCCGACAGGAAGGCCGCGATGCGGTCGGCGTTGTCGTTCCAGCGCGCCTGCTGTGCGGCCGTCCCGGCCTGGTCGCCCTTCTTCGCGGCGGCGATCAGGTCGGCGGCAATCACGATGTGCTCGCGCAGGAGCGTCGTCAGCTGCCGGCCGGCAGCCGCGCCGTAGAAGGGCTTGATCGCGTTGCCGATGTCGGTCTGGTTCTTGAGCAGCCGCCCGACGGTCGCCTTCGCGTCGGGCGCGTCGCTCGTCAGGCTGACGATCGCGAGTCGCGTCCACTCCGTGTGCTCGTGCCAGAGGCGGCGCATCTCGAGGCGGAGAGCGAGCTCCTTCGACGGGACCGCTGCCGTGCCGCGGATGGCCGTCGCATGATGTGCTGTGTGGTCATTGGCCGCGGCGTCGCTCCCGCCTGAGACGGCGAGCGCCGCCAGGGCAGCGACGAGCGCTGCCAGGGTCGTCAACGCCACGGGAATGGGGTGGAACGCGCGGGACATCGAGCCTCCTCGTGTCGGTGTCGAGGAGTTGGTGCCCCGGGGGCGGCATGTCCTTACGACAGAGCCGGCAGCGTTACGAGCCGAGCCCGACCACGATCTCGCGGTCGCCGCCCTGCCAGCGGACGTGGAGCGACTCGGCGACCCGTGTCAGCACGGACACCACGCTCGGGTTGTCGCCGCAGACCGTGGCGACGAGCGTCGTGATCCCGGCTGCCCGCGCGTCGGCGGCTAGCTCGCGCGCGAGCAGGGTGCCGACTCCACGTCCCTGGTGGGCGTCCGCGACCTCGAGCGCGATCTCCGCCGACGTCCCGTTGCGGACGAGACGCGCCATCCCTGCGGGACCCGGATCGCCCACGACGTAGCCGACGAGCACGTGGTGGCGCGCGTCGACCCGTGCGAGACGAGCGAGCTCGGCGTCGGTGAGACGCGGCTTGGCGCCGCAGAAACGTCGCTCGCGTGAGCGAGCGCCGAGGCGCTCGAAGAGCGACGCGACCGTCTCCGTATCGCCATTCCTCAGCGAGCGGATCGTGAGGCCGTCGACGTAGCGGGGTTGCATGGGCTGATCCTCGCTCGCGGCAATGGCCCGCCGCTTCGCCCCACCGGGCCATCTCGTTGACATGGCCCGATCGGGCCATCACACTGACCGGGTGATGGAACAGGCGATCCGGTTCACCGAGGTCGACGGCTGCCGGCTCGCGTACGCAACGGTCGGAGAAGGCCCGCCGCTCGTCTTCGCCGGGCGCTGGGTCACGCACCTCGAAGAGGAATGGGAGCTTCCCGAGGCGCGGCGCTTCTTCGAGGAGCTCGCCCGGACGCACCGCGTCGTTCGCTACGACCGCATCGGCGTCGGTGTCTCCGAGCGCCGCCTCCCGGGGCCGCCGACGGTCGAGTCGGAGGTGAGAGCGCTGGAAGCCGTTTTCGACGCGTGCGTCGACGAGCCGGCGACGCTCTTCGCGTGCTCCTGCGCGGGGCTGGCCTCGACGCGATTCGCGAGCTCCTTCCCCGAGCGGGTGCGCAAGGTCGTGTTCTTCGGCGGCTACGTCTCACGGCACGACATCCCGCAGGCGACCCGCGACTCGCTCGTCCTCCTCGTCCGGGCCAACTGGCCGCTCGCCGCGCAGATGTTCTCGGGCCTCAAGCTCCCGCATGGCAACGGCGACCAGATCGACGCCCTCGCGCGCTACCAGTGCCGAGCGGCGGACTCGGAGGTCGCGTCCGCGTTCCTCGAGCTCGATCTCACCGCCGACGCGAGCGCCTGGCTGGCGGGAGTGACGATGCCGGCGCTCGTGCTCCATCGACGGGGCGACCGCACCGTGCCGATCGGTCGCGGACGCGAGCTCGCAGCGCAGCTGCCGAACGCGCGGCTCGTGACGCTCGCGGGGGACTCGCACCTGCCCTGGATGGACGACCAGCGCGACGTCCACCGCGCGCTCGCGGGATTCCTCCACGAGACATCCGTCACGTCCGCCAACGGCGACTCGCCGCTCAGCGCGCGGGAGGAGGACGTGCTCCGCCTCGTGGCGTCCGGTCTCTCCAACCGCGAGATCGCCTCGTCGCTCGTGCTCAGCCAGCACACCGTCCACCGGCACGTCGCGAACATCCTTCGCAAGCTCGGCCAGTCGTCACGTGCCGGCGCAGCCGCGCAGGCGACCCGCGCCGGCTTCATCTAGAGCGCCTGCTGCCGGGGCCCCGGCGGGCGCCCCCGAGGCGAGCCGCGATCGCGATCCTCGCGCGGTCGAGCGCCCGGGGCTCGGTTCCGAGCAGGAAGGCCGTGTTCGCCATGAGGAGGTGCGCGTCGATCTCGAAGGCGAGCTGGGCCGGGTCCTCATCGCCGTCGAGCTCGCCCCGCTCCTGCGCGGCGGCGACGAGGTCGGCGAGCTCCACGAGCCAGCCGCGCGAGTAGGTCGTGATCAGCTCCTTCAACGGGCCGGGATGCGTGTCGACCTCCGCGGCGGCCGACGCGAAGAAGCACCCGCCGGGGAAGACGCGGCGCTCGACGTGGTCGAGGAACGCCTCGCAGAGTGCCTCGAGCCTCGCGAGCGGCGACTCGATCGACGCGGTGGGTGCGACGACCTGGTCGTCGAAGATCTCGGCAGCGGTCCCGATGGTCGCGAGCTGGAGCTCCTCCTTTGACCCGAAGTGCGCGTAGAGGCCGCTCTTGCTCATCCCGATGTGCTCGGCGAGCCGGCCGATCGAGAGGCCCTCGAGGCCCTCGACGGTCGCCAGCCGCGCGGCAGCGTCGAGGATCGTCTTGCGGCTCCGGAGGCCGTCCTCGCGCTGCTTCCGCGTGCGGGCCGGGGTCGTGGTGGAACTCATGCTTGACAAGTTAGCACGATCGGTCGTAATATCTTCAACAAGAACGACCGATCGTGCTAACTAAGGAGGGAAGCGCATGACGAACAGCATCCACACCTGGACACGACTCGCTGAGACACTTGCGGGCCAGGTCGCCGGCGAGGTGATCACCTCGCGTCATCCGGAGTACGAGGCGGCCCGCCGCGTCTGGAACGCGATGATCGACAAGCGCCCGGCTGCGATCGTGCGGTCCGCCGGAGCCGACGACGTGGCGGTCGCGGTCCGCTTCGCCGCCGAGCACGGGCTGCCGCTCTCCATTCGCGGCGGCGGGCACAACGTCGCGGGCACGGCCGTCGTCGACGACGGGCTCGTGATCGACCTGTCCGGGATGCGGAGCGTCCTCATCGGCGCCTCGGGGCGCACCGTCCGGGTGGAGGGCGGCGCGACCTGGGCGGACGTCGACCGCGTGACCGCGCCGCTCGGGCTCGCTGCCCCCGGCGGGGTCGTATCGGAGACGGGCGTTGCCGGGCTCGCGCTCAGCGGCGGCGTCTCCCACCAGCGGCGACGGGACGGGATGACCGTCGACAACCTCGTCTCGGCCGAGGTCGTCCTCGCAGATGGGCGCCGTGTCCGTGCGAGCGCTTCCGAGCATCCAGACCTTTACTGGGCGCTCCGCGGCGGGGGCGGGAACTTCGGCGTGGTGACCGAGTTCGAGTTCCGCCTGCACGACCTCGGGCCGGACGTCTTCGCGCTGAACGTCGCGTACCCGATCGCGGATGCGCGACGCGTGCTCGCCGGCTGGCGAGACGCCGTCGCCGGCGCGCCGGACGAGCTCTCCACGGAGGGGCTCATCTGGTCGCTCCCCATCGTCGAGGAGCTGCCGGAGGCGCTTCGCGGCATGCCATTCGTCGGCGTTGCGGGCACGTGGGCCGGCGACCCGGAGGAGGGCGAGAGTGCGACCCGCGCGCTTCGGGAGCTGGCGACTCCACTGGTCGACATGAGCGCCACGGTCGAGTACCTCGAGCTCCAGAGCTCGCTCGACCCGCTCTTCGCGGCGGGCGTCCGCCGCTACTGGAAGGCGCTGTACCTCGACGGGTTCTCGGACGAGGCCGTCGACGTCACAGTCGACTGGTCGATCCGTCGCCCGTCGAACGAGACACTCGTCATCGTCCGCCACCTTGGCGGCGCCATGTCGCGCGTCGACGTCGAGGACACCGCCTTCGGCGACCGCAGCTCCGAGTGGATGCTGAGCATCGACTCGACCTGGGGCGACCCTGCGGACGACGTGCGCAACATCGCGTACACGCGCGAGTTCTGGGACGCCACACGCCCGTTCTCGGACGGCAAGACGTACTTCAACTTCCCCGGCCTGTTCGAGGAGGGGGATGCGGCGGTGCGTGAGAGCTACGGCCGAAACCATGCCCGCCTCGCGCGCATCAAGGCCGAGTACGACCCGGAGAACCGCTTTCGGCTGAACCAGAACATCCTGCCTGCGGCCACGCCGAGCGAGCGCGATGAGCTGGCCGCCTGACACGGGGCCGACGACGAGCGTCCGCCCGCCCGCCTCGGCGGCGGGCGGCCGCTCGCCGCCCGTTTCGCTCAGCGGTCGGCGGTCGCGACACGAAGCCCGAGCACGACGAGCACCAGGCCCGTCGCAGCGTCGAGCGCGCGGCGCACCGGGCCGTGGAGCATTCCGCGGATCCGGTGCACGGCGACGGCGTAGAGCGTCAGCCAGGCGAGCGTCATCGCGCCGAACAGAAGGCCGAGCGCGAGAAATTCGGCGAACGATCCCCCCGGTGCGAACTGCGGAAGCAGGCTCGCGAAGAACAGGGCCATCTTCGGGTTGCCGAGGTTGCTGAGCGCGCCCTGACCGAGTGCTCGGCGGGGCGGGATCGCGGCGCCACGTCGTTGCTCGACGGTGCGGTCGCGACGCCGCAGGCCGGCGTAGAGGGACTGCAAGCCGAGGTACACGAGGTAGGCCGCTCCGGCGAGCTTGAGGGCGCGGAATGCAGGCTCGGAGGCGCTCAGGAGCGCGACGACGCCGATGCTCGCGGCGAGCGTCCAGACCGCCTGGCCCAGAGCGACGCCTCCGGCGGTCGCGATCCCGCTGCGACGTCCGCCGGAGAGCGTGTTGCGGATCGTGAGCGCGGTGTCCTGACCCGGGGTGCAGATGACGACGGCGGAGACCGCGACGAACGCGACGAGGCTCTCGAGCATCGCCTCGCAGTATCGCTAGCCTCTAGCTCTCGGGATCCTGCAGGTACGCCAGGACCGCGAGCACGCGGCGGTGGTCCGACTCCGAGGGCGGCAGGCGCAATTTCTGGAGGATGCTGGCGATGTGCTTCTCGACCGCGCCGACGGTGAGCACGAGCTGCTCGGCGATCCCCGCGTTGGAGCGCCCCTCGGCCATCAGGCCGAGCACCTCGCGCTCGCGCGGGGTGAGGCTTGCGAGCGGCCCGTCCACCCGCCGTCGTGAGAACAGCTGCGAGACGACCTCCGGGTCGAGCGCGGTGCCGCCGGTAGCGACGCGCCGGACGGCGTCGACGAAGTCGGCGACGTCCATCACGCGGTCCTTCAGCAGGTAGCCGACGCCGCCGTTGCCGTCGGCGAGGAGCTCGGCCGCGTACGTCTGCTCGACGTATTGCGAGACGACGAGGATCGCAGTCTCGGGGACACGACGACGCGCCTCGACAGCGGCCCGGACGCCCTCGTCGCGGAACGTCGGCGGGAGCCTGATGTCGACGATGGCGATGTCCGGCTTCTCCGTCGCGATCACCCGGAGCAGCGCGTCGCCGTCCTCGACCGCGGCGATCACGTCGAAGCCGTTGTCGCGCAACAGCCGCGTCAACCCGTCGCGCAGGAGCGCGAGGTCCTCGGCGATCACGACGCGCATGGCAGCTCCGCTCGGACGGTCGTCGGGCCTCCCGCGGGGCTCGAGACGCGGAGCGACCCGTCGAGCGCCTCGACACGTCGTCTGAGGCCCGTCAGCCCCTTGCCGGCGGGATCGGCGCCGCCGTCGCCGTCGTCGCGCACCTCGGCGACGAGCGTGCCGTCCGTCACGTGCACGCCGATCTCGACGTGCTCGGCGTCCGCGTACTTGCCCGCGTTGGCGAGCGCCTCGGCCACGACAAAGTAGGCGGCCGTCTCGACGGGCGGTCGCGGGCGCTCGTCGAGATCGACGGCGACGTCCACGTGTATCGGCGTGCGTGCGACGAGCGCTCGGATCGCGGCGTCGAGGCCGCGGTCCGTGAGGATCGGCGGGTGGATCCCACTGGCGAGGTCGCGGAGCTCTTCCAACGCCTCCCGCGCCCCGGTCCTCGCCTCGGAGAGCAGCTGCCGGGCGCCCTCCGGGTCGCTGGTGAGCTTCTCCTCGGCCATCCCGATGCTCATGCCGAGCGCGACGAGCCGCGCCTGGGCGCCGTCGTGCAGGTCGCGCTCGATCCGCCGCAGCTCCGTCTCCTGGACGTCGACTGCCCCGGCGCGCGTCGTCTCGAGCTCCTCGATCCGGTGGCTTCGAGCGTACTCCCGCCGCGAGAAGACAACCGCCGCGTGGATGCCCGCGACGATGCCGAACGCGAGCAGCACCCACCCCGGCCAGAAGTAGCCGCGGTCCGAAAGCAGCCACTGGACGACGAGGTAGAACCAGATCGCGGCGAGGACTCCGAGGTTGATTGCCAGCGCGCGGCTACCGCCCGTTCTCCGCTCGATCTCGGGTCGCTCGATCACACGCAGGATCCACCATGCGATGCCGAGTGCGAGAGCCGGAGGGAGGATGGCCTGCGCCGGCCAGAAGTACCCCGTCGGTGTCGTGAGCACCCAGACGAGGGTCAGCAGCACGCCGATGCCTCCGAGCACGATCGCGAGGATCCGGAGCACGCGACGGCGGGCTTCGATCACCTGGGGCGAGGACCTCACGGGCGTAGCGTGGCTGCCGAGTAGGCCGGACGCAATCGGCTCCCAGAGGGCGCTCAGCGGGCGCGCGAGATGGACGGTCGCGAGGAGGGCGAGCAGCCCGGCCGGGACGAACGCCAGCGCCTCCGGCAGCGTGTCGACGTCGCGGCCGACGACGTCGGCGTCGTCCTGCCACCGGTAGGTGAGCGGTAGGGCGATCGACCAGGTCGCGGCGGCGACAAGCGCGAGCTGGACGATCGCGAGAGGCCAGCCGACGACGATGCGGAGCGCGAGATACGCCTGCTGCCGCCAGAACGCGGCGTCCGAGAACGCGTGCCGCAGGCGTCGCCAGAACCCGCCGCTACCCGCCTGGCTCGGCAGGCGGACGTCTGCTGCCAGGAGCTCACGCGCGAGGAACGCCTCGACCTGTGCGAGCTGTCGGACGACGAACCGCAGCCCGAGGAAGAGCGGGACGACGAGCGGCGTGATCGCAAGCCCGATCGTCACTCCCCACCCGGTGAGGAGCACGACGAGGCTCACGACGCCGAGCGGCAGGGCGGAGACCAGAAACAAGAGCCGGCGGTAGGTCTCCGCCCTGGCAAACGGTGTCAGCAATCTCCCCACGTCGTCTCGTCAGCGCATCTCCGGCAGGGGCCGTCCCGGAGCACGCTCGCCGAGCCGGATGGACGGAAGCCAGCCGAGCCACCGGGGGAGGTACCAGTTCCACTCCCCGAGCAGCTTCATCGTGGCGGGCAGCAGCACGGCCCGAACGATCGTGGCATCGATCAGCACGGCCGTCGCGAGCCCCACGCCGAACTGCTTCATCATGATCAGCGACAGCGTTCCGAAGATCGAGAAGACGAACACCATCACGATCGCAGCGCTCGTCACGACGCCTGCGGTCGACTTGATCCCGTGGGCGATCGCGTCCTCCGTCCTCATGCCGCCGTCGTACGCCTCCTTGATCCGGCTCAGGATGAAGACGTGATAGTCCATCGAGAGCCCGAACAGGATCACGAACAGGAAGACGGGCAGCCACACCATCACCCCGCCGGTGTAGTCGAAGCCGAGGAGATCCTTCCCCCAGCCGTGCTGGAACACGAGCACGAGCACGCCGTAGGCGGCGGCGACGGACAGCAGGTTCAGCACGATCGCCTCGAGCGCGATCACGACCGACCTGAACGTCACGAGTAGGAGCAGGAACGCGAACGCCAGCACGAAGGCGAAGACCAGCGGCGCCGTCGCATGTAGCGCGTCGTCGAAGTCCTTCGAGAACGCGGTCTCGCCCGTGATGCCCGCCTCGACGCCCGGGACACGTCCCACCGTCGCGGGCACGATCTCGTCTCGAAGCGCCGACAGCGCGGCGTACGAGGCGTCGTCGGTGCCGGCTCCCGCGATTGGCAGCTCGATCCGGGCAACGGTCCGCGCGTCGTTGACGTCGACGGTGACCGGCTCGTGGACGACGCCGCTCGTCACCGCGCGCGTCGTGAGCTCGCCGATCGCCGCCTCGACCTCCGGGGCGTCGACCGACGGCGCCTTGACCACCGCGATGGCGGGCGCCTGCTCTCCGGGGAACGCGACCTGCAGGCGGTTGTACACCTGCACGGCCTCGAGGTCCTGGGGAAGCGCCTCGACGCCCGGCTCGACGGTGTTCATCTGGAGCGCGGGCAGCGCGAGCGCCACGAGGACTGCTGCCGAGGCGGCGGCGAAGAGCAGTGGCCGCCGCAGCACGCGGTCGAGCGCCCAGCTCCAGAAGCGACCGCCGCCGTGCCGGCGCGCACGGTGGAGAAACGGCACGCGCGCGCGGTCGACCTTGTCGCCCAGCCGCCCGAGGAGGGCGGGGAGGACGGTCAGCGAGCCGAGCACGGCAATCGCGACGACCATGATCGTCGCCATCGCGAACGAGCTGAACGTCGGGTCGCCGGTGAGGAACATGCCGGCCATCGCGATGATCACCGTCAGGCCGGAGACGAGCACGGCTCGCCCGGACGTCGCGGCGGCGGCCTCCAGCGCGGCGCTCTCGCTGCGACCCGCGGCGCGCTCCTCGCGCTCGCGCTTCACGTAGAACAGCGAGTAGTCGACGCCGACCGCCAGGCCGATCAGCAGCACGACGGCGCTCACGTTCTCGTCCACGGGCCAGACGTGGCTCGGCAGAGCGAGAAGGCCCATCGTCGCGATCACGGCCGTGAGCGCGAGAAGCAGCGGAATGCCGGCCGCAACGAGGGCTCCGAAGGCGAGCACGAGGACGACGAGCGTCACCGGCAGCGACAGCATGCCCGCCCGCTCGAGATCGCTGCCGACGGCGTTCGTGATCTCCTCATCGGCCGTTGTCTCGCCGAAGCCTCCGACGAACAGGTCGGGGTTGGCGGCCTTGGCCTGCTCGACTGCGGCGAGGATCGGCGCGATCCTGTTCTCCGCAGCGTCCGGATCGCCGCGGATGTCGAACCGGACGACCGCCGAGCGTCCGTCCGCCGAGATCTGCGCCGCGTTGCCGGGCTCGAGCGGGCTTCGGATGCTCGTCGCGACCTTCGTCGCAGAGACTCGTGCCACGACGTCGTCGACGGCCGCGGCGAAGGTCGGGCTCTTCACGGTGAGCGTCTCGCTCTGCACGAGGACGCTCTCCTCGGCGGGCGAGACGAAGCTGTCGTCGAGGATCCTTGCCATCCGTCCGGACTCGCCGGGCGCTCCGTCGTCGTCAATGTGCTTCGTGCCGATCGCTCCGCCGATCGCCACGGCCGCGACCACGAATGCGATCCATCCAACGGTCGCGGTCTTCCAGTGCGCGGCGCTCCAGCGCCCCGCTCGTGCAGCCAGGTTCAGCCTCATGACCCGGTCCTTTCCTTCGCTTGCAACCTGCATCGAGGCTGCCCGCGCGACGAGGCCAGGCCAATGGCGGCACCCGGCGTCCGACCCCGGGGCTAACCCCCTGCCCGGGGGTGCGGTCTACTGCGGCCGCGCGAGGCCGTCGAGCACCTGGGCGGCGACGCGTGACGTGAAGCGCCGGTCGAGCGGCTCCCCGCTCAGGAGCAGCCGGTAGAAGACCGCGCCGTGAAGCGTGTCGACCGCGACGCCGAGGTCGGCGTCCGCCCGGATCTCTCCCAGGTCTCGTGCGCGCTCGAGCGTCTCGAGCATCGCGCGCCGTCGCTCGGGGACGACGTCGGAGTGGAAACGCTCCGCGAGCTCGGCGTCGTGCTGCAGGTCCGACAGGAGCCCGGCGACGACGCGGCCGCCGGTCGGCTTGGCCAGCACGCCCACCAGCCAGTCGAGCAGGGTACGCACGCGCGCGTGCGTCGATCCGCGTGCAGGCGGCTCGGGCGGCGCGTCGGTCGCGGCCAGGTACGCCTCGAGCGCGAGCGCTGCCCTCGACGGCCACCAGCGGTAGATCGTCTGCTTGCCGACGCCGGCGCGCGCCGCCACGCCCTCGATCGTCAGCTCGCGGTAGCCGCGCTCGACCAGAAGCTCCTGCGTCGCGGCGACGATCGCCCGGTGCGACTCCGCGCTGCGGCGGCGGCCACGGTCGCGTGGTGCCGTGTCGACGTGGGATTCCATCGCCACAGTCTAGTTGCGATACAAGACGTCTCGTCTCGTGTATCGTCTATATCGAACGAGACGTATCGTCTAGGAAAGAGGCTAGGATGCCCCCGCTGCAGTCGCCTCGCACGAGCGTTGACGCTCACCGCGGCTCGGCTCTCGTCGTCGCCCTCTGTGCGGTCCCCGTCGCCCTCTGGCTCGGCACGGCGCCGCTCGACACGCGCGTCGACGGCCGCTACGCGACGCTCACGAGCATCGCCGTCGCTCTTGCCCTCGCGGGAACGGCCGCCTTCGCGCTCAACCTCGTGCTCGGGGCAAGGCTGCGGCTCGTCGAGACGCTCTTCGGCGGGCTCGACCGCATGTACGACGCTCATCGCGCCACGGGCAAGATCGCGTTCTCGCTCCTCCTCGGTCACGTCGTTCTGATCATCGCGAGCCGGGCGACCGTCTCCGGCTCGCTCGCTCTCGACCTGCTCGGCCCAGGTGCAGGGTGGACGGTCTTCGCCGGCGTCCTCGCGTTCAGCGCGATGACCGTCGCGATCGCCCTCACGCTCTTCGTGAGGCTCGGGCACGAGGTCTTCGTGTACGTCCAGCGCTCGTTCGGCCTCGCGTTCCTCGTCGCCACCTACCACGTCTTCACGACGTCGGGCGCGAAGGACGACTCGACGGCGCTCCGCCTCTACATGGTCGTCCTCGCGACGCTCGGCATCGCGGCGTTCGCGTACCGATCGGTGCTCGGGAACGTCCTCGTGCGGCGGCGCAGCTACCGCGTCACCGGGGTCCACCGACTGGACGAATACGTGACGGAGATCGTGATGGAGCCGGTCGGGAAGCCGCTCTCCTACTCCCCGGGCCAGTTCGTCTTCGTCAGCTTCCGCTCGGCCGGGCTGCGCGCCGAGCTCCATCCCTTCGAGGTCTCGGTCGAGCGGCAGGTCCTGTCGTTCCGTCCCGGCGAGATCGCGAACCAGTTCCACCCCTTCTCGATCACCTCGGCACCGCGCGAGCAGCGGTTGCGGATCACGGTGAAGGCGGTCGGGGACTACACCAGCGCCCTGCGCAGGCTGGAGGCCGGGGCGGAGGCCGTCGTGGAGGGGCCGTACGGCTCGTTCTCTCACGAAGCCGACGCGAGGCGGCGGCAGGTGTGGCTCGCAGGCGGGATCGGCGTGACGCCGTTCCTCAGCATGGCTCGCGCTCTCGCGGACGGCGCCTCCCCGGGAGTCGATTTCTACTACTGCGTCGAGCACGAAGCGGAGGCGCACTTCCTCGACGAGCTGCGCGCAATCGCTGCACGTTGCGACGACTTCCGGCTCACCGTCGTCCTCCGGGATCGCGACGGATTCCTCACCGGGGAGCGCCTGGCGAGGGAGGTCCCGGCGCTGGGCGACTCCGACGTCCTCGTCTGCGGGCCGCCGGCGATGATCGAGAGCCTCCGCGCGCAGCTTCGGGAGCTCGGCGTGGCCCCGGAGCGGTTCCGGGCGGAGGAGTTCGCCTTCGCGAAGGTCGGCGCGACGACTCCCGTGCCCGTCGGGCCACTCGGACCTCCGCGCGCGGGCATCCGGCGTCGCTGGTCGGACGGTCAGCTCATCGCATTTCTCGCGGCGGCGGCCTTCGTCGTGCTCGCGTTCGCGGCCGGCCTCGTCGTCGGCAACGAGCTATTCGCCACTCAACTGGGAGGGATTCCGGGATGAACACACACGACGAGCGACGCATCGCAACGAGCGTCCTCGTGATCGGATCGGGCGCGGCCGGGCTGCGGACGGCGATCGAGCTCGCGGAGCGAGGCGTGGATGTCCTCTGCCTCTCGAAGCGCCGCACCGACGACGCCCACACCGTGCTCGCTGCGGGCGGCATCAATGCGGCGCTCGGGACGATGGACCCGGAGGACAGCTGGGAGCAGCACGCCGCGGACACGCTCGGCGAGTCCTACTGGCTGGCCGATCCCGTGGCGGTCGAGCTCCTGTGCCGCGAGGCGCCGACCGCGATCGACGAGCTGGTGCAGTGGGGTGCCCGGCTCGCGCGCGAAAAGGACGGTCGGCTCAGCCAGCGCTATTTCGGCGCGCACCGCTACCGGCGCACCTGCTTCGCAGGCGACTACACGGGGCGCGAGATCCAGCTCACGCTGCTCCGACGCGCGACCGAGCTGGGGATCGCGACCCGCGACGATCTCTACGTCACGCGCCTCCTCGTGCACGACGGGCGGGTGTTCGGCGCGTACGGCTTCGACGTCGACGACGGCAGCCGCGTGCTGATTCTCGCCGACGCGGTCGTGCTCGCCGCCGGAGGCCACACGCGCATCTGGCGTCGCTCGTCGTCCCGGCGCGACGAGAACACCGGCGATGCGATGCGTCTCGCTGCGGAGGCCGGCTGTCGCCTTCGAGACATGGAGCTCGTCCAGTTCCACCCGACCGGGATGGTGTTCCCCGAGGAGTCCGCGGGGACGCTCGTCACCGAGGCCGTGCGGGGTGAGGGCGGCATCCTGCGCAACTCGGAGGGAGAGCGGTTCATGGAGCGGTACGACCCCGAGCGGCTCGAGCTCTCGGCGCGCGATCGGGTGGCGCTCGCGAACTACACCGAGATCGCAGGCGGGCGCGGCACCGACCACGGCGGCGTCCTCCTCGACGTCTCCCACCTCGACCGTGACCTGATCCTCGACCGGCTGCCACGGATGTACCGGCAGTTCGTCGACCTCGCGATGCTCGACATCACGTCGGCGCCGATGGAGGTCGCGCCCACCGCGCACTACTCGATGGGCGGCGTCCGAGTCGACTCCGAGACGCACGCGACGGACGTCGAGGGGCTCTGGGCGGTCGGCGAGTGCGCCAGCGGCGTGCACGGCGCGAACCGTCTCGGCGGCAACTCCCTCGCCGAGTGCCTCGTCTTCGGGCGCATCGTCGGCGGCGAAGCGGCGCGCTGGTCGGCGACGCTCGACACCCACGTCCGGGACCGCGGCGCGATCGGGGAAGCGAGCGACGAGGTGGCCGAGGCGCTCGCTCGCCGTGGTGACGAGTTCGCCCGACCGCTGCAGCGAGCGCTGCGCGACCTGATGTCCGAGCGGTGCGGCGTCGTCCGCAGCGAGATCGGTCTCCGCGAAGGGCTCGCTCGTCTCGACGAGCTCGAGACGGCGTGTCGCCGCGCTCGAGGTGCGTCCGGATATCGCCGGGTACGCCGACCTGGCCCACGCGTTCGACCTCAGGGGCTCGCTGCTCGCCGCACGCGCAACGCTCGCCTGCGCGCTCGAGCGACGCGAGACACGAGGGGCGCACAACCGATCGGACTACCCCGACGAGGATCCGCGCTTCCGGGTGAACCTGCTCTGGCGCCCCGACGGCGAGGTGACGTCCGAGCCCGTCGGCGAGCCCTCGCCGGCCGTTGCGGCGCTTGCCCGGGGAACCGAGCTCGAGGTTGCCGGCCGCCTTCTCGAGTAGCGGTGGAATGCAGCGACTAGCGTGCCACCCATGTCTGTCATCAAGCAGGACGAGTTGCCGTTCAGCCGGATCGCCCACGAGCTCGTCGGGGCGGACCACGACCTCCCGGTCACGATCCTCTTCGTGGACGCCCCGCCCGGCGACGGCCCGTCGCTCCATCGCCACCCCTACGCGGAGCTGTTCATCGTCCAGGAGGGCGAAGCGACATTCCGGCTCGGCGACGCGCAGGTCGAGGCACGCGCCGGCGACCTCGTGGTGGTCGAGCCGAACCAGCCGCATGCGTTCGTCAACAGCGGACAGGGGCCGCTTCGGCAGGTCGACATCCACATGAGCCCGACGTTCAGCACGGAGTGGCTCGAGTCGCGCGACTGACGCGAGCTCATGGATCGGGGTCGAGCTCCTCGAACTCGACCGACCAGCGGCGCGAGCTCAGCCCGAGCAACACCGCGCGCGTGACGGCCTTCTTCCCGAAGCGCTCCCGCACCCGGTCGAGGGCCGTGTCGAGCGCCATGTCGGCGTCGTCGAACGGCAGCACGAGCTGCATCGGGACCTCGTCGCGAAGATTGGCGACGCTCACGCCGACCAGGGTCAGGCCCTTCTCGGCGATCAGCGGCTGGGCCGCGCTGAGGAGCTCCTGCGCCGCCGCGAGGATGGTCCCCGTGTGCGCGGTCGGCCGCCTCAGCGTCTGAGACCGCGTCGCCCGCGAGTAGTCGTCGAAGCGCAACCGGAGCATCACGGTGCGGCCGACCCGGTGCCCGGCGCGCAGCCGCCGGGCGACGCCGTCGACGAGCGCAGTCAGGATCGCCTCGACCTCCCCCGGCGCCCGCCTCGATCGACCCAGCGCGCACTGCGAGCCCACGGACCCGCGCCGTCGGCGCGCGACGACCGGACGCGGGTCGCGGTTGTGCGCGAGGGCGTGGAGCTGGCGTCCGGAGGCGCGACCCAGCATCCATACCAGCGCCGCCTCGGGGAGCGCCGCGACCTGTCCGACGGTCGTGATCCCCCGGCGTCGTAGCTTGTCGGCCGTCACCTGCCCGACGCCCCAGAGGCGCTCGACGGGAAGTGGATGGAGGAAGGCGAGCTCCTCGTCGGCCGGCACGACGAGGAGGCCGTCGGGCTTCGCCACCGCACTCGCCACCTTCGCGAGGAACTTCGTGCGGGCTACGCCGACCGTGATCGGGAGGCCGACCTGCTCGAGGACCGTGCGACGCAGACGCACCGCGATCTCGGCCGGCGTGCCCGCGATCCGCTCCAACCCCCGAACGTCGAGGAACGCCTCGTCGATCGAGATCCCTTCGACCACAGGGGAGACGTCGTCGAACACGCGGAACACCGCCTTGCTCGCGTCGACGTACGCCCGGAAGCGCGGCGTGACGACGACGGCCCCCGGGCACAGGCGGCGCGCGCGGCGCTCGCCCATCGCCGTGCGGACGCCGTGCGCCTTCGCCTCGTAGCTCGCTGCGAGGACGACCCCGCCGCCGACGATCACCGGCCGGCCGCGCAGCGGCGGGCTGTCGCGCTGCTCGACCGATGCGTAGAACGAGTCGAGGTCGGCGTGGAGGATCGACACGAACACATGTTCGCATAGCTCCTCGATTTCCGCAGCGTCTGTCTCGACGTGGCGGTGCCGGGGAACGGGCCGCTGCCCTGCTAGCGGACCTTCCCGCGCGCGGCGACCGGCCAGGTGTCCACGACCTCGCCTCCCCGGTGGACGACGACGTCGTCCTGGAGGTTCACCGCCACGCAGACGTGGTTCGGCAGCACCCGCACGACGTCGCCGACCTTCGGCTGCGGGTCGCAGCGGCTCACGTCGACGTACCCGTGCTCCTCGTTCAGGGCGTACACGACCGCCTCTGGGTGCTCGAGGAGGAAGCCGAAGCCGTCGATGCCCTCGACGGGCACGGGATCGCTCGTCAGCGCCTTCGAGCCCGTGTCGAGGATCGCGCGGTCGGGAGTCGGGCGGCTCACGACGGTCGCGAGCACGTGCACGGCGCAGTCGTCGAGCTCCATGCATTCGAGCGCGATGCAGGTGCGGTCGCCGTAGACGTAGGTCCCGGCACGGAGCTCGGTGATGACGCCGAGCTCGTGCGTGAAGCGCGCGCGCGGTGTGCCGCCCCCGGACACGCTCGCGACCTCGAGCCCGCGTTCCTCGGCTTCCCCACGGGCCTGTTCCAGCCACGGCCCGCTCGGTGGGAGCGACGGATAGGTCATCAGCCCTCCGAAGCGGAGGCCGGGCAGAGAGCTGACGTGCTCGGCGAGCTCGGCTGCCTCGACCGGGGTCTGGACACCTGTGCGGCCGAAGCCCGTGTCGCACTCCACGAGGAAGTCGGCCGTGACGCCGCGCTCGGCGAGCACCCCCGAGAGCCCGTCGGCGACGACTGCCGAGTCGCCGACGACGCTCATCGTGACCCGTCCGGCGAGCTCGGCGAGCCGCTCGGCCTTCCGCCGCCCGACGAGCGGGTACGTGACCATGATGTCGTCGAAGCCGGCGTCGGCCATCACCTCGGCCTCGCCGAGCTTCTGGCACGTGAGGCCGACCGCGCCGGCATCGACCTGCATCGTCGCCACCTGCGGCAGCTTGTGGGTCTTCGTGTGGGGCCGGAAAGCCAGCTCGTGCTCGTCGCAGTACGCCTGCATGGACGCGATGTTCCGCTCGACCCGGTCGAGGTCGATCGTGAGGACGGGAGTCTCGAGCTCCTCGACGCGCGTGGTGCTCATCCGGTGTCCACGGTCGACGAGCCCGGAACCGCAGACGTCGGCTCGCCGTCGCCGCTGGACGGACCTGCGATTCCCGCCGCAGCTACCGCCCGTTTCGCCTGTGCGGCGATCCATTCGAGCTCCCGATCGGTGGTCGGCGCCGAGCGGCCGACGAGCTCGCTGCCGACGGCGACCGCTGCGGCGCCGGCCTCGAGGTACGCCGGGATCTCGTCGATCCGCACGCCCCCCGTCGGGACGAGGGGAACGTCGGGGAACGGCCCGCGCAGCGCCCGTAGGAAGCCGGGCCCGCCGCACGACACGGGGAACACCTTCACGACCCTGGCGCCGGCCGCGAGCGCGTGGATCAGCTCGGTCGGTGTGAACACACCCGGCAGCGGCTCGAGCCCGAGCCCGTGCGCCACCTCGATGACCTCGGGGACGAGGCCGGGGCTGACGACGAAGCGCGCGCCCGCGTCGGCGCTCGCCCGGACCTGATCCGCTGTCAGCACCGTGCCGACGCCGACCGTCCGCCCCGCGGCGGCCGCATCCTCGACCGCGCCGAGCGCGCCCGGCGTGTCGATCGTTATCTCGAGCACCTCGACGCCGCCTTCCGTGAGCGCTTGAACGGTGCCTCGGAGGTCTCCACCCTCGTGGAAGCGCACGATCGCGATCAACGGCGTCGACCCGATCACGAGGGCCATTGCCAGCCGACCATAGAGGAAGCAATGATGTAATACAAGTATGTTGTTATTACAGTATCCTCCGACCGACGAGAGGAGCGGCGGCCACGGCGGAGATCACGACAACGATCGGTGCGGTTGAGGGCGATGGGGGCATCGACGGGGTCATCGACAAGGCGTCCCCGGTGCCGTACTACTACCAATTACGTCAGCTGCTCGAACGCGCCGTCACGACCGGCGCGCTCGCCGCCGGCGGGCAGCTTCCCACAGAGGCGGCGCTCTGCGAGCGTTTCGACGTCAGCCGCACCGTCGTCCGCCAGACCCTCTCCGACCTCGAGCGTCAGGGCCTCGTCACGCGCATCAAGGGCAAGGGCACCTTCGTCGCGCCCCCGAAGCTCTCCGAGCACCTCGTCCAGTCCCTGACGAGCCTCCACGAGGACCTCACGTCGCGCGGTGAGCGCCTCGAGACGAAGGTGCTGCGACTCGAGGCACAGCCCGTCTCAGCACACGTGGCCGAGCACCTCGGCCTCGAGGAGACCGAGCAGATCGTCCTGCTCGAGCGGCTGCGGTTCGTGGCCGGCGAGCCGCTCGTCGTGACGACGGCGCACATGCCGTACGCGCTCTGCTCGCGGATCCTCGAGCTCGACATGACACACCGCTCCCTCTTCGAGACGTACGAGCGCGAGCTCGGCTTCGCGCTCGATCGCGGCACCCGAGCGATCGAGTCGCGCGCCGCGAGCAAGGAGATCGCTGCACACCTCGGCATCTCCGAGGGCGCCCCGGTGCTCGTGTTCACCGGCGTCACCTACGTGGACGACGGGACGCCGCTCGAGTATTTCGTCGGCATCCACCGCGGCGACCGCAGCCGCTTCGAGGTCGAGCTGTTCCGGACGGACCCGGACGCCTGAGGATGGCACCGACGCTCGAGCTCGGTCTGATCGGCTCCGCGTGGCACGGAACCGGGATCGGGGTGGTCGAGGGGATCAGGAAGGCAAAGGCGATCGGCTTCGACGCCTACGACGTCGCCGAGGACCCACTGTCGATCGACGATGACGAGCGGCGCCGCATCAAGGAGACGTGCGACGAGCTCGGGATGCCGATCCGCTCCTCGGTCTGCATCGCGCTCGGCCTCGTCGACTTCACGCCTGCCGTTCGCCGCTTCACCCTCGACCGGTGCCGCGCCTTCGTCGACCAGCAGGCGTACCTCGGCGGGCGGAACGTCCTGCTCGTGGCAGGCGAGTACTACTGCGACCTCCAGGTGTTCAGCGCCGAGCAGATCTTCGACCTCGTCGCCGACAACATCCGGACGCTCGCCGAGCACGCCGAGCCGCAGGGCATCGAGCTCGTCGTCGAGCTGGAGCCGTTCGAGAACGCGATCGCCTCGAGCGTCCACGAGCTCGCGCGACTCATCCGGCGGATCGACCACCCGGCCGTCAAGGCGAACGCCGACATCTCGCACCTCCAGCTCTCCGGCGCCTCGTTCGCCGACGTCGCCGTGCTGGGCGGAATGATCGGTCACGTCCATATGTCGGACTGCGACGGCGAGGTGCACGGCGACCTGCCGCCGGGGCGGGGCGTCACGCCGATCGCGGAGTACCTGCAGGCGATCGTCGACACCGGGTTCGCAGGAACCGTCTCGATCGAGCTCGAGCGGTCGCCGCATCCGGAGCAGATGGAGCAGCTCGTCGAAGAGGCGTATCGCGGCGCCGCGGCGATCATGGCCGACCTCGGCGTCCGCGCCGGCACGCCGGTGCCGCTGTGATAATGCCGCGTGCGGCAGATGGCGGTGGATCCTATTCCCAGGGCGGCGGGCGGCCAGATCGAGGGCTCGATCGACAAGGCCTCGCCCGTGCCCTACTACTACCAACTGCGCCAGCTGCTCGAGCGGGCGGTCACGGACGGGGCGCTCGAGCAGGGCCAGCAGGTCCCGACGGAAGCGACGCTCTGCGAGCGCTTCGACGTGAGCCGGACCGTCGTCCGACAGGCGTTGTCGGATCTCGAGCGCGAGGGGCTCGTGACGCGGATCAAGGGCAAGGGCACGTTCGTCTCGGTCCCGAAGCTGACCGAGCACGTCATCCAGACGCTCACGAGCTTCCACGAAGACCGCATGGCGAAAGGGACGCGAACCGAGACGAGAGTCGTGCGTCTCGAAGTGGAGCCGGTCTCACCCCACGTCGCCCAGCAGCTGGAGCTCGAGGAGTCGGAGCGGATCGTCCTTCTGGAGCGGCTCCGGCTCGTCGACGGCGAGCCTCTCGTTCTCACGACCGCGCACCTCCCGTACGACCTGTGCGCGCCGGTCCTGGAGCTCGACATGACGAAACGCTCGCTCTTCGACGCGTTCGAGAACGAGCTCGGGCTCACGCTCCATCGGGGTACGCGCGCGATCGAGGCCAGCCTTGCGAGCTCCGACGTCGCGGAGCAACTCGCCATCCCGACGGGCGCAGCCGTCCTCGTCCTCACCGGTGTCACCTACCTCGACAACGGGCGGGCGATCGAGTACTTCGCAGGCATCCATCGCGGCGACCGGAGCCGCTTCGAGGTGGAGCTGTTCCGCTCGCGCGACTGAGGTTCCCGACCGGTGACTGAGCTTTTCGATCTGGCGGGTGCGCGCGCGCTCGTCACCGGAGGTGGGCGCGGGCTCGGTCGCGCGATGGCCGGCGCGTTGACCGAAGCGGGCGCCCGGGTCGCGGTGGTTGCCCGCTCCGAGCAGGCCGACCTGGCGGCACAGGAGCTCGGCGGTGTCGCCGTCCGGGCCGACCTGAGCGACCGTGGCGAGCTGAGCCGAGGGTTCGAGGAGGCAGTTGCCGCGCTCGGCGGGCTCGACGTCATGGTCGTCGCGCACGGCATCGGGCGCCGCGTCCCGGCGCTCGAGCACGAGCTCTCGGACTGGGACGACGTCGTGCGAACGAACCTCAGCTCGGTCTTCGAGCTCTGCCAGCTGGCCGGGCGGATCATGGTTCCGCAGGGGCGCGGGAAGATCGTCACGGTGGCCTCGATGCTGAGCTTCTCGGGCGGGCTCAACGTCTCCTCGTACGCGGCGTCCAAGGGAGGCGTCGGGCAGCTGACGAAGGCCCTGGCCAACGAGTGGGCGCCGCACGGCGTGAACGTCAACGCAGTCGCGCCCGGGTACTTCAGGACCGAGCTGACGGCGGGCATCTGGCGCGACGATCCCGAGCGGAACGCGCAGATCCTCGCGCGGTTGCCCGCCGGCCGCTGGGGCGAGCCGGGGGACCTCGCGGGTGCGATCGTCTTCCTGGCCTCTGCCGCCTCGGATTACGTGCACGGGGTCGTGCTGCCTGTCGACGGCGGCTGGCTCGCGCGGTAGATGGACACCTCGATCTTCGCGTTCGCCACCGACTTCGCCGACGAGGGGGTCGAGGCGGTCCTCGACAACGTCCAGCATCGCGGTGGGCTCGGCGGGGTGACAGTCGCTGCCGCCTACCACGAGGGCCGGGACATCTTCCCCCACAACCCGGTCCGCAAGGTGCGGTTCCTCGAGAGCGGCGCGATCTTCTTCCAGCCCGACGACGCACGCTGGCGGGACGTCCGCCTTCGGCCGCCCGTGAGCACGGCTGCCGTGCTGCCGGAGATCGTGCGGGCGGCGGCGTCGCGTGCGCTCGCGGTGCGGGCCTGGACGGTCTTCCTCCACAACGGGGCGCTCGCCGCCGCGCACCCCGATTGTGCGCCCCGGAACGCGTACGGCGACAGGTACGTCACCGATCTCTGTCCGGCGAATCCCGACGTCCGCGCGTTCGCGCGGGCGCTCGCGGGCGATGTCGCCGCGCTCGGCGTCGCGTCGATCTGCGCCGAGTCCCTCCACTACCACCCCATCGAGCACGGCTATTCGCACGAGCGCTACTTCGTGCCGCTCGGCCCACGCGCGCGATTCCTGCTTGGTCTCTGCTTCTGCCCGCACTGCCTCGACGCGGCGCGGCGGGACGGCGTCGACGGGGAAGACGCGCGCCGTCTCGCAGCCGAGGAGCTCGACCGCGTGTTCGCGGGCAGCGTAGAGGAGCACACCGAGGAGCTCGAACGCAGCGACCTAACAGCGCTCGAGGGATACCTCGGCACGCGCGAGCGTGTGGTCACCTCGCTCACCGCCGAGGTGGCGGAGACCGCGCGGAGCGGCGGCGCGACGCTCGAGCTCATCGACTTGTCGGGGGCGATGAAGGGCTACGCGACCGGCCGCCCGACGGGATCATCGGCACCGGCGATCGCCTGGCAACTGGGGCTGGACATCGACAAGGTCGCGGCGGCCTGTGACGGGATCGAGGCGATCGGCTACGCGGCCGACCCGAGGCGCATCCGCAGGGATCTCGAGGCCTACGGGGACGCCGCAGTCTCGATCGTGCTCCGACCGGGGCCGCCGGACTGCGACTCGGCGCAAAACCTGCGCGAGAAGGTCGTGCTCGCACGGGAGCGCGGTCTCGGCCGCGTCGACTTCTACCACTACGGGCTCATGCGCCTGGATGCGCTCGACCGGATCCGGGCGGCGCTCGAATTGGTGCCAGGCTGAAGCCAGGCACCGGTCGTCGGAGGGGCCTGGCGCAATCTGGTGCCTGGCTTCAGCCAGGCACCTTGCGGTCTGAGCGCAGCGCCCTACCCGGCAGCTCGTCCGTTCGCTTCCCGTCGTCGACGGTGAAGCGGCCGTTGCAGATCACGTAGGGGATCCCCTCCGGGAATTGCCGCGGATCCTCGTACGTCGCGGTGTCGCGCACCGCGTCGGGATCGAAGCCGACGACGTCCGCCGCCATCCCCGGTCGCAGGAGCCCTCGCTCGGAGAAGCCGAGCCGTTGGGCCGGAAGCGAGGTCATCTTCCGGATCGCCTGCTCCCAGGTCAGGATGCCGAGCTCGCGGACGTAGACGGCGAGGTAGCGGGGGAACGTCCCGTACGAGCGCGGGTGCGGCCGATCGCCCACGAGGATGCCGTCGCTCCCTACCGTGTGCGCCGGGTGCGTCATGGTCGTGCGCACGTTCTCCTCGTTGCCTGTATGGGAAATACAGGACACCCCGAGCGCCTCGCCGGCGAGCAGCTCGCAGAGGAAGTCGATCGGCCGGGCCTCCGCCTCTCTCGCCGCTTCGGCGACGCTGAGCCCGATCCAGCGTTGGTTGTCCTCGCGACGGGCTCCACTGATCACGACAACTGACCAGTCCATCGGGATCTCGTGGAACCCGTCGGAGCCCTCCTCCTCCATCTCGACACGGAGACGCTCGCGAAGCGCAGGCTCGCGGAGCCGCTCGATCGTCGCAGCCGAGCCGCCGACGTGTGTCCAGCTGGGGAGGAACGCGTGGAGATACGTCGAGCCGGCGAGGTATGGATACGTGTCGAGGGTCACGTCGATGCCGTCGGCGCGCGCGGCGTCGATCATCGCGAGCAGCTCGGGCGCCCTGCCGCGGTTCACCGCGTAGCCGAGGTGGGCGTGGGCGAGGTGGAGCGGCACTCCGGCGCGACGGACGATCTCGATGCAGGCGGCGTACGCCTCGAGCGCGTGGAGGCCGTAGTTGCGGTGATGAGGGGAGTAGAACCCACCGTGCTCTCGCATGACCTTGCAGAGCTCGACGAGCTCGTCGTCCGAGGCGTACATGCCCGGCGTGTACGTAAGGCCTGCGGAGAGCCCGACGGCCCCCTCCTCGAGCCCTTCGGCCACGAGTCGCTTCATGTGAAGGAGCTCGTCGGGCGTCGGGGCGCGATCGTCGAGCCCCATCGCGATCATGCGGAGCGTGCCGTGCGGGACGAGGTACGCGGCGTTGACCGCGATCCCCTCGTCGAGCCGGTCGAGGAACTCGCCCACCGTCCGCCAGCTCCAGTCGAATCCCGCGGGATCGTCGTTCCAGGCGGCGAGCTGCGCGCGCAGCTGCTCGAGCACCTCGTCGCTCGAGGGCGCATACGAGAGGCCGTCCTGGCCCAGCACCTCGAGCGTGACGCCCTGGTGCACCTTCGCCTCGTGTCCCGGATTGGCGAGGAGCTGGAGGTCGGAGTGGGTGTGCATGTCGACGAACCCGGGGCAGACCACGAGGCCGTCGGCGTCGATCACTCGCGCCGCCGACTCCCCGGTCAGACGGCCGACCGCCGCGATCCGGTTGCCCGCGATCCCGACGTCCGCCTCGAACCACGGGTTGCCGGCGCCGTCGATGACGCGGCCGCCGCGAATGAGGATGTCGAGCATCGCTAGGTGTCCGACTGAAGTCGGACACCAGGCGGCCGCATCACGTCTCGTCCTCGCTGAAGTTCGCCACCAGCTCGCGCGCCATCTGCGCGTTCCCGGCGAGCAGCCCGCCGTCGACGCGGAGCACCTCGCCCGTGATCCAGGCGGCGTCGTCCGATGCGAGAAACACCGCGGCGCGGGCAACGTCGTCGGGCTCGCCGACCCGGCCGAGCGGGTACCAGCGGACGAGCCGCTCGAAGATCGCCGGCTCCTTCTCGATCCGCTCCTGCCAGAGCGGGGTGCGGATCGTGCCCGGCGCGATGGCGTTCACCCGGACCCCGTGCCCCCCGTACCGCACGGCCATGCTCCGCGTGAGGCTGATCATCCCGGCCTTCGCCGCGCTGTAGGCCTCGTTCGCGAAGAACGCAATCCCGTTGACGGATGCGATGTTGACGATCACGCCTGCGCCGCGCTCGATCATCCCGGGGAGCACGGCGCGCGAGCAGAGAAACGCCGCCTTCAGGTTGACTGCAACCTCGACGTCCCACGCCTCCTCGTCGATCTCGAGCACGTCGTCTGCGTCACCGAAGCCGGCGTTGTTGACGAGGACGTCGACCTGTCCCAACGCCGACGTGGCCTCGCGCACCAACCGTTCGACATCCGCCGCGCTCGTGACGTCCGCGTGGACGGCGTGCGCGCCGGCGAGCTCGCCGGCGACCGTCTCGGCGCGCTCCGCGACGAGGTCTGCGACAACGACGGACGCGCCCTCCGCGGCGAACCGGTGGCTGATCGCGCGTCCGATCCCGGAGCCTCCTCCGGTGACGATGGCGGTGGCGTCGGCGAGGCGCATGGGCGTCATCCCTTCAGCGCACCTTCCTGCAACCCGCGCATGTACCAGCGCTGGACGAGGAGGAACGCGATCAGGCCGGGCAGGATCCCGACAACGTAGATGGCTGCGATGTTGGGCCACGACCACTGGCCGAAGCCGGCGTTCGCGGCCGCGAGGACGACGGTCAGTGTTCGCTTGTCCTGGTCGTTCAGAAGCGTGTTCGCGAGCAGCCACTCGCCCCAGGCGGCGATGAAGTTCGTGATCAGCACGACGATCACACCGTTCCGCACGAGCGGCAGCATGATCTTCCGGAGGATCATGAACGAGCTCGCGCCGTCGACCTGCGCGGACTCCGAGAGCTCCTTCGGGATCGTCTCGAAGACCCCGCGCATGATGAAGACGCTCACCGCGAGCGCGAGCGTCTGGTACGGGAGGATCAGCCCCCAGGTCGAGTTGATGAGCCCCAGCCGATCCTGGATCTCCCAGATCGAGATGAGGCCGATCACGCGGCTCGGCACGAAGAGCGAGACGACGAGGATCGCGAGCACGAGCGCCTTCGCGGGCGTCGGCAGGTGCACGAGCGCGTAGCCGGCGAGTACGGCGACCGTCGTCGTGATGAGCATCGTCGCGAGCGTCACGATGATGCTGTTCCGCATGTTCTGCGGCAGCGTGTCGATCGAGGTCAGCGCCTGCGAGTACGAGCTGAACTCGAAGGTGCGGGGCCAGATCCGGTTCGTGTACGCGTCCGGCAGCGACTTGACCGAGAGCAGCAGCACCCAGATGAGCGGGAAGAGGATGATCGCGCAGGTCAGGAGCAGGATCCCGTGCCGTGCGATCGAGCCCCACGGGATCTTGCGCTTGCGGCGCGACGGCTGCCGCGCGGTCACTGGTCTCGACTCGACGCGCGTCGCCATCAGTCGCGGTTCCTGAACACGTAGAAGAGCCAGAGCACGACCATGAGCATCCCGAGCGTCCCGATCCAGCCGATCGCGGCGGCGTAGCCGCGGTCCTGGTCACCGACCTGGAACGCGGTGTCCCACATGTAGACGGTCCAGGTGTACGTCGGCCGCTCGCGGTTGAAGCCGCCGAGCAGGATGTACTCGTCGATCAGCGCGTAGGCCGTGCCGAAGCGCAGCACGACGAGGACGAGCAGGATCGGCCGCAGGCGCGCGAACGTGATCTTCCAGAAGATGCGCCACTCGCTCGCGCCGTCGACGCGGGCCGACTCGTAGAGCTCCTTCGGAATCGTCGAAAGCCCCGCGAGATAGAACATCGTGTGGAAGCCGAGCCCCCACCACCATTCCATGAGGGCGAGCGAGACGAAGGTGAGGTCCGTGCTCCCGAGCCACGTCGGCTGGGTCGTGATGTCGTAGATCCCGAGGACGTCGACAAGGACGTAGTTGATCGGCCCGATCCCGTTCGAGTACATCCAGACCCAGAGCACGAAGATCAACGGGCCGGGGATCATCGCCGGGATCAGCAGGATGATCCGGTAGAAGAGCGAGAGCCGGCGGTTCGCGACGCGGTCGACGAGCACCGCGATCACCATCGGCAGGAAGACCATGCCCGGAAGGAAGATCGCGGTGAAGATCGCCGCCCGGATCAGGCCGTCGCGAACGATCGGGTCCTGAAACGCCTCGACGTAGTTGTCGAACCAGACCCAGTTCGCCGACTCGGGTGACGCGTCGGAGATGTACTGGAAGTCCGTGAAGGAGATCCAGAGGACGCGGACGATCGGCCAGAGCTGCCAGACGAGGAAGAAGACCAGCGCCGGGACGAGGTACGGCCACGTCCGCACGAAGCGGCCGGTCGTCTGCCAGACGGAGTGCAGGGGGCCTGGCGGCCGGGCGGTGGCAACCCTGCTAGCCACCGGCCGGCCGCCTCGACTCGGGAGGGCACACGAGCCTGGATCCCCGTCGTACTACTTGGTCTTCTTGACCTCCTTGAGGACGAGGTCCCGCGCCTTGCGGAGCGCGACGCGCGGGTTCGAGGTCTCGCCCTTCAGATACTCCTCCCAGCCCGGCTGACCGATGAAGAACTGGGTCAGGCCGAACTTGTGCGTCTTGATCGGCACGCTGACCTTCAGTTGCTTGAAGACCGTGAAGGCCCAGTCCGCCATCCAGGGCGGGGGGTTCTTCTGCCACCTGGCCCACATCGACTGGTACGGCGCGAGCTGGCCCGGGGCACCGCGGACGTCCTTGCCCTGCGATCGTCGCCAGATGCCGGGGTTGTAGGTGAGGAACCGCATGTACTCCGCGGCTTGCTGCTTGTTCTCGCCGTAGCGGAACAGCGCCGCGCCCGTGTTCCAGAACACCGTCGAGCCGGCGCCGCCCGGCTGCTTCGGCATCCCCGCGATCCGCAGCCGGCCGGGATCCGGCCACGTGCCCGCGAAGCGCGTCGGCGCGTTCTGGTACTTGACGTAGTAGGCGGCCTGGCGGGCGGCGAACGTCTCCTCGTCCGGCGTCTGGTTCACACCACCGTCGGTCTTGCCAGGCTCGAGGATGTTCTTCGGCGCCACCTCCATCATCCGCTTCATGACCTCGAGCGCGTTGACGGCAGCGTCGCTCGTGAAGTCGAACAGGCCCGCCGGCGTGTAGACCTTCGTGGAGAACGTGTGGGCGATCGGCGCGAGCGAGCGCCAGCCGTGGGCGTCGAACACCGCGCCGAACGGAGCGGCCTTCGAGCTCACCACCTTGCGGGCGTTCGCGATGAACTCGTCCCATGATCTCGGCGCCTTCGACGGGTCGAGACCCGCCTTCTCGACGAGCTCGCTGTTCCACGACTGGATGATGATGTCGAGCAGGAACGGCCAGTTCCAGACCTTCCCCCGGAAGGTCGCCTCCTTGCGGATCGACGGGATCAGGTCGTTGAGGACGGACTTCGGCATGTAGTTGTCCCACGGCTCGATCACGCCCGAGTCGATCAGCGCGGCCATCTCGACGAACGGCGTCATCCCGACGTAGACGTCCCAGGTGCTCTTCTTCTTCTTGCCCTCGGCGACGAAGCGCTCGATCCCGAAGCCCTGCACCGGGGCGATCTTCGCGTCGAGCGGCTTCCGATTCTCGTACGACTTGTTGATGGTCGACGGGATGTTCGGGTAGAGGTTGTAGATCCACTGGTAGAAGGTCGGTGTCAGCTCGCGCGCCTGCAGGCCCGCGAATGCCGTCCCCTCCCCGAACAGGGCGGAGACACCCCACGCGGAGGCGCCGAGCGCTGCGCCGCGCTTCAGAATCTCGCCTCGCGTGAGCCCGCCGGCGAGCTCCTCGCGCTCGAAGAGCTCGTCGACCTGGTGGGTAGCCATGGTCCTCCCTTCGCCGGAGCCGAAAACGAGGCGACCTTACCATGGCAGGGTGATGTAATACAAGTATGTTGTAATGACAATCTCGTGGCCGCATACTTCCCCCCGATGAGGCGCGCACGAGAGGGCCCGAGGCCATGGCATCCGTGACGTTCGACGGCGTGACGAAGGAGTTCGACGGGTCCGTCGTCGCTCTCCGCGACTTCTCCCTCGAGGTCGCCGACGGCGAGTTCGTCGTCTTCGTCGGGCCCTCGGGCTGTGGCAAGACGACCGCGCTCCGGATGGTTGCGGGACTGGAGACGGTGAGCGAGGGAGAGATCCTCATCGGTGATCGGAGCGTCAACGACGCCGGGGCCCGGGAGCGCGACGTCGCGATGGTCTTCCAGAACTACGCGCTCTATCCCCACATGACGGTGTTCGACAACATCGCGTTCGGGCTCCGCGCACGCAGGGTGCCGCGGAGCCAGATCCGGCCGCGCGTGGAGCAGATCGGGCGCTCGCTCGGCCTCGAGTCGCTGCTCGAGCGCAAGCCGCGGCAGCTCTCCGGCGGTCAGCGCCAGCGAGTCGCCATGGGGCGTGCGATCGTCCGCGACCCGAGCGTTTTCCTGATGGACGAGCCGCTCTCGAACCTCGACGCCCGGCTTCGCGTCCAGATGCGCGCCGAGGTCGCGCGCATCCAGCGCGAGCTCGGGGCGACGACGATCTACGTCACACACGACCAGGTCGAGGCTATGACGATGGGCGACCGGGTCGCGGTGATCCGCCAGGGCGTCCTCCAGCAGACCGACGAGCCTCAGGAGGTCTTCGACCGGCCCGCGAACCTGTTCGTCGCGAGCTTCATCGGCAGCCCGCCGATGAACCTCGTCCAGGCGCGGATGGAAGCCCGCGACGGCGCGCTCGTCGCTCACGTCGGTGAGCAGGAGGTACCGATTCCGGCCGGACTCGCGTCGGAGCGTCCCGCCCTCGCGCACCACACCGACCGGATGGTCGGGCTCGGCATCCGCCCCGAGCACGTGCGCGGGATGACCGAGCGGCGCGAAGGCGTGGAGTACGCGCCGCTCGCGGGACGCGTCCGCGCGACGGAGGCCCTCGGCTCGGAAGTGCTCGTCCACCTCGAGGTGCAGGCGCCGCCGGTCCTGACGGACGAGATCCGCGAGGTCGCGGGCGACGTCGACGCGGCAGCCCTCCAGCAGCTCGAGTCGGAGGCGCGCAAGGAGCGCACCGTGCTGATCGCGCGGCTGGAGGCCCAGGCGCGTCCCGATCCAGACGACCGCTTCGAGGTCGCGATCGAGCTCGGCAAGCTCCACTTCTTCGATCTCGAGACCGGGCACGCGATCCGCTAGAACCTCTTGGTGTCCGTTCTCACCGCGGGCGAGACGATGGCGCTGCTCGATCCGCTCGGCGACGGCGTCCCGGGGCCCGGCGCCGGGTTCACGCTCCGCTTCGCGGGGGCCGAGTCGAACTTCGCGATCGCGCTCGCCCGGCTGGGCGTTCCGGTGTCCTGGGTCTCGCGGCTTGGCCGCGACCCGTTCGGCGACATGATCGAGCACGGGCTCGCGGCGGAAGGCGTGGACGTGCGCCTGGTCCGGCGAGACGAGGCACGCACCGGCCTGTTCGTCAAGTGGCGTGGAGTCGAGGAGCGCGGCGTCGCGTACTACCGGGCGGGCTCGGCGGCATCGCGCCTGTGCCCCGACGACGTGCCGGACGACGCGCTCGACGGCGTGCAGCTCCTGCACCTCACGGGCATCACGATGGCGATCTCCGAGACCGCCTGTGAGCTCGTGGTCGACCTTGCGCGCCGCGCGCGGGCACGCGGCGCGACCGTCCTCTTCGACCCCAACTTCCGCCCCGCGCTCCCGGACACTGCGGAGGCAGCAGCTGCGCGTCAACGCGACGTGCTGCCCTTCGTCGACTGGTACCTGACAGGCGAGGACGAGGCACGGCTCCTCTGGGGCGAGGAGGAGATCCCTACGAGGACCGTTCTGCGTGTCGGCGCGCGCGGCGCGGTCGTCGACGGCGTTCACGTCCCGTGCCCGCGCGAGGTCGCGGTCGTCGACGCGATCGGAGCGGGCGACGCCTTCGCCGCCGGCTTCGCATACGGCCTACTCGAGGGCTGGGCGCCGACGGATTGCGCCCACGCGGGCAACGTGCTCGCGGCGCGCGCGCTCGAAGGCACCGGGGACTGGGAGACGCTGCCTCTGCTCGCGGACGTCGCGTCCCAGCTTCGCCCGGCGGCCGCCTGACAGGATCGGGCCGCATGACCAGCGCGGCCCGCGCGCGGTCAGCGAACGCGCTCGGTCACGAGCGCGGCGAGTGGCCGGGATACTCGCTCCGGCGCTTCGACCGGGCGCAGCACCACGACCCGGTTGCGACGGCGCTTGGCCTCGTACAACGCCTGATCGGCCCGGTCGACGGTCTGCTCGGCGGTCGTGGCGCCGTCGAGGAGGGTGGCGCCGATCGAGACGCTCACCCGCAACGGCCCGGCGTCGGTCTGGAACAGCTCGCCGAAGACGACCCGTCTCAGCCGTTCGCCGAGCTCGGCCGTCGCGGCCAGAGCGTCGAGCCCCGGCGCCAGGACGATGAGCTCGTCGCCGCCCCAGCGACCGACGACGTCGCCCGGCCGTACGTGCTCGTGGAAACGGCGCACGAGCTCGCGCAGGACGTGGTCGCCCGTGGCGTGGCGGTGGGTGTCGTTGATCCCCTTGAGCCGGTCGAGGTCGACGACGAAGAGCGCCGAGGGACGGTCGCCGTTCAGCACGCGGGTGTGGTGGCGCTCCAGGACGGCCTCGAAGGCGGCGCGGTTCAGCGCGCCCGTCAGAGGATCGGTGGTCGCCCGGCAGACGCTCACGTTCGAGCGCTCGCGTGTGGTGCCGGTGCGCCGCCCAGCCGATCGTCGTGATCGCGAGGAGGGACCCGGCCGCCAGGACGACCAGGCCCGGGTGAGTGGCGCTCTCGCGTGCCGACAGCACGAGGAGCGGTGAGACGAGGAGGAATTCGAGCCCCTCGCAGCCGGTGTCGAACGCGAGCCGTTGGGTCTCGAGCGAGCGTCGGGTGAGCTGCGCGAGGGCCCGCCCGGTCGCGCTGATCATCAATGCCCACGCGCAGGCGAACGCCAGGCCCATCTCGAGCCCGACCTCGCCCCTCGCCACCGCCAGCCCCCAGAAGCCCGCGAGCACTCCCTGGAGCCCGTCGAGCCCTGCGTACGCAGCGCGGCGACGCCAGACGCCGTGGGACTCGGTCAGGTTCGGCGCGATGCCCGCGGCGAGCCCGACGAGCGGGCCGCCGATGAACCCCGCGAGAACGATCGTCGGCTGGCCGAAGATGTAGAGCGACCGCTTCCCCATCGGGAACGGGATGGAGCCGTACGCCGCCGAGACGGCGATCAGGAGGACGATCCAGGGCGAGCCGGAGATCGGGTCGGCTGCGATCGTCATGCCCGCGAGCGCCGCCGCGACGGCGAACAGCGGAAACGCGATCGCGATGCCCGTGCCCGCGCTTGGGGACACCGTCTCGTCGCGGTCGGCCGACGCGTTGTCGAGGCTTGGCGGATGCAGCAAGCAGAACCCTCCCCCTGCGCGAACTGAACTCGGCGATGGGCAATCCTGCATCCCCCGGACGGGGGATGGCGGCGGATACCCGGACGAGGGAGCGGCCGCTGGTGGGAGCGACGCCACATCGCGAGACGCCGCGGCGACCGAAGTCGCCGCGGCGTCGCGACGCGCACCTAGCCGCGCAGGTTCAGCAGATAGGCCGCACTGCGCTGGGCGGTGCGGTACGACTGACCCGGGTTGGCGGTGCCGCCGGGCGCGCTGTCCCGCTCCACGAGGTACTGGTGGTAGCCCTTGTTGCCCTGCTCGTCGAAGAACGTCCGGAAGTCGATGATCCCGTCGCCCACGTCGACGAACACGAGGCCGTCCGGGTCCGGCGGGGCGGCTGCGGCGCCGTCCTTCACGTGCCAGAGGGCGTACCGGTGCGAGTCCGCCTTCACGTAGTCGAGCGGCTCGAACCCGGGGTACAGGTTCTTGGCCGCGTACGCCCAGTAGATGTCCATCTCCATGTGGACGAAGCGCCGATCGGTCTCGCTGATCCACACGTCGTAGACGCGGACGCTCGGCTGGTCGGTCGCGAAGCGGAACTCGTCCGTGTGGTTGTGCTGGTAGAGCTTGAGCCCCGCGGCGGCGCACGTCTCGCCCCAGGCGTTGAACTCGGCGGCGGCTCGCTTGTAGCCCTCGACGCTGTGAGGCCCGCCGATCGAATCCGGAGCGTTGACGCTGTCCGTCGGCCTGTTGGCGGTCCCGATGTAGCCCATGCCGAGGATCTGACAGCGCTCGATCTCGAACGCGAGGTTTGTCCTGAACGTATTCAGGCCCAGGTGCGTGCCGACCGCGCGCAGACCGAACTCGTCGAGGAGCGCTCGGATCTGCTCTGTCGTGATTGGCCCGTTCACCGGCCCCTGCGTATACCCGGCGAACTCAACGGTCTTGTAGCCGAACGACGCGAGCGCCTCGAACACGCCGCGGAAGCCGCCCGGCAGCAGCTGGCCGAAGAACGGATTCGCGGGGTTCGTGTCGAGCACGGTGTTGTGGGGTCGGGGGATCTGGTCGCGCACGGTGAAGAGCTGGATGCCGAGCTTCCCCGGTGGTACGAGGCGCTCCTTCGCCAGGGCCTGCGGCGCCCACTTGCCCACCGCGACCGCGGCAGCTGCGCCTGCGCTCGCTCCCAGGAAGGTACGGCGACTGAGTGTGAGCTGACGGTCCATTTGACTCCCTTCTGCCCCGGATCGGGGCATGGTCGATCGGTCCGACGACGGCGTACTCCTCCAGTCTTGACCCGATACACCCGGATCCAATCCTCCGTGGGGTCGTGGCGAGCCGGTTGCCGCTGGCACGCCTGTGGGCGAAGATCACGGCCTCTGGTCGCTTCGGGGAGAGGGAGACGGGACGGCGCATGCAGATCGGCAAGGCCGGAAGCCCGGTCAGCCACATCAGCCAGGCCTATCCAGACCGCGTCGAGGTTCGCGGGCGCGATCTGACCGGCGAGCTCATGGGGCGGGTGACCTTCACCGAGTACTTCCATCTGCTGCTCACCGGACGTGAGGCAACGGACGAGCAGCGGTTCTTTCTCGACCTGCTCCTCGTGTCGATCGCCGAGCACGGGATGATGCCGACGAACGTCGCGGCCCGGATGACGCTGGCCGCGGACCCAGGCTCCCTGCACGGCGCGGTCGCAGCGGGGATCCTCGGCGCCGGGCCAGTCGTGCTCGGAACCGCAGAGGCGTGCGCGGCGTTACTGGCGGACGCGCACCGCTCCGGCCGCAGCGCGGAGGAGATCGTCCGCGAGTTTCGTGAAACCGGCGCGAAGGTGCCGGGATTCGGCCATCCGGTCCACCGAACCGTCGACCCCCGCGCGGAGCGGATCCTCGAGCTGGCCCAGGACCGCGGGGTGGCCGGCGCACATGTCGCGCTCGCCCGCTCGCTTCGGGACGAGGTGGTCGACGCCGGCGGAAGGCCGCTGCCGATGAACGTCTCGTTGCCGATCGCGGCGGTGCTCCTCGACCTCGATTTCCCCGCCGACGCGGTCAAGGCAGTGCCGATCCTCGCGCGCACCGCGGGACTGCTCGCGCACCTGGCGGAGGAGCAGCGTGAGCCGATCGGCTTCCTGATGGCGGCGAAGGCCGAGGAGGCGATCTCCTACGACCCCGTCGAGGGTGGACGCGCGTGATGCTCGAGCCGGAGGTCGAAGGGCGTCCCTGGGACGAGCAGCTCGCCCTCGACGACGCGAGCTATCGAACCCAGCTGCGATACCTCCTCGACCGTTCTCCGTTCTACCGCCAGAAGCTCGAGGCAGAAGGAGTGACCGCTACCGAGGACGCGGGTGGGCTTGCCGAGATCGCTCGGCTGCCGCTCACGGAGAAGCGCGAGTTGCGCGCGTCGGCCACACGCGACAACCCGGTCGGCGCGCATCTCTGCGCCGCGCCGGCCGAGATCGTGCGCATCTACTCGACGAGCGGCACGACGGGCACACCGAGCTACGTGCCGCTGACCGCAGGCGACCTTCAGAACTGGGTGACGGGCTCGGCGCGCAGCTATGCCGCCTCGGGCATCACCGCAGGGCAGCGAATCGTCTCGACCTACAACGCCGGCCCCTTCGTCGCTGGCGCCGCTCTGGCGTCGTTCGACCGGATCGGCCTCTGCCACATTCCCGTCGGGACCGGTCACACCGACCGGCTCGTCAACGCAATCCAGGTGCTCGAGCCAGAGGCCGTCGTGCTCACACCGTCGTACGCGGCGCATCTCGTCGAGTGGGCGGCCGAGCGAGACGTCGACCTCCACGGCTCGAGCGTCGCCCGCGTGCTGGTCGCAGGCGAGCCCGGCGGCGGCGAGCCCGCGTTTCGCGCCAAGCTCGAGGACGGCTGGGGGGCGAAGGTCACGGAAGCGATGGGCATCGGCGACATCGGCGTCTCGCTCTGGGGCGAGTGCGAGGAGCAGGACGGCATGCACCTCGGAGCGCGGGGCTTCGTCCACGCGGAGCTGATCGATCCGGAGAGCGGCGCCGCACGCGAGCTCGACGACGGCGCCACCGGAGAGCTCGTCCTCACGCATCTCCGTCACGAGGCGGCGCCGCTGCTGCGGTTTCGCACACACGACCACGTCGAGGTCCGGGCGAGCCCATGCCCGTGCGGGCGCACCGGGCCGCGGGTGCGCTGCGTCGGACGGACCGACGACATGCTGATCGTCAGAGGCGTCAACGTCTTCCCGTCCGCCGTGCGCGAGGTCGTGAGCACGTTCGCGCCGCGGATCAGCGGCCACATCCTCGTCAAGCCCGAGCGGCCGGGCGTCAAGCAGGAGCCACCGCTTCCGGTCAGCGTCGAGCTCGCGCGCGGCGTGACCGTGGAGACGGCGCTCGCGGACGCGATCCGTGAGAGACTCCGCGAGGTCCTGGTCGTCCAGGCCCGTGTCGATCTCGTGCCGTGGGGAACACTCGGGCGCAGCGAGTACAAGTCGCAGCTCGTCGAGAGGTCATGAAGAAGCTCCAGAGCCAGGGCGTCCACCACATCACGATCGTCGGGGCCGACCGGCAGACGTCGATCGACTTCTGGGAGGGGCTGCTCGGCATGCCGTTCGTCTTCGAGCAGCCGAACCTCGACAACGAGTCCGAGAGCCACCTGTACTTCGATCCCGGCGACGGCCGGCTGATCACCGTGTTCACAAACGAGGAGCGCACACCCGATCCGAGCGGCGTCTCGAAAGCGCCTGGCAACGTCCAGCACATCGCCTTCTCGCTCTCGCAGGCGACGTTTCACCAGGCGGTCGAGCGGCTCGACGAGCGAGGGATAGCGCACAGCGGGGTCAAGGACCGTGGCTTCATGGACTCGATCTACTTCGACGACCCTCTCGGACTGCTCATCGAGCTCGCGTCGTACCGCTTCGAGCCGCCGTTCGGCTACACGCATTCCGACGTGCTGCTCGAGGCGCACAAGCTCCGCGTCGAGCGAGGCGACTACAACATCGACCGGGAGCATCTCGCGGACGCGATCGAGGCGCTCGTCCTGCGATCGAGGGACTCCCTCTCGGACGACCGGTCGCCGAAGAACCCCTACCGCACCTGATCGGGAGGATTCATGGCCACGCACACGCTGAGCATCCTGAAGCCGAGCGTCAACAACCTCACGACGCGGATCTTCGTCCGTGCCGCCGGGCTCGAGTTCGACGAGGTGGACGTCTGGGGGAAGAAGTCCACCACGGAGTTCCTGGCGAAGGACCCGGCCGACCTGACACCGCTGCTCGAGGAGGCAGGGCTCCCCAAGGGCGCGCTCTGGGAGAGCTGCGCGATCATGCAGTACCTCTGTAACAAGCACGGCCTCGACCGCTTCTACCCGACGGATCCCGGTGAGCGGGCGATGGTCGACAGCGCGATGTTCTACCTCATCGGCACGCTCTACCCGCTCGTCGTACGTGCGACCTATCCGACGCTCGGGTTCCCGCAGTACCCGGGGGAGGTCGCGACCTCCGACGCCGACGACGCGATGAAGGCGAAGGCGCAGCAGGATGCCGAGGCCGCACTCGCCGGCCCGCTGGACGTGTACCGCGCGTGGTTCCTCGACGGCAGGCAGTTCATCGGCGGCGACACACCGTCGATCGCCGACATCCGCTTCGCAGCCACGCTCGAGTTCCTGCGGGCGATCGACTACGACTTTCCGGCCTGGGCGGAGGAGTACATGACCGCGATCGAGGAGGCGCTCGGCGAGGCGTACTCGGAACCGGCGGCCGACGTGCGGGGGTACGTCGATTCCGTGAAGTCGCAAGCCGCGTGACGTGATCCGCGTCTGCGTCGCCGGCGTCACCGGCTGGACCGGCCGGGCAATTGCCGATTCGGTTCGGGCGGCCGACGACCTCGAGCTCGTCTCCGGTGTCTCCCGCGCGGATGCCGCGAGCTTCTCGTCCGTCGGCGAGGCGCTCGAGGCCGTCGAGGCCGACGTGCTCGTCGACTACACGCACGCCTCGGTCGTGGGCTCGAACGTCCGCGCCGCGATCGAACGCGGCGTCGGCGTCGTCGTGGGCTCGAGTGGGCTGTCGGCCGCCGACTACGCGGAGATCGACGCGCTCGCACGGAAGCGCGACGTCGGTGTGATCGCAGCCGGGAACTTCTCGCTCGCAGCGGCCCTCCTGCTCCGCTTTGCGGTCGAGGCCGCACGCCACATCGAAGCCTGGGAGGTGATCGACTTCGCGAGCGCCGGCAAGTCGGATGCGCCGAGCGGCACGTCGCGCGAGCTCGCCGAGCGGCTCGAGGAGGTGAGGCGTCCCGCGCTCGGCGTCCCACTCGACGGGATCCACGGCGCGCCCGAGGCGCGGGGCGCGACGGTGGGGGGCACGCAGGTGCACTCCGTGCGGCTGCCGAGCTTCGTCGTCTCGACGGAGGTCGTCTTCGCGGCGCAGGGCGAGCGGCTCACGCTGCGCCACGACGCGGGCGAGACCCCCGAGCCGTACGCGGCCGGAACACTGCTCGCGATCCGCGCCCTCCCCGGGCGGGTCGGCGTCACGCGCGGCCTCGACCAGCTGCTGAGCTAGCGTTGGCGCCCATGGTCGGCGCGGACACCCGTGCGCCGCCCGGCCCGCTTCGGCTGGCGGAGCTCCTCGCCTCGGTGTCGCTCGCGACGGACCTCGGCACAGGCCAGCCGCTCGGTCACGCCCTTCGTACGTGTGTGACCGCCACCGCGCTCGCCGACGCGATGGGATGCGGGCCGGACGCGCTACGGACCGTCCACCAGTTCGCACTCCTACGCTTCGTCGGTTGCACAGCGGACGCGGCGGAGAGCGCCGCGGCGGTTGGTGGCAACGAGCTGGCCTTCAACGCCGCGATGGCTCCGGTCGTGATGGGCTCGAGCCGCGAGGTCCTGGGGCAGTTCGCGCGCAGCGTCGCGCCTGACCAGCCTACGGCGCGTCGCCTGCGGCTGGTAGCCCGTGGGCTTGCGGACACGAAAGGCATGGAGCGCTCGCTATCGACGCACTGCGAGGTCGGGGCGATGCTCGCGGGCCGTGCAGGCTTGGGCCAGCCGGTCGTCGACGCTCTTGCCCATGCCTACGAGCGGTGGGACGGAAAGGGTTTCCCCGCGGGGCTCGAAGGCGACGCGATCCCCCTCCCGGTTCGTGTTGTCGTGGTGGCCAGGGACGTCGACCTGGCGGCCATGCAGGGCGTAGACCCGGGCGAATGGTTACTCCGGCGGCGCGGCCAGGCCTATGACCCTTCGGTCGTCGACGCGTTCGCAGAGGTTGCCGACGTCGTTCCGCGAGTCGACGCCGAGGACGAGTGGGATAGCGTGCTCGCCGCCGAGCCGGCGCCCGTCGCGACTATCAGGCCCGAAGGGCTCGATGCAGTGCTCATGGCCTTCTCCGACTTCGCCGACCTCAAGTCGCCGTGGATCCGCGGCCACTCTCGAGCCGTTGCGTCTCTTGCCGAGGAGGCGGGTCGGCACGCCGGGCTCGACGATCGCGTCTGCGAGGAGCTGCACCGCGCGGGGCTCCTCCACGACGTCGGCCGCGTCGCCGTGGAGAACGGGATCTGGGACAAGCGGGGGCCGCTGACGACCTCCGACTGGGAGCGCGTGCGGCTTCATCCCTATTCGACGGACCGGATCCTGGCCCGGTGCACCGCGCTCGCGCCCCTCGCTCGGCTCGCGTCGACGCACCACGAGCGCGTCGACGGGTCCGGCTATCACCGCTCGCTCGACGGAGATGCGTTATCGCTCGAGGACCGGCTGCTGGCCGCGGCGGACGTCCATGCCGCTCTCGTCGCGGACCGGCCGCACCGCCCCGCCTACCCGGCCGACGAAGCTGCGCGCATGCTGGAGGCGGACGCCGGCCTGGATCCACACGCCGTCGCGTGCGTGCTCGCCGCAGCCAGACCAGCGGCCGGCTCCCGCACCGCGCGGCTGGCCGGCGGGCCTGACCGATCGCGAGGTCGAGGTGCTGCGCCTGATCGCGCGGGGCCGGTCGAACCGGGAGGTCGCAGAGCGCCTCGTCATCTCGACGAAGACCGTGGGGCGTCACGTCGAGAACGTGTACGCGAAGATCGGGGTCTCCTCGCGTGCCGCCGCGGCAGTCTTCGCGATGGAGAATCGCCTCCTCGGCTGAGACCAAAGATGGGGTGTTCGCCCGATGCGGACGGCGCGCCGGAGAGGGACACTCGCTCCATGCCGACGATACGAGTCAACGATGCGTCAGCTCTACCACGAGGAGTACGGCACGGGCGAGTCGATCCTCTGCATCCACGGCACGGGCAGCTCGACCGCGTTGTGGCGCGACCCGGCGGCTGCGCTGGCGACGCGCGGGCGCGCGATCGTCTACGACCGCCGCGGGTTCGGCGCCAGCGAGCGTCCGGAGCCGTTCGTCACGGACGTGCACCTGCAGGCTGACGATGCGGCGGCGTTGCTCGACGCGCTCGGCGCGGCGCCGGCCGTCGTGATCGGGCGCAGCCACGGCGGCGAGATCGCCGCCGACCTGGCGCTGCGCTATCCGGATCGCGTTCGCGCGCTGGCGCTGCTCGAGGGCGGCGGGCTGATGCTCGGCCCCGCGTTCAGACGGTGGCTGGCTCCGCTCCACGAGCGACTGTTCGCCGCCGCGGAGGCAGACCCGGCGACCGTCGGCGAGGTGTTCCTGCGGGATGTCCTCGGCGACGCGGGCTGGGAGGCACTGCCCGACGCGGTCAGGGACGTCTTCACGGCCAACGGCCCGGCGATCGTCGCCGAGGAACGCGGCGGACTCCTCGACGCGAGCGCCGATGAGCTCGGGACGATCGACGTGCCGACACTGATCGTCGGCGCCAGGGACTCCGGGCCGGAGTTCGCCGAGGCGACGGAGCTGACGGCGAAGGCGATGCCGGCGGCAAGGGTCGAGTGGGTCGAGGGCGGGCACCTGATCGATGCCGCCCACCCCGCCGTGCTCGACTTCGTCGACGACGTCCTCGGTCGATCGAGCGACCAGCAGGAGTCGCTACGTCAGCCGACGGTTGCCGCGACTGGCCGAGCTAGCCGTCCGATCGGCTGATCCAGACCGGCGCCGCGAGGGCGAGGCCGAGCCCGTCGAGCGCGCTGGCGGGGTTTCCCGAACGAGGCGTTCTTTCCCGGCTCGACCTCGGGCTCGGCGACCGTGACGACCGCGCGCGTGCGCTGGTCGAGGTCCGCGCCGATGCCCGCCAACGCCAACGCCGCTGCGAGGTGCGCCGTCGCGCCGCAGAGGGTGTCGGGCGCGCGGAACGACTCGGCGTGGGGTGGACGGATGACATCCGGCGACCTGATCTCCACGGCGGCGCGCACGCCGCCGGCCGCTTCCCACGACTCGCGAGAGGAGGCCGTTGTCCGGACCGACCAGATGGCGGCCGCTGACCGTCTCGACAGCGACCTCGCGATCCTTGCCGACATTCGGCTCGCCGACGCCGAGCACCACCTCGGGGATGTACGGCATCCCTCGGCCAGGAGGATCGCGCCCGCGGCGACCTCGAGCGGGCGAACGAGGTGCGAGAGGTCGACGATCGGGCTTTGCGGTGAGATCCCGCTCATCACCGTGTGGCACAGCCCGACCACTCGTTGCCGCGAAGTCGCCGAGAAACACGATGGGCCGTGCCGGAGGCATCGTCGCCGAGCATGCTTCGGCCCGCGGGCCGAAGCAACCCTCGCCGGGCGGGGACTGACCCGAAGGGGTCTGTCCCCAGTGAAGCTCCCGCCCCGCCGAGACGTGCGAGGGGTCAGCCCCCTGCGGGAGCTGACCCCATCTTCCGTGGATCGGACCTCAGCGGCCCCTGGCGTTCAGCTCGGGCGGCAGGCCCGCGTCGCCCTTCGAGTAGTCGCAGACGCCGTCCGGGAAGATCTGCTTCAGGCGGTCGATGTCGTCCTTGCTCGGGATCCAGGGCGCGTACAGCCCGTGGGCGGCCGCGCGCGCGACCGCCTGGCGCTCGCACGCGAAGATCCCGCCCTCGATCGGCCCGCCGGCGACGATGCGCGACGTCTCGAAGGTCTGGAACGCCTGCGCGCACGCGCCCTTCGGGCCGTCGTCGAGGATGCCCGCCCAGACGCCGTCGCCGCTCGCGAGCGGCGATCCGTTCGTCGCGAAGCAGCGGTCGACTGCGCCGGACGGCTTGTTGCCCGACACGCCGCGCTCGGGATGGTCGGCGATGTTCGCCATCCACTCGTCGATCACGTCGAGGGCCATCGGCGTCTGGTCGAACTGCACCCCGGACGGCCGGGCGTCCGTGAACCAGATCACCTGGTTCGACGCGTCGCCGTCGAAGTTCAGCATCCGCTGTCGCGCGGCGAACGACTGGTGCGAGTTGTGCATGTCGAGGAACGGCTCGAGGTAGTGACGCCAGTCGATGAGCGGGATGTCGATCTTGCCGCGGAAGACCATCCCCGAGCGATACGCAGCGTGCTGCGCCGTCCGGTTGCCCTCCCGTCGCGACGCTGGCGTGACGCCGTTGTCCGTCGAGAGATTCACGTTCCGGGCGCTCCAGACGTCGACCCCGAGAACGGCGCACACGGGGGGTGACGTCGAGACGAACGGGCAGACCTCCTGGACCATGTCCTTCGGCTCCTTCCACGAGCCGACGTTCGCGTTCACGTCGAGGAACTGCTCCGGGGTGATCTTCCCGGCGTTGAGCGCGCCGAGCCCGTACTGGACGCCGACGTTGTCCCACGGGGAGCGCGCGTAGTCCGTCTCGTCCTCGCCGTAGATGTTCACGAGGTCGGCCCAGTGCGTCCACTCGACTGACGCCTGCTGGGCCGGAGTGATCCCGGGCGCCGTGCCGAAGTGCGGGTTCAGCGCAAGCGGCGAGAGGCCCCGCCAGCCGTTGATGCACTCCGTCGAGCCCGGAGTCGGCATGTAGGGCATGAACGGCGCGTACGGGTTGGGGATCGCGGCGGAGCTGCTCATCCCCTCGAGCAGTGTGCGATTCGTCCACGACCTCCACATCGACGACGAAGTGGCGATCACCTTCTGGTCCATCCAGCGCTCGAGGAGCTCGCAGTCACCGACATGGATCGTCTGGGTGACCATGTCCGGGTACGAGTACTGCGGGATTCCGGCGTCGATCAGCCCCGGGTGGTTCTGCCCGTAGACGTACTGCTGGATCGCGCCGCCCGAGGCGCCGACGCCCACGGTGTACTCGGGCTCCGCGTAGGCGGAGACGAAACGATCCTTGACCATGATCGCCGCCTCGCCGCCGAGCTGGAGGTTGTAGTGCGTCGACGTCCGGTTGCCGGTCGAGTACGCGATTGCGTAGCCCTTGGCGAGGCCGGGGTCGTAGAGCATCTCCGTCCGTGACGGGTTCCCCTGGTAGTGGCCGATCCCGACGCCGCCCTGGAACTTGTAGATCAGCGTCTTGTTCCACCGGGTGAGGTCGAGCGGAGCGTCTGCGGTCGCCGGGGCCGGCACCGGGACGGCGATCGAGTAGATGAAGCGGTCGATCACACCCCTCTCCCAGAGCACGGCGAAGGGGCTCCCGTACGGCGGCACCGGCACGGCGTCCGGCGGGCTCGTGCCGGGCGTGTACGGCGCCCAGCCGGCGGCCGTTCGGTAGAAGAAGCCGACCTGGGTCGGCGTCGAGCACGTCTCCGACTGCGGGATCGCCGGGAGCGCTGCGTTGCCGGCGTTTCCGGGCGTCGCGCAGAGGAAGACCTCCTGACGCGGCCCCGAGAACATCGGGCCGTCGAGCGAGTGATTGACGAGCGTGAGGGCGACACGATCGGCGCGAGCGTTCCCCGGGCCGGGGACGGACGCCTCGAGCGTGCTCGAGCCCGCGGGAAGCCCGATGACGACGCCTTCGAGCTGGTGCCCGCCTTCCGGGTCCGGCCCGAACGACGAGCTGACGTCGGTCCCGTTTACCGTGACCGCGACGTCGGAGAGCTGCACGCTCTCGGGCACCGTGACCTCCACACGCGCGTCGCCGCCCGACACGAGCCCCGGCGGGCTCGATACGACCCGAACTGCCAGTGCGCCGCGCTTCCCCGGCGGTGGGCCCGTTGCTGCCGTCGCCGCCGGTGCGAGTAGTGTCGCAACCGCCGCCGCCGCCAAGAGCAGGAGTGCTCGTCTCACGTCTCGACCCTCCCCTCGTATTGCCTGACCGACGGGCGCTTCCTACAGGATCCGGGGCGCGCGCACAACCGGAACCGTCGCGCCGATGAGTTCCGACGCGTGCTGCCGTCTGCATTTCGCCACAACCGAGGGAGGAGACGGGAATGTCGAAGCTGAGGTTGAACATCACGATGTCGCTCGACGGCTACGTCGCAGGGCCCAACCAGAGCCTCGAGTACGGGCTCGGCGAGGGTGGGGAGGCGTTGCACGAGTGGGTGGTCGCGACCTCGAGCTGGCGCGCAACCCACGGCCTGGAGGGCGGCGAGACTGGCCCGGATGACGAGCACGCCGCATCCATGAGCCGGAACGTCGGCGCGACGATCATGGGCCGGAACATGTTCGGCCCGGTCCGCGGCGAGTGGGGCGACGACTCGTGGAAGGGCTGGTGGGGCGACGACCCGCCGTTCCGCACGCCCGTGTTCGTCCTGACTCACCAGCCGCGTGAGCCGGTCGAGATGCAGGGCGGCACGACCTACCATTTCGTGACCGACGGGATCGAGGCCGCCCTCGAGCGTGCGCGCGAAGCTGCCGGGGACCTCGACGTCAGCCTCGCCGGCGGGGCGGCCACCGCGCAGCAGTACCTGCGCGCCGGGCTGGTCGACGAGATGGAGATCCACGTCGCGCCTCTGCTGCTCGGCGGAGGGGAGCGCCTGTTCGACGATCTCGGTGAGGCGCTGCACGCGTACGAGTGCGTGGAGCTCGTCAGCTCACCGGCGGTGGCTCACTATCGCTTCGTTCGCAAGGACGGCGCCTGAGCACCGAGTAGGATCGCGCGTCATACCACTGCGCGATCCCACGACCCCACGGTGAGCGCGCCGGAGCTAACGAGCGCGGCTGTGACGGCGCTCGCGCCGGAGTCCCTCTACCGGCTCGACGGCTGCGTGGCGGTCGTGACCGGCGCCGCCGGCGGGCTCGGCCGGTGGTTCGCGGCAGGGCTTGGCGCGGCCGGGGCAGCGGTGCTCGCCACGGATCTCGACGAGTCGGGACTGGACGACGTCGTCCGCGTGCTCACGGACGCGGGCGTCGAGGCGACGGCGCTCGCGGTCGACCTTGCCGACGAGGACGCCCCCGAGCGCATCGTCGACGCGGCGGTCGAGCGACTCGGCGGCGTCCACGTGCTGGTCAACAACGCCGCGGTCAACCGGCGAATGCCAATCCTGGAGATGGACGCCGAGTCGTGGGACTGGATCACGCGGATCGACCTCCGGCTGCCGTACTTCCTCTCGCAGGCGGCCGCGCGCCGAATGATCGAGCAGGGATCGGGCGGCTCGGTCGTCTCGATCTCGTCGCTGAACGCGCTCTACGCGCTCGAGCAGATCTCCGTCTACGGACCGGCGAAGGCGGGGCTCAGTCAGCTGACGAAGGTGATGGCGCTCGAGTGGGCGGAGCACGGGATCCGCGCGAACGCCATCGCGCCGGGCTTCATGGACACGCCTCTCGCGGCGCCGATCTGGGCGGACGACGACATGCGCCGCTGGATCCTGAACCGCGTCCCCGTCGAAAGGCCCGGTCTCCCGCACGAGCTGGTGGGCGCGTGCCTGCTGCTCGCGTCCGACGCGGGGTCGTTCCTGACGGGTCAGACGCTCCACGTCGACGGCGGCGCGAGCGCCGGGGGAAGGTGGTTCCACCCGGACCGGTAGGGCATAGGATCGCACTGCATTTCCGAGAAGGAGGGTCGATGAAGAACGCGGTCACCGTCGGCCGTCTAAGGCCTCCATGCTCCAGGACTTCGAGCCGGGCTGACAGACGGAGGTCGACGTCATCAACGGGGCCGTCGTCAAGGCCGCGGACGAGCCCGGGGTCGACGTGCCTCTCAACCGGGCGCTGCTCCGGCTCGTCAAGTCCTGGGAGTCGCTCCCGGGTCTCAGGTGAGCACACGGATCCATTCGGAGCGGCCGGCTACGAGATCGTCGGCGCCGCGGATCGGGCACGGTGACCGCCTCGGTCGACCGGATCGGGGAGCTCACGAACCGCGTCGTCGCGGGCTGGTGAGGGAGAACCCGGTCAAACGTGCCCTTGCGGCGGGGGAGACGCCGCTGGGCACGATGGTGTGTGAGTTCCTCACGACGAACGTGCCGCGCCTCGTCCGGTCGGCCGGCGCCGACTGGGTGCTCTACGACCTCGAGCACTCCGGTTTCGGCGTCGACCGGCTCCGTGACCTACTTCCTGCAACGAACGCGGCCGGGGTCGTGCCTCTCGTCCGCGTCCCCGACGCGGTCTACGACTCGATCTCCCGCACGCTCGACCTTGGGGCGCTGGGGGTGATGATCCCCGGCTGCGAGAGCGCGGACGAGGCCCGGATGCTCGTCGAGTCTGCGCGCTTCCCGCCGCAGGGGAAGAGAGGCTTCGGCCTCCTCTACCAGGACGTCTGGGAGCCCGGCGGCCTGCCCGACACGCTTGCCAAGTCGAATGACGAGACGCTCTTGATCGTGCAGATCGAGACGGCGGCGGGCCTCGAGGCGGTGGAGGAGATCGCCGCGGTCGACGGGATCGACGTGCTCTGGATCGGGCAGTTCGATCTAACGGCCTCGCTTGGGATCCCCGGTCAGTTCGAGAGCGAGACGTTCCGAGACGCGGTCACGCGCGTGCTCGCGGCCGCGCACGACTCCGGGAAGCACGTCGGCATGGTGTGCGCGACGGTCGAGGACTGCCGCGCAATGATCGACCAGGGTCTGTCGATCGTCGGCTTCTCGTTCGACACCTGGCTCTTCGAAGGTGCGTTGCGAAGCGGGCTGGCAGCCCTCCGAGAACCCACAACCTGATCGGTGCCCGACTTCGGTCGGACACCTACGAACCGCGCGAGCGATCCGCAGGTGTCGGACTGGAGTCCGACACCCCGCCCGACACCCCGAGCTCCCGGGCGAGCGCCTCATCTCGCATGGCTGCGTCGGCAACGAGGTCACCGTCCGTGATCGCAACCTCCGACAGGTCGGGAAGCTCCGAGGCCGAGGACAGCTCCGGGACGATATTCCGCCCCGACCGGTTCCACGTCTCGACGCCGCCGAGTGCGATCGCGCGCAGCGGCCCGACCTGGCGCCAGCGGCGAGCGAGGCCCTCTCGCACGACCGTGTCGACGTCCTCGGGCGTCGCCACGCCGTGCTCGACGAGCCAGGCGCACTCGCGCACGAGCGCGAACTGCAGGCGGTTCCAGACGAAGCCCGGCACGTCGCGGTGGACGAAGATGGGCAGCTTGCCGAGCCCGGCGAGCGTATCTCGCACGAGGGCGACCGTGTGGGACGACGTTTGCTCGCCCGCCACGATCTCGACCGTCGGCATCAGGAGCGGCGGATTGAGGTAGTGGGCGCCGACCGTGCGCTCGGGGGCGCCGATCGCTGTGCCTAGCTCCGTGATCGAGAGGGACGACGTGTTCGACGCGACGACGGCCTCCGGCGACGCGACGCCCAGGGCCGTGCGGAGCACCGTCACCTTCAGGCCCATGTCCTCGGGCAGCGACTCGACGAGCAGGCCAGCATCGCGCGCGCCCGCCTCCGCCGTCTCCGCCGCGGAGATCCGCGATCCCGCCGCTGCGACCTCGGCAGGCTTCCGCAGCCCGTGCGCGCGGAGTAGAGACAGCGCGGCGTCGACGCGCTCTACGATGCGACTCGCGTCCCGAGCGTGGAGGATGACGTCGTGACCGCCGAGCGCGTACTCGACACCGATCTGGGCGCCCATCAGTCCTGCTCCGAGAACGGCGACGCGCACGGGTCGTAGTATCGTCGTACAGGTTGGACGGGCGCGTCGCCATCGTCACGGGGGCCGGCTCCGGCATCGGGGAGTCGACGGCCCGGCTTCTCGCCCGGGAGGGGCTCGAGGTCGCTCTCGTCGGGAGACGTCCCGGCCGCCTCGACACGGTGCGCACCGCAATCGCCGACGCAGGCGGGCACGCGCTCGCCGTCCCGGCCGACCTATCGCGTCCCGACGCGCCACGCGAGGTCGTCGACGCCGTCCTCCACCGGTGGGAGCGAATCGACGTGGTGGTCAACAACGCCGCCTCGTTTCGAATCACCCCGATCGACGAGGTGACCCTCGAGGAGTTCGACGACCACATGGCGGTCAACATCCGCGCTCCGTACTTCCTCGTCCAGGCCGCGCTGCCGGCTCTCCGCTCATCGCCGGCAGCCGTCGTCGTGAACGTCTCCTCGGCGGCCGCGGCGCTCTACCGGCGCGGCCAGACGGTCTACGGCCTCACGAAGGCGGCCATCGAGCACATGACGTTGAACCTCGCGATGGAGCTCGCCTCCGACGGGATCCGCGTCGTCTGTGTCCGACCCGGGCCGGTCGCGACCGAGATCCACACCGGCGCCGTTGCGGATCCGGAGGCCCACCTACGCGAGCTGGGAGGGCTCGTCCCGCTCGGCCGCGTGGGGCAGCCGGACGAGATCGCGCGCTGGATCGGGCACCTCGTCGCTCCGGGCGCGGAGTGGATGACCGGAACGGTGGTGACGGTCGACGGGGGGCGGACGCTCGGAGCTCCGGGCTAACGCGCCGCGCGGCGCGCGATCCACTTCGGGAAGCGGTCGATGCGGAACGGCTCGAACAGCGTCGGTCGTGTGCCGGTGACGACCATCTCGGCCATTGCCTCGCCCGCAGGCTGGGAGAGCGTCATGCCGAGCATCGAGTAGCCGGTCGCGATCGTGGCGTTGCGGTACGGCTGCGCCCAGTCGAGGATCGGCAGCCCGTCGACGGTCATCGGCCGGAGGCCGGCCCACGGCTCCTCGTACTCCGGCCTCTCCAGGTCGACGTAGCCGCGGGCGAGATCGAAGAGGTTCGAGAGCCGCCGCTCGTCGATTGCCAGGTCGTAGCCCGAGAACTCCATCGTCCCGCCGACTCGCGCGCGGTTGCCGAGTGGTGTCACGCCGGCATGGATGTCGGCGAACAGGATCCCGTGCCGCGGCATCACCTTCGGCTGGATCAGGAACGAGTAGCCCTTGCCCGGCTCCATCGGAATCCCGATCCCGAGCAGCCGGACGAGAGGGGTCGTCCACGACCCCGCGGCGAGCACGAAATGATCACCCGCGATCTCGCCGGATGCCGATTGCACCGAGCGCACGTGCGTGTCGCCGCGGTCGAACCCCGTCACCTCAGCCCCCTCGACGAGCTCGACGCCCATAGCGCGCAGCTTGTCGCCCAGCCCGTTCACGAGCGTGTCCGCCTTGACGTTCCACTGCGCCTCGAGGTGGAACCCCGCCTTCACGCGGTCGTTGAGGGCCGGCTCCAGCTCGCGGATCTCCTCGCCCAGCACGTCGTCGGGAAGGACGTAGCCGTGGTTCCGCATTCCCTCGAGGCTGCGGAGCACCTTGCGCGCCGACTCCGCCTTCTCCGTGGCGCACACCATGCCGAGCTTCCAGAGGTCGAAGCGGATCCCGTCGGCGACCATCTCGTCGACGAGCGCGAACGACCGCTTGCCGAGCGCCGCGAGCGCGCTCGTGCCGCGGTCGTAGTCGCGCTGGTTGCAGTACGTCCAGAAGCGGAGGAGCCACGGGCTGAGCCGGGGGAGGTACCCAGGGCGGAAGTAGAGCGCGGAGTCGGAGTCGAGCAGCGCCCGCAGCCCGTAGACGGTCAGCCCCGGCTCCGGGAGCGGCCCGGCCTGCGCCGGCGCGATCCAGCCCCCGTTGCCCCAGGACGAGGCCGTGCGCGCCCCGACGTGGTCGCGGTCGACCACGGTGACGTCCACGTCACGCTTTCGAAGGTAGTACGCGCAGCAGAGGCCGGCGATCCCGCCGCCGACGACCACGACCTTCATGAGGGGATGCCGGCGGTGACCTCGACCTCGACGAGCATTCCCGGAACGGTGAAATCGGTCACGATGGTCGTACGGACGGGTCGAGGGGAGGCGAACGTCTCGGCCCAGAGCCGGTTCCACTCGCCGAAGTCCTCGGCGCGCAGCAGGTAGCACTGCACCCGCAGCACGTGCTCGGGGCCGGATCCCGCCTCGGCGAGCGAGGCAAGGATCTGGTCGAGGACGTTCTGCGCCTGCTCGGCGAAGTCGTCGGACACGACCTCCATCGTCGTCGTGTCGATCGGCGCCCGTCCGGAAAGAAACAGCAGGTCCCCCCAGCGGACTGCGCTCGAGATCAGCGGCGCCTGACCACCCACGGGCAGCTCCCCGACGACGACACGTTCGGTCATCTCACGCTCCTCTCCGGGTCTGAGAGAATCGATCATACGGCATGCCTGAGGACCGCACGGACACGTTTCGGATCGGCGTGACGAGGGACGTCCGGCGTCTCGACGGCTCGTTTGTGTTCGCGCCCTACGACCTCTCCGCGCTCGAGGTGGACGGCATTCGATGGGAGTTCCTGGATGGGGATGCCCGTCCGCTCTTGCCCTCGCAGCTTCAGGGATTCGATGGTCTCTACCACTTCTCCGCGCCTCTCGACGCCGGCAGCCTGGAGGGCGTCGAGCGCCTTGCCATCCTTGCCCGGCACGGCGTCGGCCTGGATTTCGTCGACGTCGAGGCGTGCACGGAGCGGGGAGTCGCGGTGACGATCACGCCCGAGGGCGTGACCCACCCGATGGCCTCCGCCGCCGTGACGCTCCTGCTCGCGCTGGCCCACCGGCTCCGTGAGCGCGACCGAGCGCTGCACGCCGGCGCTTGGGGGGAAGGGCGCTTCGAGCCCACCGGCACGGGTCTCGTCGGGCGCACGCTGGGCGTGATCGGCTACGGCCGGATCGGGCGCGAGATCGCCCGGCTCCTCGCGCCGTGGGGCATGGACGTCCTCGTCACCCAGCGCACACCTGTTTCCGAGCCGGGTGTCACGTGGGTGGCACTCGACCAGCTCCTCGAAGCGGCGGACGCGGTCGTCGTCGCGTGCCCGCTGACGGACGAGACGCGGGGTCTCCTCGACGAGCGGCGGCTTGCGCTGATGAAGCCGACGGCGATGCTCGTCAACGTCGCGCGCGGTGCGATCGTCGTCCAGGCAGCGCTCTTCGATGCGCTCCGGGCCGGCCGCCTGGCGGGCGCGGGTCTCGACGTCGTCGACCCGGAGCCGCTCTCCGCGGACGATCCGCTGCTCCAGCTGCCGAACGTCGTCGGCGCGCCGCACTCGCTGGGCTACACCGACGACCTCGTGCGCGGCTGCGTCCAGGGGGCCTGCGAGGCGCTGCTGGCCGTCGCCGCGGGACGGACGCCGCCCAACGTCGTCAATCCCGCCGTGCTCGCGAATCCGCTTTTCGCCGCGAAGCTCGCCAGGTTCGCGTTCGGCTGAAAGGGACGAGGACCGCGTGCGCTACCCCGGAATCCGCTCGAGGGCGTCGACCCGCGAGAACTCGGCAAGTCAGCGGCGGCAGTGCGTCGACGTCGCTTGCCAACCTGGTCATCCGTCTACAGGTAGTACGCCGCCTAGCTCGTCCTCGACATGCACCCGGATGATCTCGTCGAAGTCGACGTCTGCGCGGAACCCGAGTGCGGTTGCTCGCCGCGCATCGAATCTGCTCGGCCAGCCCGCGACGATCCGCATCACGCTCTCGTCGGGCTCTCGTCGGATCAAACGCACAACCCCGTCTCCCGCGATGCGCCGAAGCGATTCGATCTGCTCCGCGACGGTCACCGAGACGCCAGGCATCGTGAGACATCGGCGGGTGCCGAGTCGCTTGTCGTCGAGGGTTGCCGCGTGGAGGAGGAAGCCGACCGCCGCCCGTGGCGACGCGTGCCAGTGGCGGACGCTGTCTGGCACCGGCAGCACAGCCGCCTCCCCACTGAGTGGCTCACGGATGATGCGCGAGAAGAAGCCCGAGGCAGCGAGATTGGGTCTTCCCGGCCGTACGCAGATCGTCGGCAGCCGGATGCCGATGCCGACGAAGAATCCTCGGCGTGTGTAGTCGCTCAGCAGCAGCTCGCCGATCGCTTTCTGAGCTCCGTAGCTCGTGAGCGGCGTCAGGTTGTGGTCGTCGCTGATCACCTGGGGGAATGGTGATCCGAAGACCGCGATGGACGAGGCGAAGATGATCCGCGGTCGGTAGCTCGGGCCGACCGCGCGAACGGCGTCGAATAGGAGGCGTGTCCCATCGACGTTTACGCGGTACCCAAGCTCGAAGTCGTTCTCCGCCTCCCCAGAGACGATCGCGGCGAGGTGGAAAATCACGTCCGGGCGGCGAGAGACGAGATCCGCGGCCGTGTCCGGCGCGGAGAGATCGGCAACAACGCCCTCGACCTGGAGAGTCTCGGCGGCGAGGCGCTCGGACTCGATGACGTCGACGAGGATCAGCTCCGCCACGGGCGCGTCGGCGAGATGGCCGTCCGACGTCAGACGCGCCGCCAGTTTGCGGCCAAGCATCCCCGCCGCACCCGTGATCGCGACGCGCAGAGCCGGGACAGGAGAACGACGATCCCAGTGTGCGAGCGGCGTCGTCACTAGATCAAGGAGGACGGGTTACCCACGATTGGCTTCGCTCCGAAGTCCTGAGCTCAAGCCGGTGTCGCCCGGATCATTCTCAAGCGACTCGAGGCGATCCTAGGGGAGATCGACGAGCGTCGACCCCGGGATGAGGGTGGGAACGATTCCCGGCGGCGGTGAGCGGCCGATCCAGGCGTCGGCGTCGTAGCCGTGCCGTTCCCAGTAGCCCGGGATTACGTCGGTGCGTACTTCGATGCGTGTCACCCACTTGACGCTCTTGTAGCCATACATCTGCGGCATCACGACCCGGGCCGGTGCGCCATGTGGCCGTGAGAGCGGCCCGCCGTCCATCTCGAGGGCGAGCATCACGTCGGGGAGCAGCGCCTGCTCGGATGTCAGAGAGTCGTCGTATGGCGCCTCGTCAGAGACGAAGCGGAGCGATTTCCACCCTTGCTTCGGGCCTGCCGTCGCAATCACATCGTCGAGGCGTACGCCGGCCCAGCGAACGTCCGACACCGACCAGCCGGTGACGCAGTGGAAGTCCGAGATCTGCTCCGCGCGTGGAAGGGATCGCAGGTCGGCGAGAGTGAGCGTCGTGGAACGCTCGACGTGACCCATGACGCGCAGTCGGTAGTCGGCCGGCGCGATGTTGGGCATGCGTGCTCCGACCGTGTAGATGCGCCACCCACTCGACGGGACGAGCGACTCCACGCCGTTGGGGACGACCTTGCCGACGAGGCCGAGGGCATCGCGGCCGAAGAACAGCCCCGCGAGCCCGGCCCCCAGCACACCGAGGAACGCCGCGCGTCCGATCGTGCGATCGTCCACGCCGATGGTGTAGCAGACGTCCTCTCGAGGCGCACTGACACCGACCCCTGGTCCGTCCTCACCTCTTCATCCCAGCAACTCCAGCTTCTGGGCGACCACCTCCTCGACGGCGGCCACAATCTCGGCGTCCAGCTCCGCAATTCGCCAGCCCCGTGACAGCTCGTCGAGACGCCCACCCACTGCCGCGAACGTCCGCTCGCGGATCTCGGTGTTGACGTTGACCTTCGCCACGCCGGCCGCGACCGCGCGACGCACGTCGCGCTCGGGGAGCCCCGAGGCGCCGTGGAGCGAAACCGGGACACCGACCGCAGCACGGATCGCGTCGAGCCGCTCCCAGTCGAGCGCGGGCTCGACGGCGTACCTGCCGTGCACATTTCCGATCGACACCGCCAGGCATGAGGCCTTCGTCGCCGCGACGAACCGCGCGGCTTCCGCTGGATCGGTCAGCTTGCCGGCCGCCGCCGCGGCGGCCACGTCCTCCCCGCCCTCGACGTGACCCAGCTCGACCTCGATCTCCGCGCCGTGAGCGTCGGCGAGCTTGCGGGCAGCGGCCACGAAAGCGACGTTGTCCACATACGGGAGCCTCGAGCCGTCCGCAAGCACGGCACCGATTGCACCGCTCGCCAGCGCATCGTCGATCAGCTCGAGCGAGCTCGCATGGTCGAACTGGACGCAGACCGGCACGCGGGCTGTCCGCGCGACCGCCCCGAGCGCGGGCAGCAGCAGCCGCCCGTCGCGAGAGCCGACGCTCGCCTCCGACACCAGCAGGACCACGGGCACGCCGGCCGCCTCCGCCGCATGGACGACCCCGCACGCGGTCGTGGCGTCGTAGCACGTGAACGCCCCGGCGGCGCCCCCGCGAGCGCGACGCTCGTCGAGGATCTCCCGGAGCCCGCTCAGCACACAGGCGATCCTCTCACGATCCCCGCGACCAGCCGTGCGAGGAGCGCGTCGTCACCGACGTTGCCGGGCACGACAAGGTAGTCGAGTTCCGCGCCGTCCGGCCAGCGCGCCGACCAGCGAGAGACGCCGGGCTCCACGGGGCCGATCACGTCGGCCACCGCGGCACCCACGCCGTCGCGCAGCGTCACCGCCGAGGTGATCCCGCCCTTCGCGAGGATGACGTCGGGACGAGGCGCGACGCCCTTCACGACGCCGGCGAGCCCGGCGGCGACGCGGTCGCCGGCCTCGAGGGACAGCGCCGTCGTGGGACGCTCTCTCGGCGTGGCGACGACGGCGAGTCCCATGCGATCGAGCCGCTCCGACGTCATGCGAGAGAGCCGCCGGACCTCCGCGTCGTGGTCACCGTCCACGAGCGCACCCACGTCCGCCACGAGCACCGAGTCCGGATAAGCGTCGCGCAACCGTGCCAGCTGCCGCGTCGTTTGAGGGACGTACGAGCCGCAGACGACGAGCACGCGCTCACCGCCCGGAAGCAGCGCCGACTCCCGCGCCGTGGTGCCGGCGAGGACGCCGGCGAACGCGGGCGCGCAGCGGACGATCACCTCGCAGCCCTTCGCCTGGGCCGCGTCCAGGCCCGCTGCGATCGCCGCCAGGTCGCCCTCGGTCTCCGCATCCGGCCCGAAGGCGGCCGGACGGCCGCGCCCCCCGAGCTCGCACAGCGCGTCCGACATGACCGCCGGCCCGCCGGCCCGGAGCGCTGCGAGCGGGAGCCCGGCGCCGTCGCTTGCACGGAACAGACCGTCGCTTCGCTCCTCGGCCCAGTCGAGCAGACGAGCGCTGTGGTAGCTGAACACGCCGTCGTTCGCGTACTCGGTCTCGTGCAGCGGGATCGGCACGCCGTCGCGCACGAACAGCTGCACGCCGTCGAGCGTGATTCGACCCGCCGTGGGCAGGGCCGGGACGAGCAGCAGAACGGGCCAGCGCCCGGACGCAACGACCGAGCGGACACCGAGGTACTCCTCGAGGAGGTGCCCCCGCAGCGTGCTGTCGCCGCGCAGCACGACCCGAGCGTCCGCCGCCGCCTCGCGCGCGACGCGCGTGGCGTCGGAGACCAGTGACTCCACGCGGTCGGGCGGCAGTGCCCGGCTGTTCGTGATCAGGTGAACGGCTCGCCTGCCCACGAGCGCTGCTCCGACGCGCTCCGCGTCCCAGTCGAGCAGCACGCGGACGCCGGCCAGGGTCTGGACACCGGTCGGATCGTCGTCGAGGACGACGAACGACGGGGAGCCGCCACCGCTCACGTCATCATCGTACTGTCATACAGGTTAGGGTCGGAGTCGTGGCGGTTCCGTTTGCGATTCCAGGAGAACGGCACTCCAACCGGGTCGTGCAGGGCACCGCCCGGGCGCGCTGAGGAGCGTCGTGAGGCGCCCGAGGGCCGTCCTCCTCGTCGGTCTGCTGGTGGGCACCCTCGCGGTGCGACCGCAGCTGACCGCTGTCGGGCCGCTGTTGCCGGAGATCCAGGACGATTTCGCTATCGACCACGCCAGCGCGGGGCTGCTGGTGACGGTGCCCGTGGTGTGCATGGGCATCTTCGCCCTCCCTGTCGCCCGGTTGCTGCGACGAACCGACGTGCGCACCGCGACCGTCTGGTGCCTCGCGACGATCGCGATCGCGACTGTGCTACGCCCGGTCTCGCCTGGATTCTCGGCAATGGTCGCCCTCACCTTCGTCTTCGGGGTCGGCTCCGGTGTGGTCGGGGCGTTGCTGCCCGTGGTGGTGAAGGAGCGGTTCGCAGAGCGACCGGCACTCGGCACAGGCGTCTTCGCGCTCGGGCTCAACCTGGGCGCGACCCTCGGTGCCGCGCTGGCCGTTCCGCTCCTGCTCGCCACCGACAGCTGGCGCTGGTCGCTCGGACTGCTCGCCCTGGCAGGCACGCTGGCCGTGCCGGCCTGGTTGACGCTCTCACGCGGCTCCCTGGGCGACGCCCTGCCGGTCGAGACCGTCGACCACCTGCCGTGGCGGAGCGGCTTCGCCTGGTCTGCGACACTCGTTTTCGGTCTCCAGGCGCTCTGCTTCTTTGGCCTCAACGCGTGGCTCGCGGACGCATTGATCGAAGGCGGCTGGCCCGCGGGACGCGCCGGCGCAGGTGTTGCGCTGCTCAATGTGATCGCGATCCCCGGGGTGCTGCTCGTCTCAATGCTCTGCGGACGCGTGATCGGGGTGCGGCCGTACCTCGCACTTGCCGCGGCCGGCCTCGTGACCGGGGCCGTCGGGCTCGCGGCGACGATTGGCGACGGGACCGCGTGGGCCTGGATCGCCGTCACCAGCCTGTCGCTCGGCTCGCTCTTCGCGCTCGCGATGACGCTTTCCGTCGCGTCCACAAGCGCCCCGGGCGAGGCCGCGGCGCTCGCGAGCATGCAGCTTGGCGTGGGATACAGCATGGCCGCAGTCGCGCCATTCGCACTCGGCGCGCTGCGCGACGCGACGGGCAGCTTCGCGGCCGGGCTCTGGGTCGTCGCCGGGATCGCGGTGCTGGTGGCCGTGTTCGTGGCGGCGACGATCGTCCAGCTCGGTCGCCCTGCGCATGGAGGACACGCTTCGGCCGACAGCCCTCCGTAACCTCTTCTGTCCGTGCCCGTTGCTGTCGAAGAGGCAGGGCCTCCTGCTCGGGGTCGTCTCTACCAGCCCGCCACGACAGGGTTCGTCAGCCGGCCGATCACATCCGCCTCGATCGTCACCTCGTCCCCGGGCTGCAGAAACTCGGGTGGATCGCGGAAGTACCCGATTCCCGACGGTGTGCCCGTCGAGACGACATCGCCGGGCTCGAGGGTGACGACACGTGTGAGGAACTCGATCAGCACGGGGATCGAGAAGATCCAGTCGGACGTGCTCGCGTCCTGCTTCTGCACGTCGTTCACATACGTCGCGATACGGACGTTCCCCGGATCGGGGATCTCGTCTTTGGTCACGATCGCCGGGCCGATGGGCGAGAAACCGTCCGGATTCTTGCCGAGCGTGATCTGTGAGTCCTGCGCCCGACTCGTCCAGTCGAGCTGGATCGCGCGCTCGCTGACGTCGTGGAGGAGCGTGTAGCCGAAGACGACGTCGAGCGCGTCCGCCGCCGCCACGTTCTTCGCGCGCCGCCCGATCACGAATGCGAACTCGACCTCCCAGTCGACTTTTGCCTCGGGGAACGGGATCACGATCGGGTCGCCGGGGCCTGCCACCGCGGTCGGCAGCTTGGCGAAGAAGTACGGATCCTGGAGGACCTTCGCAGGCCCGGCGGCCTCCTCGCCGTGAGCGCGGTAGTTGATGCCGCAGCAGAGGACCTTGCTCGGTCGAACCGGCACGAGAAGCCTGTCCGGCTCGAACGGATCCCCGGTCGGCTCCGGAGTCGCCCCGTCGCGGATGAGCGCCACCATGTCATCGAACGCGGTCGGCGCGACGCCGCTGTCGCCGGCGATGCCGACACCGGTCTGGCCGTGGTGCTCGTAGGTCACGAGACGCATGTCATCGTTCCTTTCCGTCCGAATGGGTCGCTCTGTTGGCTGTCGGGTGCTCGCCCGTCTCGCCTGGAAGGAAGCCCGGCGAGGCATCGACATCGGTGGCCCGGTCGAACTCGGTGCACTCGATGCGCACACCGTGGCTACCCGTCGCCGTGAGGAAGCTCGAGACGCGGCCGCGGCCGTTCCCGAGCACGACGGGTTCGCCCGGGTCGCTGAGCGCACCCACTGCGGTCGCGACGTCGTCGACGGCGAAGCACAGGTGATGCAGTCCCTCGCCGTGCTCCTCGAGCCACGTGGTCAACGGGGAGTCGCCGTCGAGCGGCTCGACGAACTGCAGGAATATGTTGCCCGCGTCGAGGTAGGTGAGCCGCACGTGCGGCTGCTCGATCACCTCCGAGGAGTGGACGCGCAGCCCCAGCCGGCCCGCGTAGAAGTCGAGCGCGTCGTCGGTCGAGCGCACGAGGACGGCGACGTGGTCGAGCCTGCGTAGGTGTGTCACGCGTCGCCGCGCTCCCCGGCCGTCGCCGTCACGTGGTTCCGCCACCACGCCGCGACACCCTCCAGGTGCGCAGCCATCGCCGCGCGCGCGCCAGCGGGGTCGCGCGCCGTGATCCGCTCGAGGATTTCCTCGTGCTGGCCGAGCGTCAGCGGCGTGGAGCCCGAGCCGAGATTCTCGCGTCGGATGTCGATCAGCGCCGTGCCGATGGAGTCCATCAGCAGCAGGTAGAGATCGTTCTGCGTGGCTGCCGCGATCACCCGGTGGAACTCGAGGTCATCCCGTGCGGCTGCCTCGACGTCCTCGACCTCGTCGTGCATCCGCTCGTGCACCGCGCGCAGACGCGTGAGATCCTCGTCGGTCGCCCGCTCAGCGGCCGCTCCCGCGATATGCACCTCCAGCAACGCCCGCACTTCGTGCACCTTCTCGAAATCGACCGACCCGCCTCGGAGATAGAGGCTCATCGACTCGCTGACCGCAGCAGCATCGACGGCAGCCACCCGCAGACCGCTACCCGATCGAACTTCGATGACTCCCTTCGCCACCAGCGCGCGTACAGCCTCCCGCACGACGGTGCGCGACACACCGAACTGTTCGCCGAGCTCCCGTTCGGAAGGCAGCCGATCGCCGATCTGAAGCTTGTTCGAAAGGATCGTGGACAGCATCATGTCGGCGACCTTGTCCGACAGCCGTGGTTCACGGGCGACCTGTTCGAACAGGGCGGCTCGGTCCTCCGAGAGGATGGCCTCTGTGTCTTGTTCCGTCATAAAATCCGATCCTACGTCATACAGCATGCCGCGTGGACGAGTGGTACGCCATCGTATAGGTTGCTGACGGGATGGCTACCGTCTCGTTTCAGAACGTCAAGAAGATCTATGCCGACGGCACGGTTGCCGTCGTCGACCTGTCGCTCGAGATTCCGGACGGTGAGCTGATGGTCTTCGTCGGTCCGTCCGGCTGTGGGAAGACAACAGCGCTCCGCATGGTTGCAGGGCTCGAAGAAATCACCGACGGCGAGATCCGGATCGGCGACGAGGTCGTCAACGGGCTTCCCCCACGCGATCGGGATATCGCGATGGTGTTCCAGAACTATGCCCTCTATCCGCACAAGACCGTCTTCGAGAACTTTGCCTTTCCGCTGAAGCTTCGTCGGCTTGGCAACGCGGAAATCAGGGAACGTGTTGCCCGCATCGCATCCATCCTCGAGCTGAACGATCAACTCAACCGCAAGCCGCGGCAGCTTTCCGGAGGCCAGCGGCAGCGTGTGGCGATGGGTCGAGCGCTCATCCGCGAGCCGCAGGCGTTTCTCATGGACGAGCCGCTCTCGAACCTCGACGCCAAGCTGCGAACGCAGATGCGTGCGGAGATCGGGCTCCTCCACAAGGAAATCGGAGTCACGACGATCTACGTCACGCACGATCAGATCGAGGCGATGACGCTTGGCGATCGCGTCGCCGTGATGCGCCTCGGCGAGCTCCAGCAGGTCGCACACCCCGCCGAGCTCTACACACGCCCAGCCAATCTGTTCGTTGCGGGGTTCATCGGCAGCCCGGGCATGAATTTCTTCGAAGGCTCGCTCGAGGCGAGGGAAGGACGGCTCTCGGTCGCGTTCGGTGCTGGGCAGCGCCTGGCGGTGGACGACGCGGAACGCGACCTGGCGAAGGGGCTGGAGTCGTTCGCAGGCCGGCCCGTGATCGTCGGCGTCCGCCCTGAACATCTGGAGGACGCCTCCCTCGCGCGGGACGTTCCGGACGACCGTCGTCTCCAAGGGCATGTCCGCCTGCGCGAACTTCTCGGCTCGGAGGTCGTCGTACATTTCGAAGTGGATGCCGCTCCAGTGGTGCGCCCCGAGATGCGTGAGATTGCCGACGACATCGACGCTTCAGCCCTGAGCGACCTCGACAGGCTCAGGGCTGCACGCCGGACCGCGTTCGTCGGGCGGTTCTCGGTCGGTTCCGAGGCAGCGGCGGAGACCATCGTCCACGTGGCCGTCGCACCAGCGGCGTTACGGTTTTTCGACCCTGACACGGGACTCCGTATTGGGGTCGATGCCGCTGCTTGACAGCGATGTCTTCAGACGGAATGATCGCTCAAGCGGTCATACAGCGTGCCAAATGAAAGGTGGTGAGGAAACATGCGTGACGACGACATCTTGTCGTTGGGGGAGCATGGCTCTGAGGACGCGTTCGACCGACGCGAACTCCTGAAGAAGTCGGGCCGCCTCGCAGCAGCGGGCGCACTTGCAGGTCCCCTCCTCGCGTCGGCAGGGGAGGCGCTCGCGGCCTCCGCGGCCGCGGTCACCGACCCGATCGCCGCTCTCGCGGTGCAGCAGGCGAAGCAGTACAAGGGGATCACGCTGACGACGATCCGCGAGACAGGCCCACAAGCCGCTGACGACAAGCTCTTCGGCGGACCGCGGTGGAAAGCGCTGACCGGCATCAACGTGGAGACGATCGAAGGGGCGATGAACGACGTCTACACGAAGCAGGTTGCGGAGCACGTGGCGAAGTCGGGCAACATCGACGTCGTCGAGGCACTCGGCGGCTGGATCCCGGACTTCGCGGATCGCGGCGTGATCGTGCCCATCGACAACTACATCGCGAAGTACAAGGCGCAGGCGACGATCAAGGACATCCATCCCGCGTACCGCTCGCTGGCGAAGTACAAGGGGAAGACGTACGGGTTCTTCGATGACGGCGACGCCTTCATGCTCTATTACCGAAAGGACGTTTTCGCGAACGGCAAGCTCCGCGCCGCCTACCGCGCGAAGTACGGCAAGTCATTGCGCGTCCCTCGCACCTGGGACGAGATGACGGAGGTGTCTCAGTTCATCACCGATCAGCTCGCTCCGAATGTCTACGGGCAGGGTCACGCACGTGCGCTCGGCAACCCGGGCAACTACCTCTACTTCATGCAGACGTTCCGCTCCTTCGGGGGCCGGTTCTTCGACCTGAGGACGATGAAGGCGACGATCAACGGCCCAGCTGGCGTCAAGGCCATGAACGTGATCATGAAGGAGCTCAAGGCGTCCCCGCCGGGAAGCGAGAAGTTCGACTTCCTCACCATGTGGACGACCTGGCTCCAGGGGAAGACCGCGATGCTCATCACCTGGCCGCCGACCGGCCGCATCTCCGAGAACTACGCGCAGCGCGACAAGGCGTTCTCATTCCTGCCCAAGTCGCAGATCGTGGGCAAGGTGGGCTATGCAGTCGTGCCCGGGAAGAACGGGTGGTTCAACGCGGTGGTCAGGTGCGTCTCGGCGGACTCTGAGAACCTGGACGCGGCGTACCTCTTCACGCAGTGGAACACGAGTCCGTCCGTCTCCCTGCAGCGTGTCATGCTCCCGTACTCCCTCCGTGATCCGTACCGGATCTCGCACTACAAGTCGAAGAGGTACGGCTCGCTCTGGCCGGCGGCGCCCGAATACCTCAAGGGCCTCAACGACGCCGCAAACAACGGGGTCGTGGAGCTGGTCATGACAGGCGCGGCGGATTACTCCACGGCGCTGGACAGGGCGATGACAGCGATGTACTCCGGCAAGAGCGTCCAGGACACGTTGAACGACGTCTCGAAGGAGTGGGACGCGATCACGAGACGGACAGGCGTGGCGAGGGCTCGCGCGTCGTACGCCAACTTCCTGAAGCTGACGGGGTCGACCAAGCGAACCACCGCCGCGGCGAAGGGCCTCGCCGTCAACATCTAGCGGGTGTCGGCTGGCGTAGAGATCACCGACGCTACGCCACCCAGGAGGAGACGGTCTGGAGCCGTCTCCTCCTGGGCTGATCGCCATTTCAAGTATCTGCTCGTGTGGCCGGCCGTCTCTCTGGTCCTGCTGCTCTCCGTCTTCCCGCTCGCCTTCTCCCTGTGGGTGCTGTTCGTCGAGTACGACTTCTCGGTATCGAACGACCACCCGTGGGTCGGCCTCGACAACTTCCGCGACAACTGGATCGACCCGGTCTGGTGGAACTCGGTCAAGGTCACGGCGATCCTCGCGCTGTCCGCCGTAGCGGTCGAATTCATCCTTGGCCTGCTGCTGGCTCTGGCGATGCTCCGCCCGTTCCGAGGCCGGCCCGTCCTGATGGTGCTGGTGGTGATTCCGCTCTTCATCAGCCCCGTCGTCGTCGGTGGCTTCTGGGATCTGTTCCTCCGTCAGCCGATCGGGCCGGCCAACCAGATCGCGACGTGGCTCCTTCCGGGCGGGCCGATCACGACGAACCTCACCGAGGACGGTCTCTGGCCGTACATCTCCGTGGTGATGGCCGATGCGTGGCAATGGACGCCGTTCATGTTCGTGGTCATGCTCGCCGGTCTCTCGGCGATCCCGAACGACATCTACGAGGCAGCGGAGATCGACGGTGCGAAGCCGCGCCAATCGTTCTTCTTCGTCACGTTGCCGCTCTTGCTCCCGATCATGCTGGTCGCCATCACATTCCGGCTGATCGACGCCGCCAAGCTGTTCGACATCATCTTCACGCTGACCCGCGGGGGCCCGGGCACGCAGACGTACACATCTTCGTACTACCTCTATTACCAGGGCTTCGAGCGGTTCCACCTTGGCCAAGGAACCGCCGGCGCATGGATGTTCATGATCGTCCTGTCGGTGATCTCGTTCTGGCTCGTGCGGCGGCTGCTGAAACCGGTCGAGGCATGAGGAAGCGTTCCAAGACGCGCGGCTCGACCGGGATCGTCCGCGGATCCGGTGTTGCGAGCTGGATGCGCTGGCTCGTCATCGGAGCGTACTTCACGTTCCTGATGCTCCCGCTCTACTGGGCGCTCGTGACAGCGTTCAAGCCGCAGGAGGATCTGCTCGCGCAACCACCCGTCTGGTTCCCTCGCGAACCGACTCTCTCCCATTTCGGTTCGGCACTCCACCGGCTCGAGGGACTCGAGGGCATCAAGAACTCGCTCATCATCGCGTTCTCGAGCACCATCGTTTCGGTCGTTGTCGGGACGGCGGCGGCTTTTTCGCTCGCTCGTTTCGCGACCGGTGGCAAGCATCTCGCGTTCTGGTTCCTGTCCCAGCGGCTCCTGCCGCCGGTCGCGATCATCATCCCCGTGTTCCTCCTCTACAGCCGGTACAGCGGAGAGTGGCTCGGCGTGCAGCTGATCGACACCCATGTGGGCCTGATCCTGCTCTACACGGTCTTCTCGTTGCCGTGGACGGTGTGGATGATGTACAGCTACTTTCGCCAGATGCCGCCGGAGCTCGAGCACGCAGCCCTTGTCGACGGCTGCTCGCACTGGCAGGCACTGTGGAAGATCGCCATCCCGCTGGCTGCGCCAGGCATCGTGTCGGCCGCAGCGTTCGCTTTCATCTTCGCCTGGACGGAGTTCCTCTTCGCGTTCCTGCTCACGAGCTCCGATGCGAAGACCCTCCCCGTCGTCCTCGTGGGCTACATCGGCCTCTTCCAGGGCAACCTCTGGGGCGAGACCGCTGCGATGACGCTGATCTCGCTCATCCCCGCTCTGCTCCTCGGCACGCTCCTGCAGCGGCACCTCGTGCGAGGGTTGACGATGGGCGCAGTCCAGGGGTAGCACGACCGGCGCCGGTGCGACGGCGCCGAGGGCGGACGCTAGACGTCGAGCCGGGCGACGCTCCACGGGTCGAGGTCGAGCGCCAGGACTCCTCGTCTCGGACGGCGGGTCGTTGTCCCGCGACGCCGGGACCGCTCAGGCTCTTCGACGGACGCGGCTAGGCTCGCGGCGCTCAATGTCAGGAGCCGAGCCGGCCCGGCGAGCGACCCTACCACCACACGCAGCGGCGCCCTGGTGACATTGGCGATGAGTAAGCGGACACCGTCCAAGGTGTAGATGCACACCACTGCCGCCTTCTGGTCGTCCGAGCACTTCAGCTCGCCGACCTGACCGAACTCGCACTCGCCCACGTCGGCCAACACGTGATACGCAGGAGTGACGACCTCACGCCGGTCTTTCCGACGCCTGATCACTCCCCAGCCGGTTGGTGCGGCGAAGCTGACCGAGCTCGCTCCAGCCCGGGCGAGCATGGCGAGACACGAGACGGCAAACACGGCGCCGACGGGGTTCGGCCCTCGGTGCGCAAGCGCAGGCGCGACGACCGGGCTCGCGGCGAACGGGCGGTTGTGCCCCATGGCCCGATCGGTCTGCTCGCGTTCCCGATCGAGCGCCGCCCGCCAGCCGCGCAGTGGAAGCGACAGGATCGGCCGGACGGGGATCTCTCCACCGACGTCCGCATGCTGCGCAGCGACGCCAAGCTCCGCCTTGGGCGCTACAGGAGCCAGGATCGAAGAGGCGTCGAGGACAGCCTGGCTACCGGATGCTCGACCCTCCGGCTCCATGATGAAGCGAGCGATCCCGACCTGCGCCAGCCGTAGCTCGTGCGCAAGCATCTCGAGAAGATCGCTCCGGCGCCTGCCGACGTTCACTACCAATTCCAGGCTCGTGGCAGTGGCGAGGCCGGTCTCCGCTGCGCGCTCGAGGACCGTCTGCCAGGTCGCAGAGCCGAGCTCGAGCCGCACGCGAAGATGCGCCAGCCGGAGGTCGAGCAGTAGGTCGAGCACATCGTCGCTCGGTCGCACCGCAGGCTCCGGGAACGTGAGGCCGAGGCCAGGAAACACCGCACCCGTTGTCGGCCCGATCGAGATTTCGACCGCGGTCCTACCTTTGGTCATATGGCATACCGATCGCGTAGACTACTGGCCGTGCCGGGCCCTGCGCTGAGCTCGGTGCCCGCTTCGACCGAAGGAGGAGGGTTGGCCGACGATCAGTTCGAACAAGGCTTTGCGCGGCGAACGGTCGACACAAGCACGCGCCGCGAGCGGCGGCCGCCGGCAGAGTCGACGACGCTCGTCACCGGCGCGACCGGCTTCATCGGCTCGCACGTCGTCCGCGCGTTGCTCGACAGCGGGCGCAAGGTCGTCGGCCTGGACGTGCGCGGCTTCCAGCCGGAGGGACGGTTCGTTCTCGGTGACGACCTCGACCAGGTGCCGCTGGAGCTCGGGTCGGTGGCGGACACGGCGCGGCTCAACGACGTGATCCGGCGCCATCGACCGACCGAGATCGTCCACATGGGGATGATCATCGACCCCGGGTACCTCGCCACGAACCGGACGACCGGGATTCAGGTGAACGTCCTCGGGACGGTGAACGTTCTCGAGGCGACGTTGGCCTTCGACATCGACCGTGTCGTGAACTTCTCCTCGATCGGGGTTCTTCCGAGCGTCGAGTATCAGCCGATCGACGTCAACCATCCCATCCTGCTGGCAGGCAAGGGGCCGGGCACGGACTTCTACGGCTCCTCCAAGGCCGCCTCCGAGCTTCTGTGCTTCGCATACCACCAAGCCCTCGGTGTCGACTTCCGCACCATCCGCCCGTCCGCGGTGTATGGGCTCGGGATGACGGTCTGGGTCGGACCGATCAAGGCGCTCGTCGAAGGGGCCGTGCGCGGCGAGCCGCAGCACATCGAGTTCGGCGGGCCGCATCCCCGCGACTACACGCACGCCATGGATATCGCCAGCCTCGTCGCTGCGGTCCTCGGGGCACCCGATGATGCCGATCGGATTTTCTACGGCGCGACCGGCCGGCCCCTCGTGACGACCACCGAGGTGGTGGAGCACGTGCGAGAGCTCGTGCCCGGAGCCGACGTCTCGATCGGCGACGAGCTGTCGGAGGGCGAAAAGCCCGTCGTTGCGCTCCGCGGGCAGCTCTCGATCGACAACGCGAGGGAACAGCTCGATTGGGAGCCGACGTACGGCGCGATCCGTGACGGGATCGCTCAGTACGCCGACCACTATCGCGCGTTCCTGGCCGCGACGAGCTGAGCTCACCCACGTGACGCGCCGACCTCGGATCTTCGCCGGCGGCCTGGCGACCGAGACGAACAGCTTCTCACCGCTCCCGACGGGGTACGACGACTTCCGGAAGGCGCCGCCTGGGTCTTCGCAGGCCGATCGAGACGCGATCTTCTTCGGGAGGAGCTTCCGCTCGTACGCGGCGGTCGCGACGCGACTCGGACTCGACCTGGAGATCGGCTCCTTCGCGTTCGCGATCCCTGCCGGACCGCCGCCGCGCGCGGCCTACGAGCGCCTACGGGATGAGCTGCTGGCAGAGATCCGCGGGCACGTGCCGCTCGACGGCGTGCTGTTGACGCTTCACGGCGCGATGGTCTGCGAGGGTGTCCGGGACTGCGAGACCGACATCGTGGAACGCGTCCGCGAGACGGTCGGCGACGCAGCCCGCATCGGTGTGCTCCTCGACCTCCACTGCGACCTTCCGCCCGAGTTGCTCGCTGCGGCGGATGTCGTGGTCGTCGTCAGGGAATACCCGCATGTAGACGTCGAGCCGCGCGCGATGCAGCTCGCCGAGATCCTCGCCGACGCAATCGCGGGGATCACGCAGCCCACGATGGCACGGTTCGACTGTCGCGTCGTGGGCTTCGTCCCGACGGTACGCGAGCCGATGCGTGGTTTCGTCGATCAGGTGCTCGTTGCCGCAGAGGATGAGCCGGGAGTGCTCGCCGCGTCGCTCGGCCACGGGTTTCCGTACCTCGACGCACCCGGCGCCGGCGCCTGCGCGCTCGTCGTGTCGGACCACGACGCTCGGCTCGCGCAAAACGTCGCGGCCCGCGTCGGAATGGCGTTCTATGCGATCCGGCACGGTGCGGCGGTCACGCCCATCCCGCTCGACCTCGCGCTGGACGATGCCTTGTCGCGCAGCCACGACGGACCGGTTGTGCTTGCCGACATGGCCGACAACGCCGGCGGAGGTGCGCCGAGCGACTCCACCTTCGTGCTCGCAGAGCTTCTCCGTCGCGGAGTGCGTGAGTCAGGCGTCGCCCCACTCTGGGACCCCGGTGCCGTTCGCGTGGCGTTCGCGGCCGGACTCGGATCGACGGTGGATCTCAGGCTCGGCGGCAAGAGCACTCGCTTCTCGGGAGATCCCCTCGATGTCACAGCCCGCGTCAAGGGCCTCTGCCGCGACCTCGTCCAGCGCTGGCCCCAGGCCGACGGATTCGCGGAGATGCCCCTCGGTGACGCTGCCTGCCTCGACGTGGAAGGCATCGATGTCGTGGTCGTGAGCCTGCGAGACCAGGCGTTCGGGCTCGAGCTCTTCACCGCCTTCGGGATCGATCCTGCGGCGAAGCGGCTGCTCGTGCTCAAGTCTGCGAACCACTTCCGGGCGGCGTACGATCCAATCGCAGCCGAGGTCGTGTACGTCGACGCGGGCGGAATGCTTCCGGCCGATCCGCGCGACGTTGCGTACACGCGGTTCGACCGCCACGCGTTTCCCTGGATCGACGATCCGCTTCGCGACTCCGCGGGCGAGTTGCGACCGAGCGAGACGAGCGTGCAGTGAGCTACGACCTCGCGATCCTCCCCGGCGACGGGATCGGGCCCGAGGTCGTGGCCGAAGGCGTCCGTGTGCTCCAGCGGGTCGCCGAGCTGAGCGGCGGCGAGGTCGAGCTCGAGCTCGAGGCCTTCGACGTCGGCGCCGGCACCTGGCAGCGGACGGGTGAGGCGCTCTCGGACGAGACCTTCGCCGCATGCGAGAAGTCGGACGCGATCCTGCTCGGCGCGGTCGGGCTACCGGACGCGCGCCACGCGGACGGTCGAGAGGCGGGCCCTGACGCGCAGTTTCGACTTCGCTTCGGGCTCGAGCTCTTTGCCGGCATTCGCCCGATCCGGCTCTACCCCGGCGCGCCGACGCCTCTGCGGGACCCCGGGTCGGGCATCGACTACGTGATCGTCCGTGAGAACGTCGAGGGCCTGTATGCCGGCCGCGCCGGCGGCAGCCGCGTCGAAGGCGAGGTTGTCGCCGACACTGGGATCATCACGCGCGCCGGCACAACGCGTATCGCGCAGCGAGCGTTCGAGCTCGCGGAACGGCGCGCCGGCGCGCCGGCCGACGGCGTCTCGCGCGTCACGTGCGTGGACAAGGCGAACGTGCTCGCGTCGTACGCGTTCTTCCGCGAGGTCGTCACCGACGTGTCGGCCGCGTACGCCGACATCGAGCTCGAGGCAGCGTACGTGGATGCGGCGGCACTCCACCTCGTGCAGCGGCCTTCGCACTTCGACGTGATCGTCGCGGAGAACATGTTCGGCGACATCCTCTCCGACCTCGGCGCCGCCACGATCGGTGGCCTCGGTCTCGCGCCGTCGGGCGACGTCGGCGAGTGGAACGGCCTCTTCCAGGCGTCGCACGGATCGGCGCCCGGACATCGCCGGGACGGGCTCGGCGAATCCGCTGGCGACGATCCTGTCCGCGTCGCTGATGCTCGCGTGGCTGGGGCGCCGCGACGGCGACGATGCGATCGCGCTTGCGGGCGGCTGGATCGAGGCAGCGGTGGAGAAATCCATCGCGGACGGCTCGGCGCTGACGCGCGACCTCGGCGGCTCTGCCGGCACGGTGGCGGCCGGGGACGCGGTCCTCGCGGCGCTCGACGCCGTCGTCGACGCGGCTTGACCGACGACGACGTTCGGGCGCTGATCGACGAGCGCGCGCGTCGCGCGGAAGTCTCCGCCCTCGAGCTGGCAGAGGCGTTCCTCGCGCGGCTCGAGGTGCGCCTCGACCTTCACGCGATGATCACGCTCACGCCGGAGCTCGCGCTCGCCCAGGCCTCTGCCGCGGATGTCGCGCGCTCGCGCGGCCGGGCATTGCCGCTCGACGGGCTGCCGCTGGTGATCAAGGACATCGTCGACATCGCAGGCGTTCCGACCACTGTCGGCTCACGGCTGTTCGCGGATCGAGTCGCCTCGTCAGACGCCGAAGTGACGACCCGGATTCGCGCGGCGGGCGGGGTGATCCTGGGCAAGGCGAACCTCCACGAGCTGGCGTTCGGCGCGACGTCCGCGAACGAGACGTTCGGCGCGGTCGTCAATCCGTCAGCGCCCGACCGTATCCCGGGCGGGTCGAGCGGCGGTTCCGGCGCTGCCGTCGCGGCCGACCTCTGCGTCGCAGCGATCGGGAGCGACACCGGCGGGTCGGTGCGGCTGCCGGCGTCGCTCTGCGGCGTCTCGGGTCTGCGACCGACATTCGGCGCCGTCTCGAACCACGGCGTGCAGCCGGTCAGCGTTTCCCTGGACACGGTGGGGCCGCTCGCACGCTCGGTTGCGGACGCCCGCAAGCTCCTCGCGTCGATTGCCGGCTTCGACTCCCGCGATCACGCGTCGTGCGATCAGGTGCTCGACCTGACGGTCAACGACTCGGTGAACGGGCTCCGCGTCGGGGTGGTCGAGTCGCTCGTCGAGAGATCCGACCAGGACATCGCCGCCGCGGTCCGAGCGGTCGCCACGGTGCTCTCGGAGAGTGGCGCCCACCTGTCGCCGATCGAGATCGACGGGTGGGAGCATGCGGTCGACGCCTGCGGGCTGCTGATCAAGGCGGAAGCGCTCGACGTCTACCGCGGGGCCTTAGCGGAGACCCCCGAGCTGCTCGAGGAGGGCACGAGGCGGAGGTTGGCGCTCGCCGCGGACGTCGATGCCGACGCGCTTCGCAAGCTACGCCTCGAGCAGACGCGCTTTGCGGAAGCGGTCGAGCTCGCGCTCTCCGGGATCGACCTGCTGCTGCTCCCGACGATTCCGGTAGACGCGCCTTCGGCGGGCGGAGCGGACACGGTTGACACGACGGAAGCCGTCGTCCCGTACACGCACCTGCTGAGCTTCGCCCACCTGCCCGCCCTGTCGATCCCGTGCGGCGTGACTTCGACCGGCGCTCCGGTCGGTGCGCAGCTCGCGGCTGCGCGGTGGCGCGACGGTCTCGTCCTTCGCGCCGGGGCTGCGGTGCAGAAGGTAACCGACTGGCATCGCGCGCGACCTGCCGCCGGCTGATGACACAGGCCACCAAGGGCCGCGGGGTCTCGACGGTCACGCGGCGGGATCGATGCGCACCACCTCGTACGGGGCCAGCGTGAGCTCCAGCTCCCCGTCGGCGCTCGCTGCCTCAGGGCTCGCGCGGAACGCCGCCGGATCGGACCCCGCGTGCGCGGCTGTCGCCTCGTTCAGCCGGCGCAATGACAGATCGCCGTGGAGCGGGCCGACGACCGCCTCTTGCTCGGACGGCGTCAGATTGGCGACGAGCACATGGCGCTCACCGTTGGGCGCGCGCACGGCGAGCCCGACCGCGGCGAGCGTGTCGCTCGACTCGCACGCGAGCACCTCGGCCCCACGCCACTCTGCGGCGTCGCCGAGCGGGTGGTAGAGCGGGAACACCTCGCCCGCCACCGAGCGGAACGTCTCCGGCAGCTCCGAGCCGCGTGCGCGCTCGACGACCCCGCGCCAGCCGGTTGTCTCGTAGTAGGTCACCGACGAGGCGCCCGACTCCGACAGGTACTTCAGGCTTGCCGCCGTCCAGGCGGCGCCGTACAGCGACGACTGCCGCACGTCGACCGAGTCAGGCAGCTCCCCGGGCGGCGTCGGCGGTGGGTCGCCTGCGGCGTGGAAGTTGACGCGCCTGCGCAGGGTGACGGGCGAGACGATCACCGGCTTCGCGCCGGCGATGGCACGCGCACTCCGCACGTTCTCACCTTGCGCGTCGAGGTTCTCGACCACGTCGGTGTCCGAGAAGGCGTGGATCTGCGGCGTGATCGAGAAGCAGAGCCCGTCCCAGTCGGACAGCGCGGGCCGTGTGCGGTTCACCTCGGTGAAGTAGACGTCGGTACCGCCTGCGAACATCGCCGAGACAAAGGGCTCGAGCCCGTCGCGGGCCAATCCGACGAGGGCGGGTCGCGTGACCTCGGCAGGAGTCCCCGTTCGTGAGTCGCCGTTGAGCACGAGCACGCGGTCGACCGGCGGACCGTCGGCCAGCGCGGCACCGATGTCCGCGAGCTCGCCGGTCTGCGATTCGAGCAGGTGAAGCGACACCTCTAGATGTGCACCGGCCGCCGTCGCAGTCTCCTGTGCCGCCACGAGAGCGGAACGCCAGTCGCCGTCGAGTCGCAGCTCGACTCGCACGTGCGAAGGTGAGAGCGCCGCGAGGATCTCGCGCTCCCGCGGATCCGGGACGTGACGGTCTCGATCCTGGCCGAGCCCGACCGAAGGAACGACGGTTTCCGTCGGAGCGCCGATCGCGAGGCGCAAACGGCCGGACGACAGCGACCCGGCCACGACGTCGACAGGTTGGACGACCAGACGCTGCCGGAGCGTCCGTCCCGCCTCGAGAGGCGGTGGCGGGCCGAGGCTGATCGGCGTCGAGTACGTCTTGAAGTTCGCGTCGGTCCAGTTTCGATGGTCTTCGGTCTCCCAGAGGTCGCCCTCGAAGTCGAGGACGAGAAGACCGCCCTCGGAGAGCTCCACCTCGAGATGGTCGAACGAGGGAAAGAGGGGCGAGAACGCCTTGCCGTCGAAGGCTTGAGGGCCGATCAGGTCAGGGAATGCGCCATCGATCTCGCCGGCGGGAGTACGCGCCGTGAACCGTGCACCGGCCGTTTCCCGCCACGGGTGGTGGACGCAGAGACCGATGCGGCCGAACGGGAACGCGCTCCCGGCGCGGCCGTCGAAGACGTACTCGACCCGACCCGTTACCTCCCCGGTGATCGTGCCGCGCCAGACGAAGTCGACCTCGCGGCGGGCATGGCGAACGTCGAACTCGACGCGGAAGCCGTCATCCGACTCCTCGATCTCCAACCCGGAGACGACACCGGGAACGGTGTCCCAGTCGACGTCGCGCACGGCCGCGTAGATCCGTCGAACCAGCTCGGTGCCGCCGATCCGGAGATAGCGCAGGTCGACGCCGTCGAGGAGCACGGTGGCCGGGCCTGCACGCAGGAGACGCATGTCCGCGAACGGCGCGTCCGTCCCGTGCAGGAGCCGGAGCCGGTCGGGGGTAAAGGTCACCCCGACGCTCTCCCTTCGACCCAGTGGTTGCCTGGCTCGACGACGAGGGTCTCGCCGACGAGCGGCGCGACCACCCGACGCGCTCCGGTCGTGTCGTACTTCGGGACGAGGTCGACGAAGCGATCGACGTCCTCGTTCGGCGCCAGGTAGTGGCAGGCGACTGCCAACTCGAGGCCGAGCATCTCGGCGCAGCGTGCCGCCTCGTCCGGATCCATCTCGCCTGTGAGAAACGTGCCCGGCCCCGGGATCATCTCCGAGAGCTCCCGCGGCAACGTGCAACCGAGCAACCCGACGGTCGGTTCGTAGAGCTCGCCGATCAGCTTCATGTCGAAGATGCACGTGTCCCCGTAGTGGTAGATCCTGACGCCTGGTTCGGTCTCGACGATGAACGCGATCGGATTGCCGACGACAGTGCTCCCGTCCGAGAGGGTCGCGATGGACCAGTGGTGGCATTCGACCGGCCTGACGACGATGCCGCCGACCTCGACCACGATCCCCCAGGTCGTCGGCGTGATCTGGTCGGGCGAGACGCCGTCGTCGATCAGCTTCACCCGAACCGCCGCGTCGCAGATCACGGGCGCTCCCGTGCGCTTCGCGACCGCCGGCGCGTCCCCGTAGTGGTCACCCGCTGCGTGGCTGACGAGGATCACGTCCGGCGTGCGGAGATCGTCGGGCCCACACGGTGCCAGCGGATTGCCGGTGAGAAAGGGATCGATCAGGATCGTGTGGGTCGGCGAGACGATCTCGTAGCTCGCAGCCCCGTGATACGTCAGCCTCGTGCTCATACGAGCCCTCTCTGCGTCTCCCAGCCCTTGATCAGCTGCATGAGCGCGCGGTTGATGGGCACCGCAACACCAACCTCGTCGGCGGCCCTGACGACAGCGCCGTTGATCACGTCGATCTCGGTGCGCCGCCCGGCCTCGACGTCCTGCAGCATCGACGCCTTCGTCGGGCCAGCCTTCTCTACCAGCCCCATGATCGTGCCGATCCGCTCGTCGAAGTCGATGTCGTACCCGAGCGCTTGCGCCACGGCTACCGCTTCGCGCGTCGTTTCCGTGACGAGGTCGAGCATGTCGTCGCAAGTGCCGAGTGCACCCGCTGTCATCCCCGTCAATGCCGAAGCAGGCAACGACGCCGCATTCAGGATCAGCTTCTTCCAGATCTCAGGGCGTACCGGCGAGGCGACCGTCGCTGCAAGCCCCGCCGACTCGATCGCCTCCGCGAGGCGCGCGGCTCCGTCACCGTCGTCCGAGAACGACCCGACAATCGTCGGCTGTTCGGCCGGATGCAGGACACGTCCGGGTCCCTGGACGAGACCGCTGTTGTACGTGACGCCGAGAACGACCTGTCCTGGCGGGTACGCGGCAGCGAGCACGTCGCCGTTGCCCCAGCCGTTCTGCAGCGAGGCGACAACGGTGTCCGGACCGACCAGCGGGCGTGCGCCCTCGGCCGCCGCGGAGGTGTGGTAGCACTTCGTGAAGAAGACGACGATGTCGACCGGGCCGACCGCAGCCGGGTCGGTCGTGGCGGGCACGTGGGTGACCGTCTCGTCGTCGCCCCGGACGACGATCAGGCCGTCTGCGTTGATCGTGTCCACCAGCGGCTGCACCACGTCGACGAGCACCGTGTCGTGCCCGGCCTGGTGGAAGCGAGCGCCGAAGATCGATCCCATCGCTCCGGCGCCGACGACGGCGATCTTCATTCGAATCCTCCTTCTCGGACTGGAATACGATCCTACAGGTCTACCAGTCCGACGTGCTCACGACCGTGAAGCGGCCTGCGAGAAGCTCGACCTGCTGCGCTCCGGCGCTGACGGAGACCGCTTCGCGCCGCAGATTGCCGCGCCGGAC
>CAWEMW010000004.1:0-225517 GCA_963810295.1 uncultured Actinomycetes bacterium
GGCGTCACCGGAAAGCAGAAAGCTCCGGCTTTGCCGGGGCTTTCTCGTTGAAGTCCAGGCCCGTCCTCAACGAGGGGAGGGGCGTGGCACCTTCCTCGGTGCCTGGTTGAGCTAGGCCTTGTGGAAGTGGCAGGTCAGGGTGTACTGGCCGTCCGCCTCAATCGTCATCGACCAGTCCGTGGAGAGCTTTCCGGTATCGAACTCCCAGCACTGCTGATCGGCGGGGATCACGCCACCGCTGGTGGCCGAGTAGGTGACGGGCGCGCCGGTGTCGTTGGCGACTGTGCCCTTCAGCACCTGGTTGTGGTTACCGCTCGGAGTAACGACTTCCTTGTAGGAGGTGGGCGCGAAGTCGACCAGGTCGCCGTTGCCGTTCCAGAACATGAAGTTGTACCCGTCGCCTGCGGTAATTTCGTGCGCGGGGGTGGGTGTGTTGATCATGTCCTTGTGCGTGGCTCCCTTGCCTGCCATCGCCGGAACTGCGAGCACCATGGCTGCAAGTGCGACGACGGCCAGGACGGACAAAATGCTGAAACGCTTCATGAATTCCCTTTCGATAATTGAGGCAATCAACGGTGATCGCCTGACCCCTCCAGCCTGCCCTTCCCTCGCCTCGCCCGATAGGACACGATTGGGTCAATTCCTCGGCATATCCCGTGCCTTGTTCAGGCCTGGATGAGGCTCCGGTGAGCGACATGCAGTCGGTTGAGTATCCTCCTGCCTACGTCACGAGGTCGATTGCCTTCAGCGCTGCGTATCGGCAAGGGCAGTCGCGACGTCACCGGCCAACGAGACGACGAAGTCGTCGTCTGTGATCAGCGGCGTCATGCGTGCTTCGGCGAGGGCAACGTACGTGGCGTCGTATGCGGTAAGTCCCCGAGCCGTCCAAGACGCGACGCGCGCCAGTTCCGGCTCCTCGAACTCGAAGCCGAGCTCGTCGAGGGCGACGGCCAGCTCGACCAGCGCGTCTCGACCCCATTTCCATCGGCGACCCGCAACGTTGACGATCTCGAGTCGCAGCAACGGAGGCGCTGCGACGGCGAGCTGACCCGCCTCGAACGAGACGCGGAGCGAGCGGGCCGGCTCGAGGTGCCTTTCGCCGTCAGCGCGGAACCATTTCAACACGACCGAGGCGTCGAGGACGGCCTCGGTCACCGAGCATCGCGTTCTGCCCGGATCGCGTCGGTCGAGTCTTCCGTCGCAGCGCCCGCGAAGAGCTTGTCGAGACGCGCGAGCGCACGTCGCGCCGTTGCGGTCGTCCCGGGGCCGCCGGAGCGCGCCGCATCCTGCTCGGCAAGCTCAGCGAGATACGCGCTGCGCGATAGCCCGCGAGACTTCGCGATTCGATCGACCCGTCGTAGGAGGGCATCGTTCAGCGAGACGAGGACTTTGGCCACAATGCAGAGGATATCCCGTATATCCGATCGGTCAAGGGCCTGATAAGGCGCACGAGTCCGCGGACGCTCCCTCCGCGGGAGCAGCTCGTCAACCTTTGCTGTATGTGATCGTCTCCGTGCCTTCGTTCCAGCGCCACGGCGGCTCTCGACCCTGGAGGTGCACGCCGCCGATCCAGCGGTCGATTCCGTTCAGCGCGACGTGGTCCTCGTGGCCGTCGAGGACACGCCGGCCGACGTCGGTGAGGCGGAGCCGGCTGTGCGGCTCGACTGGATCGGCCGCCGGCTCTGCTTCGAGCAGAGGGTTGGGCGCCCGGGCTAGGCGGGTCATCGCGTCGAAGCACCAGGTATCGCCAAGGAACGGCCGCGTCTCTCTGGCGCCGACGCGGACGAAGGCAGCTCCGGCAGTTGGTGCTCCCGCTGCCACCGCGGCCAGGATGCGCCGCTCGGTCAGAGACAGCCCGTCGCGGGTCGAGGGGTACTCGCGGCTGAGCCGATCGAAGGCCTCGGCCACGAAGCGCAGCTCGCGCTGGGTGTCGCCGCGATCTCGCCCAGCCCCCCGGGATCCGGCGCCCGGAACAGCTTCCAGGCGCGTGTGGCGTGCTCCAGCGCGGTCGTGGTCAGTGGTGTCGCGGCCATCGCCGGTAGACGGCCGAGCTGATCGGCGTCGAGCTCGCCGAGGCCGCCGAAGTGCGCGATGCCGGGGTACTCACCGATGCAGATGAGCGTGATCCGGCTCGCGGGCACCTTCAGCTCGTGGAGCCTCGCGACGATCTGGATCAGCTGTAGCTGGTCGTAGAGATCGGCTTCGAACCACAGCACGTAGTCACCGTCGCGGTGGGACTCCAGCGCGCGGTCGCGCTCGGCGAGCTCCTCCGTGGCCCCGAGATCCGCCGCGTGCTCGACCGGCCAGGAAGCGCGCGCGGATGCGTCGCAGCTCGTCGGCCGGTACGTCGGGAACCGGGCCCTCGTGCAACGCGTCGCGCCAGCACACGATGTGGTGCGCCAGTCCGGTTGCGCGCAACTCCGGCACCGTGGAATCACCGTTGGTCACATGCAACGCCGACTTCCACGGATCGCCAGTGTGCGGGCCCATCTACGTCTGTGCGACGCGACGCTCTACCGGCCAGCCGCCGGTGACGAGCACGCGCATGGCAAATATCAGCAGCGGCGTCAGCAAGATCGCGAAGAACAGGTAGTCGCCCGCGGGGAGGCCGTCGGGCAGCACGAAGGCGCCGAGCCAGGGCAGCAGAGCGAGCGGCGCGTATTTCCAGGACGAGCGGGAGAACCGGTTCCACGACCCCCAGGCAAGCGCGACGTAGGCGAGCAGTAGACCGAGGAAGAACGTGAAGTAACCAATGACGTGCAGCGTGCCGTGCCACGACATGTCCGCGTCGGGGCGATCGGCCTTGAATGCCAGCACGGCCATGCCGACGCCGGACACGAGCAAGAGGCCAGCGCCGAGTCGTCTCACGAGGCTCGGGCCGACCTGTGCGAGGAGCGACAAGGCGAACACGATCTGGCAGGCGCCTGTGATCAGGAAGACGAGGACGGTCGCCCAGCCGTGCGGGCCGAGCGCCGTTCCGCTCGGCCATTCCTCCCAGCCGAGCTCGTCCATGAAGCTGCGCGCGCCCCACCCGACCGCGATGATTCCGACCAGGAAGATCAGCGGACCGGCGACTCCGAACATGGCCCCCGAACGGCGATCGATGGGGGCTCGCACACGCCGTAGCTAACCACCCGACTCGGACACGCGGCTCGCTCACCGCGTCGACGTCGCAAGCAGGCTCCGCGCCGCATCGAGCTGCAGCTGATATCGCCCGGGAACCCGGTCGACCGGCTTCTCGACGTCGGCAATCCACTCGCCCCACGAGCTCGGGTCCGCGCCGAGGTCGCCGGCCCGCCGTGCGTATCTCTGCATCTTGACGGCGGTCGCGGAGTCGATGAACCACTTGAGCTGAAGCTCTGGCTTGCTCGCGTAGCCCTTGTATTCGCCGTTGTTCCAGATGCTCGTCCGCATCTGGAAGAACCCGACCGAATCGGCCTGGCCGCGGCTCCCGACCTTGCGGTTGCGAAGTCCGGATTCGACGAGAGAGGCCATCACGGGCAATTCCGGCGGCAGGCCCGCAGCGCGGGCAGCCGTTGCCATCCATCGCGCGATCTGGGCACGAGAGGCTGTGTCTCCAGGGAACGCCGCTGTGACATAGCACGGCGCCTGCGACGGGCTGGCATCGCCCCGATCGCTGAAGACGATCAGGATCAGCACGGACGCGCCGGCGAGGACGAAAGCAGGCGCCCTCAACCTCGTCGCGATCGATCTCACCATGACAACCTCCGACGTCGGGACCTCGATTGTGACCTCGTCGTGCCCCACTTGTCGACGTGGCTACGATCGCGGGGGTTGGGTCCAGGAGACGAAGAGATCCTCGAGATCGACGGCCGCGAGGTGCGCATCACCTCGCCCGGCAAGGTGTTCTTCGCGGAGCGCGGCGAGACGAAGCTCGACCTCGTCCGTTTCTACCTCCGGGTCGGCGAGCCGCTGATGCGCGCCACGCGTGGGCGGCCGCTCCTTCTGCAGCGCTTTCCTCAGGGCGCGGGCGGGCCGTCCTTCTTCCAGAAGCGCATCCCCGACTCGGCGCCGGAGTGGCTCGAGACGACCACCGTCTCGACGCCGAACGGGACGACGTCGCGCGCGCTCGTCGCCGCCGATCTGGCCCATGTCGCGTGGGCCGTCAACCTGAACTGCCTCGGCTTCCACGTGTGGCCCTATCTCGCCGCAGACCCGGAGCACACGGACGAGCTCCGGCTCGACCTCGATCCGCAGCCGGGCACGGACTTCACGCACGCACGCGAGGCGGCCGCCGAGCTCAGGAGCCTCCTCGACGAGCTCGGCGTCGTGGGGTACCCGAAGACGACCGGCAACCGCGGCCTCCACGTCTACGTGCGCCTCGAGCCGCGGTGGGACTCGTACCAGGTGCGGTTTGCCGCCGTGGCGGTGGCACGCGAGCTCGAGCGGCGGCGACCCGACCTGATCACGGCGCAGTGGTGGAAGGAGGACCGCGGCGAGCGGATCTTCGTCGACTTCAACCAGAACGCGCCCCACAAGACCGTGTTCGGCGCGTGGTGCGTCCGCGCTCGTCCGGGCGCGCAGGTCTCGACGCCCCTGCAGTGGGACGAGATCGACGAGATCCACCCGGACGAGCTGACGATCGAGTCGCTGCCTGCTCGCCTCGACGCAGGCGGCGACCCGTGGGCGGAGATGAACGACGACCCGCAGTCCCTCGAGCCGCTGCTCGAGATGCACGAGCGCGACCGCGCGAGCGGCCTGATGGACGCGCCGTGGCCGCCCGTCTACCCGAAGCAGCCGGACGAGCCGCCGCGCGTCTCGCGGAGCCGCGCGAAGAAGTCCTGACGCCTCACGAGTCGGCTTGCGCGCCTGCAGCGTGTAGGTGTGCGGCAGGCGCTCGGGGCCACGACCGCATCGTGTCAGGAGTGACCCTCGCTGACCCGGCTATCGCCCGAGGGAGATCTCGGCCGCGAGCTCGTCCGGGTGCACCTGCGGCTCGAGCTCGTGCCGCGTCCGGGCGTCGAAGTACACGTAGCAGGTGACGAGCGCGACGAACGGCAGCGCGACAGCGTAGACGACGCCTGCGATCACGTTGAGCAGCGCGAGCGGGGCGCTCGTGGCGAAGATGAGCAACGCGCCGAGCAGCGGCCCCGCAACGAGCGCGAGGAGGCCGCCGAGCACGACCAGCGAGCCGACGCGAAGCCAGCGACCACGGACCAGCTCGGCGCTCCGGCGGAGAGCCCCTCGCCCCGTCCGGTCCTCGAGCTCGGCGACCGGAGCGAGCAGTGCCCACCGAACCGCGAGCCAGAGCGCGACGGGGATCAGGAAGCCGGTCGTCGTGAGCACGACCCACATCGCGACGAAGAGCGCGATCGCGCCCAGGAGCGGGCGGATCCGGCGGAAGGCCAGGCGGTACGCCCTCGTCGGGCCGACCGGGCGTCCCGCGTCCAGCTCGACGAGCGCGCAGGCCGTCGCCGCCATCACGAGCCCGAGCCCGAGCAGCGTCAGCGTCGCTCCGATGACGAGCGCGAGGTAGGCGAACATGCCGGCCAGGTCGCCGGTCACGCTGCCGAGCGCGTCGAGCCCCGTGACGATGACCCACTGAACGGCGGTGATGACGAACACGGTCGGGATCAGCACGAGCCCGAGGCCGAGGAACAGGCGCGCCTCCTTCACGTACATCGACGCCGAGGACGAGAGGATCTGACCCCACGTACGGCGACGCGCGATCCGGAGCGGCGCTCGTGGTGTCCAGGTCGCCTTGATCACCACGAATGCGATCAGCCCGAGGACGGCGGCAATGACGAGAAAGGCCGCTGTGGGTGTCCGCAGGAGCGTGCTCAACGCCTCGGAGCCTCTCTCGACCCCGGTGCAGAAGAAGTCGGTGGCGCTCGTCCCGAGGAGGCCTCCCGTCGGGACGCCGTAGCTGCGGTCACGCCAGTCCTCCGACCACTCGATCGGCGTCGTCCACTGCGTCTTCATGTTGGGGCCGGTCGGCCCGTTGAAGAACGCCTTCTGGAGCTCGCCCCACCGTCCCTCGAAGGTGATCCACGGGAAGGCGTCGGACGCCGCACCGGGATCGCTCGGGATGGTGATGACAGCGGGTCGGACCTCGCGGTGAGGGCCGCGCGTGTCGTCGCAGCCGACACCGGCCTCGGCCGAGCTGCCGAGGTAGAGCGCCTCCGTGAACTTGTTCGCGTGCGATCCTGCCGCCGGGTAGACGACCGGATGCGTCCCGTCGACGATCTCGAGCTTCTCGTCGTCGTCCCAAGCAGCCCGCTCGGCCCCCTCGTGCGAGCTGTACCCGACCTCGACCGGCTCCTCGTCGAGCGCCTCCTCCGCGTCGGCCGCGTCGAAGACGAGCTGGATCATCTCCCAGTCGCCCTCGTGGGTGTTGTTGAAGTCGTTGAACGCGTAGAAGAACCAGTACTGCAGCGCGAGCTTGCCCGGCGCGCCGGGGTCGGTCGCGACGTGGGCATAGACGGCGGGCTCAGCCCCCTTCGTGAGCCGACGCGCCCATAGCTCGTACGTGCAACCGGGCTCCAGAGCGCTGCCGGGGAAGTCGAGGTGGTACTCGAAGAGACCCGCGAGATCGTCGGCGCTCGGCCCGATCTTCACGAGGTCGAACGCGTTCCAAGGCCCGCGGAGCGCGACCGTCGAGTCGCCGAAGAGAGCGTCGACGTCCATCGGCTCGTACGGCTCGCCCGGGCCGCACTCCTCGAGCTGCTCGACGAGCCGAACCTCCGGCGCGTACTTCTCGGCCAGCGCGGTCTCGTCGGCGAGGTCGGCGGATGCGGTCGGGGCGAGACCCAGCGCGAGCGCCGCGACGAGCAGGAGCAGGAGAGGCCGCGCGCTCACGTCGCGCGATTCTTCCACGCTCTGCGGTCAGTCAGCGGGCGCCGAGACGAACAGGTCGAGGCCGAGCGCCTTCGAAAGGAGCCGCGCGGCGAGCTGTCCCTTGACGCTGTTTCCCGCCTCGTCGAGCCGCGGCGCGAATGTCCCGAGCCCGCCCTTCCCGGGAGCGACGGTCACGATTCCCCCGCCGATCCCGCTCTTCCCGGGCAGCCCGACGTCGTACAGCCAGTCGCCCGAGGTCTCGTACAGCCCTGCCGTGGTCATCACCGCGAGCGCGTGGCGACAGGTCTCCGCGGAGACGACCCGCTCCTGCGTCAGGGGGTTCACGCCGCCGTCGGCCAGGGTCGCCCCCATCACGGCGAGGTCGCGGGCGCTGACGCTCAGGCAGCACTGCCGGGTGTAGAGGTCGACCGCCCCTCCGGGGTCGCTGCCGAGCCGGCCACGGGCCTCGAGTGCTCGCGCGAGCTCGCGGTTCCGGTGGTTCGTCTCGGACGCGGACGCGTAGACCGCCTCGTCGACCGTGAGTGTCCGGCCGGCGAAGCGCGAGAGCCCCTCGTGCACGAATGTCCAGCGAGCCGCGGGATCAGGCCCGGGAACAAGGCTGGTCGTGGCGATCGCCCCCGGGTTGACCATGGGATTGGTGCGGCCGTCCTCGCTTCGCTCGACCGCCTCGAGGGAGTTGAACGGAAGCCCCGTCGCGTTGGCTCCGACGTCCGTGCGCAGCTGCTCGGCGCCGAGCGCGTCGCAGACGAGCGCGAAGACGAACGGCTTCGAGACGCTCATGATCGCGAACTCGTCCTCCGCGTCGCCGACGGTGTGGAGGGCTCCGCTCGTGGCAGCGACGGCGATCCCGAAGCGGTCCGGCGGCGCGTCGCGCAGGGCCGGGTACACCGGCGACGTCTCCCCCTCCGTGTTCGCCCGGAACCGCTCGTGGGCGTCGTCGACGAGCGCGCGCACGAGCTCCGGCCGTGGCAGTTGCCCTGTCGAGACGAAGACACTCACAGCAGCGAGTTTCGTTGGAGCCAGCGCATCGCGAAAAACCCCCAGACGGGCGGGAGGTAGAACGTCGCGACACGGTAGAGGACCGCGGTCGCGAGTGCCGCCTCGTCCGGCATGCCCGCAGCCACGAGCCCGACGGTCAGCCCGAACTCTGCGACGCCGATCCCGCCGGGACGGGGACGAAGCTCGCGAGCAGCGAGACCGAGATGTTGATCACGAGCAGGTCGGCGAGGCCGATGTCGTAGCCGAGCGCGTTCGCGAAGACGCCGAGCGCCGTGGCGAACAGGAGCTCGGTGGCGAGGCTGCCACCGACGAGCAGCGCGAGCTTGTTCGAGGCTCGGAGCCCTCGCAGCGACTCGCGGACGTCGGGCCACCAGGCCCGCACGCGCCCGGAGATCGCCTGCCGTACCCGCCGGACGAGCACGAGACCGACCGTGGCGGCGAGCACAATCGCGAGCACGACCAGGAGCGACGTGACCGAAGGCCCCGAGGGGAGGTCGAGGTCGAAGTCGAGGCTCGACTCGGAGAAGACCAGGAGCACCGCGAGCAGGACGGCCTGGATGATCGTGCTCGCGAAGGAGTCGATCGCGCCCGCCGTGACCGCCGCCGCGGGCGGGACGCCCTGACGCTGGAAGAACCGGATGTTGACCGCCATGCGGGCGAAGTTCGAGGGGAGAGCGACGTTCATGTACCCGGTCGCGAGCTGCATGACGTAGACCGGCGCGAACGGCATCCGCACCGCGACCGAGCCGAGCGTCGAGACAGCCTGGGTGAGCCGCGGAAGCTGGGCCATCACAAAGCCCACGGCCACCCAGCCCCACGACGCGTCGGCCACCTGCGTGAGCAGCTCGTCGTAGTCGAGCCCGGACAGGCCGCCGACGATCGTCGAGACCGCGAGCGCCAGGAGCGCGACCTGGACCAGCGTCCACCACGTAACGCGGCGCAGCCTGAGCAACTCGGGTGGCTCGGCACCGACCCGTTCGGCAGCCAGCTGTCGGAGGTCGTCGATGTCGAGTCCAGCCGCGTCGAGCGAGCGCCGCAGCTGCGTGCCGAGCGCAGCAGGTTGCAGGTACGGGAGGAGCTCGACGACCCCGTCCGCGCCGAGCGCGTCCACGGCCGCACCGACCGCCCGGTCGGGGCCTGCTAGCACGGCGGTGGAGGCCAGGAGCTGCGCCCGATCGGTGAGCCGTTGGTCGGGGCGGGGCGTCAGCGTCGCCCCGTCGAAGGAGGCAAAGCCGACGCGCTCGTCGAGCGTCACGAGCCCGTCTGGCGTGATCCGCTGGTGGGCGATCCCGGCCGAGGCGAGCTGCTCGAGCGCCTGCCAGGCCCGAGCGAGGCGAGTGTCGTCGGCGACTTCGAGCGGCCGGAAGGGGGTCGCGGACGACGAGCAGCGCGTCACCCGACGGGGACTCGGCCGCGACGACGACCTCGGAGGTCGCGACCCCCGCCTGGCGGGCAAGCAGCGTGACGAGCGCCTCGTGCTCGACGGCGGCGAGCCGGCTCAATCGCAGGCGCGGGCCCTCGCCCTGGTACCAGAGGGTGCGCCACAGCTTTTCGAGGAGATCGGTGTCGTACGCGTCGCGGCCGTAGACCTTGACGAGCAGCGAACGACCCTGGTCGTCGACGCCCCGAGCGACGAAGGCGCCCGCGGGCTGCCGCGCGGCAGGCTCGAGCCGCTCGACGGGGACGCCGAGCGCCCTGAGCGCGGCCGCCACGTCGGGGGCCTCGGGGTGGCCGGCGGAGGTGCCGAAGCCCAGCCGCACGATCGTCGCCGCAACGACGGCCGTGAGGAGCGCCGCGAGGGTCGCGCTCGGCGCCGCGTTCTCCACGAAGACCGCCCCGGCGGCTCCGAACAGCAGCACCCAGCGCCCGATCCTCTCGAGCGGCCGAACGAGGTGAGGCCCGACCGCGAGGACGGCCGCCGAGCACAAGGCGACACGGAGGACCGGGAACGTGGCGTCCTCGACCTCGAGCCGCAGGAGGTACTCCTCGCCCGGCCACCGATCGACGGCCAGCCGGAACGCGACGGCGGCGATGCCCGCAGCGGCGGCAGCCGACGCGAGCGCGTGGAACGCAACGACGCCGCGCCTGGCGACGAGGGCCGCGACGACGAGAGCCACCGCCCAGAGCGCGAGAGCGTCGTACGCGAAGCCCCATAGCGGGTCGAGCCAGTCCGGAAAGCTCCGGACGAACGCGATGAGGGACCGCTCGAACCGTGACGGCGGGTACAGGGCGACGAGCAGCGCCAGCCCGATTGCCGACGGGACGAGCAGGAGGACGTCGCTCGCGCGCCGGAACCGCTTCCGGCCGCGCGGAGCCGAGAAGAGACGCAACGGGCGTCCGGCGGAGAGCGAGCGCGTTCGCTCGTGACGTCCTTTTGTCGTGAGCGCGTCGGCCACCGCGCCTCTAGAACGACCAGAAGACCGGGACGACGACGATCGCGACGAGGCCGAAGAGCGCGAGCAGCGGGAGGCCGAGCTTCCAGTAGTCGCCGAACCGGTAGCCGCCCGGTCCCATCACCATCAGGTTGGCCGGCGTCGCGACGGGCGTCAGGAACGACGCCGCCGACGCGACGCAGACCGCCATCAAGACGGGCTTCGCGGACACGTCGAGCTCGGCCGCCGCCGACACGGCGATCGGGATCACGATCAGCGCGGTCGCCATGTTGCTGATCAGCTGACCGAGCGCGAACGTGAGCAGGACGAGGCCGACGAGGAGCGCGTAGGCGCCGCCGTCGCGCACGACGTCCACGAGACCCTCCGCCGCTCTCCGTCACCTCCCCGGGGAACACCGTCTCGCCGATCAGCGCCGAACGGGGCGGAATGATCACCTCGGCGAGGCCCGAGCGCCGGCTGACGAGCGTGTCGGGATCGTCGTCGACCGCGTACTGGTCGACGAGCGTCCGGGCGAGGTTCCCGAAGTCGCGCGTCATCGTGCGCGCCTTCCGCTTCGGCAGCAGCCGCTCCCCGAAGAGCACCACGATCGCGATCGTGCCGATCAGGAGGGGCACGCCGACGAGGGCGAACTCGAAGAACCCGAACCGGCCGACGCCGGCGTCGTCGGCAGCCTCGGAGACGATCACGTTGACGGGGGACCCGGTGAGCGCGAGGAGCGAGCCCGCGTGCGCGCCGAAGGCGAGCGGCAGCAGGAGCTGGGACGGCGACATGCGGATCCGGATCGCCATCAGCGCCACCACGGGCAGGAGCGCCGCAACGGAGCCGTTGACGCTGATCATCGCCGTGAGGGCGGCGACGAGCAGCATCGTCAGCACGATCATCCGCGCGCGACTGTCTCCCGACCCCGCGATCAGCTGCTGACCTGCCCAGGCGGTAGCACCGGTCGAGTCGAGCGCCTCGCTGACGACGAAGAGCGACGCGATGAAGATCACCGTCGGGTCGCCGAACCCGCCGAGCGACTGCTCGAGGTTCAGCACGCCCGTCGCCCACAACGAGAGCGCGACGCCCAGGGCGACGACGCCGACCGGGAGCCGGTCCCAGATGAACACCGCGACCGTCACGGCGAGGATCAGGTACGTGATCGTCTGGTCGCTCACGCCGACGGGTGGCGGGAGCCGCTAGTCCAGGTGGACGGGCGAGCCCGGGCCGAGGGGGATCCCGAGCAGGTACCAGGCGACGAAGAACGCCGTCCAGATGAGTGACAGCACGACGACGTACGGGAGCATCATGGCAACGACGGTGCCGATCCCGGCGTCTTTGCGGTAGCGCTGCGCGAAGATGATGATCAGCGGGAAGTAGGCCATCAGCGGCGTGACCACGTTCAACGGCGAGTCGCCGACGCGATAGGCGGCGAGCACCGTCTGCGGTGCGACGTCGAGGCGCAGGAAGAGCGGGATGAAGATCGGGGCGAGGATGGCCCACTTGGCAATCGCGGCGGGCATGATGATGTCCACCAGCATCGTCACGAGCACGAAGCCGATCAACAGCCACACGGCGCCGATGTTCGCCTCCTCGAGCCAGTCGCCGAGCTTCACCGCAGACACCTGAGCGATGTTCGAGTAGCTGAAGTACGCGATGAACTGCGCGATCAACAGGAACAGGAACAGGAGGCTGGCGAGGCCCGCCCACGACTTCGTGATCGACGCGAGCACCTCATCGCTCGTCCGCATCGTCCCTGCGCCCCGACCGTAGGCCAGCCCAGCCGCGAAGAAGATGATCGTGATGATCACGATCAGGCTGTCCATGAACGGCGAGTCTCCGATGATGTCCCCGGTCTCGGGGTGGCGGAGGGGTGCGTCCGGAAGGACGGTCAGCAGCGTGATCACGGCGAGGACGGCGGCGGTCGCGAAGAGGGCATAGCGAAGCCCCTTCGCCTCTGCCTCCGGTGACACCTCCGGGCCCTTGTCGGCGTCCAGCGACTCGTCGTCGCTCTCGTGCGCGGGGTCGTGCTTCCCGAGGCTCTTCTCGACGATCCTCACGGAGACGAGCGTCAGGACCAGCGTGACCAGGATCGTCGAGGCGATGCCGAAGTACAGGTTCGCGGCGAGGTCGATCGAGCGGTTGGGGTCGACAAGCGCGCTGGCGTCGTTCGTGATCTCGGTCAGGACGCCGTCGAGCGGCGTGATCAGGAAGTTGACGCCGAACCCAGCGGCGACGCCCGCGAACGCGGCTGCCATGCCGGCGAGCGGATTGCGGCCGACGCTCTTGAACGCAGCCGCCCCCAGGGGTATCAGGACGAGGTACCCGGCGTCCGATGCGATGCTCGAGAGGACGCCGATGAAGATGATGATGGGCGTCAGCATCGCTTCGGACGAGACGCTGACGAGCTTCCGGATCAGCGCCCCGATCAGGCCGGCGGCTTCGGCCAGGCCGACGCCGATCATCACGACGAGGATGATCGCGACGGCCGCAAAGTTCCGGAAGTTGGCGACGAAGGACGTGAAGAGGAAGCGGATCCCGTCGGCAGACAGGAGGCTCTGCACCGCGGCCGTCTCCTCGACGACCTCGTACTCGCCCTCCTGGACCGATGCGTCGGGAAGGCCGCCGGAGGGCTGCGTGGAACCGCCCTGGACGACCTCCTCGACCGCGACCGGCGGCGCCTTGACGACCTGGTACGTAACGCTGATATCCGCCCAGGCGAGCACGGCCGAGACGACGATCACGATCACGCAGAGCCAGACGAACAGGATCGCGGGGTTCGGCATCTTGTTCCCGCCGCGCTCGATCGCTCCGAGGATCCGCTGCATCGTCCCCCCGGTGGGCTCCGCGACCGGAGGAGGTGGTGCCGCCTGCTCGCTCATGCCTCGTCCTTGCTCGATTCCGCCCTGAACGCCTCGGCGAAGCGGCCGAGAAACTCCGTCTCGACGAGCACCGCCTTCTCGAACTCCTCGAGCAGCACGCGCTCGTTCGGTGCGTGGATGTTCGCGTAGCCGTCGGTCGTCCCGAGGAGCAGGATCTCGGCTTCCGGAACGGCCACGTGGAGCGCGTTGACGAGCGGAATCGAGCCTCCGGTCGCCGCGTACGAGGCCTCGACGCCCCACGCGGCGTGCATCGCCTCGCGCGCGGCCCGGTAGGCGGGGCCCGTCGTCTCCGCGAGGAATCCGTTGCCCGTCACGCCGGGATGCACGGTCAGCCCGATCCCGAACGGCCGGGCCGCCTCGAGATGGCGGACTACTGCCGCCTGCGCCTCGTCGGCGTCCTGGGCCGGGTGCACGCGCGTGTTGATCTTCGCCCGGGCGCGCGCGTTGACCGCGTTGAGCGCGTCGTCGACGGAGGTGATGTCGATGCCCGTGACCGTGATCGCGGGCCCCGACCAGACGCGTGAGCCGAGATCTCCCGTCCCGACGAGAGGAAGCCCGTCCTTCACCTCGGCGAGCGTGCGGAACTCGTCCTCGGTGTAGCCGGCGCCCGTCCACGGCTCGCGCTCAAGGCCTCCGACGGCGACGTCGCCGTTCTCGTCGTGGAGCGTCGCGAGCGCCTGAAGGAGCACACCGAGCGCATCGGGCGCTGCGCCGCCGTACTGGCCCGAGTGCTTCGGGCCTGCGAGCGTCTCGACCTCCATCGTCGTCTGAGCCATCCCGCGCAGGCCGATGGTGAGCGTCGGCACCCCGGGGCGCACGCTGCCCATGTCCGCGATCACCATCGCGTCGGCGCTGAACAGGCCGGGATGCGTCGCCGGGTAGTCGTTGAGCGCGCTTCCGACCTCCTCCTGGCCCTCGACGACCACCTTGATCCCGACGGGGGGCCGTCCCTCCCACGCCCGGAGCGCGCCGACGTGCGCGACGATGTTCGACTTCGTGTCGGCGGCGCCGCGTCCGTAGAGCGCTCCGTCGCGCTCGGTCAGCTCGTAGGGAGGGGAGTCCCACTTCTCCTCGTCGCCTGCAGGGACAACGTCGTAGTGCCCATAGAGCAGGACGGTGGGCGCGCCTTCCGGAGCGGGGATCTCGCCGATCACGACCGGCGCCGTGTCCGGCAGCTCGAGCGAATGGACGTTCTGGACCCCGGCACCCTCGAGCAGCTCGACGACGGCGTCCCGGCACGCGAGGAGCTCCGCGTGCGTCTCGGGCGGGTAGTTCGTTGCCGACACCGATGGGATGGCGACGAGGCGTGCGAGGTCCGCTTGCAGCTCAGGCATCAGCGACGCGATTGCGTCTCTGGTCGGCGGGCTCAACGGCTCCTCGCAGTCCGGGGGAACGGCGGATCGACTCTAGAACACCCGGCAGACGAGTGTCGCATCGACCAGAAGCAGTGCTTCACATCGGTAGATCGATCGGCGGGATCGGGATCGGATACGGTCGCGAGCATGCGCGTCGCCGTGAGCCGGCGCCAGGCAAGCGGCCGGCCGATTCCATCCGCGTCCACGAGGTGCGGGAGCTGAGCAAGCGCGCCGAGCGCCGCGAGTGGTACGACTCGCTCCTCGACCGGCTCGACACGTTCCGGGTCCTCCGCGCCGACGACGAGGCGACGAAGAGCGAGCTGCTCGAGGAGCTCGCCGTGTTGGGAGAGCCCGAGCAGGACATCGCGCGCGAGCTCCTGACCGCGGGGCCGCTCGCGCAGCCGGAGCGCTTCGAGAAGGCCCATCGGGACATGGCCCGCGGGCTCGAGGTGCTGGAGCGAAACGGCGGCCGCCGAGCGAAGATCGACGTGCTCGGCCCGTTCGACACACCGGCCAGCGTCGTCGCATCGGCGATCGCGGGCTGGATCACCAAGCGCTATCGCCACACGCTGATCGGCGAGATCCGCGGCCTGTACGAGGCGCGCGAGGCGAATGCCGCGCCCGGCTCGCCCGAGCACCGCATGCTCCGGCGCGCGCGGCTCCAGGCGACGAGCCTCGAGCACGGCTACGGCAGCGCTCAGATCGGGATCCCCGGCTTCCTCCTCGGCGGCGCCGCCCTGTCCACGTCCTTCGCCGTGGTCCGGAACTGGCTCGGCTCGATCTTCCAGTCGACGGCGGGAACGGTGCTCGTCACGCTCGTCCTGGCCGCGATCGTGCTGGGGATCTCGTGGGCGTTCTTCTACGGAGCGGCGGTCGCGCGCCGTCGCATCAAGCTCTCGACCGATGGGTCGGCGGCGGCGCTCTGGCAGGCGATCGGCACCTGCGGCGACCCGCCGCGCGACCACTCGCTCGGGTTCGCAGGCCTCGCGGTCGCGCTCGTCGTCGTGTCCTGGCTCGCCGTTCCCGTCGCGATCTGGGTGCTCTTCGGCTGACGGCATGCCGCGTAGGCTGGCGCGGTGCGTGTCCTGACCGTCGTCGGCAACCGGCCGCAGTTCGTCAAGGCGGCGCCGCTCTCGGTCGCGCTGCGCGACGCCGGGATCGACGAGGTCGTCGTCCACACCGGGCAGCACTGGGACGACCAGCTGTCGCAGGTCTTCATCGACGAGCTCGGGCTCGACGAGCCCGAGCATCGGCTCGACCTGCGGACCGCGGACGTCGAGACGCTGATCGGCCCCCTTCGCGCGGCGATCGAGGCGGAGACGCCCGACGCGGTCCTCGTCCTCGGGGACACGAACTCGACGCTCGCCGGAGCGCGGGCGGCGGCCGCCTTCGGGATCCCGATCGCGCACGTCGAGGCGGGCCTCCGGAGCGGTGACCTGGCGATGCCGGAGGAGCGAGCCCGGATCGAGGTCGACCGGTTGTCGGCGCTCCTCCTCTGCCCCGACGAGCGCTCGGTCGCAACGCTGATGGCCGAGGGCGTCTGGGGACGCGCGGAAGTCGTCGGCGACGTGATGGCGGACGCGACGCTCCGCTTCGCGCCGATCGCGCGCGAGCGTGTGCCGCCACCGCACCCCCCGGGCAGGTACGTCGTCGCGACTGTGCACCGCGAGGCGAACGTTCGGCCGGAACGATTGCGGCGGATCGTGGACGGGCTGTCCAGGCTCGAGGAGCCCGTCGTCCTGCCGGCCCATCCGCGCACCCGCGCAGTCCTCGCAGCGGAGGCGGTCCCGCTCGGGGAGAACGTCGAGCTCCGCGAGCCGCTCGGCTACCTCGCCTTCGCCTCGGCCGCGTCCCAGTCGAAAGTGATCGCGACCGACTCGGGCGGGCTCCAGAAGGAGGCCTACTGGTACCGCATCCCGTGCGTCACGATGCGCCCCTCGACGGAGTGGGTGGACACCGTCGAGGCGGGCGCGAACGTGCTCGTCGACGACGACCCGGACGCGATCGCGGCAGCGGTGCGAGACGCGAGCTTCCCGCCCGATGCGCCGGCCCTCTACGGCGACGGCCACGCGGCCGAGCGGATCGCGCAGGCACTCCTGAAGTCGTCCTAGAGGATCGCCCGGGCGGGCGGGGACGCGAGCAGTGTCTCGGCGCGGCTCGGGGCGAGTGTCGCGGCGAAGTCCGTCAGGATCCGCCGCGCCTCGTTCGTCTGCACCGCCGCAGCCTCCGCGTCTCCGGTCGTCCGCAAGGCGTCCGCGAGCGCCGCCCGTGATTGCCAGCGTCCAACCGGATTGACGAGCGAGTCCGCGATCTCCACCGCCGAACGGAGCTCGCGGAGACCGTCAGCCGGGCGACCCAGCGCCGCGAGCGCGCGGCCCAGGTGGATCCGCGCCAGAACCTCGTACTTCCGCCTGCCGGTACGTGTGGTCACGTCCACCGCCTTCGTCGCCCATTCGGCGGCCACGTCGGGCGGGTCGACGTGAAGGGCGATCTCCGAGCGCGCGACAGCCAGGCGGCCGAGGATCAGCCAGCGCGTCCACCCGGTCGCCTCGGATGCGTCCTCCCAGAGCGCCGGCCAGTCCGCCTGGGCACGGCCGACGTCCCCGTCCAGCAGCGCGGTCTGGAGGAGGTCGGAGAGCGCAAAGCGACGCGGCATGGCAAACGACATGCTGCGCGCCGCTTCCAGCGCGGCCTCGTTCGCGGCGCGCGCGGCATCGAGGTCGCCCAGCTCGCGGAAGATCACCGCCTGGTAGTTGGAGAGGTACGAGCCGGCCCGTCCCAGCTCGTGTGCGATCGCAATCATGGACTCGAGCTTCGCGAGCGCGGTCTCGTGCTCCCCGAGCCCGACGCTCGCCATCGCGTCGATGCCCCCGCCGCGGAGGAGGGCGTGGGCGCTCTGGACCTCGCCTCCCGCCTCGCGCGCCCGGGCCCCGTACGCTGCGGCGCCACGGTAGTCGCCCGTCCAGTACTTCACGCTGGCCTGGAGATGCATGTGGTCGGCGTGCTCGTAGCGTCGAGCTCCGGCCGGCCACAGCTCGAGCGCTTCGTCTCCGAGCGCGACGGCGCGCGCGAGGTCGCCGTCCTCCCCGCGCATCGCGAGCGCGTTCGAGACGACCGCCAGGGCCGCGACACGGCCGGCGGGATCGTCGGCCTCCTCCGCGAACGCGAGCGCCTCCTCTCCGTAGCGGAGAGCTTCCTCGTCGTGCTCGCACCACACCTCTGCGCGTCCCGCGTACAGGAGGCCGTCGAGCCGCTCTGCCCCCTCGAGCTCCGGGAGTGCCGACGCGAGCTCGGCCACGGCCTCGTGATCCGCGTCGAGCGCCTTCAACGCCATGCCGCGACGCAGGCGGATCGTCGTCCGCATCCGCGGGTCCGTCGCGAGCTCGAAGGCCTGCGAGTACAGATCGACGACCTCGTGCGTTGCCCAGCCGCGCTCGGCCACGCGGGCAGCAGAGAGAAGGTGCGGGACCGCACGCGCGGCGTCTCCCGCCAGGCGCCAGTGGTGCGCCAGGATCCATGCGACGGCCTCCGACTCCTCACCGACCCGAGCCTCGATGTACCGGGCCACATCTGCATGCAGCGCGGCGCGCTCGGCACGTGGGAGCGTCGAGTACGCGACGTCTCGGATCAGCGCGTGCCTGAAGCGGTACTCGACGTCCCCCTCGAGGCGGCTCGAGTGCTCGCGGCGGACGAGGTCGCGTCGCTCCAGCTCGTCGAGCGCCTCGTCCACCGCCTGCTCGTCGGAGACCTCGGCGACGACGTTCCTCCAGAAGCTTCGCCCGACGACCGCCGACGAGAAGAGCACCGATCGAAGGTGGGTCGGCAGCGCGTCCAGGCGTGAGGCGATCGCAGCCGTCACGGTCACGGGGAGGCCCGTTCCGGAGGCGCCGTCCGCGAGCGCCGCCGAGAGCTCCTCGACGAAGAGAGGGTTCCCTTCCGAGACCGCGACCAGCCGGTCGACCGCCTCACTGCTCCCCGACGGGTCGCCGACGAGCTCCTGGGCCAGCTCCCGCGTCTCCGCGGTGCTCAGCGGATCGAGGACGATGCTCGTGTGCGCGGGCAGCCGCGCCCCCCACGGGCGCTCGTCGAGGAGCTCGGGCCGGGTGAGGACGACCACGACGACCGGCGCTTCGCGCAGTTGCGACCCGAGGTATTCGATCAGGTCGAGCTCGGACGGAGCCGCCCAGTGGATGTCCTCGAACGCGAGAAGCGTCGGCTGCTCTTCGCCGAGACACTCGATCATCCGCCGCATCGCGAGAAACACGAGCCGCTGGTTCACGCCGGGGATGCCGGTTCCGAGCCCGAGCAGCAACCCGAGGTAGCGCGCCGTGTCCGCGCTCTCCGCGGCCGGCACGAGCCGGGCGACGCCCTCGTCGAGCTTGTCGAGCACGACCTGCGGTGGGTCCGAGTCGAAGATCCCGAACGCCTGTCGCACGAGCTGGGTCGAGGCGTGATAGCCGGTCCGTTCCTCGTACGGCAGACAGCGACCCCGGAGCAAGCGCCCTCCACCGGCGCCGACCTCCGCGGCGATCTCGCGGCACAACCTCGACTTCCCGATGCCGGCCGACCCGACCACAGTGACCAGGTGCGGCCTCGAGTCGGCCGTCGCCTGGCGCCACACCGAGCGGATCAGGTCGAGCTCGCGCGTCCGGCCGACGAAAGGGCCGAGCGTCTCCGGCCTTTCGGCCGGCTCCGAGATCACGCCCGTCGCGAGCCACGTCTCGATCGGGCTCGCTTTCCCTTTCGCGACCGACGCAGGAAGCTCCTCGTAGGCGATTGCGTGCCTCGTCGCCCGGCGGGTCTCGGGGCCGACGACGAGGCTGCCGACGGGTGCAGCGGACTGCAGCCGCGACGCCGTGTTCACCACGTCCCCGATCGCGAGCGCCTCTCCGGCATCCCGCCGGTTCACGCTGACGATCGCTTCGCCCGTGTTCACCGCCGCGCGCGCCCCGAGCGCGAAGCCCTGCTCGCGCAACTCCGTGACCGCCTCGAGCACCCGGAGCCCCGCCCGCACGGCTCGCTCGGCGTCGTCGCTGTGCGCCACCGGCGCCCCGAACACCGCCATCACTGCGTCGCCGATGAACTTCTCCACGACTCCCCCGTAGGCCTCGATTCGCTCGCGCGCGACGTCGTGGTACCGACCGAGGGCGTCGCGCACGTCCTCGGGGTCCGCTGCGTCCGCAGAGGCGGTGAACCCCTCGAGGTCGACGAAGAGGATCGAGACGAGCTTGCGCTCCTCGCGCGGCGCGGAGGTACCGACGAGCGCCGCGCCGCAACGGGCGCAGAAGGCCGACCCCGGTGCAACCGGGTGACCGCAGCGCTCGCAGGTGAGGTCGCTGCGAAGCCCCTGGGCGTTCACCTCGAGGAGTATTCCGACGGGGCGCGGCGAAGTCCACGCGGATCGCGCAGCGCGCGACGATCGCAGACCCCGACCATCTACCATTCCGCCTCGTGACCGGCCCCGAGATCACCACTGCGACGACGCATGACCCGTCCTCGGACGGGCTGCCCGCGACGGCCGCGTACGACGTCGCGATCGTCGGCGCCGGCTACGTCGGAGTGCCGCTTGCTCAGGTGTTCGCGGAGGCCGGACAGCGTGTCGTCCTCGTGGAGGTCGACGCCCAGCGCGTCGAGAAGCTCAGTCGCGGCGAGAGCTACATCGAGGACGTCCCGTCGGAGGCGCTTGCCCGTCTCGTCGCGGGACAGGCGCTCGGCGCGACCACCGACTACGACGTCCTGCGCGACGTCGACGCGATACTCATCGCGCTCCCGACACCGCTCTCGAAACAGCGCGAGCCCGACCTGTCGATCGTCCTTGCGGCGGGCGCGGAGATCGGCACGCGACTGCGGCCCGGCCACCTCGTCGTCCTCGAGTCGACGACGTATCCCGGGACGACGCGCGACGCGCTCCTCCCCGTGCTCGAGGAGGCGTCCGGGCTCGTTGCCGGCAAGGACTTCCACCTCGCCTTCTCGCCGGAGCGCGTCGACCCCGGCCGCCTCGACTGGACGACGAAGAACGTGCCGAAGGTCGTCGGCGGGATCGACGAGGCTTCGACGGAGGCGGCCGCGGCGCTCTACGGGGCGGCCGTCGACACCATCCACCGGGTCTCTTCTCCAGAGGCGGCAGAGCTCACGAAGCTCCTCGAGAACATCTTCCGCTCGGTCAACATCGCGCTCGTCAACGAGCTCGCGCAGCTCTGCGACCGGATGGGAATCGACATCTGGGAGGTCGTGGACGCTGCCGCGACCAAGCCGTTCGGGTTCATGCCCTTCCAGCCGGGGCCTGGGCTCGGCGGGCACTGCATTCCGATCGACCCGTTCTACCTCACGTGGAAGGCTCGGGAGTTCGACTTCCAGACGCGGTTCATCGAGCTCGCGGGCGAGGTCAACCAGAACATGCCGTACTACTGCCGGTCACGTGTCTCGCAGGCGCTCAACCACGGCTCGCAGAAGTCGCTCTCCGGATCGACCGTGCTCGTTCTCGGCGTCGCCTACAAGTCGGACATCGCCGACTGGCGCGAATCGCCAGCCGTCAAGCTGATCGAGCTCCTCCGGACTGCGGGCGCATCCGTCGCGTACCACGATCCGCACGTGCCGTCGTTCACCACCGACGGGATCGCGCTCGAGTCGGTGCCACTCGCTCCGGCCGAGTACGACGTCGTCGTGATCGCGACGGCGCACTCCGGCGTCGACTACGCAAAGCTCGTCGCAGACGCCGAGCTCGTCGTCGACCTGCGCAACGCCACGGGCCGCGCAGGCGTCACGAGCGACAAGGTCTGGAAGCTTTGACGACCCGCGTCGCCCATGCGGGCGTCGGCGGGTGGGGCAGGAACGTCGCACGCGTCGTCGGCGAGCTGTCCGACCTCGCCTGGATCTGCGACACCGACGACGGCCGTCGCTCCGAGGTTGCAACGCGCTACCCGCGGGCGCGAGTGACCGCGTCCTTCGAGGAGACGCTCGCCGACGACTCCGTCGACGCGGTCGTGATCGCGACGCCGGTCCCGACGCACTACGAGCTCGCGAAGCAGGCGCTCGAGGCGGGCAAGCACGTCTTCGTCGAGAAGCCGCCGGCGATGCGCGCCTCGGAGATGGAGGAGCTCGTGTCGCTCGCCGAAGAGCGAGGCCTGGTGCTGATGCCCGGTCACCTCCTCCTCTACCACCCCGGGCTGCGCAAGGTGAAGGAGCTCGTGGACGGCGGCGAGCTCGGCGAAGTCGCGTGCGTGTACGGGAACCGTCAGAACCTCGGTGTGATCCGCTCGAACGAGAACGCGCTGTGGTCGCTGGGCGTCCACGACCTGTCGGTGATCCTCTGGCTGCTCGAGGAGGAGCCGACCGAGGCCGTCGCCCACGGGATGGACTACCTCCAGAAGGGGATCGAGGACGTCGTCTTTTGCTTCCTGCGCTTCCCGTCGGGGAAGGTCGCCCACATGCATCTCTCGTGGCTCGACCCGGCCAAGATGCGGAAGATGACCGTCGTCGGGCGCGAGAAGATGGTCGTGTTCGACGACATGGAGCTCGAGCGCAAGGTGACCGTCTACGAGAAGGCGCCCTGGGAGCCGGCCGAGACCTACGGCGAGTGGCGGACGCGGACGGGCGACATCTTCAGCCCGAAGGTCTCGACCGACGAGCCGCTGCGGCTCGAGCTGCAGCACTTCCTCCGGCTCGTCGAGGACGGCCCGGGCGACCATCGCGAGGCACACGACGGGCTGGCCGTGGTGCGGACCCTCGATCGGCTGACCGAGAGCCTTCGGAACGGGGTTCCCGCGTGAGCCCCACCGCCTCGGGGCAACAGAGGGACGCGGCTGAAGCCACGTCCCGGGACCGAGAGCCTTCGGGACGGGGTTCCCGCGTGCGCTCCACGCGCCTCGAAGGAACGCGGCTGAAGCCACGTCCCGGGACCGAGAACCTTCGGACCGACGCCTCCGCGTGACCGCCGAGATCCATCCGACCGCCGTCGTCCACCCGGGCACGGTCCTCGGCGACGGCGTCAGGGTGCTCGAGTACACCGTTGTCGGCAAGCAGCCGGTGCTCTCGCCCCGCTCGACCGCGAGGCGCGACCCGCTGCCGCCGACGGTCGTCGGCGACGGCACGGTGATCGCCACTGGCGCAATCCTTTTCGCAGGCTCGACGATCGGAGCGCGGGTGATCCTGGGCGATCAGTCCTGCGTGCGAGAGCGCGTCACGATCGCCGACGACGTCGTCGTCGGCCGTGGCTCGCTCGTCGAAAACGACACGACGATCGGCGCCCGGACGAAGATCCAGGCGGAGGCGTACGTGACTGCGTACTCGACGTTGGAGGAGGACGTCTTCGTCGCTCCGTGCGTCGTGACGACGAACGACAACTTCATGGGGCGGACCGAGAAGCGCCTCGAGCTGATGAAGGGGCCGACGATCCGCCGCGGCGCACGTATCGGCGGCGGCGCGATCCTCTGCCCGGGGATCGAGGTCGGCGAGGAGGCCTTCGTCGGCGCCGGGGCGGTCGTCACGAAGGACGTGCCCGCACGCGCTGTCGTCGTAGGGAGCCCCGCGCGCGTGATCCGCGAGGTCCCCGACGACGAGTTGCTGCAGAGCGGCTAGCGCGTTCGGACAATCGAGAGGCGGTACGCGACCGGCGGGTGGCTCGGGACCGTCAGGCGCGCCTGGAGGTAGTGCCACCCTTCTTGCACCGCCTTCCAGCCGAGCCGTTCGCGGCGACCCGACCGGTCCGAGAACCTCACCCGCCGATTCTGTCGCGCGAGGTCCGAGACCGACGCGGTCCCGGGACGCCACAGGGCGAGCACCACGTTGCTCGGCGCCGCGGGGACGAGCGATGCGTAGAAGCGCTCGCCGCGTCGCAGGTAGACGGCGTAGACGTCGTCCTGGTCGTCCCAGAAGTCGACCGAGGCCTTCACGAAGCGGGCCTTCTCCCCCGGTGGGAAGTACAGGCGGTAGGAGTCCTCGCCGGCGTTGTCGTTCGGTTCGTGGGCGTCGCGTGGCGGCGCAACGCCTTCGAGTGCCCCGATCGCGGCGGTGGCGTCGAGGGCGCCCCAGCCCGAAAGCGGGTCCCGGCCGAGGGAGCACGTGCGGCACCCGGTGGCGGCGCTCGCGTCGGCCGCGGTGCGCTCGATGATCGTCGTGACCTGCTCCGGTCGGAGGAGCGGGCGCACGCCGAACAGATTCGCAGCCACGGCGCTCACCTGCGGGGCTGCGAAGGACGTCCCGTCCGGCGGCCGAAACTCGTCCGACGCGCACGGTGTATATCCCTGCTCGCCGCAGGCGGTGCGGTCGGCGGTCAACGACCGAGGAAAGGTCGAGAGGATGTCCTCGCCGGGGGCCGCGACGTCGTTGAAGACGGCGTCTCGGTTCGAGAACCCGGGTGACGCGCCGCTTCTCGTCAGCGCGCTCACGCCGATCACGTGTGGGAGCGCGGCGGGGTAGCTCGCGAACCGCCACGGCGAGTGCGGCGCCTGATCGGCGTTTCCGACCGCTGCCACGACGACCGCGCCGCGGCGTACGGCGTACCGGATCGCCTCTTCCTCGAGACGGGAGTACGTGTCACGGTCCGGGTTGCGCGGATCGCGAAGGCCTCCCAGTGAGATGTTGACCACCCGCGCGCCGTTGTCCACGGCCCAGCGGATTGCATTCGCCTCGGCTTCGACCGCGATCGTCCCTCCCGGCGACACGACCTTTGCCACCATCAGCTCCGCTGCGGGCGCCAGCCCTGCGATGCCTGTCGCGTTGTCGAGCTCGGCGGCGATGATCCCGGCCACGATCGTGCCGTGACCGCGCGTGTCCTGAGGCATCCCGCCGACGAAGCTCTTCGCGGCGGCGATGCGCGGCTGAAGGTCGGGATGACCGAGATCGACGCCCGAGTCGATCACTGCGACGCGCACTCGGGCGAGAGGCGGCGGCGTTTCCCAGGCGTCATACGAGCGGTTCGCCGACGCGTACCACTGGCGGTGAGCCAGCGGATCCGTCGGTGCGAAGGCGAGCCGCCGGACATGCGCCCGCTCCACCCACGCGACGCCGGCGACGCGCCGAAGAACCTCTGGGGACGCATCGATGCTCAGCGCCCGCAACGGCTCGAGGCTCGTGGGCCGCACCCCGGTGACGCGCTCGACGGCGGCGGCGACCACGCGGAGCTCGGCGTCGGGCGCGAGGCCCACGTGGTGGCGGGCGGCGTGCGAGACACCGGGTGCGGCGAGCACGGCGCAGCACGCAAGCGCCCCGATGAGGGCGCGCCCGCTCACGCCTTGATCCGGACCGTCAGAGCGGGTCCGGCGACGCCGCCGGCCGACAGCCGGAACGCCGTCGTGTCGTCGAGGCGGAGCGTCACTGCAAACGTCCCATCCGATGCGGGGCGGAGCTGGCGGACCTTGGTCCACGCGCCCACGCCTGCACGACGCTCGAGCACGACGTCCTCGATGTCGCGGGCGAGACCGGTGAGGCGAAGTGCCGCGTTCGCAGGTGTGGCCGCCGCGGGGCCGTCGAGGCGGAGCGTGCCCAGCCGGAAAACCGTGGACTTCAAACCGAGACGGGCGCGGACGTCGGTCAGGCGGACATCGGACGATCCGACGCTCGTCGTCACGCGAAGCAAAGCGGGGCGACCCGGCGCGCCGGCGACGAACGCGACATCGGTCACCACACCGCCCAGGCCGACACGCTTCGCGAGCTGAGCGCCGGTGAGCAGCTGTGTCGGCCAGCGATGGTTCGGCGAGACCTCGTCCCAGCTGTCGTCAACCGCGACGAGATATGGGACGTCAGTGCCGAACAGGTCGAGCGAGCTGATCGTCCGGCCGCCGCTGGACGAGAAGTAGAACGTCTGGGCCGGTGCGCCGCCGTATGTGACGATCTCTCCACGTGTTTCCGTCACCGCTCGCGACGGGCCTGTCGCCTCCGAGGCGACGCCGTAGTAGACCTGGCTGCGCCAGTCCGAGTAGAGGTCGAAGCCCTGGCGCTTCACGATATGCCCCACCGCGTACGTCCGCGCTGCGACCGCCTGGGCCTTGAGCGCCTCGAGCGGCCAGTCCTTCGGCATCTCGCCCGGCACGACGCCGAGGAGGTACTCCTCGAGCCCGACGACGTTGACGAGCTGCAGTCGCGTGCCGAGCTTCGCCACTCGAAGGTCGCCGCGATACGACTTGGCGCCGACGGTGAGATACGTCCCGGGCGCAGCGCGGAACGTGACAGGACCGGCAAGTGCGGCGGGCTTGCCGTTCTTCCCCACCGGAAGCTGGAGCTTCGGCGCGATCGTCGCCACGCCGGCGGGCAACACGTGGCGCTTGCCCGTCCCGTCGAATACCGCGAGCGCGTTCGCGACGCTCACGGACGGCAGGCTGTCTCCAACGAGCACCCTGACGCGCTCGAGGAGCGCCGTGGGGGCCGCCCCGATCTCCGTGCCGCGATAGTAGTGACCGAGGATGGCGCGATAGTCGCGCCCGGCCTTCGCCTGGCCGAGCGCACCCCACTGGCTCATCCCTACGCCGTGGCCCCAGCCACCGCCGGCCAGGACGAACACGGGCTGCGGCGGCTTCGTGGCGCCGACGGACGTCCCGGTGAGGACGGCGGCGAGAACGGCCGTAACGGCTAGCCAGCGCATGGTTGGTGTATCGGCTGCGGACGCTACGCCCGGAGCCGCTCTGCGTACTGCTCCTCGTAATAGCGTCGGTAGTCGCCGGACTTGATCGGCGTCCACCAGTCCCGGTTCGATCGGTACCACTCTACCGTTGCCTTGAGCCCCGCCTCGCCGAACGAGTGCTGCGGTGACCAGCCCAGGGTCCGAAGCTTCGTGTCGTCGAGCGCATAGCGGCGGTCGTGCCCCGCCCGGTCGTCGACGTGGCGCACGAGACCGGGGTCCGCGCCCGTGAGCTCGAGGATCCTGTGGGTGACCTCGAGGTTCTCGTGGTCCTCGCCGCCGACGTTGTAGATCTCGCCCGGACGGCCCTCACGCAGGACGAGGTCGATGCCGGCGCAGTGGTCCTCTGCATGAAGCCACTCGCGAACCTGCTTGCCGTCGCCGTAGACCGGCAAGGGCTCGCCCTCGAGCGCGTTCGTGACGAAGAGCGGGACGAGCTTCTCCGGATACTGGTTGGGCCCGTACGTGTTGGCCCCGCGTGTGATGGAGGCGTCGACCGCGTACGTCCGGACGTACGCGAGAACCTGCAGGTCACCGCCGGCCTTGGCGGCGCTGTACGGGCTCGACGGGCTGAGGGGATCGCTCTCGACCGCGCGACCGCCGGCCTCGAGGTCGCCGTAGACCTCGTCGGTGGAGACCTGGACGAATCGCGTGCCGTGCTCACGTGCCCACTCGAGCAGTGTCATGGTCCCGAGCACGTCGGTGTGAACGAACTCCTGCGGGCCGAGAATCGACCGGTCGACGTGCGTCTCGGCGGCGAAGTTGACAATCGCATCGCAGCCCGTCGCCGCGCGCCCGACAGCCTCGGCGTCCGCAATGTCGCCGACTGTGAGCTCCACTCCGGCACCCTCGAGGTTCGCCGGGTTGCCCGCATAGGTCAGCTTGTCGAGGACCACGACCTCGTCGCCACCCGCTACGAGCCGCTTCACGAAGTGCGACCCGATGAACCCGGCGCCGCCGGTGACGAGAACGCGCATCGCGGAAGGGTACCCATGCGCCACGCTACGCCTGGCGACGCGTCGGCGGCTGCGCAGGTGGCGCGGGTTGCGGGACGTCCGACGCACGGTCGCTCGGCGAGTACGGCGCGGCGGCGGGGAGGCAGAGGGGCGCGGCGAGTACGGCACGGCGACGCGGTCACAGAACTGGCACGAAATTGGCACAGACATGGCGCAGGTTCGACGGATACGGTGCTCTCCCCGTGGGTGGGTGGGGGTTTGGGATGGGACCGACACTGCGCCCCCGCCCCACCGTCGTGGCGACGCTGACGCGCCGGCCGCGGCGTGCCGTCGTGGCGACGCGCGGTCACAGAACTGGCACGAAACTGGCACAGAGAGGGAACAAGACGAACGGATAGCGTGATCTCCCCGTGGGTGGGTGGGGGTTTGGGATGGGGCCAACACTGCGTACCCCCCGGTCGGCGGCCAGCGGCACCGCCCGCCGCCCGCCCAGCCGTTGGATCCAGTTGCCGCCCGCCGCCGCCCCGCCCGGAGCCCGCCATCTGTCGCCCGCCTCCCGCGTCGCGCAACCGCCGTCTGCCTCCGCCAGCCGCCAGCCGCCACCCACCCCGCGTCCGCCAGACCAGCGGGTCTCCAGCAGCGCAGGCGCGCACCGAACCGTCCGCCGCGGACGAACGAAGAACAGTGGTGGCGGCCTACTCGTTCGTGGACGAATGGCACGTTCCGGCGCCGGTGGAGGCGGTGTACGAGCTCCTCTCGTGCCCGCGGGGGTATCCGGCGTGGTGGGGCGACGTCTTCCTCCACGGCGAGGGCGATCCTGGCCCAGCCGCCCCCGGCAAGCGCGCACGCCTCGTGACGCGCGGACGCCTCCCCTACCGCCTCCGCTGGGAGCTCGTCTGCGCCGAGGCGTGCGCGCCGCGCCGGCTCGTGTCGCACATCCACGGCGACTTCGTCGGCGACGGCATCTGGACGCTCGCACCTGCGCCCGGTGGAACCCGCGTCATGCTCGAGTGGCGCGTGGAGGTGCGGAAGCCGCTCGTCCGTCGCCTAACGCCGCTCCTCCGCCCGCTCTTCGCCTGGAACCACCACTGGGCTATGGCGCGCGGCCAGGAGCGGATCGCCGTCGCGCTACATTCGCGCGAGGCAGGCTCGGAGGCCGTCGCGCCAGTGCGGTAGGACCGGAGCGCCCTTCTCGCTGCGCAGGATCGAGACGGCCGGCCGCGGCGCCTTCGCGCCGAACGCCGCCGTCGAGATGCGCCGAACACGGCACGCCAGACCGGCGTCCTCGAAGATCGCCTCCGCGAACTCCGCCCAGGTGCAGTCGCCCTCTGCGGCCATGTGCCAGATCCCGAACCCCGCCCCGCCGTCGACGAGGGAGCGCGTCGCGTCAGCGAGATGCTCGACGTACGTGGGGCAGCCACGCTGGTCGTCGACGATCCCGACCTCGTCGCGCTCCACGCCGAGGCGGAGCATCGTGCGCACGAAGTTGTGGCCGGTCTCGCCGAAGAGCCACGACGAGCGGACGATCCAGGCGGCCTCGCCCGCCGCCGCCTCGCCGTGCAGCTTCGACCGTGCGTAGGCGGAGCGCGGCGCCGGCGCGTCGGACTCGACGTACGGCGCGCCTTTCGTCCCGTCGAAGACGTAGTCCGTGGAGTACGCGACGAGTGGGGCGCCGAGCGCAGCCGCGTGAGCCGTGCCGCCCACGTTCACGGCGGCGGCGCCCTGCGGGTCGTCCTCCGCCCCGTCGACGTTCGTCCACGCGGCCGCATGGAGCACGAGGTCGGGATCCCACGGCAGGTCGGGCGCCTCGAAGCGAACGTCCCACTCGGCGCGGCCGAGCGCAAGGACGTCCTCGTTCGCGAACGTGTCGGCGAGGGCATGGCCGAGCTGGCCGCCCGCGCCCGTGATCAGGACACGGCGTCGCGCGCGGAGAGGATCGGCGTCTGGGTGCTCCACAGGTTCGCGACCCGGGGGTCGTTCCACGGGACCCCTTGCTCGTCCGGGTCGTCGGGGTCGTACTCCTCGGTCACGTGGTAGCAGAACAGAAGATCGGTGAGCGCCTCGAATCCATGCGCGTGGACGCCGGGCACGTAGATCGCAACCGGATTCTCGTCCCCGATGTCCTCGGTGAACGTCGCCCCGCTCTCGCGGTCGAGAACGACGACGCGGGCCATGCCGTCGAGGCAGACGAAGAGGTCGTCCTGGCCGCGCTCGTGGTAGTGGAGGCCGCGGATCACGCCCTGACGCGAGTACGAGAGGTTGGTCTGGACCATCGCCCGCGGCAGCTCGCTGTCACGGCGGATCTGACAGAACCAGCCGCGCTCGTCCTCGAAGCGGCGAAGCGGGATGCGGACGACACCCTCGACGGTCATCCGTTGGCCCCGGTCTCCTCGACGAGGCGCCCGATCTCCGCGAGATGCTGCCAGTGCTTGCCCGCGTCCTCCCACCAACCCTCGACGCGAACGACGTCGAGGCGACCCTCGCGTGCGTAGTGGCGGTTGACGTCGGTGATCTCGAGCTCACCGCGGTTCGACGGCTCGAGCCGTTCGATCACGTCGAACACATCGGGTGGAAAGCAGTAGAGGCCGACGACCGCCTCACGCGACGGCGGCGCGTCGAAGCGCGTGTCGACGGTCCCGGCCTTCTCGACGATGTCCGTGACCCGCCCGTCGCCGTCGTAGAGGACGACGCCGAAATTCTCCGGATCGGGGACCTCCTTCACGAAGATCTGCGCGCGGTCCCCGGCTGCCGCCCAGTCCCCGATCGCCTTCGCTTGCGAGCGCTCGAAGACATTGTCGCCGAGGACGACGACGAGCCTCTCGCCGCGCGCGAAGTCTCGCGCCATCCCGACGACCTGGGCAATCCCGCCCGCTTCGGTCTGAACCTTGTACGTGAGGTCGAGCGAGAGCAGCGGCTCGTCCGACCCCCGGACAGTCACCCGGCCGTCGCCGAGCAGGTCGATCATCTGTCCCGCGTGCCCCTTCCCCGTGACGACGAGGACGCTCTCGATGCCCGCGCGCTCGAGAAGCTGCATCGGGTAGTAGATCATCGGCCAGCGGCCGACCGGCAGTAGGTGCTTGTTCGCGACCCGCGTCAGCTCGCCGAGGCGGGTCGCCTCGCCACCTGCACACACAAGGCCCTTCATGACGCGCGATCGTACTCACGACGCTCCGCGTGGGGGTCCGCGAGGCCCAACCGGAGCAGGGCCCAGAAGGCGACCTCCACCGCAGGGCCGATCCCGAACGCGAAGGCGACTGTGCCGATACCTACGGTGCCGCCGAGCGCCAGCCCGACCGCAGCGGCCGAGATCTCGAGCATTGCCCGGACGCTGCCGAGCCGGATGCCCGTCCGCCGGGCGCCGACGATCATCAGCGAGTCGCGCGGGCCGGCGCCGAGCGCAGCCCCGATGTACAACCCCGAGCCACTCGCAACGACGGCGATCCCGCCGACGAGCAGCGCAATGCGGACCGCGAGCCCGTGACCCGCGAGCGACTCGACCGCGTCGAGCGCGAGCAGCAGGTCGACGAAGACGCCGATGAGAATCGCGTTCGCAACCGTCCCGATCCCGATCCGCGCACCGAGCGCCCAGGCGACAGCGAGAACGACGAGCGCTACGACGATGTTCGCGGTGCCGAACGAGAGCGGCGTGCGCTCGCTGATCCCCTGGTTGAGGACGTCCCACGGGCTGAGCCCGAGCTCGGACTGAAGCTGCAGCACGATGCCGAGCGCGAAGAGGAACAGGCCGCCCAGGAGCGCGGCGGCCCGAGCGCGGGCGCCGCCGCGGATGAGCGGGGGATCGATCACCGGGCGCGTCCGGCGTCAGCCCGCCCGGCGGCTTGCGCGAACTGCTTCCTTGCGGCGTCGGACGCGTGGCGCCGCGCGCACGGCGGCGACCCACACGTACGCGATCGCCGCGAACACCGCGGCGATCCCGAGGGCGATCCGCTTCACTGTCCGCACGTGTGCATCGTACGGAGAGGTCCGGGGTAATACTTCGGGACACTCTCCCGATACGAAAGGAAGGCCGCATGGCGAAGAAACGGGCGGCAACGATGACGGACACGTTCGACACGGTCAAGCCGTACCTCGAGCGCGCGCTCCACGATGAGGAGTTCCGCAACGACCTCAGAGACGCGCTGAAGGCCGCACGCGAGCTCTACGGCCCGCTGTCGAAGCAGAACGGCGTCAGCGGCGGCGCGAGGGCGCTTGCGACCGACAAGAAGGCGCAGGAGCAGATGCGCCGGGCGCTCGACGACCTGATGAGCGCGAAGGACACGCTCCAGGGGAACAAGAAGAAGAGCCGCAAGGGACGCAACATGATCCTTCTCGCAGGGATCATCGCGGGGGCGCTCTACAACCCCTGGACCGGGCCGCAGACGCGCGAGAAGCTCCTCGACATGATCGCGGGGCAGGACGACCTGCAGCCGCTCGACAGCTTCGGGACATCCGTGCCGGACATCGGCTCGACGATCGACGAGGCGACGAAGAGCGCGGCCGACACCGTCGAGGATGCCGCCAAGGACGTCGAGGCCACCGCCAAGGACGTCAAGGCGAAGACCACGAAGTAAGCCCTACGGGTTCGCGCTGGAGCGGGCCTCGCCGGAGGCGAGCGCCCGCTGTAGCGCGCCCGGCACGAGCCCGCTCGCGGCCGAGATGTCGTCGGCCTCGAGGAGCACGGCGCCTGCACGGACGGCTGCGACGGGCAGCCCGCCGCTGGTCGTGTCCGTCGGGACGAATCTCCGGCCCGCGCCGAAGGCGACGTCCTCTGCGCGTCGCCAGGCGATCAGGAAGGGGTACGGGGCGACGACGCCGTCGTACCCGAACCGCAGGAGCTCGGCCGGATGGATCTCGAAATGGAGGTGAGGAAGCCCACCCTCCGCGTCGCCGGAATCTCCTACGAAGCCCAGAACGTCGCCCGCCTTCACCCGTCGCCCTGCAGTGGCGAGCGGTGAGTAGGCGCTCAGGTGGGCGTAATAGAACTCGTTGCCGCCGTCGTCGCGAAGCCAGAGACGCCACCCGCCGATGTTGTTCAACCCGACCGAGAAGAGCGTTCCGTCGGCGACTGCGAGCAGCGGCGTCCCCATCGGGGCCACGAGATCCTCGCCGTGGTGCCACTTGCCCGCAACGTCCGCGCGAAACGCGCCGAAGGTGTCGCCGAACGCAGCCGTGCCGAACACGGGGAACACGTATCCGCTTTGCGTCAGCCGCGCGGTCACCTCGGGTGCGGGACGCACGAACTCGGGCGGCGCCCCCGGGATCGTGCGACCCGGCTCGCGTGGCGCGTTCGGCGCCGGACGCCGGACCGGCGGCCCACCGTCGGGCGCACCTGGCGTCCGCTGCGGGCGGCCGCTCGGAGCACTGGAAGGCGGCGCCGGCGTGGTTGTCGGCGTGGGCTGGGCGACGGCTCTGGCCGTTGCCGAGCCGACCACGATCTCCGTGCCGCTAGGCAGCCCAGCATGCTCGGTGATGAGCCTGATTCGAAGCCCGATCACGGAGCTCTCCGCGGAGCGCGGGTCATCGGAGGTCGAGCTCGACGCGCCGAGAACATCGAGCGTTCCCCAGTCGGCGAGGGGAACCTGGATGTTGCCCGTCGGGGAGACCGCCTGGCCCAGGACGACGAGGCCTGTGATGGCAGAGCTCCCCACGTCGCCCGTTGCGCCGGAGGGGCCTGCAGCCGCCCCCGCACGTACGGTGATCGACTGAGCGACGATCTCTCCGCCGAGCGCCGAGACCGCCAGCGTCCGCACGTTCGCCTCGGCGGAGGACGAGGTCCCGGGCTGGGCGGTGACGCTCGTGGTCGAGGCTCCGATGCGGAGAATCGACCCGTCTGCGGGATGCGCAAACGCCCCGCTCGCGGTTGCCGTGGGTGGCGCCGAGACGGGCGCCGTTGCGCCGCTCGCCTGACCGGGAACGGTGACCTGCGCGACGAGCGCGGTCGCCGATGCCTGGCTCGGGTCGGGATCGCCCGGAGCAGCGGCCGCGATGCTCGCGGCGGCAGCTCCGACCAGGATGACCAGGACGGCGCGGGCTCCTCTCACGACACGTCAGGGTAGCGCCGGCTCTGGCGGAGCCCACGAACGACGAGCTGAGCTGCGACCGCGATGAGCAGGATCCCGAACCCACGGCGCAGAAGGTCCTCGTCCACGCTCGTCGCGATCCGGACGCCGAGCTCGACGCCGAAAAACGAGGCCAGCCCTACGACGAGCGCCGCGCGCACCCGTAGGTTGCCGTGAGCGCGCTGGCGCAGGGCGCCGACGGCTGCCGTCGGCACGATCGCGAGGAGCGACGTCGCTGTTGCCTCAGCCTGGCCAAGCCCGAGAGCGAGGAGGGTCGGGACGAAGAGGATCCCGCCACCGACTCCGAACACGCCGGAGAGGACGCCGGCGGCGAGCCCCAGCGAGAGCGCAGCGACGATCGTCCAGGTGCTCATGCGACGATCAACCAGACGCCGATGGCGGAGAGCGCGAGCGCGAAGGCGAGGGTCAGGAGGCGACCCGAGACGCGCTGCTGCAGCTGTGTCCCGGCCAACGCGCCGGCCATCGCCGGCAGGCCGACGAGCGCCGCGTATTCTGGTCGCACCTCGCCGCGTAGGGCGTAGAGCACAACGCCCGCGGTGGCGGTCAACAGGATCGCGCCGAGAGACGTCGCAGTCGCCGGGTGCATCGGGAACGCCGCAAACGCGACGAGCAGCGGCACGACGATGATCCCGCCCCCGACCCCGAACACAGCCGAGAAGACTCCGGCGACGAGACCGATCAGAGCGAGCCGTGCGGTCAGGGGCACCGGGTCCGAGCGCACCGCTCGTATCCTAGGCCCGCCAATGGCGGACGACCTGCTCGTGATGCTCGCGGACGATCCCGGCAGGGCCGCGATCCTGCTCGACGTCGACGGAACGCTTGCACCGATCGTCGAGCGGCCCGAGGACGCGCGCGTCCCCGACGAGACCCGCACCGAGCTCGCGCGCCTCGCCTCTCGCTACTCGCTGGTTGCCTGCGTGAGCGGACGACCCGGCGCGGAAGTCGATCGTCTGCTCGACGTCCCGGGAATCGCGATCGTCGGGGAGCACGGGCTCGAGCTCGCCCCAGAAGCCGCGCAGTGGGCCGACGCCGTCGCCGCGTTCGCTCGGAGCGTCGACTGGCCGGCCGAGCGAAAACCGCTCAGCGTCTCCTTCCACTTCCGTCGCGCAGACGACGAGGCGGCTGCCCGTGCCTACCTGACCCGTGTCGCCGCGGTGGCGGAGGCGGAGGGTCTCGTCCCGCGTTGGGGCCGGATGGTCCTCGAGGTCCGGCCGCCGGTCGAGGCCGACAAGGGAACCGCCGTGCGTGCCCTCGTCACGCGGGCCGGAGTCGACCGGGCGCTCTACGCCGGGGACGACACGACCGACGTCGACGCCTTCCGCGGGCTCGACGGGCTGGATGTGGCTGTGCGGGTGGCGGTCGAGTCCGGTGAGGCGCCGGCCGCGCTGATCGCGGCCGCCGACCTCGTCGTGCAGGGCACGGAAGGCGTCCTGGACGTCCTGCGAGCGCTCTGACAGGCCGCCCGAGCAGCGAGACGTGGCGTCTACGCCTCGCGGCGGAGCACGTCCCACGCGAGGCGCACATCGTCTTCGGTCGTCCGCGCGCTGCCGATCGCGAGCCGCAGGACGAAGCGGCCGCCGAGGCGCGTGTGCGAAAGGAAGACCTCACCCGTCGCGTTGACCCGCTCGAGCAGGGCCTCGTTGTCCTCGTCCGAGCCGTCGCGCCGGAAGCAGACGAGCGAGAACGGGTACGGGGCGCAGATCTCCCAGCCAGGCTCTGCGCTCACCCAGTCGGCGAAGAGCGCCGCGAGCCGCACGTGCTCGCGGATCACCGCCTGCAGCCCTTCCCGTCCGTAACAGCGGAGCACGGCCCAGAGCTTCAGGGCCCGAAACCGCCGCCCGAGCGGAACGCTGTACTCGCTCAGGCTCACCACGTCCTCGTCCACACGCAGGTACTCGGGCACCAGGCTGAACGCTCGGCGGAGATCGTCCGGACGGCGCGTGAAGAATGCGGAGCAGTCCATCGGCGTGAAGAGCCACTTGTGCGGGTTGACGCCTACCGAGTCGGCGCGCTCCCAACCGGCAAATAGCGGGCGCAGCTCGGGGCAGACCGCCGCCGCGCCTGCGTAGGCAGCGTCGACGTGGAGCCAGACGCCTTCCTCGGCGCACAGGTCGGCGAGCTCCACGATCGGGTCGACCGCCGTCGAGGACGTCGTCCCGACCGTCGCGACGACCGCGCACGCGTCTGCCAGGTCGACGAGATCTGCACGCATCGCGTACGCGTCGTCGTCGGGCGTCGTCCGGAGGTCGAGCTCGAGGAGGCGCGCCGCCTTGGCCGTCGAGGAGTGCGTGTGCTCGGAGCACACGACGACGCGCCGGTCCGGCGACGCCGCGCGGGCGGCCGCGAGCGCCGTCACGAGCCCCGTCGACGCGGTGTCCTCGATGTGGCCGTGGAGCCCCTCGGGCAGACCAAGGAGGTCTGCGAGCCACGCCAGCGTCACCTCCTCGAGCTCCTGGAGGGCGGGGGACGTGCGCCACAGGATCCCGACCTGGTTGAGCCCCGCCGCGAGCAGCTCCGCCAGGATGCCCGGCTCGGAGGCAGTCGTCGCGAAGTACGCGAAGTACCGCGGGCTCTGCCAGTGCGTCAGCCCCGGCAACAGCACGGTGTCCAGGTCGCGCAAGACGGCTGCGAAGGACTCGGGCGCCTCGGGAGCACGCGCGGGCAGCGCCGCCCGGATCGCCCCAGGCTCGACCTCGGAGAGCACGGGAAGGTCGCGCACGCGCTCGAGGTAGGACGCAACCCACTCGACGGCTGCCGCGCCGTCGTCTCGGAAGCTCATGGCGTCGGGCCGGTCACGACCGCAGGCGGGCGATCTCGCGCCAGGGCCGCGTGTTGAGGATCTGCTCCTTCGTGAGCCACGCCCGGCGCGCCTGCGCGACGCCGAGCTCGGCGTACGCGAGTGCGCCGACGGAGTGGGCGTCGGTCGTCACCGGGATCCTGACGCCCGCCTCGCCAGCGAGCCGCGCGTGGACGTCGCGCATGTCGAGGCGGTCGGGCTGGCTGTTGATCTCGAGCGCGGTGCCTGTCTCGGCGGCCCGGGCGATGACCCGCTCCACGTCGACGTCGGCGCCGGGCCTCTTGTTCAGCTTGCGTCCGGTCAGGTGACCGATGCAGTCGACGTGAGGATGGTCGATCGCCGCGAGGATCCGCTCGGTCGGATTGCGGTCGAAGCCGGCGTGGAGTGACGCCACGACCCAGTCCAGCGACGCGAGCACGTCGTCGTCGACATCCACGACGCCGTCCGCGCGGATGTTCGCCTCGACCCCGCGCAGCACCTTGAGCGGCTTGACTCGCGCGTTGACCTCCTCGATCTCCTTCCATTGCGCTTCCATCCTCCCGTCGCGGAGGTAGTGCGAGTGGTCGGTCAGCGCAAGAAAGCGGTAGCCGCGCTCGCGTGCGGTGAGGGCCATCTCCTCGATCGAGCCCTTCCCGTCCGACGACCAGGTCGAGTGGCAGTGGAGCTCGCCGACGAGATCGCCGGGCTCCACGAGAGTCGGGAGGCCGCCGTCACGTGCGGCGCCGAGCTCGCCGCCGTTCTCGCGGAGCTCGGGCGGGATGAACGCGTACCCGAGGAAGCCGTAGAGCTCCTCCTCGCTCGAGAAACGGTGCGTCTCACCGGTCTCGGCGACCGTCACGCCGTACTCCGATACCGAGAGCCCGCGTCGCTGGGCGTCCTCCCGTAGCGCGACGTTGTGGTCCTTCGAGCCGGTGAAGTGCTGGAGCAGGCTTCCGTAGTCCTCGGGCGCCACAACACGAAGGTCGAGACGGAGGCCCTGCTTCGTGACGACCGTCGCCTTGGTGTCGCCGTGGGCGGCGACCTCCAGCACCCAAGGAAGCGCGACGAAGTGCCCGAGGAGCGCGGCGGGATCGGTCGCGGTGGCGATGACGTCGAGATCGCGGAACGTCTCGCGTCCCCGGCGCACGCTCCCGGCCGTCGACACGTCGACGGAGGCGGGGTGCGCGCGCAGCGCCTCGACGAACTCGCGCACCACGGGGAGGCCCTGGGCGAGCAGGCCACGCCGCTCGGGCTCGGGGCCGAAGCCCTTCGCGAGCGCTTCGAGGATCCGTTCCTCGCTCTTGGCGCCGAGCCCCTGCAGCGTTCGTACCCGTTGCTGCTCGGCCGCCTCACGGAGGCCGTCGAGGGTCGTCACCCCGAGCTCGCGCCAGATGCGTGCGGCGGTCTTCGGACCGAGCCCGGGTAGCCGCAGGAACTGCGTCACCTCGTCGGGCACCTCCGCGCGCCGCTTCTCGAGCGCCGACATCTCGCCGGTCTCGGTCAGCTCGACGATCTTCGCCTCGATCGTGGCGCCGATCCCCGACAGCTCCTTCGCCTTGCCGGCGACCGCGAGCTCTGCGATCGACGAGCCCGTCTCGCGGATCCGCGTCGCCGCCCGTCGGTACGCGAGCACGCGAAATCCTTGCTCGCCGAGGATCTCCGAGATGTCCGCGAGCGCGTCGAGCGCGTCGGCAACGTCCGCGTTTCGCGGCAGCGAGGGCATGCGTCGATGATAGGGGCGCGTCAGCCGGCCACGAGACGGCAGACTCCGCCCATGGCACCCCGCGCCGTCGTGTGCATCCCGACCTACGACGAGCGCGAGAATCTCGAGCCGATGGTGCGCGCGCTCGCCGAGGTGCTCGACACGTCCCGCGACCGCGTGCTCGTGATCGATGACGGCTCGCCGGACGGGACGGGCGAGCTCGCCGATCGTCTCGCAGACGAGCTCCCGTGGCTCGACGTGCTCCACCGAGCCGAAAGGAGGGCATCGGACGCGCGTACCTCGCAGGGTTCGAGCAGGCCCTGGGCTCGGACGCGGAGCTCGTGCTCGAGATGGACTGCGACTTCTCGCACGATCCCCGTGACGTGCCGAGGCTGATCGCGGCCTGCGAGGACGGCGCCGACCTGGCACTCGGATCGCGCTGGGTGGACGGCGGCGGCACCGTGAACTGGGGGCTGGTGCGCCAGCTGATCTCGCGCGGTGGGTCTCTCTACGCGCGCCTCGTGCTCGGCGTGCCGATCCGCGACCTAACGGGCGGGTTCAAGTGCTTCCGCCGCCCCGTGCTCGAGACGATCGACCTCGGCGCGATCGCCGCCCGAGGGTACGGGTTCCAGATCGAGGGCACCTACCGTGCGCTCCGGGCCGGCTTCCGCGTCGTCGAGATCCCGATCACCTTCGTCGACCGCCGGGTCGGCGAGTCGAAGATGAGCGGCTCGATCGTCGTCGAGGCGGTGCGCCAGGTGCCGCTCCTGCGCTGGAAGGCGCTCCGCGGGCGCCTGTGATCGCGACAACCGATACCGACTTCGAACGGGACGTGCTCCGCTCGCCGGTGCCGGTGCTCGCCGAGTTCACGGCGCCGTGGTGCCGCCCGTGCAAGGCGATCGAGCCGATCCTCGCCGAGCTGGAACGTGAGAACGAGGGTCGACTCGCGGTCGTCCAGCTCGACATCGACGTGAACCTCGCCGTCCCCGCCCGCTACGGCGTCCTTTCCCTTCCGACCGTGATCCTCTTCTCGGACGGCGAGGCGCGCGAGGTGATCCACGGCGCGCAGCCGCGTCGACGCTACGCCCAGGCGGTCGAGCGGGCGCTCGACAAGGCGCCGTAGCCTACGAGCGGAGGAGTGCAGCGCCATCGCCGCGCTCCAGTCAAGCACGCGGCCGAGCGCGACGATCGATGTGACTACGCTCGGCGACGTGGGTGACACGGACGTCGTACACCAGGAGCTCGCGGTGCTCGACGGCCCCGAGGTCGTCTACCGCGGGACGGAATCGGCCCGTTCCGGCCGGTCCGCACCGCTCCCGGCCGACCTCCACCCTGCGGTTGCGGAAGCGCTCGTGGCCCGCGGAGTTACCGGCCTCTACCACCACCAGGCAGAGACGTGGGAGGCCGTGGCACGGGGCGAGAGCGTTGTCGTCACGACGGGGACGGCATCGGGGAAGTCGCTCGCGTTCTCGCTCCCGGTGCTCGACGCGATCGCGCGGAAGCCGACCACACGTGCGCTCTACCTCTATCCGACGAAGGCGCTCGCCCAGGACCAGGCGCGCTGGCTGGCGGGGCTCGGGCTCGCGGGGTTGCGCCCGGCGATCTACGACGGCGACACGCCGATCGAGCGGCGGGCGAGCATCCGCAGGACGGCAAACGTGGTCCTCACGAACCCCGACATGCTGCACGTCGGCGTCCTCCCGCACCACGACCGCTGGGGCGACGTCCTCCACAACCTCCGGGTCGTGGTCGTCGACGAGGCGCACGTGTATCGCGGCGTGTTCGGCTCGCACGTCGCGAACGTCCTGCGCCGCCTCCGGCGGCTCGCGCTCGCCTATGACGCCGAGCCGATCTTCGTGCTCGCGTCGGCGACGATCGCGAACGCCGGTGAGCTGGCCTCGCGGCTCACGGGCCTCGACGTGCGTGTCGTCGACGACGACACGTCGCCACGGGCGGAGCGCGACGTCGTGCTCTGGAACCCCGAGCTGCTGGACGAGGAGCTCGGCACACGCGCGAGCGCGCTCGGTGACGCGTCGCGGCTGCTCGCCGAGCTCGTCGCCTCGGGTCGGCGCACGATCTGCTTCACGAAGAGCCGTAAGGCCGCCGAGCTGGTGCACCGCTTCGCGTCCGACCGGCTGGACGCCGCCACGGCGCACCGACTCGCTCCCTACCGCGCGGGCTACACGCCGGAGCAGCGCCGTGAGATCGAGCGACGGCTCGTGGAAGGCGAGCTGCTCGGCGTCACGGCGACGGAGGCCCTGGAGCTCGGGATCGACGTCGGCTCGCTCGACTGCGCCATCTCGGTGGGGTTTCCGGGCACGGTCGCCTCGCTCAGGCAACAGTGGGGCCGAGCGGGACGGCGCGCGCGTGGGCTCGCGGTGCTCGTGGCGAGCGAAGACGGGCTCGACCAGTTCTTCATGAACGAGCCCGCAGCGCTCCTCGACCGGACCGCTGAAGCAGCGCTGATCGACCACGCGTCCACCCGGATCCTGGACGGCCACGTGCTCGCAGCCGCCTACGAAGGCCCGGTCACCGAGACGGACGCCGCCGTCCTCGGCCCCGAGGCGCTCGAGCGCGCCGCCGTCCTGCCGGAGCTCGAACGGACGCCGGCGGGGTTCGTCTGGCGTGGCCGCGACACCCCGGCCGCGCGTGTGTCGCTCCGCTCCGGCGACACGGACTTCTTCGTGATCGTGGACGAGGAGAGCGGCACCCTGCTCGGCACCTCGGAGCGCGAGCGCGCCTTCTCGACGATCCACGACGGCGCCGTCTATCTCCACCTCGGCGAGCAGTACGGCGTCACGTCTCTCGATCTCGAGACGAGGACTGCGCTCGTGCGGCCGGTGACGGTCGACTGGTACACGCAGGCTCGCAAGGAGACCGAGACGTCGATCGTCGAGCCGCTGCGAGCACGCGTCGTCGCCGGAGTCGAGCTGCACGTCGGGCGAATTGCCGTCAGCGAGCAGGTCGTCGGCTATCAGCGCAAGGCGATCGCAGACGGCAGCGTGATCGACACGACCCCGCTCGATCTTCCCGAGACCTCGTTCGAGACCGAGGGTGTCTGGTTCTCGCCGGGGGACGATCTGCTCGAAGGAATCGACACGATGCCGACACTCGTCTCCGCGCTCCATGCGGCCGAGCACACGCTCATCTCGCTGCTCCCGCTCTTCGCGATGTGCGACCGCTGGGACATCGGCGGGCTGTCGACGAATGTCCACGAGCAGACCGGCCGGCCGACGGTGTTCGTGTACGAGGGCCACGCCGGTGGCGTCGGCATCGCGGACAGAGGCTTCGACGTGTTCCCCGAATGGGTTGCAGACACCGCGCGGCTTCTCGAGCGCTGCCCGTGCCGCGCGGGCTGCCCGTCGTGCGTGCAGAGCCCGAAGTGCGGCAACCTCAACGAGTTCCTCGACAAGGCGGCGGCGCGCACACTCCTGGATCGAATGGCTGCCGCGGGCTGAGCTCACCTTGATCCGATTGGATTGGTAGCGGTCTACCGCCACGTCTGCCATCGATCTGGCATTGCACTGGTGGCAAGCACGTCGCTCATCCGGCACGAACATGGCGCACAGCCGGCACGAACAGCGCTGGCACGTCCGACTCGAGCATGGCGCACAGCCGGCACGAACGCCTGGCACGTCCGACTCGAGGCTGGCCCGCTGCGACGAACGCGTCGCACATCTGGCCCGAACCTGGCGCAGACACGTCACACGATCGCCGCTACCGTCCGCAGCCCCGTGGGTGGGTGGGGGTTAGGGACGGGACCAGAACTGCGCGAGCGCTGGCTCAGACGCGTTCCCCGTCCCGCAGCGCGAGGCCCGGCTCGCTCGCGTTCCCGTCCCGCAGCGCTCGACCCGGCGCCGGTCGCTCCTCGCCCGCATCATCATCGTCGTGTGTCGATCCGGGACGCGCTCGTTCGTCTTCGGAGTGGAGTCGAAACCGACAGTGAGGAGACGGCATGGAGTACCTGGCACTGATCTACACCGACGAGACGGTCTGGGACCGGTTCTCGGAGGCCGAGCGAAACGCCGCCTACGAGCAGTACGGCGAGTTCTCGCGGGCCGCAGGGGACGCCGGTGTCCTCGTCGGCGGGGAGGAGCTCGGCCCGACGACGTCCGCCACGACGGTGCGCGTCCGCGACGGCAAGCAGCTCGTCACGGACGGCCCGTACGCCGAGGTGAAGGAGTCGCTCGGCGGCTACTTCATCCTCGACTGCTCATCCTTCGACGACGCGGTCGCGTGGGCGGCACGGATCCCCGGCGCGTCGCACGGCGCCGTCGAGGTGCGACCCGTTCACGTCGACGAGGAGGCCTGACATGCGCTACGCATTGCTCGTCTACAGCGACCAGTCCGAGTGGGACGGCATCGACGAGGAGGAAGCCGCTCGCAGGCGTGCCGAGTCGATGCCGCGCTGGCTCACGCTCTTCGAGGAGATGGGAAAGGCCGACCCCGAGATGGCGGGCAAGGAGCTCGAAGCCGCCGCCGAGGCGAAGGTCGTGCGAGTCGTCGACGGGAAGACGGTCGTCACGGACGGCCCCTTTGCCGAGACGAAGGAGCAAATCGGCGGGCTCTTCCTAACGGCGCTGCCCGATCTCGACGAGGCGATCAGGCTTGCCTCGCTCGTTCCCGCCGCCGAGTACGGCTCGTTGGAGGTTCGGCCTATCGTGGAGCGGTGACGCTCTCGCTCGAGGCCACGTTCAGAGAGGAATGGCCTCGTGCGGTCGGGATCCTCACGCGCGTCCTCGGTGATCTTTCCCTCGCCGAGGACGCGGTGCAGGACGCCTTCGCGACTGCCGTCGTGCGCTGGCCGCGCGACGGAGTCCCTCGTTCACCAGGCGCCTGGATCGTCGCAACCGCACGGAACGGGGCGATCGACCGGATCCGCCGCGAGCGCACATTCGCGCGCAAGGCGGAGCTGCTCGCCCGCCTCGAGGCGATCCCCGTCGAGGAGGACGACGACGTGAGCTCGATCCCCGACGAGCGCCTCGCACTGCTCTTCACGTGCTGCCACCCGGCTCTTGCAGTCGAGGCCCGCATCGCCCTCACGCTCCGCGAGGTGGGTGGTCTCGAGACACCCGAGATCGCGCGAGCATTCCTCGTCGCGGAGGCAACCCTGGCCCAGCGGCTCGTCCGGGCCAAACGGCGGCTGCGGGAGACGGGGATCCCCTTCCGCGTGCCGCCCGACCACCTGCTGCCGGACCGCGTTCCCGACGTGCTGCGTGTCCTCTACCTCGTGTTCAACGAGGGGTACGCCGCGACCGCAGGCGAGGCGCTCGTCCGTCGCGAGCTCTGCGCGGAGGCGATCCGGCTCTCCAAGCTCCTCTGCGTCCTGATGCCGGACGAGCCGGAGGCGTTCGGGCTCCTCGCCTTGCTGCTCCTTCAGGATGCACGGCGCGACGCACGGGTCGGCCCGGACGGCGAGGTCGTCCTTCTCGCCGACCAGGATCGCGCGCTCTGGGACGCCCGCTCGATCGAGGAAGGCCTCCGCGTCCTGCGGCGCGCGGAAGGGCTGCGCCGGCCGGGCCCGTACCAGCTCCAGGCGGCCATCGCGGCGGGGCACGCCGAGGGCGCCGGGCCCGAGGTGATCGCGGCGACCTACGCGGCGCTCGAGCAGCTCGACCCTTCGCCCGTCGTGCAGGCTCAACCGCGCGGTCGCGGTGGCGCTCGCGGGAGACGTCGAGAGGGGCCTCGCGCTCGTCGAGGGGATCGAAGGGCTAGACGGCTACAGCTACCTCCCTGCCGCCCGCGCGGATCTCCTCCGACGGCTCGGACGGCTCGACGAGGCAGCGACGAGCTACCGCGAGGCGCTCGCGCTCACCGACAACGCGCCCGAGCGCCGGTTCCTCGAACGGCGCTTGCGCGAGGTCGGGGCAGACTCCTAGGCGAGGGCGTCCAATACGAAGTCGACCGCGGACTTCGGGGTGGTGGCGCGCGGGACACCCTCCACCTCCGGGCCGCCGAGGACGACGACAGGCCTTCCGAGCCGCATCGCGAACGCGATCTCGGCCAGCGTCCCCCAGCTTCCCCCGACCGCGATCACGGCATCGCCCGACGCGGCGACCGCGAGATTCCGCGCGTGGCCGATGCCGGTCACGACGACGTGGTCGGCCCAGGGGTTGGCGTCGTTCCGGCTCTCACCCGGCAGGATCGCGATCGTCGTCCCACCTGCCGACTTCGCGCCCTGGTGCGCCGCGGCCATGACCTCGCCGAGTCCTCCGGTCACGACGACGCATCCTCGCTCGGCGAGCAGCCGACCGATCTCTTCGGCTGCCGCCTCGTGCTCGGCGCCGCTCCCTATGACCGACACCTGGCGGGGCACGCTTGCGATCCTATGGCCGTGATCGCGCGGCGAGACGCAGCGGGTGGCACGCTCGTGATCGGCGGCGGATTCGCCGGCGCCTACGTCGCGCGCATCCTGGGACGCCGCGGCGCGACGATCGTCAATCCCGACAACTTCATGCTCTACACGCCGCTGCTGCCGGAGGCGGCCGCCGGCACGCTCGAGCCGAGGCATGTCGTCGTGCCGCTTCGGCAGATGTGCCCGCACGCCGAGCTGCTGCTCGGGCGCGCTCTCTCACGCGATCCCGAGCGGAAGACGGTGGTAGCCGAGACTCTCGGCGGCACGTTCGAGATCGGCTACGAGCGGCTTGTGGTCGCCCTCGGTGCCGTGCCACGCACCTTCCCCGTGCCCGGCCTCGCCGAGCACGGTCGTGGGTTCAAGGACATCGCGGACGCGATCGGGCTCCGCAACCGGCTCCTGCGCGCGCTCGAGTCGGCCGCGACGCGCCTCGATCCCGACGAGGCGGCGCGGGATCTCGGCTTCGTGTTCGTCGGCGCAGGCTATGCCGGCGTCGAGGCGCTCGCGGAGCTGCACGACCTCGCGCGAGACGCGATCCGGCGCTCGTACCCGTCCCTGAGGGACGTCAGGCAGCGATGGGTACTCGTGGACGCTGCGCCGGCGATCCTTGCCGACATTCCGCGCAAGCTCGGCGAGTACACGCATCGGGAGCTCGAGCGTCGCGGGATCGAGATCTGCGTGTCGACCACGCTCGCGTCGTTCGACGAGCGCGAGGCTGTCCTCTCGGACGGCTCGCGGATCCCGGCCCGCACCCTCGTCTGGGCGGCCGGAGTGCGGCCGAGCCCGGAGCTCGCGGCGCTCGGGCTGCCGCTCGACGACCGCGGGCGCGTCGTGGTCGACGAGACCCTCCGGGTCGTCGACTCGCCGGACGTTTTTGCCCTCGGCGACTGCGCGGCGGTGCCGAACACGAGGACGCCTGGCCACCTCGATCCCCCGACCTGCCAACACGCGCTCCGCCAGGCACGACGCCTCGCGAAGAATCTCACCGGGCCCGCGAAGCCCTACGGCTATCGCATGCTCGGGCAGGTCGCGACGCTCGGCCGCTACAAGGGGATCGCCGAGCTGCCGGGTTTCCGACTGCGCGGGTTCCTCGGCTGGTTCGTCGCGCGGACGTACCACCTCTACGCGCTCCCGACCTTTCGCCGGAAGATCCGCGTCGTCACCGACTGGACTGTGTCGCTCTTCTTCCGCCGCGACATCGTGGAGCTCTCCGCGCTCGGTCATCCCCGGTCACTTGGGGAGGACGAGCCGGTTGTCAGCGAAGAGCCTTGAGCGCAGCGCCGAGCGACTGCCCGCCGTCGAGCACCCGTGCGAAGAGATCGCCCTCGCGCGCGATGCGCTCCAGCACGACGTCCATCGTGAACGAGGCCGTGTCGAGGCCCGGGCACACCTCGTCCCAGCGGAGCGGCGTCGAGACCGGCGCGCCCGCGCGCGGTCGCACGGAATAGACCGACGCGGTCGTCTTGCCCGGGCCGTTCTGGTTCGCATCGACGAGCACGCCGCGGCGCTTGGCCTTTGTCCACTCGGTCGTCACGAGGCCGGGATGCGCGCGCGCGAGGGCTCCGGCGACGATGCCCGCGAACTCCCGCACCGCCTCGAACCCGTGTCGTCGCGTGATCGGCACGAGCACGTGGATCCCGCGGGAGCCGCTCGTCTTCGGGACGGACTCGAGCTCCAGGACGTCGAGCGTCTGCTTCACGAGCGTCGCGACCTCGATCACCTCCTCGAAGCCGGCCCCCTCGGACGGGTCGAGGTCGAACATCACCCAGTCGGGCCGCTCGGGGCTGTCGGCGCGCGATGCCCAGGCGTGCATGTCGATGCAGCCCATGTTCACCATCCAGAGGAGGGCGAGCTCGTCGTCGACGAGGGCGTAGTCGATGATCCGCTTCTCGCCCTCACGGGTCGACGCCGGGAACGCAGCCGTCTGGATCCAGTCCGGGATGTGGGACGGCGCCTGCTTCTGGAAGAAGCTCTTGCCCTGCCAGCCGTCCGGGAACCGCTTCATCGTGAACGGCCGCTTGCGCAGATGAGGGACGAGAACCTCGCCGACGTCGCGGTAGTAGGCCAGAAGCTCGCCCTTCGTGATCCCCTCCTCGGGCCAGAACGGCTTGTCGAGGTTGGAGAGCTTGAGGGTGCGCTTCCCGCGCTTGACCTCGGACTCCATCGGCGGGCGCTCCACGGGCACATCGTCGCGAATCCCGAGATAGACCGGGGAACGCAGCCGTCCCTCGCGCGTCTTCTCGGCGTAGGTGACCTCGGCCGAGAGGGCGGGCTCGACCCAGGTCACGTCCGATGCCCGGATCCGCGGCATCTTCGGCGTCGTGACGAGCGGCGACGTCGCGCGCTCGAGCGGCTCTAGCGCGCCGCGAACCCGGTCGATCTCGCCGTCCGTCAGCCCGGAGCCGACGTTTCCCGCCCAGTGGAGGCCGTCCGCCTCGCGCCGTCCGAGGACGAGCGCGCCGAGCCTTGTCCGACGACCCGTCCCACGGGTGTAGCCGACGATCGGGAAGTCCTCCTGGTCGCGGAGCTTGACCTTCCGCCACTCGGGCGTCCGCCGCCCCGGGCGGTACGGACCGTCCGCGCGCTTCGCGACGACGCCCTCGAGCCCTTGCGACCGTGCGGCCGCGAGGAGCGCCTCGCCGTCGTCGAAGGCGGGGGAAAGCCGGACGGCCTCGACGGACGGGTCGAGAAGCTCCTCGAGCAGCCGGCGCCGCTCCTCGAGCGGTCGCGCGTGGATCGGCTCGTCGTCGCGCTCGAGGAGGTCGAATGCCATCAGGACGAGACGGCCGGCGCCTGACTGAAGCGCCTCGAATCGCGCCGTTCCGCCCTCGTCGAGGGCGCACACCTCGCCGTCGAGGACTGCCGACGGTGTGCGAACCGCGCGAGCTGCGGCGCGGGCGACCTCGCGAAAGCGCTCGGTCAGATCCGTGCCGTTGCGGCTCGTGAGCGTCGCCTCGCCGCCCGAGACGGTCACGATCGCCCGGTAGCCGTCCCACTTCGGCTCGTAGAGCCATCCCGGCCCGGTGGGGAGCTTCTCCGCAAGGGTGGCGAGCTGGGGGCGGAGCGATGTCTCGGATTCCGCGGCCGCATCCTTCCGGAGCAGGAGCCAGTTCTGCTCCTTCCCGTCGAGCCGCGCCGGGACGAGCGTCCAGACGCCCTGCGCCCGCTCGCCGTCGAGGCGGAACGTGAGCCCGCCGCCGCGCTTCTCCTCGAGGAGCTCGTACGTGCCGCGGTCCCAGATCTCGACGGTGCCGGCGCCGTACTGGCCGGCCGGGATCACGCCCTCGAAGGTCCCGTAGTCGAGCGGGTGGTCCTCGACGTGCACGGCGAGGTGCCGCTCGCCGGCCCGGAGCGGCAGCCCTTTGGGCACCGCCCAGCTCGCGAGCGCGCCGTCGCGCTCGAGTCGCAGGTCGTAGTGGAGCCGCCGCGCGTCGTGACGCTGGATGACGAAAAGCGGCGCGCCCTCCGAGCTGCCCCCCTCGAACGGCTCGGGAGTACGGCTCGGATCGCGCTTGCGGCGGTAGTCGCCTAGACGGGCCATGCCCTGATGATCCCAGGTCCCTCGCCGGCCTTAACACCTCCTGCATACGTTGGGCGAAAGCCCTGCAGTTGCGTGACTCCGGACCGGGGATAAGCCTGTGGAAAGTGTGGAGAGCCCGCCGTGTCGTGTCAGGCGCTCTGGTCGGCTATACGCGCTCGAGCACGCCCATCGAGCGGAACTTCGCGCGCCGCCGGCGCCTCAACTCGTCCGCCGGGATCCCGGCAAGATCGTCGAGATGGGCGACGAGCGCCTCGCGGAGAAGCGTCGCCGCAGCGTCGTGGCTCTCCTGCGCGCCGCCCTCCGGCTCGGGCACGATCCCGTCGATCACGCCGAGCTCCAGGCAATGCGCCGCATCCGGCTTGAACGCGGACGCTGCCTTCTTGGCCTGCGCCGCGTCGCGCCAGAGGATCGACGCGCACCCCTCGGGCGAGATCACCGAGTACATCGCGTTCTCCTGCATCAGGACGCGGTCGGCGACGGCGATCGCCACCGCGCCGCCGGAGCCTCCCTCGCCGATCACGACGGCCACCGTGGGGATCTGGAGCCGCAGCATGAGTGCCTGCGAGCGCGCGATGGCGCCACCCTGTCCGTGCTGCTCGGCAACGATCCCGGGGTAGGCGCCGGGCGTGTCCACGAGCGCGACGAGCGGGAAGCCGTGGCGCTCGGCGAGCTGCATCGTGCGCATGGCCTTGCGGTACCCCTCGGGGTACGCCATCCCGTAGTTGCGGAAGACCCGTGTCTTCAGGTCGCGGCCCTTCTGGTGCCCAACCAGCGCAACGGTTTGCCCGTCGAGCCTGCCGATTCCGGCGACCATCGCCGTATCGTCCATCCGGCCGCGGTCGCCGTGCAGCTCGAACCAGTCGTCGAGGATCCGCTCGACGTAGTCGAGTGTGTACGGGCGCTTCTCGTGCCGGGCGAGCTCGACGCGCTTCCAGATCTCCTCGTCCGAAGTGTCCTCGCGGAGACGCTCGAGCTGACGCTGGAGGCGCTCGAGCTCCGCGGAGAGCTTCGTGCCGCGGAGCAGCGTGACGCCGGACAGCCGGGCGAGCCGGTCGCGCAGCCCGAGCTCGGCGTCCTGGTTCACGCTTGCTTCCCGAAGAGGCGGAGGAGGCGCGCCACCGTCGACCGGAGCTCGGCGCGGGGGACCACGGCGTCGACGTGCCCGAAGCGGAGGTTCGACTCGGCGAGACCGAAGTCGTCGGGCAGCTTCTCGCGCGTCGTCTGCGCGACCACCCGGGGGCCCGCAAACGATGTGAGGGCGCCGGGCTCGGCGACGATCACGTCACCGAGGCTCGCGAAGCTCGCCGTCACGCCACCAGTCGTGGGGTGCGCGAGGATCGACAGCAGCGTGCCGCCCGAGTCGTGCAACTCGCCCACGGCGGCGACGGTCTTCGGCAGCTGCATGAGCGCGAGGATCCCTTCCTGCATGCGGGCGCCGCCTGACGCCGAGACGGACACCACGACGCCCGCCTCGTCGGCTGACCGCTCGCAGGCGCGCGCGAACCGCTCGCCTACGACACTCCCCATCGAGCCGCCGAGGAACGAGAAATCCATCGCCGCAAGGCGGCACGAATGGCCGTCGATCGTCGCGCGCCCGGTCAGGATCGCGTCGCCCAACCCCGTGGCGAGCTCCGCCTGGGCGAGCCGGTCGGTGTACGGCTTCAGGTCGAAGAAGTCCAGCGGGTCCGCTGAGCGGAGCTCGGCGTCCTCCTCCTCGAACGTGCCCGGGTCGGCGAGCTGCCGGATCCGCTCCGGCGCACGCACGGGGAAGTGGTAGCTGCACTGAGGGCAGACACGCAGGTGCTCGTCGAGCTCCTCGTCGCGGTAGTGCGAGCCACAGCTCGGGCACGTGTTGGGGTGGTCGCCGTCGCGATTATCGGGCGCCGCGTGCTTGTGCTCGATCGAGACGTCGATCTGGCCGGGGGTCGACATCGACGCAATCTTAGTGCGGTGCCGCTCAGGTGACCGCGGCAGACACGAAGCGCGCGAGGACCGCAGGGTCGGCGTCGGGGTGGAGGCCGGTGATCCCCATCCCCGCGACCGGCAGACGCGTCGCGACGTCGCGCAGCACGACCTCGACCTCGTCGGCGTCCGGCCCGCCCGGGACCGGGTAATGGCACGGGACGATCCCGGGCGCGAGCACGTCCACGTCGAGCGCGACGTAGACCGCGTCGGCGCCGGCCAGCGCGCGGTCGAGATCGTCGTCGATCCCGTGCTCGGTGACGAACGCCTGCTCGGGCGGGTCGAGGTCCCGGGCCCCGACGAGAGCGATGTCGTCCGTCCCGACGCTTCCTTCGTCGATTGCCATCCGGAGCGGCATGCCCCAGGTGTTGCCGGACGGCGACGTCTCGGGCGTGTTGAGGTCGCCGTGCGCGTCCAGCCAGACGACGGCGAGTCGGTCGTGACGTTCGGCGAGCCCGCGGATCGCGCCGATGTGGGCGCAGCAGCAGCCGCCCAGCACGAGCGGGCGGCGAGGCAGACCCTCGGCTACCGCATCGGACTGCTCTGCCACCGTGTCGCTCTCGACCACGAGCGCGTCCGGATATGGGAGGGCCAGGAACGCGGCGTCGGCCATCCGCTCGCCGCCCACGCCCCACGCGCGCGGAACGCGCACGAGCCCCGCCGCGAACGAGGCGCCGCAGCTGTGGCACTCGTACTCGTCGTCGAATGCGACGGCAGTCAGTGTCCGACAGTGGGGACAGCGTGCTCGGAGCGTGCTCAGGACGTCCTCTCCCAGATGTCCCACCGCCAGAGAACGTGCATCCCGGCCCGCTCGTAGAGCCTGACGGCGCCGGTGGTGCTCTCCGCGTCGACGCCGAGCCCGGCTCGTTTCCGGCCGCGTCGCTGGAACTCCGCGAAGGCGTGGGTGAGCAGAGCCGTGCCGAGCCCCGCGTGCCGGTGCTCGCGCAGGACCCCGAGCACCGAGACCCAGCCGCAGTCAGGGTCGCCGTGGTCGTGCGGCCGGCAGATCGCGACGCCCGCGGGGACGCCGTCGACCTCTGCGACGAACCAGAGTGACGGGTCGTAGGCCCCCATGCTGCGGACCCAGTGCAGCCATTCGTCGTACGGCGTCGTCGTATGGCCCCAGTGATCGGCGAACGATCGCTCGTTGAGCTCGTAGAGGAGCGGCTCGTCCACACCCTCCACCGAGGTCCTGACCACGGCCCCTGCCGGCCAGTCGGGCGAGAATGTCCGCCCGGCGAGATCGAGCCCCATGCGGTACGAGGAGCGAATGTGGTGGTAGCTCCGCTCCTCCAGCGTGCGGCGGAGACGATCGTCTCGCTCGTCGACAACCGCCCGCACGACGCCGCCCGCGCTTCGCCTCTCCAGCGCGCGCCGCTCGAGCTCGGCGTGCAATTCATCGTTTGCCTCGCCTCGGATGTCGAGCCAGAGGACGCTCCCGTCGTTCGCCTGGTCGCCGACGTCTCCGTAGCCGACGACCGTTCCGTCGCGGACCGCGACCACGGCATCCGCGTCGAGATTGAACGGGGGCGGTTGCGTCCACCAGCCCTCGATCGCGCTCGTATCGACTTCGTCCCGGCCGTGCCGTTCCTGCGAGGCGCGGTTGATCACCCGGACCACGGCGTCGACGTCGGCGAGCGTGGGCGCGCGCAGGAGCACGTCAGCCACCGGCCCGGAGCTCCTTCTGCCAGAGGTCGGCCTGATAAAGGACACGCATCCCGGCACGCTCGTAGAGCCGCGTCGCGCCCGTCGGGTTCTCCGCGTCCACACCGAGCGCCACGGCCGTCTCGCCGATCCGCCGGAAGCGTGCGAACGACTCGTGGAGGAGCGCGAGACCGAGGCCGCGGCCACGCCAGGCCGGCCGCACGCCGATCGAGCCGATCCAGCCCCAGTCGCCCATGCGCTTCGGGTAGTTGAGGGAGGCGCCGGCGACCTCGTCCCCGTCCCACGCGACGGGCACGAGCGACGGATCGAAGTTGCGCCAGTCGTAGGCCCGCTTGCGCCACTCCTCGTACGTTCGCCGCCGATGGCCCCATTCGAAGGCGAACGCCTCCTCGATGGCCTCGTACACCCGCTCGCCGTCTCGGTCGACGTCGAGAGGCCTGAGCTCGATCCCATCCGGCCAGATCGCTTCGGCCTCGAGGTCGGTCACATCCGCGACCATCCGGAAGAAGCTTCGCACACGCTTGTAGCCGCTTCCGGCGAACAGTGCGGGCGCGCGGTCGTCGCCGACGAGGTGCGCGCACTCGACGACGACCCGCTCGTGCTCGGGCCACGTCGGCTCGAGCTCGAGGATTCGGGCCTCGAGGAGCGCGAGGATGCGCGACCCGACCCCGCGACCGCTGAGCTCCGGGTGCACGTACCCGTCGCCGATGAACCGTCCACCCCGCCGCATGTGGAGGTGCATCACGCCTGCGAGCCGTCCGTCGACGTCGACGAGCCAGGCGTCGTGCTCGAGGTCGAGCTCGTCCCACTCCTCGCGCAACTCGTCGGCCGTCCAGTCCGAATCGCCCCAGACAGCTGTGTCGGCTGCACGGAGCACGGCCAGCGCCTCGTCGAACCGCTCGGGTGTGGGTCGCGTGACCTTCACGCGCGGAGCGTACGGACGGCTCGAGCGAGACCACGTACGGGGATCCGTACTGTTGGACGGTGGTGAAAGTGCGGTCGATGAGCGCGGCGGACTGGCCGGCGGTCGCGCGCATCTACGGGGAGGGGATCGCGACTCGCGTCGCGACCTTCGAGGAGGACGTGCCGACGTGGGAGGAGTGGGACGCGGCGCACCGTGCCGAGCCACGATTCGTCGCGGAGCGTGAGGACGGTGTCGTCGGGTGGATCGCCGTCTCACCGGTCTCGCGACGCGACGCATACCGCGGCGTCGTCGAGCATTCCGTCTACGTCGCCGAGGCCGCGCGCGGCTCGGGGGTCGGGCGACTGCTGCTCGACGCGCTCGTGGCCGCCGCGCCGACGCACGGGATCTGGACGATCCAGACATCGATTCTCGAGGCGAACGGACCGAGCATCGCCCTGCACGAGGCGGTCGGGTTCCGCGTCGTCGGCCGTCGCGAGCGGATCGCCCGGCTCGGCGGCGAGTGGCGCGACACGCTGCTGCTCGAGCTCAGGCTGCCGTGAGGCATGAGCAGGTGTCTGGCTGAAGCCAGACACCGGGCGCGGTCAGTCGTGCCAGCGCTGGAAGACCACACAGGCGTTGTGGCCGCCGAACCCGAACGAGTTCGAGACGCCGATCTCGACCTGCTCCTCCCGCGCCTCGTTCGGGATGTAGTCGAGGTCGCATGTGGGGTCCGGGACCTCCTGGTTGATCGTCGGCGGCAACACGCCCCGCTCGAGCGCGAGGATCGTGAACGACGCCTCGACCGCGCCGGCGGCGCCGAGGCAATGGCCTGTTGCGCCCTTCGTCGACGAGACCGGGGTCCGGTACGCCTTCTCCTCGCCGAGCGCCAGCTTGATGACCCGGGTCTCGGCGCTGTCGCCGACCGGCGTCGACGTGCCGTGGGCGTTCACGTACCCGACCTCGTCGGGAGCGACGCCCGCGTCCTCGAACGCCATCGCCAAGGCGCGGGCGGGGCTGCCGCCCGTCGGGTCGGGGTCCGAGACGTGCGTCGCGTCGGACGACAGGCCGTAGCCCAGCAGCTCGGCGTAGATCTTGGCGCCGCGAGCCTTCGCATGCTCGAGCTCCTCGAGCACGATCATCGACCCGGCCTCGCCCATCACGAACCCGTCACGCTCGGCGTCGAACGGCCGCGAGGCCGCCGCCGGATCGCCGTTCCGCCGCGAGATCGCGCGCATCGCGCCGAAGCCCGCGATCCCGACGCGCGACACGGGCGCCTCAGTCCCGCCGCAGATCATCACATCCGCACGTCCGAGCCTGATCGCGTCGAGCCCGTCGCCGATCGCCATGTTGGACGCGGCGCACGCGGTGCACTCGGAGAGCAACGGGCCTTTCGTTCCAAGCTCCATCGAGACCCAGCCTGCGGCGAGGTTCGGGATGATCTGGACGATCGAGAACGGGTTCACCCTGTCCGGGCCGCGCTCGTCGAGCACCTGAATGCAGGCCTCGAACGACTTCAGGCCGCCGATCCCGGTCGCCACGGCGGCGCCGACGCGCTCGGGCTCCGACGCGATGTCCAGCCCCGAGTCCGTCTCGGCCTGACGGGCGGCGGCGAGTGCGAGGTGCGTGAAGCGGTCCATCCGCCGGGACGCCTTGTAGTCCATGTAGTCCGTGATTTCGAGGTCCTTCACCTCGCACGCGAAGTCCACCGGGAATCCCGATGTGTCGAACTGCGTGATCTTCCCGGCGCCGGACTCGCCTGCGACCAGGGCGGCCCAGGAGTCCTCGACGGTGTTGCCGAGCGGGGTCACCATCCCGAGGCCGGTGACGACCACGCGCCGCCTGCCGTTCGTGCTCACGAGGCTCACGCTACATCCCGAGGCCGCCGTCGACGAGGAGCACGGCCCCCGTCACGAAGGCGGCCTCGTTCGAGCAGAGGAACCGAACGGCGCCCGCGACATCCTCGGGATCGCCGAGCCGGCCGAGCGGCGTGTTCGCGAGCATCGTCTGCGTCGCCTCCTCCGGCAGGACGTCGGTCAGCTGCGACCGGACATACCCGGGCGCGACGACGTTCGCGCGGACGTTGCGACTGCCGAGCTCGCGGGCGAGCGACTTTGTGAAGCCGATGATCCCGGCCTTCGACGCGGCGTAGTTCGTCTGCCCCCAATTGCCGTGGACGCCCACGATCGACGAGATATTCACGATCACGCCGGCACGACGCTTCATCATCGGTCGCGCGGCGGCACGGCACGTGTAGAAGACCGAGGAGAGGTTCGTCTCGAGGACGGTGCGCCAGTCGTCGTCGCTCATCCGGGCCAGGACGCCGTCGCGCGTCAGACCGGCGTTGTTGACGAGCACGTCGAGGTCACCCGCCGCCTCGACAAGGGTTTTCGCCGACCCGGGGTCGCTCACGTCGGCCTCGACGGCCCGCCCTCCGATCTCGGAGGCGACGGCCTCGGCCTCGTCGCGGCCAGTCCGATAGCCGACGACGACCTCGGCGCCTGCGCGGCCGAGCTCGAGCGCGATCGCGCGGCCGATGCCACGGGAACCGCCGGTCACGAGCGCGACCTTCCCCTCGAGCGAGGCGAAGCTCATTGCGTTGCCAGTGATTCCTTGACCTTCTCGAGGCTCGCGAGGTCGTTCACCGAGAACGTGCGCACGCTGCGGTCGATGCGCTTGACAAGGCCGGACAGCACGTTGCCCGGGCCGATCTCGACGAACGTCGTCACCCCGTCCTTGACGAGCTCGCCCGCGGCCTGGGTGAACCGGACCGGCTCGGTGAGCTGGTTGACGAGCAGTGACGCCAGGCGCTGCGCGGGCTCGATCTTCGCAGTGACAGTCGACATGAATGGCGCCACCGGGTCCGCGAAGCGGATGCGGTCGACCGCGGGCTTCAGCCGGTCGGCTGCCCGCGCGACGAGCGGGCTGTGGAAGGCCCCGGAGACTTTCAGCTTGATGGCTCGTCGTGCGCCGAGGCTCTCGGCCTCGGCGCAGCACTCCTCGACCGCGTCGTTCTCGCCCGAGATCACGATCTGCCCGGGGCAGTTGTAGTTGGCAGGCCAGACACCGAGGATCTTGCGGCAGAGCGTCTCGACGAGCTGGTCCTCGAGACCGAGGATCGCAGCCATCGCGCCTGGGCGCTGCCGCGCGGCCTCGGCCATCGCGAGCCCCCGTTCGCGGACGAGACCGATGGCCTCACCGGTGCCGATTGCTCCGACCGAGGCGAGCGCCGCGAACTCGCCGACCGAGTGGCCGACGACGACATCCGGCTCGATCCCCTCGCGTCGAACCGCGGCGAGGATCGCCAGGCTCGTCGCGACGAGCGTCGGCTGCTGCACCTCCGTCTCGACGAGCTCCTCCAGCGGTCCCTCGAAGCACAGGTGCGCGAGGTCCATGCCGGTCGCCTCGGACCCGACCCGGTAGACCTCCATCGCCTCCGGCACGGCCTCCGCGATCTCGCGGCCCATGCCCACCTCGAGCGACCCCTGTCCGGGAAAGCAGAACGCAACCTTTGTCATGCCGCTCTCCTGTCCGTCCATTCGAGCAGCGCCGAGCCCCAGGTCAGCCCTGCTCCCATACCCGTCATCAGCACGAGGGCGCCGTCGTGCAGGCGCCCGTCGGCGCGCGCGTCCGCGAGCGCGAGAGGAATCGATCCCGACGACGTGTTTCCGAACCTGTCCACGTTCACCACCGTTCGCTCCTGGGGGACGCCGAGCTTACCGACCGCATGGTCGATGATCCGCTTGTTCGCCTGGTGCGGGACATACACGTCGACCTGGTCGATCGTCTTGCCGCACTCGGCCAGGACAGCCTCGGCCGACGACACGAGAACCCGCGTTGCGAACTTGAACACCTCGCGGCCGTTCATCTTGAGCATCGACTCCGGATTGTCGAACGCACGCGAGCCGCTGCCCGGGTACTGGAGATGGACACCACCCGCACCGTCGGCGCCGAGCTCGAAGCCGAGGAAGCCACCCCGGTCGACTGGCTCGAGCACGACGGCCCCCGCGCCGTCGCCGAAGAGGACGAGCGTCGAGCGGTCTTCCCAGTCGAGGATCTTCGAGAGCACGTCGCCGCCCACCACGAGCGCGCGTCGCGACAGACCTGCTGCGAGCATGCCGTACGCCTGGGCGATCGCGTACATGAACCCGGTGCATCCGGCGAGGAGGTCGTAGGCCGCCGCCTGCGGCGAGCCGAGGGCATCGGCCATCAGCGCCGACGACGTCGGGAACATCATGTCGGGTGTCACGGTGGCGCAGATCAGCAGATCGATCTCGCTCGCTTCGACACCCGCGTCGTCGAGCGCTGCGCGGGCAGCGGGCAGCGCGATGTCGGTCAATGCCTCGTCGTCGGACGCCATGCGCCGCTCGCGAATGCCGGTTCGCTCAAAGATCCATTCGTCTGAGGTTTCCACGTATTCGGCGAGATCGTGGTTCGTCACGATTCGCGCCGGGACGTGCACGCCGAGGCCGGTGATCCCGATCCGCGTGCCGTTCGCCGAACCGATCACGACGTCACTTCTCGACTGCGAACGTCAGCGTGCCACGGGCAGCGAGCTCGTTGCCGACTCGCGCCGTCGCCTTGCCGCGACCGATGGGACCGCGCACCTGGTCGATTGCGCACTCGAGGGACAGCGTGTCGCCGGGTGAGACGACGCGCTTGAAGCGGCAGTCGTCGATCCCCGCGAAGAACGCGATCCGCCCGCGGTTCTCCTCCTCTACGAGCACGGCGACCGCGCCCGTCTGTGCCATCGCCTCGACGATCAGCACGCCCGGCATCACGGGGCGCTCCGGGAAGTGGCCGGCGAACCACCAGCCATCCTCCGGGACGCGATACGACGCGGCGACGCGGGCGCCCGGCTCGAGCTCGTGGACCTCGTCGAGAAGCAGGAACGGGTCGCGGTGCGGCAGGATCGACGCGATCACGTCGCGCCCGAACGGTGGGGCGGGAATCACGAGTCGAGTGTACTGGGGGCAGCGGGCCGACGGCCCTCCGGCGGCAGAGCTCAGCGGCGGAGCGTGGCGCGGTTTCCAGCCGCGTCCGTCGCCGTCGCGATGAGCGTCCGCAGCCGCTCGATTCGGGGGATCCGAACCGCTCCGGGCGACGCGAGCCGCATCGTCCGCCGAGCGCCGTTGACGCGAAGCGTCAGCGTGACGGGCTCGGACACGCGCAGCACCGGCGGGGCGGCTGACACGACGGACAGGCGCGGGGACGTCGCGTCGAGCACGAGCGGGAGCTCGACCCGCGACGTGCCGACGCCGTCCGTGGCCTCGACCGAGATCGTGTACGTGCCGTCGATGGCCTTCCCCAAACGCTTCGATCCGTTCCACGTGACCGTCCGTTCGCCTTGCTCGACCGGGCCGGCGAACGGCGTCGCAACCCACTTGCCCTCGCGGAGAATCCGAACGGTCACGGTCGCGGGCGTCGTGACGGGCACTCCGATCGACAGTGTGTCGCTGCGTCCGTCGCCGTTGGGAGTGAGCGCCGCATCGGAAAGCGTGACGCGGCCGAGGAGCCGCGAGACGACGACCGGGAGGTCGATTTCCGCGGTGCGGCCGCCGGTGGCACGGGCCGTGATGCGCACCACGTACTCCCCGTCGGCGAGGCCTCGGCCGTCGAAGTTGAGCGTGCGTGGCCCTGCGCGCCGCCAGCGGAGCGGCTCGAGCTCGGCAACCACCGTCCCCACTACGTCGGCGACGATCGCCGTCACGTTCGCGTCGACGTTGAGCGTGAACCCGACCGTCGCCGTATCGGCCTGTCCGTCACCGTTCGGCGAGACCGTGCCAGGCGTCGCCGTGGCCGAGCTGATCTGCAGCGCCGCCGTCGCGAGCGTGCCGAACGTGCCCTCCGCGGCCGTGACGCCGGGCGCCTCGATTCGCCAGCCGGTTCCGGGCGCGACCGGCCCGAGCGGCTGCCAGGTCCAGTCGACGGCCGATCCGCTTCCGTCGCCTCGGCCAACCTCGGTCCCCGCGGCGTCCTCGATGACGACCGACCACCTGATAGCCGACGACAGGCGCGCGCGGAAGCGGATCCCGCCGCCCTCGTCCGCGGCGGCGACCGGCGCGTAGAGCTTTGGAAGCCCGAGCGACCCGACCCGCCGCGCGACGTCGCCGAGGCGGGCGTACAGCCGCTCGCCGGGGCAGGTCGTCGATCCCGTGTCGCGGTGGCCGGAGATCACGCGGAGGAAGACGGGGATCCCGGGGCCGAACCGCTCGTTGCCCGACGAGATCCCGTTGAGCGTCGTGACGGGGTCGACGTGCGCCAGGTCGAGACGCCAGGCGAGCGTTCGGGCGAGCGCGTCGAGAGACACTTGCGGCGGGTCGACGCTGCGGAAGTCGCCCATCACCGCGATCCCGAACGAGCCCGTGTTGAACCCCCGTGCATGCGCGCCCACGACGTTCCGGTCGACGCCGCCGGCGCGCCCTTCGTAGACCGTCCCGAAGCGGTCGACGAGCGCGTTGTAGCCGATGTCGTTCCAGCCGTTTCCCTTGACGTGGTAAAGCTGGATCGCGCGAACGACAGCGGGCGCCTGGAGGCGCGAGTACGAGTTCGTCCCTGCCGTGTGATGGACGTGCGTCATGCGCAAGGCGTCCGCGTAGGACGGCTTCCCCCTGACGATCGTCTCGTCGGCGAGCCAGCCGCTACGCGCGACGAGCTGCGGCGCGCCGGCCGCTGCCGTCGTCCGCAACGGCACCTTGGACACGGGGCTACGCACTGTCAGCGCTTGGGCCTGGGTCACGTGGCCGTTCGCCCGCACCTCGAGCCCGATTGCGCGGCCCACCCAGACCGGGGCCCCGATCCGCCATCCGGCGCGGCTCCGGCCCTCCGCGCTGCCGCGATCCGGCGCGTCGTGATCGCCTTCGTGCACCGTGCGCCACGGTGACCACCTCCCGGCGGCCGACTGCGTGCGCACCTCGAGGCTTCCCGATCCCCTCCAGTGGATGCCCACGAGGTGGAACGGCCTCGTCTGGTGAGTCGAGCTGAGCGCCCGCGAGCCACCGAGCGCGAGCTCCTTCACGTCGAGGGTCGCGAGCCCTGCGGCGGCGGCGGAGGGAAACGCCAGCGCGAGCGCGGCGACGAGAAGGAGGCGTCGGGCCATGACGTTGGCCACAAGCGTGGCGCACGACTGCTTCTCCGGCAAGCGGGTGCCACCTTCTCTGACGGAATGCTTACGACGTGGCAGGTGCCGCGAGACTCGTTCATCGTGCGATCAGCGCGTCGCCACCGGTTGCGTGGCGGCTCCGGAGGAGCGTGGACATGACGAGCGACTTCGGCAGCCGGACTGGCGGACTGGCGAATTGGCGGGCCGAGCGTGTCCAACGCCGTCACACTCTTGGCACGATCACGGCGCTCTTCGAGCACAGGTTCCTCGATAGCGTGTCATCAGGGCACCGGGGGTGCCCTTGGGGGTGGTTGTCGTGTCGGGTCGCGGCGCGGGGCGCACGGAGTGCGGCTCGGCCGGCCCAGGTGCCGCTGGTACAGTCGGCACCGTCGTGAATGCGGGCGTCGCGCGAGCGCTCGGAACCCTTACCGCGGCGCTGGTCGCCGCGTTGGTCCTCGTGGTTCCCGGCCAGCCGGCGGACGACGCCGAGCCGCCGCACGTGCTCGTCGTCGAGTTCGACAACGACGTCAACCCGGTGACGCAGGACTTCCTGCAGGACGCGATCGAGCGCGGCGAGCAAGAGAAGGCCGCGGCGGTCGTGATCGAGATGGACACGCCGGGCGGGCTCGGCTCCGCGATGCGCGAGATCGTCAAATCGATGCTCGCGGCCGATGTCCCGGTCGTCGTCTACGTCTCGCCGCCCGGTTCGAGCGCGGACTCGGCGGGCGCGGTGATCGGCCAGGCCGCGGACATCCTCGCGATGGCCCCGCAGACGAACATCGGGTCGTCGACGCCGATCTCCGCCACCGGCACCGACCTCGGCGAGGACCTGCGACGCAAGGTGATCAACGACGCTGCCGCGTACGTCGCAGAGCTCGCTCGCGAGCACGGCCGGAATGCCGAAGCGGCGGAGGCGATGGTGCGAACGGCTGCGAACTACGGCGCCCGCAAGGCGCTCGAGCTCGGCGTGATCGACGTCATCGCGCCCACTGTGCCGGCGCTCCTCGAGGAGATCGACGGACGCAAGACCGTGCCGAAGGGCTTTGTCCTGCAGACGGCGGGCGCGACGGTGGAGCGCGTCGAGATGTCGTTCTGGAAGCGCACCCTCGACCTGCTGATCGACCCGAACATCATCGCCCTGATGCTGTCGGTCGGACTCATCGGAATCGTCGTCGAGCTCTGGAACCCCGGCCTCGTGCTCCCCGGTACGGTCGGCGCGATCTCGCTGATCGTCGGCCTCTACGGCCTCCAGGTCCTCCCGGTTTCCGCGGCCGGCCTGCTGATGATGGCGCTCGCAGCCGGGTTCTTCATCGCCGAATCCTTCGTCCCGAGCCACGGGGCGCTCACTCTGGCCGGCGCCGTGACTTTTGTTATCGGCGCGCTGATGCTGTTCGATCCCGCGGGAGAGGCGTACCAGGTCTCGCTCTGGGTCGCGATCGCCATCGCCGCGACGCTCGCGCTTCTCATGGGGGTCGCCCTCACGCGTATCGTCAAGGCGCGGCGCAACCCGGTCGAGGTGGACGTCCGCACGATGGTCGGCGGCGACGCGGTCGTTCGCCGCGAAGGCTGGGTGGCGGTCAGCGGCGAGCTGTGGCGCGCGCGATCTGCCGACGGCGTTCCGCTCGTGCCGGGCGAGCACGTCAGGGTCGAAGCCGTCGAGGACGGCCTCGAGCTCGTCGTAGGATCTCCGCACCCGACCGAAAGGGCCTGATGTCCATCGCGCTCATCGTCCTCGCCGTCATCGTCATCTTGCTGATCCTGCTGCTCTTCGCGACCGTCAAGGTCGCGCGCGAGTACGAGCGCGGCGTGATCTTCCGCCTGGGGCGGCTGCTCCCCGAGCCGAAGGGCCCGGGGCTCTTCCTGCTCATCCCGGTGATCGACCGCATGGAGAAGGTCGACCTGCGGACGGTGACGCTGAACGTCCCGCCGCAGGAAGTCATCACGAAGGACAACGTGCCGGTCCGGGTCAACGCCGTCGCGTACTTCCGGATCGTGGAGCCGAAGGCGGCGATCGTGCAGGTCGAGAACTACATGGTCGCGACGTCGCAGATCTCGCAGACGACCCTCCGCTCGGTGCTCGGCCAGCACGTGCTCGACGAGCTCCTCTCGGAGCGCGACAAGATCAACCAGATCCTCCAGTCGATCATCGACGAGGCGACCTCGCCCTGGGGCATCAAGGTCTCGATCGTCGAGGTGAAGGATGTGGAGATCCCTGCGGACATGCAGCGCGCGATGGCGCGTCAGGCCGAGGCCGAGCGCGAGCGGCGCGCGAAGGTCATCTCCGCCGAGGGTGAGTTCCAGGCGTCGGAGCGGCTCAAGGACGCGGCGGCCGTGATGGCGACGCAGCCGATCACGGTGCAGCTCCGTTACCTGCAGACGTTGCTCGAGATCGGCGCCACGAACAACTCGACGATCGTCTTCCCGATCCCGATCGAGTTCCTCGAGACGCTCGGGATCGATAAGTCGAAAGCGGAGTAGTGCGCGCGGTCGTCGGCGTCGTTGTCGTCGCGCTCATCCTGGCGACGCTGGCCTCCGCGGCGATCCGAGGTGTCCGGCGGCTCGCGTGGCCCGGCGACATCGACGACCTCGGCCGCACGACCGTGCAGACGGTGGTCGAGGGCCTCATCGTGCTCGCAGCGATCATCCTCGGCGTCGTGATCGTCGTGGCGCTCGTGGACTGAGCTCGTTTTACCTCTGTCGGCGTCGAGACATGACCCGAGTGCCCGCGGTAACGATTGGCTGCAGGTGCCGCGGCCACGTGTTCAGTCGATTGCGACAACGCCGACAGCCGCGGCGAGCGTGCCGGCGCTCGCGACGATGTCGGGCCACGGCATGCGTGCGCCACGAAGCCGCTCGGCCCCGCGGAGCCCCTCGAGGTCGCAGCCGCGGAGCTCGACCCGCTCGAGTGTGGCGTGGCTCAGCGATGCTTCGACGAGGGGGCAACGCTCGAAGACGACGGACACGAGGGTTGCACCGTGGAAGTCGGACTCCTCCAACCGACAGTCCCGGAAGACGACGCGCTCGAGCCGCGCGAACCGAAACGACGCGAGGTCGAGACGGCAGCCGTCGAGCACGACATCGGTCAGCGTCGCGTCTGCGAACACCACACCGGTCGCCCTGCACCCTTTGAGCTCAGCTCTCCTGATCTCGGTTCGCGTCAGCTCCGCGTTCGCAAGCGTGCAGTCACCGAGGACCACGTCCGTGATTCGACCCTCGCTCAGCGTCGACCCGGACAGATCCGCGCCGGAGATACGGCCCTCGGCGATCGTGAAGCCACGTTCCGCGCTCGGCACGGCCAACTCGGCGTCGCTGGAATCCGGAGGGCGCGGCGGGCGGGGCGCGTCAGTCGCCGGCGCCATCCGTCGGCGTGCCGTCGGACTCGTCGGTCACGTCGGTCACGTCGGCCACGTCGCCCGTGAGGTCGTCCGCCTCGTCGTCCGCGCCGATCACCGGTGCGAGGCTCGAGACCGTCTCGCCCTCGCGGAGGCGCATCACGATCACGCCCTGCGTCGCTCGGCCGGAACGCTTGATCCCGTCGGCCGCCATCCGGATGACCGTGCCGCCGTCCGAGATGAGCATCACCTGGTAGCCCTCGCGGACGATACGGGCGCCGACGAGGCGGCCCTTGCCCTCGACGAGCTGCGCGGTCTTGACGCCCATCGTCCCGCGACCCTTGACCGGGTAGTCGGAGACGCGCGTCCGCTTGCCCCAGCCGTTCTTGGTCACGACGAGCAGGTCGGCGTCGTCCGAGGCGATGTCGACCTCGATCACCTCGTCCCCTGCTCGGAGCTTCATCCCGGCGACGCCCGATGCGGGCCGACCCATCGCGCGGACGTCCTTCTCGTGGAACCGCACGGCCTGCCCCATCCGGGAGACCATCAGGATGTCGTCCTCGCCGTCGGAGAGCCGGACGCCGATCAACTCGTCGTCCTCGCGCATCTTGAGCGCGATGATCCCGTCGGCCTTGAGCGGGGTGTTGTACTCGAGGAACTCGGTCTTCTTGACGACGCCCTTCTTGGTCGCGAAGACGAGGTACCTCGCCTCCTTGAAGTCGCGCGTCGCGATCACGGCGCGAATCGCCTCGTCCTGGCGCAGGGGCAGCAGGTTGACGATCGCGCGTCCCTTCGACTGGCGGGAGCCGAGTGGCAGCTCGTGGACCTTCAGCCGGTAGACCTTGCCGACGGTCGTGAAGAAGAGGATGTAGTCATGCGTGGACGCGACGAAGAGGTGCTCGATGTAGTCGTCGTCCTTCATGTCCATCCCCATCACGCCGATCCCGCCGCGGCGCTGCTCCCGGTAGCTCGTCACGGGTAGGCGCTTGATGTATCCCGAGCGCGTGATCGCGATGACCATGTCCTCCTCGGCGATCATGTCCTCGAGCTCGAGCGAGTCCTCGCCCGCCACGATCTCGGTCCGCCGGTCGTCGCCTTTGCCATAGATCTGCCTCACCTCGAGGAGCTCCTCGCGGATCAGCGCGTCGACCCGAGCGGGGTCGCCCAGGATTGCGCGGAGCTCCGCGATCCGCTCCTGGATGTCGGCGTACTCGCCCTCGATCTCCTTGCGCGCCAGCCCGGTGAGCCGCGCAAGGCGAAGGTCGAGGATCGCCTGGGCCTGCTCCTCCGAGAGGCCGAATGTCTCCATCAGTCCCGTGCGGGCCGAGTCGGTGTCGTCGGAGCCGCGGATCAGGGCGATCACCGCGTCGAGGTTGTCGAGCGCGATCAGGTAGCCCTGCAGGATGTGCGACCGCTTCTCCGCTTGCCGGAGCTCGTGCTTCGAGCGACGCGTGACGATCTCGCGCTGGTAGTCGAGGTAGTGGCGGATCAGCTCGAGGAGTGACAGCGTGCGCGGCACCCCGTCGACGAGCGCGACGGCGTTGTAGCCGAACGTCGTCTGCAAGCCCGTGTGCTTGAAGAGCTTGTTGAGGACGACCTGTGGGATCGCGTCGCGCTTCAGCTCGACCTGGATTCGCATCCCCGTCTTGTCCGAATGGTCGGCGAGGTCCGAGACCTCGGTGATCACCTTGTCGTTGACGAGATCTGCGATCTTCTTGATGACCCCGGAGTCGCCGCCCTTCTTGACGCCGTACGGGAGCTCCGAGACGACGATCGCGCTTTTCCCGCCGCGGAGCTCCTCGATGTGGGCTCGCGCGCGCATCACGACGCGGCCGCGACCGGTGCGGTAGGCGTCGCGGATACCGGAGCGCCCGACGACGAAGCCGCCGGTCGGGAAATCGGGGCCCTTGACGTGCTTCATCAGGTCCTCGACGTTCGCGTCGGGCTTGTCGATCAGCTGCAGGACCGCGTCGACCGTCTCCCCGAGGTTGTGCGGAGGGATGTTCGTGGCCATCCCGACCGCGATCCCCGTCGAGCCGTTCACGAGCAGGTTCGGGAACCGGGACGGGAGCGAGAGCGGCTCCTTGCGCGACTCGTCGTAGTTCGGCCCGAAGTCGACGGTGTCCATGTCGATGTCGCGCAGCATCTCGGTGGCGAGGCGCTGGAGCCGGGATTCCGTGTAGCGCATCGCGGCCGGCGGGTCGTCGTCGATCGAGCCGAAGTTCCCCTGTCCGTCGACGAGCGGGTAGCGCAGCGAGAACGGCTGCGCCATGCGGACGAGCGTGTCGTAGATCGCCTGGTCGCCGTGCGGGTGGTAGTTGCCCATCACGTAGCCCACGACGTTCGCGGACTTCTTGTACGGCCGGTTCGGCTGCATCCCGGACTCGTGCATTCCCCAGAGGACGCGCCGATGGACGGGCTTGAGCCCGTCGCGGACGTCGGGCAGGGCGCGCCCGACGATGACGCTCATCGCGTAGTCGAGGTAGCTCGAGCGCATCTCCTGCTCGAGCTCGCGCGGCTCGATTCTCCCGGCGCCCAGGGGCTCGATCACATCAGACATCGAGGAACTTCACGTCCTTCGCGTTCTGCTCGATGAAGAGCCGGCGCGGCTCGACGGCGTCGCCCATGAGCATCGTGAAGACGCTGTCCGCGGCTGCGGCGTCCTCGACGTCGACACGCAGCAGCATCCGGTTCTGCGGGTCCATCGTCGTCTCCCAGAGCTGCTCCGGGTTCATCTCGCCGAGCCCCTTGAAGCGGCTGATCTGCATGCCGTCCTTTGCGAGGTCGAGCGCTGCCTCGCGGAGCTGCACGGACGTCTCGGCGCTCGCGCTCTTCTTGCCGTAGGTGACGTTGTACGGCGGTAGTCCGACGATGTCGGCGACCTTGCCGTAGGAACGGCGGAGCGCCGCGTACGCCGGATCCGCGAAGAGCGTGGCCGGAACCTCGACGAACGTCGCGGTGCTCGTCTCGCTCTCGACCACCTTCACCGACAGGTGGCCGTCGGCGCGGTCGACGACGGAGAGCTCGTAGCCGTTCGGCGGCATCGCGCCGATCAGCGTCTCCAGGCTCTTGGCATCGCTTGCCTCGCTCTCGACGACCCGGTGCGAGACGACGAACGCCGCAGCCGACCCGTAGTCGGACGCGAGCTTCGCCTGCCAGGCGTCGACGTCTGCCAGCTCACGGGAGAAGCGGCTCCAGCGTGCCTCGGTGAGCGCGAGCTCGTTCCCGTCGCGGTCCCTGACGGTCATGCCCGAGATGCGCTCGCGGGCAAGCAGCTCCTCGAGCTGGTGATCCTTCTCGAAGTAGAGCTCCTGGCTGCCGAGCTTCACCTTGTAGAGCGGCGGCACGGCGATGTACATGTGGCCGCCCTCGAACAGCTCCGGCATCGTCCGGTAGAGGAACGTCAGGACGAGCGTCCGGATGTGGGCGCCGTCGACGTCGGCGTCGGTCATCACGATGATCCGCCCGTAGCGGAGGTTCTCGATCGTGAACTCGTCACCGAAGCCGGTCCCGATCGCGGTGATCATCGCCTGGATCTCGTTGTTCGAGAGAACCTTGTTGATCCGGTTCTTCTCGGAGTTGATGATCTTCCCGCGGAGCGGCAGGATCGCCTGGTACGTGCGGTCACGGGCCTGCTTGGCGGAGCCTCCGGCGGAGTCGCCCTCGACGATGTAGAGCTCGCAGAGGTCGGCCTCCTTCAGCGAGCAGTCGGCCAGCTTGCCGGGCAGCGCAGAGTTTTCGAGCGCGCTCTTGCGGCGCGTCAGCTCCCGCGCCTTGCGGGCTGCCGCCCGGGCCCGTGCGGCGGAGATCGTCTTCATGATGATCTGCCGCGCCTCGCTCGGGTTCTCCTCGAGGAACTCGGCGAGCTTCTGGTTGACGATCGTCTTGACGAGGCTCTCGATGGGCGGGTTCCCGAGCTTCGTCTTCGTCTGCCCCTCGAACTGCGGGTTGCGAAGCTTCACGGAGATGACGGCCGCGAGGCCCTCGCGGACGTCCTCGCCCTCGAGGTTGTCCTCCTTCTCCTTGAGCAGGCCCTTGTCGCGCGCGTAGCGGTTGAGCGTGCCGGTCAGCGCGCTGCGGAAGCCGGAGAGATGGGTGCCGCCCTCGGTCGTGTTGATGTTGTTCGCGAACGAGAACACCGACTCGACGTACGACGTGTTCCACTGCATGGCGACCTCGAGCTGGCCGTCGTCGGTCTCGCCGTCGAAGTAGACGACGTGCTTGTGGATCGGGTCCTTGCCGGAGTTGACGTGCGCGACGAAGTCGCTGATCCCGCCCTCGTAGTGGAACTCCTCCGTCTTGCCGTCCGGCCGCTCGTCGTTGAGGACGATCCTGAGCCCGCGCGTGAGAAATGCCGTCTCGCGGAGCCGCTGGGAGAGCGTGGAGGCGGAGAACTCGATCTCGTCGAAGATCTCGCGGTCGGGAATGAACGAGATGATCGTGCCCGTCTCCTTCGTCTTCCCGGTGACCTCGACGTCGCCCTGCGCGACGCCGCGCGCAAACTCCTGGCGATGGATCTTCCCGTCGCGGTGGACCTCGGCGACGAGCCACTCCGAGAGCGCGTTCACGATCGAGACGCCGACACCGTGAAGACCGCCCGAGACCTTGTAGCCGTCGCCGCCGAACTTCCCGCCGGCGTGGAGCTTCGTGAGCACGACGGTGAGCGCCGACTGGCCCTGTTCCTCCATCACGTCGACCGGGATGCCGCGGCCGGCGTCTCGGACGGTGACCGAGTCGTCGGGGTGGATCGTGACGTCGACCCGCTCGTTGTGCCCCTGCATGGCCTCGTCGACGGCGTTGTCGACGAGCTCGTAGACGAGGTGGTGGAGGCCCCGGGAGCCGGTGGAGCCGATGTACATTCCGGGGCGCAGACGGACGGGCTCGAGGCCCTCGAGGACAGTGATGTCCTTTCCGGTATAAGCGGTTTCGGTCACAACCCTCCTGAACGATAAAATACCTGCAAAACAGGGGTTTTGCGGGCGACTGGAAGTATATCAGACACCGCGGTCGTGACGGGCTGCGGCGAGGCTCGCCGCGACCGCGTCGCGCACCGCTTCGCGAAGCGTCGGATCGTCGATCGGCGCGCTGACGGACGTCGCCTCGGCGAGGTCCGCGGAGGTCGGCTCCAGCGGTGGTCGTGCGATGGTCTCTTCGCGGCCGGGCGACGGCAGCGGGCCCAGGGCGAAGCGGAGCGCAGGCGGCGTGTCGTCGCCCAGGAACGCGCGCAGCTTGTCGAGCAGTGCCTCCTCCATGCGGCCGAGCTCGAACGCCCACGTGGACGACGCGGTCGTCACGTGAAGGGTGCCGTCCCTCGCCAGCCGCTGCGGCCAGGCGGCGCGGGCGATTCCCGGGCCGACGGCGTCCGGCCACGCTCGGGTCGCCGCCGCGAGAACCCCCGCGTCGGGCACCCCGGCCGCCGAGAGCGACCTGCGAAGGGAGCCGTCGAGGCGCTCCATCAGCCGGGCCGAACCTCTCCCGGCGTGACGGCGAGAAGCTGTGCGGGCGCGAGCGGCAGCGCTTCCGCGCCGGTGGCCGTCACCAGCGTCTGCCCCACGACACCGAGACGGGAGCTCAGGATCCGGCGGCGATCGGCGTCGAGCTCCGAGAGTGCGTCGTCGAGCAGCAGCAGCGGTGGAACGCCGCCCTGCTCGAGGAGCAGCTCCGCCTCGGCGAGGAGCAAGGACAGCACGGCGAGGCGCTGCTCGCCCTGCGAGCCGTAGGTGCGAAGGTCGCGGTCGCCCGACTGCACGCGTATCTCGTCGAGGTGGGGGCCGAGGCCGGTCGAACCGCGCTCGAGATCGCGCGTAAGTCGTGCCTCGAGTGCCGCCTGGGTGGGCGGGTCGGGGTCATAGCCGAGCGACGCGTCCGGAAGCCCGAGCTCTGCGGCGCGAGCCGCGAACCGGGCGCCGAGAAGCTCGAGGAGCCGGCGTCGCGCTTCGACGAGCTCCCCGCCGAGCGTCACGACCTGGTCGGTCCACGGCACGAGGGCCTCGGTGTCGGAGAGACCCGCAGCGATCCGGCGCAGCGCTGCATTCCGTTGGCCGAGCGCCGCGCCGTAGGCGCCCGGGACGTCGGCCCGTGCGGGCAGCACGCGGGCGAGGACGCGGTCGAAGTACGCGCGCCGGGCCGCCGGGCCGCCCTTCACGACCACCAGCCGGTCCGGTGTGAAGACGAGCGTATGGACACGCGAGCGAAGCTCTTCCGCCGATCCCAGCGTCGCGCCGTTCAGCCGGATCCGCTTCGGCGAGCTCACAGAGAGCTCGACCTCGGTCTCGACGGGCACGGTCTTCCTCCGGCCGGTGATCCGCGCGACTGCGGTCTCCGCGCCGCGCCGGACGAGCTGGGCATCGTGCCTCGTCCGGAACGAGAGGCCCTGCGTCGCGACGTGCACGGCCTCGAGCAGGTTCGTCTTGCCCGCGCCGTTCGGCCCGGTCACGAGCACGAGCCCGGGCTCGAGCTCCAGGTCGAGCCGCGGGTAGGAGCGGACGTCCCGGAGTGAGACCGCGGCCACGATCACACCGTTGTGCTCGTGCGCCGTCGAGCCCTACGCGAAAAGCGCGTCGCGTGAACGCGTCGCACTTTTCGCGCGCCTGCTAGCCGGCGAGGCGGATCGGCATGATCAGGTACCAGAAGGCATCGCCGTCGGCACTGAGGAGGCCGGGCCGCAGCGGGTTGATGAGCTGCAGTTGCACTGTGTCGGCGGTGACGGACTCCAGCCCTTCACGAAGGAACTCCGCGTTGAACCCGATCTCGAGCGGCTCGCCCGTGTACGCCACCGGGAGCGCCTCCCGCGTCTCTCCGACGTCCTGGCTCTGGGCCGAGATCGTGAGCTCTCCCTCAGCGAAGCGAAGGCGCAGCGGTGTGTTGCGCTGCGCCATCACCGCGGCACGCCGAACCGCTTCGAGCAGCTCTCCCCGCGGGACCTCGAGCTCGACGTCGAACGTCTCCGGCCGGAGCTGCGCGACGTTCGGGAACTGCCCGTCGATCCTCCGCGTCGTGAGCCAGGCGGAGCCCGCGCCGAAGATGACGTGGTTCTCGTGGACACCGAGTTGGACGCTCTCTGCGCCCGCGGCGACCCGTCCGAGCTCGTCGAGAGCGCGCGCGGGGATGATCGCCTCGAGCTCCGGGCCGCTCGCTGCGAGCTCGGTCTCCTTGACGGCCATGCGGTACGAATCGGTCGCCGCCATCGTCAGCTGCGATCCCTCGAAGCGGACGAGAATCCCCGTCAGGACCGGCCGCGACTCGTCGCGAGACGCGGCGCGCGAGACGCGCTGCACGGTCTCGAGCAACGATGCCGCGTCGACCTCCTGCAGCGGCACGTCGATCGCCGGCAGCCGCGGGAAGTCCTCGGCGGCGAACACGTTCACCCGCGACGAGTACGAGCCCGACTCGATGGAGGCCACGCCGTCCTCGGGGCGATAGGCCAGGACCACCGACGCCGCAGGCAGCAGCCGGATGATGTCCCCGAGCAACTTCGCAGGCACGACGAAGGCTCCGTCCCCGTCCACCTCGGCGGGCACGGTCGTGCGGAGCGACAGCTCCATGTCCGTCGCCTCGAGCTCGACGAGGCCGTCCCGGGCACGAAAGAGGATCCCGCCGAGGACCTGCACGGTGCCGCGGGAGGAGGTGGCGCGCGAGACGAGCGCGAGCCGGCTCGAGAGATCGTCGCGCTGAACGGTGACGCGGACGCCCGAGCCGACCGCGATGTCGGTTTCCATCATTTCTCTCTTAAACCTTTCGTCGTAGTCCATAGGGAGTGTGGACGACGGGGAAGACGGAGGAAAGCCCTGTAGCCATGCCGGTTCGCGCGGTGGGTCCCGAAGGCCGGGTTGTCCACCGGACCCCCAGCGGCGCAGCCGGCCGAGGACATGGGGCGCAATTCATCCACGGTGCTTGATCCGCGCAGTCAGGTCTTGCACGAGGTTGTACACACCTCTGTCCTCAGAGATCAGGCGGGTGATCTTCGCGTTCGCATGGAGGACAGTCGTGTGGTCGCGGCCGCCGAACTCCTTCCCTATCTTCGGGAGCGACGAGTCGGTCAGCTCACGCGACAGGTACATCGCGACCTGGCGCGGGTACGCGACTGCCTGCGACCGTCGGGGGCTGCAGAGCTCCTGCACCGAGAGCGAGAACCGTTCGCAGACGGCCTCCTGGATGCGCGCGATCGTCACCTGGGGGAGGTCGCCGGTCGAAGGGAACAGGTCGCGCAGCACCTGCTCGGCGAGCTCGACGTCGAGCGGCAGACCCGTCAGCGAGGAGAACGCCACGACGCGCGTGAGCGCCCCCTCGAGCTCACGGATGTTCGTCGAGACGCGTCCCGCGATGAACGTGAGCACCTCGGGATCGGTGACGGCGATTCCGTCCGTCGTCACCTTCTTGCGGAGAATCGCAATGCGCGTCTCGAGGTCGGGCGGCTGAATGTCGGTGATGAGACCCCATTCGAAGCGTGAGCGGAGCCGCTCCTCCAGCGTGGCGATCTCCTTCGGCGGCCGGTCGGACGAGATGACGATCTGGCGGCCCGCCTCGTAGAGCGAGTTGAAGGTGTGGAAGAACTCCTCCTGGAAGCGCTCCTTGCCTTCGAGGAACTGGATGTCGTCGACGAGCAGGACGTCGTAGGCGCGGTAGCGGTGCTTGAAGCCCTCGATGCGCTTGTCGCGGAGCGAGTTGATGAAGTCGTTGGTGAAGGTCTCGCTCGTGACGTACCGGGTCGTGAGCTTCTTCGCATGATCGTTCACGTACGCGCTGATCGCCTGGAGGAGGTGCGTCTTGCCGAGACCGGTGCCGCCGTAGATGAACAGCGGGTTGTATGCCTGGGCGGGCGCCTCGGCCACCGCGAGCGCGGCGGCGTGCGCGAAGCGGTTCGACGAGCCGATCACGAAGTTGTCGAACGTGTACTTCGGGTTCGTCCCGGGCTGGCTGTCGTTCACCGCCGGCGCGGTCGCGACGAGCGGCTCGGTCGGCTCCGGCTCCTCGGCGACGCGCAGCGCGATCCTGACCTCCCGGCCGAGCACGTCGCGCGTCGCGGCGCGCAGCAGGCCGAGGAAGTGGCTCTCGATCCACTCCCGCGTGAAATCGTTGGGAACGACGACGAGGAACGCCTCGTCGCTCAGCGAGCCGCCGCTGGCGGCCTGGAACCACGTCGCGTAGGTCGTCTCGTTGAGGGTTTCCCGTAACCGCCGGGAGACGTCGTCCCAAAGTCGTTCTGCAGTCGGCTCGACGGCGTGCTCCAACGGGTGCTCGGCGCTCCTCTCGGGGTCGCGGAAGGCGCGAGCATACCACCACCCTGGAGCGCCGTTCGGGAGGCAATCACGCCCGTGGACAGGTCGGAAAACACGCTGTTTTGCAGGTCTTTCTTCCGTCTCCACACGAGTGTCCACAGCTGTGGAAAGAGGCCGCGGCGACGCCCACGTGGGCGACGCGCGGTGCCCCTGAGCAGCCGTTTCCAAGCGTGTGACAACCGTTGCGTTGTGGATAACCGGGCGTGTGTGACCCTCGTCTATACTCCGCGCTCCGCCGCGCCTCGCGTGCGGGCTACATCCGATCGAGGGTCCCTTTCTGCCGTGAAGCGCACCTACCAGCCGAACGTCCGCCGCCGCAAGCGAAAGCACGGGTTTCGAGCCCGAATGTCGACCCGTGGCGGCCAGGCGATCATCAAGCGCCGCCGCGCCAAGGGCCGCAAGCGGCTCTCTGCCTGACGCGCCGGCCGTGGAGCGCCGGCGCCGCCTGTCCCGCTCGCGTGACTTCGACGCGGTCTATCGGCAAGGACGGTCCGTGTCGACGCGCTCCCTCACGTTGCACTGGTTCGCGCGCGACGACGATCCCGACGGCGACGCACGGCTCGGTCTCGCGATTCCTCGCGCGGTCGGAACGGCCGTCGTCCGGAATCGCCTCAAGCGCCAGCTCCGCGCCGTCTGGGTCGAGCTCGCATCGGACGCGCCCACGGGACGCGACTACGTCCTCGTCGCCCGCCCCGGCCTCGCCGAGCCCGCCTCGACCCGCGGGCACGAGTGGCTCGCCGAGCAGGTGCGCGAGATTCTCGGCAAGGTGACCGCATGAAGGTCGTCGGGATCGGGCTCGTCCACGCCTGGCGCTACACGTTCGGCCTGCTGACGCCGGCCAACACGTGCAAATACCACCCGAGCTGCTCGCAGTACGCGCTCGACGCCTTCCGTGAGCTCGGGCTCGCTCGCGGCGCGATTCTCGCGGGCTGGCGGATCCTGCGCTGCAACCCGTGGAGCCACGGCGGCGTCGACCGGGTGAGCGACCGCACGCTGTTCCGGCCCCGCACGCATGAGCGGAGCGCCCCGTGATCGGCGCGTTCAACCCGCTCCGCCCGATCGAGGATCTTCTCGCCGCCATCCTCGAGTGGTTCCACGACACGGGCGGTCTCACGTGGGCCTGGTCGATCGTGGCGCTCGTCGTGCTCGTGCGTGTCCTGCTCGTGCCCGTGACCGTCCGCCAGATCCACTCGATGCAGAACCTCCAGGCGCACGCGCCGCAGATGAAGGAGATCCAGCAGCGCTGGAAGCACGACAAGCAGAAGCAGAACGAAGAGCTCATGAAGTTCTACCGCGAGAACAAGATCAACCCGGCCGCGTCTTGCCTGCCGATCGTCCTCCAGATCCCGATCTTCATCGCGCTCTTCTACGTGCTGCGCGACTTCGAGGACGAGATCTTCCCGAAGTACCCGGAGTCGAGCCTCGAGTTCCTCGGCCTCGTCGATATCACCGAGCCGACGATCGACGGGTGGGGGCCGCTGCTGCTCGTCGTCTACGTCGCGAGCCAGCTGACGTCGTCCTACTACATGTCGGCTTCGATGCAGCGCTCGCAGCGGATCCTGCTGCTCGTCCTGCCGATTGTCTTCATCCCGTTCATCCTCAACTTCCCCTCCGGGCTGATGGTGTACTGGCTGACGACGAACCTCTGGACGACCGGGCAGGGAGTCATCACACGGCGTCAGATGCCGAAGCCCGACCTGACCGCAGCTGCCAAGCGGAGCTCTCGCACGCCGCCGAAGGAAGCGCCGGCGACGAACGCGAAGGCCGACGCCACGACCGCCTCGGTCGCCGGGAAGGACGGCGCGCCCGTCGTTGCCGGGCCGCCGAGGAGGGTGAAGAAGAAGCGAAGCGGCGGAGGCAAGCGGAGGTGACCGAGGAGCTCTCCGTCGAGGCGACCGGAGAGACCGTCGGAGAGGCGAAATGGTCAGCGCTGCGCGAGCTCGAGCGCCTCGCTCCGGGGCTCGACCGCGAGACAGTCCGCTTCCAGGTCGTGAGCGAAGGCGAGCGTGGCCTGCTCGGGGTTGGGTACACGCCGGCACGCGTCGTGGCAACCGCCGAGCGACCCGACGCCGAGCCACCTCCGGTGACCGAGGAGGGTGAGGTCGCAATCGCCCGCGAGCTGCTCACGCGCGTCGTAGCCACGCTCTCACTCGACGGGCGTGTCGAGGTCACTGAGTCCGAGGAAGAGGTCGTCGCCACGGTCTCGGGGCCGGACCTCGGCGTCCTGATCGGTCGGCACGGCCAGATGATCGACTCGCTCCAGTACCTCGCGAACGCGATGGCGCACCGGTCGGTGGGCGAGGAGCGGCGGCGCATCGTGATCGACGCGGCCGGCTATCGCGCCCGCCGCAGTGCGACGCTCGACTCGCTCGCGCGACGGAGCGCCGAGCAGGCGTCCGCGACCGGCCGCCCCGTCGCGCTCGAGCCGATGAGCGCCGTGGAGCGACGGATGGTCCACGAGGCGCTGAAGGACGACCCCGAGGTCGAGACCGAGAGCGAAGGCGCCGAGCCCAACCGCTACGTCGTGGTGCTTCCGCGCCGATCCGTCGACTGAGGCGGTCGCGCGGGACCCGCTGGCGCCGGGACGCGGCCGGAGGCCACGTTCCAAGGTATATCTCGCTCCGCGACGGTGGAAGCGGGAAGGCCCATCCTCGAGCGCTGGCTCGAAGCAGTCGTCCGGACGCCGGGCCTGACGGCGATCCGCGACCCCGGTGAGGCGAGGCGAGCGCTCCTCGACGACGCGTTACGCGGGGTGGAGCTCGTCTCGCGCTACGACGGTCCCATTGTCGACGTCGGCTCCGGCGGCGGGACGCCGGGGATCCCGCTCGCCGCGTCGCTTCCCGATCGTGAGGTGACGCTCCTCGAGGCCGAGCGCCGCAAGTGCGAGTTCCTCGAGCGCTGGAGGGACGAGCTCGCGAATCTCCGCGTCGTCTGGGGTCGCGCCGAGGAGCAGCCGCTCGAGACCTTCGGCGTCGCGATCGCGAAGGCGCTTGCGCACCCCCCGACCGCGGCCGAGTGGTGCCTGCCCCTCGTCTATGAAGGCGGCGCGGTCGTGCTCTGGGTCGGCCCGACCGCCGAGCGGGAGCGCATCGCGACCGTCGCCGAGCAGCTCGCAGGCGAGCTTCTCGAGTCACCGGAAGGCTTCGCCGTGATTCGCAAGGTCGGCCCCACCCCGCCGAGCTTTCCTCGACGGCCCGGAATGGCTCGGAAGCGCCCCCTGGCCTGAACCGGGAGCGTCCGAAGGCCGGGGTACCGTGACCTCGTGGCGGCCCGGATCTACGCGATCGCGAACCAGAAGGGCGGCGTCGGGAAGACGACCACCGCGATCAACCTCGCCGCCTGCCTCGCCGAGGCCGGGGAGCGCTGCCTGCTGATCGATCTCGACCCGCAGGCGAACGCGACGTCGGGGCTCGGCCGACGCGCGAACGGCCACTCGACCCTCGACCTCCTGGACGGCGCGCCGCTCGCGGAGCTCGTCACGGCGAGCTCCTTTGCCAATCTCGACCTCGTCCCCGCCAAGGCCGACCTCGCGGCGGCGACCGTTCACCTCTCCGCGCTGGAGGGCGGCGAGCGGTACCTCTCGGAGGCGCTCAGCGGCGAGGTCACGAGCCCGTACGCGTTCGTGTTCCTCGACTGTCCGCCCGCCTTCGGGCCGCTGACGGTCAACGCCCTCGCCGCCGCGGACCGCGTGCTCGTGCCGGTCCAGGCCGAGTACTTCGCTCTCGAAGGGCTCTCGCAGCTGATCGGCTCGATCGACCTCGTCAAGCGGCGCCTCAATCCGCGGCTCGGCGTGGCCGGGATCCTCCTGACGATGGTCGACGGTCGAACGCGGCTGGCCGAGGATGTCGAGGCCGAGCTCCGCTCGCACTTCGGCGACCTGGTGTTCACGGCGACGGTCCCGCGGTCGGTGAGGCTCGCCGAGGCCCCGAGCCATGGTGTTCCCGCGATCGCCTACGACCGGCGCTCGGCCGGCGCCGAGGCCTACTGGAAGGTGGCGATGGAGCTTGTCGAGCGCACCTGAGACTCCCACTCCACGCCGCGGTCTCGGACGCGGTCTCGAGGTGCTCGTCGGCGGCGCCGGGGGCAGCGACCTGCTGCACCTTCCGGTCGACGCAATCCACCCGAACCCACGCCAGCCACGCCGGCGGTTCGAGCCCGAGGCGACCTCCGGGCTCGCGGCGTCGCTCCGCCACCAGGGCGTGCTCCAGCCGATCGTCGTGCGACCGCGACCCGAGGGCGGCTACGAGCTCGTGGCCGGTGAGCGCCGCTGGCGTGCCGCCCGCGAGGCGGGTCTCGACACGCTGCCGGCCCTCGTCCGAGAGGCCGACGACCGCGACACGCTCCTCCTCGCACTCGTCGAGAACGTCGCCCGCGAGGATCTCTCGCCCGTCGAGGAGGCCCGCGCCTACGCGGTGCTCGTCGACGAGTTCGACCTGCCGCTCGGCGAGGTCGCAGAGCGGGTCGGCCGGTCGAAGCCGGGCGTGTCGAATCGACTCCGGCTGCTCGAGCTCCCGGAGGACGTGCTCTGGATGCTGGCCAGGGGCGAGCTGACCGAGGGCCACGCCCGTGCCGTGCTCGCCGTCCCGGACGACGAAGGGCGCCGTCGGCTCGCCCGCCGTGTCGCCCGCGACGGGCTCACGGTTCGCGCGACCGAGCGAGCGGCGCAGGAGAGCGGCGCCCGCCGCCGGCCGCGGGCGACGCCCGTCGATCCGGCGCTCGCCGAGCGCGCCCGCACCGCCGCGGAGCGGCTCACCGGGCTACCGTCGCGCGTGTCGGCCGGGAAGCTCGAGCTCCACTTCGGCGACGAGACACGCCTCGCCGAGCTCGTCGAGGCGCTCGAAGCTCTCTGATGACGACTGGGGACGAGTCGGCACGGAGTCGGCACGAACCCGTGTCCCACTTGCGCGTGTTGTCAGGTTAGACTAGAAGTGTGGGGAGGAGGCCGGTGGCCCTGGAGCTACGGCCGATTTTCGAAGCGACGACGGCGGGGGATTCCACGAGCCTGACGCGGCCGCGACGAAAAGCCGGCATCGTCGCTTCCCTCGCGCGATGCTCTCCTCCCGATGGGCGATCCTGGATTCGAACCAGGGACCTCCGCCTTATCAGAGCGGCGCTCTAACCAACTGAGCTAATCGCCCGCGCGGGTGCCGAGTGTAGCGAAGGGCCCACCGATTCATCGCGGCGGGCCGCGGATACACTGGACCCAGGGTCTATGCAGGAGATGACGGTCTACGGGGTGAGCTTCGACCTCGTCGGCAAGCAGCCGATCGTCCTGCTGCGGTCTGCCGAGGGGCCGATGTACCTGCCGATCTGGATCGGCCATCCAGAGGCGGCCGCGATCCTCATGCGGCTCCAGGGTCAGGAGCCGCCGCGCCCGCTCACGCACGATCTCGCGCTCTCGCTCGTCGACTCGCTCGACGCCGAAGTCGAGCGGGTGACGGTCACCGAGCTCAAGGACGGCACCTTCTACGCGAAGATCACGCTCGTTCGGGATGGCACGGAGATCGAGGTCGACTCGCGCCCGTCGGACGCGATCGCGCTGGCGATCCGGACGGACGCCAAGATCTTCGCGGAGGACGAGGTGATCGACGAGTCTGGTGTCGTCTGGGAGGGCGACGTTCCGGACCTCGCGTACGCGCAGGAGGTCAAGGATCTCGGCGAGGTGGACCTCGGCGAGTTCCGGCGCTTTCTCGACACCGTCACGCCCGACGAGTTCGCGACGGGCGAAGAGCCGCCGCCGAGCTAGAGGCCACCCAGCTCGCGCTTGGTCAGTGCGAGAAGCTCGCCGACGAGCGCGTCGAGGCCATCGGCCGAGAGCGGGCCTGCGTTCGCGGCCGCCAGCTCCTCGCGCAGCCGCCGCTCGCGGTCCGGATCGAGGCGAGGCGCTCCGTGCTCCTGCTTGAGCTGCCAGAGCTCCGCCACGAGGCGGAGCCGCTCGTTCACTCGCTCCACGATGGCGCCGTCGTTCTCGGCGATCCGCGCCCGGAGCTCCTCGAGCTGCTCGTCGTGGCTACTCACACCGTCACCGACGCGATCAGCGCGATGCCGTTGAAGAGCGCATGGAGGATGATGGGCGGGTAGAGGCTCGCGGTGCGCCAACGGAGCCATCCGAGAATCAGGCCGAAGATCGTCAGGACGGGGAGCGCGACGACGAGCCCGTGCGCGAGCCCGAATGCGACGGCGGTGACGACGATCGCCGCGGCCGCTCCGAATGTGTCGCGCACCGCCGCGAACCCCAGACCGCGGTAGGTGAGCTCCTCGACGACCGGAGCGACGAGGGCGACGACGACGAAGTTCGCGGCGAACGCCGCGGCCCGATCGGGGTCCCAGCCCTCGGGCACGAGCCCCTGCTCCTCACCCGCCTCGAGGAAAATGTTGAGGATCGCGCCGATCACCCAGATCGCGACCATCGCTGCGACGAGCCAGCCCGCCGCGCTTCTCCACGATGAAGGCGCCCGGAGGCCGAGCGTGGCGGGTGCAAGGCCGCGCGCCAGCGCGAGGACGATCACGAGGATGATCGCGTACTGGACGAGACCGCCGACTGCGGTCGACCAGCGGTAGAGCGCGTCGTCGGGCGGGTCGCCTTCGGCCGCGAAGTTCGCGGCGTACGAGATCGAGGCGAGGACGCCGACGAGGATCGCCCAGCCGACCAGCCGCGGGCGGGGGACGACGGTCACGCGACCCAGTACCACAGCGCCCATCGAACCACGTTGACCGCGAGTGCGGCCCCGAGAACCGCGACGACCGCGACATGCACCCGTCGGTTGCGTCCGAGGATCGCGAGCGCCGCAAGACAGGGGAATGCGGCGAGCGCGAGCCGTGGGAACGAGTAGAGGCCACCGAGCCGCTCCGAGGGCAACGCCATCGGCAACGCGAGCGCGCCGAGGGCATAGAGACCGTACGGCGCTCCGAGCCGTCGCCAGGCGAGCACCGCGAGGCCGAGCATCGCGACCGCGAGGAGCGGCCCGAGCACGTCTCCCTCTCCGATCGCCTGGACGAGCCCCCCGAGCGGCCCGAGCGGCGCCAGGGAGCGCTCCCAGACACGTTGCGCGTCGAGGAACGCCAGGCCGTGCCCCACAGAGACCTCGAGGGCGAGCGGGAAAGCGAGGAACATCGCCACGGGGACGAGCAGCAGCGTCAGATCCCGCCGACGCCGCTCCGAGCGCCACGCGAAGACCGCGAGCGCCGGCAGGAGGGCGACACCCTGCGCGCGTGTCAGAAGCGCCAGCCCGGCGGCGACGGCCGCCCACCCCATGCGCCGTTTCTCGGCGAGGACGAAGGTCGCGAGCGCGAGCGCGAGGAACAGCGACTCCCCATACACCGCGCCGAGGAACAGCGTCGTCGGGAAGACCGCGAGGTAGAGAACGGCCCGCTGCGCGTCGGCCGCCGCGAGCCGCCGCCGCACCAGCCGGTCGAGAAGCACGAACGCGACCGCGCAGGCCAGGAGCGAGATCACGAGGCCAGCGAGCAGGAACCGGTCGTCGAGGAGTCGGCCGAGGCCTCCGACGAGCAGCGGGTAGAGCGGGAAGAACGCGGGCGTCGAGGAGGGCCAGTCGTAGCCGGACTCCGCGATCCGCAGGTACCAGTCGCTGTCCCAGCGCGCCCAGACGTCGACCGCAGCTCCGAGCTCGTGCAGGCGAGGGCGATCCCAGCGGCCTCGCGCCGGATTCAGCTCGTCCTCGAAGAGGAGCACCGTCCCGGCCGCGAGCGCCCAGAGCGCGAGCCTGCTCCACAAGAAGATCCGGAGCGCCGGCCACGACGCTGCGACGGCGCCGCGCACGCGCGCGACGATAGCGAGCCTGCGAGGGCGGCGAGCAGCCGCGCAGAATCCATTACAGGACATGGCTACCATCGCCCGATGAGCCCTTCGCGGCGCCCTCGCACCAGGCGCGCGCCCGCGCCCGTCGCTCCGCGCCCGCGCCGTCGCAGAAGGCGTGCCAGAGGCAACGGGAAGCGGCTCGCGCTCGTCGGCGTGCTCGTCCTGCTGGTGGCCGCCGTCGGGGTTGCCGCGAGCGCCGCCGTGCTGACCTTTCGCCCCCGCTGCGACCTGTCGGCCCTGAAGCCAGTCAAGATCGGCGAGAACACGTTCGTCTACGCCGCCGACGGCTCGTTGCTCGGCGCCATTCCTGCAGAGCGGAACCGCGAGGTCGTGCCACTCCGGTCGATGTCGCCCTGGCTCACGCGCGCAACCGTCGCGATCGAGGATCGCCGCTTCTACTCGCACGGCGGCGTCGACGCCGAGGGCATTGCCCGCGCGCTCTGGAGCGACGTGAAGGCGGGGCGCGTCGTCGAGGGCGGCTCGACGATCACGCAACAACTCGTCCGGACGCTCTACATCTCGAACGAGCGGACGGTGGAGCGCAAGGTCACCGAGGCCTGCCTCGCCGTGAAGCTGGACGGAGAGCGGTCAAAGGACTGGATCCTTGCGAACTACCTCAACTCGGTGTTCTACGGAAACTTCGCGTACGGCGCGGAAGCAGCCGCGCGCACGTACTTCTCCCGCTCCGCCCGCTCCCTGACGCTGCCGCAGGCAGCGCTGGTCGCAGGTCTGACGCAGGCCCCGTCCGCGTACGACCCGTTCGCGGACCCGCGGCAAGCAGTCGCACGCCGCGACCAGGTGCTCCTCGCGATGCGCGACGAGGGCATGATCACCCGCGCGCAGTACCGCTGGGCACGTGCGAGCCGCTCACCCGGTCTGCGGCCCGGCCGGCTGTACCAGGAGATCCGCGAGCCGTACTTCTTCGGGTACGTGCGTGACCAGCTCGTCCGGGAGTACGGCGCCGAGACCGTTCGCTCGGGCGGCCTGCGCGTCTACACGACGATCCAGCCGCGCTGGCAGAAGCTCGCTCAGACGGCGATCCGCGGCACTCTGACAGCGCCGAACGACCCGGCGGCCGCGCTCATCTCCATCGATCCGGCAAGCGGGTCGATCCGCGCCATGACGGCGATCGTGCCGGGCCGAGCCAACAACCAGTTCAACCTCCTCTCGCAGGCGAGACGGCAGCCCGGCTCGACGTTCAAGACCTTCGTCCTCGCCGCGGCCGTCGAGAAGGGGATGGACCCGACTGCGGCGTACTACGTCTCGGCGCCGTTCACCTATCGCCCGGTCGGCAACGGGACGTGCGAGCGGGGCTGGTGGTGCGTCAAGACGTACGACTCGAGCTACGTCGGCTGGAGCTCGGTGGAGCGCGCGACGCTGCGCTCGGACAACAGCGTCTATGCCCAGCTCACGCTCGACGTCGGCCCGGCGTCCGTCGCGTCGCTCGCGCGTCGCCTCGGGGTGAGGACACCGCTCCAGGTGCGCGGGCACTATCCGCCGGCCATGGGGCTCGGCTCGGTCGCGGTCTCGCCGCTCGACATGGCTTCCGCCTACGCGACGCTGGCGGCAGGGGGCATCTACACCGAGCCGACTGCGATCCGCAAGGTCGAGCTCGCGAACGGGAAGCCGGACGACCGCTGGGCGACCCGCCACCGCCGGTCGCGCGTGATACCCGACGGCGTCGCGGACGTCGTCACGCGCATCCTCGAGGACAACATTCGCTACGGCACCGGGACGCGCGCCCTGCTCTCCCGTCCGGCGGCGGGCAAGACGGGCACGACGGACAAGCATGCGGACGCGTGGTTCGTCGGCTACACGCCGGGGCTCGCGACGGCCGTCTGGATGGGCTACACGCGCGGCGAGATCCCGATGGAGAACGTGCACGGCATCTCGGTCTCCGGCGGCTCGTTCCCGGCCGAGATCTGGCGGCGCTTCATGGAGCCCGCGCTTGCCGGTCGTCCTGTGCGCGAGTTCCCCGAGCCCCGGCAGCCCGTCTCGTTCGTTTCATGGGAGCGCGGCCCGTCGTCGCTCAGCTACGACCCGTACTACGTCCCGCCTGCGCCCTCCAAGCCGGAGGCGCCTGCGGAGGACGAGGACACACCGTCCGGCAAGCGGTCGTCCGGGGACGACGGCGGAGTCTCTTCGAACGATAAGTCTTCAGGCGACGCGGACTCCGGGCCGCCGACGAGCCCCGCCCAACCACTCCAGCCGTGACCCCTCGTCCGGCGCTCGTCGCCGGAACGGTGACGCTGTGCCTCGTCGCGGCCGCGTGTGCCCTCGCGTGGCGAGAGGACTCTCCGCTCGTGCCGCGCGACGGCGGCCTCGCCGAGCAGGGGACGGCGCCGCTCTTCCTCGCGCTGCTCGTGGCCGCGTTCGCCACGTACGCGATCGGGCTGGCGCTGCTGCGCCGGGGCTTGCCGAGGGTGCGCTGGGTCCTGGTCCTCGCATTCCTCGTACAGCTCGTCCCGCTCGGCGTGCCGCTTCTCCTCTCGACCGACGCGTGGACCTACTGGGGCTACGGCTGGATCGCGGCGGAGGGCGGCGGCAACCCGTACGTCGACCCGCCGTCGGCGTTCCCGGAGAGCCCGGCGTTCCCGTACCTCGGGGCCGCGTGGCGCGACACGACGACCGTCTACGGGCCTGCGTTCACCCTGGTGTCAGAGCCGGTCGCGCGAGTGGCCGGGTCATCCGCGGACGCCGCTGCGTGGATCTTCAAGGCAATCGCGGCGGCCGGGATCCTCGCCGCCGTCGCCGCCGTCGCGCGGGTCGCCGCCCGTCCTGCGCTCGCCGTGGCGTTCGTCGGGTGGAACCCCGTCGTCGCCGTCCACATGGCGGGCGGCGGGCACAACGACGCGCTCGTGGCCGGGCTTGCTGCGGGCGCGCTCGCGCTCGCGGTCGGGAGGCGGCACCAGCTCGCCGGCGCGGCATGGGTGCTCGCCGCCCTCGTCAAGTGGGTGCCGGTCGTGTTCCTCGTCCTCGTGGCGCTCGCCGCACGGGCGCGCAGGCGGCCGGTCGGAGGCCTCGGCATGGCCGTGGCGCTCGTCGTCGTGGGAAGCGTCGCGACCTGGCGGTACGGGACGGAATGGCTCGGGGCCTTCGGCCCGCTCGCCGACAACGCCGTCCTCGAGACGAGCTACGCGCTCCCCTCCCGCCTCGAGCAGCTCGGGCTGCCGGACGGCGTCGCCCTCGGCCTGGCGCTGACCGCGGCACTGGCGGGGTTTCTGTGGCTCGCCCGCCGGGCCGTTGCCGGCGACGCCCAGCTCGGTCGCGCAGCATGCCTCGTGCTTGCGACGACGCCCTACCTGGCCGTCTGGTACCTCGCCTGGGCCGTCCCGCTGGCTGCGGCCGACGAGGACCGCACGGCACGTTTCGCGGCGCTCGCCCTGACGGCTTACCTGCTGCCGCAGACCATTCCGGTCTAGCCTCTGCGCCGCAGGACGAGGATCCCGTCCTCGTCGAACACCGTCTCGAAGCGTCCGGTCGCCTCGAGGCGAGCGAGCGACGCGGCGAACTTCTGGGGCGCGACAGCCTCGTCGCGGTGGCTCGGCCGCGTCCGGTCGACCGCAACCCACTCGGCCCCCCCGAGCACCGGGAAGCTGAAGACCCGGCGCCGCGCGGAGAGATGTGCGCCGAGCGTGTTCGTCGCGCTCACCGCCGCGTCGTCGGGAATCACGCGGAGCGCGCGCTCGGCGACCGCCGCGTGTGCCCCGACCACGTGCTCCCGTGCGCCGAGCTCGGCGCCGAACGGCACGTGCGCCCAGATAGGCAGCGGGCCGAGAAGCACGCCCGCGACGAGCGTCGAGACGACGACGGCGCGGCCCTCGGGCCGCCGGGCCCAGCCGAAACGGCGGCGCAGGCGCGCGGCGCCGAGCACCGCCGCGACCATCAGCCCCGGGATCGCGCCCGCCGTGTAGTGGAAGTGGATCGACGTCTGGGTCCGCGTGTCGGACAACAGGTTCAGCAGGAGCTCCGGCGCGGCCGTCAGCGCCGCGAGCGGCGCGAGGAGCGGCAGGCCGAGCAGCGGGAGGAGCAAGTCTCCGAGGTACCCGACGTCACGGCCCTCGGTCGTGGCGGCGATCAGGGCGGCTGGATCCGTGACGGCCGTTCGGGCCATGCCGCCTGGCGACCCGCCGACCTCGGCGTAGCGACCCGCGAACGGCGACCCGCCTCCCGGCGCGAAGAACGGAACGACCACGGTCACCGCGAGGAGCGAGACGAGCGTGCCGGCGGCTGCGATTGCCAGCCCCGCCTTTCGCGCCGCGGGGCGCAGTGCGTACCAGAGCCCCATCGCGGCGACCACGAGCCCGATCTGCTCCTTCGTCAGGCACGCGGCAGCGGCCGTGGCCGCGAACGGCACGAGGCGGTCTGTGTCGAGAAACCAGAACCCCCACAGGAGCAGCGGCGTCGCGAGCGCGACCGGATGGAAGTCGTCGAGGACGAGCCATTGCGTCGCCGGATGAAGCAGGTAGGCGAGCGCGAAGCCGGCCGCGGCCCACTCCGACTCGAGGTGCCGGCGCCCGAGCAGGTAGACGGGGATCGCCCCGGTGGCGACGGCCGCCGCCTGGCAGACCAGCAGCAGCGACGGATCGGGCCACAGCAGCCACAGCGGCGCGAAGGCGGCCACGAGCGGGTCGAAATGGGCGCCGAGCCGCGAGATCTGGCGTCCCGTGAGCCCGGTGACGGAGAGGACGTCGCCGTGCGCCGTCGACCAGACCGCCTGGGCGAGGTTGCCGACGTCGAAACGTCCGGTCCAGAACGCCCGATGCTGCAGGACGGCCAGCGCCGCGAATCCGACGCCGAACGCTGTGGATCCGGCGGCGACGAGGCTCGACGGCCGCCTCATCTGGCGCCGACGACCCGCTCGAGCAGCGCGCGCCAGCGCGCGCCCAGCACCTCCTCGGACGCGTGTGCCTCGAACGTCGCCCGGCCGCGCTCGGCGATCCGCCCGGCGAGCTCGCCGTCGGCGGCGACCTGCCGGACGGCAGCGGCCAGTGCCTCGGGATCGCCGGGGGGTACGAGCAGCGCGTCCACGTCGTCCGTCAGCAGCTCGCGGACTGCAGGCGTGTCCGCCGTGATCACCGGCCGGGCGCAGGCGAGGGCCTGGAACACCTTGTTTGGGATCACGCGCGCCGCCTTGTCCCCGGTGTCGAAGACCCCGAGCGCGCACCCCGCACGTTGGTACGCCTCGGGCAGCTCGCGATACGGGATCCATTCGACGTGCTCGACGTTCGGCGTGCGCGACTCGAGCAGCGGCGCGAGCTGCCCGTCGCCGACGATCCGAAACGGGATCTCCGGCACGAGCGCCGCGGCTGCGAGGATCGTCGAGAGCCCGTGGAGCGGGATCAGCTTCCCGACGAAGAGCACGTGGAACGGCTCGGGCGGATGCCACCCGGGCCGGAAGAGCGCCTCCTCCGCGCCCACGAGCGCGACCGCGACGCGATCGGCGGCGAGCCCGAACCTCTGCCGGAAGAACGCCCCGTGCGCTTCCGTGTCGGCGACGACGAGCTGTGCTGCGCGAAACGCCCCACGGTCGATGGTCTCGAGGAGCTTCGCGGCCGGCGAGTGCGGCCGAAAGCGTCTCCGGTCGCTGACGAGCGTGTCGTGCAGCGAGACGAGCGGGTTGAACACGATCGGTCGTCCCCGCGCGATCCGCCGGGCGGCCGGGAAATCGAAGTGACCGGGATAGCCGACGACGACGACGTCCGCATCGCGCTCCTCTTCCTGCGCCAGCGCTCGCTCCGCGCGCACGACCCGCCCGAGCTGCCGCAGGCCGAGCGACCAGTTCTGACGCCCCCAGACCTCGCGGTGCCGCTCGACGACCTCGACGCCGGCGGTGCGGAGACAGGACACGACCTGCGTGTTCCGGGGCGCGGCACGGTCGTACGTGCCGAAGTAGAGGGCTTTCAACTCGCTCAGCGGAGGATCTCGTCGACGAGGCGCGACTGGCGGTCGCCGAGCGCGCGCATGCGCTCCCGGTGCTGACTCGTGATGAGCTCGGAGAGGAGGCCCAGCGAGAGGAACTGGATCCCGACGACGACGAGCAGGACACCGAGGAGGAGCAGCGGCCGACGTCCGATCGCCTCGCCGGTCAGCTTCACGATCGTGAGGTAGACGAGGATGAACCCGCCGAACGCCGCGAGGAGGAGGCCGAGGCCCCCGAACAGGTGCAGCGGCCGGTGCCGGTAGCGGCTCATGAACGAGACGGTCAGGAGGTCGAGAAAGCCGCGCACGTAGCGCTCCATCCCGTAGCGGCTGCGGCCGTGCTCCCGCGGCCTGTGCCTGACGGAGATCTCGGTGACCCTGAACCCGAGGTCGTGCGCGAGGACCGGGATGAAGCGGTGCAGCTCCCCGTACAGCTCGAGCTCGCGGGCGACCTCCGCGCGAAACGCCTTCAGCCCGCAGTTCATGTCGTGGAGCTCGAGACCGGAAAGCCATCCGGTGACGACGTTGAAGATGCGCGACAGGATCCGCCGGGTCGCCGGGTCGTTGCGTTCCGTTTTCCAGCCCGAGACGAGGTCGTAGCCCTCGTCGAGCTTCGCCAGCAGGCGCGGGATCTCCGCCGGATCGTCCTGGAGGTCGCCGTCGATCGTCACCACGACGTCCCCCTCGACCTCGCGAAAGCCGGCGTCGAGCGCGGCCGCCTTTCCGGCGTTGCGGCGCAGCCGGACGACCTTGACGTTGTCCTCGCGGTCGTGGAGGCGGACGAGAGCCGCGTGCGTGCCGTCGCGGGAGCCGTCGTCGACGAGCACGACCTCCCACGGATCGCCGCGGCTGGCGAGCGCGGCGACGAGCTCGCCGTAGAGCGGCTCGACGGTCTGCTCCTCGTCGCGAACCGGGACGACGACCGAGATCACGCGCCCGAGCGTACCCCGTGTGTAGCGTCATCGCGATGGCCGATCTTCTGACCGTGGAGGACGCGCTGGCGCGCGTCCTGGGGCGCGTTCGCCCCTTGCCTGCCGAGGCCGTGTCGCTGGAGCACGCGGCGGGCCGTGTGCTCGCCGAGGACGGTCTCGCCGTCGTCGACCTGCCGCGCTTCGACAGCTCGGCGATGGACGGCTTCGCGTTGCGGGCTGCCGACACACCAGGGACGCTTCCGATCGTCGCCAGGATCGCGGCCGGCCGCCCCACCGACCGGCGCCTGGAGGCCGGCGAGGCGATGGGGATCGCCACGGGCGGCGTCGTCCCCGAAGGCGCCGACGCGGTCGTCCCGATCGAGCGCGTCAGCGAGGAGGGCGAGACGCTCGTCGTCCCGGACGCCGCGCCGACAGGCTCGAACGTCCGCCCGCGGGGAGGCGACGTCCGGGCGGGAGAACGCGTGCTGCAAGGCCGGGGTCGTGCTCACGCCGTCGCGGCTCGCGGCGCTCGCCGCGGCGGGGGTCGCCGCGCCGAGGTGCGCGCGGCGCCCACGCGTGTCGATCGTCACGACGGGCACCGAGCTCCGGTCTCCCGGCGAGGAGCTCGAAGAGGGCGAGATCTACGAGTCGAACGGCGTGATGGTGGCGGCGCTCCTCACCCGTGCAGGCGCAATCGTCGAGCCTCACGAGCGCATCGCCGACGACGAGGCATCGCATCGCGAGGCCATCGCCCGTGGGCTCGAGGCCGACGTGCTTGTCACGTCTGGAGGCGTGTCGGTCGGCCCACACGACCTCGTCAGGGGCACGATCGCCGGGCTCGGTGCAGAGGAGGTGTTCTGGGGCGTCGCGATGCGGCCGGGGAAGCCGCTGTCGTTCTCGGTCCGGGGTGACACTCTCGTCTTCGGGCTTCCCGGCAACCCGGTCTCGTCGTTCGTCGGCACGGTGTTGTTCGTCCTGCCCGCAATCCGCGCGCTGCAAGGACACCCGAGTCCGGCGCCCCGCTTCGCAGACGGAGTGCTGGGCGCGCCCGTGAGCCGGCGGCCACGCCGTGACGACTTCCAACGCGCCCGCCTCGACCTGTCCGGCGGCTCGGTGACGCTCCATCCGCTGGACGGCCAGGAATCGCACATGATCGTACGAGCCGCGGCCGCGGACGCGCTCGTCCACATACCCCGCGGCGAGAGCGACCTGCCCGCAGGCTCGGCCGTCCGCTACCTCTCTCTCGACACAGGCGCGTAGCGCCCGGCAGCGATCGCGCCGACGAGGCTTGCGATCGCGCCCCAGGCGGCGAACGTGATCGTCGACGCCCAGGGCACCACGCCGGTCGTGACGAGCGCGGCGGCGTACAGCGGTGCACGAACGCCGAGCCCCAGCTGCTCTGCGAGGACAACGAGCGAGAGCACGGGGCCGAGGAGGCCGATGCCGAAGACGACGTCCGTCAGCCACCCGGGCGAGCGCCGGAGCTGCGGCAGGAGAAGCCAGGCGTACAGCGAGGGGATCACCATGACGAGGCCGTAGGGGGAGACGAGCGCCGTGCCGGCGCAGACGAGCAACAGCGCGACGAACGCGACCGCGTACGCGGCGAGCTCCTCCTCCGCCGTCGCACGGACGCGCGGTACCAGGCGCGCTCTCGCGCGCAACCACACGAGCCCGGCCACGATCGCGAGAACGGCGAGGACGCCGAAAGGCCACGAGTCGACCGGTGGCTGGTCGGGCGGCGGAGGCAGGCTCGGCTCGTCCGGCAGCGCGCCGACGACCGCGGCGAGCCCGAGGAGGAGGACGAGCACCAACCACACGCCGACACGTCGCCGCAGCGCGCGCCAGGCCGCAGCGAGCGGAAGCCGTCGTAGCCGACAGCGCGACAGGAGATCGAGCGTCGCGGCGCCGAACGGCAAGACCGCCGCGAGAAGCAGCAGTTGGAGCGCCCAGCCGCGGACGACGCGATCGCCGAGGAACAGCGCCCCGTCGGTCGAGTCGGGCAGCTCCACCGCTGAATCGAGTGAGTTGAGTAGCGCCTCCGAGGCTCGCCCGAGCTGTCCGAGCCGTGCCGGCCGGAGCCCTTCGAGCTCGTCGCCCCCCGAAGGCGTCCCAGCGTCGGAGCCGGTCGTGATCCGGAGCGCCGGCTCGCCGGCCCCGAGCACGGGCGCCTGCTCGCCGTAGCCGAAGGGCAGAGCCAGCGACACGAGCTGCGTCAGGACGCCGGGTCGCACCGGGGCCGCGCCGGTTTCGGCAGAGATTCGCGCCTCTGCGGTCCGGACGAGCACCGGTGGCGGCGAGCGGCCGTCGAGGCCGGACAGCTCCAGGCGCGTCGTGGTCGAGCCCGCGAGCCCGTCGAGCGACACGACGGCGACCGCGCGGTCGGCGAGCGGTGACCGCTCCGCGAAGCGCGCCGCTCCAAGCGCGCCGTAGGCGCCGCCGTCGGTCGAGAGGAAGACGAGCGTGTGGAGAGGCGTCCGCGCGGACTCCGTCGTCCCGGCCAGGGCGTACGGACGCGCGAGCTCGATGAGCGCCGCGGTGCCGCTCGCGTTGTCGTTGGCGCCCGCGCTCCGCCCGTTGTTGTCACGATGAGCAACGACGACGATCGTCTCATCGAGGGTTCCTTCGACGACCGCGACGAGGTTCCGGAGCTCGACGCGACCGACCCCCGGGACGTCCTCCTCCCACGTGTCGTCGCGCGCGGCGAGCCCGTAGAGCGCGAGCTTCTCTCGCACCCACTCGTCGGCACGTACTGCTTCCGGCGAGCCGGGTACCCGATCCGGATAGATGCTCGCGAGCTCGGTCGTGAGGGAAACGGCCGTGTCGGCGTCGAAGGACGGCGGCAGCGCCGGCGGCGGCAGCGGCCCCGACCGGTTCAGCGTGAACACCGCGAGCAGCAGTGGCGCGACGAGCACGAGCGCGACCTTGCGGACGAGACGCGTGTCGATCGGGCGCTCGACGGAGCCGCGCCGCGGCCTCCGGGACGCCGTGCCGAGGCGGGCGGGCTCCATGCAGGGGGCTATAGTAGGTGCGAGCAGGCGATCACGCCGAGGCGTCGCCGCTCCGAAGGCATGCCGGATTCCTCCTCGACCATCCTCCTCGTGGACGACGAGGACGCCATCCAGTCGCTGCTCACGTATCCGCTCGAGCGGGACGGCTACCGCGTCGTCCAGGCGCGTGACGGGGACGAGGCGCTCCGCCGGTTCGCCGAGGAGGATGTCGACCTCGTCGTCCTCGACATCATGCTGCCAAGAGTCGACGGGCTCGAGGTCTGTCGGCGCCTGCGGGCGGAGAGCACCGTTCCGATCATCATGCTGACCGCCCGCGACGACGAGCTCGACAAGGTCCTCGGGCTCGAGCTCGGCGCGGACGACTACATCACGAAGCCCTTCTCGATCCGCGAGTTCCGAAGTCGTGTCCGTGCCCTTCTGCGACGCGCGGCGACGCCGCACCTGGCCGGCCGCCGCGACGAGCAGATCGATCGCGGCGACGTCGTAGTCGACCTGCCGCGGAGGACGGTCGAGGTACGCGGCGAGCCCGTGCAGCTGACGTTCGTCGAGTTCGAGCTGCTCGCGCTGCTCGCGTCCGAGCCGGGCGTCGTCTTTACGCGACGCCAGCTGCTCGAGCGAATCCGTGGGAGCGCCGACTACCGTGAGCCGCGCACGATCGACGTGCACGTGCGGCACCTGCGGGAGAAGATCGAGCGCGACTCCGGCGAGCCCGAGCTGATCCTCACCGTCCGCGGCGCCGGCTACCGGTTCCGCGACGGCACGAGCCCGGTGGGATGAGCCTCCCCGGAGGGATCCGCACGACGCTCGCCGTCGCGCTGATCGCGATCGTCGGCGGAGCACTGGGAGGCGCGTACCTGATGGTCGTGCCGTCGCTCGAACGCCGGCTGGTCGACGACCGGCTCGATCAGCTCCAGCGGGACGGGCTCGACGCGGCGTCGGCGTACGCGGTCGTCGACCAGAACAGCCCTCTGGCGCTCGATCGCTTCGTCCAGTTCTCGTCCCTCCTCTACCGCTCGCGCGTCGTCGTCTTCCAGGTCCTCGGCCCCGAGCCGCTCACGTTGACCACGCTTTCCGATTCGGCGCCCCTCGCCGGCTCGGTGAGCAACGACACGGTCGCGCTCGAGACCGCCGCCGACTCCTCCGTCGTGCGAGGCCGGGTCGAGCGACGCGGTCTGAGCTTCGGGGAGGTCTCCATCCCGCTGCTCGACGGCAACGTGCTGCTGATGTCGGCCTCGATCGAGGACCAGCTCGCGACCGTGCGCGTCGTCAAGCGGCGGCTGCTGTACGCGACCGGCGTGGCGCTCGCGATCGCGGCCATTCTCGGCAGCTTCGCCGCCGCGGTCCACGCGCGGCGTATCCGCCGGCTCGAGCGAGCCGCGAACCGCATCGCGGAGGGGAGGTTCGACGAGCCCGTGGTCGACCTCGGCGGTGACGAGCTCGGCGAGCTCGCCGCGGCATTCGAGCGGATGCGGCTGCAGCTCGCACAGCTCGACACGGCTCGGAAGGAGTTCGTCGCGAACGCGTCGCACGAGTTGCGAACGCCGCTCTTCTCCCTCGCGGGTTTCCTCGAGCTGATGGCCGACGAGGATCTCGACGAGGAGACGCGGGCAGGGTTCCTCGTGACGACCCGCGAGCAGGTCGAGCGCCTCACCAAGCTCGCCGCTGACCTGCTCGACCTCTCGCGGATGGACGCCGGCAGGCTGCGGGTCGAGCAAGAGGAGGTCGCGCTCGCGGACACGGTGCGCCTGCTCGGTGACGAGCTCGCCCCGCTCGCGGAGTCGACAGGCCACCTGCTCACCGTCGAGGCGGACGCCGACGCCTGGGCGATAGCGGACGAGGAGCGCGTGATTCAGATCGCACGGGCGCTCGTGAACAACGCGCTCGTCCATACGCCGCGCGGGACCGGCGTGCTCGTCACGGCGACGAGGGCGGAAGACCGTGCTCTCCTGGCCGTGCAGGACGACGGTCCCGGGATCCCACCCGAGCAAGCCGAGCGCGTGTTCGACCGCTTCTACCGCGCTGAAGGAACCCAGGCCTCCGGCAGCGGCCTCGGCCTCGCGATCGCACGCGAGCTGGCCGAGCGCATGGGTGGCGTGGTCGAGTTGACGAGCGTGCCGGGACGGACGACCTTCACGCTGTCGCTCCCCGCCGCGCACGTGCCGACGCCGGAGCTCCTCGTTTCCACGTGAAAACAGCGGCTGCGGCGTCGTTTCCACGTGGAAACGACCGCTGGAGCGCGATGGAGCCGCTGCTACGGTGGCCGTGATGCGCCTGCCCGCCGCAGCGGCCGTCGCCGCCGTCGCCGCCGCAGTCGGCGCCGGGAGCGCGCTCCTCGTCGTCAGCGCCTCGGATCTCGGCGACGGCGCCACCACGACCGTGCTCGCCCCTGCGGACGTGTCCACACCCGCCACGACCCTGCCGACGCGGCCGCGCAGCGGCGCGTTCGATCCGAGCGCGCTCTACGCCGCGCGCGCAGACGGGGTCGTGACGATCTACTCGAACCTCGGCGCCGACGGCGAATCGCAGGGCACCGGGTTCGTCGTCGACCGCACGGGGGCGATCCTCACGAATGCCCACGTGATCACGAACGTGGCGGAGACGCGATCGAACGTGCGCGGCGCGCGGGCGGTCTACGTCGAGTTCTCGGACGGCGAGCGGGTCGCCGCGCGGATCGTCGGCTGGGATCTCTTCAGCGACGTAGGCGTCGTCCGTGTGGCCCCCGCCGACCACAAGCTTGCGCCGGTCCCGCTCGGGGACTCGTCCCGTGTCGTCGTCGGGGCGCCCGTCGCGGCGATCGGCAGCCCCTTCGGCAAGCAGTCGTCGCTCTCCGTCGGAGTCGTGTCCGCGACGGGCCGTTCGATCGACTCGCTCGCGACCCGCTTCAGCGTCGCCAACGCGATCCAGATCGACGCGCCGATCAACCGAGGGAACTCGGGCGGCCCGCTCTTCGACGCGGCCGGGCGAGTGATCGGGATCAATGCGCAGATCCAGAGCACGAGCGGCACGGCCGAGGGGGTCGGGTTCGCGATCCCGATCGACATCGCCAAGCGCTCGCTCGACCAACTCGTGCGAACCGGCCGCGTGCGTTACGCGTACATCGGGATCTCGACGCAGGACGTCACCCCCGGGATCGCCGGCGCCTTTGACCTCGGTGCGGAGCGGGGGGCGCTCGTCACGCGCGTCGAGGACGGCACGCCGGCGGCGCAGGCGGGCCTTCGCGGCGGTTCGCGGACCGAGGCGCACAACGGCCTCGACATCACGCTCGGCGGCGACCTGCTCGTCGCGATTGCCGGCCAGCCCGTCGCGGGAGCCGACGACGTCTCCCGCATCGTGACGGGGCTGAGTCCCGGTCAGACGGTCCCCTTCACGGTGGTCCGGGGCGACAAGAAGATCTCCGTCGACGTGACGCTCGCCGACCGGCCGCTCGCAGGCGGCTAGCCGGCGGTGCGGCGACCGCTCGTCCTCGTCTCGAACCGAGGCCCGGTCGGCTTCCGCGAAGGGCCCGACGGGGAGATCACGACCGTGCGGGGCGCCGGCGGCCTCGTCACCGCGCTCCGTCCTCTCGTCGAGCGCGGCGACGTCACGTGGGTCGCGAGCGCGATGGGCGACGTCGAGCAGAAGCTCGCGCGAGAGGGCGCCCGGGTCGAGCGCTCGGCATCCGGCGCGTCGTTCCGCCTCAGGCTCGTCGAGCACGATCCGGAGGCGTATCGCCTCTTCTACGGGGTCGTCGCAAACCCCGTGCTCTGGTTCGTGCAACACGACCTTTGGGAGCTCAAGCGCGATCCGCAGGCGGAGCTCATGAGCCCATGGCAGCACGGCTACGTCGCTGCGAACCGCGCGCTCGCGCGCGCCGCCGTCGAGGAGCTCGACGGAGCCCCGGAAGCATGGCTGTTCGTCCAGGACTACCACCTCTACCTCGTTCCCTCGCTCGTCCGGGCCGACCGTCCGGACGCGCACATCGCGCAGTTCGTCCATATCCCCTGGGTGGGGCCGGAGGCCTGGTCCGTGCTGCCTTCGGAGATCGCCCGCGCGGTCCACGAGGGGCTGCTGGCGTGCGACAGCATCGGCTTCCACACGGAGCAATGGCGGTCGGCGTTCGTCGAGAGCTGCGAAGCGCTCCTCGGACGAGGGACCGACGCTGAGAGCCGTTCGCACGCGAATCCCATCGCCGTCGACACGGAAGCGTTCGCCACGCTCGCCGACAGCGAGCCGGTGCGCGAGCGCCGGAGCGAGCTCGTCGCGGAGCGTCCGGAGATCCTCGTCCTGCGCGTCGACCGGACGGATCCCTCGAAGAACGCAGTACGAGGATTCGAGGCCTTCGGCCGTCTGCTCGAGCGTGATCCTGCCCTCCACGGCAGGATCGTCCTGCTCGCGTTGCTCGACCCCTCACGGCAGGAGATTCCCGAGTACGTGGACTACCGCCGTCGGACCGAGGAGGCGGCGAACGCCGTCAACGACCGGTTCGGCAGCGAGCGCTGGACGCCGGTCCGTCTCGACGTGCGAGACGACTTCCACGCGTCCGTGGCGGCGTACGCGGAGTACGACGTGCTGCTGATCAATCCCGTCATGGACGGCCTCAACCTCGTCGCCAAGGAGGCCCCGCTCGTGAACGACCGCGACGGCGTCCTCGTCCTGTCGCGACGGGCGGGCGCGTACGAGGAGCTGGGCGAATGGGCGCTGGGGGTCGACCCGCTCGACGTCGACCAACAGGCGGAGGCGCTCGAGCGCGCGATCGCCATGCCGCGCGACGATCGGCATGCCCGGATCGAGGCGATCCGCGAGCGTGTCCGCGAGCACGACCTCGCCGCGTGGGCGGACCAGGAGACGTCCGAGCTCGAGGCGCGGATCCCGCTGCGGGCGCCGTAGCGCGCCGGGGCTACGATGCGCGGGTGAGCGCGGGCCCGGACGTCGTCGCGCGGGAGCTCGTCTCGGTCGACCCCGCGACGCTCGAGACCGTCGGCCGTGTGCCGGTCACTACGCCCGAGGATCGTGCCGAGGCGATCTCCGAAGCGCGCGCTGCCCAGGTCGCGTTCGCTCGTGAGCCGCTGGAGGCGCTGCGCAGGCGCGGCCGCGGCCCCGGAATCGACCTGCCCGGCTGGTTCCACGAGCCGACCTTGATCCTCGGCGAGCCGCACGAGACCCGCATTCGTTCAGAGGAGCTCTTTGGGCCCGTAGTACCCTTTGTCCGACTAGACAACGACGGCGCAATGATGCGCTGGGCCAACGACTGCCCCAGGGTGTTGAGATGAGCGAGCTCTCGCACGTCGACCAGGCGACCGGGGAGGTGCGGATGGTCGACGTCGGAGACAAGGCCGTCTCGCGCCGGCGCGCGGTCGCCCGTGGCCGGGTGCGGATGGCGGCGGCGACCGCCGAGCGCATCCGCACGCTTCCGAAGGGGGACGCACTCGTCGTCGCCCGGATCGCCGGCATCCAGGCGGCCAAGCGGACGAGTGAGCTGATCCCGCTGTGCCATCAGCTTCCGCTGAGCGTCGTCGAGGTGACGTTCACCGTCGACGGGGAGGGCGTGGCGATCGAGGCAGCGGCCGAGACGACGGCTCAGACGGGCGTCGAGATGGAGGCTCTCACCGCCGTGGCCGTCGCCGGCCTGACCGTGTACGACATGGCGAAGGCGATCGACAAGGAGATGCGCATCGACGAGGTTGTCCTCGTCTCCAAGACGAAGGATCCCGCGTGAGCGTCGTCGCCGCCCCGCTGCCACTCCGACTCGCGCGGCTCGTGAAGCTCGAGCACACGGTGTTCGCGCTCCCCTTCGCGTACGTCGGGGCGCTGCTCGCGGTCGACGGCTGGCCGGGTCTCGAGGCGATGGGCTGGATCACGCTCGCCATGGTCGGCGCCCGGACGCTCGCAATGGGGCTCAACCGGCTCGTCGATGCGGAGATCGACGCGCGAAACCCGCGCACCGCGACACGGGAGCTTCCCTCCGGCGCCTTGACGCACTGGCACGTGGCGTTTCTGTGCGGGCTCGCGCTCGTTGTGTACCTCGTGGCCGTCTGGCAGCTCGACCCGCTCGTCCGCTGGCTGTGGCCGATTCCGGTCGTCCTGTTCTTCGTCTACCCGTACCTGAAGCGGGTCACGTGGCTCTGTCACCTCTGGCTCGGCGCGTGCCTCGGCCTCGCGCCCGTGGGCGCGTGGGTCGCGGTTACTGGCGAGCTACCGTGGCAGGCTTGGGCGCTCGGCGGCGCGGTGGGATTGTGGGTGGCCGGGTTCGACCTGTTCTACGCTCTCTTCGATCGGGAGCACGACCTGGCCGAGGGCCTTCACTCGTGGGCGACCCGCTTCGGGATCCGCGGCGCCTTCCTCGGCGCACACGTCATGCACGCCGGCACCATTTTTCTCCTCGCGCTCGTCGGGGCCGGGCTCGACGTCGGCGCGTGGTACTGGCTCGGCCTCGCCGTCGTTGTCGCGCTGCTCGCGTACGAGCACGCGATTGTGCGTCCCGGCGACCTCAGCCGGCTCAACGCGGCGTTCTTCACGGTGAACGGGGTGCTGTCCATCGTCTTCCTGGCGTTCGTCTTGCTCGACGCGCTCTCCTGAGCGGGCTTTATCGCCGCTGTCGTCGGCGACGGACTGGGTGCCGTGCGCGACGGACTGGGTGTCGTGCGCGACGGGCTGGGTAGATGCCCGGGGGGCGGTTGCACCGGCCGTGCTCCCGGGCACGCCGCTCGAGGAGGCGCCGTCGCAATTCGTTTGACCGCCGTCGCACTTTCTGCACAAGAGCTGGCGCACTTCCGGCACAAAGCTGGCGCACAGCCGACACACATTCTTCGATACCGTGACATCAGGGCACCGGGGGTGCCCCTGGGGGTGGTTGATCGGGCGTGAGGTCGACGGCGGGCGCTCGATGGCCAGGCCCCCGGCCCGTGCTCGCGTCGTGGTCAGAGGCGCGCGTCAGCTTCCAGGCGCTCGACCCAGGCCTCCTCCGATGCGGCCTCGATCGTGCCGACCTCGCGGTGGTCGAGGGTCTCGCGAAAGTGGGCCGCCGCGCGGGCGAGGCGCTTGCGGGCAACAGACTCCTCGCCGAGCTCTCTTGCGACATAGCCCGTCAGGAGCGTGTGCTCGGGGGCGCCGGGCGCGCCCGGCCCGAAGACCCTGTCCGACGACTTGCCGACGAGCAGCCAACGGAGAACCGCGGGGAGCGGTCGCCAGCGTGCGAACCAGCGCGCCGCCGTCACGCCTGCGGCCGGCAGCTCGTCGTACCACGTGTGGACGTTGCCACGGAGGTCGCACAGGGTGACCGGAGGGCGCGGCAGTCCATCCCGCTCGGGGCCTGTCGTCGGCCGCGGGACGAATCGGAACCAGATTCCGAGCTCGAGCGTCAGCCCCTCCGCATGCGCCGTGCAGTGCAGGGTCTCGACCCGGTCGCCGAGATCGCGCCAGAACGTTCTCCCCGCAGCGTCTGCGAACCCGGCCGCACGTAGGCCCGGAGCGAGGTCCCGACGCACGTGGTGCGACGCCAGTCGCTGGCGCTCCGCCGAGTCCGGGGCCGCCTTCTGCTGGACCGCGCGTCGTTTCTCGCGACGGATCCGCTCGTCGCGGGCGCGCGTCTCGGGTGCCTCCTCGCCGACGATCGCCGCGATCCGCTTGAGCAGGTCGCGACGGCGGATCTCGGCGAGTAGCGTCCGGAGCTCCGTGTCGGCCTCCGGGGTTCCCCTCGCTGCGAGGGCCTCGATCGCAGCGCTGGCGACCTTGTGCGAGAGAGCCGTCGTGACGCCCGCGTGCGGCGCCGGCGCGGCGCCGCGGAGCGCGAGACGCCCGAGGAGCGGGACGACCCACGGCTCGTCGACCTCTGCCGTCGCCCAGATCGCGCCCTTGGCGATCACCTCGTTGCCGGGCGCGAGGAGCCATCCCGGCGGCCGGGGGATGCCGGAGGTGGAAAGGTCGATCCGCAAGAGCGGCTCGAGGAGCTCCTCGACGAGTGTGCCGAAGCTCTCGCAGTGCTCCGCCGCCGCGGTCGCTTCGCGGCGCCACGCAGCCGTCGGTCGCGCCCCCGAGGCGCGGGCGAAGAGCGCGACGAGGCGCTGAACGCCGTCCCAGCCCTCGGAATGGCGACGCAGGACCTCCTCGGCCTCCTTGGCCCAGGCGTCGCGTGAGTCGAGAACCGAAAGATCGAGCATCCCACCCGGCACGTTGGCGGCCAGGAGAGCCTGGATCCTGCGTCGCAGCTCGCCCGCCTCGCGCGTCGGCGGAAGCTCCAGGGCGTCGATGGCCAGCCCCACGCGATCGAGCGCGCCCAGGAGCGGCGCCCGATCAGTCGGACCGCGCAGGACCTGCGTTGCCGCCGACACCGCGAGCGAGACGGTCTCGAACGACTGCTCGAAGACGCGATCGCGTTTCAGCGTCGACCTGCCGAGGTCGAGCAGCAGGACGACGTCGTCGGGTCTGAATGGGAGCCGCCGTCGCCGGAGTGCGCGCAGGACCTCGCCCGGGAACGCATCCGCAGCCTCGAGTTGGACGACCTCGCCGGCGCTCGCCCGCGACTGTTGGAGGCGCCGACGCTCGACCGCAGCAGCGGCGGACGACATCGCGACCGACACGAGCAGATCGGGCGCCTGGGCAAGCAGCGCCTGCCCTTCGGCCGTGTCGCGCAGGCGGACGCTGCCCGTGTAACCGGCGGCAGCGGGCAGGAGGACGTCGAGCGCTCGCTCTCGGTGTCGCGCGAGCAGGTCGACCTGACTCGGACGAAGACCCTCCACGCAACGCATGATCGCGCAGACGGCGGCGCCTGTGCCGCTCCCGCGGGACAGATCGCAGCGGCCCACCGCGTCAGCGGTACACGCGCAGGACTGGCTGTCGTGCCAGGCAATGCGGGAAGCACGCCGGGTGCGTGTCCGGGCCCACCCGCACCGCGCTGCCCGAACGACGGGGGAAGCTCTCGCGTGCGTGGCGCTGTCCGCGCCTACAGGGCAGAGGAAACAGGGCAGAGAAAACGCGGCGAAGGCGACGCGCCGGTGACACTTCCGGCACGATCACGGCACCCATGCGGCACACCTTTGGCGATAGCGTGACATCAGGGCACCGGGGGTGCCCTTGGGGGTGGTTGTCGTGGCTGTTGCCGTCTGCGCAGCGCCCGGGGCTCCCGGAGCTCCCCACCACGGTCGCCGAGGGTGATGTGCCGCCGTGACCGAGGCGGCCGTGATCCGTGCAGTGGGGCTCGAGAAGCGATACGGAGCACGGCGCGTGCTCCGCGATATCTCGTTCGACCTCGGTCCGCGGGGAGCTCTCGTTGTCACGGGACCCAACGGATCCGGCAAGTCGACGCTGTTGCGGCTCCTCGTCGGGCTCGTTGCGCCGACGCGGGGCACGCTCGACGTCGCGCTGGAGCGCGGTCGCGTCGGGTATGTCGGTCACGAGCCGCTTCTCTACCGCGAGCTGACGGCGCTCGAGAACCTCGACCTCTACGGCCGTCTCTATCGCGTGCCGGAACGGCGCGAGCGTATCGGGATGCTCCTCGAGCGCTTCGGTCTGTGGGATGCGCGCGCCGAGCGCGTCGCGGCGTTCTCCCGTGGCATGACGCAGCGGCTTTCCCTCTGTCGCGCCCTTCTGCACGAGCCGACGCTTCTCGTGCTCGACGAGCCCCATTCGGCGCTCGACGACGAGGGCGCCTCCCTGCTCGACCTGGAGCTCGCGGGGCGCGCCGGGCGGTGCGCGCTCGTCGTCGCGACGCACGACCCCGACCGGCTCGAAGCGCTCGCGGCCGGCCACGCTCGCGTTGGGGCAGGCGTGAGCGAGTACTTCGCCGACGTCGCGACGCTGGCGCGCAAGGACCTGAGGCTGGAATTGCGGGCCCGCGACACGTTGCCCGCGATGCTGCTCTTCGTTGTGTCGACGCTCGTCGTGTTCCACTTCGCGCTGCCTGCCGATGCCGGAGACGACGCCGCGTACGGACTGCTGTGGGTCGCGCTCGTGTTCACCGCGCTTCTCGGTCTGGCCCGGTCGTGGGTGCCCGAGCGAGAGGCGGGAGCGCTCGACGGCCTCGTCCTCGCGCCCTCGGACCGCAGTGCCATCTGGCTCGGCAAGACGCTCGCGACGCTCGCCTTCCTGGTCGCCGCCGAGCTGGTCGCGCTTCCCGCCTTCGTCCTGTTCTTCGCCCCGCTCGACGCGGCGGCGCTCGGCGGCGTCGTGCTCGCGTCGCTCGGCATCTGCGCCGTCGGCTCCCTCGTCTCGGCGATGGCCGCCGCCGCCCGGGGGCGCGAAGTGCTCCTCCCGCTCCTCTTCCTCCCGCTGGCGATCCCGCTCGTCGTCGGCGGTGTCGGGGCCAGCATCTCCGACGAGCCGGGCACGTTTCTCGCCTTCCTGGCTCTCTACGACGTGGTCTTCGCGATACTTTCGTGGGCGGCGTTCGAGTACGTCGTCACCGAGTGACCCTCTCGCGATGAGCATTACGAAGCCATCCCTGACAGCGCTGGCGGTCGTCGCCGTGGCTCTCGTCGGCCTGTCTGTCGTGATGATCTTCGCCGTCGCGCCCGAGGACGCGGACCAGGGCTTCTCGCAGAAGATCTTCTACGTTCACGTGCCGATCGCGCTCACCGCCTACGCGTGCTTCGGGCTCGGCGCGTGGAAGGCATTCCGGCTCCTCTCGACGAGAGGCGAGCGGTACGACCTCGAGAGCTACACGGGCGTCCACCTCGGCACGATCTTCGGCGTGCTGACGCTCGTCACCGGTGCTATCTGGGCAAAGGCGTCATGGGGCGTGTGGTGGACGTGGAGCTCGAACCAGCTCGTGCTCTTCCTGGTGCTCTTCCTCTTCTACTGCGCGTACTTCATGCTCCGCTTCTCGATCGAGCCGGGTCCACGCCGCGAGCGGATCTCGGGCGTCTACGCGCTGTTCGGGGTGGCGCTGATCCCGGTCAGCTTCTTCGCGATCCGGCTTGCGAACGATTTCATCCACCCCACGGTCTTCACACGCGACGGGCCGCAGATGACCGGCGAGATGTTCGCCGCGTTCTGTGTCTCCTGGGCGTCGATCACGCTTCTTGCCTACGTGATGTACCGCACCGAGCTCGCCGGCAAGCGAACCGACCTGAACCTCCGCGACCTCCGGGAGGCGCTGACGCCGTGAGCTCGGGAGAGAAGTACGTGGCTGCCGCATACGGGGTGTTCGTCGTCGTCGTGCTCGTCTGGGTTGCGATCGTCGCGGCGAAGCTGTCGCGACTCGAGCGGGAGACCGGCGAGCTTGCCCAGCTCGCGCGTGCGCGCCCGGTCGCGAGCGAGCCGTCCGATGGCTGAGCTGCTCGTCCTGCCTGCGCTGCTCGCGTACGGCGAGGCCGCAGTGGCGTATGCGGGCGAGCTGCGTGGCGCCGGTCGATGGGGGCGCCTCGGGATCTGGGGCGTGCGGATCGGCTGGCTCGCCCAGACCGCGCTGCTCGTCGTCCAGGCGCTCTCCGCCGACGGGTTCCCGTGGGGAACCTGGGCGGGCGCCCTCAATCTCCTCTCCTGGCTTGTCGTCTCGGCCTACCTCATCTGGGGTTGTCGTCCCCGGTATCGCCTCATCGGGCTGGCTGTCATGCCCGTCGCTGCGTGCCTGCTGATCGTCGCGTGGGCCGGCGGCGGGACCGGAGTCGACGACACGGAGGGTGACGGATGGGCGCTCGCGCTCCACGCGGGCCTGATGCTCGCGGCGTTCGCGACTTTCACGGTCGCGGCCGCCATGGCGCTGCTGTACCTCTACGAGGATCGACGGCTCACGCGCCGCGACACCGGGCTCCTTCGCCTCCGCCTTCCCTCTCTCGCTGCGCTCGACCGGCTGGCCGTGCGCGTCGTTCTCGCAGGGCTTGCCCTGCTGTCCGCCGGCATTGTCGTCGGGCTCGCCTGGCTCGAGGTGGACGGCCTGGATGCCGCGATGACGGTCACCGTCGGGATGTGGGGCTTCTACGCGCTCGCGCTGATCCTTCGCCACGAAGCCGGTCTGCAAGGCAGACGGCTCGCGTGGCTACTCGTCGGCGGCGCCGCCCTCATCGCGATCGTGCTCCCGCTCACCCACTTCGCGACATGAGACTCGCGCTCGCAGGCGTCTCGCACCACAGCGCCCCGCTCGAGCTCCGCGAGCGCGTCGCGGTCGATCTCGGTGCTGCATCCGCTCTTGCTCGCGAGCTCTCGTCGAGAGAGGCCCTCGAGACCGTCATTCTCTCGACGTGCAACCGCACCGAGCTCTACGTCGCTGCCGACGAGGACGCCGGGCTTGCGGATCGCGCCGACCGCGCGTTGCTCTCACTCGCCGGGCCCGCCTCGGCGTCCCTTTCTCCCGTCGCGTACAGGCTGGCGGACGAGTCGGCGGCGCTGCACCTATTCCGCGTCGCGGCGGGCCTCGACTCGATGGTTCCGGGCGAGGGCGAGATCCTCGGCCAGGTGCGTGACGCGTTCGAGGCCGGCGCGCCGGGACCGCTCCTCGACCGGGTGTTCCGAATGGCGCTCCATGCGGGGCGGCGAGCGCGTGTCGAGACGTCGATCGGGGAGAGCCCGGCCTCTATACCGGCAGCGGCTGCCGCGCTCGCCCAACAGGTCTTCGAGCGTCTCGACGACCGCCGCGTCGTGCTCGTCGGCGCCGGACGGATGAGCGAGCTCACGGCTCGCAACCTCCGTACGCGTGGCGCCGTCGTCGCCCACGTCGCCAACCGCACACTCGAGCATGCACAACGTCTCGCCGACGAGCTCGGCGCGCGGGCGGGCACGTTGGACACCCTTGCGCCGGCGATTGCAGACGCGGACATCGTCGTCTCGTCGACGAGCGCGCCTGGCTTCGTGCTGTCGACCGATGACCTGTTGGCGACGCTGAGGGCACGTCGCGGGCGGCCGCTGCTCCTCGTCGACCTCGCCGTGCCCCGCGACGTCGACCCGGCGCTGGCGGCGATCGACGGATGCTTCGTCTACGACATCGACAACCTCGAGACGATCGTCGCGTCGTCGCTCGCGGGCCGTCGTGCGGGGGCGGTCGAGGCGGAGCGGATCGTCGCGGACGAGGCCGAGCGCTTTCGCGCCTGGCAGGCGTCCCTGGCAGTGGTGCCCGCGATCGCTTCGCTTCGGGCCCGGGCCGAGGAGATTCGCACGTCGGAGCTGGCCCGGGTCGAGGCGCGCCTCGGGCGGCTGCCGCAAGGAGACCGCGACGTGGTCGAGACCGTCACCGCGCAGATCGTCGCCAAGCTGCTCCATCAGCCCACCGTGCGCATGAAGGAGGCTGCGGTGACACCGGACGGGCTTCTCTATGCTGACGTCGTGCGCCACCTGTTCGGGCTCGGGGAGGAGAGCGAGGCGTGACCCGCCCCATGGTCAACTCCCACGGTCGGCCGCTTCCGCTGCTCATGCCGACGGCGTTCGTCCGGATCCGGCCTCGCGGGCGCCGGGTCTGCGGCATCCCCGGGACGCAGTCCGAACGGCGTTGCCGTGTTGCTTCGCGTCGGCTCGCGCGGCAGTAGGCTCGCGCTCACCCAGGCCGAGCGCGCGGCCGATGCGCTGCGCAGGCCGGGTGTCGAGATCGCGCTCGTGCCGATCACGACCGCGGGCGATCGCGATCGGACACGGCCGTTCGGCGAGATCGGCAGTCGAGGAGTGTTCGTCAAGGAGCTCGAGGAGGCGCTTCTCGAGGGCCGCATCGACATCGCCGTGCACTCGGCCAAGGACATGACCTCGACGGACACGGAGGGTCTCGCCGTCGGCGCCTACCCGGTGCGCGAGGACCCCAGGGACGCACTGTGCGGCGTCGCCGCAATCCGGCCCGGCCTGAGGATCGGTACCGCGTCGGTTCGGCGCCGCGCGCAGCTCCTCGCGCTCGAGCCGAGCTTGTCGGTCGAGCCGTTGCGGGGAAACATCGACACCCGGCTGCGGAAACGGGGTGAACGAGGGCTGGACGCGGTGGTGCTCGCAGCGTGCGGGCTCGATCGCCTCGGGCTCGGCGACGAGATCGGAGCACGACTCGATCCCGAGGTCATGCTGCCCGAGGCCGGACAGGGCGCCCTGGCGATGCAGGTCCGTGCCGGTGAGGAGGTGCTCGTCGCGCGAGCGGACGACGCCGAGACGAGGCGGCGGGTCGAGGCTGAGCGGCGTTGTGTCGCCGTGGTCGGCGGTGGATGCCTCGCGCCGGTCGCCGCACACCACGACGGTGTGAGCCTCACGGCTCTGATCGCCGCCGAGGACGGGAGCTGGGTCGAGCGGCTGCGCGGCGACGACCCGGACGCGCTCGGCCGCGAGCTCGCCGCGCTCGCCCGGTGATGCCCGCCGGTCCGAAGGCGGCATGGTGACCGCGACCGGGCTCGGCGTTCGTGCATCGCGTATCGCGACCGCGACCGGGCTCGGCGTTCGTGAATCGCGGTATTTGGGGGCCGCGAACCCACTCTGCCCTCGTCAATCGCCGCGTATGGCGACCGCGGCGGGGAGCGGCCGTCATCGATCCGCGCGAGCCCGAGCCCTCCACGGACGTGGCACACAATCGGCGCGAACTCGACACGGACACGTCACACGATCGCCGGTACGGTGGGCATCCCCGTGGGTGGGCGGGGGCTCGGGACGGGGCTAGAACGGTGGCGCGCATCGTCGTCACACGCCCGGCCGGCCAGGAAGGCCCGCTGCTCGAGCGACTCCGGGCGCTCGGCCACGAGGTCGTTCACGTCCCGCTCGTGGCGATCGAGCCGCTCGGCGACGATCCGATCGATCTCGACGGCTACGACTGGCTCGTCTTGACGAGCCCGAACGGCGCGCGCGAGATGAGGAGGAGGATGCGCGGCACGCCGCGCCGCGTCGCGGCGATCGGTCGGGCGACCGCCGACGCGTTCGGCGGCGCCGATCTCGTTGCGGCGACCTCCACGCAGGAAGGCCTGCTCGACGCATTGCCGAGGCCCGCGGGTCGGGTTCTCTTCGCGGCCGCCGAGGGTGCTCGACGACTGCTCCCCGACGCGCTCGACGCCGAGGTCGTCGTGCTGTATCGGACGCTCGAGCTGACGCCCGACGTCTGGCCGGGCTCCGACCTCGTCGTGCTCACCTCGGCCTCGGCGGCACGCGCCTACGCGCGGTGTGCGGCCGACGCTCCGGTCGTCTCGATCGGCCCGGAGACGACACGTGCCGCGCTCGCCGAGGGGATACCGGTGACGTGCGAGGCGCAGACGAGCGATCTCGACGGGGTTGTCGACGCGGTCGAGCGAGCGCTCTCGGCGTCGTAGACTCGGCCCGATGGTGGTCTGCTTCCTTTCGGACTTCGGGCTGCAGGACGACTTTGTCGGCACGTGTCATGGCGTCATCGCGCGCATCGCGCCGGAGACGCGGGTGATCGACGTGACCCACGGTATTCCGGCAACCGCAGTCCTCCAGGGCGCGCTCGTCCTCTCGACCACGCTGCCGTACATGCCCGTTGGTGTGCACCTGGCGGTCGTCGACCCTGGTGTCGGGGGCTCGCGGCGCCCGCTGGCGCTGGCGGATGCCGAGGGTCGGTTGTTCGTCGGGCCTGACAACGGGCTCCTCCTGCCCGCAGCCGAGCGCGCCGGCATCGCCGAAGCGCGGGAGCTCGCGAACCCCGCCTACGCGCTCGAGACGATCTCACGCACCTTTCACGGCCGGGATCTCTTCGCTCCTGCCGCCGCGCATCTGGCGAACGGCGTCCCACTCGCCGAGCTCGGTCCGCCGCTCGACCCCGACGCTCTGGTCCGCCTCGACCTCCCGGTGCCGGTGTTCGGAGACGATCGAATTTCCGCGACGATGCTGTACGTCGACAGTTTTGGCAACATCGCCTTGAACCTGACGCGTGACGACATCGAGCGAGCGGGCGTCGCCCCGGGGACGCGCGTCGAGCTGGTGCTCGCGGGGGAGGGCTACTACGCGGTCATGGCACGCACGTTCGCGGACGCTCGGCCGGGCGACGTGATCCTGTACGAGGACAGTTACCGCAACATGTCCGTCGCGATCAATCGGGGAAGCGCCGCGTCGATGCTGCACGCCCTTCCGGGGCAGCCGCTCGTGATCCGCGTGCTTGGCCCGGCGGCCGGGGTGCGCTAAGGTCGAGCCACCGAAGAGCGTTCGTGGCGCGGATCGCCGGCCCGGACGCTCTTCCTTCGCGCGGAGCGCTCGTCGAGCAGGGGGTGCCAGGGGTGCCCGGTCGGCACGAGCCCGGCCAGCCGTTCGCGGCCCTCCGCGTCGAGGAGAGGAAGCGTTGCAGCGAGATCATCCTCGTCGACGCCCCGCGCGAGCATGACCTTGTGGGCCAGGACGAGCTCGGGGCGGAGATACCGAATGCCGTCTGAGGCGACCCAGGTCGCCTCATCGAGAGGCAGCGAGACCGAACGATCCCGCTTGTAGACCCACCGGCGCGGCCACCCGGGTTGAGCTGGACATCCAGAACCCACGGCGCGAGGGCATGCTCGCGGAGCCAGAGCTGGCCCGCCCAGGTCGGGGGACGCGGGCGCCGATCGTCCAGCAGGCGGAGTGTCCCGCTGCCGGCTGCCCACATGTCGAGGCGCCCCGCGGAGGTGCTCTCTCAGCGCGCCGACGACGCGCCGAAAAATGGTCGCATCGATGTCCTTGTGCGCGCGCGAGGCACCGGTGAACGCCTCGATCGCCCATCCTCCCGAGATCCACCACGGCCTGTCGAACCCGTCGAGCACGGTCGCGGCGTCGCGCGGCTCGAGCTGCGCCCAGGGACCCCAGAGGCGCTGGAACTCCTGCGCTGGAACTCCTGCTCCTCCGGGTCGTCCACGAGCCGGGTCAGAGAATCGACTGGCCGAGCGCGCTCGCCGCGAGCTCGACGGCGATCGCCGCGCTGCCGTTCTCGCGGTCGAGGATCGGATTGACCTCGACGAGCTCGAGCGAGCCGACGAGCCCGGACTCGGCCAGGTCCTCGCACGCGAGATGCGCCTCGCGGTACGTGAGCCCGCCCTTCACAGGTGTGCCGACGCCGGGGGCGATCTCCGGGTCGAGTGCGTCGAGATCGAGTGAGACGTGGACGAACCCGGGTCCGGCCACGCGGTCGAGCGCCTCGCGCATCACGGCCTCGATCCCCACCCGGTCGATCTCGGTCATCGTGATCACACGGATTCCCCGTTCCCTGATCAATGCGCGCTCCGCAGGGTCGAGCGAGCGCACGCCGACGAGCACTACGCGCTCGGGGTCGACTGCCGGCAGCTCCAGCCCGTCGTGTGCGAAACCGTCGCCCGCAATACCGAGGGCGGCGGAGAGCGGCATGCCGTGAACGTTCCCCGACGGGCTGGTCGCCGGCGTATTGAGATCGCCGTGCGCGTCGATCCAGAGAACCCCCCCGGGCGCCCCGGCCGCGGTCCGGAGGCCTGCCAGCGTTCCGAGTGCAATCGAGTGGTCGCCGCCGAGGACGAGTGGGATCGCGCCGTCTGCGACGACGTCGCCGACGATCGCGGCAAGGCGCGAGCACGCCTCGAGGATCTCGGGAAGGAAACGCGCGCTCGGGTCCGTCACGACGAGCAACTCCGGCTCGGGCGTGGCGACGTTCCCCCTGTCGACGACATGGCAACCGAACGACGACAGGCGCTCTTCCAGCCCCGCATAGCGGATCGCCGAGGGCCCCATGTCCACGCCGCGCCGGCCCTGACCGAGGTCGAGGGGCGCCCCGACGATCGACACGGTCTTCGGCGTCGCGGCCACCGCGGGACGCTAACACGGTGGTCGGCGCAGCCCTCCGGCGCCGCCGACACGCTGGTCACGGACGCTGTTTCCGGGGCTAGACTGGATCGTCCAGGCGAGGTAGCTCAGTTGGTAGAGCACACGGCTGAAAACCGTGGTGTCGCCGGTTCAAGTCCGGCCCTCGCCATTCCGCCCTGCCGCTGATCAGCCCGGTCGGCTGGCGAGAGCGGCACGAGCCAGCCCGGGTACGACCAGCGAGCCGTCAGCCTGAACGTGGCTTGCGAGTCGCCGCTCGGCCCCGCGACGGATCGCGTCTGTCTCCTCCGGCGCCAGATTCGCCAGCTGCGTCGCCATCGTCGGCGACATGTCGCGGGACGTCTCCCACCACTCGTCGAGCGACTCGGCGAGCCATCGCACGGGCACGTCCTCGATCGTCTCGACCTCGAGCCTTGCGTCGGCGAGGAGCTGTCGCAGTGCCCCGACGTCGGCGAGCCGGAACGGCCCGGGCGCCCTGCGGATCGGGGCGCTCCATGAGCCCGAGCTCGAGCGCGGACCGGCCGGTTGCCGTCATCCAGTCGTTCTCGTCCGGCGACGCCCAGACTGCGAGCGCCACCCGACCGCCTGGTCGCAGCACCCGCGCGATCTCGCGCGACGGCCACGCCCGGATCGTCGACGAGCATGACCGCGAAGCGGCACAACACGCCGTCGACCGACCCATCGGGCAGGTCGATCGCCATCAGGTCGAGCACTAGTGGCTCGACGCCGTCGATGCCGAGCTCCTCGGCCCGTCGCTCGGCGGCGGCGACCATCTCGGGCGCAGCGTCGGTCGTGAGCAGACGACCCTCGGGCCCCAGGCGTCGAGCGGCCTCGAAGCCCGTCTCACCGAGCCCGGCCGCCAGCTCGAGGATCGTCTCGCCCGGCGTCGGGTCGAGGAGCGTGACGAGACGCTCGGTGAGCTGGACAGTCGCGTCGCGGAAGACCCCCGCTCGCCGCTCCCACCCCGCCGCGACGGATCGCCAGGGCTCGATCCGGCTGTCGGCGTCGGTCATCGGCGGTGCCTGAATCGGGTCCGTTGCGGGCCGGCTACGCGGTCGCTCCGCTGAACGACGGGATCACGTGCGATCCGTACGCCTCGAGCGTCTCCTCCTGCCCGTGCGTCATGAGGTAGATGGAGAAGTGATCCACGCCGATCGACTCGAGCTCACGGAGCTTCGTCGTGATCTGGTCGACGTCGCCCAGCACGGAGAAGCGGTCGCAGATCTCGTCGGTCACGAACTCTCCGTGGGCGGCGCCGACGCGTGAGTGCTCCTCGTAGTCGTAGAACTTCCGCGCCTCGACGAAGTCGGTGAGCGCCCTTGGGATCACGGAGCCGTCCGTGCCGTACCGCTCGATGAGGTCCATCACGTGGTTCGAGACCATCGCGGGGAACCATCGCGTCTGCTCACGGCCCTCCTCGATCGGGCCCACGTGGCTCGGCGCGCAGACGATGCACTTGAGCTCCTCCGGATTGCGTCCCGCTTCCGCGGCAGCCGCCCGTGCCGTCGCCATGATCCACTGGATGATCTCCGGGTCGGCGAGCTGGATGATCACCCCGTCGCCGACACGGCCGGCGACGGCGAGCGCCTTCGGTCCGTAGCCCGCGACCCACATCGGGATCTCCGGCAACTCCGGGCGAACCCACTTGAACTGGAGGTCCTTGTCGTTCCACTGCACCTCGTGCCCGTTCATGAAGGGCTTGATCATCTGCAGCCGCCGCTCGAATTCCGCGACCTTGACGGGCTGCTGCCCGATCGTGCGCCGGGCGGAGTCGCCGCGGCCGATCCCCATCACCATCCGCCCGTCCGAGATGTCGTGGAGCGTCGCGTAGAGGCTCGCGAGGACGGTCGGCTCCCGCGTTCCCGGGTTCGTCACGAGGTGGCCGAACTTCATGGCCGACGTCGCCTGGATCGCCATCGTGAGGAGCGGGAACGACTCCTGCCAGAGGTAGTGCGAGTCGTAGGTCCAGCCGATCTCGAAGCCGTTGTCCTCGCCGAGCTTCATCAGCTCCACGAGCCGCGAGGCGGGCGGGTCGGGCAGCACGGTGACGCCGAATGAGAGTGGCATGTGGCGGGTCCTCCGTCGTGTTCGAAGCAGTCAGTATCGGCCGTCGCCACGCTGCGCGCCAGAAGTCCTGTTGCGTGACTCGAGCGCGAGCATCGACTCGGCAGGCTCAGTTGTCGGCGTCCCGCACCGTGCCGCTTTGGGCGAACTCGGCTGCTGCCGCAGCGAGCTCCTCCTCGCTCACCTCCCGTACGTGTGTCCCGATCATCCACCTGACGCCGAACGGGTCGACGATCGTCCCCATGCGACTGCCGTAGAACTGCTCCTCGACCGGTCGCTGCACGGCGGCGCCGGCCGCCGCCGCGGCTTCGACGGTTGCGTCGGCATCGGGGACGTAGAGGTTGAGGGCGAAGGTCGCCCTGGTATTCCCTTCCGCAGGCGCCTCGGCGCCGAAGTCCGGGTAGGCGTCGGAGACCATGATCGCGGCGCCGGCGATCACGATCTCCGCATGCCCGATCCGTCCGTCGGTATCGACGAAGCGGTCGATCGTCTCCCGGGCGCCGAGGACCTCGCGGTACCAATCGAGCGCCTTCGCGGCCTGCCGAGGACAGATGTACGGCGTCAGGACCTGACCGCCGGGCGGGACATGGCTGGGAGCCTCCATCGCGCGCCTCCGTTTCTCTGGACGCGACCAATCTAGCGTCGTCGTGGCGGCACGCTCGTAGGTCGGCCCGGTGACAAAAGCTCCCGACTAGTCGGCAGCGGCCCAGGCGATCGTCTTCGAGGCGAGCCGGTCGAGGGCAGCGACGGAAAGCTCGAGGTGCTCGACCCTCGTGTCCTCGAGCTTCGTGTGGCTCAGGCCACGAAGACTCTGGACGAAGAGCATCACGGTCGGGACACCCGCGCGCGACACCTCGGCCGCGTCGTGCAGCGGCCCCGACGGAAGGTGGTGCACGGTCGGGGTTACCTCGCGGATCGCCTCGTCGGCGAACCCGATCAGGGTCTCGTCGAAGAGGATCGGCTCGATCGACCAGATCCGCTCCCAGGACACGTCGATCTGTTCCTCTGCTGCGAATCCGCGCGCGAGCTCCTGCGCGCGCGCGAGCATCGAGGCGAGCTTGCCGGCGTCTAGGTGGCGTTGGTCGAGAAGCTGCTCCGCGGTCTCGACGACCGACGTGACGATCCCGGGACGGCACGTCACGCCGCCCGAGGTGCAGACCGCGCCGTCTCCCGTCTCGCGGGCGACGTCGCGAATCGCGAGGGCGAGCTTCGCCGCGCCCGCGAGGGCGTCGCGGCGCTGGTCCATCGGCGTGGAGCCGGCATGGGCCGCCTGGCCCGTCCACGTGATCCGCGAGCGCTCGACGCCGAAGGTGCCGAGGACGACGCCGAGCGGGAGGTCGAGCGACTCGAGCACCGGCCCCTGCTCGATGTGGAGCTCGAGGTAGGCAGCCGCGCTCTCGAGCTGTGATCGCGCCTCGAGCGCGCGATCGAGGTCGACGTCGAACGCCCCGATTGCATCGGGCAGCGAGACGCCGTCACGGTCGACGAGCTTGCGGAGCTCGTTCTGGTCGGCCATCGAGCCGCCTGCGGCGGACGAGCCGAACAGCGACCGACCGAAGCGGGCGCCCTCCTCGTCGGCCCAGTCGACGAGCCGCACCGTGACGGGCGGCGTCCCCTCGTCGGCGATGCGCCGAAGCACCTCGGCGCCCGCGAGGACGTCGAGGCAGCCGTCGAGCCAGCCGCCGTTCGGCACGGAGTCCATGTGACCGCCGATCAGGACGGCCCGGTCCGACTCCCCGGGAAGCGTGTACCAGTCGTTCCCCGCCTCGTCCCGCTCGACCTCGAGCGAGAGGTCGGAGAGCGAGTCCGCGAGCCACGCACGGCCCCGCGCCCAGGTCTCCGTCCAGGCGATGCGTTGCGCGCCGTTCTCATCTCCGGTCAGCGACCGGAGGCCCTCGAGCCGGGACACGACGCGGGAGGGGTCGAGCGGCATCGACCCGACACTAACGCCGTGGCGCGTGGAGTCGCAAAGCGCCTGCGGAGTGTCGGTACCTCCCGGCCGGGGCACCACCGGCCCGCGGCACGGCTACGCGGACCCGTCCGAGGCGCCGTCGTCGACGCGGAGCCCGCTCTCCGGGTCGAAGAAGTGGAGCCGGGTGACGTCGACCTCGAGCGCGAGCGGCTGGCGCTCTCGCGCCTCCGTCGTTCGCTCGAGACGGGCGATGAAGACGACGCCGCCACCGCGGGCGCGCTCGGCGGCCATCCGCGCCTCCTCGTCCTCCAGCGCCTCGATCACCTCCCTCGTCGACACCGGCTCGGCTGGCACGTTGAAGTGGACGTATACCTCGGAGCCCATGTCCTCGCGGATGTCGCACACGACCGACATCCCGCGGTCGGGATGCGTCTCCCGCAGCACCGCAGCGTCCTCCATGTCCTCCGGCCGGATGCCGAGGACGACCTGCCGCCCGTCGTATGCCTGAAGGCCGGCGTGCCTCTCGAGTGCAGCCGGATCGAGGCGCAGTCGGTGCGGGCCGAACGAGACCGAGACGTCACCGTCCGCGCGCTCCACGTCGGCCAGGACGAGGTTCATCGCCGGCGACCCGATGAACTCGGCGACGAAGAGATTGCGCGGCCGGTCGTAGAGAACCTTCGGCTGGGCGATCTGCTGGAGGAACCCGTTCCGCATGACGGCGACGCGGTCGCCCATCGTCATCGCCTCGGTCTGGTCGTGCGTGACGTAGATCGTCGTCACCCCGAGGTCGCGCTGGATGCGTGCGATCTCCGCGCGCATCTCCACGCGCAGCTTCGCGTCGAGGTTCGAGAGCGGCTCGTCCATCAGGAACGCCTGCGGGTTGCGGACGATCGCCCGCCCCATCGCCACACGCTGTCGCTGACCGCCGGAGAGCGTCCGTGGCTTCTTGTGCAGCGAGTCGGTGAGGCCGAGGATGCTTGCCACCTCGCGGACGCGCAGGTCGATCTCGTCCTTCGACAGGCCGCGCATCTTCAGGGCGAAGCCCATGTTCTTGGCCGCGTCCATGTGCGGGTAGAGCGCGTAGTTCTGAAAGACCATCGCGATGTCCCGGTTCTTCGGGGGCAGGTCGTTGATGACCTGGCCGTCGAGGGTCACGTGCCCGGACGTGATGGACTCGAGCCCGGCGATCATCCGCAGCGCCGTCGTCTTACCGCAGCCGGATGGTCCGACGAACACGACGAACTCGCCGCTGGCCACCTCGAGGTCCAGCTCTGAGACGGCCTGCGTGCCGTCGGGATACACCTTGGTCAGGCTCTCGAGGGTGATCTCGGCCACGTCGGTCTCCGAGGCCGCAATCTACAAGAGGCTCGACATGGGTTGTGCGATGCGCCGTGTGCGAGCCCCCATCTGTACGTGCGCCACAACCCGCTTCAAGCCTCTAACATCGCCAGGTCCGTATGGAGGCCCACGCTGCGCGGTCGAAACCGGCTGGACGTCGCTGGCGGCACGCTCTCGAGAGCCGCCGTATCCTCGCGCCGCTTCTCATCGCCCCGGCGGTCATCTTCATGGTGCTCGTGGTCGGCGTCCCGTTCGTGTGGGCGATCTACCTCAGCTTCACGGACGCGATCGGCGGCTCGCTGTCCGGCAACTTTGTCGGCTTCGACAACTTCACGAACGCGTGGCAGGACGAGAACTTCCGGCGTGCCGTCCGGAACACGCTCATCTTCACCCTCGCCTCGCAGGCCATCGTCCTCGTGGGCGCGGCGGTCCTTTCGAACTTCCTCGTCCGGGACTTCCGCGGGAAGTGGTTCATCCGCTTCCTCGTTGTGCTCCCGTGGGCGGCGCCGGTCGTCCTCTCGACGATCGGGTGGCTGTGGCTCCTCGACTCGCTCTACAGCGTCGTCAACTGGACGCTCGCTCGCCTCCATCTCGACAACGGGCTCGTCTGGCTGCTGGGCGCCGTAAACCTCGAAGAGGAGGCGCAGGTCCCGCTGCAGTGGCTCGGCCGCCCGAACCTCGCGCTCGTCGCCATCACGCTCGTGCACGCGTGGCGAATCCTCCCTTTCGCCGTCGTGATCTTCATCGCAGGTCGCGCCTCGATCCCGAACGAGGTCGAGGACGCGGCGAAGATCGACGGCGCGACCGGGGTGAAGAAACTCTGGTACGTCGATATCCCACTCCAGCTCCCGATCGCGCTCGTGGCCGTCCTGTTCGGGATCGTCTTCACGGCGGTCGACTTCGCGGTCGTCTACATCCTGACGCGCGGCGGGCCGTTCAACTCGACGCAGGTGCTGCCGACCTGGGCCTACTTCGTCGGCATCGACGGCGGCTCGCTCGGTGAGGGAGCCGCGATCTCGCTCTTCCTCTTCCCGCTGCTCGTGCTCGTCAGCATCCTGATGCTGTTCTTCGCCCGAAGGGCGCAGGTGACGTAATGGCCGGACGCCAGAAGCTGACCACCTACGCCGTCGTCGTGCCCTTCGCGATCCTCCTTGCGTTCCCCTTCTACTTCGCGCTCGTGACGATGTTCAAGACGAACCTCGATCTCGCGAACGTCGAGCACTCGCCGTACCTCTACAACGACCTCGAGGGCGGCTTCCACTGGGACTTCTGGAACTACGCCACGACCGACCACGTGCGATTCCTCTTCGAGGACACGAACTACGCAACGTGGCTCCTGAACACGTTCCTCGTGGGCGCGGCGGTCGTCGGCATCACGCTGCTCCTCGCCATGCCTGCCGGCTACGCGCTCGCTCGGCTCGCAGGGGGCTGGGGTCAGAGCGCAGGCGTCGGGATCTTCCTCATCTACCTGATTCCGCCGACCCTGCTCTTCCTGCCGCTCTCGCGGCTGATCACCCAGCTCGGCCTCAAGGACTCGCTCTGGGCGCTGATCCTCGTCTACCCGTCGTTCACGGTCCCGTTCGCGACCTGGCTGCTGATGGGGTTCTTCAAGACCATCCCCGGGGAGCTCGAGGAGGCGGCGCTGATGGACGGCGCCTCACGCCTCAAGGCGCTGTACCTGATCGTGCTTCCCATCTCCCTGCCCGGGATCCTGACCGTCGTCATCTTCGCCTTCTCGCTCTGCGTGAACGAGTTCATCTACGCGTTCACGTTCATCTCGAGCTCCGAGCAGCGCACCGTCTCCGCGGGCGTGCCGAACGACCTGATCCGCGGCGACGTGTTCTTCTGGCAGTCGCTGATGGCCGCTGCGCTGATTCCGGCCATCCCGCTCGCGTTGCTCTACAACGCGTTCCTCGATCGATTCATCAAGGGGTTTACAGGCGGCGCATTCCGCTAGAGAATCGAGAGGCCCAAAAGGAGGTAGGCGTGGCAGACGTAGCCGACCAGGTCGCAGGCGCGAGCCCGGAGCTGACGCGTGGCGACCTGCTCAAGAGAGGCACGGCGGCAGCCTTCGCCGTCGGCATGTTCGGAGGCCTGTCGGACAAGGCCCTGGGGGCCTACGGCCCGCTGAGATTTGCGCACAAGCAGCTCTCGGGCGAGCTCAGGATCATGACGTGGGCCCACTTCGTCCCCGACTACGACCGGTGGCTCGACGGGACCTACGTCAAGCAGTGGGGTGAGGCAAACGACGTCGAGGTCAAGGTCGACCACATCAACAACGCCCTGCTCTACAGCACGGGGGCGTCGGAGGTGGCCGCACAGAGCGGTCACGACCTCTTCTGGTTCATCTCGCCGCCGTCGACGTTCCAGAAGCAGGCGATTCCCGTCACCGACCTCGTCCAGGAGGTGTCGAAGAAGGTCGGGCCGATGACGAAGGTCGCCAGGAAGAGCACGTACAACCCGCGGACGAAGCAGTTCTACGGCTTCCCCGAGTCGTACGCGCCCGACCCCGTGCAGTACCGCCGGAGCTATCTCCAGGAGGCGGGCGTGAGCCTCAACACCTGGGAGGACCTCCGCCGCGGGGCGCCGAAGCTCAAGCAGATCGGGCATCCGGTCGGTCTCGGGATGTCGAACGAGATCGACTCGAACATGATGCTCACCTCGCTCCTGTACTGCTACGGCGGCTTCATCCAGAACGAGGCGAACCGGATCGTCATCGGGCAGGGAGCGAACCGCAGGGGCGCGATCCAGGCCCTCACGGTTATGCGCGACATCTACCGGAACGGCATGTCCGACGAGGTCTTCGCGTGGACCGCGGCGTCGAACAACCAGGCGTTCCTCGCGGGCCGGCTCTCGGTGGCGCTGAACGCGATCTCGATCGCCCGCTCGGCGGAGTCCTCGGGAAACCAGGCGTTGTCGGACGACACGTGGCTCGCCTCCATCCCGCGCGGCCCCGTGATGCGCATGGGCAACGAGCACGTGATGGGCGTCTACCTGATCTGGAAGTTCGCGAAGAACAAGGAGGCGGCGCAGAAGTACGTCGTCGACCAGATGCTGGGCTACCGCGAGCACTTCATGCGCAGCAAGTACTACAACTTCCCGCCCTGGACCGGCTCGATCCAGGGTGGCTTCAAGTCGATCCGTGCGCTCTCGGCGCAGGACGCGAACAAGCCGAAGGGCAAGTACACCGTCCTGGCCACGATCGCCGAGAAGTACACGACGAACCCGGGCCACCCCGGCAACACGACGCCGGTGATGGACGAGATCTACAACACGTACCTGATCCCGCAGATGTTCGCCGAGGTCGCGCAGGGGAAGTCGAGCCCCGCCGACGCGGTGTCCGCCTTCGCGCAAAAGGCGCAGGGCATCTATCGCAAGTGGAGGAACCAGAAGCTCGTCTAGAGCTCGCTGTGTGTCGTCGCTCGAGGGCCCCGGCGTCGGGGCCCTCGGCTCGCTGGCGCAGCTCTCGTGCGTACGCCAAGATCGGTTCGAAGCGAGATGCCTGACGAGATCATCGGGCGCGAGAAGGAGCTCGAGGCCCTGCGCGGCCTCCTCGAGCGGGTGGTGAGGGGGCCGTGCTCGCTGCTGCTCGAGGGCGAGCCGGGTGCCGGCAAGACGACGCTCTGGCTCGCTGGCTGCGAGGAGGCACGGGCATCCCGAGCCCACGTGCTCGCGGCCCGGCCGCTGGCCGCGGAGGCCGGGTACGCGTTTGCGGCGCTGGGCGACCTGCTGGCCGGTGTGCACGACGCGATCGGCGAGCTGCCGGACCCGCTGGCGCGCGCGTTGCGCGTCGCGCTGCTGCTCGAGCCGGCGGGGGACGTGCCGGCGGACGAGCGGGCCGTCGGACTCGGCCTCGCTGCGATCCTCCGCGCGCTCGCTGGCCGAGCATCGGTCGTCATCGCCGTCGATGACATTCAGTGGCTCGACGCTCCTTCGGCACGTGTGCTCGCGTTCGCGGCCCGGCGGCTCGGGCGCGAGCCGGTCGCGCTGCTGCTTGCGCTCCGCCTCGACGACGACCGGCCACCACCGCTCGACCCGGATCGCACTCTGCCGGAGCTGACCAGGGTAGCCGTCGGTCCGCTCCGCCTCGGCGAGCTGCATCGGCTGCTTGAGTCACGCCTCGGGCTCGTACTGCCCCGGCAGACGCTCACCCAGGTCTGGACGACATCGGCCGGCAACCCGTTCTTCGCGCTCGAGCTCGCACGCGCGCTCGCCGAGCGCTCCGCGTCTCACATCCCGGGTGACCCTCTGCCCGTGCCGACTGCCCTACGAGAGCTCGTCGGCTCGCGCATCCGCTCGCTGCCGACGCCGAGCCGCGAGGCGCTGCTGTACGCGGCAGCGCTCGCCGATCCACGTTTGCACGTGATCTCGCGAGCGCTCGAGAGCGACGCCGAGACGTCGCTCGCGCACGCGTTCGCCGAGGGGGTCGCCGAGGTCGACGGAGGCCGTGTCCGCTTCAGCCATCCCCTCCTCGCCGCCGCCGCGTACGAGACGACCCCAGAGCGGCGACGCGCAGCGCATCGCCGGCTCGCAGGTCTCGTCGCCTCCGAGAGGAGCGCGCGAGGCATCTCGCCGCTGCGTCGGACGGGCCGGACGAGGCCGTCGCGGCGCAGCTCGAGCAGGCGGCGCACTCCGCGCGAGGCCGGGGAGCGCCCGTCGTCGCCGCCGAGCTCGGCGAGTGGGCGGCGCGGCTGACGCCGGCTGGTCGTTCTTCCGACGCGCGCCGACGCCTTTCCGACGCCGCGTTCTGGACCTTCGAGGCGGGCGAGGCGCGGCGGGCGCGCACTCAGCTCGAGCAGGTGCTCGAGCACGCCGAGGTGGGTGCTGAGCGCGCACGGACGCTGGTCAGGCTTGCGCGCGTGCGCTCGTACGACGACGACATCGCCGCGGCGCGGGAGCTGTTCCTGGCCGCGATTCCCGACGCATTCGGCCAGCCTGCCCTCGAGGCGGAGGCACGCGAGGGCGTCTCGGCGACCTCGTTCCGGTTGCGTCGACATCTCGCCGAGGCGGTCGAGCACGCTGCGGCGGCCGCCGTGCTCGCGCGCCGGGCGAAACGGGACGAACTGGTTGCGGAGGCGTTGGCAACGGAGGCGCTGGCCGAGGCGATCCTCGGGCGCGAGGAAGCCACCGTCACCTCCGCGGCGGCCTACGCGTTGCAGGCGGTGACCGAGCATCGACGCGTGATGTCGCAGCCCGCCTTCGACATGGCAATCATCGAGCTCTGGCGCGAGGAGCTCGACGAAGCCCGCTCCCGCTTCCTCGCCCTGCTCGAGAGGGCGCAGCAGATGCACGACGAGAGCTCCCTCTACTACCTCCACGTGATGCTCGGCCAGGTCGAGTGCGTTGCCGGCCGTCTCGACGTCGCTCTGCAGCACACCGAGCTGCAGGTCGAGCCCGCGCGCCAAGCGGGCCTCGAGACGCTTGTCGCCTACCTGCTCGCCGTCGCAGCCTGGACGCACGCACATGCGGGCAACGAGGTTGCGGCTCGTGCCGCCGCGGCGGAGGCGCTCGAGCTCGCCGAGCGGACGACCGGCGTCCCGGCGTGGTTCTTCGCCGTTTCCGCGCTCGGGCAGCTTGAGCTGGCGCGGGCGGACGCGCACGCGGCCGATGCGGCCCTTGCGCCGCTCGTCGCCTTCGCCCGCGAGCAGGAGATGTGCGAGCCGGGTGCGACCTGGTGCGTCGTCGACGAGATCGAGGCTCTGACCGAGGTGGCGCGCGACGACGAGGCCCGCGAGCTGCTCGACTGGTACGAGGGAAACGCGGTCCGCCTCGGCCGGGTCGCCGCTCGCGCGAATGCGCGCCGCTGCCGCGGCCGTCTCGCCGCCTCGGCAGGCCAGCACGCTCTGGCACTCGACACCTTCGGGGAAGCGCTCGAGCTTCACGCCAGGATCCTCCGGCCAATCGACGAGGGACGGACGCTGCTCGCCCTCGGCGCCGCGCAGCGGCGTGCAAAGGAGCGCCGAGCCGCCCGGGAGACGCTCCAACGTGCAACGGCTGGGCTCGAGGCGGCGGGAGCGCATCTCTGGGCGGACCGAGCGAGGGCCGAGCTCGCACGCGTCGGCGGACGGGCGCCTTCGAAGGGCGAGCTGACGCCCGTCGAGCGGCGCGTCGCCGAGCTCGTCGCCTCGGGTAGCACGAACAGGGAGGCCGCGGCGACGCTGTTCCTCTCGACGCGAACCGTAGAGGGTCACCTCTCTCGGGTGTACGCGAAGCTCGGCATTCGCTCACGCGTCGAGCTCGCGGCACGGCTGCGGAGCGAGCGGGGCAAACTCGCGTAGTTCCCCCGTTTTTTCCGCGCCGCCGTCCTCCTAGCCTCGACATCGATCGGCAGCCACGGATCCGCGAGATCCGAAGGAGGTACACGATGAGGCTCACCATCACGATCGCCGGCGCGCTGCTCGCGCTGGCGCTCGCTGCCCCGGTGGGGGCGGCGACGCCGGACAGCTACCAGCCGCAGCTGCGCGAGCAAGGGTCGAGCGACGATGTCGTCAGCCGCTATCTGCGGCGCCATGCGCCGGGGGTTTTCCAGCCGCAGGTCGGAGGCGCCGCCCGGCATCCGGACTCGCTCGGCTTCCGCGGTCCGGTCCCCGCCATGGCCAGAATCACAGCGGCGCCGCCATCCGACACCTTCGCGTGGGAGGCATTCGTCGGCGGCATCGCCGGCGGTGTCGTGCTCGCGCTGCTGGGTCTCGCGGCGGTGAGGGTCGGGGGGGAAAGTCGGCGGCTCGCGCCCCGGTAGACGGCGAGAGGGCGGCCACCGCTTGGCCGCCGACGCGGTATCGGCCCCGGGCGACCGGGGCCGAAGCCGTTTTCCCGTGCCGTTCCACGCGCAAAGGGGCACCCCGCTCTCGGCTTCCCGGCCTTGAGAGTCGCCGCGAAGCGGCGGAAGATCCGGCTCGTGCCCGCATCGTCCGTCCTTCTGGAGCGAGACGCGCTCCTCGTTGCGCTCGACTCGGCGCGCTGCGAGGGCGGTCGGCTCGTCTTCGTCGGCGGGGAGACCGGCGTCGGGAAGACGGCGCTCGTGCGTTCGTTCGAGGCCCAGACGGACGCCCGCGTCCTGCACGGGTCGTGCGAGAACCTCACCACCCCGATCCCGCTCGGCCCGTTCGTCGATATCGCGATCGAGTCCGGCGGACAGCTGGCCGACGCCCTGTCCGGGGCCGGCGATGCACGCACGGTCGCCCGTGCGCTCCTCGACGAGATCGCCGAGGGGACGCTCGTCGTGCTCGAGGACGTGCACTGGGCCGACGAGGCGACCCTGGACACACTGCGAGTCCTCGGCAGGCGCGTGAACGCGACGAAGGGTCTCGTCGTCGCGACCTATCGCGACGACGAGGTAGAGGGTGACCATCCGTTGCGTGTCGTGCTGGGAGAGCTCGCCTCGGCGCCGGGTGTCTCGCGGCTGGGCGTTCCTCGGCTCTCGCTGACTGCGGTTCGTCAGCTCGCCGAACCGCATGGCGTCGACGGAGCGGCGCTCCATCGCCTCACGGGCGGGAACGCGTTCTATGTCACCGAGATCCTCGCTACCGGGGCGGAGACGCTGCCCGAGTCCGTGCGTGACGCTGTGCTCGCACGCGCGGCGTCGCTCGCGATCGGCGCGCGTCGCCTCCTTGACGTGGTCGCGCTGGTGCCCGGCAGAACGGAGCTATGGCTGCTCGAGGCCGTTGCGAGCGGCGATCTCGAGCATCTCGACACGTGCCTCGCGTCCGGCGTGGTGCGGGAGGACGGCGAGGGCGTCGCATTCCGGCACGAGCTCGCGCGTCTGGCGATGGAGAGCGCCGTTCCGGCCGGACGACGGCGCGTCCTGCACGCGGCTCTCTTCCGAGCCCTCGGTGCGCCACCAGTCGGCTCGCCCGACATGTCACGCCTCGCACATCACGCCGACCAAGCCCATGACACTGCTTCGGTCCTGGAATACGCTCCGGCTGCCGCCCGCGGCGCGGCCGCGGCGGGGTCGCACCGCGAGGCCGCGGGACAGTACGCCCGTGCCCTCCGGTACAGCGACGCACTCTCGGCGCGCGAGCGCGCAGAGCTGCTCGAGGCCTACGCGCACGAGGCACAGCTGACCGGGCGGTTCGCCGAGGCCATCGAAGCCCGGAACGAGGCGATCGAGCTGTTCCACGAGGTCGGCGATCGGCTGGCCGAAGGAGGCTGCCGCGCTCGGCTGACCATTCCGTGCATCACGGCCGGCCGGAACGACGATGCCGAGGCTGCCAGCCGCTCGGCGATCGCCCTGTTGGAGTCGCTTCCGCAGAGCCGCGAGCTCGGGATCGCCTACGCGGCCCAGGCCTACGCACGCATGCTCAGCCGCGACAACGCCGAGGGCGTCGCCTGGGGTGAGAAGGCCGTTGCCGTCGCGGAGGCGCTCGACGACCGGGATACCCTGGCATTCGGGCTGAACATGATCGGCTGCTCGTACCTGATGGCCGGGGAGACGGAACGCGGTGTCGACGACCTGCTCCGGAGCCTCGCGGTCGCCCGGGAGGCAGGGCTGGAGTGGCGGATCAGCTCGGCGTTCAGCATGCTCGGGTCGGGGCTCGGGGAGATGTACGAGCTCGAGCGCTCCGAGCGGTACCTGCGCGAGCACATCGCGTTCGCCGAGGAGCACGATCTCTGGCCGCAGTACGCCCGCTCGTGGCTGGCGCTCGTCGACGTCTACGGCGGTCGCTGGGAGAGCGGAACCGCGCTCGCACACGACGTGCTCTTGCAAGCACACGAGCCGATCACTCGCATCAGCGCGCTCATTGCGATTGGTCGCGTGCGCGCGCGACGCGGAGACCCCGGTGCCGACGAGGTGCTCGACGAGGCGCTCGAGGTCTCGCTCCCGGGCGGGCATCTGCAACGGCTCGGGCACGTCCACGCGGCACGGGCCGAGACTGCATGGCTGGTGGGCGATCGGGAGCGAACGGTGGCCGAGGCCCAGGCTGCGTATCCGCTCTCGCTCGAGAAACGCCACCTGTGGTTCGCGGGCGAGCTCGCGTACTGGCAGTGGAAGGCCGGCTTGCTCGAGACCTGGCCCGATTGGATCGCCGAGCCGTACCGGCTGCAGCTCGCGGGCAAGGCCGGTCGCGCGTCAGAGGCGTGGAGGGCGCGCGGCTGCCCCTACGAGGCCGCACGTGCGCTCGCCGAGGCCGACGACGTCCCGTTGCTTCTCGAGGCGCTCGGTGAGCTCGAGCGCCTCGGCGCGGCGCCGGCCGCCCGCGCCGTCAGGAAGCGGCTGCGCGACCTCGGCGCTAGTGTGCCGCGCGGCCCGCGACCCGCAACGCGCGCGAACCCCGCCGGCCTGACGACCCGGGAGGTCGCCGTGCTGCGACTCGTCGCGGCCGGGAATCGGAACGCCGACATCGCCGCGGAGCTCGTCGTCTCCGTGCGGACGGTCGATCACCACGTGGCGTCGATCCTGCGCAAGCTCGATGTGCGCTCGCGCGGCGAGGCTGTCGCGGCCGCCGCGGGGCTGGGTGTGCTCGAGGTCGACTGAGGCCGGTGGGACTGCGCGCGCGACCGCCCTCGGAGGATCGGAGCGGACGGCCCTGGCGACCGTCCGCTCCCTCGTTCCCCCCGCACGGAGTCAGCGGGTCACCATGTCCTCGAGTCGCGCGCCTACGACGGGCACGACACGCTCGGGTTCCACGGCTGGAGCCAGCCGGTCGGGTTCTTCTTCCAGATCCACGCGTGCAGCGCGTAGAACGGCTTGAGCCCGAACGGGTTCGTCGTGATCAGGGCGAACTGGCGTCCGAACAGCTTGGGCGCCTTGCTGTTCCCGGCGTCGTGCCACGCCTTCCGGTCGACGACGTACTCGACTGCGACCAGCTTGAGCGAGTCGCCCCGGGGCTCGTAGACGAGCGCCTCGGGCGAGCGCAGCTTGATCGCGCTGTCGAGCAGCGCCGGGTTGACCATGTGGACACCCATCCCGCCGGCCGGGTCGGCGATGCACGACTTGGCCCCGTTCGCGGGTGTGGTCTTCAGCTCGACCTTGTAGCCGGCCGCCTTCGCCTTGGCGAGCTGGGCGAAGGACGCGGTCGCCTGCTTGGCGGCCGCTCGCTCGTTCGTCGAGTCTGCGAGCGCCGTCCCGGCAACGACCAGGAGCACCGCGCCCAGTGCTGCAACTGCGATCAGTCTCATGCTGCTGTCTCCTCGTTTCGATGGAAGGTGGGCCTACGGGCAGGTGACCCGCGGGTTCCAGGGGCTGAAGATTCCGAGCGGCTCGCTCGGGTTCGGCTTCCAGATCCACGCGTGGAGCGTCCACACGTTGACGCCCGGGTTGCCGAAGCGCCCGAGGTTCGTGTCGGCAAACTCCTGTCCGAACAGCTCGGGCTGCTGCCCGCCGGCGACGACGTACTCGACGCCGATCAGCTTGTAGCTCCCGGCGTTCCGCTTCTCGTAGAGCAGCACCTCCGGCTCGGTCGCCACGAGCGTCCCGTCCAGGCGGTCCTGGAGGAGCAGGTGGATCCCCATCGCGCCTGCGCCACCCAGGTCCGTGATGCACGTCCCGCCGCCGAACTCCGCGGTCTGCTCGAGCTCGACTTCGTCGTGCGCAGCCTTGGCGACCTCGATGTCATGGTATGCCGCCGTCGCAGCCCTGACTTTGGCCAGCTCGGACTGGCCACCGGCTGCGTAACCCGCCACGGCGAGCAGCGGCAGCACGAGCAGGATCGGGATCACGAATCGCTTTCTCATGTCTTCCTCCTCAGGCTGCAACCGGCGCCGGGTCGGGTCGCACGACGACCGTGTCGGCGGCCTTCACGATCTCGTCGACGGGCAGGTCCGCCGCGCTCGCATGGCGCCTGATCGCCTCCGGGCTCGAAGCCTGGTAGATGCAGACCGTGCCGACGCTCCCGTTCGGCTCAGCGGTCACGTAGCTGCGGATCCAGCGGACGTCGTCCCGCATCCGCTCGCCCTCTGCGGTCGAGCGTGCCGCTGCCCCTCGCAGGTCGTCAGCGGTGCGCCACCCTTCGCGCCGCATGATCACGTAGGTCTCCATTCCCGCCTCCTCACGCCGTTGACGAGAACGAGGCTAGGCCGCTACGGCGGAACCGAAATCGGTGGAATTACCTACTTTTGTGCCGGCTGTTACCGATCTTCGAGCAACGCGAGGCGACCCGCAGCCGCTACCGCCTCCCCGCGCGTGCGCGCGTCCAGCTTGCGCAGGATTGCCGACACGTGATGGTCGACGGTGCGTCGCGAGAGGACGAGCCGCCCTGCGATGTCCGCATTTCGCAGGCCCTCGGCGATCAGCTGGAGCACCTCGAGCTCGCGGGTTGTCAGCTCCGCGTCGTTCGCGCGCGTCGTTGCGCGCGCGCCTCGCGGGACGTCGCGGACACCGAGCTCACGCAGTGCTCGGGCGACGATCGCCGCCAAGGGGCGGCCACCGAGACCTTGCAGCTGAGCGTGCGCCTGTCGCAGCGCGTTCACGTCGCCCGTCTGCGAGAGCGCAAGCGCCGTCTCGTAGGGGCAATGCAGCTTCGTCCACTCGCCTGCGGCCTCCTGCCAGCGGTCGGAGAGCGCAAGCGCGTAGGGTCCCGCGCCGTCGACCCGCACGTCGATGTCGAGGCCTGCGAGCCTCCGCCAGAAGAGGAGTCGCGGGACCGCTTCCGAGTCCCCCAGTTCGACGGCGACGGCGAGCGTCGCAGCGGTTGCGGCGTCGGCCTCGTTCACTGAGCGCTCGAGCCATGCAACCTCCGCGCGTGCCGCCGCCAGATCCACATGGGCGAAGCGCTCCTCGGCAGGGACGCCGACGGCGGCCGCATCCGCGAGCGCGTCACGCGCGCCCGGGTCGCCACGCCGCGCGCGCACGAGCGCGAGGACGCATAGCGCCTCATGGTGCGTCCACGGCGATTCTCGTGGGTCATCGATCACGGCGCCGGCATGCCGTACGGCGTCGTCCCAGCGTCCGCGATCGAGCGCCCAGCGGGCTGCGACCGCGCGTACGTGGATCCGCCACAGGTCCTGTGTGTGCTCGGTGCAGTACTCGATCGCCTCATCGATGTACTGCTCGACGAGGTCGTGCCGGTCCCACGGCATCGGTTGAGAGACCAGGGCATTCAGACCCCGTGCTGCGATCTCGTGCTCGCCGTCTCGTCGGGCGGCGTCCACCGCGTCCTGGATGAGGCGCAGCCCGCTGTCGAGGTCGCCGTGTGCTGTGGCGCTCCCGATGGTGACCCGTGCGTGACCCGCGATGCCGGCGTCCCCGAAGCGATCGCCGATCGCGAGCGCCCGACTGGCGCGCTCGATGCACCCCGCGACGTCACCGCTGTACAGGGCTCGCAGAGCCTCGGTGTGGAAGACGTACGCGTGCTCGCGCTGCTCGGGTCGTCCAGCCGCCAGCTGCGCTGCGCGCGAGACGGTTTGGTCCGCCTCCCTGTAGTAGCCTCGGCACCAGAGGTAGTCCGTGAGCTCGGTGAGGGCGCGGGCCTCCTCGAGCGGGGCCTCCTGCTCCTGCCGGCACCGGATCGCCTCTCGAATGACGTGGATCGCTTCCGTCTGGTCGTCTGCGAGGTAGCACGCCCGCGATCGGCCCTCGAGGAGCTCGGCTCGCTGTCCGGGGGTGAGATCGCCCGCGAAGCGGAGCGCCCGCCCGTACTGGCCCGCTGACTCGCGATACGCGCCGACACCCGCAGCCTGCTCGGCTGCCGCTGGTGCGTAGCGCAGCACGGCCTCGACGTCGGCCGCCTCCTCGGCGTGGTGTGCGATCCGCGCGAGATCGGCATCGCCCCGCTGGAGGTCGGTGAGGGCCAGCAGCACGGATCGATGCAGTGCCAGGCGCCGAGCTGGGGAGAGCGCAGCTTCTAGAGCTGCGCGCGACAGCTCGTGGCGGAACGCCACGCCGCCGTCGACAGTGTGCAGGACGCCGCTCGCGAGGCACTCGTCGACGGAGTCGGCCGCTTCGCCGCAGACCGCGAGGAGGAGCGCAGCGTCGAGCGACGGCGGCGCGATTGCGGTCGCCTCGACCACCGCAGTCGCCTGCGGGCCAAGGGGTACGACGCGTGCAAGTACGAGGTCACGCACGGTGGCTGGAATCTCCTCCGCTCCGTGCGCGAGGAGCTCCCTGAGGTAGAACGGATTGCCGGAAGTGAGGCGCCAGGCGGTCTCGACATCGGTGCCGGTTCCGTCGGTGAGGAGTGCGACGCCCTCGCGCGAGAGCGGCCGGACAGGGAGTCTGTCGACGGCCTCGGCGGTCGAGAGGTCTCCGAGGGCGACGCGGAGCGGATGGTCGCGCGCAAGCTCATCGTCCCGGTAGCTGACGAGCACGAGGCACGCCGTCGTCGCAACCCTGCGACCGAGCAGCCGTAGGACGTCGAGCGTGCCCTCGTCCGCCCAGTGCGCGTCCTCGACGACGACGACGGTCGCATCGCGTCGCTCGCCCGGCTCCTGGAGCATCGACGTCACGGCGTTGGCCGCGCTCCACGGGTCGATGGGTGCATCGATCGCAGCGCCCGCGCGCTCAGCCATCTCGATGAACGGACCGAGCGGGCGCGGTGTCGCCAGCGGGTCGCACCCACCCCACAGGACGGTCGTCCCGGCCGGGAGCTCGTCGCAGAACCGCCGGACGAGAGACGTCTTGCCGACGCCGGCTTCGCCGCTGATGAGGACGAGACGCCCGTGATCGGCCGCGGCGCCGGAAAGCGCCTCACGCAGATGCGCAAGCGACTCGTCGCGCTCGAGGAGGATTTCGGTCGACGCTGACTCGATGATCGCCATCGTTGGATCCTGACGAGATCCGTCGACGGCCACAACCCGGAGAGCCCAGCAGAACGGCGATACGATCGTCGAGGAGCGAGCGAAGGAGCGTGGATATGACCATCGTCGAGGCGAACCCGAACCTCGGTGCCCAGATCGTCGCGGACGCGAAGGAGCACGTCCTCTACTCGTGGTCGGTGCAGAGCCAGATCAACCCGATTGCCGTCGCCGGTGCCGATGGGCGCCACTTCTGGGACTACGACGGGAAGCGCTACCTCGATTTCGCCTCGCAGCTCGTCAACGTCTCGATCGGCCACCAGCACCCGAAGATCATCCAGGCGATCAAGGATCAGGCCGATCAGCTCTGCACGATCGGGCCGCCGATGGCGAGCGAGTCGCGCTCGCGGCTCGGCCGCATGATCGCGGAGATCACGCCCGGCGATCTCTCCGTCTCGTTCTTCACGAACGGCGGTGCGGAGGCAAACGAGAACGCCGTCAAGTTCGCACGCCTCGTGACCGGACGGCACAAGATCGTCGCGCGGTACCGCTCGTACCACGGGGCGACGAACGGCGCCGTCACGCTCACCGGCGACCCGCGGCGCTGGGCCGTGGAGCCCGGCATGCCGGGCGTGGCGAGGATGCTCGACCCGTACACGTACCGGTGTCCCGCTGGGCATCCCGATCCCTGCCCCGTCTGCACCGGCGCGCCGCACTTCGAGGAGATCCTCGAGTACGAAGGCCCGCAGACGGTCGCCGCTGTGATCCTCGAGACGGTCGTCGGGACGAACGGGATCATCCCGCCGCCGGATGGCTATCTCCAGTCGATCCGCGAGGTCTGCGACCGGCACGGGATCCTGCTCATCCTCGACGAGGTGATGGCGGGCTTCGGCCGCACCGGCCGGTGGTTCGCGTGCGACAACTGGGACGTCGTCCCCGACATCCTCACGGTCGCGAAGGGCATCAACTCGGGCTACGTCCCGCTCGGCGCGATGATCGCGCGCGGGGAGCTCGTCGACCAGATCCGCGACCGGTTCTTCCCCGGCGGGCTCACCTACGCGGGGCATCCGCTCGCCTGTGCGTCGGCGGTCGCGTCGATCGAGGCATTCCAGGAGGAGCGGATCGTGGAGAACGCCGCGGCTATGGGGGAGTGGTTCGGCGAGGCCCTCGGCGGCCTGGCGGAGCGCCACCCGTCGATCGGCGACGTGCGCGGGCTGGGCTGCTTCTGGGGCATCGAGCTCGTCAAGGACCGCAAGACGAAGGAGATGCTCGTCCCGTACAACGCGGCCGGCGACGCTGCGGCGCCGGTCGCACGGCTCGCGAAGGCCGCGCTCGACCGGGGCCTCTATCTCATGACGCACTGGAACGTGGTCATGGTCGTCCCCCCGCTCACGATCACGCGCGACGAGGCGGAAGAGGGCGTGGCGATCCTCGACGACGTCCTCGCGCTCGCGGACGAGCACGTCGAGGACTGAGCGCCGCCCGGTCTCTCAGCCGGCGAGGAACACCCTGATCGCCTGGGCGGTCTCGTCGAGCGCGTCCCACAGGACGGTGTGGCCCCCGGGAACGGTGACGACCTCGAGCATGTCGCCGAGCGCCTCACGATGCGCGTCGAGGAGATGGTCGTAGGGGAGGTACGAGTCGGCGCCCAACACGACGAGCGTCGGCATGCGCACGGCCTCGAAGCCCGTCGGGGGTGTCCCCATCTCGGCATACGCGGTCACGACCGCAGCCTGCGTGTAGCGATACCGCCAGCTGCCGTCCTCCTCGGCGAGATGTCCACGCAGCTCGTCCTCGACCAGCCCGCGCGGGGCTCGGTGCAACTGACTCTCGTCGTACCGGCGGTCGATCGCCTCCTCGAAGCTCGCATAGCGACGCTCGGGTCGCGCGTTCTCGGCGCCCCACAGCGCCACATGAGGTGGAAGGAAGATCGCCGGGTCCAGCAGCACGAGACGCTCCACCGCCTCGGGGACTCGCGCCGCTTGCTCGAACGCGAGACGGCCGCCGAACGAGTGCCCGAGCCAGACCCGAGCCTGGCTCTCGACCGATCCCGTGATGCTCTCCAGGTGGTCGTCGATCCGCCACGGTGGCTCGCGCGGAGACTCGCCGTGCCCGAGGAGATCGGGCGCGAGGACACGGTGCGTCGCCGCGAGGCGAGCGGCGAGCGCGCCGAAGTGCCCGCCCCAGGCGGTCACGCCGTGTAGGCAGACGATCGGCGGTGCGCCGTCGTCACCCCACGAGTGGACGTGAAGCCGCCTCACGCCGCCGTCGCCGGGCGTCTCGGCCGGCCCGATGCGGCGCCTGCGAGCGCTTCTGAGGCGCAGCGAGCGAGGCCGCACCGCGAGGCCGACAGGCGTCCACCGACATCGAAAACGAGCCGAAGGCCGACAGCGGTCCGCCCCCCGACATCGAAAACGAGCCGAAGGCCGACAGCGGTCCGCCCCCCGACATGGGGGTGCGCGACCCCCTGGAGTCACGGTATCGGGGAACCCGTGCCGTGACTGTGCCGCCTTCGTGCCGAGTTTGTGCCCGGCGCGCTCGTGTCGCCCACGCTCTGGCCCGCGGCACTCGTGTCGTCCACGCTCGTGCCCGGCGCACTGGTCTCGGCCGCGCGCGTGGTCGCCGCCCCGAGGCGGGCTGCGGGCACGGAGCGCTCACTCCTGGTCGTGGAGTGTCTCGAGCGACCCTGGCACCAGCTCCGTTCGGCGCGTGTCGATGTCCTTCACGAGCGACCAGATCACCGTTCCCTCCTGGTCGATGAGGAACGTGCCGCGGATCGGCGAGCCGGTCTCGTCGTTGAACACGCCGTAGCGCTTCGCCGCGGCGCCATGCGACCAGAAGTCGGACGCAAAGGTGTACTCCGCGCCGAGTTGCTCCTTCCAGGCCTGGCGCGCAGCGGACGCGTCGCACGACACGAACACGATCTCGGTGTTCGCGTTGCGAAACGACTCGAGGTTCTCCTGGAGGTCCATCGCTTCCTCGGCGCAGACCGCGGTGAACGCAAAGGGGTGGAAGACGAGCAGAACGTTCGACCGTCCGCGGAAGTCGGAGAGCCTGATGCGAGGCTGTCCGGCAGCTTCCTCGAGATCGAACTCCGGCGCCGTGTCACCGGTCGCGATCGTCACGCGTCGCCTCCTCCGCCTCCTCGCCGTTCCCGGACGGAACATAGTACGTCCGTCCTCGCACGCTCTCGGGGAGGTGGTCGGCAGCCGCGGCGGCGGGATCGTCGTGAGGCGAGACGTACCCCTCGCCATGGCCGCGCGCGGCCGCTCCCCGGTATCCGGAGCCCCGAAGCATCGCCGGCGGCTCGGAGATGCCGTCGCGACGGATCTCGGCCCGTGCGTCCCAGATCGCTCGCGCCGAGGCGTTCGACTTCGGCGCTCGGGCGACATAGATCGCCGCCTGTGCAAGGTTGAGCTGCGCCTCCGGCAGGCCGACGTGCTCGACGGCCTGCGCGGCCGCGACCGCGACGAGCAGTGCGCGAGGGTCGGCGTTGCCGACGTCCTCACTTGCCGCAATCACGATCCGTCGCGCAAGGAATCGTGGGTCCTCGCCTCCTTCGAGCATGGCGGCGAGGTAGTAGACGGCCGCGTCAGGGTCGCTGCCGCGCATCGACTTGATGAGCGCCGAGGCAAGGTCGTAGTGTCGATCTCCGGCACGGTCGTAGCGCAGCGGCCTCTTTCGGGCCGCGTCCAGGACGTGCTCGAGCCCGAGCTCCTGGTCGTCTGCCGCAGCGGTATCCCAGGCGAGCTCGAGCGTCTGCAGCGCCGTCCTGGCGTCACCCCCGGCGCCGCGCGCGATCTCCGCCGCGACCTTCTCCGACGGCTCGACGCCGAGCTCACTGGCGCCACGGTCGATCACCTGGCGCAGCTCCTCGATCCCGAGCGGCTCGAGCTCGATCACCGTGCAGCGGGAGAGCAGCGCCTGGTTGACCTCGAAGTACGGGTTCTCGGTGGTGGCGCCGATCAGGGTCAGCAGGCCGTCCTCGACCGCGTGCAAGACGGAGTCCTGCTGGCGCTTGTCGAAGCGGTGGATCTCGTCGATGAAAAGCAGCGTCCGAACGCCGTTGCCGCCCAGCCGATCGCGGGCTCGGGCGATCACCGCGCGGACGTCGTCGACGCGTGCCGAGACCGCCGACAGCTCCTCGAACACCGCATCGGTGGTCTCCGCGACGATCCGCGCGATCGTGGTCTTTCCGACGCCGGGTGGGCCGTGGAGAATCATCGACGGCGCACGGCCGTCCTCGATCGCGCGACGGAGCGCTGTCCCCGGGCCGAGCACGTGCTGCTGACCGACGAGCGCGTCGAGCGTGCGCGGGCGCACGCGATGCGGAAGCGGCGCGGCTGCGGCGGCCCTGTCCGCGGCGGCGTCGCTGAAGAGATCGCCCATTGCGCGCCAGTATGCTCAGCGCGATGTCCGCGGAGGAGGACTTCGACATACCGATCCTCGCCGGCAGCGCGCCGAGCGACTACGAGCGGTACCTGAACACGGAGGCGCTGCTCGCGCTGCAGAAAGGCCCCGACGAATGGGTGCACCGCGACGAGCTCCTCTTCCAGGTCGTCCACCAGTCGTCCGAGCTGTGGCTCAAGCTCGCGACGAGCGACGTCGACGAAGCGACCCGCCGTGTCGGGGAGGGGGAGGTCGCGGAGGCCGCCCGCCTGTTGCGGCGACCGCTCCGTTGCATGCGCTACGCGACCGACCAGCTCGACATGCTCGAGGAGCTCTCGCCGTGGGAGTACCAGGAGATCCGCAAGGTGCTCGGTCATGGGAGCGGGTTCGACTCGCCCGGCTGGCGATCACTGCGCGCAGCCCTTCCACGACTCGGCCAGGCGTTCCATGCTCGCCGTCGTGAAGCGGGCCTCTCCCTCGCCGAGCTCTACGTGCAGCGTCGCGACCACGACGCCCTGTACCGGCTCGCCGAGTCGCTGATCGAGCTCGACGAATGGTGCCAGCAGTGGCGCGTGCGTCACTACCGTGTCGTCGCGCGTGTCATCGGCGACGGAGTCGTCGGCACGCAGGGGACTCCTGTCGAGGTGCTCGGCCGGCTGGTGCAGACCGTCTTCTTTCCGGAGTTGTGGGAGGTGCGGAACGAGCTGACCGCGCGGTCGCAGGCCGAGTCGGTGTGACCCTCCGCGAGGAGGTCACGGAGCTCCTTCGGGAGCTCCTGCGGCTGGACACGGTCAACCCACCCGGAAACGAGACGCGTGCTGCGACCGCGCTGCAGGCCTACTTCGCAAGGAGCGGCGTCCCAAGCGAGCTCGTCGCGCGGTCGCCCGACCGGGCGAACCTCGTCGCGCGGCTCGACGGCGCAGACGGGCCGACGCTTCTCCTGATGGCCCACACGGACACCGTCCTCGCCGATCCCGACGAATGGACCAGGGATCCGTGGTCGGGCGACCTCGTCGAGGGCGAGGTGTGGGGACGAGGCGCACTCGACATGAAAGGCCACGTTGCGGCCGCGGCCGTCGCCTTCGCGTCGCTCGCGCGGGAAGGTGTCCGCCCGCCGGGAGATGTCCTCCTCGCGCTCACCGCTGACGAGGAGGTGGGCGTCGACTTCGGCATGTCGTGGCTCGCCCGCGAGCACCCCGACACCGTGCGCGTCGACTTCGCGCTCAACGAAGGGGGAGGCGAGCGTTGCGTTCTCGGCGACAACGTCTTCTACCTCTGCTCGGTCGGCGAGAAGGCAACCGCTCCTTTCCGGCTGCGGCTTCGCGGGCGGAGCGGTCACGCATCCGACCCGCACACGGCCGACAACGCGCTCCTCAAGGCCGGCCCTGTGCTCGAGGCCCTTGGACGGCTCGAGCCTCCGAAGTTGCTGCTTCCCGAGGTCAGCGCGTTCCTGGAGACGGTGCTCGGCGAGTCACCGCCGGTCGACGTCGCGCTCGACCGCGCGCGCGAGCTGCACCCGCTCGCGGCGGAGCTCGTCGCGCCACTCCTCTCGGCGACGCTCTCGCCGACGATGATCGAGGCCTCACGCAAGCGCAACGTGATCCCCGGCTCGTGCGTGGTCGAGGTCGACTGTCGGCTCCTTCCGGGGCAGACACGTGAGGACATCGAAACGCTGCTACGGGCAGGCGTCCCCGGCGACTGGGAGATCGAGTGGATCCTCGCCGAGCACGTCGGCGGCACGCGCTCGCCCCTCGACACACCGCTTTGGCGCGCACTCGAGGCGTGGGCCGAGCGGGTGGAGCCGGGCGCCCGCGTCGCCCCGATCGTCCTTGCCGGCTTCACGGACAGCCACTACCTCCGCGACGCCTTCGACACGACGGCGTACGGGTTCTTCCCGCTGCGTGCGATGGATACGCAGCTCGCGGCGCGGCTCGTCCACTCGTCCGACGAGCGGGTGCCGGTCGACGATCTCGAGGCCGGAGTCGACCTGTTCCGCCACGTGGCCACGACACTGTCCTGAGGGGTGCGTCCACGCAGATCGTAGGCAGCCTCGTGGTCATCCTCTGGCAGCCGATCGTGCTCGGATATGCAGGGGTTCGGCCTGACCGCGTGGTTGTTCGTCCGCGCGTACGAGGAACCGACCTTGACCGTAACGCTACGGCTCGGAGTACGCGGCGTACCGTGCCTCGGCAAACGGCTGGTGGCCGCGGCTTCGACCGCGGAAGCCCGAATGAGACCGTTCGCGCCTGCGTCCGGGCCGCGGGCGGTCTGAGAGACTGCGCCGACCGACCTCACGAGGGGCGCAGTGGAAGCGTTCAGCAGCTACCAGAACGAGATCTACCTGGCCGGGCTCGGCGACGCCACGCCCGACCTGCCCACCGACCCCACCCGCCTGGAGGCGCTCGCTGAAGACCGGATGCCGGCCCCGGCGTTCGGCTACGTCGCCGGCTCGGCCGGGTCGGAGTCGACGGCGCGGGCGAACCGCGCGGCGTTCGAGGCATGGCGCATCGTCCCCCGGATGCTCCGGGACGTCTCCGCCACTGACCTCTCCGTCACCGTGCTCGGGACGGCGATGCCCGCGCCCGTGCTGCTCGCCCCGATCGGCGTCCTCTCGATCGTCCATCCCGACGGCGAGTCGGCGGTGGCGCGCGCCGCAGCCGGCCTCGGGCTCCCGATGGTCGTCAGCACCGCCGGCTCGACGACGCTCGAGGAGGTCGCCGAGGCTGGAGGCGATGGGCCGCGCTGGTATCAGCTCTACTGGTCGAAGGACCGTGAGCTGGCCGCGAGCTTCCTCGAACGCGCCGCGTCGGCGGGCTATCGCGCGCTCGTGGTCACGCTCGACACGTTCTCGATGGGCTGGAGGCCGCGCGACCTCGACCGCGCGTTCCTGCCGTTCCTCCGTGCGGTTGGCAACCAGAACTACCTCGCCGATCCGGTGTTCCAGCGGACGCTCGGCGGGCCGCCGGACGACTCGAACCTCGCAGCAGCCGTCGGCCAGTGGGCGGCCACGTTCGGCAACCCCGCGCTCACCTGGGACGACCTGAGCTTCCTCCGCGAGCACTGGGACGGGCCGATCGCGCTCAAGGGGATCCAGCATCCGGACGATGCCCGGCGTGCCGTCCAGGCGGGAATGGACGGTGTCATCGTCTCCAACCACGGGGGCCGCCAGGTCGACGGAGCGATTGCCTCGCTGGATGCCCTTCCGGCGATCGCCGAGTTGGTTGGCAACGACGTCGAGGTGCTGTTCGACAGCGGCATTCGCACGGGCGCCGACGTCGTCAAGGCGCTCGCCCTCGGGGCGCGGGCCGTGCTTCTCGGTCGGCCGTACGTCTACGGGCTGGGCCTGGCGGGCGAGCCCGGCGTGCGCCACGTCCTGCGCTGCGTGCTCGCGGAGCTCGAGCTGACGATGGCGCTCTCGGGCGCCAGTAGGCCGTCGGACCTCACGCCGGACCTTCTCGAGCGCCTCTGAGCCTCACCCCAACCGACGAGCGACCTCCGCATCCATGCGATGCCTCCACCCCTCCTGCCATACGAGCGGTCTGGCGAGGGAGCTCCTCGAGCGGGTGCCCTCCAACGACGTGATGAAACGCCGACCACGTGGCGACGTGACCGATCACGAGCACGCGATCACCGTCGTGTCGTCGGACGACGTCGTTCAGGAACCACCGTGCCGTTCGACTGCCTGACGCCAGCTCTCACCGCCCGGGAACGGTGTGTTCCGGCGGAGCAGTCGTCTCGCTCCAGTCGTTCGGCCGGCTAACGCTTCTCCGCGTGCCCGCCGAACTGACTGCGCATCGCCGAAAGCAGTCGGTTCGCAAAGTCGTCCTCGCCGCGGGATGAGAACCGCGCGAACAGGGCGGCTGTCAGCACCGGCGCGGGCGTCCCGGACTCGATCGCGGCGATCGACGTCCACCGTCCCTCCCCGGAGTCGGACACCCGGCCTCCGAACTCGTCGAGGGTCGGGGACTCGTGGAGCGCGGCAGCGGTCAGGTCGAGGAGCCACGACGACACGACGCTGCCTCGTCGCCACACCTCGGCGATCGCCTCGACGTCGAGGTCGTAGCGGTAGTGCTCGGGGGTGTCGAGGGGGGCGGTCTCGGCGTCGTGGTCGCGCGCAGACGCGCCTGCGCTCGCGTGGTGTAGGAGGTTGAGCCCCTCCGCGTAGGCCGCCATCACGCCGTACTCGATCCCGTTGTGCACCATCTTCACGAAGTGCCCGGCGCCGGGCGGCCCGCAGTGAAGCCAGCCGAGCTCCTCGGGCCCCGGTGCGCCGGTGCGGCCGGGGGTGCGTTCCGCAGCGTCGAGCCCGGGCGCCAGGGACGTGAAGAGCGGCGCGAGCCGCGCGACGACGTCTGTCTCGCCGCCGACCATCAGGCAGAAGCCGCGCTCGAGGCCGAAGACCCCGCCGCTCGTCCCCACGTCGACGTAGTGGATCCCGCGCTCGCCGAGCTCTCCGGCGCGGCGGATGTCGTCGTGGTAGCGCGAGTTGCCACCGTCGATCACCGTGTCGCCACGCTCGAGGAGCGACCCGAGCTCGGCGATTGCCTGATCGGTGATCGTGCCCGCCGGGACCATCACCCAGACCACGCGGGGCGGCGCCAGCACCGCGACGAGCTCGGCGGCCGATGCCGCGCCCGTCATTCCCTCGTCGGAGAGCGCACGGACGGCGTCGGAGCTCACATCGGTGCCCGCGCAGCGATGTCCATCTCGGAGGGCTCGCCGGACGATGTTCGCGCCCATGCGTCCGAGCCCGACCATCCCGAGCTGCATAGGCGTGTCTGTCGCCATCGCTCCCTCCAACCTCCGACGGTCTACAGTCATCCGAGTCTACGAGAGCAGGCGGGGCGACCCGTCCGCCGCCCGCGACCATGACCGAGCCGCTCGTCGACAGCCCCGCCTGGCAGGCGCTCCGCGCGCACCACGCCGCGGTCCGAGGCCTCCACCTGCGAGACCTGTTCGCCGACGACGCGAAGCGCGTCGAGCGCCTGTCGTTCGAAGCAGCGGGAATCCACGCAGACCTCTCCAAGCACCGCGTCACGGAGGAGACGGTCGCGCTGCTGCTCTCACTCGCAGAGGAGCGAGGAGTTACCGAGCGCCGTGATGCGATGTTCAGAGGCGAGCACGTGAACACGAGCGAGGATCGACCCGCGCTCCACATCGCCCTCCGGATGCCGCGCGACCGGTCGCTCGTCGTGGGCGGCCAGGATGTCGTCCGGGACGTCCACGAGGTGCTCGACCGGATGGCGTCGTTCGCGGATCGCGTGCGTTCGGGCGAGTGGCGCGGTTCCACGGGCAAGCCCGTGCGCGCGGTCGTCAACATCGGGATCGGCGGCTCGGATCTCGGCCCCGCGATGGCGTACCACGCGCTGCGCGCGTTCAGCGACCGTGCTCTGACGTTCCGCTTCGTCTCGAACGTCGACGCGAGCGACGTGCTCGAGGCTCTTCGCGATCTCGACCCGGAGGAGACGCTGGTGATCGTCTCCTCGAAGACGTTCACGACGGTCGAGACGATGACGAACGCGCGCAGCGCCCGGGCCTGGCTGCTCGACGGGCTGGGCGGCGACGAGGGGGCAATTGCCAAGCACGTCGTCGCGGTATCGACCAACCTCGACGCAGTCTCGGCCTTCGGGATCGACCCCGCGAACGCGTTCGGCTTCTGGGATTGGGTCGGGGGCAGGTACTCGATGGACTCGGCAATCGGGCTCTCGACGATGATCGCGATCGGCCCGGCCGCTTTCTCCGAGATGCTCGCCGGCTTCCACGCGCTCGACTGCCACTTCACCGAGACGCCACCCGAGCGGAATGTGCCGCTCCTGATGGGACTTCTCACCGTCTGGTACCGAAACCTCGTCGGCGCGCAGACGCACGCGGTGCTGCCGTACGACCAGTACCTCGCGCGCCTCCCCGCCTACCTTCAGCAACTCGTGATGGAGTCGAACGGGAAGCGCGTCACGCGCGACGGCGAGCCTGTCGACGTCGAGACCGCCCCGGTCGTCTGGGGCGAGCCGGGGACGAACGGCCAGCACAGCTTCCACCAGCTCCTCCACCAGGGCACCGCGCTCGTCCCGTGCGACATCGTCGCGTTCGCGTCGCCCGTCGAGCCCCTGGGCGACCATCAGGACCTATTACTCGCGAACGCGCTGGCGCAGGCACAGGCGCTCGCGTTCGGCCGGACGGCCGACGAGCTGCGTCAGGCGGGCGTCCCCGAGCGCCTCGTCCCGCACAAGGTAATGCCCGGCAACCGTCCGACGACCTTCCTCCTCCTCGACCGGCTGACGCCTTTTGCGCTCGGCTCGCTCGTCGCGCTCTACGAGCACGTCGTCTTCACGCAGGGGGCGGTCTGGGGGATCGACTCGTTCGACCAGTGGGGTGTCGAGCTCGGCAAGGAGCTCGCGGTCAGCCTGGCACCCGTGCTCGGGGGAGCCCCGCCGGCCGAGCCTCTCGACGCTTCGACCGCAACCCTCGTCGAGCGGATCGCCCGCCTCCGCGCCGAGGTCTAGGCATGCTGGTCGTCGACGACGCCGACGGAGCGTTCGAGCGGATCGAGGCCTGGCTCCGTGAGCACGGATTCTTCGCGCCTGGCGGCGAGCACCTCGTGGCCGATCTCTTCCTCGGCTACGGGCTCTCCTCGACGATCCGCCGGACGACTGTCCCGCCGCCGCCACCCGAGCCGTGCCCCTTGCCGGTGGCAGCCTGTGTCGTCCGATCCGACGTGCACGATGTCAATCGTGACAACACGGACGCCTCAGCGGAGATCGGCGATTGGCAGCGCACGTGGGGCGAGGCCGACTACGCCGGCGCCGTCGGCGAGGTGCGTGCCGCTATCGGGCGGGGGGACGTCTACCAGGTCAATCTCGTGCAGCACATGTCGGCCGCGTTCGCCGGGTCTCCGCGCTCGCTCGCCGCCCTGCTCGCCCCCTTGACACAACCGAGCGACCTCCCGCTCCCCGACGACGGTTGGCGGCTGTTCGAGGGCGGCGACTGGGCGATCGTCTCTGCGTCACCGGAGCTCTTCCTCGCGCGACGCGGCGGCCGTGTGTGGACGAGGCCGATCAAGGGGACGAGGCCGCGTGGCCGGCGCGCCGAGCTTCTCGCGTCGGCGAAGGATGCGGCCGAGCACGTGATGATCGTCGACCTCGAGCGGAACGACCTGTCGCGGGTCTGCGAGCCGGGCAGCGTGCACTGGCCGGAGCTGATGGTCGCGGCGCCGCTCGCCGGCGTGGAGCACCTCGTCTCGACGGTCGAGGGTGAGGTTCGGCCCGAGGTGGGGCTGGCGGCGCTGCTCGACGCAACCTTCCCGGGGGGCTCCGTTACCGGCGCGCCGAAGATCGCGGCGGTCGACCTGATCGCGTCCCTGGAGCCGGTCGGGCGCGGGGCCTCGATGGGCGCGCTCGGGCGGGTCTACGGCAACGGCGACCTCGAGCTCGCGCTGACAATCCGAACCTTCGCGATCGCGGAGGAGCAGATCCACCTGTGGGTCGGAGGCGGCGTCGTCTGGGACTCCGATCCGGAGAGCGAGGTCGAGGAGTCGCTGACGAAGGCGGACCCGCTTCTGGAGGCGATCGGCGCGCCGCTCGATCTCCGGCATCGGGGGCCGGCGCGTCTGCGGAGGCATTCCGCCGCCGGTTGGGCAGGCATCTCGACGGCTGGCGCGTCAGCGGGCGCCTCACCAGGCGTCGCGTCGATGGACGTCGCGTCGACGGGCGGAGGGCCGCGGTGAGCGAGCCGGCGGGGTCGCGGAGCCTCCGGCCGCTCTCGGCAGCGGTCTCGGGGCGTGGGGTTGTGGAGCCGGGAGACGCCGTCGTCGCGTGCGACGACGAGGGATTCGGTCGCGGCCGCGCGGCGTTCGAGACGCTGCGGGTCTACGACGGACGCCCGTTCCGACTCGCGCAACACGTCGAGCGGCTGCGGATGTCGGCCGACCGACTTGGCCTGCCCGTGCCTTTGGACACCGACGTCCGGGAGTTGGCGGAGCTCGCACTCGAAGCCGCCGGAGAGCCTGAGGCGGTCTTGCGCCTCTACTGGACGCCGGGCGCTCCCGGCAAGGGGCCGCTCGGGGTCGCGCTGGTGTCTGCGGTGCCCGACTGGATCGAGCCCGCCCGCGATCGCGGCCAGCGGCTCGTCTCGCTCACCTTCCCACGTCGCGCGTCGCCGTGGCTGCTGCCCGGGACGAAGTCCGTCAGCTACGCGACGCACATCGCGGCCGAGGACGAGGCCAGGCGACGGGGCGCCGACGACGCCATCCTCGTCGATCTCGACGGGACCGTGCTCGAGGGGCCCGTCACGAACATCTGGTGGCGGAAGGGCGATCTGCTCGTGACGCCGTCGCTCGAGCTCGGCATCCTCGCCGGTGAGACGCGCGCCGCCCTCCTCGCGCTCGCGGAAGGGCTGGGGTACCGCGTCGAGGAGGGTGCGTTCCCGCTGGAACGACTCCACGGGGCGGACGAGGTGTTCACGTCGTCGTCCGTCCGCGAGGTGATGCCGGTGATCGCCGTCGACGATCGAAGCTACGAGAGCCGCCGAGCGGCGATGGAGCTGCTCGAGGCGCTCCGAGCCGCAGCGCGCGACTGACCGCGCTCGGTTCCGGCGTCGCCGGACGCCTGACTTCGGCCCGGATTCTGCGCGTCCTCCGAACGCTCGCGTCCGCAAGCGTGCCCATCCGGCCCGTCGCGAGCCGCGGAGTGGACGCTACCCTCCGCAGCATGGAGAAGCTGCGCCTGGGCGGCATGGCCCTCCAGAACGGTGTGCTCGTTCACGGGCCGACATCGTGGGGTGCCGCGATCAGACACGCGGACGGCGCTGTCAAGACGGCATCCGGCGCCAAGCCTCGTCTCGGACGCACGTCGATCCCGTTCGTCAGAGGCCCCTTGCGACTCGCCGAGGCGTTCGCCGTCCTTCCCGTCGTGAAGCGCGCGCTGCCAGAGGCACGCATGCCGTTCGAGCGTCCGGCGGTCGCTGTCGCGCTCGTGGCCGGAACGACCACTGCAAGCCTCGCGCGTCGCTCGTCGCTCCCCATCGTCCCTCGCGAAGCCGCGGTCCTGATCGCGTCGCTCGTGCCCGCGCTCGTCGCGCTCCGCGGAGAGGAGCTCACGTCGTACCACGGCGCGGAGCACGTCTCGATCGGCACGTACGAGACGGGCGAGCGCGCCGCCAAGGAGCACGAGCGTTGCGGGTCCCACCTTGTCGGCCCGCTCGCGCTGGCAACGGCGCTCGCCGCCGCCGGAGCCGAGCTCGCGCCGGCTCGCCATCGGAACGTGGCGCGTCTCGCCGGATCGATTGGGGCGCTCGGCGCCGCGGTCGAGGTGTTCGGCTGGATGAGCCGCAATCCCGAGCGGCGGCTCGCGCGGGTGCTCGCACGTCCCGGCACGGAGCTCCAGCGGAAGCTCTCGACGAGCGAGCCTTCGGAGGCGCAGCTCGAGGTCGCCGAGGCCGCGCTTGCCGCCTGTCTCGCCGCAGAGGCGGCCGCCGCGTGAGCGTCCTGTCGCCTCGCGTCGGAAGAGACAGGCTCGATCCGGCGATCTTCGACCTCCCCGTCGAGAAGATGCGCGACGGCTACTACTCGGACGCGTACTTCAACCACACGCGCGCCGCGCTCCTGCACGACGCTCGTCATCCGCGCGTCCTGATGCAGGTGTTCCAGCGCAAGCACGCGATGGTCGGTGGGATGGACGAGTCGATCGCGATCCTCGAGCTCTGCTCGCACGAGTGGGACGGTCTCACCGTCCACGCGCTGCACGACGGCGACCGGATCGAGCCGTGGGAGACGGTGATGACGGTCGAGGGCGACTACACGGCGTTCGCCCACCTCGAGACGGTCGTGCTGGGCACGCTCGCTCGCCGAACGCTGATCGCGACGAACACGGCGCGCGTGGTGGAGGCCGCGAACGGAAAGCCCATCATCTTCATGCCCGCGCGGCACGACCACCATCGCGTGCAGACCGGCGACGGGTACGCCGCGTTCGTCGCCGGGGCCGTCCTGGGTGCCGAGATCGGCGTGACTTCGGACGCGCAGGCCTCGTGGTGGGGCGGACGGGGGCTGGGCACCGTTCCGCATTCGCTCGTCGCCGCGTACGGCGGGAATACGGTGCTCGCGGCCACGAAGTTCGCCGACTGGGCGCCCGAGGACTTCCGGATCACCGTTCTCGTCGACTTCGAGAACGACTCCGTGCGCACTGCCCTCGAGGTCGCGCGCGCACTGGGGCCGAGGCTGTGGGGCGTGCGCCTCGACACGTCGAGCCAGCTCGTCGACCGGTCGCTCTGGGGCGAGCTTGGCGATTTCGACCCTCGAGGAGTGAACGAGCGACTCGTGCGGAAGGTGCGACGGGCGCTTGACGAGGACGGCTTCGAGAGCGTGAGGATCGTCGCCTCCGGTGGATTCACGGTCGAGAAGATCGAGCAGTTCGAGCTGAACGGCGTTCCGGTCGACGCCTACGGGGTCGGCTCGTCGCTCATCCGAGGTGAGAACGACTTCACCGCGGACATCGTGATGACCGACGGGCGGCCGTCGGGCAAGGTGGGTCGTCGCTTCCGTCCGAGTGAGCGGCTCGCGCTCGTGCAGTGAGCACGCGTTGAGCGGCCGTCTCCTCTGGGACGTCGACACCCAGGTCGACTTCGTCCACGCGGACGGCAAGCTGCCGGTGCCTGACGCCGAGAGCGCCGCCCCTGGGATGGCGAAGCTCGTCCGGTGGGCCGAGGAGCGCGGCGTGATCCATCTCGCCACGGCGGACGACCACGAGCTCACGGATCCCGAGATCGCCGACGACGCGGATTTCGTCACGACCTTTCCTCCGCACTGCCTTCGGGGCACGCCCGGGGCGGCGAAGATCCCAGAGACGGTGCAGCGCGACCCGTTCCCTGTCTCGCTCACGCCGTATCCGCCCGGCCTCGTGCCGGAGCTCGTCCGAGGTCGCCGCGAGCTTCTCGTCCTGAAGAAGACCTACAGCGCGTTCTCCAATCCGAATCTCGACGCGCTGCTCGCGGCGATCGCGCCTGACGAGGTGATCCTTTTCGGCGTCGCAACGGACGTCTGCAACCACGCCGCAGTGATGGGCTTGCTCGCACGCGGCCATGCCGTGGCCTTCGTCGAGGATGCCTCGCGCGGACTCTCGGAGGAGCGGGTTGCGGCATCGCTCGAGGAGTGGCGGGCCGGCGGCGTACGGTTCACGACGAGCGCCGAGGTGATCGGCTAGCCGCGTGAACGTGCCGCCGCTCGTCACCCGTGCCTGTGCTGCAGCCGCGGAGCTCGGCTTCGACTCGAGCTGTCGTGACGCCGACGGGCGCTTGCTTCACGTTCTCGCGGGACGCCGTGGCGTCGAGCGGGCGTGCGAGATCGGGACCGGCACGGGGGTGGGAACCGCATGGCTCGCGTCGGCCCTGCCGCCGGGCGTGCCCCTCTACACGGCCGAGCGGGACGAGACGCGCGCGGCCGCTGCCGCGGGGCTCTTCGCCGACGACCCGGACGTGCACGTCCTCGAGGGCGACTGGCGCGCAGTTCTCCCTCCGCATGGTCCGTTCGATCTCCTCTTTGTCGACGGCACGAGCGCGAAGGATGACCCGGACGCGGTGCTCGGGCTCGCCACTCCCGGCGCCACGGTCGTGGTGGACGACGTCTCGGTGGACTCACGACGGGAGCGGTGGCTCCGGCACCCGCGCGCATCCGGCGTCGAGCTCGGAACGGGTGGAAACGCCACCGTCCTCGTAGCGGTGGTCCGCCGGTAGCCCTTCCTCAGGAGGATCGTCCCAGCTGCCGAACAGCGCCTCGTGCAGGTGGACGGTCGACGGACGTGACGCGTTGCTCGATGCCGTGCTACCGCGGACAACCCGAGGCACCTCGGGTCGCCCGCGGTTCGTGCGTGCGCGTCAGCGGCTGCCGCCGTGCTGGACGAGCTGCGCGACCTGCCGCTCGACCATCGTCTGATCCTGACCGGACTTCTGCGCGATCGTGCGCACAAGGCTGTCCGGATCGCTCTGGACCTGCTGCAAGTCACGATCCTCGAGGTCCGGGAACTGCTGCTTCAGCTGTGACTTGATCGTCGGGAAATCGTCCTTGAGCTGCTGTTTGAGCTGCTGGTCGAGCATGCGTGGCCTCCCTGGTCGTTCGTGACCTCCTCGAGAGTTCACTAGCCCGATTCTCGACCTCGAAACATCCCTTCTCGGCCGTCGTCACGAGGCGGCTCGACATGCCGGGCGAGCGCCGCCAGCCGGGTGTCCCAGTCGGTCCCTACCCGCTCGAGCCACGCCGCGGCATCGCCGAGCGGCGCGGACTCCAGCTCGTAGCGCGTCTCCCGTCCCTGCCGCTCGGCGCGAACGAGACCGGCGCCGCGCAACGTCGCGAGGTGCTTCGCGACTGCCTGCCTCGTCACCGGCAGCTCGCCGGCAAGCTCCGTCTGACTCGCGCTTCCGTGCACCGCGAGGCGCTCGAGCACAAAACGGCGGCTCGGGTCGGCGAGTGCGGCGAAGACGCGGTCTACGCGTGTGTCCACGACGCGAGCGCCGTGATCTCCAGCGCAGTGCTCCAGTCCGGTGCGGTCTCGCGGACGTGCACGCTCGTTCCGCCCACCGCATCGGTGAGTGAAAGCTCCACGATCCCGTCGTCGTCCCAGCGCAGGACGAGCAGCTCCTCCTCCCGGACCGTCTCGACCGCGCCGCGGCGAACGTCACCGTCGGCCCACCGGAACTCCGCGGCGCCCCCTTCGCGAAGGTCGAGCGACACCTCGTTCGCGAACCACTCCTCCAGGCGCTCGGGGTCGGTCAACGCGTCCCACGCATCCTCGCGCGTGGTCGGCAGCACGATCTCACGCGTTATCTCCATGCGCAACCTCCGAGTTGCGTATAGTAGTGCAACCAGTTGGTTGCACGATACAGCGAATGGAGGCTGCAGTGCCGCTGATCCCGACCGTCGTCGAGGCTGACGGCCGCGCCGAGCGCGCCTTCGACATCTACTCGCGCCTGCTCCGCGACCGCATCGTGTTCCTGGGCCGGCCGATCGACGAGGAGATCGCGAACCTCGTGGTCGCTCAGCTCCTCTTCCTCGCAGCCGAGGATCCTGACGCGGATGTCAGCCTCTACGTCAACTCCCCGGGTGGGGAGGTGTACGCCGGCCTTGCGATCTACGACGCGATGCAGCACATCCGCCCCGACGTGAAGACGATCTGTTACGGCATCGGCATGTCCGCGGCCGCGATGATCGTCGCCGGAGGCGCCCACGGGAAACGGCTCGCGCTTCCCCACGCGAAGCTCATGATTCACCAGGGCTCTGCCGGCTTCCGCGGAGCACCCGCAGACGTGGCGATCGCCGCGCGCGAGATCGAGTCGACGACGCGACAGATGGCCGAGATCCTCTCGCGGCACACGGGCCGGCCCGTCGAGCGCGTGCTCGACGACATCGACCGGGATCGGTTCATGACGCCTGCGGAGGCCGTCGCCTACGGCCTTCTCGACGACGTGCTCGAGCCGCGGCCAAACGGGGACGGCGCAGTAGCATCGCCCCCATGAAAGCGCTTGGCATCCATCACGTCGGCGTCGCCGTCGACGATCTCGATCGCGCGCTCGGGACATATGTCGATGTCCTTGGTGCGGCGCTCGAGCATCGTGCTGAGCTCGCCGACCAGGGCGTCGCCGCCGCGTCCGTTCTCGTCGGGCCGGATCGTGTCGAGCTGCTCTCGCCGACCGGCGACGACACGCCAGTGGGGAAGTTCATCGCGAAGCGCGGCCCCGGGATGCACCACGTGGCGTACGTCGTCGACGACGTGGCAGCCGCTCTCCGAGACCTTGCGTCCGACGGAATCGAGCTGATCGACGAGACTCCGCGTCATGGGCTTTTCGGGCTCGAGGTCGCATTCATCCATCCCGACGCCGTCCACGGCGTCCTGACCGAGGTGGTGTCCCCTGCCTGACGATTCGATTCGCATCGAGCTCGCCTTTGAGGGCGGGCAGATCATCACCGCGATGGTGTCCGTCGCGGCGGCCGACGCCGTGGAGCGGGCCGTGGCGGCCGGGTCCGGCGGCACGGTCGACATCGAGACAGACGACGGGCGCATCACCCTCGTCGTGCCGCGCATCGCCTACCTCAAGCGGTACACGAGGGGCGCGCAGCCGGGCTTCATGGGCGCGAGCTAGAGCCGAGGCTTCGTGAGCTTCGCCGTCGGCGCCGACGCATACGACCGCTTCATGGGCCGGTATTCGACGCCGCTCGCCCCGACGTTCGCCGATCTTGCAGCCGTCGACGGCGGACAGCGCGTGCTGGACGTCGGCTGTGGGCCTGGCGCGCTGACCGCTGAGCTCGCGGAGCGTGTCGGGCCGAAGGCGGTGGCCGCCGTCGATCCGGCAGGCCAGTTCGTCGCTGCCCTGCGAGAGCGCCACCCGGGCGTGGAGGTCCAGCGTGCGGCCGCGGAGCAGCTGCCCTTCGACAATGGGACGTTCGACGCCACCCTGGCGCAGCTCGTCGTCCACTTCATGGCGCAGCCCGTGACCGGGCTGCGGGAGATGGCGCGCGTGACGCGCCGCGACGGCGTCGTGGCGGCATGCGTGTGGGATCACGCCGGCGGCGGCGGGCCACTCAGCGTGTTCTGGGAGGCAGTCCACGAGCTCGACGCGGATGCCGCGGACGAGTCGCAGCTTCCGGGCGCCCGCGAGGGGCATCTTGGCCAGCTCTTCCGCGAGGCGGGGTTGCTGCGCGAGGTCGAGGAGAGCTTGCTGTCGGTCGACGTCGAGCATCCGACGTTCGAGGAGTGGTGGGCGCCCTACACGCTCGGCGTCGGGCCGGCAGGCGTGTACGTCGCCGGGCTCGAGCCAGATCGGCAGGCCGAGCTCCGTCGGCGCTGCCGCGAGCTGCTGCCAGAGGCCCCGTTCGTCGTCAGCGCGCGAGCCTGGGCCGCACGAGGACTCGCCTAACCGACCTGCGCGTGGAGGTCGAGGGCGGCGAGCATCACGTCGGTCGTGACCGCGGCGACCGGGAAGCGGAGGAACGATTCGACGAGCGATGCTGCCTGGATGTGGGTCAGCGCGTCGGGACGTCGTCGGGAACGGTGACGGTGATGTTCCTCACATTTTCACAGTGCTCGGCTTGCCCGCGATGGTGATTACGCTGCCGCGATGGCGCTCGAGGTCGGGATCGTGGGTCTGCCGAACAGCGGCAAGACGACGCTCTTCAACGCGCTCACGCGCGCGGGCGCGGAGATCACTGCGTACGCGTCCGTGACCGACAAGCCGAACGTCGGCATGGCGACGATCGCCGACGACCGACTCGGACGGCTGGCGGCGCTCGTCGAGGCGAAGAAGGTCACGCCGGCGGCGGTTCGGGTCGTCGACGTGCCGGGCACCGGCCCGCAGCTGCTCGGCAACCTCCGCCAGGTCGACGCGATCCTCGCCGTGCTCGACGGCTTCTCCTCGGATGCGACACCCGCGGACGACCTCGAGACCCTGAAGCTCGAGCTCCTCGTCGCCGACCGCGACCACGTCGAGCGCCGGCACGAGCGCGTCGCGAAGGAGGCGAAGTCGGGCGACCCGGCCAAGCGGACCGAGCTCGAGACGCTGACGGCGCTCCTTGCGCATCTCGACTCCGGGCGGACGCTCGCCGACTGGCCGGGCGAGCTCCCTCCCGAGCTCGATCCACTGACGACGAAGCCGCTCCTCGCCGTCGAGAACGGCCCCAGGGGCATCGACTGCAAGCTCGAGGCGGAGCTCGCCGAGCTCGACGACGAGGAGGCGGGAGAGTTCCGCGACGGGCCCTCGGCGCTCGACGAGGTCGTGCGCAGGCTGTCGGAGGCGCTCGGCCTGATCACGTTCTTCACGGCCGGGGACAAGGAGACCCGCGCGTGGACGCTGCGTGACGGGCAAACCGCCCTCGACGCCGCTGCCACGATCCACACCGACATCGCGCGCGGCTTCATTCGCTGCGAGGTGATCGCCACCGATGACCTCCTCGCTGCCGGCTCGCACGCCGAGGCAGCGAAGCGCGGCACGCAGCGCCTCGAGGGCAAGACGTACGTCGTCCAGGAAGGCGACGTCCTGAACGTCCGCTTCAACGTCTGAGGCGGAGGGGAGAGCCGTCTCCGGCCCCCCCTCCGCCGGGCTCACGCGCGCTTCGAGCGCCAGTGCGCGTACTGCTTCTGCATGCGCTCGGTCTGCCCCGGCGTGAACTCCGTGTAGCAGACGTCGTCCGAGTAGTCCATGTAGTTGTGAATCGGGTCGAGACCCGGCTTCCTCGGGCACGAGTCCTTCCCCGGGGGGCAGCCCGACGTCGGCTCGACCATGAACGGGGTGTCGTCCACGAAGTCGCCATGACCGATGCATCCCTTGACGGCGTCGTAGAACGTGTGCTCGAGACCCAGGTAGTGACCCACCTCATGGGTGGCCGTGAAGCCGAGGTTGAAGTCCGGAATGAACCCGCCCGGGAGAGAGCCGTAGTGGAGGACGATCCCGTCGAGCGCCTCGAACTGGTTCGAGTTCGTGATCTTCGGGAAGTACGCCCAGCCGAGGAACCCGCCGCCGCTCGTCGTGTAGACGTTGAGGTCGGTCGGGCCGCCCTGCTTGAGCGTCTCCTTCATGGAGAGCTCGTCCTCGAACGTCGCCTGCTCGAACCACGCGTCGTTCTCGGTGTAGTCGAGGTCGGCCAGCGTGAAGCGGAAGCCGGTGTCGGCGCCGCCGCGGAAGCCGCTGAACGTCATGTTGAGCACCGCGATCTGCTCGTCGACGACCTGCGGCGTGACGGTTTCTGGTCCACCCGTCCCGTCGCTTGCGTAGACGACGTGGAAGTAGACCGGGATCGTCCCGGCCGTCGGCTTGCCGGGGGTCTTCTGGCCGTCCGAGCCACCGTCGTACTTGCGCGTGTTCTTCTCCGTCCGCGGTGTCGAACCGAGGCGGCGCGCGGCGCTCGGCTCGGTTAGCGCGGCGAGGCCGTCGAACACCTCGGCACCGCCGACGGTGGGCGCGGAGTCGTGCGAGCCCGCCGGAGCCGGCGAGGCGCCCGCGGCGGCGACCAGCGCCACGGCGAGCGCGAGGATCAGGCGCAGGTGCGCTCTCCTCATTCTCCCCTTTCGTCTGGGGTCGGAAGAAGGCGCGTAACCGGCGGCCGACGCTAGCCCGTTCTCTCACCGGTCAATCGACCTGGTGCGTCAGCCGACCGCGACGACCGCGGCACCGCCGAGGGCCAGCGCGCCGCCCGCGCGCCGTGACCGGTCGAGTCGCTCCGCGAGCAGCGCGCGGGCGAGGAGCACGGTCGTCACGGGGTACAGAGCGCTGAGCACGGCGACGATTCCGGCCGGGCCACGGGTCGTCGCGTATGCGACGAGCACGTTCGCGACCGTGTCGAAGACGCCGACCGCGACGATCGCGGGGACGAGCTTCGCGGGCGGCCGAATCGTTGCGGAGACCGACGAGCGCCGCGGCGAGCGCGAGGAGCGTGGAGGTCGCGCGCGCCGCGAGGATCGACCAGGCGACGCCTCCGTCGGACGAGGCGTCGAGGCCGACGATGAACAGGCCGAAGCCGAGCGCCGCGACGAGGGCGAGCAGCGACGCCGGCCGCGATCCCACTGCGCTTCGCGCGGCTCGGCTCGCGCGCGAGGAGGACGATGCCGAAGAGCACGACAGCGATCCCAGCCCATTGCAGGGCGCTCGGCACCACACCTCGCGTGACGTCGACGGCCAGCGGGACGATCGGGCTTGCGGCCGAGATCGGCGCGACGATGCCCATTGCCCCGACCGCCAGACCGCGGTACAGCGCCGCAAGGCCGAGCGCCCCGGCCGCGCCCGCGCCGACCGCCGGCAGCAGATCGTCGACCGACGGCAGTGCGGCGGCGCTCGCTGATCGACCCAGATCGCCGCGCCCACCAGCCCGACGGCCTGAGAGGCGGCGAGCACGGTCAGAACGTGCGCCCGCCGCGACGCCAGCCCGCCGAGGAAGTCGCCGACGCCCCACGACGTCGCGCCCAGCAGCGCGAGGAGCGCGAAGCCCAAGCGCCGTCAGTCGCCGACCGGGCGAGTCGCGGCCTGGGCGTCGAGCTGGTTCGCGTGGTACAGCACCGCCGCCTCGGCGGTGCGCGCAGCGCCGCGGTCGTGGTGTGCGGCGATCGCATGGAGAAGCTCGGCGCGGACGGTCGGGTCGAGGGCAGTGGCCTCGTTCGTCGACGAGCCGTACCCCGAGCTGGACGTGGCCGAGGAGCGCCCCCTCCGGTGTCGGCCTGAATGCCGGCCCAGGTCCGAGCTCGCGGATGCGGCCCACGTCGTGGAGGAGCGCGGCGCGTGAGCAGGAGATCCGACCGCAGTCGCGGGTGGAGCTGCGCCGTCTCCCGGCAGAGCGTCGCGACCCCCACCGTGTGCTCGAGCAGGCCACCTGCGTAGCCGTGGTGACCGTCCGCGCCGGCCGCGGGCAGCCTTCGTAGTCCGTCGCGCACGTCGGCTTCGCGGAAGACTGCGCCGACGAGCGCCGCGAGGCCCGGATGCGCGATCTCGGACGCGAGGAACTCGAGGAATCCGTCGAGCTCGTCGGCGTCGCGACGCAGCGTCGGCGCGAGCCCCGCCGGGTCCGTGTCGGACTGCTCGACCGTGCGCACCTGGAGCTGAAGCCGGCCGTCGAATCGCTCGACGCGGGCGAGCACCCGCACGGCGTCGCCCTCGTCGAAGCGACGGTCGAGCAGCTCGACGTCGTCCCAGATCCGCCCTTCGATCCGCCCGCTCGGGTCGACGAGCTCGAGCAACAGGTACGGCTTCCCCTTACGCGTCGTGAGGCGTCTCTTGCGAGCGACTGCGAACACGCCGTCGACGGTTCGGTCTTCGACGAGGTCGGCGATCGTCGCCACGGGCTGAGTCTAGGGACTCGCCTGTAGGCTCGACCGGTGGCCGATGTCCGCCCGTTCCGTGCCGTTCTCTATGCACGGCCGAGCGCGGAGGTGACGGCGCCGCCGTACGACGTGATCGACGACCAGGACGTCCTGGAGCTGCGCGCGCGTGACCCCAACAACGTCGTCCATCTGACCTCGGCGCCTGACGCTGGAGCTGCGGGCGAGCGCTACCGAAGCTGGCTGTCCGACGGGGTTCTCGCGCGCGATGCGGACCCGGCGATCTGGTACCTCGAGCAGGACTACGTCGGTCCCGACGGCGTTCCGCGCCGGCGTGACGGGATCGTGGCATCGCTCCGCGCCGAGCCGTACGCAACCGGCGGCGTTCTCCCTCACGAGCGTACGCATGCGGAGGCGATCGAGGGCAGGCTGCGCCTCCTGCGAGCGACGCGCACGCAGCTCGAGCCGATCTTCCTCCTCTACGAAGGCGAGCCTCCGCTGAGCGCGACCAGCCGGGGGCCCGGACATCGACATCGAGGGAACGCGGCTCTGGCGGCACGAGGGAGGTGGCGTCGAGGCGTATTTCGCCGACCGCCAGCTCCTCATCGCCGACGGCCACCACCGCTACGAGACAGCAGTTGCGTTCGCTGCCGAGGACGGCGCCGATCGCCTGCTCGCCATCCTCGTCTCGACATCGGACGCCGGGCTCGAGGTGTTTCCGACCCATCGCGTCTTCGCGGGCCGGCCCGACATCGATCCGCACGGTGACGCGTTCCCGGACGTCGACGAGGCGCTCGAGGCGCTCGAGCGCGGGTCGGCCGGCGAGCCACTGGCCGTCTTCGTCAGCGCGTCGGAGGCCCGGCTCGTGCGTGGAGGCGACGAAGAGCTCGACGTCGACCTCGTCGATCGTTTCGGTCACGAAGGCATCTCGTACACGCCGGACCGCGACGAGGCGCTGCGTCGTGTCCGAGGCGGCGAGGCGGACTGCGCGTTCCTTCTCCGGCCCCCGCGCATCGCTGACGTCTTCGAGCGCGCTCGCCGCGGAGATCCGTTGCCACCAAAGACAACGTACTTCTACCCAAAGCTACTCTCGGGGCTCCTCTTCCACCCGGTCGACCCGTGACCGACTGGCTTTCCTTCTCACGCGACTGCGTCCGCGATCTCGAGGCGGTACTCACCGAGCTTCCGACCCGCGCGGAGCGCGAGCCGGTCCTGCGGGTCGGCGAGGGCGGCGACGACACGACCGCGATCGACGCCGCGGCGGAGCTGGCGGTCGTCGGACGACTCGAAGCGCTCGGCCTCGACCTCACGCTCGTCTCCGAGGAGCTCGGGCTCCGGACGTTCGGCGCGGGGGGCGCGCTACGCGTCGTCGTCGACCCCATCGACGGCTCCGTCAACGCGAAGCGCGGCATTCCCTTCTTCTCCCTCTCGCTCGCGGTCGCCGACGGCGAGACGATGGACGACGTGAGGCTTCGGGTTCGTCTACGACTTCGGCGCACGGGAGGAGTGGGTCGCGGAGCGCGGGCGCGGCGCGTTCCTCGACGGAGCGCCGCTCGACGCGCCCGGCCCGAAGGACGCGATGCGAGATCCTCTCGCTCGAAGGGACAACCACCGACGCGATCGCCCGGGCGGTTCCGGGGCTCGACGCGATCGCGCACCGCGTCCGGGTGATGGGCTCGCTCGCGCTCTCGCTGTGCCATCTCGCCGCGGGTCGCGTCGACGCTGTCTGCTGCCTCAAGCCGGCCAGGTCGATCGATATCGCCGCGGCGCAGCTGCTCGTCCGAGAGCGCGGGCTCGCGATCGAGCTCTTCGAGGACCCACCGTTCGGTCGCGCCCTTCTCGACCTCGGACAGCGCTCGCGCGTCGTTGCCGCCGCGAGCGACGAGCTGTGCGCGCAGCTCGCAGCGGCGCTGCGGTAGCTCCGCCGGGGACGTACCGACGGGCTGACGCTTTATGCTCGCGCGGTGTCGATGAACGACGGGACGGTAGGCCCGAGTCAGGGTGATGACGAGCGCATGACGCGCCGCTTCCTCGAGACGGCCATCTCCGTCAGGTCGCTGCTCATCGCAGCGCTCATCGTCTTCCTCGGGTGGGCCGTCATCTCGATTCTCGACGCGCTCCTCCTGGTCTTCCTCGGCATCTTCCTGGCTCTCGTCTTCGAGATTCCCGTGCGGGCGTTCATGCGCCGGACGGGGCGGGGTCGAGGGCTCTCGGCCACGATCGTCGTCCTCGGCTCGGCCGCAGCGGCGACAGTCCTGGCTCTGATCCTGCTCGTGCCGCTGGCCAGCTCCGTGCGTGACTTCCTGAAGGACCTCCCGGACCTCGTCGCCCAGCTGCGAGACTCCGACGAGCTCTCGTGGGCCGGCGATTCGGGTGCCGCCGAGAACGTCCAGGACGGCGCCAATGACCTCTCCGCGACGATCCCCGACGCGATCTCCGCTCTCCTCGGTGTCGCCGGCCAGGCGTTCTCCGTCGGCCTCGCGCTTTTCACCGTGCTGTTCCTTGCGCTCTTCCTGCTCGTCGACATGTCGAAGCTGCAAGGCGTGGTCCAAAGCATGTTGAAGCCGGCGGACGCTGACATCTGGCTTGACGTCTGGGAGCGCATCACCGGAACCGTCTCGCGCTGGGCCATCGGCGCCCTGACGATCGCCGTCATCGCGGGCACGACCCAGGGCCTCACCGCTTTCCTCCTCGGCTCGAGCTACGCGCTCGCGCTGGGGTTGATCGCCGGCTTCCTCGACCTGATTCCCAACATCGGCGCCACCATTGCCGCGTTCATCCTCGTGCCGACGATCCTTGCGGAGGAGGGGCTCACGGACGCCCTGATCATGCTCGCGGTCGTGCTCGTCTACCAGCAGGTCGAGAACAACCTGCTCTCGCCGACGATCTACGGCAAGGCCGTGAACATCATGCCGTTCTTCGTGATCCTCGGCGTGACGCTCTTCGGCGCCCTTCTCGGCGTGCTCGGTGCGCTCGTCGCGGTGCCCGTCACCGCGTCGCTCCAGATCGTCCTGAAGGAAGTCACGACGGCCCGCCGGGCGCGGATCGCCGAGGTTCGCGCCGAGGCCGATCGACTCGCCGCGGAATGCGGCGCCGGCGTCCGGCGCAGCACCGCCCTAGTGCTCGAGGCGCTCTGGTGGGGCATCTTCGCGAGCTCGTCCCTCGTGATCGGCGGGGTGATCGCGCTCCGGGTTCACGTGAACCGCCTCACGCTCGGGCTCGTCATGGGGTTCGGGGCCGGCGTGCTGATCAGCGCGGTCGTCCTTCGAGCTCGTGGAGGAGGCATTCGAGACGTCCGGGCTCCTCTCGGATGTCGCGATCGGCCTGTTCGCCGGCTGCGCCGTCTTCACGCTCGGCGACGCCCTGATCGACAGGCTCGGCGGCGCCGACCGAAAGCGAATGGAGGGCGCCCAGGCGGGCGGCTCGGCGCTCGCGATCGTGCTCGGGATCGTGCTCGACGGAATTCCCGAGTCGGCCGTTCTCGGCCTGAGCCTCCTCGAGGGAAGCGGGGTCAGTACCGCGATGCTCGCGGCGGTTTTCCTCTCGAACCTGCCGGAGGCGATCGCGGCAACCTCCGGGCTCGTGGCGTCGGGCTGGCGCGCCTCCCGCATCCTCCTCCTCTGGGCAGGTGTCGTCCTGATCTCCGGGCTGGCGGCTCTCGCGGGCTACGGCCTCTTCGACACTGCCTCGCCGTCGGTGATCGCGTTCGTCCTCGCCTTCGCCGGCGGCGCGATCATCACGATGCTCGCCGACACGATGATGCCGGAGGCCTTCGCGAACGGCGGCAGGTGGGTCGGCGTCCTGACGACGCTCGGGTTCGCGACCGCGTTCGCGATCGGCGCGTTCGAGTGAGCCGCAGGGGCGGGTCGACTCATCGCGACCCACCCCCGCCGCGCGTGCTGCTACGACGCGAGCGCCTTCTGCTTGATCGCGTCGAACTCGGCCTGGGTGATCGCACCCGAGCTGAGGAGCTCGTTCGCCTTCTCGATCTCGGTGGCCGCCCCGCCGCCCGCGACCGACTTGACGTAGGTGTCGAACTGCTCCTGCGAAGCCTGCGCATCCTTCATGTCGCGCTCGGCCATGTTGTTGCTCTGCGTGATCAGGTAGACGAACACGCCGAGGAACGGCACGACGATCACGAAGATCATCCAGCCGACCTTGGCTCAGCCGCTGATGTCGTGGCGGCGGAAGAGGTCGATGATGATCCTGAACAGCAGCATGAACCAGGCGATCCAGATGAAGAAGATGAGCATCGTCCAGAGGACGTCGAGAAACGGGTAATCCGCTGCTACGAGCAAAACGACCTACCTCTCCGAGTCGGGTGTCGTCGAACGCCTGCCCCGCTGCGACGGCTCAGCGAGTCAGGCGGCGACATCCTAGTACGGTTGCGGTCGGGTCGTCATGTCAACGACTGTCCGGGAAGCATCAGCTCGTCGACCGCGGCCTGCACGGTCGAAGCTTCGAAGTCCCGTCCCGCCCTCGCGCAGCCGAACGAGTTCGCGTACCACGGCGATGTCGCGGGCGAGGACGCGCTCGACCCTCGCAAGAGGTGATCGCCTGCGAAGATCGCGCGTAAGAGCGTGACTCGCCAACCCGAGCTCAGCACGCCCTGTGTCGGCCCTCTGGCCGGCTGTCGCGTCCTCGCCGCCTGGCCGGCGATGGCGGACAGGCTCGCCGGAATCATTGCGACGCGCCCGCGCGACGAGTGGGCCGCCACCTTCGCCGGGCAGGGCGCCTGCGTGACCGCGGTCCTGGGGCTCGCGGAGGCGGCGGTCCATCCGGACGATGCCGAGCGCGGCACGTACACCCTCGGACGGGCGGCGTACTCCAGCCGGGGATTGCCCCGAGATTTCTCGGTACGCCACCCGCGGCGCCTTCAGCCGCTCCGCGGATCGGCGCGGACACCGACGAGCTTCTCGCCGAGATCGGGCTCGACGCAGCAGCGGTCGATGACCTGCGGCGAGCCGGGGTCGTCGGCTGAAGGCACGCTGACGTTTCCCCGCGGCGGAGCGGGACGGTTGTGGTTACGTCCCCGCATGCGTACGGTGTTAGGACGACGCGTCAACAGACCCGTGTCGCCGTAAGGGTCGCCGGCTGGTTGCGAGGCTACGACCGCGCGTGGCTCTCCAAGGTCGACGTCGGCGGGAGGTCAGCCGTTCGCGCAGCACCGGTCCGCGCTCGACGCGCTAGGTTTGGGCGGTGTTCGACCTCTCGATGGCGCGACGGTAGCGCGAGTACAAACGTGACCGCGACGCCGACGGAAGCGGGCGCCCCGCCGAAGGGGATGACCTGGATCCCGGGTGGCACCTTCGCGATGGGCTCCGAGGACTTCTACCCGGAGGAGCGCCCCGTCCATCAGGTCTCGGTGGACGGCTTCTGGATGGACGAGCACCCGGTCACCGCCGCCGAGTTCCGCCGCTTCGTGCGCGAGACGAAGCTACGTGACGGTCGCGGAGCGACCGCTCGACCGGGAGGCGTACCCGGATGCCGACCCCGACCTGCTCGTCCCGGGCTCGCTCGTCTTCCGGGGCGCGGCAGGTCCAGTGAACCTCGACGACTACCGCAACTGGTGGGAGTACGTCCCGGGCACGTTCTGGAAGCGGCCAGGCGGAAAAGGCACGACGATCAACGGCCGCGACAACCATCCTGTGACGCACGTCGCGTACGAGGATGCCGAGGCGTACGCCGCCTGGGCGGGGAATGAGCTCCCAACGGAGGCCGAGTGGGAGTTTGCCGCACGTGGCGGCCTCGAGGGTGCGGTCTTCGCCTGGGGCGACGAGCACTTCCCCGACGGAAAGGCGATGGCCAACAGCTGGCAGGGCGAGTTCCCGTGGCAAAACCAGAAGCTCGACGGCTTCGAGCGCACCTCGCCGGTCGGCAGCTTCCCTCCGAACGGCTACGGCCTCTACGACCTCACGGGGAACGTCTGGGAGTGGACGTCGGACTGGTACGTCCCGCGCCACCCGGACGAGGTGGCGAGCCCGTGCTGCGTCCCGGCAAACCCCCGCGTCACGTCACCCGACGAGAGCTACAACGCGGGCCAGCCCGGTGAGAACATCCCGCGCCGCGTGATCAAGGGCGGCTCGCATCTCTGTGCGCCCAACTATTGTCTTCGCTACCGGCCCGCGGCGCGCCAGCCGCAGATGATCGACACGTCGATGTCGCACCTCGGCTTCCGGTGCATCGTCCGTGGGCCCGCCCCCGCCTCGGAAGGAGCGACCGCCTGATGCCCGACAAGCCGAACATCCTCGTCATCTGGGGGGACGACATCGGGATCACGAACCTCAGCTGCTACAGCGACGGGCTGATGGGTTACCGCACGCCGAACATCGACCGGATCGCCAACGAGGGGATGCGCTTCACGGACTCGTACGGCGAGCAGAGCTGCACGGCGGGCCGCTCGGCGTTCATCACGGGGCAGAGCGTCTTCCGCACGGGGCTCAGCAAGGTGGGACTTCCCGGCGCGCCGGTCGGGTTGCAGGCCGAGGACCCGACGATCGCCGAGCTCCTGAAGAACCACGGCTACGCGACGGCCCAGTTCGGCAAGAACCACCTCGGGGACAAGAACGAGTTCCTGCCGACCGTGCACGGCTTCGACGAGTTCTACGGGAACCTCTACCACCTGAACGCGGAGGAGGACCCGGAGGACCCGGACTATCCGTCGAAGCACGGCTTCGAAGGGTTCCACGACCGCTTCGGCCCCCGCGGCGTGCTCCGCTGCAGGGCGACGGGCAAGGACGACCCGAAGGAGCACCCGCGCTGGGGTCGCGTCGGAAAGCAGCGGATCGAGGACACCGGACCGCTGACCCGGAAGCGGATGGAGACCTGCGACGACGAGTTCGCCGACGCCGCCTGCGACTACATCCAGCGCCAGCACAACCGGAGGAAGCCGTTCTTCTGCTGGGTGAACTTCACGCACATGCACCTCCGCACGCACACGAAGCGGAGGAGCCTCGGCCAGGCCGGGCGGTGGCAGTCGCCCTACCACGACACGATGATCGACCACGACAGGAACGTCGGTCAGCTGCTCGACCTGCTCGACAAGCTCGGGATCGCCGAGGACACGATCGTCCTGTACGGCACCGACAACGGGCCGCACATGAACTCGTGGCCGGACGGCGCCATGACCCCGTTCCGCAGCGAGAAGAACACGAACTGGGAAGGCGCCTTTCGCGTGCCGCAGATCGTGCGCTGGCCGGGGAAGATCCCGGCGGGCGTCGTCTCGAACGAGATCGTGCAGCTCCACGACTGGCTGCCGACGTTCCTCGCGGCCGCGGGCGACCCTGACGTCGTGGAGAAGCTGAAGCAGGGCCACGAGGCGGCCGGCAAGACCTTCAAGGTGCACATCGACGGCTACAACCTGCTGCCGTACCTCACGGGTGAGGAGAGCGCCAGCCCGCGCCAGGGGTTCATCTACTTCTCGGACGACGGCGACCTCGTCGCGCTCCGCTTCGACAACTGGAAGCTGGTCTTCATGGAGCAAAGGGCGCGCGGCACGCTCGAGCTGTGGGCGGAGCCGTTCGTCCCGCTGCGTGTTCCGAAGCTCTTCAACCTGCGCACCGATCCGTTCGAGCGTGCGGACACGACCTCGAACACGTACTGGGATTGGTACATATCCAAGGCCTACCTGATCATGGCTGCGCAGGCAGTCGTCGTCGACTTCCTCGCGACGTTCGGGGAGTTCCCGCCACGGCAGAAGGCGGCGAGTTTCACGATCGACCAGGCGCTCGAGCGGATGGAGGCTGCCGCGAGCGGCGCGCACGACTGATGGCGGGCCTCGCATCCTGGAACGACACGGCAACGCGCGAGGCGATTGTCGCGTTCGCGGAGTCCGCGGCGGAGGCAGTGCCGCCCGAGGAGCGCGTCGCCGTGTTCGACAACGACGGCACGCTCTGGTGCGAGAAGCCGATGCCGATCGAGCTCGGCTTCATCCTGCGGCGGTGGGCGGCGATGGCCGAGGCGGACGACTCGCTGCGGGAGAAGCAGCCGTGGAAGGCGGCGTACGAGAAGGACTACGCGTGGCTCGGCGGCGCGATCGACAAGCACTACGCCGGCGACGACGGCGACGTCAAGGTGCTACTCGGCGGTGTCCTGCAGGCCTTCGCGGGCCAGTCGGTCGACGAGTACACGTCCGCGGCCGCGGCATTCCTCGCTGAGGCGCCGCATCCCACGCTCGGGCGGCTGCTCCGCGAGTGCGCATACGTCCCGATGATCGAGCTGCTCCGCTTCCTCGAGGGGCACGGCTTCACGTGCTTCATCGCTTCGGGCGGGAGCCGTGACTTCATGCGTGCGATCACCAACGAGCTCTACGGTGTCCCGCCCCAGCGCGTGGTCGGCAGCTCGAACGGCCTGGAGTACACCGACGACGAGCACGGTGGCTCGCTCACGTACCTCGCGAAGCCCGATGTCTTCGACGACGGCCCGGTGAAGCCGGTGCGCATCTGGAGCCGGATCGGCCGGCGGCCGATCATCGCCGGGGGAAACTCGAACGGCGACTTCCAGATGCTGCGATGGACGGGCGGCGAGGATCGTCCGGCGCTTCGCCTCCTCGTCCTCCACGACGATCCCGAGCGGGAGTTCGACTACGTCAAGGGGGCGGAGAAAGTCCTGGAGCAGGCGACGGCGGACAGCTGGACGGTCGTCAGCGTGAAGAACGACTGGTCGACCGTGTTCGCGGAGGTCTAGCCGAGCGGACGATTCCGCGCCGTCGCCCCGATCGGATCGCACGTCGCCCGGATCGGACCGGTGAGAGACGACGCTTGTGGTGAATCACCACAAGCGTTGTCAACCGCCGGGCGCGTCGAGCCCAGCCACGAGGCGCTTCGGGGCGACGATGCGGTAGCTCTCCTCGACCCAGTCGCGGAGCGTGGCGATTGGGATGTCCGAGACAGGCATCGTCACCCAACCTGCCTTCCCGAGCCCGTATCCGGTCGGCTCGGCGCCTTCGACCGACAGGGCGTGCGCATGCGATTCGACGAGCTTGACGGTGATCGACGCATTGGTACTGCCAAGGAACACGAAGATCTTGCCCCGCACCTTGACGACGCGATCGCCCCACGGGAAGTCCTCCTGCGCTTCGGGCAGCCCGAGCGCAAACTCCGCGAGCTTCGAGCGGGGATCGGCCATCCCGAAAGGCTACGCTGGACCTCGATGCTTCCCGACCGTGACGCGATCCTGAAGGCGCTCGAGCAGGTCATCGACCCCGAGCTCAAGCGCCCCGTCACCGAGCTCGAGATGGTGCGCGACGTGGTCGTCTCGGCCGACGCGGCGGTCGACGTCACGATCGCGCTCACCGTCGCCGGGTGCCCATTGCGCTCGAGCTTCGAGGACCAGGTTGCGCGTCACGTCGGGGCGGTGCCGCACGTTGCGCGTGTCGCGCTCCACTTCGACGTGATGAGTCCCGAGGAGAAGGCGGCGCTCGCGACACGCCTCCGAGGCGGCCGTCCGGAGCGCGAGATCCGGCTCGATCCCGGGACGCGTGTTGTCGCGGTCGCCTCGGGCAAGGGCGGCGTGGGCAAGTCGACGTTGACGGCGAACCTCGCCGCAGCGCTGGCCGAGCGTGGCGAGCGCGTCGGCGTTCTCGACGCGGACGTCTACGGGTACTCGATTCCCCACGTGCTCGGGATCACCCAGCGCCCCATCGTCGTCGACTCGATGATCGTGCCGCCGGTTCGTGGTGAGCTGAAGATCATGTCGATCGGCCTCTTTGCCGAGGACAACGGGCCGATCATGTGGCGCGGGCCTATGCTCCACAAGGCGCTCGAGCAGTTTCTCTCGGACGTGCACTGGGGCGAGCTCGACACGCTCGTCGTCGACATGCCGCCCGGCACGGGCGACGTCGCGATCTCGATCGGTCAGCTCCTGCCGCGCGCCGAGGCGCTGATCGTGACGACGCCGCAGCCCGCGGCCCAGCAGGTCGCGGTGCGCGCCGCCGTGATGGCGCAGAAGCTCGGCATGCGGATCACGGGTGTCGTGGAGAACATGTCGTGGTTGGTCGGAACCGGGCAGGAGCTGTTCGGCGCCGGAGGCGGCGATGCGCTCGCGGCTGAGATTGACGCGCCCGTGCTGGCGCGAATCCCGTTCGACCCGGCCCTCCGCGAGGCATCTGACGCGGGACAGCCGGTGATCGAGGCGGATCCGGAGGCCGAGGCGAGTGAGGCGATCCGCACCCTGGCCGAGGCAGTCCAGTCCCGCCGCCAGGGCCAGATCCGCAAGGCGCTCACTGTTCTCTAGCGACGGGACAGGGCTCTGCCCGCGTTCCCTCTGTGAAGCCAGGGCGGCTGGGACGCGGCCCACGGCCATATCCCGCAGCTTCAACACGCCCTCACGGAAAGGGAGCCCGGAGGCTCCCTTCCGTCGACGGCGAGCCCTGCGGCGGTGGGCCGATGCCGTCGCTGCACGCCCGCGCCGGGGGGAGGCGCGGCCATCCAGATGAATCCTCGCAGGAACTCTGTGAGGACAGTGTTAAGTACCCACCCACTTTAGGGTTGAAACCATGCACGGTGCGGACGATGCGATCGCACGGCTTTCGGCACGGGGCCTGAGCCGGCGTGACGCCGCCGTCATCGTCGATCATCTCGAGCAGGCCGATGCATCGGGCAAGCACGGACACGGTCTCGGCCGAATCCCATGGCTCGAGGGGCTTCTCGGCGACATCGCGGATCCAGGTGGCGTTCCCGAGCGGGTCGAGCGGACGGAGGGGTTCGAACGGTGGCACGGGCGCGGCGCTCTGGGCTACCTGACGCTTGCGGCCGTCTGCGATGCGCTTCTCGGCGATCCGCCCGCTCGTGCGAGGCTCGTCGTCTGCGAGGCCTGCTTCCCGACCGGGGTGCTCGGCGCCTGGGCGCGGCAGCTGGCGGACGCGGGGCTCGTCGCCGTCGTCACCGCGACATCGCCGAAGCGCCTCCCGCATCCCGACGGCGGCGCGCCTCTGACAGGTACGAACCCCATCGCCGTCGCAGTGCCCTCCTCCGACGGGCGGTCGTTCGTCGCCGACGTCTCGATGGGCGCCGTGACGCACGGGGATGTGCTCGCCGGTGACGCGCGCCCGGAGGAGCTCGTGCCGTTCGGCGGTCCTCAGGCGCACAAGGCCTTCGCGCTCGCCGCCGCCGTCGAGCTGCTCGTCGGCGCGCTCGCCGGACCGGAGCACGGCGCGATGGTGCTGGCCGCGCGGCCGGATCACGACCCCGTGCCGGCATTTCGCGAGCTGGCTGCGGGGCTCAGGCTGCCAGGCGACGCATCACACGCCTGAAGAAGCCGAGCTCGGCGAGCTTACGTCGCCGTTGCTCCTCGCGCTCGTCTGCTCAAACCGCCACAGCCGGCAGCCCTGCGAGCGCCATCGCGAGCTCGCCCTCGTCGTACTCGCGATCCTCGAGCGCGCCGGCGAAGTAGTCGATGTAGGCCTGCATGTCGAAGTGCCCGTGGCCGCAGAGATTGAAGAGAATCGTCTCCGGGCTTCCCTCCTCCTTGCACCGAAGCGCCTCGTCGATCACGGCCTTGACCGCGTGGTTCGCCTCAGGAGCAGGGAGGATCCCCTCGGCCCGCGCGAAGCGCACGCCCGCCTCGAAGACGGTCGTCTGGTGGTATGCCCGTGCCTCGATCAACCCGAGCGAGTGGAGGTGGCTGACGAGCGGCGCCATCCCGTGATAGCGCAGCCCGCCCGCGTGGAAGCCCGGCGGCACGAAGGACGAGCCGAGCGTGTGCATCTTCACAAGGGGCGTGAGGTGGCCGGTGTCGCCGAAGTCGTAGGCGAACTCGCCGCGCGTGAGGCTCGGGCACGCCGCCGGCTCGACGGCGATCACGCGCACGTCGGAGCCGCCGCGAAGCTTCTGGCCGATGAACGGGAACACGAGGCCGGAGAAGTTCGAGCCGCCGCCCGTGCACCCGATCAGCACGTCCGGATAGGCCTCCGCCAGGTCCATCTGGGCGATCGCCTCCTCGCCGATGACCGTCTGGTGCAGGAGCACGTGGTTGAGCACCGAGCCGAGCGCGTACTTCGTGTCGTCGCGTTGGGCGGCTTGCTCGACCGCCTCGGAGATCGCGATCCCGAGGCTGCCCGTCGAGTCGGGATGCTCGGCGAGGATCGCGCGTCCGGAGGCGGTCTCCTCGGACGGGCTCGGCACGCAGCGTGCCCCGAACGCCTCCATGAGCGCCCGCCGGTAAGGCTTCTGGTCGTACGAGACGCGCACCATGTAGACGTCGATCTCGATTCCAAACAGCGCTCCGGCGAACGCCAGTGACGACCCCCATTGACCGGCTCCGGTCTCGGTCGCGATCCGCTGCACGCCTTCGCGCGCGTTGTAGTACGCCTGCGCGACGGCCGTGTTCGGCTTGTGACTCCCCGTAGGCGAGACCCCCTCGTACTTGTAGAAGATGCGCGCGGGGGTGTCGAGCTCGCGCTCGAGCCGGCGGGCGCGGTAGAGCGGCGTGGGGCGCCACTGCCGGTAGACCTCCCGCACCTCCTCGGGAATCGGGATCCGCTGCTCGGTCGAGACCTCCTGAAGGATCACCTCCATCGGGAACAGAGGCGCGAGGTCGTCGGGGCCGACGGGCTGGCCGGTGCCGGGGTGCAGCACGGGCGCCGGTGGCTCGGGGAGGTCGGACGCGACGTTGTACCAGGCATCCGGCAACCGGCTCTCGTCGAGCGTGTACTTGACAGGCTCGCTCATCCTCGCCTCCTCACCGGTCGGACGTCGGCTGCGGAAATGCCGGATCGTCGCGGATCGACGCCAGGTCATCGTCAGTCTGCGCGTACTCGAGGAAGGTTTCTCTCAGCTCGACGGCGCGACTGAGGTACTCGAGCGCTTCCTTCGAGTGCCCTGCCCGCGCATGCGCGCACGCAAGGTTGTAGTGCACTCCTGCGTTCTCGGGGGTGTCGACCAGGTGGCCCTCGAGCACCTCGATCGCCCTGTCCCATTCCTCGGTCGGCCAGTACCGAAGAGCCTGTGCCGAGCGCTCCCAGTCCGACGGGGAGAAGGCCTCGCCGGGCTTCGCCCCGACGGCGAGCACCGTCGTGCCGCTCGTCCCGACGGCGCCCCGCTTGACCGCGGGATCAGCGACGTGCACGACCGTCCCGGCAGGCGCGTCGCGCGTCTCACCGTCGAGGGTGAACGTGGCGTGCCCGGCGAGCACGACGTAGAGCTCCTCGTGCCCCAGCGTCGTCTCATCGTGCTCGCCGATCACCTGCTGGCCGTCCTCGGTCGCCGTCCAGGCGTTGATCCCGAAAGCCTCGATGCCGAGCGTCGAGCGGATCATGTGCCACCGCGCCTGCCCCGGGATCTCGTAGCCGACGAGATCGTCGAGCGGGGTGACGGAAAAGCGCCCGGTCATGCCGACTCCCGGAGCCGCGCGAGCACGACGGGATCGATCTCGTCGTCTCCGTCGACGCGTTCCTCGAGGTTCGCAACGCCCGCCCAGTCGGCGAGGCTCGCGTGGCCGGCTCGCGAGAGCAGCTCGTCGAGCTCCGCGCGCAGCGTGTCGTCGACCGCGATCCACTCCTCGCGTGGGGTCTTTCCGAAGAGATCGTCGTGCAGCCGGTAGATGCGGCGAAGCTCGCCAAGCGGATCGGCGTGGTCGTCGACGCGCAGGTCGACGAGCGTGTCCGAGAGCCCGGCGTAGCCGCCGTCCCGCTCTACGACGAGGAGCGCGGCCGACTGGCGGCCGCGGCTGTCGCCACCAGCCGCCTCGGCGGCGTCCAGGCAGTCGATCAGACGCTCGGCCAGCGGCTGTCCTGCGGTGCGCTCGAAGGTCTCCGCAAGCGCGTCGACGGTCTCGGCGGAGACGAGGATGTTCCCCTGCACTGCGTAGCCGTCGCCCGTTCGGCCGCCCGCCCAGGCGTGGCACTCGGCGCCAGTGTACGTCGCTGCACGGCCCTCACCGTCCACGACGCCGAGCTGCCGGAGCGCGCGATCGTCGTCGGGGGATGTCAGCCGCTCGGCCACCTCGTCGGCGGAGAGGCCCTTGCGAAGCAGCGCGAGGCCGTCCGGCCCGTAGCGGGGATTGGCATACGACTGGGTCGCGATCGCACCGACGTGCGGCGCCGCCCACGGCACGACCGACCCGACCGCGAGGAACTTCGATTGTGTGGCGACGCCCCACTGTCCCGCTTCGAGGTCGCAAGCACAGATCGAGTACGTCGCGAGAGGACTAGCCATATGTGAGCTCGGACAGGTCGAGTGCGAGAAGCGCAGGATCCGAGACGAGAACCGACGACACCTCGGGGCGGGCCAGTGCCGCCTTCACCGCGCCGGCGTCGGCGGCTCGGACGACGACCGGCGTTCCCTTCGCGTGCGCGGCCTCGAGCGCGGCGAGGTCGTCGACGGAGTCGATCACGAGTGCATCCCGCGTGTCCAGCTGCCCTTCGAGCGCGATGGCGGGCACGCGCCGTCCCGTCGCGCCGTACCAGCGTTCGCGCATCACCGGTCGACGATGAGCCGCGCCACGGCGCCTCCGACGCCCGACGCCCAGCAGGCGCCTGTCTTCGCGCACTCGACGGAGTCGAAGCTGCGCGTGTCGAAGCGCGTCCAGCTGCGGCCACCGTCCCTTGAGACGTCGCTGCCGGTCGGGCCGACCGCGACCGCCGTCTTCGGCAGGCGCGGCACCCAGGCGGATCCGGAGCGGTACTCGCCGGGGCCGTCCGCCGGGATCCATGTCGCGCCGCCGTCGGTCGTGTAGGCGGCGCCGTCGGGTGCGTTGGTCGGGTCGAGGAAGTCTCCGCCGACGATGATCCCGTGCCGCGGATTGGCGAACGCGAGCGAGAAGATGCCTCCGGCCGGTGCGCTGGCGACGGGGGTCTCCGTGACCTCCCACGTGCGTCCCCGGTCGTCGGAGTGGAAGACGCGGGAGACGACGTCGCCCCCGGTGCCGAACCAGGCGTCGCGACCGCCGGCCGTCTCGAGGCACGTGCCGCTCGCGGCAAACCCGAACTCGCCCGGCAGCGCATCCGGCATGCCGCTCGAGGGAAGGAGCTGCCAGCTGTCGCCGCCGTCGCTCGTCGAGAGGATCTGGAACTTGCCGCCGACGGGGTCGCCCATCACGAGCCCGCGGTGGCGGTCGAAGAACGCCATGCAGTCGTAGAACGCGGCCGGATCGGTGTTCTGGAAGGTCTTCGTCCAGGTGGCGCCGCCGTCCTTCGTGACGTAGATCCGCGAGGCCTCGCCGGTGCCGATCGCGAGCAGCACGACGTGGTCGGCGCTGAACGCCTCGATGTCGCGGAATCCCTGCCCGGCCGCGTCGGGCGGAGCGACGTTCTGCCATGTGGCGCCGCCGTCGAGCGTGCGCAGCACGGTGCCGCCGCTGCCGCTCACCCAGGCGACGCGCTCGCTCACGGCTGCGAGGCCGCGGAGGCCGGAGGACGTGCCCGTCGGACGGGGCTCCCAGGAGAAGATGGCTCTCGGGCCGGCAGCGGCGCCTTGCCCCGCCAGCGCGGCCGCGAGGGCTGCGCCGAGCGCGATGGCGATCGTGAGAGCGAGAAGGACGATCCGATATGTCTGCGGCGTGGTAGTCATGCCCGGGACCCTAACGCGTCCCGCGCCCTCGCAAACAACGTCCTATAGTGTCAGCGGCTCGCCCGGTGCCGGGACGAGTAGCTCGACCTCCGAGGGCAGCTGCGGCCGTAACGCATCCGGCGTGCCCGTGAGGAGGGCGAAGGTTCCGTAGTGCGAGGCGACGACGCGCGCTGCACCGACCAGCTCCGCTGCGACCGCAGCCTCCTCCGGACCCATCGTGAAGTGGTCGCCGATGGGCAGAACCGCGACGTCGGGTGCGTAGAGCCGCTTCACGAGCGCCATGTCGCCGAACACGTTCGTGTCGCCCGCGAAGTACACGGTCGGGCCGTCGTCGGGACGCAGGACGACGCCGCACGACTCGCCCAGGTAGACGAACGTGTCGTTCTGAAACGTGCTGGAGGAGTGGTTCGCGTCGGTGAGCGTAACCCGTACGTCACCGAAACGTCCCGTGCCGCCCTTGTTCAGCGCCTGGCCCATGTTGGCGTCCAGGCCCTGCGTCGAGAGCCAGCCGCGGAGTTCTACCTGCGCGACGACGGGGCACGAGAATCGCTGCGCGATCGCGACCGCGTCGCCGACGTGGTCGTCGTGCCCGTGCGTCAGAACGACGAGATCGCACCGTTCCGGCTCACGCTCGCCGTCGGGGCAGGACGGATTGCCGGTGAGGAACGGGTCGACGTAGACGCGCGTTCCTGACTCGGTCTCGATGCGGAACGCCGCATGGCCCAGCCACGTGAGCGTCGTCGCCATGGAAACATCCTAGAGCGGCGAGAATCGAATGTATGCGCGTCGAGCTTCCCGGCGGATACGAGCTCGACGACGACCGGGCGCGCGTCGACCGGGCCGCGGTCCACGCCTACATCGGCGGCGAGTCGTACTGGGCGAAAGGACGCTCGCGGGAGATCATGGACGCTCTGATCGACAACGCGGCGCGGGTCGTCGGCCTCTACCTCGGGGATGAGCAGGTCGGCTTCAGCCGCACGATCTCCGACCGGCACACGATGTCGTACCTCGCCGACGTCTACGTTCTCCCCGCTCACCAGGGTCGAGGCCTGGGCGCCGAGCTCGTCCGCTTCAGCGTGGACGACGGGGAGGTCGCCGCGACGCGCTGGTACCTGCACACGGCCGACGCGCATGAGCTTTACCGCCGGTTCGGCTTCACGGAGCCAAGCGAGCGGGCAATGGAGCGCCCTCGCTAGAGCGGCAAAGCGGAGGCGGCGTCGCGCGCGAGATCGACGAGCGGCTGCACGAAGAAGAACGAGCCGATCGTGACCGCGAGCGCGGCGCCGACCGCGGTGTCGAGCAGCCAGTCGCGTGGGGGCGAGGCGCCGGCGGCGAGCACCCCGCCTGCCAGCTCGTCGCCCTGACGCATGTAGAGCGCCCGCACGATGCTCAGGTAGTACGCGAGCGAGAGCGCAGTTGCGATCACGCCGATCACGACCAGCCACCACCATCCGGACTCGTAGATCGCGGAGAAGACGAACAGCTTGCCGAAGAAGCCGCCGGTCAGCGGGAACCCGGCCATGCTGAGCACGAAGCCCCACATCGCGACACCGAGGAACGGTCGCTCCCAGCCGAGCCCTTCGAGCGAGGCGAGGGTGACGGGGCGGTTCTGCTCTCGCTCTCGGGCGGCGACGACGGCGAACGCGCCGACGGTGGCGGCGGCGTAGGGCACGAGGTAGTAGAGGAGCGCCGTCGCGCCGTCCTGGCTGTTCGCCGCGACGGCGATCAGCAGGAAGCCCGCGTGCGAGACGGAGGAGTAGGCGAGCATCCGCTTCACGTCGCTCTGCGCGATCGCCGCGAGGTTGCCGATGGCAAGCGACGCGACCGCGAGCACGGCGACGGCGATCGTCCAGATCTCGGATTGCTCAGGGAACGCCGTGACGAGAATCCGGTACGTCAGCGCCATCGCGGCGACCTTCGTCGCCGCTCCCATGAACGCCGTCACCGACGTGGGTGCGCCCTGGTAGACGTCCGGCGTCCACATGTGGAACGGCGCCGCCGAGACCTTGAAGCCGAGCCCGGCGAGGATCATCGCCATCCCCGTCACGAACATCGGGTCGTCCGCGCCCGTCGCCTCCTGGATCGCCGAGAACCCGAGCTCGCCGGTCGAGCCGTAGACGAGCGCGCAGCCGAACAGCAGGATCCCCGAGCCGAAGCTTCCCACGATCAGATACTTGAGGCCTGCCTCGAGTGAGGTGCGGCGATGCGTGTCGAGGGCACAGAGGACGTAGAGCGCGATCGAGAACCACTCGAGCGCGAGGAACATCGTCATGAGGTTCTCGGCCGAGACGAAGAACACCATCCCGGCCGCTGACGCGGCGATGAGCGCGTAGTACTCGCCCACGTGGTCGCGGCGACCGTCGCCGCCGGAAAGCAGGACGACCCCGATCCCGACGACCGCGATCACGAGCGCCGCCGCCGTCCCGAACTGGTCACGCGTCATCGACTCGGCGATCAGCGACGTGGCCTCGGACGAGCGGTCGAAGACCACCGCCGAGAGCACGGCCGACGTCGCGAATCCTGCGACCGACACGACGATCGAGAACCAACGAACCGCGGAGCGCGGCACGATCACCGCGCCGAGCAGGGTCACGGCTGCGACGCCGAGCAGCGCGAGTGTCGGCGAGAGCGCGAGCCAGTCGACCTTCGGGGTGTCGATCATCCCGCGTCGAACCCTTCCCCGCCCTGCGTCGAGATGAACGCGGCCGGCTCATCTGCGGGGAACGAGCGCTCGCTGATCGCCGCAGGCCAGGCCGAGAGGACCGCGAGGATCGCGAGGAGCGGCACCACGAGCGCGAGCTCGCCGCTCACGAGGTCGCCCTTGTCCTCCCTCACCGCGCCGCCGCGCCGCTCGTGGAGGATCGCCGAGATGAGGCGCAGCGCGTAGAGCGCCGCGAGCACGATGGCGGCCGCTCCGATCGCCGCGTATCCCCAGCCGCGGCCGAAGACCCCGGCGAGGATCGCGAACTCGCCCGCGAAGTTGGCCGAGCCGGGCACCGCGAGCGCGAACACCCCGAGCGCCATCACCAGCGTCGCGAGGATCGGGCGGCCCTTCGCCATTCCCCCGAGCTGGGAGAAGGCGCCGGTGCCCGTCCGCGTCTCCACCATGGCTGCAAGAAGGAACAGCCCGGCCGAGACGAGCCCGTGGTTGACCGAGTGCAGCACAGCACCGTCGAGGCCGAGGTCGTTCACGGCGAAGATCCCGAGCACGATCAGCCCCATCTGACCCATCGACGAGTACGCGATCACGCCGCGGATGTCGGGCTGGCGGAACGCGAGCACCGACCCGTACACGAGCGTCGCGGCTGCGAGCACCAGAACGAGCTCGCGGAAGTCCTCCACGGGCTCCGGGAAGTGCGGCAGCACGATCCACACGAGCCCGAAGACGGCCGCCTTCGAGACGACGCCTGACAGGATCGCGGCCACCTCGGGCGGCGCTTCGGTGTACGCGGAGCGCAGCCAGCCGTGGAAGGGCAGGAGCGGCGCCTTCACGGCGAACGCGGCGAGAAAGCCGAGGAACACCCAGTCGTTCGAGCTCGTCCCGATCTCCGAGAGGAGGAACGTGCCCTGCGAGATCCCGAAGGCGACGATCGACGCGAGCATCAGCAGCGAGCCGGCCATCGTGTAGATGACGAACGTCACCGTCGCCTTGACCCGCGCGGGGCCGCCCCACACGCCGACGAGCACGTAGATCGGGATCAGCATGGCCTCGAAGAAGACGTAGAACAGGATCAGGTCCTGCGCGGCGAAGACCCCGACGAGCGAGCCGATGAGGAAGAGCATCAGGCCGAAGTACGCACGCGCCCGCTCCCGACCCACCCAGATCCCGTAGCCGATGGCGGCGGCGCCGACGACCGACGTCAGCCCGACGAGCCAGTACTGGAAGCCGTAGAGCCCGACCGCGTACGAGATGCCGAGCTCCGAGAACCACTCGCGGCTCGTGGAGAACTGCTGCGCGTCGCTCCCGAAGTCGAAGTTCCGCGCGCCGCCGATCCAGAGGCCGACCTCCGCGAGGACGGCCATGAGCGCGAGCCCGCCGGTCGACTCCCGCGAGAGGGGCAGCACCCAGACGAGCAGGGCGGCGGCGAGCGGGACGACGATGAGGAGCGTGGTCAGCATGCGTCAGCGCACAACAAGGAAGACGAGGGCCAGGACCGAGACGGTGACAGTGATCGCGAGCGCGTACGTGCGCAGGAGGCCGCTTTGCGCCGCGGAGGTAGCGCTTGCTCCGCGCAGGGTCCCTTCGGCAACCTCGTCGAGGCCGCCCTGCACGACGGGCGCTTCGACACGGTCGCGGACCCAGACGGCGATCGCCCGCACCGGCCGCGCGAACACCGCGTCGTAGAGCTCGTCGAACCACAGCTTGTGCTCGAGCGTGGTGCGCACGCCGCCGTCCCGGACGAGCTCGCGGCCCGCCTCGAACGAACGCCAGGCCAGGAGCGAGCCGAGCAGCCCCAGAGCCACTGCGATCGCGCTCGTCAGCCACTCCTGACCGGTGGTCGGATGCACGAGCGGCTCGACGACGGGCTCCAGCCAGTCCTCGACCGGGTCCCAGACCCCCGGGATCAGCAGGAGGCCCACGAGCCCCGAGCCGAGCCCGAGAACGGCGACCGGCACCGTCATCCAGCCCGAGCCCTCGCCGTGGTGGGCGTGCTCGGTATCGGCATGCGCAGCCTCGGGCGCCCTGCCGTGGAAGACGAGGAAGTAGAGCCGTAGCGCGTACATGCCGGTGAGAAGCGCGCCGAGCAGGCCGCCGACGTACAGGGTCCATCCGAGCACGCCGCCCTCGGCGAGCGCCGACGCGAGGATCGCGTCCTTCGACCAGAACCCCGCAAACGGCGGAATACCGACGAGCGCGAGCGTCCCGACGAGGAACATCCAGCGGGTGAAGGGCAGCTCGGAGCGGAGCCCGCCCATCTTCCGGATGTCCTGCTCTCCCCCGAGATGGTGGATCACGATGCCCGCTGCGAGGAACAGCAGTGCCTTGAAGAACGCGTGCGTGACGAGGTGAAACATCGCGAACCCGTACGCACCGATCCCGGCGCCGACGAACATGTAGCCGATCTGACTCATCGTCGAGTACGCGATCACGCGCTTGATGTCCCACTGGACGAGCGCCACCAGCCCGGCGACGAGGAGCGTCACGAGCCCGAGGATCGCCGCCAGGTGCTGGACCTCGGGCGCGGCCTCGAATACCGGGCTCGTGCGGCAGATGAGGTACACCCCGGCGGTCACCATGGTCGCCGCGTGGATCAGGGCGGAGACCGGCGTCGGCCCTTCCATCGCATCGGGCAGCCAGGTGTGGAGCGGGATCTGCGCCGACTTGGCCACCGCCCCGCCGAGGAGACCGAGCGCGACGAGCGTGACCACGGTGTCCGAGAGCTCACCCGACTCGGCGGCGCCGAACACGACGTCGTAGTCGAGGCTGCCGACCTTGAAGATCACGAGGAAGAAGCCGAGCGCCATGACCGCGTCGCCGACGGCGTTCATCACGAACGCCTTCTTCGCCGCCTCGATCGCCGACGGCCGCTCGTGGTGGAAGCCGATCAACAGGTACGACGCGAGCCCGACGAGGCCCCACCCGATCAGCAACATCAGGAGGTTCCCGCCCTGGACGAGGAGGAGCATCGCGAAGACGAAGAACGCCATGTAGGCGAAGTAGCGGCGCTCCTCGTCGTCGCCGGCCATGTAGCCGTTCGAGTAGGCGACGATCAGCCCGCCGACGCCCGTGACGACGAGCATCATCACGAGCGACAGCGGGTCGATCAGGAGCTCGAGCCCGACCTCGAAGTCGCCCGCTTTCAGCCACGTCCACGCGGTCGTCAGCTCGACGCGCTCGTCCGGCTCGCGACCCCAGGCGTCGACGAAAGCGACGATCGCGCCGGCGAAGCCGACAAACACCGACGCCGTCGAGATCAGCCCGGCCTGGCGGCGTGTGATGCGCGTGCCCGCGAGCAGGATCGCGAGAAACCCGACGAGCGGTGCGAGCAGACAGACCCAGCCACCGACGACCACTACCCGCGGAGCTCCGTGAAGGTGTCGACGTCGAGGGAGAGGTTGCGCCGCGCCATCGCGACGATCAGCCCGAGCCCGACGCACACTTCGGACGCCGCGACGGCCATCACCGCGAGGGCGAAGATCTGACCGTCGAGCTCGCCGAAGTGGCGCGAGAACCCGACGAACGCGAGGTTCGCGGCATTGAGCATGATCTCGAGCGAGAGCAGCACGATCAGCGGGCTGCGGCGGAGGAGCACGCCTGCAACCCCGGTCGCGAACAGGATCGCGGAGATCGCGAGATACCAGGGAATACCCGGCCCGAGCATCAGGTCGTGCCCTCCGCGTCCGCCTGCGCCTCCGCTTCCGACCGCGTCCCGAGCACGACCCCGCCGACTGCCGCGACGAGGAGCACGATCGACGTGATCTCGAACGCGAGCAGGTGGTCCGTCAGGAACAGGCGGCCGATCTCCGCCGGCGACCCGAAGGCGCGCGTGATCTCGGCCTCGTCGGAGAGCCGGTCGCCCGCGTCGAGCATGATCGCGACGAGCGTGACGGCAAGCAGCGACGCAGCAGTGACGACGGCTGCCGCCTGGAACAGCCGCGTGCCGCCGGCCCACGGCGCGTCGGCGCGACCGCCGAGATACGCGATCACGAACAGGAACATCACCATCACCGCTCCGGCGTAGACGAGCACCTGGGCCGCTGCGACGAACTCGCCGGACGCGAGGAGGTAGAGCACCGCGAGCGACGCGAGGTTGCCGATCAACGAGAGCGCGGACGAGAACGGGTTCGACGCCGTCACGACGCGCAGGCCGGTGCCGATGCACGCCGCGGCGGCAGCGAGCCAGATGATCCAGACGAGGACGTTCTCCACCGCTAGACTCGGTCTTGTACGCGGGGATGGGAGTGTCGAACAGGTCCGGGTCCTGGACGGGGACGCGCTTGATCGGCTCGGCGAGGAGCATGTCCTTCGTGTAGATCAGGTCGTCCCGCGAGTACTCGGAGATCTCGAACTCGTTTCCGAGCGTGATGGCGTCGAAGGGGCACGCGAGCTCGCAGTAGCCGCAGAAGATGCAGCGCGAGAGGTTGATCTCGTAGATGCGCGCGTAGCGCTCGCCCGCGGACACCCGGTTGCCGGGGGTGTTCTCCTCGGCCACGACGCGAATGCAGTCCGCGGGACAGGCGGCGGCGCAGAGCGAGCAGCCGACGCACTTCTCGAGCCCGTTCGCATGGCGGTGGAGGCGATGACGACCGCGGAAGCGCGGGTACACCGGTCGCTTGAACTCCGGGTACTGCTGCGTGATCGGCTTCTTGAAGATGTGCTTGAAGGTGACCCCGAAGCCCTTGAGTGTCCCGAACGGCTGCATGGTCAGCGGGTCACCCTAGATCCACACCACGAGGAGGGCCGTGATGACCGCGTTGACCGTGGCTACGGGCAGGAGCACCTTCCAGCCGAAGCGCATCAGCTGGTCGTAGCGGAGCCGCGGCAGCGTCGTCCGCATCCAGATGAAGAAGAACAGGAGCACGAACAGCTTCAGCAGGAACCAGATCGGCCCGGGAAGCCACGGGCCGTGCCAGCCGCCGAGGAAGAGCGTCACGGCGAGGGCGGACAGCGTGATCAGGTTGATGTATTCCGACATCGAGTAGAGCCCGAACCGCATCCCGCCGTACTCGGTGTGGTACCCGGCGACGAGCTCCTGCTCGGCCTCCGGCAGGTCGAACGGCGCGCGCGACGTCTCCGCGGTGCCGGCGAGGATGAACACGACGAACCCGACGACCTGCGGCATCACGTACCAGAGCTCTGCCTCCTGGGCGGCGACGATGTCGACGAGCGACAGCGAGCCCGCCATGAGGATCACGCCGAGCACCGAGAGGGCCAGAGACACCTCGTACGAGACGAGCTGCGCGCACGTGCGCATCGAGCCGAGCAGCGAGAACTTCGAGTCGGACGCCCAGCCGCCGATGATGAAGCCGTAGATCCCGATCGACCCGACCGCGAAGATCAGGAGCAGCGCGATCGGCAGGTCCGCGATGTATCCGTTCACCTGGTAGCCGGCGATCTCCCAGCCCGGCCCCCACGGGATCACGGAGAAGGTCGTCAACGCGGTGAACGCGGCGAGGAACGGCGCGGCGATGTAGAGCCCGTCGATCGCGGCGGCGGGGAAGAAGCTCTCCTTGCGGATCAGCTTGACGAGGTCGGCGATCGGCTGCAGGAGTCCGTATGGCCCCGCGCGGTTCGGCCCGTAGCGGAGCTGCATGCGCCCCATCACCTTGCGCTCGATGAGCGTCAGGTACGCGAAGCCGAAGAGCACGAGGTTGATGACGATCAGCGACTTGATGACAGCGATCCACCACGGTTCGCCGTTGTCACCGGCCGCGACGAGCATCCACGCCGTCATCCGCGCACGACCTCGACGTCGAGGTGGAGGTCGGCCGCATGCTCCTCGGCGACCCGGGCGACGCCGTCGACGAGCTTGCGGTCGATGCGGGCCCGGAGCTCGACGGAGGTGCCGTTCGAGCGGACAGAGACGACGTCCCCGGCGGCGATCCCCCGGCGGTCGGCGTCGCCGGCCGCGAGGATCACCTCGGGCGCGGGCCGCTGGAACTGGAGCTCGGGGATCCGCTCCACCTGGTACCCGGAGAAGAGCGGGCGGTAGCGAAGGAGGCGGAGTGTTCCAACGAAGTGCTCGCCGGGCATATCCGCCGCGGGCGAATGCGCCTCTGGAACGCCTGGCGCCGGCTCGGGCACGAGGTACGCCGCCCTGACGGGCATCGGTGCCCGCTCGCTCAACGCGCCCAGCTCCAGTCCGCTGTAGATCCGCTCCGAGAGCTCCTCGAACACGACCGTTGCGTAGGGCGAGAGCTCGACGTCGAACCGCGCCGCGAGCTTGGCGAGCCACGCCAGCTCGTCCGGCACGGGTGGTGTCACCGCGCGCCGGAGGCGCTGGACGCGTCCCTCGAGGTTCATGGAGGTCCCCTCGCGCTCGAGCGACGCGGTCGCCGGGAGGACGAGATCGGCCCAGCCGGTCGCGAGCGAATGGAACATCGTGATCGCGAGCACGCGATCGGCCTTCTCCGCGAGCGCGCGCACGCCCGGGTCTGAAGCGGCATCGTCGCCCGAGACGACCAGCAGGCCGATTCCCTCGCGCTCGACCTCGTCCTCGTCGGCCGCAGCGGCCCAGGCCTCGGCGACCCCGCGGGCGTTCGGCGTGGCCGGGAGGTGGAATGCCGCGCAACCGGGCTTGCTCTCGAATCCGAGCGCGTGTGCCGCTTCCGCGAGCCGGGCGCCGCCACCCCCGCCCGGTCCCGACCAGACGAGGACCGCGCGCTCCGAGTCGCGCAGGCGCTTGCCGAGCGCGCTGCGTGAGGTGACGAGGTCCTGCAGCGCGCCGGCTGCCGCGCCGGGCGCCGCCTGGACGGCGCCTGCGATCCCGATCGTGACGATCTCCGCGCCGTTGCGGCGCGCCTGCTTGAGCCAGAGGTCGACTGCGGGCGCACGCTCGACGGGATCGTCGTCGCCGACGACCACGACGATCTCGGCATCGCCGATCGTCGAAAGCGGGGCGCGGAAGGCGTCGAGCGCCGCGGAGGTCGACTCGTGGAGCACCGCCGAGTGCGCTCCGAGGCCGCGCCGCAGGAGCACGCCCAGCCCATAGGCGATCTCGGTCGTCTCCGACCCGGAAAGCGCAGTGACGATCCGCCCGCCGGCGCCCCGCAGCAACTCCTCCGCTCGGTCCAGGGCGGCGTCCCACTCGAGCGGCTCGAGCCCGAGCTCGCCCCGGTGGAGCGGCGTCGTCACCCGATCCGACGCGTGCACGTGCGGGAACGTGAAGCGGCCCTTGTCGCAAATCCAGCCGCCGTCGACCTCGGGGTGGTTGCGCGACTGCACGCGCTTGACCTGGCCTTCGCGCGTCGTCGCGCGGATGTTGCAGCCGGCCGGGCAGAGCCCGCAGACGGTCGGCACGTCCTGGATCTCCCAGGGGCGGGCCTGGAAGCGGTACTGCGTCGACGTCAGCGCACCGACCGGGCACAACTCGATCACGTTGCCGGAGAACGGCGCGCGGTACGGATCCTCGCCGAAGGTCGCGATCTCGGAGTGCGCCCCGCGGTTTCTCGCAATCAGCTGGCCATCCTCGGCGACGTCGCTCGAGAAGCGGGTGCAGCGGTAGCAGAGGATGCAACGCTCGCGGTCGAGCGCGATCAGCGGCGAGACCGGGATCGGCTTGTCGAACGTCATCTTCGGGAACGCCATCCGGGTCGAGCCGGGGCCGTACCGGAACGTGAGGTCCTGCAACGGGCACTCGCCGCCCTTGTCGCAGACCGGGCAGTCGAGCGGGTGGTTGACGAGGATGAACTCGAGCGTGCCCTTCTGGCCGTCGGCTGCGCGTTGCGAGCTCGCGGCCGTTCGCACGACCATCCCTTCCTGTGCGGCGAGCGTGCAGCCCGCCTGGAGCTTCGGGAGCCCCTCGACCTCGACGAGGCACATGCGGCACGCGCCGACGGCGGGCCCGAGGCGCGGCTCGTAGCAGAAGACGGGGATCTCGATCCCCGCCGCGGCCGCCGTCTCGACGAGGCCTGTTCCCTTCTCGACCTCGACCTCGCGGTCGTCGATCAGGACCGTGATCAGCTCGCTCATGTCGTTGCCTCGGAGCGTGGCTTTAGCCTCGCCCCTCTTGGTTTGGCCGACGCGAGAAGGGGGGCGAGGCTGAAGCCACGCCCCAGGCTGAAGCCACGCCCCACGAGCCTCGCTCCTCTCGCGTCTGCGAGGCTCACGCCACCACCGCCAGCGGCCGCTGGATCTCGGCCGGGCCGACATGCGCTGCGTGCACGTCCGTTGGCGCGATGATCCCCTCGAGCGACGACGTACCGTCGAACGGGCATCCGCCCTCCTCGACGTGCGCCAGGAACTCCTCGCGGAACTTCGCGAGGTAGCTGGCGATCGCGATCATCGCGGTGTCGCCCAGCGGGCACAGGCACGTGCCGTTCACCTTCTCGCCGACGTCGATCAGCAGGTCGAGGTCGGCGTGGGTTCCCTCCCCGGCCTCGATCTTCTTCAGGATCTGCGTCGTCCAGCGCGTCCCGACGCGGCACGGTGTGCACTTGCCGCACGACTCGTGCTCGTAGAACTGCGAGATGCGGACGCCGAGCTGAACGATGCAGCAGCGGTCGTCGATCGCGACGACAGCGGCGCTGCCGATCGCGGTGCCCGCCCCGGCGAGCGTGTCGTAGTCGAGCGTGAGCTTCTCGGCCTCGGCTGCGGTGAGGATCGCGGTCGACGACCCGCCGGGGATCACCGCCTTGAGCGTCCGCCCCTCGGGGATCCCGCCGCCGACGTCGTAGATGAGATCCTTGAGCGGAAACCCGTGCGGCAGCTCGTAGTTGCCTGGCTTCGCGACGTTGCCGGAGAGGGAGAAGACACGTGTCCCGGTCGAGCTTTCCGGCCCGACCTTCGCGTACTCGGCGCCGCCCATCTCGATGATCGGCGGCACGGTCGTGATCGACTCGACGTTGTTCACAGCGGTCGGCGACGCGTAGAGCCCGGCGATCGCCGGGAACGGCGGCTTCGTCCGCGGCTGGCCCCGCTCGCCCTCGAGCGACTCGAGGAGCGCCGTCTCCTCGCCGCAGATGTACGCGCCGGCGCCACGGTGCAGCACGATCGTCACGTTGCCCAGGTGCTTCCCCTTGCGGAGCTGGGAGAGCGCTGCGACGAGCACCTCGTACTCCCGCTCGTACTCGCCGCGGATGTAGACGAAGACGTGCTTCGCCTCGATCGCGCGCGCTGCGATGAGGCAGCCCTCGAGGAACCGGAGCGGGACGCGCAGCATGATCTCGCGGTCCTTGAACGTGCCCGGCTCGGACTCGTCCGCGTTCACGACGAGGTAGTGCGGCCTCGGGTTCTGCTCAGGCTTGGGGACGAAGCTCCACTTGCGGCCGGTGGGGAAGAACGCACCGCCGCGGCCGCGGAGGTTCGAGGCGTTGAGCTCGGCGATGATCTCGTCCGGCGTCATGTCTCGCGCGCGACGCAGCGCGGCGAGCCCGCCGCCGGCCTCGTAGTCGGCGAGCTCCGTGACGGCGCCGCCGTTCGTGCCGCCGAAGACGATCTCGGTCGTGGGGTTCACGCGAGCGCCCCCACCCGGTGTCGGACTTCAGTCCGACACCTGCTCTTCTGCCAGAGCGGCGCCGCAGTGAGCAGGTGTCCGACTGAAGTCGGACACCGATGGGAAGCCCAGCTCACTCCGCGAGCTCCTTCACGATCCCGGGCACGTCCCCCGAGCGGACATGGAGCCTGTGGTGGTTGTCTATTGCGACAACGGTCGCCCAGCCGCAGCCGCCGAGGCACTCGACCGCGCGCAGGGTCACCGCGCCGTCCTCCGTCGTCTCGCCTGTATGGATCTCGAGCGCGCGCTCGAACGCCGCGACGACGCCCTGCGCGCCCGAGAGGGCGCACGAGACGTTCGTGCACACCTCCACGAGATGGCGCCCGACGGGCTCGGTATGGAACATGTCGTAGAAGGACGCGATGGAGAGGCAGTAGGCCGGCGTCACGTCGAGTGCGTCGGCGACCTCGCGGAACGCCTCCTCCGGGAGCCAGCCGCCGTAGCGCTCCTGCGCCAGGCGCAGCGCCGGGATGATGGCCGAGCGAGGCTGCGGGTAGGCCTTCTTGACCTGCTGGATCTCGTCGTACAGCGCCGTCATCGATCGACGTCCCCCATGACGGGGTCGAGCGACGCCGCCACTGCGACGAGGTCGGCGACGGCGGTGTCGCGCACGCAGGTCGCGGTCGCCTGGAGGGCGGCGAAGCTCGGCGCGCGGAACTTCACGCGCCACGGCTTTGGCCCGCCGTCGGAGACGAGGAAGCACCCGCACTCGCCGCGCGCCGACTCGATCGCGACGTAGACCTGCCCCTCGGGCACGAGATACCCCTCGGTGACGATCTTGAAGTGGTGGATGAGGGACTCCATCGAGGTGTGGAGCTCCTCACGCGGCGGGAGCACGACCTTGCGGTCATCGGCGATCCAGGGCTCGCCGCGCATCTCCTCGAGCCGCGTCACGCACTGGCCGACGATGCGCGCCGAGGTGCGCATCTCGTCCATGTGCACCTTGTAGCGGTCGTAGACGTCGCCGTTCGGGTAGACGGGAACGTCGAAGTCGACCTCGTCGTAGGCGAGGTACGGCATCGCCTTTCGCAGGTCCCAGTCGACTCCGGAGGCGCGCAGCATCGGGCCTGACTGGCCGAGCGCGAGCGCGTCCTCGGCCGAGAGGGTTCCAATCCCTTTCGTCCGCTCGAGCCAGATCTTGTTGCGGTCGAGCAGCCCCTCGTAGTCGTCGACGGCGTGCGGCATGTGGCGTGCGAGGGCGCGCGCCTGCGCGTAGAACCCCTCCGGAAGGTCCTCGGCCAGCCCGCCGACCTGGAAGTAGCGCGTGTGCATGCGGACGCCCGTGACCATCTCGAACAGGTCGAGCACCATGTCCCGCTCGCGGAACGCGTACCAGAACATCGAGATCGCGCCGATCTCGAGCGCCGACGTGCCGAGCCACACGAGGTGCGAGTGGATCCGGTTCAGCTCGGAGAGGCACATGCGCACCCAGGTCGCCTTCTCGGGCGTCTCGAGCGCGAGCAGCTTCTCGATCGCGAGCACGAACACGAGCTCGTTCGCCTGGAAGGAGAGGTAGTCGATCCGCTCGGGGTAGGTGATCCCCTTCCAGTACGTCTTGTGCTCCATCGTCTTCTCGAAGCCCGTGTGGAGGTACCCGATCACGGCCTTGAGCCCGGCCACGCGCTCACCGTCGAGATCGACGATCAACCGGAGCACGCCGTGCGTGGAGGGATGGTTCGGCCCGAAGTTGATCGTGAGGATGTCCTCGAGCGAGTGCTTCGCCGGGTCGATCTCGAGGATCGTCGGGCACGGGGACGGGATCCGCGTGCCCTCGTAGATCCGTGTGGCGGGCATGACGGCCATCAGGCGTCTCCGGAGAAGCGGACCGGCTCGCCGCCGAGCGGGTAGTCCTTGCGGAGCGGGAAGCCCTCCCAGTCGTCCGGCATCAGGATCCGCACGAGGTTCGGGTGGCCGCGGAACGTGATGCCGTAGAGGTCGTAGGCCTCGCGCTCGTACCAGTCCGCCGCCGGCCAGACGATCACCACGGAGTCGATCTCCTCCCCGTCGTCGAGCCGCGCTTCGACCCGGAGCCGTCCCGGCTCGTCCGAGACGCGCAGGAGGTGGTAGACGACCGCGAATCGCTTCGACTTCGGCACGGGAACGCGCTGGAAGCCCTGCGAGCCCTCGGCGTTCAGGTCGCGGCCCGGACGCGGTGCCGATGTAGCCCGCGACGTCCGTCGCGCCCCAGCCGAGGTAGTCGACGCCCGAGAGGTCGACGAGCACGTTGAAGCCTTCGGCGTCGCGGAGGTGGGTGCACGTCTCGACGATGCGGGCGGGGTCGACGACGAGTGTCGTCTCGCCGTGCGCTTCGATCGTCTCGACGACCCCGGGGGCGGCGCTCACTCGGCGACTCCGCGGATCTCGTACGCGGGCGGGACGCCCGCGCGGATCTTCTCGTGGAGCCGGACGATGCCCTCCATCAGCGCCTCCGGCCGGGGCGGGCAGCCCGGAACGTGGATGTCGACCGCGACGATCTTGTCGACGCCCTGGAGCACGGTGTAGTTGTTGAACATCCCGCCCGAGCTCGCGCAGGCGCCCATCGCGATGACCCACTTCGGCTCGAGCATCTGGTCGTAGACCTGACGGAGCGGCGCGGCCATCTTGTGGGTCACGCGCCCGGAGACGATCAGCAGGTCCGCCTGGCGCGGCGACGAGCTGAAGCGCTCCATCCCGAAACGCGCGATGTCGTAGCGGGACGAGACGATCGACATCATCTCGATCGCGCAGCACGCGAGGCCGAAGGTGTCGGGCCAGACGGAGTTCGACTGCGCCCACAGGACGGCCTTCTGGACGGTCGTGATGAGGAGCGCGTCCTCGATCGAGTCGAGCTCCTGCTCGAAGGTGCCGGGGCCCTTGTCGGGCCACAGCGTCCGCTCTGTCCGGAGGCCGGCCTTGGCCGCCGGCCGGTCGGACACCATCGGCAGCTTCCTCGCTAGTGCCACTCGAGCGCTCCCTTGCGCCAGACGTACACGTAGGCGACGGCGAGGATGGCGACGAAGACGAGAAGCTCGACGAACCCGAACCAGCCGAGCAGCTCGAGCTGCACCGCGAGCGGGTAGAGGAAGACGATCTCGATGTCGAAGAGGATGAACAGCATCGCCGTCAGGTAGAAGCTGACGGTGAAGCGCCGTTGCTGACCCGGCGCCTCCTCGGAGACACCCGACTCGAAGGGCAGCATCCGCTGCTTCGTCCGCGTTCGCGGGCGCGTCGCGAAGACGAACGAGAACAGGATCATCGACGCCGGGATGGCTGCCGCCATGATCGCGTAGATGAGAAACGGGAGCCAGTCGGAGAGCACGCTGTACTCGATCCCTTCAACCGGGGGACGGTCGTCGCGAAACCTACCACTCCGTCTCAGGCGCACGAGATAGGAGCCGATCCCTCTCGGGGAGCGCGTTTTCGGTGTCACAAAGTCCGGTGTCTGGCGCGGTACGACGCGTCGGCTACGATCAGTGCATGGAGATCGCCGAGCGCCCCACGGACGTCCTGCTCGACCTCACCCCGCTCGCAGCCGAGAAGGTCAAGGCGCTGATGGCCGAGGAGCCCGACGCCGGCTCACTCGTGCTGCGCGTCGCGATCCAGGGCGGCGGTTGCTCGGGGTTCCAGTACGGGCTCGGATTCGACTCCGGGGCCGCCGAGGGCGACCATGAGCTGCAGCTCGAGGGCGTGAACATCGTCGTCGACCCCTTCAGCGCTCCGTACCTCCAGGGCGCGAGGATCGACTATCTGAACGGCCTGCAGGAGTCCGGCTTCAAGATCGACAACCCGAACGCGGTCTCCTCCTGCGGTTGCGGCCACTCGTTCCAGGTCGAGGAGGGCGAGGAGCTCCCCGAGGGAACGGCGGTGGGTGGCTGCGGCTCGGGTTGTAGTCACTAGGACCGTCGCGGTTCGCGGACGAACTGGAACGTGGCTTTAGCCGCGTCCCTGACGAGCTGCCGCGACGCCTGAACTAGATTCACGTCGTGAGCGACCGTCATCGCCGCGTGGCCGTCGTCGGCTCCGGCCCTGCCGGCTTCTATGCGGCCGCCGCGCTCCTCGCGAGTGACGAGCCGCAGTTCGAGGTCGACATGATCGAGCGGCTGCCGACCCCGTGGGGCCTCGTGCGGCTCGGTGTGGCGCCGGACCACCCGAACATCAAGGCGGTCTCGCGCGCGTTCGAGCGGATCGCGGCGAAGCCAGGTTTCCGCTTCTTCGGCAACGTCGAGATCGGCCGGGACGTGACGCACGAGGAGCTCGCGGAGCGGTACGACGCCGTGCTTTACGCCATCGGCGCGCAGACCGACCGGCAACTCGGCATCCCCGGCGAGGACCTCCCTGGATCCTGGCCGGCGACGGCATTCGTCGCCTGGTACAACGGCCATCCCGACTTCCAGGGACTCGAGTTCGATCTCTCGCACGAGCGGGCAGTCGTGGTCGGCAACGGCAACGTCGCGCTCGACGTCGCCCGGATGCTCGCGCTCACCCCCGAGGAGCTGGCGCCGACCGACACGACGGATGCGGCGATCGACGCGATCAACCGGTCCGGGATCAGGGAGATCGTCGTGGTCGGGCGCCGAGGTCCCGTGCAGGCGGCCTGGACACCCGTCGAGGTCGGCGAGCTCGGCGACCTGGCAGGGGCCGACATCCTGGTCGATGCTGAGCACCTCGTCCTCGATCCGGCGAGCGCCGCAGAGCTCGAGGCGGCGCCGCCGACGGTCAAGCGGAACGTCGAGCACCTCCGCTCGTACGCGGAACGAGACACCGAGGGACGTCCCCGGACGATCCGCCTGGAGTTTCTCGCCTCGCCGACCGCAATCCTCGGGAACGGGAAGGTGGAGGCGATCGAGCTCACGCACAACGAGCTCGTCGACGGCAGGGCAGTTCCCACGGACGAGCGGGAGACCGTGCCGTGTGGGATCGTGTTCCGGAGCGTCGGCTATCGGGGCGTCGAGCTACCGGGCCTCCCGTTCGATCCGAGCACCGGGACGATCCCGAACGAGGGCGGCCGGGTCGTGCCCGGCCTGTACGTCGCCGGCTGGATCAAGCGCGGCCCGAGCGGTGTGATCGGCACGAACAAGAAGGACGCGACGGAGACCGTCGAGCTCCTGCTCGAGGACGCGCGCGCCGGCTCGCTGCCCGCCGCTTCGGGCGACGATCTCGGGGAGCTCCTCGTCGAGCGCGGTGTCGATCACGTCCTGTACGCCGGCTGGGAGGCGATTGACGAGGCCGAGCGTGCCGCGGGCGAGCCGCACGGTCGCCCGCGCGTCAAGCTCTGCACGTGGGGCGAGCTCCTCGACGCCGCTGCCACCGCCCGTCGCCCCGCCTGAAGGCCGTCTTCCGAGCGTGAGCCGTCGGTCGCCGTTACCCTCGGTGGTTCGTGAGCGTCGCGCTCGTCTCGCTGCTGCTCCCGGTGGCCGGCTTCGTATTGCTCCTCGCCGTCCCGTCGGCCGACGCTCACTGGCAGCACGGACCGGCGCACTTCTGGCTGATCCTGGCGACCGCGCTCGTGAACGTCGTGCTCGGCCTCGCCGCGAGCGAGGCGGCGCGACGACGCGGCGACGCGCGGGCGTTCCTCGTCTCGCTCGCCTTCCTCGTCTCCGCCGGTTTCCTCGGCCTCCACGCACTGGCGACGCCGGGCTCGGTCGTCGAAGGACGGAACGTCGGCTTCGTGATCGCGACGCCTATCGGGCTCGTGCTTGCGAGCGGGTTCGCGTCGGTGTCGGCGCTTCAGCTTTCGCAGCGCACGGCCGCCTGGGTCGTCGAGCACGAGCGAGCGATGCGGAATGCGGTGCTCGCTTCTCTTGTCGTGTGGGCGGTCGTCTCGGTCGCAGAGCTGCCGCCGCTCGACGGCCCGCCGCCGGAAGGCGAGCTCCACGGCCCGCTCATCGCGCTCGCCGTGCCTGGCATCGCCCTCTTCGGCTTCGCAGCGTGGCGGTATCTCGACCTGTACCGCAGCCGGCGCGATGCGCTGCAGGCCGCGCTTGCCGCCGCGTGGGTGCTCCTCGCCGAGGCTCTCGTCGCGATCGGGCTGTCGCGCAGCTGGCACCTCTCGTGGTGGGAGTGGCATCTCCTCATGACATGCGCGTTCGCGCTCGTCGCGTGGACGGCACGGGCGTCCTACCGTCGCTCGTCGTCCGTGGTCGAGGCCTTCGGGGGTCTGTACCTCGATGGGACGCTGGAGCGGGTCGACACGCGAACGGGAGACGCGCTGCGGGCGTTCGTCGGGGCGCTCGAGACGGGCGAGCCGTTGGACGAGGTAGCCGCCGATCTGCGAGAGCAGGGGCTCAGCGGCGACGAGGTTGCCGTGCTCGAGCGCTCGGCGCGTGAGGTACGGCGGATCGAAGAGCTCTTCCGACCGTATGTCTCCCCCGAGCTTGCGATCGGCCTCGAGGAGGCGCCCGAGCTGGCGCGACTCGGAGGCGAGGAGCGCGAGGTGACGGTGCTCTTCGCCGACCTCGAGGGGTTCACGCGCTTTGCGGAGAAGTGCGCGCCCGGTGAGTCGATCGAGATGCTCAACGCCTACTGGGCCGCCGCGGTCCCGGGCCTGCTCGACGAGAGCGCGACGATCGAGCGCTTCGCGGGCGATGCGGTGATGGCGGTGTTCAACGCGGTGGGCGACCAGCCCGACCACGCCGACCGGGGTATTCGCGCGGCGCGAGCCCTGCTCGAGGCGTCCGATGCGCTGGCGGCGCGAAACCCGGGCTGGCCGCGGTTCCGTGCGGGGGTCGCGACGGGCCCGGCGGCGGTCGGCCATGTCGGCACCGCCGACCAGCGCAGCTTCGCCGCGATCGGCGACACGACGAACGTCGCGGCGCGCCTGCAGGCCGAAGCTCGGCCGGGCGAGGCCCTGATCGCCGGCTCGACTGCGACACGCCGGGTCGACCGCGCCCCGCTCGAGCCGCGGGGCAGGCTCGCCGTCAGGGGCCGGGACGAGCCGCTCGACGTCTTCGCCCTCGCCGAGGAGCGCGCGGCAGGGGGGTAGTTCGGTACCAGGTGCCGGGAATGATCGATCCAGATGGCCGGCCCGTTGTTGCAGGTAACCTGATACTCGGCTAGCTTCGCGGCGTGGTCGTCGGCACGAACATCACGTCCTTCGGCACGCCGACGCGCACCCTCACGATGGGAGGCTCGCGCGGAGGCTTCGTCTCCCGACTCGCGATGGAGTGGCACCCGGAGGTCTTCGAAGGCGCCCTCCTCTCCGCAGGCGGCGGAGCGGGCGAGATCGCGACGTTCAACTCGCACCTCGACGGGCTCTTCGCGCTGAAGACGCTCGTCGACCCGAACGCGCCGATCCCGCTCGAGAACGTGACCACGCCCTTCGCCGACAACGCGGCGATCACCGCGCTCGTACGTCAGGCGATGTCGACGCCGGAAGGACGCGCCCGGCTCGGGCTGGCGGCGGCGCTCGAGCAGATGCCGCTCTGGACGATGGGCACGACACCGCCGCCCGAGGGCGACGCGCAGGCGTGGATCGAGCAGATCGGCGGCGAGCTCAACCCGGTCGTCGGAACCGTGTTCGGGTTTGCGAACCCGGCGCAGGTCCGCCAGGGCATCGAGATCGCAGCCGGAGGCAATCCGCTCTGGAACAACGGCGTCGACTACAAGAAGCTGCTCAACCGCTCGGGACGCGCGGAGCTCGTGGAGGACCTCTACGACGCCGCAGGTCTCGACCTGAAGGCCGATCTGGCGACGCTCGCAGCTGCCCCGCGCGTGTCGGCGGACCCCGCAGCGGTCGCATCCGCCGAGCAGCAGATGGCGTACACCGGCGAGATTCGCGGCCCGGTGATCGTCGTCGACAACATCGGCGACCCCGTCGACTCCGAGGCGTACAAGGAGGCGTACGAGCGCACGGTCAAGCAAGCGGGCAACAAGCGCCTGCTCCGCACGACGTGGATCGCTTCGGCGGGGCACGGGAACCAGACCGTCCTCGAGCGGCTCGCTGGCTTCGTGAAGCTGATCGAGCGGCTGGACACCGGCAAGTGGGGCTCGACGACGGCCGAGGCCATGACCGAGGCGGCGGCGCGATCGACTCCGAGTCGGAGCTCGTCCTCGGCGTCTCACGCTTCATCGAGCACGACCCGTTGAAGCCACTCCGCGAGTGGGACGGCAAGGACTTCGGCACCTACGACCCCGAAGAATGACCCGGACGGTCGAGACAGCGCTCGCGGTCCTTCCCCGCTGGCGCTTCTCGACCCCCGGCTTCCGTGGGTTCAGCGCTCGCGTTCCGAGGCCGAGGCCTCCGAGCCTCGCAAGTAACACAGTGTTACTTGGGCTTCCTCCTGCGGTTCGCTCCGGGAGAGCTGGCCGGAGCCTCGGGGCGGAGTGACGGAAGGTCGATCGCGCGCTTCAGGATCTTCCCCGTCGGCCCTTTCGGCAGCTCGTCGACGAACACGATCCGGCGCGGGTACTTGTACGCGGCGACGCGCTCCTTCGCCCAGGCCTGGAGCTCGCCCTCGTCGACCGAGGCCGTGGAGCGGCGGACGACGAGGGCCGCCACCTCTTCCCCGAGCGTCTCGTGCGGTACGCCGACGACCGCCGCTTCGAGCACGTCGGGATGGGCGTACAACGTTTCCTCGACCTCCCGGGGATAGACGTTGTACCCGCCGCGGATGATCAGGTCCTTCTTCCGATCGACGAGGAACAGGTAGCCGTCCTCGTCCACGTAGCCGAGGTCGCCGGTGGCAAGCCAGCCGTCGGCATCGATCGCCGCCGCGCTCGCCTCCGGATCGTTCCAGTACTCCGGGATCACCGAGGGGCCACGGAACTGCACCTCGCCGACGCCCCCGTCGTCGGCGTCGCGGATGCGCAACTCGGTGCCGCCGAGCGGCATCCCCACGGAGCCCGGCTTTCTCGGCTGGTCGACGCCGTACGTGGTCGCGATCCCACTCAGCTCCGTCAGGCCGTAGCCCTCGTAGACCTCGCCGCCGAACGTCCGCTCGAAGTCGCGCGCGACCTCGACCGGCACCGGCGCGCCGCCGACGTGGGCGATCCGAATCGGGGGCAGCTCCGTCGCGGTCCGCGCTGCCTCGCAGAGCGCGATGCACATCGTCGGGACACCGAGGAGGATCGTCGTCCGTGTCTGCGTCATGGTCGCGAGCGTCTGCTCGGCCTCGAAGCGCTCGACGACGGCGACGGCCGCGCCCGCCAGCAGCGTCGAGACGATGCCGGTCGACTGGCCGAGCACGTGGGAGAACGGCGCGGCGCCGAGGACGACGTCATCGTCTGCCAATGCCATCGCGTCGGCCGCATTCCGGGCCGCGGCGAGGATGCCGCCGTGCGTGAGGACTGCTCCTTTCGGTCGCCCCGATGTTCCGGACGTGAAGAGGATGACCGCCGGATCCTCGGCGTTGCTGTCTGCGACAACACCGTCGGCCTCGCCGTCCAGGGGGAGTTCTGCGTCGACGAGCGCTACGGGCGTCGACAGCGCCATGCGGGCCTCGACCTCGGGCGGCGCCAGCAGAACGTTGAGCGGGACGACGATCGCACCGACGCGGAGGAGCGCCGAAGTACGCCGCGACGAACGCAGGGGAGTTCGGCAGCCTGATCGCGACGCGATCTCCCGCGCCGACGCCGCGGCCGCGTAGCTCGCTCGCCGCAACGGCTGCACGACGGTCGAGCTCCGCGTACGAGATCGGGCGTCCTTCGAACCAGAGCGCCGGCCGGTCGCCGTGCACGGCCGCACCACGTGTCAGGATGCGGGCGAGGTTCATCGGAGCAGAGATCGCAGGTTACCTGACATTATGAGGGCATGACCGAGGCCGCGCTTCAGCCCAAGCCCTCGCAGGAGCAGTCCGAGCCGCGCATCAGCTACGTCGTCGCTCGGCTCGAGCGCGCGCTGCGCACCGAGATCAACGAGCGGGTGAAGCCGTACGGCCTGACGACGCTGCAGTACACGACGCTCAGCATCCTCGGGCACGGCGGCGAGCTCTCGAACGCACAGCTGGCACGCCGCGCGTACATGACGCCCCAGTCGATGAGCGAGGTCCTGGACGCGCTCGAGCGCAAGAGCCTCGTCGAGCGCACGCCGCACCCGAACCATCGCCGCGTCTTCCCGGCCGCGCTGACACCGAAGGGCTCGAAGGTGCTCGAAGCGTGCAACGCCGCCGTGGACGAGCTCGAGTGCGAGATGCTCGGGGAGCTGACGCCGCACCAGGTGAAGAGCCTACGGAACGGGCTGATCAGCGCCGTGCGAGCCCTCCACGCAGGCTTCCCGCAGCGCTGACTATCAGGTAGCCTGATTCTCCTCAGTACCGAGGAGGTGCCATGGAAGTCCTGCAGGGGAAAGCCGCCGTCGTCACCGGCTCGGCGCGCGGCATCGGGCGCGCGGTTGCGGAGCTGCTGGCCGCGCACGGCGCACGCGTGCTGATCACGGACCTCGACGAGGAGACTGCAGCGGAGGCGGCGACTGCGATCGACGGCGACACGGCCGTCTTCGGCGGCGACCTGACGAAGGACGGCGTGCCGGAGGCCATCGTGCAGCGCGCCGTCGACCAGTTCGGGCAACTCGACATCCTCGTCAACAACGCCGGCTACACGTGGGACGCGATGGCGCACAAGATGACCGACGAGCAGTTTCGCGCGATGCTCGAGATCCATACGGTCGTGCCGTTCAAGCTCCTGCGGGCCGCGGCGCCATTCATGCGCGACGCCGGCAAGGCGGACAAGGAAGCCGGTCGCGAGGTCTTCCGAAAGGTCGTCAACGTCACCTCGATCTCCGGGACGCAGGGCAACCTCGGGCAAGCGAACTACTCGTCGGCGAAGGCGGGATTGGTCGGCCTGACGAAGACGCTGGCGCGCGAGTGGGGCCCGTTCAAGGTGAACGTGAACGCTGTTGCCTTCGGGTTCGTCGAGACGCGCCTCACCGCTGCCTCGGACAACGGCGGCGAGAGCTTCGTGAAGGACGGCGTCGAGATCCCCCTCGGCATCCCCGAGAAGATGCGGCAGATGGCGCCCATGATCATCCCGCTCGGGCGACCCGCGACTCCCGAGGACGCGGCCGGGCCGATCTTCTTCCTCTGCTCGCCATGGTCGAACTTCGTCCACGGCCAGGTGATCACCGCGAGCGGAGGTCAGATGACGGGGATGACGTCGTGAGCTGACCGCGCCTCCCGCGGCCGACGGGCTCGCTTGACTATCAGGAAGCCTGATACTAGGTTTGACGCTGGTCAGTCACCCCCTCGGCGTAGTCGAGCAAACGCGGGGGTCGACGTTCGAACAGAGGAGGAGCGATGGTGCATCCCCTGTCTCGGCAACGGCGCCGCCTCGCCTCGAGCCTTGTGGCAGGCGCGCTCATCGCATTGGTCGTGTGCAGCGGGGCCGCGTCGGCGAACCCGCCGGCGGGTGGCATCGGAGAGATCACAGTGGTGTCGAATCGCGCGGATCTGATCTCCGGGGGCGACGCACTCGTCTCGATAGAGCTCCGCGCGAACGCACGCGCCGTGAAGGTGGAGCTCAACGGCACCAACATCACGAGCGCCTTCTCGGTTCGCGCCAACGGGCGCTTCGAAGGGCTCGTCACGAGCCTCGACGAGGGCGAGAACCTCCTGCGAGTTCGGCCGGGGAATGGCGCCGGACGGTCGATCGAGATCCAGAACCACCCGATCGGCGGGCCTGTGTTCTCGGGGTCGCAAGTCCAGCCATGGCTCTGTCGCACGCACCTCCAGAACCCGGCGCTCGGACCGGCGACCGACGCGAAGTGCAACGCGCCGACCATTGTCGAACGCCTCTACCGGAACGCCGCAGGCCAGTTCGTCCCCTACAACCCGGCGAGCCCGCCGGCCCCTGGGGACGTCCAGCCGACGACGACGGATCAAGGCAAGACCGTTCCGTTCATCGTCGAGCGCGTGACCGGCACAGCCAACCGCGGCATCTATCAGTTCGCGCTCCTGGTCGACCCGACGAAGCCGGTGTCGCCGTGGACGGAGCAGCCGTGGAACCACAAGTACGTCAATACCTTCGGTGGAGCATGCGGCGTGAACTACCAGCAGCCGACGGTGGCCAACGTGCTCAGCGGCCAGAACGTGTCGCTGATCGGGCGCGGGTTCGCCGTCGGGACCTCGAGCCTGAACACCTACGGCAACCAGTGCAACGACATCATCTCCGCCGAGGCGCTGATGATGACGAAGGAGATCCTCACGGAGCGCCACGGTCGGATCCGCTATGCGATCGGTACCGGAGCCTCGGCGGGAACCATGCAGCAGCACCTCATCACCGAGGCGTATCCAGGCCTGCTCGACGGCATCACGACGAGCCTCCTGTACGAGGATCACTGGTACCAGGTGGTCAGCTCGTTCGACTGCATCCTGCTCTGGCGCTACTTCGGGCTCCCGAACGGGTTGCTCGGCCTGCCGAACAACCCGAACCCACTGTTTCTGACGCAAGCGGAGCGTCAGAAGGTGTGGGGCTCGAATCCGGCCGGGCCCGACGACATGTGCGGGACGAAGATCAACTTCACGGTGGTCGAGCTCATCGCGGACTCGCCGTTCGGCTGCTCCGGCCCACCTGAGCCTCCACTCTGGCGCTGGAATGCAACCACGAATCCGAACGGCACCCGGTGCACGATCCAGGACTACCAGAAGGCGTTGTTCGGGATCGGTCCGGACGGGAAGGCGCCGAGCCCGATCGACAACGTCGGCGTGCAATACGGGCTCAACGCGCTCCGCGCCGGCACGCTGACTCCGCAGCAGTTCGTCGACGTCAACGCCCGTATCGGCGGGCTCGATATCGACGGCCTCTGGCAGCCTCAGCGAACCGAGGGGAACCTCGGCGCCCTGGAGAAGCTCTACCGCAGCGGCCGAATCGTGAGCGGGCGGGGCACCGCAAGCGCTGCCGAGATCGAGGTGAGGTCCAACATCACGGACACGGGCTTCCATCCGCCCTTCCACTCGTTCACGTACCGCGCTCGGCTCGACCGCACCAACGGCAATCACGAGACCCATGTGATCTGGGTTCCGAACGGCGGCCCGTCACCCGACCCGATCCTCACGGTGGACGCGTGGCTCGCCGGGGTCGAGTCGGACACGAGAGCCGATCCGCTGTCCGTCAAGCTCGCCCGGCACAAGCCGGCCGAGGCCGTTGACGCCTGCTTCCGGGCGGGAGGTGTCGTGCAGGACGTGATGTGCACCGACCCTGGAACGGGTGTGCCCGGCTGGCAGTACTACGGGAACCCGAGACTGGTGGCAGGCTGGCCGTTCACCCTCGACCACTTCAAGTGCCAGCTGAAGCCGCTCGACCGGGCCGACTACATCCCGATGGCCTTTACCGACGCCCAGTGGGCCCAGCTCGCTCAGGTGTTCCCGGCGGGCGTGTGCGACTACGGCAAGCCGCCGGTTGGCCAGCAACCGTCGATCCCGTGGCTCACGTTCGCCGACGGCCCGGGCGGACGGCCGCTCGGGGATCCGCCCATGTCGAAGGGGCCGGGACAGGGCTCGTAGGAAGCGCTCTCTACGCCGTATGCGAGGTGCAGCCCCCGCTGTACCTCGCATGCGGGCGTTGCCGAAAGAGTGGAGGCCATTGAGCACAATCAGGGAACCTGATATAACGGCGGCCATCCTCGGCGATGCGAAGCCGCACCGTGCTCACCGACGCCGCACGAAGGGCTGGCGGCGTCAGCACGTGGTCGAGTACCGCAGGAGTTCACGATGACCGGGGTCCGGACGGTGCGAGGTGCTGCCGCCGTGCGAGACAGCGCGGACCGGCCGGTATCCGCGCCTCCCATCGAACAAGGAGCGAAGCGATGAAGAGAGTGCTCGTCCTCTTGGCAGCCGCAGCGGCTGTGGCGGTGCTGACCGGCTTCACGACCGGGCCACAGGCAACACGCGGAACCGTCTACCTCGGCATGGACGCGCCGCTGACGGGGCCGCAGGCGATCGTCGGCCAGGGCGACCGCGAGACGGTCCTCGCGCTCGTTCGGTACTGGAACGCGCGAGGCGGTATCAACGGGCGCCGGCTGGTCGTCGACATCGCCGACAACGCGTCGAATCCGTCGCAGGGAGTCCAGAACGTCCAGCGCTTCGCCTCCGATCCAAAGTACGTCGGCATCCTCGGCTCGGGGAACGCGGCGGCCGCGGTCGCGACAGCGCCGCTGGCGACGGCGGCGCAGATCCCGTTCCTGGCGCTTTCACCGCCGACGACGCTCGTGGCGCCTCCCCGCCCGTATGTCTTCGTGGCCCTGCCGACGTCGCGGCTCTACGCCTACAGCATGGCCCAGTATCTGAAGACGCTCGGCATCCGTCGCATCGCGCTGATCGGCGACAACGGGGGCTTCGGCCGTGACGGCGTCGCGCAGGTCCAGGCGCTCGCGCAACGGTACGGCTTCACGATCACGGATTCGATCATCTTCTCTCCGACGGCGACGAGCTTCGCCGCCGAGCTCGCGAAGGTGAAGAACTCGGACGCCCAGGCGCTCTGGATGTGGACGGTCACCCCGGCGGGGAACACGATCGTCAAGGAGTTCAAACAGCTGCAGCTCTCCCAGCGGCTCGTGCTCACGGGCGGCAACCTCTCGCCGCAGTTCCTCGAGGCGACGTGCCCGGACGTCAACGGCGCGCTCGTCAACGGGTTCCTCGGGAGCGTGTGGCAGCAGCTTCCGCGCAACAACCCGACCCGCGCGCTTGCGCAGCTCGTCGAGCGTCAGGTGGGACATCCGATCTCGGTGTTCAACGTCGATGCGTCGACCGCGATGTTTGCCCTCCAGGCCGCGATGCAGCGCGGAGGGTTCACGCGTCAGGCGATCACCACCGCGCTCGAGACGAGGCTCCGGCGTCTGCCGACGCCGGGCGGCCGCCTGTACTTCGGCCCCAACAACCACAGCGGGATCCAGATGGACAGCATGTGGGCGGGAAGAATCGCCTCGTGCAAGCCCAGGGCCCTGTTCGGAGCGGCGTTCCGCCGATAGCCGAGCTCGCGGACACCGGCGCCGCGGACCTCGCATGTGAGGTCCGCGGCGTCACGAAGACGTTCGGCGCCGTCGCGGCGGTGGACGACGTCAGCCTCGCAATCGAGCGCGGCTCGCTGACGTGCCTGATCGGCCCGAACGGCGCGGGCAAGTCGACGCTGCTCGGCTGCATCTCCGGGCTGCTCCGCACCGACGCGGGAAGCGTCGTCGTGGAGCGGAACGACGTCACGCGCTGGACCGCGCACCGGCGCACGCGGGCCGGGCTCGGCACCGTCTTCCAGACGACGCCGCCGATCCCACACCTCGACGTGCTCGGGAACGCGATGGTCGGGTGTCATTCCTGGACGCGGACGGGGTTCTTCGAGGCGATGCTGCGGGCGCCGTGGGAGCGGCGTGAGGAACGCCGGGTCGAGGAGGAGGCCTACGAAGCGCTCGCGCTCGTCGGGCTCGTCGACCGCGCGTCCGTGGCGGCCGGATCGCTCCCACTCGGCCAGCTCCGGTTGCTGGCCGTGGCGCGCGCACTCGCACAGCGGCCCAACGTCCTGCTGCTCGACGAGCCCGCGGCAGGCCTGCGGAGCGCCGAGAAGACCCGACTCGCCGAAACGCTGCGCGCGCTCAAGCAGCAAGGCCTCACCCAGATCCTCGTGGAGCACGACATGGCGTTCGTCGGCTCGCTCGCCGACCGCGTCGTCGTCCTCGACCGCGGCAGCGTGATCGCGGACGGCACACCATCGGAGGTGCGCGGGAACCAACGCGTCGTCGAGGCCTACCTCGGGTCGGCGACGTTGTGACGATCCTCGCTGTCGAGGACGTGGTGGTCCGCTACGGCCAGGCTGTCGCCGTCGACGGGGTCTCCCTCGACGTCGCCGCGGGGGAGCGCGTCGCGCTGATCGGGCCGAACGGCGCCGGCAAGTCGTCCGTCCTCAACGCCGCCTGCGGCGTCGTGCGCCCGGCCTCGGGCCGCGTCCGGATCGAGGGCGACGACGTCACCGGAGCGACCCCCGGCGCGGTGGTCCGGCGCGGGATCAGCCAGGTACCGGAGGGACGTCACGTCTTCGCGACGCTGCCGGTCGAGGCGAACCTCCTGCTCGGCGCGTACGGCCGCGTGTTCAGCCTCGAGATCGTCACGTCGACGCTGCGGTACGTCCGCAGCAAGGAAGAGGTGCGCGAGCGGCTCGAACGGGTGTACACCCTGCTGCCGCAGCTCCGAGAGCTTCGCGAGCGGCCGGCCGGACGGACCTCCGGTGGGCAGCAGCAGATGGTCGCGATCGGCCGGGCGCTCATGGCAGCGCCGCGGCTCCTGGCCATCGACGAGCTCTCGCTCGGGCTTGCTCCGCTGCTCGTGCAGCAGCTCGCCGAGTTCCTCTTGCGGCTGAACGAGGAGGACGGGGTCGCGATCCTGCTCGTCGACCAGAGCGCGTCGCTGGCGTTCTCGCTGTGCGAGCGGGCGTACGTCCTCGAGACGGGCCGCATCGTGCTCCAGGGCGCAAGCCGTGACCTCGAGGGGCTCGACGAGGTCCGGAGCGCCTACCTCGGGCGAGGCACGGAGGGGCAGGCGTGACGACGTTCTTCCAGCTCGTCGTCGTCGGCATCTCGACCGGGTCGGTCTTCGCGATCGTCGGCATGTCGCTCGTTCTCATCTATCGGGCGACCGGGATCGTGAACTTCGCGCAGGGCGTCTTCGCGGTCCTCGGCGGGCTGCTGACGTACTCGCTGGGCCAGCACATGCCGCTCTTCTTCGCCGCTGTCCTGGCGACGCTCGCCACGGCGCTGATCGCGACGCTCGTCGCGGTGGTCGCGGTCGGCGTCCGAGGGCGCACAACTCCGCTCGCGAGCCTGATCGTCACGGTCGGGATCGCCCTCCTCGCCGAAGCGATCCTGCTCGCCGCCTTCGGCGAGATCCCGCGGTCGTACTCGGCCGTCTCCGATCGAGCGTGGGACATCGGCGGCGTGCTCGTCCAGCCCCAGTACGCGGTGCTGGCGGGCGTCGCCGTCGCCGCAGCCGTTGGCCTGACGCTCTTTCTCCGACGAACGATCGTCGGACAGGCGCTGGTGGCGTCGGCCGACTCCCCCCGCGCCGCGGAGCTGATCGGGCTGAACCTCCGCTCGGTCGCAGTCATCGCCTTCGCGATCGCCGGCGCCCTGACGGCGATCGCGGGCCTCCTCCTCGCTCCGACCGTGCCGGTCACCTACAACGCCGACCTCTCGATCACGATCAACGGCTTCGCCGCGGCCGTGTTCGGCGGGCTCGCCTCGATCCGACTGGCGTTGCTCGGCGGCTACGCCCTCGGCATCATCGAACAGCTGGTCGTCGGGTACGTCGACCCGCAGTACAACCTCATCATCGCGCTGGCGGTGATGCTCGTCCTGATCGGCTGGCGCTCTCGGGGCGAGCTGGCGATATGAGCGCGAGGGCCGCCTCGGGCACTCGCGCATCGCGCCGGAACCGAGGCGCGGTACGCCTGGTGGCCCTGGCCGTCGCGACCGGTCTCGCATGCTGGCTGCCCTTCCAGCTCGGGCGCGGCGACGTCTCCCTCTACGACCGGATGGGGCTCTACGCGCTCGTCGCGATCGGGCTCACGTTGCTGATGGGCTTCGCGGGGCAGGTGTCGCTCGGGCAGGGTGGGTTCTTCCTGATCGGCGCCTACACGTCCGGGTTGCTGACCGTGGGCCTCGATCCCGACACCCGGCTCGTCGACCCGGCCGCCGGGATCGATCCGCTGCTCGCGCTGGCGATCGCCCCCCTCGTGAGCGCCGCGGTCGCCGTCGTGATCGGCGTCCCGTTGATGCGGCTTCGCGGCCACTACCTCGCGTTCGCGACGCTCGCGTTCGCACTCATCGCCTGGTCGCTCCTCTACGCCCAGGACCGGTTCACGGGCGGCCAGTACGGGGTGACCGTGACGAAGCAGCTCGCCGTTGGAGACCACGCGGTCACGGGTGCAACGCACGCCGCCGTTGTCTGGGGCATCGTCGGGGTCGCCCTGCTGCTCTCGACGAACCTCGTCGCCTCGAGGTCCGGGCGGGCGCTGCAGGCGATCGCCGCGAACGAGCCTGCGGCTGCCGCCTCGGGGATCAACGTCGCCGCCTACAAGCTGAGGCTGTTCGTCTACGCGGCGGCGCTCGCCGGGCTGGCGGGCGGGCTGTTCACGTTCTACGCGCAGTTCCTCGGTCCGGAGGACTTCGTGATCGTCCTCAGCCTGCTGTTCGTCGTGATGGTCTCGATCGGAGGGCTGGGCAGCGTCTACGGCGCGGTCGTCGGGGCGGTCACCATCGTGTGGGTCGAGCACGAGCTACGGGATCTCGGCGCGCGAGAGAGCCTGCTCGGCTGGGATCTCCCGCCGCAGGGACCGTCGATTCTCTCGCTCGGCGTCTTCGGGCTGCTTCTCATCGTGATCATGCTCTTCTTCCCTCACGGGCTGCTGCCGGCCGTCCTCGGAGCGATCGACGCGGTGCGCCGGCGCTTCACCGGACGCCGTCGGGAGGAAGGCTCTCCCGCCGGGTGATGCAGTCACGCCGCAGCCACTGTCAGGTAGCCTGATTCTTCCGGACGGAGAGGAGACGCGGATGGAAGCCCTCCAAGGCCAGGCGGCCTTCGACCTCGACGCGATCGGCCGCGCCGGCGTCGAGCGCACGTACGAGGTGACGGACGAGGCGCTACGTGCGTACGCCAATGCGACGGACGACGTGCCGGGAGGCCCTGTCTTCGCGATCGTCCCGGTCTGGGAGACGATCGCGCCCGCCTCGCGCTCCGTCGCGTCGGAGGAAGCGCGTGCCCGCGTCGTCCACTACGAGCACGACATCCTCCTCAGCCGGCCGATCGAGGCGGGCATGACGTTGACGTCGCGCGCGACGCCGGTCTCGCTGCTCGCGCGCCCGAACGGGACGTCGCTCGTGATCAGGGCCGAGACGCGAGCGACGGACGGTGAGCTCGTGAACGAGCAATACGTCACGGAGTTCTTCCGCGGCATCGTGGCTGAAGAGAGCATCGGCGAGCGTCCTCCGGGCCATCGCCTCGAGGTGGACGGCGCCGAGCCTGTCGCCGAGATCACGTACCCGATCGCACCGGACCAGACGGTTCGCTACGCAGCGGCGTCGGGTGACGACTTCGCCATCCACCTGGACGACGCGTTCGCACAGCGTGTCGGGCTGCCCGGTCGGATCGTCCACGGGCTCTGCACCCTGGCGTTCGCCGGTCGTGCCGTGCTCGAGGCCGCGGAGTGTCGCCGATCCGCGCGCGGTCGAGCGGCTGGCCGTCCGCTTCTCGGCGCCGCTCTTCCCGGGCGATACCGTCACGACCCGCGTCTGGGACGTCGACGGCGCGTTCGGCTTCGAGGCGACGAACGGCGACGGTGTGACGGTCTTGAAGGACGGACGGGTCGAGCTGCGGTGACGATCGACCTCGACCGAATCGTCGCGATCGACGTCCACACGCACGCGGAGGTCGGCCGCACGGGCGAGGACGGGCTGCCGCCCGAGTGGCGCGAGGCTGCGAAGAAGTACTTCGGCGAAGGCGGCACGCCGACGGTCGAGGACGTCGCCGCGTACTACCGCGAGCGGAACATGGCGGCCGTCGTCTTCACGGTGGACGCCGAGACCGTGACGGGGCGTCCGGCCGTGCGGAACGAGGAGATCGCCGAGGTGGCGGCGGCGAATCCCGACGTGCTCATCCCGTTCGCGAGCGTCGATCCGAACAAGGCGAACGCGGTCGACGAGGCCCGGCGCCTGATCTCGGATCACGACGTGCGCGGGTTCAAGTTCCACCCGAACATCCAGGCCTTCTTCCCGAACGACCGGGCGTTCTACCCGCTCTACGAGGTGATCGAGGAGGCCGGGCTCCCGGCGCTCTTTCACACGGGTCACTCGGGGATCGGCTCCGGCCTGCCCGGCGGCGGCGGCATCCGGCTCAAGTACTCGAACCCGATGTACGTCGACGACGTCGCGGTCGACTTCCCGACCCTGAAGATCGTGCTCGCGCACCCGTCGTTCCCGTGGCAGGACGAGGCGATCTCCGTGGCGCTCCACAAGCAGCAGGTCTACATCGACCTCTCGGGCTGGTCGCCGAAGTACTTCCCGCCGCAACTCGTGCGCTACGCGAACACGCAACTCCGCGACCGCGTCCTCTTCGGCTCCGACTACCCGCTGATCACACCCGACCGCTGGCTCGCCGACTTCGAGCAGGCGGACTTCAAGGACGAGGTCAGGCCGTTGATCCTGAAGGAGAACGCAGCCCGCCTGCTCGGCCTGCGCTGACGTCGCGATCGTCTGTGCGGGCGCGATGGGAGCCGTGTACGCGGGTGGTTGCTAGCCGTTGTCGCATTTGTAATGATTGTCACCTGCGGCAGACGAAGGAGGGATGAGCACCTTTCTCGACGACGTCGCGCGCTCGCTCGCGCGACCCATGCCGCGAAAACGCGCCCTGCGCGTGCTCGGCGGCGCGATCACGTCTGTTGTCATGCCCGGCCTCGTCTCGCGCAGCGCGCGTGCCGCCGCGAATGTCGTGGTGGATCCCTGTTCGTGCTCGCCCGGCCCACCCGCAGCCCAATGCGGGCTTCGCTACGGCGCGGGGTGCACCAAGGTGTGCTGCGTCCAGGGCAGCATCCTTCCGAAGTGCTGTAACTGGGGGATCGACCGCGCCTTACCCAACAGCAGCAGCTACAGCTGCATCAACAAGCCGTACAACGGACCGGGCTTCCCGGCGCACACGATCTGCTGCTGCCCGGCGAACACCTACTGCGGCGACATCGCGGTCGGGGAGCCACCCTGCATCACGTGTACAGCCGCCGGGCGCCAGCCGTGCGGCCAGAACTGCTGCAAGCCGGGCGAGCATTGTGCGAGCGCGAGCATCTCGCTCTGCTGCAAGCAAGGTGAGATCCGCTGCGGTTCGACGTGCTGCAGGCAAGGCTCTTGTGCAGACCCCAAGCTCTCGCTGTGCTGCCGGCCGGGGCAGATTCGCTGCGGCAAGAAGTGTTGCCACGCGAGCCAGGTGTGCTCCGGTGGGAGGTGCCGCTGCGCGCAAGGCTGGCTCCCGTGCGGAAACGAGCTCTGCTGCGACAAGAGGACCGAACGGTGCGCGCCGGTTGGCGGGAGGCGCACCACGCCGTACTGCTGTCCGAGGTACCAGTGGAACACCGCGACGTCGACATGCTGTCCGCGCTACACGTACCCCAGCGGCTCGGGTTGCTGCTCGCTGGGGCAGGCGAACAAGAATTGCTGTGTGGGTGTGACGTGCCTGGCTGGGACGACGTGCGTCAACGGCTTCTGCCGTCTCCTGCGCTGAGCGAGCGATTCCGCCTCCATGGTCACAGCCCTCGCACTCGTCTCCCGGCTCGTTCTCGCCGTCGTCTTCGCAGTCGCGGGCGGAGCCAAGCTCAAGGATCGACGCGGGACGCGCGGAACCGTCATCGACTTCGGCGCGCCGCAGAGGCTCGCCGGACCCCTGGCGATCGTCATCCCGCTCGCAGAGCTGACCGTCGCATGTCTGCTCGTCCCGCCGGCAACAGCCTCCGCAGGGGCGATCGGCGCGCTCGCGCTGCTTCTGATCTTCAGCGCCGCTATCGCCTTCAATCTCGCGCGCGGCCGAGCGCCCGAATGCCATTGCTTCGGCCAGCTCCGCTCGGCGCCGACCGGCTGGAGGACGCTCGGCCGAAACGGCGTTCTGGCGGCGATCGCGCTCCTGGCCCTGGTCGGCAGCCTGATGGACCCGAGCTGGAGCGCGGGCGCCGGGCTCGGCGACGTGGGCACAGCCGACCTGGTGATGATCGCGCTCGCCGCGATCTCGACCGTGGTTCTGGTCGGCAGTGCCTTCGTCGTGCTGTCGCTGCTGCGCTCGTACGGGCGCGTGCTCGTCCGGCTCGAGCGGCTCGAGGCCGCGGTCGAGGGGGCGGGCATCGGGCTGGGCGACGGCGACGAGCCACCGGCCGTGGGCCTCGAGCCGGGCACCCCGGCTCCGACGTTCAGCGTCGCGTCACTCGACGGAGAGGCCGTGACGCTCGACGGGCTCCTCGCCCGCGGGCTCCCGCTGTTTCTCGTCTTCACGAGTCAGGACTGCGCGGCCTGCGAGGTGCTGCTACCGCGGATCGCCGAGTGGCAACGCGAGCATGCCGACCGGCTGACGACCGCCGTCGCGGTCGATCGTCAGACACACGGGCTCGCGACGGGCAACGGCGATCTCGCACATGTCTTCGTCGACGACGGTCTCCGCCTCTCCACTGCTTTCGGGGCCGTCGGGACTCCGAGCGCGGTGCTGATCGCTCCCGACGGGACGATCGCCAGCTGGGTCGCGAGTGGTAGCGAGTCGGTCGAGCGGCTCGTCGAGCAGGTGCTCGATCCGCAGCCCGCCGAACGAGGTCTATCCCTCGGCGCAGCCGTGCCCTCCCTGGAGCTTCCGTCCCTCGACGGCGAGACCGTCTCGCTGGAGAGCTTCCGCGGGCGGGACACCCTGCTTCTGTTCTGGAATCCGGACTGCGGCTTCTGCCGATCGATGCACGACGACCTGATCGCTTGGGAGCGAGGCACGGCCAATGCGCAGAGACCACGGCTCGCCGTCATTTCCTCGGGGGGCGAGGACAGCACGCGTGCCGAAGGCTTCAGCTCGACCGTGCTCCTGGACGGGGACTTTCGCGTCGGCTCGGCGTTCGGGATCGACGGGACGCCGATGGCTGTCCTGCTCGGCGCCGACGGGCTCATCGCCTCGCCGGTCTCCGCCGGGGCCGATGCGGTGCTCGCCCTCGCGAACGGTTCCCACTGACGCGGCAACAGCGGATCCGAGCTGCTGCCGTCGCAACCGCTCCTGCGCCTGTGGCGCGTATCGCACGAGATTCTCCCGCTGTCGAGGTGCGTCTCGGGGGCGTACATCGTCAGGCCAGGCCGTCACCGGTGAGCGATACTGACCTGGTGATTGCGAAGGCGCCTTTCGGTCGCACCGGCCACGAGAGCTCGCGGGTGATCTTCGGCGCTGCGGCGCTGGCGCGTGCCACGGAAGCGGAGGCTGATCAAGCGCTCGAGAAGCTTCTCGACCACGGTGTGAACCACATCGACACCGCCGCCTCGTACGGCGACTCCGAGCTGCGCCTTGCGCCGTGGTTGAAGCGGCACCCCGAGGCGTTCTTCGTTGCGACGAAGACGGGTACGAGGGATTACCGAGGTGCGAGGGAGGAGATTCGCCGCTCGCTCGACCGGCTCGGTGTCGACAGCGTCGACCTGATTCAGCTGCACAACCTCGTCGACGTGATCGAGTGGGAGTTCGCGCTGCGCGAAGACGGAGCGCTCCAGGCGGCCGTCGAGGCGCGAGAGGAGGGCCTCGTTCGCTTCATCGGCGTCACGGGGCACGGGCTCTCGGTCGCGGCCATGCACCGGCGCAGCCTGGAGCGCTTTCCGTTCGACTCGGTGCTCCTGCCGTTCAACGTCCGTCAGCTCCAGGACGCGCGCTACGCCGACGAGTTCGAGACGCTTGCCGTGGTGTGCGGCGAGCGAGACGTGGCGGTGCAGACGATCAAGAGCATTGCGCTCGCCCCGTGGGACGGGCGGCCGCAGACCGCGGGGACGTGGTACGAGCCGCTCACCGAGCCCGCTGACATCGACGTCGCGGTGCACTGGGTGCTGGGTCGTGAGGGCGTCTTCCTGAATACCGTCGGCGACCTTGAGTTGCTCCCGTACGTGCTCGACGCAGCGGAGCGTTTCCGAGACCGACCGGACGACGGCGAACTGAATGCGCTGGTCGATCGACGCTCGCTGGCGCCTCTCTTCACGTAGGGCGCGACCGGAACGCGCAGCCTCTAGGGGTCGCCGGAAAGGAGCATGGCGTAGAGGTCGCCGCCGCTCATGGTGCGCGTGATCTGGATACGGCCCAGCGGCTGATCGCTGCCCGGGTGGGCGCGGGCGTTGCGGTCCTGGGTGAAGATCGCGTCGTAGCGCCCGGTCAGCCAGCCGAGCAGGTCGTCGGGGATGCGCGGATCGTTGGTGCCGTCCTGTCCGTAGTTGCCGTACGGCGGAGCGAAGGCGAGCGGTTGGTAGGCGGGAATGTGGTCCACGAGCGTGTCCTGGCCCCAGCCGATGTCGGAGCGCACGCGCTCCTGCCATCCGGCGAAGTCCTCGCCCTGCTGCTCGTAGGCGTAGTACGGGCCGTAATCGTTCGGGCCGGGGCCGTACTGGATCTGCTGGTGCCCGTCGCCGGAGTGGAGCTGGAGCTCCCAGCGTCCGCCTGACTGGACCGTCTCGAGCTCCTGCCAGGTCAGGTATTCGGGGTCATCGTCTTCGACGCGGCCCACGTCGACGAACATGACGGCGCTGAAGCCGAGCTTCTCGAGGATGCCGTCGCCGCCGGTCCACGAGTCCGCCCTGGCGTCGTCGAAGGTGAGCAGGAGCGGCCGCGGGGGAAGGTCGACCGGGTCTCCCTGGACGAAGCGCAGAAAGGTCGGCAGGTCGATCGTCTGGTAGCCGGCGTGCTCGATCAACGTCATTTGCCTTGCGAAGTCGTCGAAGTCGATCCCATAGGACGCGTCCGCCGCGTTCGAGAAGCCGCTCTCCGGGCCGATCCCGTGGTAGAGGAGCACGGGCACTGCCGAGCGGTCGGGAGGGAGGGGCGCCCACACCTGTTTCTCCTCGGCGGTGAGCACGATGTCGGGAGCGGGTTGCGGCGTCCGCTCGTCGCTCGAGCCGCCGCACGCCGGCAGGAGCAGAGAGATGCCGCAGGCAAAGGCAACGAGCGGCATCGCCGACACCTTCATCCGAGGGCTACTCTAACCGCGGATCCGTGCTCGTCCCCGAGGCGGGCGGTGGCCCGTCTCCGGAAATGCGCATCGCCATCCTCACGAGCTTCTGCGCCTCGTCGCGGCTGCGTCGACCTCGGTCTCGACGGCAACGGCGGAGCGGCCGCGTGCGGACGACCGGCAGGCGGTCGAGGTGGTGCGCATGGCGGCGGACTCGCTCGTGGCGCGGCGGCGCGCGATGCCGACCGGCGGCTGGGCGTGGGCGTCCTCGATCCAGGCGCCGCACCACCACACCGACCGCGACGTCGGAGCTGCCGGGATCGGCGAGGGCCTCCTGGCCGCGTTCGCGGTCACGCGCGACCCCCGCTACCTGCGTGCGGCACGCGCTGCGGGGGACTTCTTGCTGGGCGTGGCCGAGCCGGCCGGTGGTGGCGTGCGCTGGCCGGACTGGGCCGATCCGGACGGGCGCCGGTCCGATACGCACTACACGAGCTTCGACGACGGCGCCGCGGGCATCAGCGACTTCCTCTGGACGTTGTACGAGGCCACCCACCAGGCCCGGTTCCGCGCCGCCGCGCTCGCGGGCATGCGCTGGCTGGTCGCACGAGCGGAAGGCCGGTCCTGCCCGGCGATCGATTGCTATTGGAGCTGGACGGACGATCCGGCCGGCAGCGTCGTGCACTACGGAGTCGGGATGGGCCAGGCGGGCATCGTGCACGCCTTCGACGCGTTCGCCGACCGCACGGGCGACTCGAGCTTCCGCGCCTACGCACGCGCGGGCGCCGCGCGGCTGCGGAAGCTGACGGCGAACGGAGCGCGTCCGTTGCCGCGCAGCTCCGAGGAGACCGCGAGCGCGCGAGACCGGCTTCCTCTCCGGCTCGGCCGGAGCCGCGTACGTGTTCCTCGAGCGCTACCGGCGCGATCGGGATCCGGTCGATCTCGCGACGGCGCGACGGCTCCTCGCCTGGGTCAACGATCAGGCCCGGCCGCATCCGCGGGGAGCAGTCAGCTGGCCGTTCGCAGGCGGCGACGGCGCCTGGACGGCCTCGGGCTTCGAGCTCGGCGTCGCCGGGATCGCGTGGGTGAACCTGCAGGCCGCCCGGACGACAGGCGACCCGGCGTACCGCGAGCTGGCGCGCGGGGCGGGCAGCTGGCTCAGGCGGACCGCCGTCAGCGGCGGCTGGGACGAGCTGCCGGGCGATCCGACCTCCGCACGACATGTCGGTCTCGACAGCGGGGCGGCCGGGATCGCCTGGGTACTCGAGGACCTTGCCGACGCAGGTGTCGACACGACGTCCAACCGCGCGGCTGCGCGTGCAGCGCTCTCCGGGCTCCGCACGGAGGCGGGCCGCGATCGGCTCGGGGCGCTCTGGTCCGAGAGCCGGGTCGGCGCGGGTCGACGCCTCCGCGCCGAGCCGTCCTGGCACTGGGGCGCGGCCGGGATCGCGGCGTTCGCGGCCCGGCTGGCGGGCCGGGCGGGGTCGAGCCCCGGTGGCTGACCGCCGGACACAAACCTGAGAGGATCGCTGGCATGCGCGAGGACGTCGCACGCTCCTCTGTCCGCTTCGAGCCGCTCCACCCGGCCTCGCGCGCGAGCCTGATCACGGGCGTCGTCATTGGCCCGCTCCTGTGGCTGATCGTCCTGTCCCTGGCCGCGTGGGTCTTCGATTACAGCTGGGCTATCGCGCTTGGCCTGCTCGTGGTCGTCGTCACGTTCGTCGTCGCACTGATCGTCCTGAGCCTGCTGCGGGCCTGGCGCGTCCGGCAGGAGAGGCGGTATGTGGACAGCCGCTGAGGTGCTGCTGGCGTTCGTCGTGCTCTATCCGGTATGCACCGCGGCGTTCTGGATCGCGGGAGGAGTTCTCTTTCGAGTGCTCGACGAGCCCGCAACGGCCGAGGAGCCCGAAGGCGGGTGGCCGGGTGTGTCCGTGCTGATCCCCGCGTACAACGAGGAGGCGGTGATCGCGACCAGCATCGTGGCGGCGATGCGCTCCGACTACCCGCAGCTCGAGGTGCTCGTTCTCGACGACGGCTCGACCGACGCCACCGAGGCCGCCGCTCTGAAGGCAATCGACGGCGATCCCCGCTGCCGGGTGATCCGCGACCCGGTCAACCGCGGCAAGGCCGAGCAGCTGAATGCCGGATTCGCGCATGCGCGCTACGAGCTGGTCGCGGTCACCGACGCCGACACACACATGCATCCTCTGGCGCTCAAGCTGCTCGTCGCGCGCATGTGCCGATCGCCCCTCGTGGCCGCGGTCGCCGGGGCGCCGCACGTCACCAATCGCGGTCGTTTTCTGCTTGCGATGCAGGTGCTGGAGGCGGCGTCGATCATCGGTCTGATCCGCCGCACCCAGTCCCTGACCGGACGCGTCGGCGTCGTCGCAGGCGTCCTGGGACTGTTCCGCCGAGACCGCGTGCTCGCCGTCGGCGGCTACGACCCGCGGATGGCGACCGAGGACATCGACCTCTCCTGGAAGCTGCTGCTCGATGGCTGGCAGACCGCGTACGAGCCGCGCGCGCTCGTCGGCATGCAGGTTCCCGCATCTCTCCGGGCGCTGTGGATGCAGCGCAAGCGCTGGGCCCGCGGCCAGGGGGAGGTGCTCCACGTCCACTTCGCCGCGGCGAGCCGCTGGCGCAACCATCGGATGTGGCTACTGAGCATCGAGGGGCTTGCATCGCTGATCTGGGTGATCGCCCTTGTCGCGTCGCTCGTGTTCGCCCTGCTCGGCGTCCTGCTCGACGAGGGCGAGAACCTGTTCGGGTTCGCCCTCGCATGGGGGGTCGCGATCTCCCTCGTGGCGACCATCCAGATGATCGTCGCGCTCAACCTCGAGCGCCCCTATGACCGCAGCATCTTCCGGGCGCTCGTCGTCGGGGCTGTGTACCCGCTCGCGTTCTGGCTCGTCTCCGCGACGGCCGCCCTGCACTCCGAGGTCATCGCGCTCGTACGAGGTCCAACCGGCGGCCGGGTCGTCTGGGACATCCCGCGCGAGGCCATCGACGGGCAGCAGCCGACGGAGAAGGCGGATCAGCAGCCGACGGAGAAGGCGGATCAGCGGCAGCCGTAGCCGGTCGGCGACCTCGGAGCGATACGGCGCAGAAGGGGCGCGGGCTCGTCGGTCGTTCAGTGGGGGGTGCTGCGGCACGGGCGGCGGCGACGGCTTCGAGTCGGGAGTTGACGCCGAGCGCGCGAAAGAGACGGCGGACGTGGTTCCGGACGGTCTCGGTGCTGAGGTGGAGCTCGGCGGCGATCTGCTTTGTCGAGCGGCCCTGCTCCAGAAGACGAAGCACCTCGACCTGGCGAGGGGTGAGATGCGGAGGCGCTGTCGGTCCGTCGTCGGGGAGCCCCTCGAACAACCCGAAGACGCCGACGACGCGTTCACCGTTCATGAGCGGCGCCGAGCTGATCTCCACGGCCACCCGCTTGCCGGCGGCGGTAACCAGGACGCCGGTCGCCTCCGTGGCCGGAGATGTGCCGAGCACCTTCCGGGAGAACAGCTCGCGGGCGCGGCGGCTGTCCTCGGGTGCGACGACGGAGGTGAAGTGTCGACCGCGGACGTCGCCGACGAGCCGCTCGGCTGCCGCATTGATCCACCGGACGACTCCGGTTTCGTCGAGCACGTAGCTCGCGACGCCGACGCTCTCCAGAGCCTGCTCGACGTCCCCGCCGACTTTCAGGCCAGAGGCCATCACGCAAGTGTGACTGATCGGGCCGGCCAGTACGTCGTCAGTTCCGTTCGCCGCTGGCTGCGGTCGAACGGCGAGGCGTCGTCCCCTGGACGCTGCAACTATTCCGCAGGGAATTGACCCAAACGTGTCATGTACGGCCCAGCCGGCCGCGCCTACCGTGGCCCATGGCGAGTCCGGCGCCGGAGCTTTCCCCCCGCGACGCAGGTGTATCGCGCTGCCGGGGGGACGGCGACGGTGCACCCCTGCGACAGGTGAGGGGCCCTGCGCGGGCTCGCTGTGTCACTGCGCGAGAGACCCGACCTCCCCCGGCGGGTCTCTCGCGCAGCTTTCTTCGAGCGGACGGTCGGCCTGACAGGTTGCTCGATTCGTCTCTGCGGAGGCCCATCTGGCAGCCTCGGCGGCGGCGTTCCTGGGTCGACCGCGGCTGCGGGCGGGTCAACTGGATCGCGCATTTGGTAGCGTCGCCGCCTGCGGCCGCCCCAACCCGAACGTTCCTGTGGGGGGATTAGCTTCGCAAGCGGCGAAGAGCAAATGGCCCAAACAACTGAGGAGGGCACAATGGAAAGGTTTCCTTGGCATCCACGGTTGCGGCACGGCGGGACAGCACGACGTCTCGTGATCGCTGCCGTCGCCGCGCTGACGCTGGCGGTCGTGGCCGCGGTCGGCATGGCCGCGACGTCGGCACCCGGACCGAACGGCTGTCCGACCAACAAGAGCCTGAAGGTCGCCCCGATCGCCGATCTCGCACCGCCGGCGCGGACCCAGATCGAGGCGTTCGACGTGCTGTCCGGGCCGATCAACGAGGGGACGCAGACCTTCACGCTGAAGGTACGCGTCGGGAGCACGTGCAGCGGCATCGACATCAAGGGCGCCAGCGTCTACGTGACCGCAGTGCCGTACAACCAGTTCACGATCCCGGACGAAGAGCTCACCGGGGACGACGGCACGGCGACCCTGGTCTTCCGCCGTGACGCCAACTTCCCCGCAAGTGACCTGCAGCAGCAGCTGACGCTCTTCATCCGTGCGACGAAGCCGGGTGAAGACCCCCTCGCCGGAGTCTCGACTCGGCGGCTCGTCGCGGTTCCCTTCGAGGGCTAACCGCGTTCCTGACGTACGGCCGCGCCCGAGCCAGCTCGCGGCGCGGCCGTTCGCACGTCGACCTCCTGTAGGACCTAGACTCTCTGCATGAACTCGTCGTCGGCAGAGCGGTTCGTCGGCCTGACCGCAGCCGATGTGATGCTCGCAACTCCGAAGACGTTGCCGAGTGATGTGTCGGTCGGAGCGGCTCGCCTCGCTCTCGAACGTGAGAGCGTTCAGATGTTGGTGCTTGTCGACGGTTCCGCGTTCGTCGGCGCGGTGACCCACATTCCCGCCGACGCGGATCCGGTGGAGCCGGCGGTTGGATATGCCAACCCGGCCGTCGAGACGATCGGCCCTGAGGAGTCGGCGACAGTTGCGTTCACGCGGGCCGGGATCAACCCCGATCGCAGGATCGTCGTCCTCGACGAGAGCGGGCATCTGCGTGGCCTCTTGTGTCTCGACAAGAGCCACGCGCGGTTCTGCGGCGGCAAGACGGTCTAGACCTCCGCTGTTTCGATCGTGCGTCGGTCGGTAGACGTGGAAGACAGCGTTGGGCGGTGCCGTCTTGATGGTTGTGCGGCGAGATGGGATGGTGGTGTCTGTGAGGATCGCCCTGGTGGTTGCGGCTGCTGTGGCCGTTGCCTGCTCATCCGCGATTTCGGCGGTGGGATCTTCGGACGATCTCGATGCTCTCCCGAATGACAGCGGCTTCGTGACGGACTTCGCGTTCGACGCGGGTGCACTAGGCGCCGTCTACGCCGCCACGCTCGAAGGCGGCTTCCTTAACTGTCGACGGTCGGGCCATGCTGCGTGTGCGCCCGCTTCGACGTAGGCGTCCCCGGTGCTACTGGTGCCTATCCCACGAAGCGACCAAATACGACGCAGGCGTTGTGCCCGCCGAAGCCGAACGAGTTGGAAACGGCGATCTGGATGTCGGCCTCGCGGGCTTCGTTGGGGATGTAGTCGAGGTCGCACTCGGGGTCCGGGGTGTCGTAGTTGATCGTCGGTGGCAGCACGCCCTCGTGGATCGCGAGCGTGCAGAAGATCGCCTCGACGGCGCCGGCGGCGCCGAGGCAGTGCCCGGTCGCGCCCTTTGTCGAGGAGACCGGCGTCTTCCGGGCGTTGTCCTCGCCCAGGGCCCGCTTGATCACCCGCGTCTCGCTCGCATCGCCGAGCGGCGTCGAGGTGCCGTGCGCGTTGATGTAGTCGATCTCCTCGGGGCTGATCCCGGCGTCCGCGAACGCCATCTTCATCGCTCGCGCCGGATGCTGGCCGGTCGGGTCCGGCTCGGTGATGTGCTCGGCGTCGGACGAGACGCCGTAGCCGAGCAGCTCCGCGTAGATCCTCGCCTCGCGCTTCTTCGCGTGCTCAAGCTCCTCGAGCACCAGGATCGCACCCGCTTCGCCCATCACGAACCCGTCGCGGTCGGCGTCAAACGGCCGACTTGCAGCCGCGGGGTCATCGTTGCGCCGGGACAGCGCCCGCATCGCCGAGAAGCCGGCGATCCCGGCACGCGTGATCGCCGCGTCGGTGCCGCCGCAGAGCATTACGTCGGCGCGGCCGAGCCGGATCGCATCGAGGCCGTCGCCGATCGCCATCTGCGAGGCGGCGCAGGCGGTGCAGGGCGACGAGAGCGGGCCGCGCGTGCCCAGCTGGATCGAGACCCAGGCGGCGCCCATGTTCGGGATGATCGCCGGCAGCGTGAACGGACTGACGCGGTCGGGCCCCCGCTCGATCAGCGTGTCGCAGCAGTCCTCGAAGGACTTCAAGCCGCCCATCGCCGTCGCGACCGAGGCGCCGACCCGGTCGGACTCCTTCTCGATCACGATCCCCGAATCAGACTCTGCCTGGCGCGCCGCCGCGACGGCCAGCTGCGCAAAGCGATCCATCCGCCGCGCCTGCCTGTACTCGATCCACCGGGTTGGGTCGAACTCCTTCGCCTCGCAGGCGAAGCTGACCGGGAAGCCACTCACATCAAAGGCACTAATCGCACCGGCGGCGGAGCGGCTGCCGATCAGACGCTCCCAGCTCGTCGCAACGCTGCTGGCCAACGGCGTCACCGCACCCAGCCCCGTGATCACCACCCTCCGACGTCCGTTCGCAGCCACCAGCCCTCCGATCCCCAGTCTGCCCTCGACGAGCAGCACCACGCGCGTGATGACCAACCCGGTGCGGCGACGGCCGGCGACCTTACGCCGGCACTCGCTCCGCCTCGCGCAGCTCGACCCCCAGGCCGGCGCGCGATGCTTGCTCAACCCTACCCGGCGTTGAGCTGGTCGCGCAGTACGACGGTCGCGTGCGAGCATGGAGTCTTCCGGGCTTGCCCGCCCGTGATCGTGGCGCGTTGGACCTAGACTCCAAGCAGGGACATGCGCGAACTTCGCCGCGAGATCGACATCGACGCGCCGCCCGCCACCGTCTGGGCCGTCCTCACCGACACCCGGTCCTACTCGGAGTGGAATCCGTTCATGCCTCACCTCGCAGGCGAACTGCGCGAAGGAGCCAAACTCGAAGTGCGCATCGAACCCCCCGGCGGACGGACTATGACCTTCAAGCCTACGGTTCTAGCCGTAGAGCCTGATCGCGAGCTCCGCTGGCGCGGCCGGCTCCTCGTCCCCCGCGTTTTCGACGGCGAACACATCCTCCACATCGAGCCCCTCGACCAGGCTCGCAGCCGCTTCACTCAGGCAGAGCGGTTCAGCGGCATCCTCGTCGGCCTCTTCGGGAACACGCTCGACAAAACCGAACTCGGCTTCGAGGAGATGAACGCCGCGCTCAAGGCCCGCGCCGAGCGCCGCTAAATCACGCTTCGCGGCGGGCAGTTGACCTAGCTCATGGCGTCTTTTACATAGGGCCAGTCGTCGGCGATCGCGGTGAACTCGTCAGAGGCTGATCTCGGCGTCCGCCACTCCGCCCAGATGCAGAAGTCGGCGGACTGGCGGAGTGGGTTAGCTGAGGCGCGCGCCAGGCCGAGGTCTCCGTCGCACTTCCGCCAAAGAGCGACGGCTACCCGCTTCGAGACTACGTGCGGCACCGTCTGCCCGGATCGCGTCACCGTGCGGGATGATTGCCTTCTCGATGGGCGGGTGGGAGATTCTGAGTGGGCACCGCAGGCGGCTGGGTATGGGCCTGATGTTCTATCCGCGCGGTGGCTCGGCGCAGGTTGCCCGGTATCTCTCTGGCGCGCTCTTGGAGTCCGGCTGGGAGATTGTGCTTGTCTCGGGGTCGCTCGGCTCGCGCGGAGAGCGGACGCACGCAGCCACCTTCTTCGAGGGGCTGCAGGTCGAGGCGGCGGACTACACGCCCGCTCTCGAGCGCTTCGAGCGTGGTGAGGATCAGCTGGCCGGGCCGATTCCGTTCCATGGCTCGTTCGAGGATCGGGGGGAAGCCCCGGATCCTGTTTTTGCCGCTCTGAGCCCGGAGCAGGCGGAGGTTCAGGTGTCGGCGTGGGAGGGCGTGCTCGAGCGCGCAGGCTTTGGCGACGCGGACGTGGTTTACCTTCATCACCTGACGCCCATGCACGAGGCCGCTTTCCGGCTTTGTCCCAAGCGCAGCCTCGTCACCCATCTGCACGGCACCGAACTGAGGATGCTCGATCGCATCGAACGCCTCGATGCTGTGGCTGTCGCGTTGGACACGAGCCTCGAGGGGCTCGCGGCCGCCGTCGGGTCGGGTGAGGCGGCGCGCCACGGCCGACTGCCTGAAGGGGAGCGCGAGTTACTGCAGCAGACGAATCTGAGCCGATACCGCTACGGAAAGGACTGGGCGGCGCGCCTCAAGGCGTATGCGCGGCAGAGCCGACGCATCATCTGCATCTCGCCCCACCAAGCGTCCGAGGCCGTTCGTCTCCTAGGCGTCCCCGACGACCTGATCGAGGTGATTCCAAACGGCGTCGATACGGATCTCTTCCACCGCTCGGCTCTAACGCGCGATCAGCGTCTCAGCTTCCTGCGCCACTTGCTGGTCGACGACCCCCAGGGCTGGGACGAAACGGGGCTCCCGGGGAGCATCCGATACCCGTTCAAGGCGTTGGATGCGTTCACAGGCCAAATGGGAGAGCCGCTTCCGGTTCTCCTGTACGTCGGGCGCTACCTCGACTTCAAACGCGTCCCGCTCCTCGTGCGAGCCTACAATCGGGCGCGACCACGCTTCAAGAGCCCGGCACCGCTCTTGATCTGGGGCGGCTCGCCAGGGGAATGGGAGGGCGAACACCCGTACACGGTCGCGAGAGAGCTGGCTGTGGATGGCATCTTCTTCACCGGCTGGCGCGGGCACGACGAACTCCCGCTGGGACTGTCTTGTGCCAACGTCTTCGTCGCCCCTTCGGTCAACGAACCCTTCGGACTGGTGTTCCTCGAGGCGATGTCATGCGGTTTGCCGGTGATCACGACCACCACCGGCGGCCCCCTCTCCTTCGTCAACACCGTCCCCGGGAAGCCGAACGGCTGGCTCGTCGCCCCGGACGACGTCGATGCCCTTGCCAACGCGCTCGTCAAAGCCGTCAACGATGATGCCGCCAGAAACGAACGGGCCGACCACGCCAAACAGCAGATCCGCGGCAGCTATTCCTGGCGAGCGCTGACAGGGCGCTACGACGCCCTCTACACAGACCTGCTCGAACGAGGGGCCTCTTGAACCACCTCGACCGTGACGACGAAACGGCAACCAGCCGGACTCGCGTGCATTCATGACCAGCCTTCGCCGTCGACGACACTACGTGTAGCACCGTGCAACAGACCCCTCGCCTGCGCGAGCGTACTGTCGTTCGAGAGGCAGTCGGGGATAAAGACAACTCTGTAGTCAGGCGTCCACTGGTTGGAAGCATGGCCCCAAGGGAGAGGCTCATCGCGCACGCGTCATCGCGGGAGTACCCCCACGCCCGCTCGCCTGCCTGGAAAGCCTCGGCAGGGCCGACACCCAACCCCCCGCCACGGCAAACCTCCTGCAGGATGCGCCTTCTATCCTGGCTGCATCCGCGACGACAGCTTGCTTGAGGAGGGTCGCCAGAATCCTGCCCCGATCCGCGCTTCCCGGCGGCTCTAAGGACGCGACCGCCGCAGCGACCCCTCGGATCGCGCTCATCTCGTACCTCCCTGCGCGGCATTCGAGTCCCCATCGAGGCTGTCCGGCGAGCTCCAGCTGGGGTGGGTGTGGCCTGCTGCGTTGGCGCTGTGGCCTGCTGCGTTCACCGGCTTTGGCCTGCGTTGGTGGACTTCGCCTTCGCGTTGCCACGGTTCGTCAGGGCTATGAGTCGATCGGTGTAGCCTGGTTCCCAGATACCCCGGCTGAGGGCGTAGTCGAGGTCTTGAGGTAGCAGGTCGGGTGCGGCTGCCACGATTTCCTCATCGGCGGCACCAGACTGCGCGGCAGTTGCGCGCCAGTGAGCACCCAGATCCACCCGTCTTGAGCCGTCCCAGGCGGTCACGACGACGAGGTCGGGAGCAGGGCCAAAGGGGCCGCGAGCGGCTTGGCCAAGCGGTAAACCCGATAACCAAGCCGCCCGTGCAGAGATGCCCCCGGCAAGAATCGAACTTGCGCACGCGGTTTAGGAAACCGCTGCTCTATCCACTGAGCTACGGGGGCGGAGACAACGCAGGGTAGCCCGGAGGACACGGCGCACTCCGGGCGAAGGACGTCTGTCGTGGCCTGGCGATTCGACGAGGTATGGCTGGACACGGACGTGCTCTGGTTCCGCGAGCAGGCGGGAGGCCCCTCGGGCGGGGTGGCGGTCGCGCTGCCGCCGCTCCCCACGTTCGGGCCTCGCGAGACCGGGCTCGACGCGTCCAGGCGACGGAGGCTGGCGGCGCAGTCGGCGCGGAAGCGGCGGCTCGCCACTCGCACGGTCCCGGCAGTGGCGCTCGTCGTCGGGTCGGCGACGATGCTCCCGATCGCGGCGCTGCGAAACCGCGGCGGTCAGGAGCTCGAGCCGCTGCTGGCGGACCCGCCGAGCCTGACGTTCCGGCTCGAGGACTTCAGCTTCCATCTTCCCGAGAAGTCGGCTGCCGCGCCTGAGCCCGCCAAGGCGGCGGAGCCCGTCGAGATCGAGTGGCGTCGCGGGACGTCGGTCGGGCTTCAGTACGCCGGCCACCTGGTCGACGGCACGCAACTTCCCGTCGAGGGGCCCGACTGGGTCACGTGGAACCCGGCCACCGACTCGAGCCCGAACCTCCCCCATCGGCTCTACGGGCACGAGCGCACGATCCGGAAGATCGTCGCGGTGCTCACCGGCTACCGCACCGCCCACCCCGACGCGCCGCGGGTCGTCGTCGGCGACATCAGCTATCGCGACGGCGGCAGGATGGATCAGCACGTCTCTCATCAGAACGGGCTCGACGTGGACGTGTACTACCCACGACGCGACCGACGGCTCGCGGCGCCGGTGACGACGAGCCAGATCGACCTCGAGCTGACGCAGGACCTGCTCGACCGCTTCCTCGGTGCCGGGGCCAAGATCGTCTTCGTCGGCTACTCGACAGGGCTCCACGGCCCGAGCGGCGTCGTCGTCCCGTATCCGAACCATCACAACCACATGCACGTCCGCTTTTCCCACTGATCCGGCCCCCGCGCTCTCTTACGAAGTTCTGAGACACGTCTCAGCCGTCTCTTGAAGACGGCCGGTTCCCTTCGTGGCCCCACCCGACGCGAAGGAGAACGGAGACATGGACGACAGGGCCACCACGCTCGAGCTGCCGAACGCGCGAGCGGCCCAGGAAACCGTCGAGCGCGCGCTGTTCGAGATCAGGCGCGTGATCGCTGGCCAGGACCGGATGCTGGAGCGGGTCCTCGTCTGCCTGCTGTCCGGCGGTCACCTGCTGATCGAGGGCGTTCCCGGCCTCGCGAAGACACTGACGATCAAGACCGCCGCATCTGCGCTCGGCGGGACCTTCAACCGCATCCAGTTCACGCCCGACCTCGTGCCGAGCGACCTGGTCGGCACGCGGGTCTTCCGTCCCGACACGGCGACCTTCTCGACCGAGGAAGGGCCGGTCTTCTGCAACTTCCTCCTGGCAGACGAGATCAACCGCGCGCCGGCAAAGGTTCAGTCGGCTCTCCTCGAGGTCATGCAGGAGCACCAGGTGACGATCGGACGCGAGACGCTGCCGGTTCCCGATCCGTTCCTCGTGATGGCGACGCAGAACCCGATTGAGTCCGAGGGCACCTATCCACTGCCCGAGGCACAGGTCGACCGGTTCATGCTCAAGGTGGTCGTCGGGTACCCCGAGCCCGAGGACGAGCTGACGGTCGTCGAACGGGCGCTCGAGGAGCGCGTCGACGTGCGGAGCGTCGTGACGCTGGACGAGCTCGCGACGCTGCGGGCTCAGGTGAAGCGGGTCTACGTCGACCCGGCAGTGTCGCGCTACGCCGTCGCGCTTGCGGGCGCCACCCGCTCGTCCGAGGCAGCCGGGATCGCCGAGATCGGCCGCTACGTCGAGTTCGGCGCGAGCCCGCGCGGGTCCATCTCGCTCGTCGTCGCGGCACGTGCGCTGGCGCTGATCCGAGGACGCGAATACGTCCTCCCACAGGATCTCGCCGACCTCGCGCACGACGTTCTTCGGCACCGGCTTGTGCTCAGCTACGAGGCCATCGCGACGGGTGTCGTAGAGGACACCTTGATCGACGCCGCGCTCGCCGCCGTGCCCGCGCCGCAACTCGAGGTCGTGGAGCGTGCCGCATGACGACCGCGCTTCCACAGATCGAGAGAACACCCGCCCGTCCCGGGCCGGGACCGGTTCCCGCCGACCTCCTGCGGGCGCTCGACCTCCGGGTCGCGCGCCGGACGTTCGGTCTCGTCGACGGGGAACACCGCGCGACCCGGCTCGGGCGCGGCTCGGAGCTCGCGCAGGTACGGCCGTACACAGACGGCGACGACGTCCGGCGCATCGACTGGAACGCGACGGCCCGTCAGAACGAGCTGCACGTGCGCGTCGATGTCGCCGAGCGCGCGGTCTCGACCTGGCTCCTCCTCGACGTGTCGCCGTCGATGGGGTTCGGCACCGGCGCCCGCCGAAAGGCCGACGTCGTCGAGGGCGCCGCGCTCGCGCTCGCGCACATCACCTCGCGGCGAGGGAACCGCGTCGGCGCCTTGACGTTCGGCGGCAGCGACCCCGTCACCGTGCCCCAGCGTCAGGGCCGCCGTGGTTTGCTCGGTGCGCTCCTCGCCGCGCGTCAGGCGCCGGAGGCGGAGCAGGTCGGCGCCACGTCGCTGGGCGCTGCGCTCGAGCGGACGAGCGCGCTCGCACGCCAGCGCGGCGTCGTGTTCGTCGTGTCCGACTTTCTCGGCCCACGCGACTGGCGAGGGCCGTTGCTTCGGCTCGCCTCACGCCACGAGGTCACGGCGATCGAGGTCCGCGACCGGCGCGAGCACGAGCTGCCGGATGTTGGCCACCTGTGGCTCGTCGACCCGGAGACAGGAAGGCGCATTCAGGTCGACACCCGCCGGGCGAAGACCCGCAACGCCTTCGCCGCCGCAGCCACGGCCGAGCGAGCCGATCTCGCGCGTGAGCTCGCGTCGCTCGGGGTCGCCCACTGCACCCTCACGACCGACGAGGACTGGCTGCGCACGCTCGGTGGCTTCCTCTCGCGCGAGAGGAGGCGGCGATGAGCTTCGCCTGGCCCGCAGCCCTTCTCTCGCTCGCACTGATCCCGGTCCTCATGCTCGCGTACGTGCTCATCCAGCGGCGACGGGTCAAGTACGCGATGCGGTTCACGAACCTCGACCTGCTCGCGAACGTCGTCGACCGCTCGCCAGGGTGGCGACGGCACCTTCCGCCGCTCTTCGCCCTGGTCGCGCTCGCCGCGCTGCTGGTCGCGCTCGCGCGTCCGCAGACGACGATCGCGGTGCCGCGGGACGAGGCAAGCGTCGTGCTGGCGATCGACGTGTCCGGCTCGATGATGGCGACCGACGTTCCGCCGACCAGGCTCGCCGCCGCGAAGGAATCGGCCTCGGCGTTCGTCGAGGGCCTTCCCGAGCGGTTCGGGGTCGGGCTCGTCTCGTTCTCGACCGGCGCCACGGCACTCGCGGAGCCGAGCGACGACCGCGAGGAGATCCTCGACCTCGTCGACGGTCTCGAGGCGCACACCGGGACGGCGATCGGAGACGCGATCGCGGCGGCGCTCGACCTCGCGCCGGGGGCGGACGAGGAAAGCGAGACGCCGACCGACGAGGACGGAAAGCCGCTCTTCTCGATCCTCCTCCTCTCGGATGGGGCGAGCACGCAGGGCATCTCCACGGACGACGCGATTGGTCTCGCGCAGGAGGCCGGGGTCGCCGTCCACACGATCGCCCTCGGCACCGACGAGGGCACGGTGACCATTCCGAACGAGCTCGGCGAGCCACAGACGGTGTCGGTAGCGCCCGACCGGGAGACGCTGCAGGAGATCGCCGCCGAGACGGGCGGTGAGTACTTCGACGCGCCGACCGAGGCCGACCTGGACGCGGTGTACGAGGCGATCGGGTCGCAGGTCGCGTGGGACGAGGAGAAGCAGGAGGTGACGGTCGCCTTCGCCGGCGCCGGCGCCTTCTTCCTGCTCCTCGCCTCGGGCCTGTCTGCGCTCTGGTTCGGACGGCTTCCCTGACCCACCGACACGAGAGGAGGTGAACCATGGAAGAGACGACTGCACCGAGGTTCGATCCTCGCGCTGTGCTCGCGATCGTCGGGCTCGTGCTCGTCGTCGCGGTCATCTGGACTGCGACGGCGTTCGCGTCCGGCGGCTCGTCCGGAACGCCCGACCTGGCATCCGGCAGCTCGGGCGGTGATCCGTCGTCCGTATTCGTGCAGGACTCGGACGGCGACGGAGCTGCTCCGTCGCGGGACGACTGTCCCGAGCGAGGCGGCTCGGGTGGCGACACGGCCCCGTCCGACGGCTCCGGCTCGTCGGGGAACGATCTCTGACGGGCGACGGCGGTGGCCCGGCGGACGCGCCGGGCCACCGCAGCCTCACATCTCAGGCCCGAGCGGTGTAGCGCGGCGCCACGCCGAACACCGCCTCGGCGACAGTGCCGTCCGCCGAGTAGCGATGGGACGTCCCGGCCGGGACGACGAACGCATCGCCGGGTGAGAGCGTCGCCTCGAACCCACCCGCCTCGACCCGCAGCGCGCCGCCGGTGACGTAGACGAGCTCCTCGCCGTCGTGGCTCTCCTCCAGGCTCGTCTGTCCCGCAGCCACGGTGATCGTGCCGGCCGTGAGGTACTCGGTGCTGACGAGCAGGCCGACAAGCACGCCGCGATCGAGCTGCCAGACGGCGTCGGCGCGGCGGAGAACATGGAGCGAGCCCGGCGCCGGACGCGTGTCGCCGAGGGCGCCGACGACGCCGACGAGGCCATAGCGGCTCTGCTGGAGGTACGGACGCGTTCGCGCGTATGCGCCGGACGTGCCCGTCGCCGGTGGCGGCGCGAAGAACTCGAGCACGCGCAGCGGCTCGTCCCCGTACGCGAAGCCGTGGTGCCAGGTGTCCCGCCGGAAGAAGACACTCTCTCCGGGCTCTGCCCGTACGACCTCGCCCGTTTCCGGGTTCGCGAGGACGAGGGTGCCCTGGAGCACGTGGAGCAGCTCATCGGCGGCGAACACTGTCCGGAAGCTGTCCGAGTGCCGGAATGCGCCGCCGGGCGGGAGGGCGAACACGATGGCGTGGATCAGCTGAGACGAGACGTAGATCCGGTCCTCGACGAATCCCGCCTCCTCGTCACCCCAGACGTGGTGCACGGCATCCCCTTCGCGGATCGCCGTGGGCGCGTCGAAGGCCGGTCGCGGCGACGGCCTATAGCCCATCGTGGCTCCGGCGGTCGTGCGCCAGTCGCTCCGCGTCGAGGTCGACCCACTCGGAGTCGTAGACCGGTTCGGGGAAGTCGCTCTCGATCGACCGTGCGACCCCGTCGTGGCCGGCCGCCTGGGCGGCGAGCATCACGTCGAGGGCGTGGTACGCGTGCTCCGGGCGGGTCACGGTCGGCCGTCCCGTTTCGACGCACTCGACGAGGTGCCGCAACCCCTCGGTCCACTGCCAGTGGGGATCCGACTCGGGAAAGACGCGCCACGCGCCGTCTCCGTTCCGCCACAGCTCCCACCCCTCCGGCGCCCAGTCGTCGCCGAGGAGCTGGACAGTGCCCTCGCTACCGTAGACCTCGATCGCCGGGGAGCGGTACCGCTGCATCGTGAACCCCGTCGTGACGGCCGCGAAGCGCGCATTCCCGAAGTCGAGGAGCACGTGCGCGTTGTCGTCGGCCTCCACCCGGATCCGGCGGCCGTTCACCTCGCGCTCCGGGATCGCGACGCCGACCATCGCCGTCACGCGCCGCGCGGGGCCGAAGAGGGCACACAGGCTCGTGACGTTGTAGACGCCGAGATCGAAGAGCGACCCGCCGCCGGGGGCGTAGAACCACTCGTTCCACCAGGGGCCTGCCCAGCCGTAGCGGGCGCGGGCCGTCAGGAGGTCTCCGACCTCGCCCGCCCTGACGGCGCCGTGGACGGCTCGGAAGGTCGGGCTGAGCAGAATGTGTGGCGCGCAGAGGAGAACACCCGGCCCGGCCTCCGCAAGCTCGAGGAGCTCCGCCGCCTCCAGCAGCGAGGTCGCCATCGGCTTCTCGACGAGCACGTGCCGGCCGGCCTCGAGCGCGGCCTTCGCGAGCGGCCCGTGCTCGCTCATGCTCGTCAGCACGAGCACGACGTCGGCGGCCTCGATCACGTCCTCGGGGCCACGGAGGTCTCGATCGACGTCGTAGTGCGCGGCCGCGCCGTGTCGCTTGTCCGCGTCGATGTCGTACACCGCGCTGACGTGGACGCGGCCGGCGGCAGCGAGCCGGCCGATCATGGCCCGATACGGTCCCGCGAAGACGCTTCCGCAGCCGATCACGCCGAGCCCGAGACTCATGCGGTCCGTCTCGCGACCCGGTAGTACGCCTCCGTCCAGGCCGGCGTGTCGACGTCGAGGCCGCGCTCGATCCCGAGCCGTGCCGCCAGCGCGACGGCGGCGGGGAAGGTCGAGACCGCGGCGAGTCGCCGCTCGGCGGACTCCGGGGGCGGTGTCCGGATCACGGTCGCCACCTGTCCGGCGCAGATGTCCTCGGCCTCGGCGAGGAGCGGATCCTCGGCCGCCCCGGTCAGGCTCAGCGCCAGCGCGCCGGGGCCGAGCGCCATCATTGCCGACGTCGCGCCCTCTCTGGTCTCGACGCCCTCGGCCGGGAGACCGGCGACCTCCTTCAGGAGGAGCGCGGCCTCGAGCGCGCCGGCCCACGCAGCGCCGCTGCCGAAGGCGACCGCCGTGCTGAACTCTGTTCCTGCCACGTCGTCGACCCACGTCCTCGCGCGGGGGATCGCGCTCTCGAGCTCCGCCGGAAGACGACCGAGAGCCGTATCGAGCGCCGTGTCGCCCGTCATCTCCGCCCACACGGCGAGCGCCGCGGCGACCGCGCCGCAGAACGCCTGCGTGTGCGTGACCGCGCGCTGCTTCGCGACCGACACCAGCGCGCGGGCTCCGGCACCTGCGCCGAGCGTCGACTCGGCGTTCGCAGTCACGGCGGCGTAGGGCGCGGGCGAGCCGGCGTCGACCGCCTCGACGAGGTCGCGGAACTCGCCCGACGACGAGATGACGAGCAGGGCATCGCCCGGCCGCCACGCAAATGCCCCGCGCGCGAGCAGCCCGCTCGGCACGGCGACGACCTCCGGCCCCGGCTTGCCTTCAAGTGAGGCGAGCCAGAGAGCGACGGCGACGTAGTACGCCGCGCCGTTCCCGCTCGCGACGATGCGGCGGACACCGGCGGCGCCGAGCAGCGCCGCGACTTCACTCCGGCCGTCCGGGCGGTCGAGCGTCTCCGCGACCGTGGAGGGCAGCTCCGTGACGTCGCGCCAGAGCCCAGTCTCGTCGAGCACGAGCGGAAGCCTAGTCCCGGCCTGCGACCGCGACGAGCGCGGCGCCGACGACGCCACCTTCGTGCCCGAGCCCGGTCGGAACGACGGGGAGCGGCGGCATCCGGGGGTACTCGAGCCTCGCCTGGCAAGCACGCTCCACGCGTCCCTGGAACGCAGGCTCGGCGCCGAGCCCCCCGCCGAGGACGACCACGTGGGGGTCGAGCGCGTTTGCGAGGATCGCGAGCACGGCGCCGAGCGCCTCCGCGGCGGTGTCGACGAGGGGGGCATGTGCCGGGTCCGCGAGCACGTCCTCCGCGGACTCGAGCCCCGCTGCCCGCGCCAGCGCGGGGCCGCTCGCGACGGCCTCCACGGGCGGCGCGCCGAGCGTGATCGCCTCGCCGTGCGCGCCGGCGAACGGGCTCCCGTCGAGGACGAGGCAGGCGCTCGCACCGGTGCCGACGATCACGAAGAGGAACGGTGAGACGCCGGCGCCCGCGCCGAAGCGTGCCTCCGCGAGCGCCGCCGCCCGCAGGTCGGACTCGACGACGACGCGCGGGGCTGCGATCGCCCCGGGCGGGTCGAGGTCGCGCCAGTCGACCGTGTCGGCACTCGTCGGGCGGCCCGCGAGATCGACGAGCTCGCACAGCCCGATCCCGACGGGCAGCCTGCCGCCGCCGAGCTCGGCCGCGAGCGCGGCGCAGTCGTCGAGCACCACCGCACCGCCGCGCTCGGCGCGGGTCGGCGTCAGGCGTCGCTCGTGAACCGTGCCCGTCTCGACGTCGACGACGCCTGCGGCGATCTTCGTCCCGCCCACGTCGATCCCGACGGCGAGCGTCACCGTCCGCCGCGGTTTCGGTTCGCCGCGCACATCGCTCTATAGTCTCGTATCCGCCGCACCGAGGGCGGCGGGCCCCCAGTCACAGGGAGGGAACTGTGAAGAGCCGCCTGTTGGGAGTGTTCGTCCTCGCCGCCGTCGTGCTGCTCGCAATCACCGTGGGCGCATCGAACGCCGGCAAGAAGGCATCCCCCATCACCTTGACCATGTGGTCCTACGACAACCAGGACCCGGGGCTCCAGCCCGTGCTTCAGCAGCTCAGCAGGGACTTCGAGAAGAGCCACCCGGGCGTGAAGATCAACATCGTCTTCAAGGACTTCAACAGCCTCGTCGGCACCGTTCCGCGGGCGCTCGCGTCGGGCAGTGGGCCCGACGTGACCGAGGGCAACCAGGGCTACCAGACCGACGCTCAGCTCGTGAAGGCCAAGCTGATCCTCCCGCTCACGAAGTACGTCAAGAAGTACGGCTGGGACAAGCTCTACGCTCCGTCCACCTGGGGCATGTTCCGGTGGACTCCCGACGGCAAGTCGTTCGGGAAAGGCCCGGTCTGGGGCATCGCCCAGACCGGCCAGAACGTCGTCGCCTTCTACAACAAGCGGAAGCTGCGCGCGCTCGGCTTCAACCCGAACAAGATGCCGCAGACGTTCGCGAGGTTCGACCGGCTTCTCGCCCAGTTGCGGGCGAAGCTGCCCGACGACGAGCCGGTGATCGAGCACGGCAACAAGGAGGGATACGGGTTCATCCACCTCTTCGGTGGTATCCAGGGCGCGTACGTCAAGGCGCAGGTGGTCCGCAACTGGATCTACCACGTGCCAGGCTCCCGCTACAACACGCCGGGCACGATCAGGGCGCTGGGCAAGCTCCAGCAATGGGGCAAGGCCGGCTACTTCAACGACGACTACAACGCGCTCGGCTACGACGCCTCCGCAACGGAGTTCGCCAAGGGCAAGGGCGTCTTCTGGATCGGCGGGGACTGGGACTCGACGATCATCAAGACCGGCCTCGGCGCCGCGAACGTCGGCGTGATGCCGGTCCCGCCCGGGCCGGGCGGCTCGTGGACGTCGATCGGAGGCCTGTCCGGTCCGTGGCACATCTCGGCGAAGACGAAGTACCCGGACCTCGGCGCCGAGTGGCTCAACTACGTGATCACGTCCCAGCGCGCCAAGACGCTGATGTTCTCGCAGCAGCAGATCCCGGCCGACCGGCGCGCGAAGGCACCCGCCGGTGACCCGTACCTGGCGCAGGTGAGCAAGGCGTTCCGGCTCGTCGCGGACGACGACGGCCTGCTCCTGTACACCGACTGGGCGTCCCCGTCGATGTACACGACCCTCCAGAACCAGTTCCAGCTCCTGCTGGCCGGCCGCCAGACGCCCGCCGGCATGGCGAAGGCCGTCCAGGACGACTGGGAGAAGTTCGACAAGACGCTTCGCTGAGCCGCCACGCGTGGCGGTCGACGAGCCAACAGCCCACGTCGCGCGCCCGGATCCCGCCGATCCGGGCGCGCGGCGGAGGCGCCGTCGTCGCGGCGGCGGCCGCGCCCCCGGCGACCCGCGCAACATCGGCTGGCTCTACGTCCTTCCGGGCCTCGCGTTCTACGTCCTCTTCACGCTCGCGCCGCTCCTCCACACCGTCTACTACTCGCTGTTCGACTGGGACGGCCTGACGGGGAAGACCTGGGTCGGCCTCTCGAACTACGGCGAGGCGCTCCGCGACGAGGTGCTCCGCGACGCCTTCGTCCACTCGGCGATCCTGATCGTGTACTACGCGGTCTTCCCGGTGATCATCGGGCTGCTTCTCACGGCTGCGCTGACCCGCACCGTGATCCGCGGCTTCCGCTTCTTCCGGACGACGCTGTTCCTCCCGCAGCTGATCGCCGGCGTCGTCATCGCCCAGGCGTGGACGTGGATCTACGCGGCGGACGGGCCGCTCAACCGGGCGCTCGAGGTCGTGGGCCTCGGATCGCTGGTGCGACCCTGGCTCGGCGACTTCACCTGGGCGCTGCCGTCGATCGGCGCGATCGGCAGCTGGGTCACCTTCGGGCTGTGCATGGTGCTCTTCATCGCCGGGGTGCAGAAGATCCCCACGTCGCTCTACGACGCGGCCCGGGTCGACGGCGCGGGACCGGTCCGCGAGTTCTTCGCGGTGACGCTGCCGGGGCTCCGGGACGAGATCCTCGTCGCGTTCGTGCTGACCACGATCAACGCGCTCCGGAGCTTCGACATCGTCTACAACACGACGGCCGGCGGGCCAGGGGGAGAGACGCTCGTCCCCTCGATGTACATGTACCAGAACGCGTTTCTGTACAACCGCGTCGGCTACGCGGCCGCGATCGCGACCGTCCTCGCGATCGCGATCTTCGTCCTGGCCGGCATCGTGCTCAGGATCGGCTCCCGGGGTGAGCGCACCTGACCGCCGGCCGGCTGGAACGGGTCGGGACGTACGCCGTGCTGTGCACGTTCTCGGTGATCGCCCTCTATCCCGTCCTCTCGATCCTCTTCCTGGCGCTGCACCGCAAGACCGACCTGGTCAGCGGCTTCGCCTTCCCGACCCGCATCGATCTCTCGAGCTTCGAGGCCGCCTGGACCGAGGGCAACTTCGCGACGGGCTTCAAGTCGAGCTTCATCGTCGCGGCCACCGTCACCGCCGTCTCTGCCGTGCTGTCGATCGGGACGGGCTACGCGTTCGGGACGATGCGGTTCACCGGCGACCGCATCGTGTTCCCGATCATCCTGCTCGGGATCATCTTCCCGTACGAGGCGACGGTGATCCCCCTCTACTACGACTTCCAGGATGTCCCCCTGCTGCACTGGAACCTGCTCAACACCTACTGGGCGCTGATCCTGCCGCAGATCGGCCAGTCCATCGCCTTCGGCACGTTCTGGATGCGCGCGTTCTTCCGCTCGACGCCGCGCTCGCTCATCGAGGCCGCGCGCATCGACGGCGCCACCAGCTTCGGCGTTCTCTGGCGCGTCCTCCTGCCGCAGGCCTGGCCCGCGGTGCTGACGATGTCGCTTCTCGTCTTCACGTACACGTGGAACGAGTTCCTGCTGGCGCTCGTGCTCGTGTCCGGCAGCGAGTCGCACCAGACGGCCCCGCTGGGCCTCAGTTTCTTCGCCGGCGCGGCGCGGGCCGGCGACCCCACCAAGGTCGCCGCGGCCGCAGTGCTCGTCGCGCTGCCGATCCTCGTCGTATATCTGTTCCTGCAACGGCACTTCGTACGCGGAATGCTCGCCGGGGCTCTCAAGGAGTGAGGTAGCCGATGGCACGGATCAAGCTCGTCTACCTCGGCGGCGGCTCGACCCGGGCGGCCGGGACGATGGCGTCCCTGATCGCGAACGGCGACGACTTCGAGGGCTCGGAGGTCGTGCTCGTCGACCTCGACGAGGACCGGCTGGCGCTCATTCGCACGCTCGCCGAGAAGATGGCGCGGGCGCGTGGGCACGACATCGTCGTCACGGCGACGACGGACCGTCGAGCCGCGCTCGCGGACTGCGACGCGGTGCTCTCGTCCTTCCGGCCCGGCGGGTTCGAGGCGCGCGTGCGAGACGAGCGCATCCCCCTCGACCACGGCCTCATCGGCCAGGAGACGCAGGGCGCGGGCGGCTTCTTCATGGCGCTGCGCGCGGTCGCGGTGCTGAAGGACGTCTGCGCCGAGCTGGAGGAGCTCTGCCCGGACGCCTGGATCTTCAACTACACGAACCCGGTGAACATCGTCGCCGAGGCGATCACGCGCCACTCGCCGCTGAAGGTCGTCTCGCTCTGCGAAGGGCCGATCTACTTCGCGCACGAGATCGCGGACACCGCCGGCCTCGACCCGGAGCAGCTCCGCGTGACCATGGTCGGGCTGAACCACGGCTGCTGGGGCGTCGAGCACGACTACGCCGGCGAGGACCCGCTGCCGCTGTTCGAGGAGGCGTGGGAGCGCCGGCGTGACGACCCGACACTCGAGCCACGCCGTCGCCGCCAGCTCCAGCTCGCCGTCGCCATGGGGGCGGTTCCGGCGGATTACTTCGAGTACTACTACTTCACCGACGACGTCCTGGCGGAGCTCCGCGCCAAGCCCACCTCGAGGGCCGAGGACATCCTCGGCTGGTCGGGGGACTACTGGCGCCACTATGAAGAGCAGGCCCAACGCGACGACCCCCAGCTCGATCCGACTCGCTCGCGTGGGGGCATCCACGAGCTCGAGCTCGCGATCGACGTGATGGACGCGATCTTCAACGACAAGGACGAGGTCCATCCGGTGAACATGCCCAACGCCGGCGGCGCGCTTCCCGGCTTCCCGGACGACCTCGTCGTCGAGGTGCTCGGACGCTGCACCCGCGACGGGATCGAGGTTCTGCCCGCAAAGCCGCTGCCGCGCCACGTGCGGGGCCTCGTGGAGATGCTCGGCGAGTACCAGGCGCTCGCCGCGGAGACGGCGTGGGCCGGCACGCGCGACGACGGCATCCGTGCGCTCAGCGCGAATCCGCTCGTCCGCCAACTGGACGTCGCCGAGCGCGTCTACGACGACCTCGCCTCCGCGCATCGCGCCCACCTGCCCGACCGACTCGTCCGGACAGCGCCGTGAGCGGGCTCCTGCTCGGCGTCGACGGTGGCAACACGAAAACGGTCGCGGTCGTCGTCGATCGCGGCGGCGCCGTACTGGGGGCCGGGGGCGCGGACTGCGGCGACATCCACAACGCGGGGTCGCCCGAGCCCGCCCTGGTCGAGATCGTGCGGGCCGCGACCGCCGCGCTCGATGCCGCGGGCGCCGAACCGGCCGACCTCGGCGCGGCGGCATTCAGCCTCGCAGGCGCCGACTGGCCGGAGGACTTCGAGCGTCTCCGCCGGGAGCTCATGGAACGGCTCGACCTCCGCGACGAGCCGGAGATCGTCAACGACGCGATCGGGGGGCTCCGGTGCGGCAGCGACGAGCTCGTCGGCGTCTCGGTCGTCATCGGGACGCATGCCGCGGTTGCAGGGCGCAGCGCCGACGGGAAGGTCTTCCACCTCGGGTTCTGGCCGGAGCAGACGGGAGCATTCGCGCTCGGCTCCCTGGCGCTCGCCGCCGTCTGGCGACACATGCTCGGGCTCGGTCCCCAGACGTCGCTCCTGCCGCGTGCGCTCGAGCGCTGGGACTGCGCCGACGCGCAGGAGCTGCTCTACGCGTTCACGCGGATCGGGGGCCTCGACGAGTCGGAGCGCAGCCGCTTCGCGGACGCGGTGCTGGACGAGGCGGAGACGGGCGATGACGTCGCGACCTCGATCGTCGAGACGGTAGCGGCCCGGATGGGCGACTACGCGAGAGTCTGCGCGGACCGCACCGGCCAGCTCGGTGCGCCCTTCCCGCTCGTCCTGTGCGGCGGCGTCCTCCGCCACCGCTCGGCACTCCTCCGCGACGTCGTCCACTCGCGCGTCCCGGACGGCAGCCCGGTGTGCCCGGATGTCGACCCCGTCGCCGGGGCGGTCCTGATCGCGGCGGACCACGTCGGTGCACGGCCGGACCTCGGGGAGCTCCGCTCGTGGCTGTCGAGCGCCTCGGGAGGGCGTGCCTGAGATGGCCGGCATCCGGCTGGAGGGGGCGACGAAGATCTACGCGAACGGCGTCACGGCACTGGACGCGATGACGCTCGACATCCACAACGGAGAGTTCATGGTCCTCGTCGGGCCGTCCGGCTGCGGCAAGTCGACGCTGCTCCGCATGATCGCCGGCCT
>CAWEMW010000005.1:0-147258 GCA_963810295.1 uncultured Actinomycetes bacterium
TGGCAGTTGCGGCGTTGTGGCAGGAGCCTGGCCGATCAGTATCGTCGCCCACTGGCACCACGACTCTGCAGGAACTGCCGGAGTGGACTCCCAGGCGGCCTCGGCCTCGTCAGGAGGTGCTTCGTCCTGGCCCGCGCTGAGCTGTCGGCGCGGCTCGTTCGGCTTGGCGACGCCACCCCGGGGACGGGCGATGGTCCACCCGGGCGGATGTCGAGCTTGGCTGGGGGCGCGAAATCTCCTCGATCGGAATGCCGCTGTCGGACAGGCAGACGAAGGAATGGCGCAGCTCGCGCGGTGCCAGCCACGACGGAGCACTGGGAGACTCCCGCAGCCCGCCCACCGGAGATGGCGCATGACCGAGGTGGTAGGCAAGGGAATCGGCATTCTCTCGATGGCGGGGCTCATACTCGGCTGCCGACCATAGGGCGCCGGAGAGGTTGAAGCCAGAACCTGGCCGAGCATCAGCGCCAGTTGGAGGTCGGAGAGGGAAGGGCAGGCGGGGTGAGGTCGGCAGCTTCCCTCTAGGATTGGCTCGACCGTACGGGCGAGGGACTTCTTATGCGTTGCCTTGGTGCAGCTGGGTGCCTGCTCCTGGTCGTCCTGGCCGCCTGTGGCGGCGCAGATCCGGCTGGGCAGGCTCCATCCTCGGTCGCGCCCTCACCGTCCTCCCCCCGGCGCCGGAGCCGTCGTCGGTGACCATGGCGGAGCGTCAGCGGGCCAAGATCGCGGTATCCGGCAACCCGGACTGGCTCGCGGCCGATGACACCTCGCTGTACGTGAAGACCGACAGCGGGACAGTGAGGCTGTGGTGAATCCGGCCAGCAACCGGGTCGTCCGTGACGATTTCCCCCACCGGTGCGGCTAGGGGCCTGTGCCAGGGCCTGGGCGTGGCGTTCGGCTCGGTGTGGACCTGCAGTCCGGACCCGAGCGGGGCCGGCGACGAGGTCCTGCGGCTGGACTCGCGCTCCGGCAAGGTTCTCGCTCGCCTGCCCGTGGCCAAGAGGCCAGACCAAGGCCACCTGGAGGCCGCCGCCGGCCGGCTCTGGGTGATCACCGATGCCGGGCTCGTCGGCATCGACCCGGCCACCAACCAGCCCGATCCGCCTCTGGATCTGGGCGTGGCCGGGACCGAGCTAGCGGTCGACGAAGAGATGGTGTGGGTTTCCAGCGTCGGCGACGGCGCAGTGGTCCGGGTCGACCCGGCCGCTCGTGCGGTCGTAGCCAGAGCCGCGGGTTTGGACAGCCCCCGGGCGCTGACGGTCGGCGACCAGGTCTGGGTGGTGACCCGGGCCGGTCTCGTCGCTCTGGAGCGCGATGGTCTGGAGCAGACCCGGTACGGTTCCTACCGGTCCGCAGTCCTGCGGATTGGCGACCACGCCGGAGGCGGTATGGGTCAGCGACACGGAGCCGTTCCTTGCAGCAGGTCGACCCTGCGACCCGGACGGTAGTGGCCGAGGTCACCACCGACACCGGCAGCTGCGGCGACGTGCGGGTCGCCCACGGCTCGATATGGGCCACCGCTGCCGACGACGACGTTCTCTACAGACTCGACCCCTGACGCTCGGCCGGGCTAACCGGCAGTGGGTACCGAGCCGGCGGCAACGGCTCACCCCAGCCACGCCACCGCTAGCCCCGCCCGCACCCAACAGCGAATCTTCCCGTCACACGGCCCCCACCTTAGCCTCAGCTCGGACCCCGTTTCACGCTCAAATCGTTGGTCGGGTTGGCGAGATTTGAACTCGCGACCCCTTGACCCCCAGATCGGCGGCTCTCGTTACGCGGCCCCGCCTGAGCGTCCGATGAAGGCGGCCAGAAGACGTCTTGGCGTGCTGCCGCGCTCGGTGTGTGGGGCCCAAGTTGGGCCCAAACCATGCGGTCGTCGCTGGGGTTGGGGCCCGGTGGTGTTCGGTGCGGTCGGGTTCGCGATGTGGGCCCGGCGCTACGCGTCTCGTGCCGCGGAGAGCTCGGCGATTTCGGCGCGTGCCGCCGCCACAAGCTCGCTGTTGGTGTGGGCGTGACCATGTAGGCCCCAACCACCGTCCGGCGCCTCGGTGAGAAGCACCCACGTCCGGTCGGCAATACCCGGATCATCCGCGGCCTCGGCAACGAGCCGGGTGAGTTCCGTTACCACCGCGAGTTGCTTAGTCCCGGTCGAGAGCGCCAGTGTTACCTCGGTCGCCGCGAGCCGGAGCTCCTCGAGCCGCGCGATCTCGGCCTGGGCGAAGCCCTCGTAGGCGAACTCCTCGAGCGGCGGCCCACGCCAGAGCGCAAGCGCGGCCTCGATCTCTTCGGGCCGGCCGCCTGCCAGTGCCGAGCCGAGGCGGTCGGCGTCAAGCTCGCCGGGCTCCACGCGCAGCAGGTAGCCAGGCGGACGCGTGACGAGGCGGTTGCCGAGCTCCTTGCGGAGCAGGGACACGTTGTTGCGGACGATCTTCGCCGCGGTCGGCGGCGGGTCGCCGTCCCACAGCTCGTCCACGAGTCGGTCGACCGAGACGACCTCGTTGCGATGGAGCAGGAGCGCGGCGACGAGTGCACGCTGTCGTCCGCTGCCGAGCGGGACGGACCGGCCGTCGTGCTCGACCTCGAGTGGCCCGAGGATGCGGAACTCCATGCGCCGGGATGATCGCAGCGGACTCCGCCGAAGGTGAGGCGCCCCGACGCGACCGCGCGGAACGGGTCAGGCGCCCGCGGCCGCCATGTTCATCTCCGCGTGTGCTGGCGAGGATCAAGGCGATCGAGACCTTGTTCCGCGAAGGGCTTGGTCGCGTTGGTGAGGCCGAGGTTGTCGAGCCGCAAATGCCTCGGACTGCCGAGGAGGTGAAGAACCTCACCGACGAAGAGCTGCACCTCGTGTTCGCGCTCTCACACGCGACAGAGTCCGTGCCGTCATCGACGACGGGGACAACGCGCTGCGATCGAAGGTCGAGAGCTGGACACCGAAGGCGTGCGCAAGCCTGGCTCGCGTCCTCGCCGAGGTCGGCTGACTCTCGTCACGATCTGACATCCGTTTGACACGCCGTCGCGAGGCGTGTCTCCATCAGTGACCCCGCGAGACCCCCCGACCAGACGAGTCGGGGGTCCGCCGTGGAGATTGAAGACCTTCATGGAGTCAGCGTTAGTGGCGGCGGCAGGTGGGTGGACCGCCCGTAGGCTGTCCACCCGTTTGCCAAGTTCTACTTCTTCGTGCGCCCGAAAAAGTGCTTGTCGACCCAGCGCGCGACGTCCTTGCCAAGCCGCGCACCGTCGACATCGGCCGTCCGGAAGTGGATGCCCTGAAGGATGCGAGCCTCGATCGTGTCCTTGGGAACCTCGGCGAAGCGCCTGTACTCACGCGTCACGCCGGTGACGAGGTTCGTGATGTGGAGATCGACCTTTCTGCCCAGGAACGCCTCCGCGGTTTTCATCAACGCGCCGGTAGCGCAGTTGTAGCCGGAGGTGTGGTCCGAATACGGCGGCGTCGCGATGAATGGCGTCCACGCGGGATCCCCGACTGTGCGTGGATTGCCGTCGGCGTCGCCCTCCTGAATCGCGGTGATCGGGCGCCAGAACAGCCAGAATCCCTTCTCGTCGAAGCAGTGGATCAAGGCGTCCGCCGTAGACACGTTCAGCTGCGCGTAGAAGCGGGCTTCGTCAACGAGCCCGACCCCTTCGTTCTTGGTGGCGTCCCGTAGAGCCCGCTGGAGCATCTCGACCGGATTCGGCTGGAAGAACAGCGCGATTGCCAGCTGCTCGGGCGTGCGAGCCGTGGTCGTCGACGAGCCGAGCTCCTTCACCTCGTCGTACTCCTTCGCGTACGCACGACTCGTGACGTCGAGTGGCCCCTTGGTGCGGAACTGCGAGGCGCTCTTGAGCGTGAACGGCTTCACCTTCGAGACCCACGCGAACGGATCGTTGACGAACGCAGGCGGCGTCGGACGCCACTCGCCCGGATCCGAGCCGACCGGAAACATGAACGGCACGTACCGGCCGTCGCCCGTTCGGGCGGCGAGCATGGCAGCTGCGGCAGCGGCGCCTGCAGCGATCCCGTCGTCCTTCGAGGCCCCGGCCGGGATGGCCGCGAGGGCGTCCGCGTAGAGACTGTCAAGCCGGTCGAGGACGACCTGCGGCAGCGCCGGCACCGGAGCGATGCCTAGCCCGACGAGCACATTGTGGGCTGCAGTCGCCACGGCCGCGTCCAGCGACGCGGTCGGCGAGGCCGCGGGCAGGCCCATGAGATACGGCTCGTGCCCACCGGCGATCGAGTTGACCGCGTCGTACACCGCGAGCTGCGTCATTGCCATGTGCAACGTCCCCACGGGCGGCGTCTGCCCCGCGCCAGGTATCGGCGTGGTCGGTGTGTTGGGGTTGAAGATCGCGGCCAGCGCGTGGCCGTTCCAGTCTCGTACCGTGTCGCTGACCACCGGCGGCGATGCCTGGGCGCCACGGAGCAGTCCTCCGGCGAGCGCCACGGCGGCGACCACGGCGATGGCAGGCAACGAAGCTCTTCGTGCCATATCCCACCTCCTCGTCCCTGTCTCTGGTGCGGGCGGAGTCATGAGCATACGACTTTGAGCCAGTTGTCACAATCGGGTTCCCACACGTCTTTGAAAGGACTGCGGCGGAGCGTCAGGCGGGAGGCGACGAGACGGCAAGGCCTCCGAGCGGGCTCGGGGCTCCTTTCTCTCTCGCGCGCACGCGCACGCGAGGAGTGACCGGCCCGAGGGTACCTACCCCGTCGCGCCGGTCATGGCGATGTGGGCATGGTCGCGGGGGCGGACTTGCTCGCCGGCCGTCGTCGGACGGATCCGGGCGGGACGCCGACGATGCGCTTGAACGCGCGGGCGAAGGCGGCCTCTGAGCGGTAGCCGAGCCGGTATGCGAGCTCGCTGACGGTCGCGCCCTCATCTCGCAGCGCGCCGAGTGCCAGCTGCATTCGCCAGCGGGAGACGTACTGCATCACAGGCTCGCCGACGAGGTCGGTGAAGCGCGCGGCGAATGCCGAGCGGGACATCGCCAGTTCGCGGGCGAGCGAGGCGACGGTCCATGGGCGCGCCGGCTCGCGATGGATGAGGGTGAGAGCGCGGCCGATGTGCCTGTCCTGGAGTGCGCCGAGCCAACCCGTTCGCGCGGCCGGATCGCTCTCGAGCCAGAAGCGAATCGCTTGCACGACGAGAATGTCGGCAAGTCGTGTGATGACGGCCTCGCCGCCGGGGCGTCGCTCCCGGGCTTCGGCGGCCATCAGCCTGAGTGTTGCCTGCATCCACTCCGGCTGTGCCGATCCGGCCGCCTCGAGATGGATGGCTGGGGGCAGGGTCTCGACGAGGTTGCGTGCTGCGGGGTGGTCGAAGCGCACCGCTCCGCAGATCAACGCCGTCGGGGCTCCACCGCCGCCGTGGCGAAGGATCTCGTATCGGTCGCTGACCTGTTCGCGCTCCAGCTCGAGGATCCCCGGTGCGCGCGCCCCGGCCTCGCTTCGCAGCGTGTGCCCTTCACCGTGGGGGACGAGCGCGAAGTCTCCGCGCCGAAGCACCCGCCGGTCCGTCTCGCGGCTCTCGAGCAGCACCTCGCCCGAGATCGGCGCGTGGAACCACATGTAGCCCGGCATCCGAGGAAGCGTGAGCCCCCAGGGCGCGCTGAGCTCCGACCGGCAGTAGAAGGCACCGCTCATCCGCACGAAGTGGAGTGCCTCGCCGAGCGGGTCGGCCGGAGCCCAGGGATCGATCGCATTCATGTGGCGAGTGTCGCACATTGTCGTCTCGATCGTCCAAATCGATGGACGATTGATCAAACAATACGGCTGATCGGCCATAGATCGTCCGTCTTCTGCGAGCGACACTGGACGTATAGCAATTCGAGGAGGAACGCACATGGCACGCAGAGGACAGACACTCGTCAACCCGGTAAGCGGCGAGCGCATCACGTTCCGCACGACCGCGGAGGAGTCGAACGGGGAGCTCGTCGCGATCGAGCTCGCGCTCCCCCCGGGCGGCCGTGTCCCGGGACGGCTCCACCTCCACCCGCTGCAGGAGGAGCGCTTCGAGGTGGTCGAGGGCCGGATGCGGTTCCGGGTCGAGCGCGAGCGTGTCACGGCGGAACCCGGCGAGGTCGTCGTCGTCCCACCCGGTGTGCCGCACGACTTCGCCAACGACGGCGACCAGGCGGCGCTCGTACGGGTCGAGATCCGCCCCGCACTGAAAATGGAGCAGCTGTTCGAGACAGCCGTCGCGCTCGCCGAGCAGGGTCGGACGATGCTCGGCGGCATCCCCAAGCCGCTCGAGCTCGCCCTCTTCACGCGCGAGTTCGACCAAGAAGTGCAGGCGGCGTTCCCGCCGTTCTGGCTCCAACGGCTCGTGCTCGCACCACTGGCCCGGCTCGCGAAGCTCCGCGGCCGCGATCTCGATAAGTCGCGACGGGCTTCGTCGCGTACGCAACCGGTCGTAGCCGTCGCCGAAGCGAGGCAATGCTGAGGGCCACGTATGGGAGGCAACGGAGCCGCTCCAGCGCCCACCCCCCTCACGGTGATCATGACGATGTGGCCTGGTCTCGGGGGCTCCCCGCCGCGAACACCTACCTCTCTCCATCGCGCGCACGCGAGCGCACGCGAGGGATCTCCGCGCAGAGAGCCGGCCCCAGCTCGAGCGGCGTGTGATCTGACCTGCGTCTGACACTCCGGCGAGAAGCGTCTAGCCATCAACGATCCCGCCCGACCCCCGACTCGGCGAGTCGGTGTAGTCGGCACCCCCCCCTCCCCCTCGCGATCGTCATCGTGGGGGCCCCTCCTCGCTCCTTTGCTCGGTGCAATCGCCGACGACGTCAAGTGGTACGACGCCGAGGGGTTGCCATACGGCGGCCTCTATCACGGCGGGGAGGCCGTGGCCCAGAACGTCTTTGGCCCGCTCACCCAGGACATCCCGAACTTCGCGGCTACACCGGAGGAATTCATCGGCTCCGGCGACACCGTCGCGGTGGTCGTGCGTTACACAGGTACCGGGAAGGACACGGGCAAGGAGCTCGACCTCCCGGTCGTGCACGTCTGGAATGTGAGCGACGGCAAGCTCGCGCAATTCCGACAGTTCGCGGACACCGCAAAGTTTCGCGAAGTCCTGCCCCCCGCCTAAGACACGGATCCACCGATAGAAAGCAGGCGGGCAGCGCCTGGATCTGAAGGCTGCCGGCTCGACCCAACGCTGCTGGGCGATCTCTCATTTGGCTGTTCCAGCGTTCCGGAATGTCACATGACCGGCTCCGTCAGAGTTGCCCTCTGGTGCGGCACGATGTTCGCCAATGGGAGACGGGGCGGCAACAGATGCGCGGGCGACGCTGAAGCAGCTCGCGGATGCGATAGAGCGTCATTTCGGATCGAATCTGCTAGGGCTGTACCTGTTCGGTTCGCTTGCGGCAGGTGGCTTCTACCCCGGCAAGAGCGACCTTGACCTCATGGCGATCATCGCGGCCGAGGTTGAAGAGGGGGCGCAGCTCGAGGAGCTGCGAGGCCTCCACGACGAATTCCTGTCCGAGCGACCTACATGGCTCGAACGTATCGAGGTCTCATACGTGGAGCGCGGAGTCCTGCGAACGTTCGGGTATCGCCCACGCGGCCGCATCGTCGTGGTCTGCCCCGGGGAGCCGCTTCACATCCGGGACGCAGGCGTCGAGTCCACGCTCGACTGGCACGCCGTGACAACACAAGGTGAGACGATTCACGGTCCTCCACCGCTTGACCCATCTCATTCACCGATCACGCGGTGGGACAGGCCGACGACCTCAATCGATAGCAAGTCGATTGGGATGGGCGAGCGTCCCTCGCCTGAGCGGCTCGGGCCGCCGCGCGACCCGACTCGGCGAGTCGGGTGCGGTTCGGTACCCGACCCTCCCCCTCGTTAGGTCATCGCAGTGGGCTGGTTCCGGGGGCGCCCATCACTTTCATTAGCGGACGACCTCGGTCGGGAAACGGGGTCGTCTGTGTCAGGGATGCCGTGAGCCTGCGCACCGGTGGGTGCACGGAGGGACCGGCTATCGGCCTGGCGAACTGGCGCGACCACCGGTGGGGGAGACGCGCGGATAGGCCAGCACACTCGCTCCGTATCGAGCTTCTAGGGATTCTTGCGTCCGGTAAGGGTGTCCGCGATCTCCTGGCCCGTCGACTTTGCGTCGGCTGCGAGTGCGTCGTGAAGCTCTTCCTTGCTCATGTTCGAGCGACCAGGCAGATCCTGCTCCTGGGCACGTCTATAAAGCTCTTCGCGGGTGAGCGAGTCCAGTTCGGTTCTGGACGCACGTCGCCGCTTGAGGGTTGCCATGCGTTCGCGGCGCATCGCGAGCCAATACCCGCCGACGAGCCCGCCCATGAGTGCGAACACAGGTAATCCCCTCGGTCGACCGGTCGTCGGGCGAGACCCAGCTCTAGCAGCCCGAACGGCGGCCAAGATGATTGGGACGCCCCGAAGAATCAGGGCGCCCCAGCGAAGCTTCGTGTTCAGGACGAGCGGGTTCCCTGGCCCGTCTTGTCCTTCTCCTCGTCACGGTCGAGCATGTCTCCGGCCTTGTCCTTCAGGTCGTCGGCCGTCTCCTTCAGGCCATCCACGGCGTCGCCGGCCGTCTCCTTGGCGTCGCCCCATGTCTCCTGGGCCTTTCCTTCTGCCTGCTTTGCCTCTCCCTTTGCCTGATCCTCGTTCACGAACTCTCCTTTGGATCGAAGTGGAGCCATGTACCCGAGGCGGGAACCACGAAACATGGCCTCCGTGCTAACGCAGGAGCGGCGGTGATGACCGGATAAGCACCGGCTCCCAGCGGGCAGGGCGTCGCCCCTCACGTGGCCGCCAGACGAAGCGCCCCTCCCACATGACCGCCCGCCCTGTAAGGAGATCATGGCATCCGATGCCGTCGCCCCAGGCGACACGGCGCGCGGTCACCACGAACCTGGGCCACGAGACCTTGAAGGTGCTGAACCCGAACACCCAAACCGCTTCGCCCATCGGGTCACGCTCTCGCGCCACACCGTCTCCGTGCCGTGCAGGCGCGTGCGGAACTGCGGGCCGATCTTCTGGTGACCAAGGCGCGGCTTTCAGGTGCCAGGTGCAGCCATGCGGGATCAGGTAGACGCGGAAGATGCTGGCCACCGGAAAACTGTTTCCCGACCAGCAGCCCGGCGCATGTGCCGCACCTGGCGCACTCGACACGGCAGCGGCAAGAGCGGCCACCGCGAGCGCCAGCACGAGCCGCGAGCATTTCACCGTGGTCGAATCTTGCCGCGAACACCACCGGTAGAGAATCGGGCAGTGCGGGTCACGAGCGGGCCTGCGGTCGCTGTGTACGGTCGTCTGTCATGTGGCTCGCAGGGATTCCGGTCGCCGACAGCGTCGTCCTCCGTCTCGCAGCCAGCCTCCGCGAGGCCGAGCTGATCGACACCGTCCAACGCCTCGAACGCGCTTACGACCGCGAAGGCGGGATCGCGGCGCTCGCATCCCCGACCGGGAGGCGATCCTTCGCGTGCTGGAGGAGTGTCTCGAGAAGCTGCTGGAGATGCGGGCGACGCTGGTGCAGGAGCACATCTGGCGAAAACGCGAGGGGCTCTGAGTCAAGTCGGGAGCCGAAGCTCGATGGTGGGGCAATCGCGAGAGAGATGCGTTTCGGAATCCATCGTCGGCGGCACACACGGTCATATGGGCTGGTTCGGTGATCTGATCGCTGCGGTGCTCAACCGCATTCGGCAGCTGAGGCTGTTACTGAGCCGAAGCCCGGACGTTGATGAAACGCAACGCCGGGGCAGAAAAGAGCCTTGATCTGACCGGATCCCGGCGCGGGTAGAGCTTACCGCCGGCTTGTCACGACGAGGGAGGCCGAAGGTGGCTAAGAAACTGTCGTGCTGGTTGGGACGTCACGCGTGGACGACCCGCATTGTTCAAGGGCAGTGCTATGGGGTCTGTTCCGAATGCGGGAGAACGGCGCGTGGGTATGAACACTGACGCACGCTTGCCCTAAGATCGGCACGGCGCGATGGTGGACGTACGGGGCCGGGCAGAGCGGTCGGGAGTTCAGGGTTCAGGGCCGCCTAACTACGCTTTTGACGATCGTCGCCTGCCTGGGCTTCAGCGTGGAGGCGCGGACCCAGTCTCCGGCGTCAAGGTGCTGAAGGAAGTCCCCCCGAACGGCGTGGCGCGGCGGCACGACCGGCGGCTAGTTCGTCGGCGAGCGGCCGCCGGGGAGCGGGAGGTCGAGTTCGAGCCATGTCACGTTCCAGCCGTCGCGTTGGTCGGTTCCCCAGCGGCTGGCCATCGCGTCGAGCAGTGCGAGCCCGTAGCCGCCTTCGTGACTTGGCTTTTTGGGTTTGGCTGGTGTGGGTGATCGGTCAGCGACCTCAATGCGCAGATTGTTTCGTCCGACCTCGACGACGAGCTCGACTGTGGTTCTGGCCTCTTGCGGCCCGTGTCTGACGCTGTTGGTCACGAGTTCGGAGACGAGGAGCCGAGCTGTTTGTGCTGTTTGCTCGGGTATGCCGGCCGCGACGAATGTGACGGCCTCTCGTGCGGTTCGGGCCGCCTGCGTATTTGCCGGTAGGGTCCGGCGCACTTCGGCTGGCAGCCACGGCTCGGTATCCACGGACTCGCTTTCTTGCTCGACTCGTTCAAGTACAAACTTCAACGCGTCTGCTTGCTCGGCGTTGATGTCGCCGCTTCGTGTGCCGTCGTCGATTAGCGACCGCGCCTGCACGAAGAAACCGCCTAGCTTGGCTGCACCGCGGCTGTCCCAGTCGCGTCCCGGGCGACCGAAGTCGAACGAGGCGAGCTCACCCATCGCTGCCTCGTCTTGGGAGACGAGGTCTTCGGCGAGCAGCATCGTCGTCAGGGAGACGCCAAGCCAGCTGGCAATCAGGCGCCAGCGGTCGGGTGCTGGTTTTGCGGCTTCCATTTCCCACAGCCTGTAGGCGGTCCGTGCGACGTCGAGTTCGCGGGCTGCCTGTGATTGGCTGATCCCGCGTTCTTCGCGGCGGCTCTTTAGCCGCTCCGCGAGCGAGATGATCCGCGCAGCCTCAGCCATAGATCCGCAGTTTCGGAAGTTCGGTGAGCCGAGTGATCTCCAACAGTTTCAGAATGTGCGGCGATACGCCCCTGAGCGTGACCGTTCCGTCCAGCTCCCGCGACTGCACGTAATCGACAATCGCGTGCAGGCCGCTGCTGTCGATGAACGTGAGACCCGACACATCGAGCGTCACGTCGGCCTCGCCGTTCCGATTCGCCAGTGCCTCGTTGAGATGGCGAACCGTTAAGGCGTCGAGCTCGCCCTCAAGCGCGAGGCACCCGTCCTCCGCGACCCCGGCGCTGAACACCTGTCTGTCGTCTGACATGCGACAACTATACACTGCCAGACCCATTCGTCAAAGCCCAGTCTCCTTTCGGGCTCGCAGCACGGACTGTTCCTTGTCCTTCACCTCGAGGATGCAGTCCAGTGGCAGGTCGCTGACCTCCTCGGCGAATCGCGAGAAGGCATGGATGTCGATCGTCTCTGCGTGGGCACCCGGTCGCTTTCCCGGTGCCTGGGTTGAGAAGTGCACCTGCGGGCGGCCGTCGCGACGCGTCCACGTCTCCGCGGCGCGGAGCACGACCTCGCGTACCGCGAGCGGCTGCATCGATGGAGCGAGCTCGTGGTGGAACGCGTCGAAGACGACCGGGAGCTCGAGCCGCTCCGCCCAGACGAGCGTTGTGTCGAGCGGCCAGCGCTCGTCATTCTCGAGGACGAGCCGTCCGGCGGCTCCGGGCGAGAGCCGCCTGTACCCGGCTGCGAACCGGTCGTAGGCCGCCCGCGGATCGGTAACGCCGGATCCGAGATGGAGCACGATCTTGTGCGCGTGCCCGAGGCCGAAGGCGCTCAACAGCCGGTCGTGGTAGCCAAGCTCGGCGATCGAGGCCGCGACGACGTCCTCGCGGATCGACGAGAGCACGATGTATTGCCCGGGATGGGTCGAGATTCGCATTCCGGCAGAGCGCATGAGGCGGCCCAGGCGGACGAAGCGGTCCGCGAAGACCTCCCACCACGGGTGCGTGTTCGCCGGATGCGACCCGAACGGGATCAGGTTGGACGTCAGCCGAAAGACCTGGATCCCTCTGCTGCGGTTCCAGCGGAGGATCGCCTCGAGAGCGCCGAGGTTCGCATCGACGAGCTCGGCGATTCGCTCGTCCGTGACGTTTGCGAGCCGTGCGGTCCGAGCGGGCGTAGCGAGCTGCGTGTTCACGCAGGCGTAGCCGAGGCGGATCTCCGTCATGCCTGTCGAGCGCGCTCCTCGCGTCGAGCAAGCGCGCTCCGTGCTGCCTCGTCGAACGGCGTGAGCTCGAGCGGCACGAGGTCATGCAGGCGCTGGTCGTGCGCGACGGTCGGGGTCCGGAGGCCCTCGACGAGAGGCCGCGCGACACGCGACTGCACCGGCGTCACGAGCGTGAGCCACCAGGAGGAGAGACGGGGCGACAGGACGGGCACTTCCACGATCAGCGGACGCTTGTCGCGAATTCGTGCGATTCGCTCGATCATCATGCGATAGGTCATGACGTCCGGCCCGCCGGCATCGAACGACTCGCCGAGCATGTCCTCGCGGCCGCCGGCTCCAAGGAGGTACGCGGTGACGTCGTGGAGGGCGATCGGCTGGGTCGACGTCGAGACCCAGCGCGGGCAGATCATGCCGGGCAGACGGTCGACGAGCGCCACGATCGTCTCGAACGCGGCGCTGTCAGCTCCGATCACCATCGCCGCCCGGAGGGTTGTCACGGGCACCGATCCCGATGCGAGGTGTCCTGCCGTCTCCGCGCGGCTCCGCAGGTGAGGAGACAGGTCGGGCGACTCGTCTCCGAGACCACCGAGGTAGACGATCTGGCGGACACCGGCTCGCTCGGACTCGCGCGCCGTCGTCGTCGCCGCGATGCGATCCCGCTCGCGGAAGTCGGCCGTGCCGAGCGAGTGGACGAGGTAGTACACGACATCTACGCCTTCGAGGGCACGACCGAGCGCCTCGCCATCCGTGACGTCGGCCGCGACACTGCCTACGCCGTTCGTCGTCGGCGACGGACGCCGGGACACGGCGACGACATCGTCCCGCTCCGCCAACAGCGGCACCAGCGAGCGGCCAACCATGCCCGTCGCGCCGAGCACGGCGACCTTCATCGGGCGGCCTCCGTGCGCAGGCGTGCGAAGTATCGCCGCCCAAGGGCGACGTGAAGGCGGGTCTGCAGGTGTGGGTACAGCACGCCGCTCCAGCCGCGACGGACTCGCCGCGTCGCGAGCCGCGGGAAGAAGCCGTCGATCTCGGAGCGCACCTCGAGCGGGGAGCCGACAGTCTGCGTGAACGCGATCCAACCCCCCGGCGTGCGGGTGAGGAGTCCCCCGAGGATCGCGTACCGGCATGTGACCGTGTCGGGCGTCACTGTCGGCTCCGCGCGATCGAAGCGGAGCAACGCGGGACCGATTCCCAGCGGCCTGAGCACCACGGAGTCGGTGCTGACCCGCGCGCGGACAAGACCGAACGTCGAGCGGTTGAGCTCGTGCCAGTAGAGGTCGCCGAGCCGTCTCGCCCCGGCGGGCGAGTGCTCGACGGCCGGAGACGACAGCGAGGCTCGCTGCACCGAGGCGAACGCGCCGGTTGGCCCGCGCGACTGGTTCCACGCTCGAGGGCTGCCTCGGTTACTCCTCACGTGTTGCTCTCGGCGATTGTTTTCGCCGCGGTGACGGGGTCGTCCTCGAGGAGCGTCGCCCCGATCTCCCGCGCCAGTCGCGCCGATGCGCCCGCGCCCGCAAGGGCGACCGGAACCTCGCGAGCGAGCGCGGCGAGCTCTGCCTTCGCGGCCTGCAGCCGCTTTCCCGCAGTCGCGGAGATCACGACGCGGTCCGGATGCAACGTCGCGAGCGCCTCGTGGATTGTCGCGACCGGCGTGTCGGGGCCGAGATAGGTGACGGAGCGACCCCGGCCGGCCAGCACGAGCCCGAACATGATCAGCGGGAGGTCGTGGAGCTCACCCGGCGCGCAGGCGAGCACCGTCGTTGGACCAGAGCCGTTGCCCCAGCCGCGCGCGAGGCCGAGCAGTCGCCCGCGAAGAACGTTGCTTGCAAAGTGCTCCTGCGCAACGGATATCTCGCTGCGCTCCCAACGCTCGCCGAGCTCATGCAGATAGGGAAGCAAGACCTCTCGTAGGACGGTCTCGATCGTGAGAGACGCGAGTAGCCGGTCGAGGGCGGCGTGAGCACCCGGTTCGTCGAGGCGATCGAGGGCCGCCCGCAGCTCACCCGGGAGAGCGGCAACCCCAGTCGACGACACGGCGTCGTCCTCAAGCGTCTCGGCGAGGGCCAGCCGGGCCGCTTGCGCGGCGGACACGCCGACGTCGAGGTGGCGACGCATCGCGCGGACGCGCTGCTCGTCGGCGGACGAGTAGAGCCGAAAGCCGCCGTCCGAGCGCACGGGCTGGAGCAGGCGGTAGCGCTGCTCCCACGCGCGGAGCAGCTCCGGCGATACCCCGACCCGTTCGCTCAGCGCACCGATGCGCAGATATGGCTCGTCCATCGCCGCAGTCTATACAAACTTTGCACAGAGATTTGACATCCCCGCAGAGGGCCGCTACGGTTCTACAGAACTTGTACAGAATCTAGACAAGGAGGTAGCACGTGAAGAAGATGGACATCGCAGCCGCCGCGCTCTTGATCGTCGGCGGCCTCAACTGGGGCCTGGTGGCGATCGCGGAGTTCGACCTCGTCGCCGCGCTGGTCGGGCTCGAGTTCGGCGAGACGAACGCCGTCAGTCGGGTGATCTACGGCCTCGTCGGCGCCGCAGCCGTCTACCAGATCGCCCAGCAGCACGCCATCCGCCGGCGCTGGAGCCGCGACCCACGCGTCTCCACCGCCTGAACGACGCTGACCCGCACGACGACAACAAGGAGAAAGTCTCATGACAGCAACACACTCCCGCTCCCGATCGTTCCTCGCCGTCGCGGCTCTTGTCGCGTCGCTGGCGGCAGCCGCGATCGTGGCGAGCCTGGGCAGCAGCCCGGCTGCCGCAGCCTCCGGCGAGCAGACAATCGTCAAGACCGCCGCTCAGGCCGGCCAGTTCGACACCCTCCTGACGCTCGCGAAGAAGGCCGGCCTCGTCGGCGCACTATCGGGTCGCGGACCCCTCACGGTCTTCGCACCAACGGACGCCGCCTTCAAGGCTGTCCCCCAAGCGACGCTCGACAGCCTCGCGACGAACAGGGCGGCCCTGCGGCGGGTCTTGCTCTACCACGTTGTGAAGGGCAACGTCCCTGCCTCGCGCATCGTGACGCTCAAGTCCGCGACGACGCTCGCCGGCCCCACGATCGCGATCCGGGTGGCGGGCACGAACGTCCTCCTCAACCGCTCGACGAAGGTCGTCAAGACCGACATCGGCGCGACGAACGGCACGATCCACGTCATCAACAAGGTGCTCCTACCACCGACGAAGTGAGCGACTCAGAGCCGGGAGGCGAGGCGGCCGATACCGCCTCGCCTCCGGCTCCCCACCTCCCGGCCCAGGCGCGAACGCCTACCCTCCCGCGCGCACGCGCGACACGAGGACGGACCAGGTATCCCATCCCTCGGCGACGATCACGGTGGGGCCTGATCGCGTCGACGCGCCGGGACTACTTGGAGTGCCTCTCAGTCACCTCGTCCTCGTGGGCGGCAAATGCAGCCACAACCTCCTCCTAGCTCCGACTCCTTGGAGAAGTCGAGCGTTTTCCCAAGCTCCGCTGTCGATGGCGCGCGCGCCCGCGGTAGGTCTTCGAGTCTCGAGGACCCGCCCAGTGGGATAGCCAAGGCGTCGTTTCTTGCTTGTGGCGCTCGGGTAGCTGGCCGATGTGGCGAGGCGTAGGGACGAGCTCGAGGACTCGGAGTTCCATCGTTCGTTCTGGGTCGCGACGACGCCCTCAAGCTCGTATCGCCCCCTCGACGCGGATCTCTCGGTCGACATCGCGGTCATCGGGGCGGGCATTGTCGGGATCACCGCGGCGGTGCTGCTGCGCGTAACCGGTCGCGAGGTCGCGCTGATCGAGGCCGGCCGCATTGCGGCCGGCGTCACAGGGCACACGACCGCGAAGGTGAGCTCGCTGCACACGCTGATCTACGACGAGTTGACACGAGCGTTCGGGGAGGACGCGGCGCGTGTCTATGGCGAAGCGAACGAAGCGGGCATCGCGGAGATCCGACGGCTCGTTGGCGAGTACGCGATCGACTGCGAGCTCGAAGTCGCGGCCGCCCATACGTTCGCGGCTGCCGAGGACGATGCCGAAGCGATCGAGCGGGAGGTCGAGGCGGCGCTCGCAGCTGGGCTCCCGGCCAGCCATCTCGCCGACCCGCCCGTCCCGTTTGAGACCTTCGGGGCGGTACGGTTCGACCGCCAGGCGCAGTTCCATCCGCGCAAGTACCTGCTGGCGCTCGTCGAGCAGCTCCAGGCAACCGGCGGACTCGTGTACGAGCAGTCTCGCATCGTCGACGTCGAGGCCGGCCAACCGTCCCGACTGACGACAGAGGCTGGGCATGTGGTCACTGCGACGGACGTGATCGTCGCTACGCACGCCCCGATCCTCGACACGAAGCTGCTCCCGGCGCGCGCGAGTGTGCACCGCGGCTACGCAATGGCACTCGAAGCCGGGGAGCAGCTTCCGGAGGGCATGTTCATCAGCGCCTCGTCGCCCTCGCATTCTGTCCGTGTCGCTCCGTTCGAGGAACGCGAGGTGCTGATCGTCTCCGGGGAAGGCCATCCGGTCGGCGAGCCGGGAGAGCATGGCGCGCGCGAAAACTGGGAAAAGCTCCAACGATGGGCGACCGACCAGCTCGGCGCGGGGCACGTGCTGTACCGGTGGTCGACACAGGACCTCTACTCGCTCGACCGACTCCCGTTCATCGGCGCGCTCGACAAGAAGTCGAGGATCTTCACCGCCGCCGGCTTCGGCGGCTGGGGCATGACCGGCGGCACCGCCGCCGCGATGCTCCTCCGCGACCTCGTCGAGGAGACCGAGAATCCATGGGCTGAGCTCTACGACCCGGGTCGGTTCGAGCTGAAAGCGGTCCCGGCGCTTGCGCGGAAAGGCGCGCATGACGCCAAGCGCCTCGTCGCAGACCGGCTCGGCACGAAGGGCAACGACATCGGGCCGATCGACGCGGGCAGCGGCCAGATCGTCAAGCTGGACGGCGAGCACCTGGCCGTCTCACGCACGCACGACGGGACGCTCCACGCAGTCAGCGCCGTCTGCACCCACCTCGGCTGCATCGTCAGCTGGAACGACGCCGAGCACAGCTGGGACTGCCCCTGCCACGGCTCCCGCTTCGCACCCACCGGAACCGTGCTACACGCCCCCGCCACGAAACCGCTTGCAAACAAGAGCGACCACCTCCCCTGAGGCGGCCACCCGGGTGGCGCGGCACGCCCATGCCGCACTCAACTCCTCGCACGTCAGACGTTGCAATATGGACTCACCGAGCCAAGCACGCGTCGACCAAGGTGGCGAGTCGTGAGGTTCGAATCACCCGACGCTCTGCTGGAACTGCCATTTTCGTTCACCGCAATGATTCGTCTACGGTGAATGCGTTGCCCCGCGCACCGCTCATCCGGCCGAAACCGGGCGATGTCGATCCGCGGCTGTACCAGGCGGCCGACCCCGGCTACACGGCGAACTTCTCGCGTGACAGCCTCACGTACGCCCTGCTGGCGGAGGACCCCCGCGCCCTGCGCGCTCAGATCGAGTTCTCGGCTCGCCACCAGGGCCGACGACGTGACCCGGAGACCGGCGAGGAACCCGGCAAGATCCACCACGAATTACCCGGCGTGCAGATGCGCGGCCTCTGGACGACCTACAACGCCTGCGATACGACGGCGCTGTTCGTGATCGGCCTGAGCTTTCTCGCCTCCCGCGGCGACCGCAGCATTGGGCGGCGCTACCGGGCCAACCTCGACCGCGCGCTCGGATACTTCCACGAGCACGTCGACGATGACGTCTTCTACGAAGACACGAAGCAGTGCGGCGCCGAGCGCTTCGCGCTGAAGGTCACGTACTGGAAGGACTCGGAGTTGAACGTCGGCAGTCAGAAGCGGGAGCCGACATATCCAGTGGCGTACGTGCTGCCGCATTTCCAGTGCAAGACGGCGGTGCATGCCGCTGCAAGGCTCACGCGCTCGCGTGAGCTGAGGGCCGAGGCCGACGTGATGACTCGCCGGGGGTTTGAGATGTTCTGGCGTGGCGAACACTTCGCCGTGGCTGTTCAGGCAGACGGGACCGTGGTCGATCCGCCGAGTAGCGATTCGCTGCACACGCTGCTCTTTCTGCAGCGAAACGAAATCTCGGCCGACGATGCCGAGGCCGTGGTCGAGCACTGCGAGCAGCTGGCGACGCCTTTCGGGTACCTGCCGGGACTCGCACAAGCAAGCGGCGGCGACGAGTACCACACCCGCTGGGTCTGGGTGCATGAACAAGCGCTCCTCCACGCGGCCGCGCGCCGCCACGGACTCCAGCGAGCCGAGGAGATCGCGGAGCGGATCACGCGGACGCTGGCCCAAGGCTTCCCAGAACTGATCGATCCGGCGAACGGGAAGCCGGGCGGCAACCCCACGCAGCTCTGGTCGATCGGTGCGCACGTCTACTTCGAGCGCGTCCGCGTCGCGAAGGCACTGGCCCGGCTCGTGGACAACCTCGACCAGACCGGCGACGAGGTGATCTTCTAGTGCGTGTCGCGATAGTCGCCGCTCCGCACTACCCCGTTCCTCCGCCCCGTTACGGAGGTACGGAGCGGGTGATCGCACACCTCGTCCGCGGTCTCATAGAAGCCGGCCACGAGCCTGTGCTCTACGCGCCGGGAGATTCGACGGTGGAATGCGAGCTGGTGCCGACGTGCGACGCGGCGATCGGCTTCGCGAGCCATCGTCGCGACCTTCCTGCCCATGACGCGCTCCGCAACGAGATCGAGCGGCGAACGACCGAGGAACTGCGGGAGCACTTGGGCGGGTTGGACCTCATCCACTCACACGGATTCGACCTCATCGACTTTCAGGACTTCCCCAACCTGACAACACTGCACGGCGCCATCGGCTTGAACCAGCTCCCCTACTACCTCGAACGGAAGAACCTGTACTACGTGTCGATCTCCCGCAACCAGCAGGGAGCCTGTCCCGACCTGCAGTACGTCGGAGTTGTCTACAACGGAGAAGACCCGGAGCCGTTCCCGATCGTCGAGGAGCCGGGCGACTACGTGTGCTTCCTCGGCCGCCTCGACCACGAGAAGAACCCGCACCTCGCCGTACAGCTCGCGATCAACCTAGGCGTCCCGATCAAGCTTGCCGGCAAGGTCGATTTCCAGGGCGAGCGCTACTTCGAGGAAGAGATCCGGCCCTACCTCGGCCATCCGCTCGTCGAGTTTCTCGGCGAGCTCGGTTTCGACGACAAGATCGCTCTACTCGGAAACGCGCGATGCAACCTCCACCCGACCGGCTTCCGCGAGCCGTTCGGCCTGACCGTGCTCGAGGCAGCGTTCTGCGGCACCCCGACCCTCGCGATCGCACGGGGCTCGATGCCCGAGCTGATCGAAGTCGGCCGCACCGGAATGCTCGTCGAGGACTTCGTCGAGGGCTACCACCAGATCGAGCAGTGCTTCGAGATGGACCGCTCGTACATCGCGCACCGCGCACGCATGCTCTTCAACTACAGGACGATGACGAAGCAATACCTGCGCGCCTACGAGCGCGTAATCGAGATCTTTGGGACACGCCGCCAGCAGGACAGCGTCATACGGTCGCTCGCTGCCGACACGAAATCGGACCTCGAATCGATCTGGCAAGAGAAGGCGCGCGCCGACGACAGCGAGAAGACGCGGCCGGCGCTCCGATAGCAAGATCGCTACCCCACGCCGCCGCGACCCGCGTTCCCTACGCCGAGGGGCAGCGGTGCGGATTTAGGGGCGTTCCATGCGTTCAGCTCTGACGCTCGCGGCTCGAGCGTGCACAACGACAAACGGTCACCACGACCGCCAGACGCGGAAGCCCGTGGCCGGCCGTCGGAGACGGCCGGCCACGGTGCGTCCATGCCCGCCGGTTGTCGCTCGTCAGCGCTTCCCTGCCGCGCGCGACCGCGATCGAGACGTCGTACGCGTCGTCCTCGAGCGCTTCTGACCGTTGCCTTCCGCAACCACCCCCGTTGGCTCGCTTGGGAGCCCCGCCCGCTCACGAAGCCTCGTTGCGATCTCGGCGATCTCCTCGGGCGCGTAGTCCGGCGCGAACACCGCCGGCTCGGGTGGGAGATCCCTGGGCGGCACGCCCTCCGGGGCCTCGTCCACGACCGTGAGCTCCTCCCCCGTCTCGGGGTGAGGTCCGTTGAACACGGCGGCGAGCTCCAGGTAGTCGCTGGGCGAGAAGCGGTAGAGGCGCAGGTGGTCGCCACGCTCGATGTGCGGCTTGCACTCGGGGATCTTGTCCGTCGGGATGCGTGGCGAGGGAAAGAGCTTCATCAGGTCGGCGCCGGTGAGGTTCTCGAGCGCGCGCGCGTAGGCGATCTGGTGAACACCGCCGCGCACGAGCAGGTAGCCGGTCAGGGCCCGCGCCGCCGGATGCTCGACCATTTCGTACACCTTGAGCTTGTTGTTGCGCGCACCGGTCTCGAGGAAGAAGTTGTGCGTCAGGTCCTCGACGAGGTCGCCGGACGAGAACACGTTCAGCCCCGTCCAGGGCTTCCCTGTCGAGTCCTGTGGTAGCGCCCCCTGGCCACCCGCGATGAAGTGCTGCGGGTTGCCGACACCCTTCACGCCGGCGAGCGGTGCGCCCAGCGTCCGCGAGTTGCGCGCCCGGCCGTTGCTCTTTGCCGAGACGCCCGTGAGCATGGTGTTGACGGCCGCAGCGACGAGCTCGATGTGTCCGAACTCTTCGGCGGCGATGTTCGCGACGAGGTCGTAGAACGGCCGCGCCCCCTGCCGCCCACGGAAGTTGAAAGACTGGAACGTGTAGTTCAGGAACGTCGACATCTCGCCGAAGCGCCCACCCATGAGCTCCTGGACAGCGGCTGCACCAGCCGGGTCCGGATCGGTCGGCGGGGGCAACTCCGTGGCAATTCGGTCGTAACGAAGGATCATCGTCGTGCCTCCTGTCGGGTATCGGCTGCTTGCTCGATGTCGGAGCTCCGGCTCCGGTTTTCTCGCGCGCGGGTGAGGCGCCCCGGGCAATCCGTGACTGTCCGGGGCGCTTCGCTAGGGTCGTTCCTAGGACGCAACCTGCTCGTCGCTGGCGTCGGACTGCACGCGCTCCTTGAGGTCCGAGGCAAGCTCGCGTGTCTGCACGGTTCCCTCTTCCTTCACGGTTTCGAGCGCGCTCTGCGCAACGTCCTTTCCGCGCTCGAGCGCGTCATGCCCAGCTTCTCTCGCCGTGTCCTTGATTTCGGTGGCCATCTCGCCGATGTGCTCGTCCTCGAGCCTGGTCGAGGGAAGCAGCAAGCCCACCAAGAACCCGACCGCTCCGCCGCCGACGACCAGCCCAAGTGGGTTCCGCTCGGCGGTATCCCTCATCGAGCGAAGCCGCTGCTTGCTCGGAACCACCGTTGATGCGGCCGACGCCACCGACCCCGTGACTCCTCTCACCTTCGATGTCACTGCTTCTTTCTTCTCGTCGACGTAATCGTCGAGCCGGGCGCCCACGTCTGTCTTGTAGGAGAGCGCCTCCACCTCTTCACCAACGCGCGCACGTGTCTGCTCTATGTCCTGCCTGATTTCGCCTGTTCCTTGACCCATTGGACGTCCTCCTGGACGGTCTCGATCGTTTGCTCTGGTAGTGGTGTGCCGATCTCCTCGACGCGCTCCTTGCCCGTGATCGCGAGGATCGCCGCGACCGTGCCGAGCACGATCCCCGTGATAAGAGCAGCAAGCCACGCATCGAGGAAAAGGCTCAACAGCAGGACGAGGAAGGCTGTGAGGGCGCCGGCCGCAGCAAGGGCGACGACGCCCGCGGCACCGATCATCCCCAGCCCGGGAAGCGCAATCCTCCCCTTCTCGCGCATCTCCGCCTTCGCCAGCTCCAGTTCCTGACGAACCAGCAACGACAGATCACGAGTCAGAGCGGCCGCGACTTCTCCGATCGGCCGATCGTGGAAATCGTTCGCCTGGTGACTCGACATGCCCGCTCCTCTCCCTAGGCCGTTCCAGCGGTCTGCCGAGATGTCGGCGCGACCAACTCCGTGTCGTCAGACCGCCCTGAATCGCCGACCCCCTGGTAGGGAATCGTCGTCGACGTTCCCGAGGATCCTTCGTAACGGCTTTCGGACGACGCCTTGAAAACACGCGAGGCGACGAAACCCGCCGCCGCCGCCGCGCTCGTGACCATCCAGGGCCGGTCGCGGACGAAGCGCTCCGCGTCCCGCAAGATCTCCTCGCCCCGCGCCCTCTCGAGATAGTCGCCGGTCCGCTTGAGCCGATCCGCGACGACGGACGTGATCCGCTCGACACCCACCTCGTCCGTCCCCTGTGACTGCAGCGTCTGGCCGGATCGGAGCACCGCCTCTGCGAGCGAGCGAGCCTGTCGACCCACCTGGGTCGTCCGCTCGTCGAGTTGCTCTCGGAGCTCTCGACGTCCGCTCTCCTTCGCTCGTGTTGCCTGGTTGGAAACGGTCTCCGAGAGACCGCCCATTTCCTCCTGTGCGCCGGTCGTCCCGGCTTGAACATCACTCATCTCACCCTCCGCTCGTTGGTTTGCTGCCGCGGTGGAGCTCCGCTGTGAGACGAGCGATTACCCAGCCGATCGCACGCGAAACACCAGAGAGCAGCGGATGAGGCGTAAGCCTCGCGGCGTGCTCAGTAGGTCAGCAACCGACGAGGAAGACCAGTCGGCGCCTTGTGAGCACAGCCGCGGCGGACGGGACGTCGCCGCGCTATCCGGGTTGGGTCGTGGCGCCAGCTTGAGGGGATGGATCGCCCAGAGCGGTGGTTATTAGAGGGCGGCTCCACTTGAGGGCTGCGACCATGGGCGAGGCCGACCAGATATGCGATGAGGGGACGTTGGTCCTAGTCGCCATGCATGGAGCGTGCGTGATGCGGGTAGTCCGCGGCTCGTGCGGTTGCGGAAGTTCTCGGTCAGCGTCGGGTCGAGCCTCTGGTTCGTGCCCGTCATGTGCGTCCTCGCGGGGGCGGCGATCTCGTTCGGCACGATCGCGCTCGATCGGGCATTCGACTACGAGGCGATCCCGCAGGCGATCGTTGGCCGCCCCACGTCCGCGACCGCGATCTTGACCACGATCGCGGTCTCGATGGTGAGCCTGGCCGCCCTCGTCCTGACGATCACGATGGTCGTCGTCCAGCTCGCGATGGGGCAGTTCTCCCCCCGGATCGTGCAGCGGATCCTGCGCGACAAGCCCAGCCAGCTCGCGATCGGGCTCTTCGTCGCAACGTTTGTGCATGCCGTGCTAACCATCCGCGAGGTCCTCGACAAGGGGGACGGAACCGGACAAGTACCTGGAATCGCCGTGGCGACGTCCTACGTCCTCGTGCTCGCGAGCATCGCCGCGCTGGTCATGTACGTGCATCACATCGGCCAGTCGCTGCGCGTCTCCGCCTTGATCGAGCTGGTCGGCGACGATACGCGGAAGCTCGTCCACCGTCTGTAACCCGACGCAGGCCCGCCGGTTCCAATTGATGGGGAGGCGCCGCACATCGTCGAGGCGCCGGAATCCGGTGTCGTCACGATGATCGGAACCGACGCGCTCGTGGCCGAGGCCGAACGCGCCGGCTGCGTGCTCGAGCTCGTTCCAGCGCTTGGTGCGTTCGTCCCTGCCGGAGGAGCGCTCTTCCTTGTCTACGGCAATCCTGCAGGCCTGGACGAACAGCGCCTCCATGCGTCACTGAGCCTGACGCTCGAGCCGACCCTCGACGAGGACGTCGCCTACGGGATGCGGCTACTCGTCGACATCGCCGAACGCTCGTTGTCCGAATCGCCCTTCCAGGACCCGACGACCGCCGTACAGGCGATCGACCGGCTGCACGACATCCTGAGACAGCTCGCCCGTCGCCCGTTCCCCGACGGCCGGATCGAAGACGAGCACGGCGAGCTACGCCTGCTGATGACGACGATGACGTGGAACGACTACGTCCATCTGGCGTTCGACGAGATTCGGATGGCCGGTGCAGGCTCGCCTCAGGTCTCACGGCGCCTCGTCGCCGCCTTGACCGATCTTCGGCGGATCGCGCTTCCGTCGCGCGTCGGTGTGCTCGACGACCAGCTCGAGCGGCTCCATGCTGCAACGAAGAACGCGATGGTCGACGAGCGGGACGTCCGCCTAGCCCTTAGTGCCGACCGTGAGGGACTCGGGGCCGCCGCGCACTAGCGCGCGCAGGTTATCGGGCTCGACTCGCCGGATAAGAACGGCGCTCAGGCCGGTCCCGCCATCGCGTCGGCGACTCACGCTGTCGCGCGCATCAAGCCCGCGACGCACTTCATCCAACCGCGACCCTCGTCCACCATCCGCGCTGGGCGACGTTGCCGTCACGCATGTCCCGGCGAGGTTTGGCTGAGGGAGCAAATGGCAATCGACGGCTTCATGGGCACGACGTTTCTCCTCGCCGGACTGCTCTTCGCGATCGGGATCGGAACGATGTTCGTCGCACCTGGGTTGGCGGAGGGTTGCTCCTCGTCGCGCTGATCGTCGGTGGCGTCGGCCTTGTTGTGGGCGGGGCGGCCGCTGCAACGGATGCCGACCTAACCGCGCCCGAGCGCGACGTCGAAGCACCTCATCTACCAGGACCAGACTGACGAGTCGAACTCGCAAGCAGGTCGCGAGAGTACGACGTGCAGGGAGCCGGGTCTGCTCTGAATGCGCGGCACAGTCGGGGCCTGGTTGGCGCGTTCCGCGCCGGGGCGTGAGTCATCCGGATCCCAGGGTTTCTTCTCGGCTCCGGCTGCGAGGGTCACGTTCCTCCGCAACAGCACCCGCAACACCGATCTTCTCGACGATCACGAACTTGCTCGACTCACGAACGATCCGACCGATGCCCTGGCCGACGATCTCATGTCCGGGCGCACAGAGAAAGAAGCGGGGTCCTTGCCGCGCGAGCTCGTACTCCGCTAGCGAGAGCCGAAGGATCTTCAGACACTCCTCCCGGCCGCACTCGCACACGAAAGGCATCGTGAACGAGGTGACCTCGTGCGTCAGCACCGCTTCTTCGATCCGCTCGTTCGCATCCCGGAAGCGCGACTCGTTCTCGGCGATCCGTCGCGCGGCGGCGGGTGATACGTGTTCCCCTGCACGCGGATCAGTCGCTTCCGCGAGCCGTTGAGGCAATCCGGGCTTCTTCTCGACCACGACGAAGTCAGCGCGTCGGTCTACCACCGTCTCGACGTCAGGAGCTTCATGCCCGGGCTTGATCAGAAAGCGATGCGGATCGGTCCGAACCGCGCCGTACTCCTCGGCCTCCACCATGAAGACCTCGGCGCAATTCTCGAAGCCACACTCGCACACGATCGGGAAGCGCTTCGCTTGTGCTCGGAAGGTGTTCAGCGCCTCGATCTGCTCGTTGGTCTGCCGAAACGCTGCTTCGTTCCGTGCGATCCGGACCTGCCGCTCCTTCGTCGGTACACGAGTGCGTTCGAGCATCGGACTTGACATTCCCCACAGCCGAACCCACAAAACGCCTCCCGGCGTGACGAGGCAAGTCGGCTGGCTATCCCTCGCCCTCGGTAGGCGTTGGCCGTCGACGAGCTGGACAGCGGAGCGTAGAAAGCGCGAGCGGTGACGAGGCCAGGAACCCTGATCGTGACGTGATCGATCACGACTCCCGGCCGCCGTTCAGCGCCTCCCGTGCGACTGTCAGATCGGAAGCGAGCTGCGCGCGCATCTCGCCTCGCCGATCGCCGGCGCGCAGGACCGCGGAGGGATGGATCGTGACGACCAACGGCTGGTCGAGCTCGGACGGCTCGAGGACCTTGCCTCGCAACGCAGTGACCCTGGCGCTCCGTCCGAGCAGCGCCTGCGTCGCCGTCGCTCCCAGACAGACCACGAGGCGTGGGCGGACGAGCGCGAGCTCGAGCCTGAGCCAGTGATCGCAGGCTCGGATCTCGGACCAGTTGGGCTTGTCATGGATCCGCCGCTTCCCCTGTGGGCGCCACTTGAAGTGTTTCACGGCGTTCGTCACGTACAGGCGACGCTCCTCGATGCCGACCTCGGCAAGAACATCGCGGAGGAGCTGTCCGCGGCGCCGTCAAACGCTCTCTAGCGACGAGCAAGGAGCCGAAGCAGCGTGCGTGCGTTCTCGACGGCGAATCCCTGCCAGTCGTTGTTGAAGTATGCGTAGACGTCGCCGTCCGCGTTCCGGATCCGGTCGGCCCACGCCTCGAGCGCCCGCCGCCCGTACGCTCCGTCGCGGGCCTGGCCACGGTGGAGCCGGATGAACGTCCAGCCCGCCGTATCCCGCCAGGGCGTCGGGCGCCTCGGCGCGCGGTCGGCCACGACGAGCGCTGCGCCGTGGTCCCGCAACAGCGCGTACACCTCCTCCGTAAACCAGCTCTCGTGCCGGAACTCGAAGGCGTGACGGCCCGGGGGCAGCACCTCGAGCGCGTCCCCGAGACGGTCGTCGTCGCGGCGGAACGTCGGCGGCAGCTGCCACAAGAGCGGTCCGAGCTTGCCCGCGGCACGCAGCGGCTCGAGTCGGTCCAGCAGCTTCGCCGTTCCCGGTCGGAGCGCTCGGAGCCGTCGCACATGAGTGAGGTACCGGCTCGCCTTCACCGCCAAGCAGAAGCCCGGCGGCGTCGCCCGCGCCCACCGCGCGACCGTCGCTGTCTCCGGCAGCCGGTAGAACGACGCGTTCAGCTCGACCGTGTCGAAGACCTCCGCGTACAGCTCCAGCCAGCGCTCGCTCGAGCCCGAGGACGGATACAGGACCCCGCGCCAGTCCTCGTAGCTCCAGCCGGAGCAGCCGATGCGCACCATCGTGGCTGCCTCCCCCGCCGGTCGCAGGCGAAAACGCGTTTGGCACCCCGGCCGGGAGGGGACGCGTCTCTGGTGGCCCACGATCTTCTCAGGACCTACCTTCAGGACCACCACGCGGCCGCCGCCGCGGGCGTCATGCTCGCCGAGCGAGCCCTCGGCGCCGACCATCCCCTCGCCGCCCGGATCGCCCGTGACCGCAAGACACTCGAGCAGGTGATGCGGCGTGTCGGGGTTGCCCCGAGCCGAACGAAGATCGTCGTGGCGCGCGGTGCAGAGATCGTCGGACGCCTGAAGCCGAACGGCAGCATCGTCCATCGCACGCCGCTCACCGCCCTGCTCGAGCTCGAGACGCTCCTCGTCGGCGTGTACGGCAAGCGCGCGCTGTGGACGACACTGCGCCTCTCGGACGACCCGCGCCTCGCGGACGTCGACTTCGACGAGCTCACCGACGACGCCTCGGCTCAGGCCGAGGAAGTAGAGGCAGAACGGCAGAGGGCTGCACGGGAGGTCATCGCGAGCGGCGGCCGGCGCGCCGGCATCCCCGCATGACGATCGTGCGCGCTCCGCGTTTGGAGGCGTCCGGTACGGGTTAGGCGCTAGGCGCTCCGAGTCAACCCACGGGGGACGCAGAGCAAGACGTCAGGAATGAGACCGTGTCCGCGCCGGTTGTTGGCCGGCCAACGAAGGATGGAGCGGCTTCTGTGATCCGGGTTCCTACTCACGCGGTTGGTCGTCGACAGGGAGCGGTGGTTGTCGGCTGCGCCGTGCTCTTCGCCTTTACCGGTGGTGGCTGCGGCGGCGCGGAGGGTGGCGAGGGGACCGGGACGCCGGGTGAGGTGTCGGTCGATCTGAACGGGCAAAACGATGCGAACGTCTCGGGGGCGCGTGCCGTGTTCGGCTATGTCGCCGACGATCGCACGCTGGTCACGATAGACGGGCTCGACGGCGCCGAGCGCGGGGCGCCTGGGCCGAACGCCGCTCGCATCGTCGTCGGTTCGTGCGAGGAACCTTCGGAGGTGGCGTATGAGCTGCGTCCCCTGGACGGCGCGACCTCCGAGACAGAGATCGACACGGGGATAGACCGCCTCTACGAAGGCGACTACGCGATCCAGGTGCTCTTCGCAGAGACTGGCTCCAAAGTCCTTGCCTGCGGCGATCTCCCCGACGAACCCCCGGCGTAGCGAGATCCCCGTGCGGCATCACTCGGAGAGAGGGCCTCGAGCGCCGGGGGTTCTCCTCGGGATAGGCCTTGGCGGGTTCGTGGACGGGATCGTCCTGCATCAGATCCTGCAGTGGCATCACATGCTCACCAGCGAGGGCTCCTATCCGTCGGACACGGTCGCGGGCCTCGAGACGAACACGCTCTGGGACGGGCTGTTTCACGCTTCGACCTGGGTGGCGGTCGCGGCGGGGCTGTATCTCCTGTGGCATCGCAGCAGCAAATGGCGGTGGGCGCTCAGCGGACGCGCGCTGATCGGCTGGATGCTTTTCGGCTGGGGTCTCTTCAACCTCGTGGAAGGCGTCGTCGATCACCATCTCCTCACCGTCCATCACGTCCGGGAAGGCGAGAACGAGCTGGCCTACGACCTCGGCTTCCTCATCTTCGGTGCGATGCTCTGCCTCGTCGGCTGGATGGTCGCGCGCCCCGCCCAGCATAAGGCCGAACGATGATCCGGCGGCCAACCCGCGAGTCGGCCGCGCGTGTCCTGGCTGTCGCGCCGCTCGACAATGGCAACGTCGACCCCCGCCAACGCCAGCTCGCCCGCCAACATCAGCCCTGTCGGGCCTCCGCCGGCGATCACGACCGCGTGCTCTGTCATAGCCACACTCCTAGCCGGTACCTCGGCGGATTAGTCGTCGGCGACGGGCTTCGCGGTGACTGCGATTCCACCGAAGACAGCGAACCCGTCGAGCGTCAGCGTCGGCACGTCTTCGGCCTCGGGCTCGGGCTCGGGAACGCGCGCGTCAACACCTCCGGCGACCGCTCGCATGTTCGAGCGAACGCGCCACCCCTCCGGGATCGTGATCGCGATCCCACCGTTGAGGGCGTGAAGGTCGAGCTGTGCGCCTTCGGGCGATAGCTTCGCCGCACGGAGATCGACCGAGATTCCGCCGAACCAGGCAAACATCGACCCTCCGCGGAACGCCGAGGCACGGCTCTCGAGATCGATGCCGTCGAAGATCGCGACAAATGCGACCTCGTCGGTCTCGGCGTCACCACGAGAGCGCAGCACGCGCTTCATCATCGCCGCCGCAGTCATGAGCCCCGCCCAGAAACCGAGAACCATGAGCCCGACCGCTCGCAACAACCTCATCAGGCCAGGGTACTCCCGGGCTCTACAGTCCGCTGATGCCCGACGCACGCGAACGACCCGACCCTGCGCTCGTCGCGACCATCCGCGAGCTGCTCGACCGCATCGGCGCAGCCGAGGGGAGGGAGAACGACGAGCTCGAGGAGATCGTCGACGCTGCTGCCGAGGAGTTCTCTGCACTGGAGGGACCGGCGCTCGTCCCGGCGCTGCTGAAAGCGGCCGGGACGTCGACCGCGCGCCGCAACCGCGCGGTCCTGCTCCTCACCGCGCGCGATCCCGAGCCGGAGACGATCGACGTCATGCGCACGTGGATCACGGACCCGAGCCCGCAGGTGCGGTCGGTGATCATCCAGACGATCGGCGTCGACCAGCTCAGGTCGCTCGCGCCCTTGCTCGCGGACCGGATCGCGAACGAGGACGACCGGTTCTGCCGCGACATGGCGGTGTTCGCGGCCGGCAAGCTCCGTGCCGACGTCTGCCTGCCCGCAATCCTCGAGCTCGTCGACACGGACTTCTCGCGCTGGCGGCTCGCACAGGCGCTCGCGTCCTACGCGACGGAGGACGTCCGTCCCTACCTCGCGGGGTGGTTCGAGGACGAGGGGCAGCCGCACGAGGTCCGTCTGCAGGCCGCGTGGGGCCTCGGGAAGCTCGGCGAGGAGCGCGCGGTCGACTACCTCGCCATGTGCCTCTTGACTCCCCAGGGCACGGATCAGTTCAGGTGCGCGCAGGCGCTCTGCGACATCAACGGCTGGCCGTTCGAGTGGCATCTCAGCCACGTCGAGCGCACGGCCGAGCGCGTCCGCTCCGAGCGCGCACGCAACGGCTGAAGGCGTGTCCGAGTGACCGCCGGGGAGGTGCCTAGCATTGCTGATGTGCACGAGACGCGTCCCCGCGGTCACCAGCGCTCATCGGGGAGCTCTGTCGAGGCTCGGCCCAACGGGCAACCGCTCGACGACTGGCTTGGCGACATCTCGGACGACGATTGGAACGAGCCTGCGACCGAGCCCGCCGAGCGTCGAGGCGCCGCACACCAGGAGCTCACCTCACCCGAGGGCGACGTCTGGCGCCACGAGGCAGCCGATCCCGCTGCCCGACCCGTCGCCGCCGCCGAAGCCCACCGCGCGGTCATCGAACGCCGACGCCTCGTCGCCGGTTTCGTGGTCGTGGTGGTGCTCGCGATTGCTGCGGTAGCAGCGGTACTTCTTCTCCGAGGCGCAGATCAGGCGCCGGTGACACCTGTACCCGCTTCCACGAGCACGCCGCCCGCGCCGGGCGAGACCCGTCCGCCGGAGGCGGCCCCTGCCGCGCCGAGCCCGTCTACGACGACGACCACGCCGTCCACGGACGGCGCCTCGACGTTCGTGCTCCCCGAGGGAACGAAGCTCCAACGCGGTGAAGGCGATCCCGCGCTCGTCGAGCAGCTCCAGCAGGCGCTGTCGACGGCCGGCTACGACCCCGGCCCGGCCGACGGGACCTTCGGTCGGCGTACGGAAGCGGCTGTCGCCGCATTCCAGGAAGCCAATGGTCTCTCCGTCGACGGTCGTGTCGGCCCCGAGACCGCGACCGCGCTGAGCAGTGCCGTCGCAGACGGCTGACGCCCCCGCCGACGAAGTACACGACCACTGCCGAGGAGCTGGCGCCTTGCGCTCGTTCCTCGCTGATCAGCGCCCCTGGCGCACCTTTCTCAGGGCACGCCCGAGTGCCTGTCCGCCCGCGAGCACGGGGCCGAAGAGGTCGCCGTGCTGTTCGACCCGCTCGAGCGCCTCGCGCATCCCGAAGCGGCGCGGCGTCACGTCCTCTGTCAGCTCGTCCCAGCGAAGCGGCGTCGAGACCGGGGCGCCCGGCTTCGGCCGCACCGAGTAGACAGAAGCGATCGTCTTCCCCCGCGCGTTCTGACGGTGGTCGACGAGCACGCCCTCGCGCTTGTGCTTCAGCCATTCGGTCGTGACCAGCCCCGGGTGCCGCTCCTCGAGCCCGCGCGCCACGCCCTCCGCGAACGCGTAGGTCTGCTCGAAGGTCGCCCGGCGCGCAATCGGGACGAGCACGTGGATCCCGGAGGCGCCGCTCGTCTTGACGTAGGACTCGAGCTCGAGCCTCTCGAGCGCCTCGCGGATCAGGTGGGCGACGCGGATCGCAAGCGCGAAGCCGTCGTCGGGTGGGTCGAGGTCGAACAGCACGAAGTCCGGGCGGTGCGGCTTGTCGACGCGCGAGTACCAGGCGTTCATGTCGATGCAGTTCATCTGCACCATCCAGAGCAGCGCGTCCGGCGAGTTGACGAGCGGGAAGTCGACGAGCCGCGACTCGCCCCCGCGCCGAACAGTGCGGTAGGTGCGCGTCGGGATCCAGGAGGGCATCCCCTTCGGCGCCTGCTTCTGGAAGTACGCCTCCCCGGCCACTCCGTAAGGCGAGCGCTTCATCGTGAACGGGCGGTTGCGCAGGTGCGGGACGAGCACCGGCGCGATCGCGCGGTAGTACTCGAACAGATCCTGCTTCGTGATCCCCTCGTCGGGGAACAGGACGCGTTCCGGGCTCGAGAGGCGGACCGACCGCTGCGCCACGCGGCGGGTTCTACCTGTCCGGTGGTGCGCATGTGCCAATCGGTGTCGACTCGGTGACTCTTCGTGCCGGTGACAGGAATGTGCGCGGCGCCGGGCTACAGTCCGCGCGTGCCCGACGGAGAGCGCGAGCCCGAGCACGACGCGGAGCATCAGGTCACCCCGCTCGAGCTGTTCTTCGACCTGACCTTTGTGTTCGCGATCACGCAGGTCACGATCCTGCTCGCCGACGATCCGACGTGGGGTGGGATCTTCCGCGGGATGCTCGTCCTCGCCGCCCTCTGGTGGGCGTGGAGCGTCTACGCCTGGTTGACGAGCGCGATGGACGTCGACGAGGGCGGCGTCCGGCTGGCGATGCTCGCCTCGACGGCCGCGATGTTCGGCGTCGCCCTAGCCGTGCCGGGCGCCTTCGAAGACGATGCAGTGCTGTTCGGGTGCGCGTATCTCCTCGTCCGCCTGCTTCATCTCGTTGTGTCCGCCACTGTTGCCCGCGACGATCCCGACCGCCTCGGTGCGCTGCTCCGCTTCGCACCGACCGCGGTCCTCGGCGCCTCTCTCCTCGTGTTCGCCGGTTTCCTCGACGGGCCGGCGCGCATCGCGGTCTGGCTCGTAGCGCTGGCAATCGACTACCTCGGGCCGACCGTGCTCGGCGCGGGTCGCGGCTGGCGAGTCGCACCCGAGCACTTCGCCGAACGGCACGGGCTGATCGTCCTGATTGCGCTCGGCGAGTCGATCATCGCCATCGGCCTCGGCGCCGGCCTCGAGCTGGATACGGGCGTGATCGTGGCGGCGGCGCTGGGGATCGTCGTCGTCTCGGCGCTCTGGTGGCTCTACTTCGACGTGGCCGCGATCTTCGCAGTGAGACGGCTCATGCAGGCGACGGGCATCGAGCTTCACCGGCTCGCGTTGCACGCCTACAGCTATCTCCACCTGCCGATGATTGCCGGCATCGTGCTCTTCGCGCTCGGGCTGAAGACGACGGTTGCCCACGTCGGCGAGGCGCTCGAGCTGGTGCCTGCAGTCGCGCTCTGCGGCGGAACCGCCCTCTACCTGCTCGGCCACATCGCGTTCCTGCTCCGAGCCACCGGCCGGGTCTTTCGCCGACGGACGGTCGGCGCGGTCGTGTTGCTCGCCCTCATCCCGCTCGCCGTCGCGATTCCGGCGCTCGCAGCGCTCGCGCTCGTGAGCACCGTGTGCGCGCTCGTGGTCGCGTACGAGGCGCTCCGCTATCGCGAGCACCGGCTCCAGGTCAGGCATCCCGAGATCGCGGCCTGACCCAGACCCTGCGTCTGCTCAAATGAAAAGCGCCGAGTGATGGACGAGGTGCTGGTCAGCGATCTGCTCGCGCGAGGCCGGGTGTCGTACGCGAAGCGCGCCTGGCTGGATGCGCATGAGTCGCTGTCGCGCGCGGACGACGTCGATTCGCTCGAGCCCGAGGATCTCGAGCTGCTGGCCCGCTCGGCGTACATGCTCGGCCGCGACGACGACTACGTGCGCGCCCTCGAGCGCGCCCACCACGCCCATCTGGATGCCGGCGAGGTCGCTCGTGCCGCTGGCTGTACCTGGTGGCTGGGGCACAACCTGCTCATGCGCGGGGAGAGCGCCCGCGCCGCAGGCTGGTTCAGCCGTGGCGATCGGTTGCTCGAGCGGGAGGGCGACGACTGCGTCGAGCGCGGCTATCTCCTCGTTCCGGCGGTGCTGAGGTCTCTCGGCGGCGGCGATGCCGAGGGCGCGTACGCCACAGCGGTCGAGATCGGCGCGATCGCGGAGCGTTTCGGGGATCGTGACCTCGTCACGATCGCGCTGATGAGCCAGGGCCACGCCCTGGTGCGACAGCGACGGGCAGCGGAGGGGCTTCGGCTCGTTGACGAGACGATGGTTGCCGTCACGACGGGCGAGCTGTCGCCGATCGTCGCAGGAATCGTCTACTGCAACACGATCGTGATCTGCCGAGAAGCGCACGACGTGCGCCGCGCCCGTGAATGGACGAACGCCCTGACCGAATGGTGCGACCGGCAGCCCGCCATGGTCGCCCATACCGGCGTCTGCCTCGTGCATCGCGCGGAGGTGATGCAGCTCCATGGGGCGTGGCGGGCAGCTCTGGTGGAGGCGCAGCAGGGAGGCGACCGACTGCGGGGAGGCGTGCTGAACCAGCGCCGCGTCGGGAACGCCTTGTACGTCCAGGGGGAAGTCCACCGCCTGCAGGGCGAGCCTGCGGCCGCGGAGGAGGCGTATCGGCGGGCAAGCGGCCTCGGCTTCGAGCCTCAACCGGGTCTCGCCCTGTTACGGCTCGCCCAGGGCGGTGGGAACGCTGCCGCCGCCGCGATCCGCCGAATCGTTGACGAAACCGAGGAGCCCCTGCAGCGCGCCGGATTGCTGCCCGCCTACGTCGAGATCATGCTTGCTGTCGGAGAGCTCGAGGAGGCCCGCCGCGCCGCGGACGAGCTCGAGTCGATCTCGACGACGCATCCAAGTGAGCTGCTCGCAGCGACGGCCGCGCACACGCAGGGAGCGGTGGCCCTCGCGCAAGACGATGCCCGGGCCGCGCTGACGGCGCTGCGGCGAGCGCTGAGCACGTGGCAGGAGCTCGAGGCGCCGTACGAGGCGGCGCGTGCCCGCGCCCTGGTCGGGCAGGCATGCCGCTCGCTCGGCGACGACGACACGGCGGCACTGGAGCTGGAGGCGGCGCGCGCGGCCTTCGAGGATCTGGGGGCGAAGCCGGACCTGATCCGGGTGCGCTCGCTCATCGAGCCCTCGTCCGCGACGGATACCCATGGGCTCACCGCTCGTGAGCTGCAAGTGCTGCGACTCGTCGCGGAGGGCAAGACGAACAGGGCGATCGCGACCGAGCTCGTCCTCAGCGAGCGAACCGTCGATCGGCACGTCTCGAACGTCTTCGGCAAGCTCGGTGTCTCGTCGCGCGCCGCGGCCACCGCCTTCGCCTACGAGCACCAGCTGCTCTGAGAGCTGGGTGCAATCACCCAGCCCCGCGGGCGGCGGAAGTTGGGTGGTTCCCCGGAAGTCGGCTCGTTCGCGTCCTCCTACCTTCAGGGCAAGCGTCCGATCCGAACGAGGAGGACATCGATGCCGAAGACATACGACGCAATCGTCGTCGGCGCGCGGTGCGCTGGATCGCCGACCGCGATGCTGCTCGCGCGCAAGGGCCACCGGGTGCTCGTGGTCGACCGTGCGACGTTCCCGAGCGACACGATCTCGACCCATCTCGTCCATCCCCCGGGCGTGGCGGCACTCGAACGGTGGGGCTTGCTCGACACCGTCATCGCAACCGGAATCCCGCCCATCGACAGCTACTCGTTCGACTTCGGGCCGTTCACGCTCACCGGAGCTCCCGGGACGAACGAGTCGCCGGTCGCGTACTCACCCAGACGGACGGTGCTCGACAACGTGCTCGTCGATACGGCCGCGAAGGCCGGCGCAGAGATCCGCGACCAGTTCACGATCGAGAGCCTCGTCGTCGAGGACGGCCGCGTCGTCGGCGTTCGCGGGCACAGCAAGAGCGGCAAGAGCGTCACCGAGCACGCGCGGGTGGTCATCGGCGCCGACGGCCGTCACTCGCTCGTGGCGGACGAAGTGGGGGCCGAGGAGTATCACGAGAAGCCGAAGCTGCAAGTGAGCTACTACTCGTACTGGAGCGACCTGCCCATGAACGGCCGCTTCGAGACCGTGATCCGTCCCGGTCTCGCCTTCGCCGCCTGGCCTACGAACGACGATCTGACGCTGGTGATCGCGGGCCGTCCGATCGAGGAGTTCGAGTCGGTTCGGAAGGACGTCGAGGGCAGCTTTCTCGAGACGCTGGAGATCGCGCCCGAGTTCGCCGAGCGTGTTCGTGCGGCGCGGCGCGAGGAGCGTTTCGCGGGCGCTGCTGTCCGGGGCTGGTTGCGCAAGCCCTTCGGCCCCGGCTGGGCGCTGGTCGGCGACGCGGGCTACAACAAGGACTTCATCACCGCACAGGGAATCCACGACGCCTTCCGCGACGCCGAGCTGTGCGCCACGGCGCTCGACGAGACGTTCTCGGGCTCACGTTCCTTCGAGCACGCAATGGGCGAGTACCAGGCGCGTCGCGACGAGCAGGTCCTGCCGATGTACGAGTTCACCGCCGACCTCGCGTCGCTCGAGCCTCCACCACCCGAGGTGGAGCAGGTGCTGAGCGCTGCCAGCCGCAGTCAGGATGCGATGGACGCGTTCGCCCGCGTCGCGGCGGGAGTGACCTCACCGGCCGAGTTCTTCTCGGACGAGAGCGTCGGACGCATCCTCGCCGCCGCGGCGTAGCCCGTGCGGGTTCGCCTCACCGGCGACGTATCGTCCGCGTACGGGATCCTGGCCACGGATCCTGGCGCCACTCGCACGATGACCCAGCTCTACGACCCGGAGACGTTCGAACCGCTGACGGACACACCGTGGAACGACGCGCGCGTCGCCGACGCGATCCACGCGATCGCAGCCACAGCGGAGGACGCGTTCGACGAGAAGGAGCACTGGCCCGCCGGCGAGTGGGAGAGCTGGAACACACCGCTGCCGCTCAAGAACCTCTACGTCGGCGCCGCGGGAGTCCTGTGGGCGCTCCACGCGCTCCGCGGCCGCGGCAGGACCGAGGGCGCCCTCGACATCGCGAACGCGATCGCGCGCGTCCACGACACGTGGACGTCCGAGCCCGACCTCATGCGGGACATCGAGCTCCCGTCCACCGCCGAGGCTGCACTTCTCCAGGGCGAGAGCGGGATCCTCATGACAGCGTGGCTCATCGAGCCAACCGCCGAGCGAGCGGACCGTCTCCACGAGCGCATCCAGCAGAACGCGAGCAACGAGGCGATCGAGGTCATGTGGGGCGCCCCCGGCACGATGCTCGCCGCGGCGGAGCTGCACCGCCGCACGGGAGAGGAGCGCTGGGCCGACGCCTGGCTGGACAGCGCGGGGCGCCTCCTGGAGAGCCGCAAGGACGACGGGCTCTGGCCGAGCCAGCTCTACGGCGAGCTCCGACGAAGCCTTACGCCGCCGCACGGCGTCGTCGGGATTGTCCACGCCCTCCTCGACGGCGGCGAGTTGCTCGACGAGACCCACCGTCAGAACCTCCAGAGCGAGACGAACGACCTGCTCCGCCGAAATGCCGTCGTGGAGGACGGCCTCGCCAACTGGCCCACCGGCGCCGACCGCAGCCTTGTTGGCCCGGACGGTGAGACCCGGCTTCAGTGGTGCGGAGGCGCTCCCGGGATCGTGATCGCCGCCGCCCCGTACCTCGACGAGGACCTGCTGCTGGCAGGCGCCGAGCTCGTCTGGCAGGCCGGCGCACACGGAGAGGAGAAGGGACCGTCGATCTGCCACGGCACTGCAGGCAACGGCTACGCGCTCCTCAGGACGTTCGAGCGCACCGGCGACGAGCGCTGGCTCGAGCGAGCCCACCGCTTCGCGATGCACGCGCTCCAGCAGGTCGAGCGACGCGAGAGCCGCTACGCGCTCTGGACCGGAGACGTCGGGGTCGCGCTGTTCGCGTCCGACTGCATCGACGCCCGCGCGCGGTACCCGATCCTCGAGACCTGGGGCTAGGCCCTTTCAGTCGGCGGCGCCCGGCCGTGTTCCAGCCCGCGCCGCGTATGAGCGTCGGCGCGCTCGAGTGCAGCAGACCGCTTCGCGACGCGTATCGAGAGGTCGTCTCGGGGCTCGGTTCTCGGGGCTCGGTTCTCGTGCTGTCGGCATCCGCACATCGAGTTCACCGAGCCTCCGTAAGGACTGAGCGGCTCGCGGGTTCTCCGAGCGAGAAACCACTTCGCGAAAGGAGCCCGACATGACCGTCTACGAGCCCGAGACACGAGAGACCGAGTCCGAGTCCGAGCGCGTCGCGCGCTGGCGGATCGAGCAACTCGTCCGCGCCGGCTTCGACGAGGCCGCCGCGCTGCTCCTCGCCGCGATGCGGCACGTCGACCTGCACTACGCATCCGACCTGCTGCGCCGGGGCTGTCCCGCCGATACGGCGCTGCGCATCCTGCTCTGAGAAAGGACACGACCCATGTCGACCAGGACCGTCATCTCCACATTCTGCGTGGTCGCCGCGACTATCGCAGCGTTGACGATCTCGGTCGGCGGCGGCGCGCGACCCACGATGACCTGTGCCGGCGAGACCGCCACCATTGTGGGCGCCCCAGGACCGGACACGATCGTGGGCACGCCCGGCGACGACGTCATCGTCGGTCTCGACGGCAACGACCGCATCCACGGCGCCGGCGGAGAGGACGTCATCTGTGGGGGCGACGGGAACGACTTCCTCGACGGTGGGCACGGGGCCGACCAGCTCTACGGCGGGCGCGGCGACGACCGGCTGACCGGCGGGCTCGGCGGCTTCATGGGCGCGTTCCACCGCACCGAGTGGGAGGTCATCGTCGGTGGACCGGGCCGCGACGACCTCGCCGTGCGCGACCTCTATCCGAACCCGTACCCGTCGACGCCCGCGGAGGACCGGTGCTTCAGCGGCGCCAGGATCGTCGCCTGCCCGACCTTCGACCCCGAGTTGGTCGTCGACTAGCGGTTACTGGAGACCTCAACCCCGAGGCGGCTCGACGGCGCCCAGCCCGAGCCACGCGGCGAGGTCCTCCAGCTCGACCTGCACGGCCTTCGTCACGGTCCGCGTGAACTTCACGTCCTCGTGGATCGCGTTCACGCGCAGGACAGAAGCCTTGCGGTCGGCGGTTGCGTCGATCTTGCCGACCAGCCGATCGTGATGAAGGACCGGTAGGGCGAAGTACCCCCATCGCCGCTTCGCTCGAGGCTTGTACATCTCGAGGGTGTACTCGAAGTCGAACAGCTCCTCGGCGCGGACGCGGTCGTGGACGAGCCGATCGAACGGCGACAGCAGCGCCGTCCGGCCCTCGAAGTCCTCACCGAGCGCGGCGCGGTCGACGCGCCATTCGCCCTTGACGCCTTCGACCACGGCGGGCTCTCCCGCGTCACCGACGTGTATGGGCTCCATCGGCATCGCCCTGGCTTTCTGCCGGGCGATGCCGAGCGAGGCGAGCCGACGCTCGTTCTTGACCCGTTCGGCCTCCTCCACCGAAGGAACGACGACATCAGCGGGGTACACCTGCCCGGGAAGGGCCCACAGCCGTTCCCGCCCGACGCGCCCGGCGATCGCGACCTCGCCGCGCGTCACGAGGAGCTCCAACATCTGCGTCACATTGCGGTTGTTGGTCCACCCGGTCGAGGCCCACGGCACGACGCATGTGTCGGGGATGGCGCGCGAGGTCACCGGCTCGGAACTCGAGAGCAGGTCGAGGATGTCGCGCCGGAAGGAGTCGTTGTCGCGGAGCCAGGCGCGCGTGTGCTCGTAGCTGGGCCGGTCGGCGGCGCCCGCGAGGTAGAGGCCCAGGTCGCTCATCGGCCGCACGAGCGCGTCGAGCTCGAAGAGCGTTCGGCCCTGCTCGAGCGCCTGCCGAAGGTCGTCCGGCTGGTAGATCGAGCCGAGGCGGCTCCAGGCGACAAGATCGGCGCTGGGAGCGATGGCCGCGGTCGGGTCGATCTGCAGCAGGGTCAGCCGTCGGACGACTTCGAGCAGGTCGGTCGGCCGGGGCGCGTCAAGCAGCTGCGCGCGCACCGCGATGCGCCTGGCCTGGGCCTTCGTGAGTCGGTGCACCGGCCGGAGGCTACGGCACGCGGCTGTTCGTCACGCCTCCCACACGGCCTCGCACAGCCTCTCGGCGAACAGCACCCTGCTCGAGCTCGCTGAGCCAGGCGCTAGCGCGGGCGTACGGATGGTGCGGCTCGATAGGATGGTCCGCAGACGAGCGCGTGATACATCAAGTCGCACGAGGGGGTCGGTTGAACGAGCAAGTGGTGACAGACCTCTCCGCGAGCGTGCATATCGAGCGCCCGTCTGCGGGCGTCGCAGTCGTCGTGTTCCGAGGCGAGCACGATCTGACCACGGAGAGCAAGGCAGCCGACGTGTTGCTGTCACTCGTCGGATCGGAAGAGCAGGTGATCGCCGATTTCTCCGAGGCCGAGTTCGTGGACCTCGCGATTCTCCGCGTCCTGCGGAAGGCGAACCGCGTCGCCGCAGAGAGGGGAACGCGCTTCTCCTTGCAACTCGGCACGGCATCCATCGTCGAAAGGCTCTTCGAGGTCTCGCGGCTGAAGGAGGAGCTCCGGTGCTTCCCGACGAGGGAGGCAGCGCAGTCCGCGGCGTCCGGCTCGCGCTAGCGGCCTCACGACGGTGACCTGGGTTCGTCTCCGGATCGGCCGCCGACGCATGTTCTGGTCGACAAGACCATAACTAGCTGATAGAGTATTGGTCGTGACGACCAGAACTCGAGACGGAGAGCCGCCGCCGCACTACGATCCCTCGGACTTCCCGGCGTTCGCAGTGACGGTTGACGTGGTGATCCTGACCATGTCCGAGGGTCTGCTGCACGTGCTGCTCGTCTGCAGGGGTGAGGCGCCCTTCGAGGGGATGTGGGCCATCCCTGGCGGTTTCAAGCGCCCCACCGAGACATTGGACGAGGCGGCGAGGCGTGAGCTCCGCGAGGAGACCGGAGTCGACGCCGCGAGCATGCTGACCCAGTTCGGCGCCTACGGCGATCCCGAGCGCGACCCTCGGATGAACGTCGTCACGGTCGCGTACCTCGCGGTACTTCGCGACATCGGAACGGTGGTGGGCGGCTCGGATGCCGCAGCGGCAGCCCTGATCCCGGTATCGGACGTGCTGAACGGCAAGGTCGAGCTGGCGTTCGATCATCTGCAGATCGTGCGTGATTCGGTGGAGCGGATCCGCGTCGAGCTCGAGCTTTCCGGCATCGCGACGGCGTTCGTGGGGACGACGTTCACCCTCGCCGAGCTCCGGGCCGTCTACGAGGCCATCTGGGGGGTGCAGCTCGACGCGGCCAACTTCCGCCGCAGCGTCGTCGCGGATGACGGGTGGGTGATCCCGACCGGCCGTACGGCGCGACCGGGGCCGGAGGGCGGCAGGCCGGCCGAGCTCTACCGGGCCGGGCGCGCGTGGAAGCACGGCGCACCCATTCATCGCCTCCAGCCCAGACGAAAGGACGTGACCTGATGAGAGCAGTCATCCACGATCGCTACGGGCCTCCGGAGGTGCTGCGCGTCGCCGACGTCGAGCGGCCGGTCCCGCAGGACGACGAGGTGCTTGTCCGGGTTCACGCCTCGACGGTCACGCGGGGCGAGGCGATGGGCGTGCGAGGCGTCGAGTACCGGTTCACCCGTCTGTTCACCGGAATTCGCCGCCCGCGGCGGACGAGCTCCGGCTCGGAGTTCGCGGGCGACGTCGTGGCGGTCGGCGCGGCGGTGACCGAGTTCGCGGTCGGCGACGAGGTGTTTGGCGCCAGGGGCGGGGCGAATGCGGAGTACGTGGCGGTCCCCGAGAGCGGCGTGATCGCGCCGAAGCCGACAGGGCTCACGTACGAGGAGGCGGCGGCCGTCCCCGACGGCTCGCTGCTCGCGCTGACGTGCCTCCAACCGGCGTTACCGCTGCAGGGGAAGAGCGTCCTCGTCTACGGCGCCGCGGGATCGATCGGAACGGCTGCAGTCCAGCTCCTCGCGCACCACTTCGAGGCCGAGGTGACGGCGGTGTGCGACGCGAAGGACGTCGAGCTCGTGCGGTCGCTCGGCGCGTCGGACGTCCTCGATCGCTTCAGCGAGGACTTCACGAGGAACGGGAAGACATACGACGTCGTCTTCGACGCGGTCGGCAAGCACTCGTTCCGCCGGTGCCGAGGGTCGCTGAAATCCGGCGGAATCTACATCTCGCTCGATCTCGGATTCCTGTACCACGTGCCACTCCTCGCTCTCGGGACACGGTTCATCGGGAGCAAGCGTGCGACGCTCGGCCTCGGCCGCTACCGCAAGCAGGACCTCGTTCTCGTCAAGGAGCTCGTCGACGCGGGCGCATACCGACCTGTGATCGACCGGACCTATCCGCTCGAGGACATCGTCGAGGCGACCCGATATGTCGAGACCGGCCAGAAGAGCGGGAACGTCGTCCTGACGGTCGACGGCGACCGACCGCGGTGAGCCGCGACTGGCCCTGCTTCTGACAGCGGGCTCGTTCGCGGTCGGGCCGGGCTTGTGTCCGGGGCTGGCGAGGTGTTTGATCGGGGGAGGAGCTCTCTGCCGTTGGCGGTCGCGACTCACCACCGTCTTTCCCGGGACGACGTCGTGTGGGCGTTCGGTCCCGATCTCGAGCCCGTGCTCGAGGTCGAGCCCGGAGCGGTCGTGACCTTCGAGACGAACGACTGCTTCACCGGCCAGATTCGGTCCGAGCAGGACCTCGTGACCGAGATCGACTTCGCGCGCGTGAACAGCGCGACCGGGCCCGTTGCCGTGCGAGGGGCCGAGCCGGGAGACTCGCTCATCGCCGAGATCGTGTCGGTCCGGACCGATGCGCGCGGCTTCGCGACGCTGATTCCCGGGATCGGCCAGCTGAGCGAGCGGGTGCGAGCGCCCGTGACGACCGTCTTCGAGGTCGAGGGCGACACGATCCGGATGAACGAGCGCGTCAGCTTCCCGCTCAGGCCGATGCTCGGCGTCGTCGGCGTCGCGACGGACGGCGAGACGCTGGGAAACGGGTTCGCCGGTCGCCACGGCGGCAATCTCGACAACCACCTGCACGGCCCCGGGGCGAGGATCTACCTCCCGGTGCGACAGCCGGGCGGGATGTTCGCGACCGGCGACATGCACGCGTCGATGGGGGACGGCGAGCTCTGCTTCACAGGTGTCGAGATCGGCGGCGAGGCGACGATCCGCTTCGACCTCCTGAAGGGAAAGCAGGCGACGTGGCCCGTGACGGAGCTCGAGGACCGCTGGGTCGTCCACGGCACCGCCGGGCCCGACTTCATGGAGGCGCTCGACCGCGCCGCGGAGGAGGCGCAGCGCCTGCTCGTCGACGAGTGGGGCTTCACGCCGGAAGAGGCGTACACCTTCCTCTCGGTCGCCTGCGACGCGCGCATGTGCCAGGCCTGTCGGCCACAGGACTTCTCCACGATCGCGCGGATCGAGATCCCGAAGCTCGCCGCCTGCCCGCAGCCGTTCCGCCCGTAGCTGTCCGCAGCGGGTTCCGCTCGTAGCTGTCAGCAGCCGTTCCGCTCGTAGGCGGAGCGCAGTGTTGGTCCCATCCCAAGCCCCCACCCACCCACGGGGAGACCAACGGTATCGCCGTCACAGTGACGTGTCTGTGCCGGATTCGTCCCGATTGTGTGACCGCGTCGGCGGCGGGTAGCGCACCGGCAGACGCCGTCATTGGCTCGCCGTCGGTCTGACGAATGTTGTGCGACATACCTCACCGGCGGAAGCGACTTCTGCTCGACGGTCGGGTCGGGCGGCTGCTCGTTGGCGGCCATACTCCTGCTCGCCGCGGTGCGCCGGTCGAGCGGTCGCTCGCTAGCGGCCGTCCTCCTGCTCGAAGCGGTGCGTCACGAGCTCGCCCGAGCGGCGGATGTGCTCGACCATCCGGCGACGAGCTTCGGCGCCGTCGCCGACTTCGATCGCCGCCAGGATCACACCGTGCTGCTCGACGTTCTCCGCGAGGAGCCGCGAGCTGCCGCTCAGGACGATGGACGTGAGGTTGCGCGGGAAGTTGAGGTGTAGCTCGACGATCGTTCTGTGCAGGCGTTCGTTGCCCGCGGCGTCGTGCACCGACCGGTGGAAGAGATCGTTGGCCTGCATCCATTCCCGGATGTCGTCTGACGCCGGCGTTGCATCGTCGCGGCGCCCGCGCCGATCGATCAGCGTCGCGCACGAGCTCCGGAAGAGCTCCTCGGCCTCTCGGAGGCAGCGCAGCTGCGGCTCCTTCGCGCGTGCGGCGGCGAGCTCCGCTGCGAGCCCCTCGAGCTCGGCGCGGACCTCGTAGGCCTCGCGGACCTCGCGCACGGCGGGGCGGCGGACGACGGCGCCGCGATTGGGGTGCATCTCCACGATCCCGGATGCCTGCAGCATCCGCAACGCCTCCCGCACCGGGGTGCGGCTGACCCCGAACTCGCTCGCGAGCGCCTCCTGCCGCAGGCGTGCGCCGGAGGGGATCTCGCCTGCCAGCACCCGTGTCCCGATCGCCTTGGCCAGGCGGTCGACGAGCGCACGGCCGTCGTCGTGCACCGTCGTCATGGGCCGCGACCTTACCAACTTTGGATCCATTTGACGGCGAACTGGATCCACCCGTAGAGTAAACGCCTCCGGTTCTCGAAGGCTCGTGACCATCCCTTCACGACCCATTTCATCCTCCGACCCCAGGGGGCTACCCATGACCGGTTCACTCGCGCGCGGCGTCTCGCTCGTCCTTGCAGCCGCCGTGCTCTTTTCGATCGGCGTCTCGGCCGCGGGCGCGGGCGGAACGGCGACCCCGCCCATCCGCGACGGCGGCACGCTCGTCGTCGGCCTCGCCGAGGATCCCGACGCACTCGACCCGACGCTGGCGCGCACGTTCGTCGGGCGCATCGTCTTCGCGCACATGTGCGAGAAGCTGTACGACCTCAACGCACGGCTGCAGATCGTCCCGCAGCTCGCGGCAGCCCTGCCGCAGATCTCGAGCGACAAGCTCACGTACACGATCAGGCTCCGCCCCGGCGTGAGGTTCAACGACGGCACGCCGATGAACGCGCAGGCCGTCAAGGAGTCGATCGACCGACATCGGACGCTCCGAGGGTCGGTCCGCGCGAGCGAGATCTCGCCTATCCAGGCCGTGAACGTGACCGGGCCGCTGACGGTGCAGCTCAAGCTCACGCAGGCGTTTTCGCCGCTCACCGCGCAGCTCGCCGACCGGGCCGGGATGATCCTCTCGCCGAAGCAGATCGCTGCGCTCGGCGAACGGTTCGCGACGAACCCCGTGTGCGTGGGGCCGTTCGAGTTCGTCAGCCGGACCGCAGGCGACCGGATCACGCTCGCCAAGTCGAACGACTACTACGGCCGGTCGAAGGTGCACCTGAACCAGATCGTGTTCCGGATCATCACCGACCCCGGGGCCCGCGCTCAGAGTCTCCGCGCCGGCGACATCCAGGTGCTCGACCGGATGGCGGCGACCGACGTCGCGGCGATCGAGCGGGACAGGAACCTCAAGATCCTGAAGGTGACCACGATCGGCTACCAGGGGATCACGCTCAACATCGGGAACAAGAACGGCCTGCTCAAGACGTACGAGAACACCGGCATGCCGCTCGCCAGGTCGCAGTACCTGCGTACGGCATTCGACCTCGCGCTCGACCGCACAGCGATCAACCGCGTCGTCTTCAACGGCACCAACTTGCCGGACTGCTACCCGATCTCACCGGCGAGCCCGTGGTATGCGAAAACGACCAAGGGCCTCGAGTGCAACCTTCGCGGGAACCAGAATCTGGCCCGCCAGCTCGTACGCGCCTCGGGGATGGCGACACCGATCAAGGTCACTCTCACGATCGGCACCGACAGCGTCGCTGCCAGGCTCGGGCAGGTGATCCAGTCGATGGTGCGGCCGGTCGGCTTCGAGGTCGAGCTCGCTCCGACCGAGTTCGTGACGGCGCTCAATCGCGCTGATGCCGGCCGGTACGAGGCGTTCGCGGTCGGCTGGTCTGGGCGCGTCGACCCGGACGGGAACATCTACGGCTTCGTCCACTCGAAGGGCACCCTCAATAACGCCGGCTTCGTGAGCCCACAGCTCGACCTTGCGCTCGACAACGCCCGCAAGGCGACGACCGACAAGGCTCGGGAGACGCTCTACTCCGCCGCGATGCGGATCGTGCACCGGCAGCGGCCGCTGATCTACCTCTGGCACCCGGTCCAGCGCGACGGCGTCTCGCGCCGGGTCGAAGGGGTGCAGATGTACGCCGACGGGTTGATCCGCGCCTACTTCGGCGGCTTCCGCCGCTAGGGGACAGGGCAGACAGCGACGACCATGGGCGGCTTCCTCCTCCGCAAGGCGGGAGCCGCCCTGATCGTCGTCTTCCTCGCCAGCGTGCTCGTCTTCCTGGGCGTCCGGGCGCTGCCCGGCGATCCGGCGCTCGCGCTCGGCGCGGAATCGCGCGACCCGGCCGTCCTCGCCGTAGTCCGGGAGAAGTACGGGCTCGACCAGCCCGTCCCGGTGCAGTACCTGAAGTGGGTCGGAAACGCGCTCCAGGGAGATCTCGGCTCCGACTCGCGGCAGCTGCCCGTCGCGGAGACGATCGTCTCGCGGATCCCGATCACGCTCGAGCTGGCCGGACTGTCGATCCTGATCGGGATCCTGATCGGGATCCCCGCGGGAGTGATCGCGGCCGTGAGGCGTGGCAAGGCATCGGACTACACCGCGACCACGGCCGCGCTCGTCGGGCTGTCGCTGCCCAACTTCTGGCTGGGGCTAATGCTGATCATCCTCTTCGCGGTGGAGCTCGACTGGCTGCCTGCCGGCGGCTATGTCCCGTTCTCCGAGGACCCGATCGAGAACCTCAAGCACATGCTGCTTCCCGCGATCGTTCTCGGCACCGGTCTGTCGGCGGTGCTCATGCGCCAGATGCGCTCGTCGATGCTCGACTCGCTCTCCGCCGACTATGTGCGCACCGCGCGCGCGAAGGGGCTGTCCGAGCGGCGGGTCGTCGGGGTGCACGCGTTCCGGAACAGCCTTATCACGGTCACCACGGTGATCGGGCTACAGCTGGGGGCGCTCGTCTCCGGCGCCGTGATCACGGAGACGATCTTCGGCATCGCCGGGTTCGGCCGGCTGACAGTGGACGCCGTCAACCAGCGCGACTATGCGCTCCTCCAGGGCGTCGTCCTCGTCGCGGCCGTGGGCTACGTCGTCGTCAACTTCGCAGTCGACATCTGCTACTCGCTGCTCAACCCGCGCATCCGCGTCTCGGGGCGGCCGGCATGACCTCATTTGCCGAGGTCGAGGCAGCCCCTGTCGTCTCACCGCGCGCGCGCCGCCGGCGCCTGCTCGTCAAGCGCTTCATGCGGCGGCCGTTCGCCGTCGCGGGGCTCGTCGTCGCGATCGGGTTCGTGCTGATGGCCGTCTTCGCACCGATACTCGCGCCGTACGACCCGAACGCGACCGACTTCGACGCGATTCTCGAGAAGCGGTCGCGGGAGCACCTGCTCGGCACGGACGAGCTCGGCCGTGATGTCCTCTCGCGGATCATCTTCGGCGCCCGCGCGTCGATCCTGGCGGGCGTCTTCGCAACGCTGTTGGCGATCGTGATCGCGGTGCCGATCGGCCTGGTCGCCGGCTTCTACCGCGGCTGGATCGACCCGGTCATCTCGCGCTTGACCGACGTGCTGCTCGCGTTTCCCTTCCTGATCCTGGCCGTCGGGCTCGCCGCGATTCTCGGGCCTTCCTTGACGAACGCGACGATCGCACTCGGTCTCGCAGCCGCCCCGGGCCTCATCCGCGTCGCCCGCGCCGAGGCTCTCTCGCTGCGCGAGGAGGACTACGTGACGAGCTGCCGTCGCGAACGGCGCCGGCGACGTGCGTATCCTCGGCAGGCACATCGTCCCGAACATGACAGGCACGCTGATCGTCCAGGCGACCGTGACCATCCCCGCCGCGATCATCGGCGAAGCCGCCCTCTCGTTCCTCGGCCTCGGCGTCCAGCCGCCGACACCCTCCTGGGGCGTCATGCTCGCCGACGCGCAGGCGTACCTGAGCGACGCGCCTCGCCTTGCCCTCTACCCCGGGCTGGCGATCCTGTTGTGCTCGCTCTCGTTCAATCTGCTCGGCGACGGCCTCCGGGACGCCCTCGACCCGAAGACCCAGCGCTAGTGGCCGGCCCGCTTCTCGACGTCCGCGACCTGTCGGTGCGTTTCGATACCGACGACGGGAGGGTGCACGCCGTCGACCGACTCAGCTTCGAGCTCCGCGCAGGCGAGGTGCTCGGCGTCGTCGGCGAGTCGGGCTGTGGCAAGTCCGTGACGATGATGTCCATCCTCGGCCTGCTGCCCGACACCGCGACCGTGTCCGGGACGGCACGCTTCGACGGAATGGACTTGCTCGCCGCGCCCAAGCCCCAGCTTCGGCGCGTCCGGGGTCGGGAGATCTCGGTCGTCTTCCAGGAGCCGATGACCTCGCTCAACCCGGCGTTCACGGTGGGCCGCCAGATCGGCGAGGTGCTGCGGCAGCACCTCGGGCTCTCACGCGCGGCTGCCAAGGCACGGACGATCGAGCTGCTCGATCTCGTGCACATCCCGGCCGCTTCACGCAGGGTCGACGAGTACCCGCACCAGCTTTCCGGGGGGATGCGCCAGCGAGTGATGATCGCGATGGCGATCGCCTGCGACCCGAAGATCGTGATCGCCGACGAGCCCACGACGGCCCTCGACGTCACCATCCAGGCGGGCATCCTCGACCTGATGCGAGAGCTGCGGCAGCGTCTCCAGACCGCGATCATCCTCATCACGCACAACCTCGGCGTCGTCGCCGACCTCGCCGACCGGGTCGTCGTCATGTACGCAGGCCGCAAGGTCGAGGAGGCATCCGTGCACGACCTGTTCGCGCACCCGCAACACCAGTACACGATCGGACTGCTCGACGCGATCCCGCGTCGCGGCGCGGGCGACGGGAACGGAAGACTGCGGGAGATTCCCGGCCGCGTGCCCTCGCTCGACCGGATGCCCGAGGCGTGCGTCTTCGCGCCGCGCTGCCCGCGCGCGGACAATGCCTGCGTGGCAGAGCTTCCGAGCCTTGTGCAGATCGATCCGGGTCACGTCGCGGCATGCGTCCATCCCGGGCGGCAGGCAGCGTGAGCCGCGACGGCGGCACGGTTCCGGCGCTCGAGGTCGAGGGCCTCGTCAAGCGTTTCCAGGCCGGCAACCGCCTGCTCGGCGGCGACGGGGTCGTGCACGCAGTGGAGGACGTCTCCTTCGCGATCGCGCCCGGCGAGCTGCTCGGGCTGGTGGGCGAGTCGGGGAGCGGCAAGACGACGGTGGCGAACTGCGTGCTCCGGCTCGTCGAGCCGACCGCGGGCACGATCCGGCTTCAGGGAGTCGACATCACCCACCTCTCGCGGCGCGAGCTCCGGCCTCACCGGCGCCACCTGCACATGGTCTTCCAGGATCCGTACTCGTCCCTGAACCCGCGCCTGACCACCGGCCAGATCGTCGCCGAGCCGCTGCGCCTGCACGGCCTCGCGCGGCGGAAGACGCTCGACGCCCAGATCGCCGGGCTGTTCGACCTGGTCGGCCTGCGACCCGAGCTGCGCTTCCGCTACCCACACGAGCTCTCCGGCGGACAGCGGCAGCGAGTCGGCCTCGCACGGGCGCTCTCCGTCGAGCCGAGCGTGCTCGTTGCTGATGAGCCCGTGTCGGCGCTCGACGTCTCTGTCCAGGCGGCGATCCTCAACCTGCTCCGCGACCTCCAGTCGTCGATGGGGTTCTCGTGCCTCTTCATCACCCACGACCTGGCCACCGTCGAGTACCTCTGCGACCGTGTCGCCGTGATGTACCTCGGCAGGATCGTGGAGACGGCTCCGACCCGTGAGCTGTTCGACACGCCCAAGCACCCGTACACGCAGGCGTTGCTTTCGGCCGCCGTGACGCCCGACCCGGAGGAGCAGCGGGGCCGGCGGCGGATCGTCCTCACCGGCGAGATCCCCAGCCCGCTCGACCCGCCCTCGGGATGCGCCTTTCGGACTCGCTGCCCGTTCGCCGACCGTTCGGCGCCGCGGTCGGTGGACGAGGTGCCCGCTCTGCGCGACGTCGGCCGCGGGCACCGGGTCGCGTGCCACCTCGTCGGCCCGGGCGGCGAGGCGCCGAGCCTCGCCGGCGAGCGCCTGGGAGTCGCATGACATTTACGACGCGACCGGAGCTCCGTGGAACCTTCGGGATGGTCGCTTCGACGCACTGGCTCGCGTCGGCGGCGGGGATGTCGGTGCTCGAGCGGGGAGGCAACGCGTTCGACGCCGCGGTCGCGACGGGATTCACCCTCCAGGTGGTGGAGCCCCACCTGAACGGGCCGGGCGGCGAGGTGCCGGCGGTCTTCTGGTCGGTCGACCGCGGCGAGCCGCTCGTGCTGTGCGGGCAGGGCGTCGCTCCACGGGCGGCGACTATCGACCGCTTTCGCGAGCTCGGGCACGACCTGATCCCGGGCGCCGGCGTGCTCGCCGCCTGCGTGCCGGGCGCGTTCGGCGGCTGGCTGACGCTGCTCCGCGACTTCGGCACCTGGCGGCTCGAGGACGTGCTGGCGTTCGCGATCGGCTACGCGGACGAGGGTTTCCCCGTCGTCGAGGGGATGCGCATGGTGATCGAGCGCGAGATGGAGCTGCTCGAGACCTGGCCGGCGTCGCGCGAGCTGTACCTCCCGCCGCCCGAGGTGGGAACCCGCTTTCGCAGCCCGACGCTCGCCGCCACGTATCGCCGGATCGTCGACGAGGCCAGTGGGGGCTCGCGCGCGGATGAGATCGAGCGCGCGCGACAGGCGTTCTACACGGGTTTCGTCGCAGAGGAGATCCACCGTTTCTGCGAGGCGGAGGGCGGCCTCCTGACCGGCGACGACCTCGCCTCCTGGGAGGCGACCGTGGAGCCTGCCGCGACCCACGACTACCGCGGGATCACCGTGTGCAAGACCGGGCCGTGGGGATCGGGGCCTGTCGCGCTACAGCAGCTCGCGCTGCTCGAGGCATTCGACCTGCGATCGCTTTCGGAGGCCGAGCTCGTCCACCTCGTGACCGAGTGCGCAAAGCTGTCCTTCGCCGACCGCGACGCGCTCTACGGCGACGCCGACGTCCCACTCGACATGCTGCTCTCACCCGGCTACAACGACGAGCGCCGCCAGTTGTTGGGCCAGGAGGCATCGAGCGAACAGCGACCAGGGCTCGGTCGTCTGCCGGCGCCGGTCGTGCCAAGTAACACAGTGTTACAAGGCGCCGGCGAGCCGACACGAGGCGACACCGTCCACCTCGACGTGGTCGACCGGTGGGGGAACATGATCTCGGCGACGCCGAGCGGCGGCTGGCTGCAGAGCTCGCCGGTGATTCGGTCGCTCGGCTGGCCGCTCGGCACGCGCGCGCAGATGTTCTGGCTCGAAGACGGCCTTCCCTCGTCGCTCCGTCCGGGCGCCCGCCCGAGGACGACCCTTTCCCCCGGCCTGGCACTCCGCGAGGGCGAACCCTGGCTCGCCTGGGGCACGCCCGGCGGCGACCAGCAGGAACAGTGGGCCCTCCATGTCTTCCTGCGTCACGTCGACCGGGGAATGAACTTGCAGGAGGCGATCGACGCGCCGGAGTACCACACCGACCACCTGATCTCGTCGTTCTACCCGCGCGGCTTCGAGGAGCGCTCGCTCTCCGTCGAGGGCCGGTTCGGCGAGGACGTGGTCGACGAGCTCCGCGGTCGCGGCCACGAGGTGACGGTCTGGCCGGATTGGTCGCTGGGCCGCGTCACCGCGGTCGGCCGCGATCCCGACGGGATGCTCAAGGCAGGCGCCAATCCCCGCGCCATGCAGGGTTACGCAGCCGGCCGCTGAGTGGCCGGTCGGCTCGAGAAGGTAAACGGCGAAGGGCGAGCGCCGCAGTCCCGCCCTTCGCCTTACCCCCCTCTCCCCCCGTCAGAGGGAGGATCCTTGCGTGGTCGCCCCCCGGCCGCCGTTGCCGTTCCGGCAAGTCGACCGCGACTCACGGAGCGGGCACGAAGCTCGGCTGAGAAGCGTGCCCTGCTCGTTTCTCGCACGTGCGAGTCGAACTGAACGTGACGGTAGCGGCGGAGACGTCGCCATAACCTGACCGAACGTCGGGACCCTGCGAGCCGGTCGCATAGCACCGCCTGGTCAGCGCCGTCATCCGTCCTCGCGGGTCAGCCGAGAGTCCTACGACCAATGGCCACTTGCGACCACGACCGCGACGCTGCGAGCGTCGTGCCCTGCAGGACCGAGGTCACACGTACCCACCCCGAATCGAAAGGACTAGCCATGAAGCGTGTTGCACTGCTCGCGATCGGCGGGCTCCTTCTCACTGCGTCACCAGCGATCGCCGCGACCCCGACGTTCCGAGGGGCCGTCGGCCCAGGGGACACGATCGGCGTTTCGCTCAAGCCGAAGAAGGCCGGCGCGTTCAAGCTGATCGTCCAGGACCGGGCCGACGAGCACAACTTTCGCCTCCGTGGCCCCGGCGTGAACGTCGCGACGTCGGTCGGCGGCACCGGCGCGAAGACGTTCCTCGTCAAGCTGCGCGCAGGCAAGACCTACACGTTCGTCTGCGACCCGCACGCGGACGAAATGCGGGGATCGTTCAAAGTCCGCGCGTAGCGCGGGCCCTCGCGCCCGTCGGATCCCGGCCCGACTCGGCAGGCGCTGAGTCGGAGCCGGGTCGGCCGCCGGCTGTCGCCGACGCCATAGGCTCCGCTACCGAATCCGGTCGGCGACCGAGCCGAGGTCGGCGAACGTGACCTCGTAGTCGGTGACGTCCTCGACTCGAACGCCGACCGCCGATGTGATGCGGTCGCGAAACTGGTCGCGCGCGGTCCGATGCTTGTCGGCCGCCTCCCGGCTCTCCCAGAAGCTGATCACCAGGGTCCTGCCCTCGGTCTCGTTGGACACCATCAACAGCCCCTCGAAGCCGTCGATCTGGCGCAGCCACGGAAGCATCTCCTCGCCGGCGATGGTCGCACTCTCGAGCGGCTCGTCAGGCGACCCTCTCGTCGTCGTCACGGTGACGAACACTCCGCCCTTATAGCTGGCCGTGCGGCGGGTGCTCAGCCTCCCCCTAGGATGCGAGGGATGACGACGACGCCTGAGGTCGGCCGCTGGGACGCTCTGGTCGCTGCGCGCACGCGGGGTGAGGTCGGCGACGGGATCGCATCCGTCCTGGCCTTCCTCGGAGTCCCCGATCTGATCTCGTTCGCGGGCGGGTTCCCCGACCCGGAGACGTTTCCGCGCGAGCGCGTCGCGACGTTGTTTCAGGAGCTGGCTGCCACGGAGGAGGCGGCCGCGTTCCAGTACGCACCGACGCGCGGCCTCGCCGGGCTCCTCGACGCCTTCGCGGGCCGGCTCGAGATGCTCCAGGGACGTCGTCCCGCAGACGACGAGCTCCTGGTCACGAGCGGTGCGATCGAGGCGCTCGAGCTGGTGGGCAAGTCGTTCATCGATCCCGGCGACCTGGTCGTCGTCGAAGCCCCCACGTACCTCGGCTCGATTCAGGCGTTCCGGAGCTTCGAGGCAACGCTGGTCGCCGTCGGCATGGACGAGCACGGGCTCGACGTGGAGGACCTGGAGCGGCGGCTCACTGGTGGGCTCCGTCCAAAGCTCGTCTACAGCATCCCCGACCACCAGAACCCGGCCGGCGTCAGCCTCGCCGCCGAGCGGCGAACGCTGCTGGTCGAGCTGGCGTACCGCTACGGGTTCCTGATCGTCGAGGACGTGGCGTACCGCGAGCTCTGCTTCTCGGGGGAGTCGCTCCCGAGTCTGTGGAGCCTCGCGCCCGACGTGGTCGTGCAGACGGGTACGACGTCGAAGACTTTCTTTCCCGGCGTCCGGCTCGGCTGGGCGGTCGGCCCGGCCGACATCTCCGCGCGACTCGTCTCCGCTAAGCAGAACACCGACCAGTGCGCGGGCGCGCTTGGACAGCGGCTGTTCGAAGAGTCGGTCCGGCGCGGTTGGATCGACGAGCAGCTCGTGTTGTCGCGCGCGCTCTACCAACGCAAGTGCGCCCGCATGCTGGCGGCCCTCGCGCGCTGGATGCCGGAGGGCGCCCGCTGGACGCGCCCGGAGGGCGGCTTCTTCTCCTGGCTGACGCTGCCCGTCGGCGCCGACTCGGTGGAGCTCGCTCGGCGCGCAGCCGAGCGAGGCGTCGGCATCGTGCCGGGGACGTTGTTCTTCACGGACGGCCGTGGCGCCGACACCGTGCGGCTCTCCTTCAGCATGGTCGGCGAGGCGCAGATCGACGAGGGCGTCGAACGGCTCGCGTCGCTGCTGACTGCCTAGGAATCCGTCCAGTCGTCCTCGGACGCCACAGAGCCGTCGCTCACTCGCGTTCGAGTACGACGACCGGGATCTCTCGCTCGGTCCTCATCTGGTAGTCGTCGTATGGGGGCCACTGCTGCGCAGCAAGCTCCCAGAGCCGTGCACGCTCGTCGCCGGTGGCGGTGCGGGCGCGGGCGCGGAAGATGTCGCCCAGCACCTGCACCTCGGCGCGGGGCTCCTTCGCGAGGTTCCGGTACCAGCCCGGGTGCTCGGGCGCACCCCCGTTCGAGGCGATGATGACGTAGTCGTCCCCCGCGCTCTCGTAGATCAGCGGCGTCGTACCCGGCCGGCCGGACTTCCGGCCCGTCGTTGTGAGCAGGAGGACCTTCGAGCCGCGTCGCCAGATGTGGCCGACCTCACCGTTCGTCTCGCGGTAGCGACGGACGTGCTCCTGCCCGTGGAGGCTTTCTGCCTCGCTCATACTGGTGCTCGTTCTAGCAGGCGGGCGCGTCCCGTGGAGCTCCCTGCGAACGGCGAACGATGGGTTCTGATGCCGAGCCGCGTCCAACTCGCTGGAACCGGGTAGACGCGCCGGGTAGCTCGCGGCGTACGCCGAATGACAGAGAAAGGGGAACGAGATGAGGAAGCTCGCCGTCAGCACGTTCATGACGCTCGACGGAGTCATGCAAGCCCCTGGCGGCCCCGGGGAGGATCCGGCCGGAGGCTTCACCCACGAGGGGTGGTCGGTCAACTACTGGGACGACGCCATGGGCCAGCGGATGGGCGAGCTGATGGGGAAGCCCTTCGACCTGCTCCTCGGACGGAAGACCTACGAGATCTTCGCTGCGCACTGGCCCCACGCCACCGACCCCGGCGCCGACGTCTTGAACAGCGCGACGAAGCACGTCGCGTCGAGAACCCTCGACAAGGTGGACTGGGGCAACTCGCGGCTGATCGAGGGCGACGTGCCCGAGCAGGTCGCGAAGCTCAAGGCCGAGGACGGGCCGGAGATCCAGGTGCACGGCAGCTCGAACCTGATCCAGACGCTGCAGAAGCACGATCTCGTCGACGAGTACCGCGTCATGATCTTCCCCCTCGCGCTCGGCACCGGCAAGCGCCTCTTCGCCGACGGCACAATTCCGGCAGGGCTGAGGCTCGTCGACTCCAGTGCCTCCTCCACGGGTGTCCTGATGGCGACGTACGAACGCGCGGGTGAGATCGAGTACGGGACGTTCGCGCTCGATGAGCCTTCCGAGGCGGAGCTCGCGCGCCGCCAGGCGCTCGCCGAGAGCTGAGCCAGGAAGCGAGTCGAGGTCGACGTCGCGCGGCACGAGACTGGTGGTGGTTGACAGTCACGCGCGGGGTGGTTCCCCGCTTCACCAGACTTCCGCCCGCCTCTCGGCGGGCCGTCGTCGTCATGGCTCGCACCGCGCTGTGTTGCCTTGCTCGATCGAGCGCTGCCTGCTCGCCGACACCGCCGCCCGACTGAGCCGCGTATCCTCGCGTCGATGGCCGATCAGCCCACTCCGTTCGCGCTCGAAGCGGGCGAAGGAGAGCTTCTCGTCTTTGGAGGCGTCACGATCCTCGTTCGAGCTTCGGCAGCGGAGACCGCCGGTGCGTTCAGCCTCTTCGAGGAAGTTCCGCCCATGTTGGACACGCCGCTTCACGTCCACGAACGAGAGGACGAGCTGTTCCACGTCCTCGAGGGTGAGCACGTCATCCAGGTCGGAGACGACGAGTTCCCCGCCGGTCCCGGTGGCGTCGTCTTCGCGCCGCGCGGTGTCCCTCACGCACAACGCCGCGTCGTGCACGGTCAGGGTCGCTTGCTCGTGCTGACCGTCCCCGGCGGCTTCGAGGGATTCTTCCGCGAGCTGGCGGAAGCGCACACGGCCGGGACGCTCGGGCCCGATGCCTACGCGGCCGCGTCAAAGAACTACGGGATCACCTGGCTCGGCTGACCCGCGCCTGTGGTGCAGGATCCTGGTGTGCGGCTCGGCGGCCTGACTCTGGCGACGCTCTCGGTGGCGCTTGCCCTGGTTTCTCCCGGGTGCAGCGACGATGCGTCGCGCACGTCGCCTCCTCCCGTCGAGCGGATCGCGAAGCAACTCGCGCGCGACGGCGGGCGGAGCGTGATCGTCTACGTCTCCGACGACGGTCACGAGTACGTCGCGACCGCTGGACTCGACCGACCCGCCCCCGATCAGCGCTTCCGCGCCGGAAGTGTCTCGAAGACGTTCGCAGCGGCGATCGTGCTCCAACTCGTCGCCGAAGGACGGCTACGCCTGAGCGACACGCTCGAGCGGCACTTGCCGGGCGTCGTCCCGGCCGGGAGCAACATCACGATCCGGCAGCTCCTGCAACACCGCTCCGGGCTCGCGAGCTACACCGACGACGCGACCTGGCTCGAGCAGGCAAACAGCTCGACGTCGATCCGGCCGATCGACATCCTGCGCCACGCCGGGTCGCTACCGATGACCTTTCGCCCGGGAACGGAGTGGGGGTACTCGAACACGAACTACATCGCGCTCGGGCTCGTCATCGAGAAGCTCACCGGGACGACGTACCGCGAGCAGTTGGAGGAGCGCCTGCTCGAGCCGCTGGACCTCGAACGCACCGAGCTGCCGACGACGAGCCGGGTGCAGGACTTGAACGACCCGGGGCAGAACCCGGTCGTCCCGTGGGCGGCCGGCGCCCTCGTCTCGGACGCCCGCGATCTGGGGCGCTTCTACTCCGCGCTTCTTTCCGGCCGGGTCCTGTCCGACGACTCGCTATCGGAGATGCAACAGACCATCGTCCCCGAGGCGGGCTACGGAGAGGTCGGGCTCGGCATCTTCTCGATCGACCTCAAGTGTGGGCGCTTCTGGGGGCACAGCGGCGGCATTCTCGACTACGCGACGCTCGTCCAGGCGAGTGAGGACGGCAAGCGGGTCGCCGTCGTCTCGGTGCGAAGCGACGCCTTCACAGGGCAGCCGCCCGACGAGGAGGCGCTGCTCTGCCCGTCCGAACCCGACTGAACGCGGTGTCCGACGTCAGTCGGACACCGTCCTCACCCGTCAATCGTGGCGCGCCTGCTCGGCCTGCTCGGCCTCGGCCTTCGTCACCGCGTCCCGCGCGCGACAATGCCAGGCGTGGCGAAGTCCTCCAGGCACGTCACCTCCGATCCAATCGAGGCCGGCTGGGCGGCGCTGGCGGACGCGCGATGGTCGACGGCGCGGGAGTCGTTCGAGAAGGCTCTCGCGGTCGAGGACTCGCCGGAGGCACGCGAGGGGCTCAGCTGGGCGGCATGGTGGCTCGACGAGGCGGATGTCGTCTTCGATGAGCGAGAGCGCGCATTTCGCCTGTACAAGAGGCGCGGCGACGCGGCTGATGCGGCCCGCATGGCCACGTGGCTGGCAGTCGATCAGGCGGAGTTCAACGGCGCCACCGCGGTGGCGAGCGGATGGCTCGCGCGCGCCGAGCGCTTGCTCGAGCCTCTCGAGCCCGGGCCCGACCACGGCTGGCTCTCGTTCCACCAGGGGTACTTCGCACACACGGAGGGTGACACCGCGCGAGCGCGCGAGCTAGCCGCCACCGCGGTCGAGCTCGGGCGCCGTTTCGAGGTCGAGGACCTCGAGATGCTCGGTCTCGCTCTCGACGGTGCGGCGTTGGTCTCGTCCGGTCAGGTGGACGAGGGAATGCGCTGTCTCGACGAGGCAACCTCCGTTGCCCTCGAGAACGAAGCGTCGATCCCGATCGCCAACGCCTGGACCTTCTGCATCCTCGTGACGTCGTGCACGACGGTGCACGACTACGTGCGGGCGGTCGAATGGATCGACCGAATCGCCGAGTTCGCCGAGCGGTACGGCAGCCGCTACATGCTGGCCTTCTGTCGGGCCCACTACGGGGCGGTCCAGCTGTGGCGTGGCAGGTGGGCGGACGCCGAGGCCGAGCTGACGTCCGCGGCGGACGACTTCGGTCGCTCCCGCCCGGCATGGGCCGCTGCGCCACTTCTCGAGCTCGCGGAGCTGCGACGTCGGCAGGGACGTGCGTCCGACGCAGCGCAGCTCCTCGACGAAGCCGGCCTGGTCGGCGAGGCAGGGCTCTGCCGCGCCCGCCTCGCTCTCGATCGAGGCGACGCGCGTCGGGCCGTCGACCTGATGGAGCGCCTGCTGCGCCAGCTCCCGGACACACGTCGGATCGAGCGAGCGCCCGCTCTCGAGCTGCTCGTCCACGCGCGCGTCGCGCGCGGGGAGCTCGAAGAGGCAAGCTCCGCGCTCGAGAAGCTCCGTACGTCCGCGAAGCTCTTCGGCACAGCGGCCCTCCGGGCGGCAGCCGACCGTGCCGAGGGCGCCCTGACGGCGGCACGCGGCGACCATGACCGCGCGAGACAACTGTTCGAGGACGCCGTCGACGGCTACGAGCGATGCGGCGCACCGTACGAGGCTGCTGCGGCGCGGATCCAGCTCGCCACAAGCCTCATCGCGCTGGACCGGGTGGAGTCTGCCCATCGCGAGGCCGGCGCAGCACTCGACCGATTCGCCGAGCTCGGCGCGGAAGCGGAGGCGCAGCGAGCGCGACGGATGCTCTCCACGGACATCCCCGCTCCGCTCGGCGAGCTCACGCAACGCGAGCGCGAGGTGCTCGCCCTCCTCACCGAGGGGCTCACGAATCGAGCGATCGCAGAGCGCCTCGTCGTGAGCGAGCACACGGTCCATCGCCACGTCACCAACATTCTCCGCAAGCTCGACGTGCCTTCCCGCACGGCAGCCGCCGCGGTCGCAATTCGCGCCGGGCTCCCGGCGGCTCCCGCGCATAGCCGGGATTGGCCATCTCGGCCGTGTGCGGATGGCCTTTCACGGCGAAGCCGCCGGTTGTGGTCGGCTCTACCGTCACGTCATGGAGAGCCGGTCGAGGGGTGCCGTGGCCCGGGTCGCAGCCCTCTCGAGGATGGCGGAGATCGGAGGACGCATGACGACGCAGCACGAAGCCACGACGGAGCTCGACCGAGAGCACAAGGCGGAGACGCGGGCCATGTGGGCGCTCGGCGACTACCACCGGTTTGCGAAGGCGACGGTGTGGGAGGTCGGTCCTGTGTTGGTCGAGGCTTGCGGAATCTCAGCGGGCCAGCGTGTGCTCGACGTGGCCGCAGGCACGGGGAACGTGGCGATCCGAGCAGCCGAGACCGGGGCGCTCGTGGTTGCCTCGGACCTCACGCCCGAGAACTTCGAGGCGGGACGTCGAGAGGCGCTCGACCGCGGGGTGACGCTCGAGTGGGTGGAGGGCGACGCAGAGGCACTGCCGTTCGACGACGACGCGTTCGACGTCGTCACGTCGTCGTTCGGCGCGATCTTCGCCCCCGACCACCAGGCCGTCGCGAACGAGATGCTTCGTGTGTGCCGCCCGGGTGGCACGATCGGTATGGCGAACTTCACACCCGAGGGTCTCGCGGGGGAGTTCTTCGAGATGCTTGGGGGCTTCGCCCCACCCCCTCCGCCTGACGCGCTCTCACCCACGCTCTGGGGGAGCGAGAACCACGTGCGGCAGCTCTTCGGCGACCGGGTCGACTCGCTCGAGTTGACCCGGAGATCGTACGTCGAGCGCGCCTCGAGCCCGCAGGCCTACCTCGAGCTCTTCGGCGAGACATTCGGGCCGATCATCGCCCTTCGCTCGTTCCTCGCCGACGAGCCGGAACGCCTTGCGGCCCTCGAGCGCGTGCTCGCCGAAAGCGCCACACGGTCGAATCGCGGCAGCCCCGACGGCCCGGCGGAGTACCCCTACGAGTACCTCCTGGTGGTCGCTCGAACGCGCGCATAGGGCTGGACGTTCTAGGCAGCCTCTTCGGCGAGGAGGTCGGTGGCAAGCTCGACCGAGCGGTCGAGAGACCCGTTGTCGACGAGCGCGCTGAGCAGCCGGGACGGATCCGGCATCTCCTCCGCACTCGCCTCGAGGATCCGCAGAGCAACGAAGGTGAGCGGATCGAAGCCGATTCCGGCCTCGCGCAGCGTCGCGCCCACGTGGTACGCCTCCTGGGCGAGCGCGAACTCCATCGACGACAGGGCGTGGCTCATGGCGAGCTCGCTTTCCTGCCGCGCGCGCAGCTCATCGAGCGGCTGCTCCGATTCTTCAGACCCCTGCACGATGCCCTCGCGAATGAGACGTCGAATTCGCCGCGGAGTCTGTGTCGTCACGTGGAAGCGCCGGAGGAGTCACGACCTGCAGGGCGAATCACGGGCGCGGACCTCGGAAAGGAGCGCGTCATGTCGCAGCAGGACCCCGGCTATCAACCCGTGTCGGGTTGGGCCGTCGGCGGCATCACCTTCGCCGCCACGATGATGATCATGATCGGCGTCTTCCAGGTGATCGCCGGTCTGGTCGCAATCTTCGACGACGACTTCTACGTCGTTACGCAGAACTACACGTTCGACCTCGACACCAGCGCGTGGGGCTGGATCCATCTGATCCTCGGGATCCTGCTGCTCGTCGCGGGGTACGGCCTGTACACGGGGGCCACGTGGGCGGCGGTGTTCGCGATCGTGCTCGCCGTTCTCGCAGCCATCGAGAACTTCTTCTTCATCCCGTACTACCCGTTCTGGTCGATCCTCGTGATCGCCCTCTGTGTCTGGGTGATCTGGGCATTGACCCGACCGGGCTTGCGATCCTAGCCCGCCGCCGAGAGGGAAGGCGCGTCGGAGTTCCGATGCGCCTTCCCGGCGGCCTTCCTACTGCCGGGCCATCGCGACGCGGAGACGTTCCTCCGGCGAGATCAGGTGGTCGGTGTCCTCCGCCGCGGCGTCGAGGTCGATCTGCACCCACTGGACGGTGCCGGTGAACTCGCTGTCCTTGATCCCGTAGTCGTCGCTGACCGGCGTCGCCGTATCGCTTCCGACGTCGGTCGTCTCGTCGGCGGAGAAGGCCATCGGAACGGTGTTGTCGACACGACCCTCGCCCACCTTCTCGCCGTCGACGAACAGCGTGACGTCGCCGCCCTTGCCGAGGCCGCCGCCGTCGTACGTGAACTCCATCCGCACCTGATGCTGCCCGGCCGGCATCGCGTCGTCGCCGTAGGCCTTGAACTGCTGCAGGCCGAAGAGGTTGTAGCAATACGCCGGCTTGCCGTCCTTCGCGTAGAAGGCCCAGCCGCCGAAGGCGCCGCCCTGCGCGATGATGACGCCGTTCGCGCCGCCCTCGGGCACGTCGATCTCCGCCGTGACCGCATGCGACTTGTTCTTGATGTTGACGATCGAGTTCTCGCTCAGGCGTCCCATGCGACCGAAGAGGAGCTGTGACGCCCCCTTGACGAGCTGTGGACGCCCTGCGAGGTCGGGATTGAACCGCTCGAACCGCCTGTCGTCGAGCGGTAGCACGTTGTACTTCCCCGCCTCGATGATGAACAGCCGCTGGAGCTCGGCGAGCTTCTCCGGCTGCTCCGAGGAGATGTCGTGTGCCTGTGTCCAATCGTCGGGGGCGTAGAGCTCCCAGACGTCGTCGTCGAACGCAGGCATCTCGGTTGCCACCCACGGCGTCGAGTGCCGGGTGCACGCGGTCCAGCCTTCGTGGTAGATGCCGCGGTTGCAGAACATCTCGAAGTACTGCGTCGTGCGGCGGTCCTCCACCTCGGCGTCGTCGAACGAGTACGCCATCGAGACGCCCTCGAGCGGTCGCTGCTGGACGCCGTTCACGCTCAGGGGCGCTGGAAGCCCGGCGACGTCGAGCACGGTCGCCGCGACGTCGATCACGTGGTGGAACTGCGAGCGGAGCTCGCCCCTCGACTTGATGCCGGCGGGCCAGTGCACGATCGTCCCGTTCCGCGTCCCGCCCCAGTGCGAGGCGACCTGCTTCGTCCACTGGTACGGCGTGTCCATCGCGTGCGCCCAGCCGACCGCGTAGTGGTTGTACGCGGCGGGCGTCCCGAAGTCGTCGATCTTCGAGACCATGAACTCGGTCGTCTCGAGGCCGAACGCGCCGTTCAGGATCACGAGCTCGTTGAAGCAGCCGTTCGGCGTGCCCTCGGCCGAGGCGCCGTTGTCGCCGATCACGTAGTAGACGAGCGTGTTCTCGAGGATCGCGAGCTCGGAGAGCGAGTCGATCAGCCGGCCGACGTGGTGGTCGGTGTGCTCGAGGAAGCCGGCGTAGACCTCCATCTGGCGTGCGAGCACCGGCTTGAGGTCGTCAGGCATGTCGTCCCAGGCCGGGATCTCCTTCGGCCGCTCGGTGAGCTCCGCGTCGGGCGGGATCACGCCGAGCTCCTTCTGCTTCGCGAACGTTCGCTCGCGCTGCGCGTCCCAGCCGTCGTCGAACTTTCCCTTGTACTTGTCCGACCATTCCGTCGGCACGTGGTGCGGCGCGTGCGTCGCGCCCGGCGCGAAGTAGACGAAGAAGGGCTTGTCCGGCATCAGCGCCTTCTGCTGCTTGATCCAGTCGATCGCCTGGTCGGTCATGTCCTCGGTGAAGTGGTAGCCCTCCTCGGCCGTCTTCGGCTGCTCGATCGGCACCGTGTCGCGATAGATCGCGGGCGCGTACTGGTTCGTCTCGCCGCCGATGAAGCCGTAGAAGTGCTCGAAGCCCGAGCCTGTCGGCCAGGCGTGGAACGGGCCCATCGGGCTCGTCTCCCATACCGGCACCTCGTGGCACTTGCCGAACTGCGCGGTCGAGTAGCCGTTGAGCTTCACGGTCTCGGCGAGCGGGGCGCAGGTGTTCGGACGAATCGAGTTGTAGCCCGGCGCCGAGGTCGCGATCTCGGTGATCCCGCCCATCCCGACGGAGTGGTGGTTGCGGCCGGTGAGGAGCGCCTGGCGCGTCGGCGAGCAGAGCGCCGTCGTGTGGAAGCGGTTGTACTTGAGCCCGTTGGCGGCGAGCCGCTCGGCGGTCGGAGTGGAGCACGGCCCGCCGAAGGCGCTCGAGGCGCTGAAGCCGACGTCGTCGATCAGCACGATCAGCACGTTCGGCGCACCCTCCGGCGGACGCAGCGGCTCGATCGGAGGGAAGGACGTCGACGGGTCCTTCGCGTCGTACGTCACCAGACCCGCGTAGGCCTTGTCAGGAATCGGTAGCACGGTGCGCTGGATCGTGTCTTTCTCGCCCGCCATCGAAGGGGCTCCTCTCGTCGATTGACGCTCGAGTGCCATGCTAGGTCGTTCACGAGGGACGCTCAAAGCCCGTGCGATGGACATCCACCGGAACAATGAGCCGACATGAGCATCGATGAGCTCGAACACGGCCGGGCGTCGTACGAGCACCGTGCGTGGCTCGACGCGTACGAGTCGCTGGCGAGCGTCGATCGAGCAGCGCCGCTCCAGCCGCAGGACCTGGAGCTCCTCGCGACGGCCGCCTACATGCTCGGCCGCGACGACGAAAATCTGAGCGCCCTGGAGCGCGCGCATCAGGGCCACCTCGACAAGGGTAACCGGCGGCGAGCCGTCCGCTGCGCGTTCTGGCTCGGAGTCCATCTCCTCCTTCGTCGTGAGTCGGCCCGCGCCACCGGATGGTTCGGACGGGCAGAGCGTTTGCTCGATCAGCGGGAAGGGGACTGCGTCGAGCGGGGGTATGTGCTCGTGGCGACCGATCTCCACCACACGTTCGTCGGCGACTGGGAGGGCGCCTTCAGAGCCTCCGCCGCGGCGGCGGAGGTCGCTGAGCGCTTCGGCGACGCGGATCTCCTGGCTCTCGCCCTGATGGACCAGGGCCGTGCGCTGGTCAGGCTGGGTCGGGTGGAGGAAGGGCTCGGAAAGCTCGATCAGGCGATGGTCGAGGCAACCGTTAGTGAGCTCTCGCCGGTCGTCACTGGCCTCGTCTATTGCAGCGTCATCGACGGCTGCCACGAGGTCCATGAGCTGAGCCGTGCCAGCGAGTGGACCGCCGCCATGTCCGAGTGGTGCGATCGCCAGCCGGGCCTCGTGCCGTTCACGGGAATCTGCCTGATCCACCGGGCGGAGCTCCTGCAGTTGCGCGGCGACTGGCGAGCGGCGCTGGACGAGTCGCGGCTGGCGGGGGAGCGCTTCGCCGGGAGAGCGGATGACGTCTGGAGCGGCCATGCCTCTTACCGTCAGGGAGAGCTTCACCGTCTCCAGGGAGAGCTGAGCGACGCCGAGCAGGCCTACCGCGACGCCAGCCGGCGCGGGGTCGAGCCGCAGCCGGGCCTCGCGCTGCTGCGGCTGGCTCAGGGGCGAATCGACGTCGCGAGCACCGCAATCGCCCAGGTCGCCGCCGGCGTGACGGACTGGGTCGAGCAAGCGAGATACCTACCAGCCCTGGTCGAGATCGCGCTCGCGGCGGGTGATCGCGAGGGCGCCGCGAATGCGTGCGTGGAGCTCGAGGGAATCGCCTCACGGCACGGGAGCGCGATGCTGCGCGCGCAGGCTGCCCAGGCACGTGGAGCGGTGGCGCTGGCGACGGGTGATGCCCATGCGGCTCTACGTGCACTCCGGCGCGCGAAGGGACTGTGGCAAGAGCTCGAAGCGCCGTACGAGGTCGGCCAGACCCGCGTTCTAATGGCGCAGGCCTGCCGCACGCTCGGCGACGACGAGACCGCGACGTTGGAGCTGGACGCCGCGCGTGCGGCGTTCGAGCAACTCGGCGCCGCGCAGAACATAGCGCGCGTCGACGCGCTCGGCGGCGCCACAAGGACGAGCGACGACCGACCGTTGACGTCTCGCGAGCTGCAGGTGCTCCGTCTGCTCGCCGCGGGCAAGAGCAACAAGGCGATCGCGGCCGAGCTGGTGCTCAGCAAGCGCACCGTCGACAGGCACGTGAGCAACATCTTCACGAAGCTGCAGGTTTCCTCGCGCGCCGCCGCGACGGCATACGCGTACGAGAACAAGCTCGTCTCCGGACCACCTGTGGGTCGAACGACCGGCAGGCTCCCATGAACGCGAACATGGGTGGTTCTACCGACGCGAAGGTCGGCCTGCCCAGGGCATGGTTCTTCTCGTGCGGATAGAGCGCGAACAAGCCTTTCCGACTCCGCTCGAGCACGGGTTCTCGGTCATCACGGATCCGGCGAACTGGCCGTCCTACTGGCCCGGGCTGGTTCGCGTCGAGCCGGACACACGCTGGAGCGCGCCCGGCGACCGCGCGCACCTCGTCCTCCGCCTCCTCGGTCGCGACGTCGAGCTCAGGATGACCCTGGAGGAGCTCGTTCCGAACCGCCTGGTCACCTATGCGAGCACCCAGGCCGGCTTGCCGGACGCCCGTCACGAGCGTCATTTCCGAAAGATCGACGACGGATTCTCCTATCGCATCGTCGTCGAGTACGAGCCGCGAAGCGGGTTTCGCGGCCTGCTCGACCGGACCGTCGTTCGGCGGGCGATCGACCGGGCGGTGCGGCAGACGATCGAGAACCTCGAACGACTGCTGAGTACGGGGGCGGGCTCAGCCGCGTGAGGATCCTGATCGTCGGCGCCGGGATCGCCGGCCTTGCGCTGGCGCACGCGCTGCACCGGCGTGGGGGCACGCCCGAGGTCGTCGAGCGGGTATCCGACTGGCAGCCGATCGGCGCGGGCCTGTACCTCCCGGGCAATGCCGTGCGGGCTCTGCGAGAGCTCGGCATCGAGGTGCCGCCCGACGCCAACCCGATTCGCAGGCAGTGCTTCCTCGACCATCGTGGTCGTCGTCTCGCCGAGGTCGACGTCGACCGATGGTGGGACGGCGTCGGCGGTTGCGTCGCGATTCGGCGAGAGGCACTCCACGTGGCGCTGCGAGAAGCGACCGCAGACGTGCCGGTGCGGCTGGCCACCTCGGTGACGAACCTCGAGGACGGCGAAGCGCCCCGCGTAACCTTCTCCGACGGGTCGAGCGGCAGCTACGACCTCGTCGTCGGCGCCGACGGCGTCCACTCGACGGTCCGCCTCCTCGCGCTCGGCGGTCCCCCGGCCGCCTTCGTCGGGCAGTTGTCGTGGCGCTTCGTCGCCGACGGCTTCCCCGAGCTCACCGATTGGACGGTCATGCTCGGCAAGGGCAGCACGTTCCTCACGGTCTCGTTGGGCGAAGGCGCTGTCTACTGCTACGCCGACGTGAGCACGAACGAGCCGGAGGGTGCCGCGGACAGAGATTGGCGCCGCTCGTTCACGGGCTTCGCCGACCCGGTGCCTCGCCTGCTCGAGCAGGGTGCCGAGGCGTACTTCGCGCCGATCGAAGAGGTGGCCCCGCCGGCCTGGAGAGCGCGCCGCGTCGTGCTCGTCGGCGACGCCGCCCACGCCAGCTCTCCCAACATGGCGCAGGGGGCGGCGATGGCCGTCGAGGACGCCCTCATCCTGGGCGAACTGCTTACTGACGGTCGATCCGTCGACGACGCGCTCACCGGCTACGTGGCGCAGCGCGAGGCCCGAGTGGCGTGGGTTCAGGAGCAGACCCATCGACGGGACCGGACGAGGAATCTGCCCGTCGCCGTCCGGAACATCACCCTGCGTCTGGCCGCCGAGCGCATCTTCAGGTCCAACTACGGGCCGCTGCGAGACAGACCCTAGGTAGGCGGGTCGTGGGTCGAATGACCCACGACGACGAGGCGGAAGTTGGGTCGTTCGTCCGAAGCGCTCGCTTCCTCGTCACGGCATCGTCGATGAGAAGCCACCCGAGCGGAGGGACGATGACCGAGAAGCATGCAACGCGCACACGACCACGGCAGCCGGCTCTCGAGAGCCCTCGAGAGCAGCTGCTGGCCGGCATTCCCGTGACCGAGCGCCGGCTCGAGCTGGCAGGTGTCTCGACGGCGGTGCTGGAAGGCGGCGAAGGCCCACCGCTCCTGCTGCTCCACGGCCCGGGCGGCTACGCCGCGATGTGGCACCGGGTGATCCCGGCGATCGCGGCGACGCACCGGGTCGTGGCCCCCGACCTTCCCGGTCACGGCACGTCGACCGTTCCCGAGCGCGGGTTGGACGCCGAGACAGTGCTCGCCTGGCTCGGCGAGCTGATCGACGAGACGTGCTCCGCGCCTCCCGTCCTCGTCGGGCAGCTGATCGGCGGCGCAATTGCGACCCGGTTCGCCGCTGACCACGGCGACCGGCTCGAACGGCTGGTCCTCGTCGTCCCCTTCGGCCTCGCGCCCTTCCAGCCGTCGCCGGTGTTCGGCGGCGTGCTGACGGGCTTTCTCTCGGAGCCGACCGAGGGCTCACACGACGAACTCTGGAATCATTGCGTCTTCGACCTCGAGGCGTTGCAACGTCAGCCGTCCGTTCGCTGGGAGCTGATGAAGGCGTACAACCTCGACCGTGCCTCCGGCGGGGTGGGCCAATCGCTCCAGGTCCTGATGGGGCTCTTCGGCTTCGAGTCGATCCCGGAGGAGATGCTGGCACGGATCGCCGTTCCGACGACGCTGATCTGGGGCCGGCGCGACTCGATCGTCCCCCTCACGATCGGGGAGGCAGCGAGCACCCGGTTCGGGTGGCCGCTCGAGGTGATCGAGAACGCCGGGAACGAGCCGGCGATCGAGGCGCCGGAGGCGTTCGTGCGCGCGCTGTTCCACGCCGAGGAGCCGGACCGACATGACATGCCGACACGGAAGGAGACCCGCTGATGGCCTCGACCGCGATCGAAGTCGCCAGGCGCGAAGGACGCCCTGCCACGCTGACCCGCAACGAGCTCGACGGTCTCGCGGACCGCCTCGACGGCTCGTTGCTGACCGAGGGAGACGACGGCTGGGAGGATGCTGTACTGCTCTGGAACGCGATGGCGGCGACGCTCCCGGCGCTGGTCGTCCAGCCGCTGTCAGCGGCCGACGTCTCCTCTGCCGTCGCATTCGCCCGCGAGCGCGGCGTGCTCGTGAGCGTCAAGGGCGGCGGCCACAACATCGCAGGCACGGCCATCGCCGAGGGCGGGCTTCTGCTCGACATGTCCTGCATGTCCGAGATCACGGTCGATCCGGATGCGAAGAGGGCCGACGTCGGGCCGGGCTGCTTGCTGCAGGATGTCGACCGAGCCACACAGGCGCACGGCCTCGCGACCCCGCTCGGCTTCTACTCCGAGGTCGGCGTCGCCGGCCTGACGCTCGGCGGCGGGATCGGCTATCTGACGAGGCGATTCGGCTGGACGGTCGACAACCTCGAGGGGGTCGAGATCGTGACCGCCGACGGCGAGGTACGCACCGCCAGCAGGAAGGAGAACCCGGACCTCTTCTGGGCGGTCAGGGGCGGCGGCGGCAACTTCGGCGTCGTTACCCGGTTCCGCTTCCGCCTGCACGAGGTCGGCCCGACCGTCTACGGCGGCCTGATCGCCTGGCCCTTCGAGCGGGCAAACGAGATCCTCCCTGCCTACCGGGCGATCACGACCGGAGCGCCGCGCGAGCTTGCTGTCTGGCTCGTTCTCATCCACGCGCCGCCGGCGCCGTTCGTACCGGAGCAGTGGCACGGGAAGAAGCTCTGCGCGATGGCCGTCTGCTACAGCGGCGACCTCGCCGAGGCCGACGAGGTGCTCGCGCCGATTCGCGCGCTTCGCGACCCTGTCGTCGACCTGCTCGACGAGCTGCCGTACACAGCAGTCCAGTCACTGCTCGACGGCACCGAGCCCAGGGGAATGCACTACTACTGGAAGACCGAGTACGCCGCCGAGCTCACCGATGACGCCCTGACGGCGGTCCAGGAGCTCTTCGCCACCTGCCCGATCCCCGGCGCCGAGCTCGGGATCCTCAACCCCGGCGGTGCGATCAACGAGCTCGAGGAGGACGACGGCGCCGTCGGCAACAGGGACGCCCGCTACGTCCTCGGCGTGCTGGGCATGTGGGAGCCGGACGAGCCGAAAGGCGAGGACTTCGAGCGGTGGGTCCGAGACGCCGGAGCGCGGCTGCGGCTGTTCTCCACGGGCCGGACCTACATCAACTTCCAGACCGCCGACGAAGGAGACGAGCGCGTCCGGGCGACCTACGGCGCCAACTTCGATCGGATCCTCGAGATCAAGCGGACGTACGACCCGGACAACCTGTTCCGGTCGAACCGGAACATCCATTGAAGAGTGCCAACGGGGGGACGCGCGTAGGGGCGAGAGACATCTCGCCCCTACTACTTCACGGAGCCGGCGAGCAGGCCCTGCACGAAGTAGCGCTGGAAGGCGAAGAAGACGACCAGCGGGATCGCGAGCGACACGAACGCCGCCGGGGCGATCAGCTCGATGTTCGCGCTGAACTGGCGCATCTGGGAGAAGATCGCGACGGTGATCGGCTGCGTGTCGCGCGCGAACGTCAGGGCGACGAGCAGGTCGTTCCAGACCCAGAGGAACTGGAAGATCGCGAGCGACGCGATGGCCGGGAGTCCGAGCGGCAGGATCAGGCGGAAGAAGATCCGGAACTCGGACGCGCCGTCGATGCGCGCGGCCTCGAGGAGGTCCTTCGGGATCCCGATGAAGAAGTTCCGCAGCAGGAAGATCGCGAACGGCAGCCCGAACGCGGTGTGGAAGAGGACGAGACCCATCACCGTGTCGAACAGCCTCAGGTCGTTGTACAGCGAGAAGATCGGGATCAGCGCCATCTGGATCGGCACCACCAGCAGAGCGATGACGCCGAGGAACAACCAGTCGCGTCCAGGGAACTCGAGCCACGCGAACGCGTAGGCGGCGAGCGCCGCGATGGCGATCGGCAGGATCGTCCCTCCGACCGAGACCAGGACCGTCGTCCAGATCGCCGACGTGATGGCGTCGTTGTCGAAGACCTCTCGGTAGTTCTCGAGCGTCGCGATGCTCGGCTTCGAGAAGATCTCCCACCACCCGGTGCGACCGATCTGCGCAGGCTCGAGCAGCGAGGTGAAGAGCAGCCCGAGGGTCGGGACGAGCCACAGAAGGCCGACGAACGCGAGGAACAGGTAGACGGGCGTCCGACCGAGGAAACGGACGATCCGTGCCGAGAGGGGCTCACCGCCCTCGGCGACAACGACCTCGGTTGGGCTCTCGGTTGCGGCGGCGGTCGACACGAGCGTTAGACCTCCCTCCGGAAGCGGCGGATGTTGAGCAGGAGGATCGGGATCACGAGCAGGAACAGGAAGACGGCGATCGCGGCACCGAGGCCGAAGTCGTTCACCCCGCCGAACGAGGTTCGCCACATCGCGAGAGCGATCACGTTCGCATCGTCCTGGGTCGATCCGGGCGCGATCGAGATGACGATGTCGAACACCTTCAGGACGTAGATGAGCATCGTGATGAAGACGACCGTCAGGACGGGCGCGAGGAGCGGGATCGTGACGCGCCTGAACACTGCCCATTCCGTGGCCCCGTCAGTCCGCGCCGCCTCGAGCAGGTCGCGCGGGATCGCCGCGAGCCCGGCCGCGATCACGACCATCGCGAAGCCCGCCCACACCCAGATGTACGCCATCATGATCGACGGCGTCACGAGTGTCGGGCCGAGCCACGAGACTCCCTCGAAGGGCTGCGAGAACGTGTCCGGACCGATCGCCGCGTTGTACTGACCCGGCTCGACGTCCTCGAAGGCGAACGTGCCGTCGGCGCCCGTCTCGGTTGTCGCGACCGCGCCGCCGCCCGCCTCGGGACGAAGCTCGACCGTGACGCCCGGCAAGCCGAGCTCCTCGTCCTCGACCTCGCCCGGTGTGCCGCCGCCGGGCTTGAAGTCTCTCCAGACGACGCCCGTGATCCCGCCCGAGAGAGCCTCCGGTACGACGGCCTGCTCGGCATCGGCAGGAACGTCGTCCGCGCGGATCGCCGTCAGGCCGAGTTGCGCGACGGCGCCCGGCTCGAGCGGCTCTTCGAGGACGAGGCCCTGTTCGGGCCCACCGGTGAGCGCGTCCGTGGAGGGACGCGCCGACGCGAGTGCGGCCGGCGGCTGCACGACGTCCTTGACGGCGCCGATCGCGGCGTTGACCGTCCCCTGGCTCGGGTCTTTCTCGTACATGAAACGCCAGATCACGCCGGCGGCGAACAGCGAGATCGCCATGGGCATGAAGACCGCCACCTTGAACGCGGTCGAGAAACGGATGCGTTCGAGCAGCACGGCGAAGACGAGGCCGATCGCGGTGACGAAGGCTGGGACCACGAGGAGCCAGACGAAGTTGTTCCGGATCGCCGTGCGAAGCGTCTCGTCGCTGAAGAGGGTCTCGTAGTTGTCGAGCCCGATGAACTCGTCGCCGCTTCGGTCGTAGAAGCTCCGGATGATCGTGCTGATCGTCGGGTACACGACCCAGACGCCGAGCAGCACGAGCGCGGGGCCGAGGAACACCAGGGCAACCCCGTAGCGTTCCCAGAGACCTCCGTTCTCGCGGCCCGGTGGAAGCCCCGCGTCGGGGGCTTCCACCGTCGTTGCAGTCTCCGACATCCGTTCGGCCCGGTTTCGCCTTAGCCGAACGCCTCGTTTGCCGCTGCCTCCATCTGCTGCGTGATCCCGTCGATGTCGTCAGGGTTGGCGACGAAGTCCGAGAACAGCTTGAAGAGGCCCTGGCCCGGGGTTCCACCGAATGCCGACGGCTGGAGGTCGGACATGTCGAAGCGGAAGACCTCCGCCTCGCCGAGCGCGCCCGCGGTCGCCCGCGTGATCTCGTCCGGGTAGACCTCGGGGTCGAGATCCTTGTTCGGCGACGAGAACCCGCCGCGCGAGGCCCAGATCTCCGCGGCGTCCGCGGTCGTCAGGTACTCGAGGAACGCGTCGCCCGCCGGGCTGTCCTTGAACTGCACGAAGATGTCTCCTGCGCCCACGACCGCGGGCTCGGAGTCTTCGATCGAGGGGAACGTGAAGACGTTGAAGCCCGTCTCGGGCTCGAGCGTCGTCTCTGTCACGCCGGGGGCGAAGTCGCCGATCGTGACCATGGCGGCCTCCGGATCGTCCGAGAACACCTTGGCCACGGAGTCCGGCATCTCGGTCTGCAGCGAGCCCTCGGTACCGCCCGCCAGGTTGTCCGACTCGCCGAGGATGTCGGCCATCACGGCCAGCGCGTCCTTCACCGACTGGTCAGTCCAGGGGATCTCGTGCCGCGTGAGCTGGTCGTACATCTCGACACCGGCGGTGCGGATGTAGACGTTCTCGAACAGGTCGGTGATCGGCCATCCGACGTCGACGCCGACCGAATAGGGCGTGATGCCCGCCGCCTTGATCGTGGATGCCGTCTCCTGGAGCTCCTCCCAGGTCTCCGGCGGCTCAACGCCGGCCTCCTCGAAGGCCGCGACGTTGTACCAGAACGTCGACTTGTTGGCGCCCTTGAACATGACACCGTACTGCGTGCCGTCGATCGCGCCGACGTCCGCGACGGACTCGCCGAAGCTCTCGACGATCGACTCGCGAAGATCGTCGATCGGCTGGATCGCGTCCTGGGAGGCAAAGTCGGCCATCAGGCCTGGCTGGCCGATCGCGGCGATGTCGGGCGGGTTCCCACCCTCGACAGCGGTCGAGAGCAGAGGAGCCAGGTTGTCGCCACCCGAGCGATAGCGCACGTCGACGTTCGGGTAGAGCTCGGTGAAGCCGTCGATCACCGCCTGGAAGGACGCCTGCTCCTCGCCTCCCCAGATCGCCATGACCGAGATCGAGCCGGTGACATCCTCGCTGCCTTCGGCGGCGCTGCCACCTCCGTCGTCGCCTCCGCAGCCCGCGGCCACGAGGGCCAGCGCGCCGACGGAGAGCGCGAGCACGAGCCATCGATATCTCATCCGAGTCCTCCTCCGAGTGTTGAGTCCATACCTATTGCTGCGCATAGATCCCTAGACCGGTTTCAAGGTCGAACAGGTGAACGGCGCTCGTCTCGACCGCGACGTCGATGACGTCGCCGTTCCGGATCCGCGAGCGCGGCCCGAAGCGGCCGACAATCGTCGTCTTCGCCGCCCCCTCCTCGGCCGCAGCCTGGACGGATCCCTCCTGCCCGACGTCGCGCGCGAGCTCCCGCACGTCCTCGGTCAGCGCGGGTCGCGCGTCGACCTCGAAGTGCGCGACGATCTCCGAGCCGAGCGGCTCGCGCAGCACGACGACGCCCTTGATCTTGCGCTCGGGCGGCACGTCCGGCTCGAGTGCCGCGTCCTCGAGGTTCTCGGGCCGGATCCCGAGGACGACCTGACGGCCGACGTACGCCTCCAGCGCCGGGCGCGTGCGTGCGAGGTCCTCGCCGAGCTCGAGAGGGTGCTGGCCGAGAAGCGCGACGAAAGACCCGTTGCGCCGCTCGATCGTCGCCTCGACCATGTTCATCGCCGGCGAGCCGATGAAGCCTCCGACGAACAGGTTGACGGGCTGCTCGTAGAGCTCCTGGGGCGGCGCCACCTGCTGCAGCTCGCCCTTGCGCATCACGGCGACGCGGTCGCCCATCGTCATCGCCTCGACCTGGTCGTGCGTCACGTAGATGGTCGTCACGCCGAGGTCGTGCTGCAGGCTCGCGATCTCGGCGCGCATGTGCACGCGCAGCTTCGCGTCGAGGTTCGAGAGAGGCTCGTCCATCAGGTAGGCCTGCGGCTGGCGCACGATCGCTCTGCCCATCGCCACGCGTTGGCGCTGCCCTCCGGAGAGCGCTCGGGGCTTGCGGTCGAGGAACTCCTCGAGCCCGAGGACGCGGGCGGCGTCGCGCACCCTGCGGTCGATCTCGTCCTTCGGCTCCTTCCGCAGCCGGAGGCCGAACGCGATGTTGTCGTAGACGCTCAGGTGCGGATAGAGGGCGTAGCTCTGGAAGACCATGGCGATGTCGCGGTCGCGCGCGGGCACGTTGTTGACGACCCGCTCGCCGATACGGACGACGCCCTCGCTGATCGGCTCGAGGCCGGCGACCATCCGGAGAGCAGTCGTCTTGCCGCACCCGGAGGGTCCGACGAGCACCATGAACTCGCCGTCGTCGATCTCGAGATCGAAGCCGTTGACCGCGCGCGTCCCGTCGGGATACACCTTCGCCACGTCCCGGAACGCGACCTCCGCCACCGGGCACGACTACCCGTCGCGCACGATCGCCAAACCAACGCCGCTACCCGGCGTGGATCGCCCGGACGGCGACGATCGTGTCGGCGTCGGCCGGCTCCTTGTCGGGCCGGTAGCCCTTGACACGGGCGAAGCGGAGCGCGAGGCCGCCGGGGTAGCGCGAGCTCGCCTGGACCCCGTCGAAGGCGACCTCGACCACGAGCTCGGGGCGGACGTGCACGACGTGCCCTTCACGACCCGTCTCGAGCTCGAGCAGCCGCCCGGTCTGCCAGGCGAGCATCGCGTCCGTCATGCCCTTGAAGGTCTTCCCGAGCATCACGAACCCGCCGGTGTCGGGGTCGCGGGCCCCGAGGTGGAGGTTCGAGAGCCGCCCCGTGCGTCGTCCATGACCCCATTCCGCGGCGAGGACCACGAGGTCGAGGGTGTGAACCGGCTTCACCTTCAACCACCCCGCCCCGCGCCGCCCGGCCTCGTACGGGGCGGCGAGCGCCTTCACCATCACGCCTTCGTGCCCGTGCGCGAGGGCACCGTCGAGGAAGCGTGCCGCCTCCCCTGGATCGTCGGTCTCGACGGCTGCCGGCCGCATCCCGTCGGGGACGAAACCGAGGAGCGCCGCACGTCGCTCCGCGAGCGAGCGGTCGAGGAGGTCGTCGCCGTCGACGTGAAGGCAGTCGAAGAAGACCGGCGACAACGGCACCTCGGTTCGCACCCGGTCGACCTCGCGGCTGCTTCCGAACCGGCTCATCGTCACCTGGAACGGCGCCGGACGACCGTCGGTGCGCAGCGCGATCGCCTCGCCGTCGAGGACGACCGCCTCGACTGGCAGAGCGAGCACGGCCTGCACGACCTCCGGGACCCGGTCTGTTACGTCGGCGAGGTTCCGCGTGAAGGCGCGGACCTCGGCGCCGAGTCGGTGCACCTGAAGCCGGGCGCCGTCGAGCTTCCACTCGACGACCGCAGTCCCGACCCGTGCGAGCGCTTCCTGGGGCGTCTCGGCGGACTGCGCGAGCATCGGCTTCAGGGGGCGCAGCACCTCGAGCCCGAACCGGGCCAGACCGTCGGCCCCGTCGGTCAGGGCCGCGCTCGCAACCGTCCCGAGCTCTCCTGCCAGCATCAGCGCCCGGCGCACGGCGGCGGCGGGCACGTCGGCCGCCCGGGCGACGGCCTCGACCATCACCCCCTCCTGCGCCCCCTGGCGGAGCTCGCCATGCAGGAGGCTCGTCAGGAACGCCTGCTCGGCGGCAGTGGCGCGGCCGTAGAGAGTCTCGAGCTCACGGCGGCGGACACTCTGCGAGCCAGGCCCGGCAGCGCCGCCGATACGGCGAAGTGCGGCGTCGACCTCCGCGAGCTCGAGGCTGGCCGGCGCCGGCGCGGGTGCCGGCAGGTCGCGCAGGGCGGCCCAGCCGACGCGGATCGGCGCGTGCGGAAGCACACCCGAGAGGTACGCCACCGCGATCGGGATCTCGTCGGCGCGCAGTGCGGCCAGGCATTCCGCGAGCGCGGCGATCTTCGCCGTGCGGGCCGAGGTGTCCCGCGACGGCCGCAGACGTTCGGACGAGCTCGTCGAGGAGCATCCCCCGATTCTCGCGTTCCGCGTCTCCTCATGGGGACTGGCCCCGCAGGGGCCGTCCCCTGCGAGCGTGCGCAGCTTGGGCTCCATGGGCGGCGACCGCGGCGACAGCCCACAGGCACTTGACCCACCGAGGCTCACCGGGGACAGGCCCGTTCCGGGCCAGTCCCCACCGATGCAGGTTCTTCCTTCGAAGGGTCAGGCAGGCGCGCCGCGCTCGCGGAGCACGAAGCGCCGCAGCACCTCGACCCCGACGACGATGAGCGCGACGAAAACGAGCACGCTGCTCCACCCGCGCTGGAAGAGCGGGACGAGCGCGGCCACGACGAGGACGAGACCGGCGACGGCGGCGTAGGTCAGGAGCGGGTTCTCGGCGACAGGCGCCACCAGGCGTCGCGCACGTCCGGCGAGCCCCGTCGGACCGACGAGCCACACGCCCACGAGCAGCAGGAGCCCGAGCACGACCCCGAGCCAGGCGCGATCCGCAAGGCCCTGGGTGACGATGCTCCACGCGTCCGATCCCGCGGGCTTCGTCGCATCGGTCGTCAGCTCGTCGACGAGGTAGGCACCGGCGACGCGGCGGATGAGAAGCACGAGCACGCCGACGACGACGAGCCCGATCCCGAAGGCCCGCAGCTCGAGGCGCCGGCGGCCGCGGGCGATCCAGACCGCGAGCGCTGCGAGTGCGATGGCGACGATCCACAGCCAGTTGGCGAGGAACCGCAGGATGCGCACGGCCGTCTGCGCGGTCTCCAGGTCGTCGGAATCGGCGATCTCGATCCGCCCGACCGACTCGGGGAGCCGCTCGGCAACGCGGCCGAGAATGGCCGTCTCGTCGGCGAGCTCGAGGATGATGGGGCGGAGATCGAGGGTCACCTGGCCGCCGGTCGTCGAGACGAACTCGCCCTCGTCCTCGAGGAGCCTCACGAGCTGGCGTTGGGTGGCGGTCGCCGTCCGTACCCAGGCGGTCTGCAGGCGCGGCCGCTCGAGTAGGCGCGCGGCCGCCGCCTCGGTGCCCTGGCGCGCGATCCCGGCGAGAACCGGTGCGAGCCCCTGCTGCGCCTCGGGGAGCCGCTCTGCGATCACCTGCTCGACGTCGACGTTCGCATACAGCTGCTCCGTGGAAGTCGCCGCGACCTGCTCACGGATCTCGTCGGACTGGATGAGCTCGGTCGCGATGTCCTCGAAGCCCTCGTCGAGCACGGAGCGCTCGACGTAGAAGGCAATCGCGCCCAGGAGCACGACGATGAGCGCGAGGACCGTGAGCGTGCGCGCGACGATCACGCGGCCCTTGCCGGCAGAGCCTTTCGCAGGTGAGGCTGGCGGAGGAGGCAGGGTGGGCGGTGTGGGTGCGGGGTCGGACATCTCGCTACCCGGCATACCCGCTCCGGGAGTAGCGGCTCTGCGCCGAGCGGGCGGAGTACGTCGCGAGGTCGAGCACGACCCCGAGCGCGACGACGATCCACTCCGCGCCGTTCACGCCGCCCGGGAAGGACCAGACGAGGAGGTACATGAGCGTCGTCCACGGCAGGAACAGCAGTCCGAGCAGCGGCAGCAGCCAGCCGTCGAACGCGAGCTCGACGCGGTCACCGAAGATCCAGATCGCCAGGACCGCGAAACGCGGCCCGAGCAAGACGAACAGGAGAAAGAAGCAACACATGCAGAGCGCAGCCTCGCGCTTCGCGGCGCCCGGCGCAACCCCCACCCGTCATCACCCGCGTGATCCGCTCAGGTCGCCGAGGGCCCGAGGGCGGCCTGCAAGCCGCCAGAGAAGGCTCGTCGACCCGATCGACGGCGCCCCGTAAGGTGGCAGACATGTCCGCGAGCGCTCGACTCACCTGGCTCGGCCACTCGACTGTCGTCGTGGAGCTCGACGGGACACGAATCGTCACCGACCCGGTGTTCCGTCGTCGAGTCGCACACCTCCGCCGTGACGCCCCGGTCATCCTCCCCGAGCGGCCCGATGCAGTCCTGCTCTCGCATCTTCACTACGACCACCTCGACACTCCGTCGCTGAAACGGCTCGGCCGGGACGTGCCGCTCATCGTCCCCCGAGGTGCGCGGCACTTCCTGCGCGGGTTCTCGCAGCGTCGGGAGGTGGAGCCTGGAACGACGGTCGAGGTCGGCTCGCTGGTGATCGACGTCGTCGACGCCCGCCACGACGGGAGGAGGCGCCCTCTCACCGCCCAGGTACCGGCCCTCGGCTTCGTCGTCCGCGGCTCCCGCTCGGTGTACTTCGCCGGCGACACGGAGCTCTTCGACGAGATGGCCGCGGTGGCGCCGGTGGACGTCGCACTCGTCCCGGTCGCCGGCTGGGGCGCCAAGGTCGGGCCGGGCCACCTCGACCCGGCGGAGGCTGCGAAGTCGCTCACGTTGCTTCGCCCGTCCATCGCAGTGCCGATCCACTGGGGAACGTACGGAGTGATCGGGCGGCGGAGAGGCGACCGCTTCCCGGCCGAGGAGTTCGAGCGTGAGGCGGCGACGGTCGCACCCAACGTCGATGTCAGGATCCTGCCTGTCGGCGGCACGCTCGAGCTTCCGGCGCGTGGCGGGTCGGACGCGTGATATCCGTCGCGGCGACCACGTTGGAGCTCGAGACGCCGCACGGTCTGGCCCGAGTGCACCTCTACCTCTGCGAGCAGCCGCGTGCCGCCCTCGTCCTCGGGCACGGCGCGGGCGGCGGCGTGACGGCGCGGGACCTCGTCGCCGCGACCGAGGCCGCGAGCGCGGACAGCGTGAGCGTGGCGCTCGTGGAGCAGCCGTACCGCGTCGCCGGACGTCGCTCGCCAGCACCCGCTCGTCAGCTCGACGCCGCGTGGACCGCGATCGTCGACCGGCTGCGGGCCGGAGATCTGGCCAGCCTCCCGATCGTGGTCGGCGGCCGTTCCTCGGGCGGACGGGTCGCGTGTCGCACGGCGACGGCTACGGGTGCGGCCGGTGTCCTCTGTCTCGCGTTCCCGCTCCAACCGCCACGTCGGTCGCAGGGAGCGGCACCGCCGAGCCGGCTGGACGAGCTCGACGTCGTCCCGGTCCCGGTGCTCGTCGTGCAGGGGGCACGTGACCATTTCGGGATCCCTCCGCCCTCGCCGAGCCGCACGGTGGTCGAGGTGGACGGCGACCACAACCTCCGCACGGACCTCGACGCGGTTGGCGCTGCGGTCGGCGCCTGGCTCCGCGAGCTGTTTGCCGGGGACTGACGCGCAGACGCCTCCCTCGGGGACTGACCCGCAGGGGTCTGTCCCCGTGACGGTGGAGAAGTCGATGTTGCTGGGCAGTCCGCGACGGGGACAGCGCCCGGCCCGAGCGCTCGATCCGAACATCTCGCCGCCGCGCGTCCTCCGCGATCAGACGCAGGAGACGCCGTCCCTCGGCCGCGATCGACGACGACCGCGCGCTTCGCGAGGCGCACGACCGGGCTGACGACGAGCGTCGCTGTCTCGTCCTCGCGGTCGATGCGCCAGACGCACGAGAGCATCCCGTCATGGAGCACCGTCCCCTGCACCCGACCGGTCAGGCCGCGGGCGCCCTCGCGTGCCGCATCCGACACGAACCTGCTCCGGTCGGCGTGGGAGAGGAGGACGTTGTCGTACTCGGGCAGGAACCGCGTCGGGGCAGGGGTCGCGGGATCGGGTCTCGGGGCGTCCGGGATGTCGAAGAGCTCGCGGCCCGCCTCGTCGCGGAACACCGCGAGGCGAGGCCGTAGCCGCTCGACCACCTCGCGCATCCCCGTGAGCCGGCACCAGGTCGCGACATCGGCGACGGTCGCCGGCCCGAACGCGCGGAAGTAGCGGAGCACGACCTCGTCGAGCGACGGTTGCTGCTCGAGAGGGCGTCCGAGCCAGGTCTCGGCGGTCGTCGTCGTCACCTGCGCCGAGCGTCCCCAGAGGCCGCGCGGCGGAACCTGGACGAGCGCGAGCCGGCATCGACACGCGTACGCGAGCGCCGCCGAGTCGTGCGTCGGCGAATCGCTCGCGCGAGCGCAGACGCGAAGCTCGGGCCCGGTGCGAGGTCGCTCGGCGAACAGGTCTCGCGCGACCTCGAGGATGGGGTCGAGATCGACGCCTCGAAGCGACGGCGCGTACTCGGGATGGCGCGCGAGCTCAGCGTCGAGCACGGGCTGCATCAGCGGCCGTAGGAGGAGGCAGTCCGCGGCGGCGACGAGGTGGATGGTCGCGCGCATCGCGGGGACACGCACGACTCGCCGCGCGAGCAGGAGCTCCGAGAGTGCCTCGGGGCGAAACGCGTCCAGCCGTGACCACAGCGCGAGATAGGGATCGCGCGGAACCTGCGCCTGCAGGCCGACGAGGTGCACGACCGCGTCCAACGCGGAGAGCTCGGAGCGGCGCAAGAGAAGCTGCCGCTCGAGCGTCGCCCGGTTCAGCGCACGGCGCGTGAGCACCTCGCTCACTCGAGCCTAGGCTTGTCCACAGGCGCGGCAGTGGAGGGTGCCGACCCGGCGGGGCTCGGCGCAGCGCGCGCACGACGCCACCGCTGCGCGACCGCAGCCCTCGCAATGCTCGGCGTCCCCGATCGGGTAGCCGCAGAGCGCGCACTCACCCTTGCGCACCCGCCGCACGGGGATCCGGCGGGCGAGGTAGCGCTGCAGCGCCGCGAAGCCGGCCAGCGTCAGCGCGATCCCGAGCAGGGAGAGGACGAGCGGCCCGAGCTCGAGCGGATCGACGTAGTCGGTGATGTAGTCGCCCGCGAACCCGAAGGCGAGGAGCGCTGCGAAGCCGACGAACCCGACGGCGAGCGGGAACCAGCGCGAGCCGGCACGGCGCAGGCGTGCCAGGAGCCAGAAGCCGAAGCCGAGCAGGGTGGCGACGAGCACGAAGCGGAGCGCGAACGTGAGGAGCGCCACGCGGTTCGCCGCACGCTCCCGCTCGTCGGCGAGCTGTTCCTGCGCCGCGCGCGCGGCAGGCTGGGCAGCCGCCGCGGCGGCGCGCGCGGCGCGCCTCTCGACCTGCGCGCGTGCGTAGGCCCGCTCAGCGGCCTCGTACTCGAGCCTGAGCGCCCCTGCCGGCCGCCCTGCGTCGAGTGCCGTCCGGTATGCCTCACGCGCCAGCGTCAGCTCGTCGAGTGCCCGCGTCTCCTGGGCCAGGGCGCTCGCAGAGCGGACCGAGGCGTCGTGGAGGCGGTCGACCGCGACGCTGTGCTCGCTCGCCACCGAGCCGACCGCGCTCTCCGCGGCGCCGCCGAGCTTCTCGTATGTCCACAGCCCTCCCATCAGCAGGAAGACGACGAGGACGACCGCCAGCAGCTTCTCGCTCTTCGTGGTCTGGATCTCCTCGACGTCGACGCGCGTCATTGCCATCCCGTTCATGTCGTCTCCTTCCTCGTCGCGGTCCGCGGTCGCAGCTGGACGACGAGCTCGCAGTCGAGGGCGTTCGCGATGCGGAGCAGCGTGTCGATCCGCGGCGGCCGGCCGCCCGATTCGAGGCGGGCGATCGCCGACTGGGTCGTGCCGACGAGCGCGGCGAGCTCGGCCTGTGAAAGCTCGCGCGCGAGGCGCTGCTCGACGACCTGATCTGCGATCTGGGCGAAGAACCACCCGTCCTCGGCCGCCGCGAGCCTCTCCCGCAGGCGCTCGAGCGCCGTCCGCGCGCTGTCTCCCTGTCGTGGCTCCATATCTCAATCATGCTATATAGCAGGTTTGAGATACACGTGCTGCTCACCGTTCCTTGCCTCGCGGAGGCGGCGATGGTGACCGGCCACACGCTGACGGTGGACGGAGGCGGGGCGTCGGTCGGAGACGTCCCGGAGTATGCGACGCTATGCGCTCTCGGGCGCGGTGGCCCGGTGGCACACGGCCTCGACGTTGTTCCCGTCGGGGTCGAGAACGAAGGCGCCGTAATAGCTCGGGTGGTACTGAGGTCGCATGCCGGGCGCGCCGTTGTCGGTGCCTCCCGCGGCGAGCGCGGCCGCGTGGAACGCGTCGACGGTCGCGACCTCGGGCACTGCGAGCGCGACGTGGGTGGACGTGCAGGGAGTGCCTCGCTCGTTTATCCAGAGATAGGGCTTCTGGCCGTCACCCAGCCCGAGCGCCTTCCTTTCGGCGAACTCCATCACGATCCCGATCCCGAGCGGCTCGAGGGCCTGGAGGTAGAAGGCCCGCGAACGCTCGTAATCGGACACGTTGAGCGCGACGTGGTCGAGCATGCGCCACACGCTACAACGTGAGATCGAGCGGGCGTACGCTGCGACGGTGACGGCGTCTGCCCCGGCCCGCGAGGAGACCGTCCGCACGCGGGACGGCCGTTCGCTGCACGCGGAGGTCACCGGCGAGGGAGCGCCGTTGCTCCTGATCCAGGGCCTCGGCTACGCGACGTGGGGCTGGGAGCGGCAGACGCCGGCGCTCTCGCGGCGGCTCCGCGTGATCGCCTTCGACAACCGCGGCGCGGGGCGCTCGGACAAGCCCGACGAGCAGTACTCGATCGAGGTGCTCGCCGACGACGCCCTGGCCGTCATCGAGCAGCTGGGTTCGCGACCTGCGCACGTCCTCGGCTTCTCGATGGGCGGCTACGTCGCGCTCACCCTCGCGCAGCGCCATCCCTCGGCCGTCACCTCGCTGATCCTCGTGGCGACGACGTGTGGTGGCCCAGATTCGGACGGTCTGCCGGAGACGACCGCGCGGGCCTGGGCCGAGGCGCGCGAACTGGCGCCGCCCGAGTTCGCGCGCCGCACGATGCCACTCTCGTTCGCGCCAGGCTGGGCGGACGCCCACCCGGCCGAGTTCGACCACTTCCTCTCTGCCCGACTGACGCACCCGACGCCGGCGTTCGCGTGGCGGAGGCAGTTCGAGGCGTGCGAGCAGTTCCTCGAGCGCGGCATCGAGGCAGAGGCGATCTCGCAGCGGGCTCTCCTCGTCCACGGCACGTCGGACCGCGTGCTGCCGTACGCGAACGCCGAGCTTCTCGCCCGGCGGCTGCCCGACGCCGAGCTCCTCCGACTCGACGGCGCCGGCCACCTCGCACTGCTCGAGCGCTCCGAGGAGATCAACGCCGCGATCCTCGAGTTCGTGCAGCGATGAAGACCCGCGCCGCCGTCCTCGAGCAGCTCGGCGCCGAGCGGCCCTATGCCGCCTCGCGTCCGTTGCGCATCGACGAGGTCGAGCTCGAGGGGCCGGCGAGCGGCGAGCTCCTCATCCGGATCGAGGCGGCCGGGGTGTGCCACTCGGACCTCTCCGTCGTCGACGGGACGAGGCCGCGGCCCGTGCCGATGGTGCTGGGCCACGAGGCAGCGGGTGTCGTCGAGGAGGTCGGCAGCGGAGTGACGGACGTCGCGGCAGGCGACCACGTCGTCCTCGCCTTCGTTCCGGCCTGCGGCGGCTGTGCGATGTGCACGGCGGGCCGCCCGGCCCTGTGCAGGCCCGCCGCGAGAGCGAACGCAGAGGGGCGCCTGCTCGACGGCGGCCGTCGGATCCGGCGGCGCGGCGAGGAGCTCCACCACCACCTCGGGGTGTCGGGCTTCGCGGAGCGCGCGGTCGTGTCCCGCACCTCGGCCGTGGTGATCGACGCCGACGTCCCGCTGGAGACTGCTGCGCTCCTGGGCTGCGCCACGCTGACGGGCGCCGGCGCCGTATTCAACACGGCCGGGGTACAGCCCGGTGAGTCGGTCGCCGTCTTCGGCCTCGGCGGCGTCGGCCTCTCGACCGTGATGGGCGCGGTGGCGGCCGATGCGCACCCGGTGCTGGCAGTCGACCCCGTCGCCGCGAAGCGGGAGCTCGCGCTCGAGCTCGGCGCCACCGCCGCCTACGGGCCGCAGGAGGCCGTCGAGGCTGTGCGCGAGCAGACTGCAGGCGGCGCGCGGTACGCGTTCGAAGCGGCAGGCAGCCCCCGCGTCCTGGAGGCGGCGTACGCGGCGACTGGACGGGGCGGAACGACAGTCACGATGGGTCTCCCGGATCCGAGCGCGGAGCTCAGGCTTCCCGCCGTTTCGCTGGTCGTCGAGGCGCGAACGCTCGTCGGCTCGTACATGGGCTCGTCCGTGCCGCAGCGGGACGTCCCGCTGTTCGTCGACCTGTGGCGCGCTGGACGTCTCCCGGTGGAGCGCCTGCGCTCGACGACCCTTTCGCTCGACGACGTGAACGAGGCGATGGACGCCCTCGCCGACGGCGCCGTCGTACGCCAGATCCTGCGGCCCTGAGGTCCTACAGAGCGACGAGCAGGATCACGAGCGCCGCGAGGCCGGCCAGCGATACCGCGACGACGTTCGCGACGAGGAGCCAGGTCAACGTCCGCCCGTTCGTCGCGACGGACGGCGCCTGCTCGGGCGCTTCGCCCTCTGCCCAGCCGACGGACTCGGTGAGCCGCGCGATGATGTAGCCGTTCAGACTCGTCCCCTGCTGTTCCGCGGCGCGTGCGACCTCGCCGTGCAAGCCCGGAGGCATGCGGAGGAGAAGGCGTCCGCTCGGAGACGATGCTCTGGAGCGGCCCGCCTCCTCGACGGCCGAGGCGGAAGGTTGGGCGGCGCTCAACGTTCGCTTATCGTAGACGCGTGTGACGAGTCGCACAACGGCTCCTCGGAAGCGTGGACGAGAGCACGGCGCATCTTCCGGAGCGCGGTTGCCAGCTCACGGGACACCTGGGGCTGTGAGAGCCCGAGCTCGTCGGCGATTTTCTGCTGACTCCAGTCCCGGTAGTACCTGAGGACGACGACACGCCGCTCGCGGCGACTCAAGGCGCGAAAGCCAGGTCGGAGGAGCGCACGCTCCTCGCTCCTGTCGAGCTCGGCCTCCGCTCCCGGCGCCTCGAGGGAGTCCTCGTCCAGGGCCACTGCAACGGGGCCACTGCCGGTGGCGCGTCGGGGGACGCGCACAGGCCACGCCCCTTGACCGACCGATCGCCTGAGCTCGCCGACGATCGTGGGCACTGCGTACGCCCCGAGGTCGGCGCCCCGTGACTCCTCGAATCCGTCGACAGCCTTGATGAGACCGATGGCGGCCACCTGCGCGAGATCGTCCATCTGCTCGGCGCCTCGGGAGAACCGACGGGCGAGCGCGTTGGCGAGCGGCAGGTTCTGCTCGATGACGCGCTCCCGCGCGCGCTGGTCGCCACCGCGGTGGTACGCGGTGAGGAGCAGCGGCGTGGTGGTTGCCGTATTCCCCCGGTCTGTCACGAACCGCACATCGATCCACTCTCCCCTTCTACGCACACCGTAACGGACTCTACGAGAATGAACAACTATCAACTGAATGAATTGATGAATAAAACTCGCGACAAAGGCGCATTGATATATCGGGATGACTCTGCTGGGCCAATCGCGGTCCCGCCGGCTGATGCTCGCGGTGACCGTCTCAGGGATCTGCGCGGCGACGCTCGCCGCGCCTTCGCGCGCCGACGACGACGCGGCGGCGCCCCAGAGCCTGCTCCCGACCGAGGTCGCTGCGGTGCCAGGGCTCGGCGAGTCCGCCCCGGCGATCGTGGCGGATGCGATCGAGACCGCGACGACCGCGCTCGACGAGGCATCCCAGGCCGCAGACGCCGGCGACCCGGAGGAGGAGGCCGGGTCGGACGGCATCCCCACGGACGCAGGGACCGTGCCGAGCCCCGTAGACACGGATGAGGACGACAACGCAGATAGCGACGAGAATGCGCCTTCTCAAGCGCCATCTGAGGTCGATACCACGCCGGGCGACGGTGATACCGCGTTCGATAGCACCGAGACCGCGCCCCCCACGGTCGATCCGACGAGCGCCACCGAGGCGACCGCGCCTTTGACCTCCTCGACGCCGAAGGCATTGCCCCCAGCGGCGCTCAACGTCAATGTCAGCGTTCGGGTCGACAGCGGAGGGGACAATGGCGCAGTCACACAGCTCAACGCAGCCGCGGCCGCTCCTGCGCGCATGTTGAGCGAGCAGAGCCCGACGCCGACAGCCGCGCCGACAACCCCTGGCGCTACGGCCGCTGCGCCGACCCCGACGGCCGCCGCGCAATCCTCGCCGGCACCGACCTCGAACTGGTACTGGGAGTGGGATTGCCTCTCGGCGCCATCTATTTCAGCGATACCACCGTCCCAATCCAATGCAGTATCTGGTCCGAGTTCGTGGACGTGGATCTGGAACTGCGGTGGTAATTCCGAGCAGTATCGAACTGAAACTCCAAACCAGTATCAGCAGATCAACGCAAACGTCTCGATTCGTTTCTCGAGCCCGGGTGACGACGGGCCGGTGAGCCAGACGAACGTCACGGCAGGCTTCGGTCTGGTGATCCCCCCGATCTCGCTTCCGAGCGTGCAGCTTCCGTGGCTGCCGGGAGCCCCGATCCCGGGGCTCCCGACGGTCACGCTCCCATCCATCTCTATGCCTTCGCCGTTGGCGCGAGTGGTACTGCCCGGTATCAGCCTGGGCGTCGCCCTCACGGCGCCGAACGAGATCGTGCTGCCCCCGACCGTCTCGTTCGGCGACGGGGCGTCGGAGGTCGCGATCGGAAACAGCGCCCTTCCGGTTGGCGCCGCGCTGGACGTCGCCCCGACACCGGCGGGGCCGAATGCGTCGCTCGTGGCTGTGCCCGAGGTCCACGGCGTGGGGCTAGCGCCGCACCCGACGGGATTCCTCCACCGAGCAACGGTCGCCGGGCGGTCGGCCGACGCGCCACGTGTCGCCGGGAGGCTGACGGCCGCCGCCTGGGCGGAGACACCGCTTGTCGCAGCCGCGAACGCGCGCGGTGGGCACAGGCCCGACCCCGCGCCTGCTGCGAAACCGGCGCCGAGCTGGAAGCCGTCCACCGACGCGGACGGCTCCCGAGCGCCCGCTACCGCACCGACGGGCGCCAGCGCATCTGCCGCAGGCGCCGGCGGCTCGGCGGGCGGAGGCCTTCCGATCTTCCTCGCTTTGCCCTTCCTCGTCGCGGTGCTCGACCTGGCCCGGCGCGTCGCACTCGAGCGTGTGACGTGGCCGTCCGGGCACCGTGCACGCATGCCCGACACGCCTGGATAGCGCTCCTTCCGTCCACGTTCAGCCGTGGAACGCCGGTTCCACGAGCACGTTCTATGGAAGGAGCACGACTCAATGAAACGACTCTCAACGCTCCTCGCGATGGTCGGGCTCGCGCTGTGCTTCAGCGTGGGCCAGGCCGCCGCGGCGGAGTCGCCTGGGGGCGCCGACCAGGCCGCCGGCCAGTCCGCTGACAGCGGACAGAAAGCCGACGGTGATGGCAGCGCCTACCAGAGCGGGGCTGCGAACCGCGCGTACGACATACGCGTTCTCAGCCCCGGCGACAGTGGCGACGTCACCCAGTCGAACAACGTGACTGCGGTGGGCGTTGCCGCCAACGACAACGACACGAAACAGAGCCTCGACCAGTCGCAGACTGGTGGCGGCTCAGGATCCGACTACACCCAGATCGCCGGCCAAGAGGCCAAGAGCGAGCAGGACGCCGACGCAGATGCGACGGCGAAGCAGATCGCCCCGACCAACGAGGCGTTCTCGATCCGCGTGCTCAGCCCCGGAGGCAACGGCGATGTGAACCAGTCGAACTCGGCGCTCGCCGGCGCGCTCGCCAAGAACGACAACGACACGAAGCAGAGCCTCGACCAGTCGCAGTCAGGCGGCGGGTCGGGCTCCGACTACACGCAGATCGCCGGCCAGGCGGCTGCGAACGACCAGGACGCCGATGCCGATGCGAAGGCGGTCCAACTCCATCCGAGCAACACGGCGACTTCGATCCGGGTGCTCAGCCCGGGCAAAGATGGCGACGTCACGCAGTCGAACAACTCGACCGCTCTCGCGGGCGCGTTGAACGACAACGACACGAAGCAGACGATCGACCAGTCGCAAGGAACCGCCGCGCCGGCGCCCGCAAGGGCATCGGAGCACGACTCGAAGGAGATGGACGGCAAGAGCAAGGGCTCGGACTACACGCAGATCGCCGGCCAGGAGGCCGACAGCAAGCAGAAGGCCGACGCTGACGCGAAGGCCGTGCAGGTGAAGCCGAGCAACACGGCGGTTTCGATCCGCGTGCTCAGCCCTGGGAAGGGTGGCGACGTCACGCAGTCGAACAACGCGACCGCAGTCGGGATCGCGGCGAACGACAACGAGACGAAGCAGTCGATCGACCAGTCGCAGCCCGGCGGGTACGGCTCCGACTACACGCAGATCGCAGGGCAGAAGGCCAAGAACGAGCAGAAGGCCGATGCCGACGCGACCGCCGTGCAGGTCAAGCCGAGCAACACCGCCGCGTCGATCCGGGTTCTGAGCCCCGGTAAGGACGGCGACGTCGAGCAGTCGAACAACACGACCGCGATCGCGGCCGCGCTGAACGACAACGAGACGAAGCAGTCGATCGACCAGGCCCAGGGTTCCGGGTCGATGACCAAGAGGGCGCCGGAGAACGGGAAGGCCGAAGAGAAGGACGGTCACTCGGACAAGGGCTCCTCGTACACGCAGATCGCCGGCCAGAAGGCCGACAACGAGCAGAAGGCCGACGCTGACGCGAAGGCCGTGCAGATCAAGCCGAGCAACACGGCGGCTTCGATCCGTGTCGGCTCGAAGGGCGATGGCGGCGACGTCGAGCAGTCGAACAACGCGACCGCAGTCGGGATCGCGAAGAACGACAACGAGACGAAGCAGTACATCGACCAAACGCAGGGCTCGTCCGCGCCGATGAAGGCCGCGCCTGAGAAGGACGGCTACGACAAGGACAGCCACAAGAAGGACGGGTCGAGCTACACGCAGATCGCCGGCCAGAGCGCCGACAACGACCAGAAGGCGGACGCGGACGCGACGGCGATTCAGAAGAAGCCGTCCAACGTCAACGTTCCCATCCGGGTCGGCTCGAAGGGCGACGACGGCAACGTGGAGCAGTCCAACGACGCGACCGCACTCGGGGTCGCGCTGAACGACAACGACACCAAGCAGTCGATCGACCAGACCCAGGGCGGCGGTCGGGGCCACGGCTCCGACTACCTCCAGATCGCTGGGCAGGAAGCCGACAACGATCAGAAGGCGGATGCTGACGCCACAGCGGTGCAGGTCAAGCCGTCGAATGTCAACGTCCCGATCCGGGTCGGCTCGAAGGGCGATGGCGGCGACGTCGAGCAGTCGAACAACGCGACCGCAGTCGGGATCGCGGCGAACGACAACGAGACGAAGCAGTCCATCGACCAGACGCAGGGCTCGTCCGCGCCGATGAAGGCCGCCCCCGCGAAGGAGGACGGCTACAAAGACGACAAGGATGAACCCAAGAAGGACGACAAGGACAGCCACAAGAAGGACGGCTCCAGCTACACGCAGATCGCCGGCCAGAAGGCCGACAACGATCAGAAGGCGTACGCAGACGCGACGGCGATTCAGGTCAAGCCGTCCAACGTCAACGCCCCGATCCGCGTCGGCTCGAAGGGCGACGACGGTGACGTGGAGCAGTCCAACGACGCGACCGCAATCGGGGTCGCACTGAACGACAACAACACCAAGCAGTCGATCGACCAGACCCAGGGCGGCGGCTCCGGCTCCGACTACCTCCAGGTTGCGGGGCAAGAGGCCGACAACGAGCAGAAGGCCGACGCTGACGCGTTCGCCCTCCAGCTCAAGCCGTCCAACGTCAATGCACCGGTTCGCGTCCTCTCGAAGGGCGACGACGGTGACGTCGAGCAGTCGAACAACACGACCGCGATCGCGGCCGCGCTGAACGACAACGAGACGAAGCAGTCGATCGACCAGACGCAGGGCGGCGGTCGGGGCCACGGCTCCGACTACGTCCAGGTCGCAGGCCAGGGTTCGTGGAGCGAGCAGAAGGCCGACGCAGACGCGGCGGCGGTCCAGCTCGGCGCCTCGAACGACAACGCGCCCGTGCGCGTTGGCAGCAAAGGCCACAGCGGCTCGGTCGAGCAGTCGAACTCAGTCGGGGCGCTCGGCCTCGCGCTGAACAGGAACAAGACCCGGCAGAAGCTGAACCAGAGGCAGGCGGGCTACGGCTCGCTGTACCTCCAGGTCGGCGGCCAGGGATCCTGGACCGATCAGCGCGCAGGCGCGATGACCCTCGGACTGCAAGGAGGGATGCGGAACAAGAAGCGTTAGCGATGAACGAGCTCGGGTGGTCGCCGGGGCGCCGGCGACCACCCACGCTCTACCTTGTGTTGACCAGCGATCCGAACCGACGTACCGTGCAGGGAGAAAGGGAGGGGACGGGTGTCTCGGAAGACGACGTCTCTGCGGCAGCGGCATAGACCCGCAGTCCTGGCTGCGGGCTTGACCGTCGCTGCGTTCGTACAGGCCGGTACCGCGCTCGCGGCCGGCGGCTCGCCGTTGCCGGCGCCCGACGCACCAACATCGGCCCTGGCGCCACGCGCCGCACGTGCAACGGCCGAGGGGACGCCGACGAAGACTCCTCCGACGACAACGAAGGCCGGCTCGCAGACAACGCCGAAGACAAGCGGTACGACGAGTCCGACTCCGGCCACGCCGACACCCGATGCGCCGACACCCGATCCGCCGCTCGCAGCGACGCCAGCGCAAACGGCCACCAAGCCCAAGCCGGCCTCGAAGCCTGCGACGCGAACAACCCCTCCGCCGCCCGCCGTGGTGACGCCTCCGCCGCCACCCGCGCCGGCCCCCACGTTCACCACGTCGAGCGCCGCGACGCGAGCGACACCGGTCGCCGCGCCGCCGACGGTGAGGCAGAAAGTGACGCCGAAGCCAAGACCGAAGCCGAAGAAGGCGCCGGTCGCGGCAGCCCGCAAGCCGAGCCCACCGCCCGTGATCCGCCTGCCGCACGACACGCTGCGGCTCGGGCTTCCGGCAGCGGTGCTCGGACGGATCGACGAAGAGACGTCGACGCAGGTCGCGTTGCTCGTGGCGGCGGCCCTATTGCTCGCGGCTTCCGGGGCAGGCGGCCTGGTCGTCGGACTGTCCACCCGCCGCCTCGCGAGGGAAGCATGAGGCTTCTCCGACTTCTCACCCTCGTCGTCGTCCTCGGCGTGGGCTGGGCCGCGGCACCCGAGTCGTCGAGCGCAGCGCCGGGCCCGCCCTCGGCAGCCTGCAACGGCGGCGGCTGCGGCGGCTGGTTCCGGTCGGGCGTCACCGTGACGTGGTCGTACGACCCCGCGGGCGTCACCGGAACCTCCGGATGTGGCGCGGCCTCGGTCACCGAGGACACGGGCGGCGCGACATTCACGTGCACGGTCAACTACGGCGGTCCGTTCTACGGCAACAGCGTGACGGTCGCCAAGGATTCGAGCCCACCGTCCGTCGGCTCGTCCGTCTCCCGTGACCCCGACAGCAACGGCTGGTACACGAAGCCGGTGCCCTTCACGTTCCACGGCGACGGCGGCCCGTCGGGCATCAGCTCGTGCACGACGGGCACGTACAACGGCCCGGACTCCGGCGGCGCGACGATCAGCGGGACGTGCACCGACGGCGCGGGGAACAGCGCCTCGGGGTCGTTCACGCTCAAGTACGACGCGACGGCGCCGGAGGTCAGCGCCGCTGCGGAGCGTCCGGCCGACGCGGGAGGTGGGTGGTACAACCACCCCGTCAAGGTCACCTTCACGGGCAAGGACGGCGGCTCCGGTGTCGTCGAGTGCACGCCGCCCGTTGCGTATGCGGGCCCGGACGCGAACCCCGCAAAGGTCGTCGGACAGTGCCGCGATTCGGCCGGTCACGTCAGCGCGGCCGCGACCCTCGAGCTGCGCTACGACGGCACGAAGCCGGCGCGGCCGAACGTGAAGACCGCCCATCGCGGGACGTCGATCTCGCTTTCCTGGACTCGCGCCGCAGACATCGTCCGGTCCGAGGTCGTCCGGTCGCCCGGCCGTCGTGGGAAGAAGCCGGAGGTCGTCTTCAGCGGCGCGCAGAACACCCTGGTCGACAGGAAGATCAAGCCCGGGACCCGCTACTGGTACGAAGTGCGCCTGTACGACCAGGCCGGCAACGTCGCGGCCAGCGCGATCAACCTGAGACCGGCGGTCGGGATCTTCTCGCCGACCGAAGGCACGGTGACCAAGAAGCCGCCTGTCGTGGAATGGTCGGCGGTCAAGAAGGCGCGCTTCTACAACGTCCAGCTCTGGCGTGGGCGCGCGAAGGTGCTCACGACGTGGCCGACGTCGACGAAGCTCTCGCTGCCGAACGCGTGGACGTTCTCGGGCAAACGGCAGCGTTTCGTGGACGGCAAGTACCGGCTCTTCGTCTGGCCCGCGTTCGGGACGCCGAAGAAACCCGGCTACGGCAAGCTCGTCGGCCAGGTCGCCTTCGTCGTCAAGCGCTGAGCTCGTCCCGACGCGCGCGGACGAACGCGTCGAGCGCAGTCGCCTCATAGCCGTCGTCGAGCGCCACGGTACGGCGCATCGTCTCCGCTCGCTCGACGACCAGGTCGCCGATCGCGCCGACAACGTCGTCAGGTGTGAAGAGGACAGCAGCGTCCTTCGGACCGCCATGACCGTCGACGAGGTTGGCGGAGTCGTGGCCGATGACGACGAGGGTGCCTCCCGGCGCCAGGGCGGCCGCCGCTCTCCGAAGAGCCGGCGCGAGCTCGTCGGCAGGGAGCTGGAGGTAGAGCACCGCGACGAGGTCGAAGACGGGCGGCGTCTCGTAGGCGACCACGTCGTCGAGCAACCACTCCACGTCGACGCCGCGGGCCGTCGCGAGCTCGGCGGCCTTCGCCAGCGCGACGTCCGAGAAATCGACCGCAGTCACCCGCCATCCCCGTTCCGCGAGCCAGACGGCGTTCCGGCCTTCGCCGCACGCGACATCGAGCGCGCGACCCGGCTGGAGGCTGCCGACCTCGGCGGCGAACAGCCGATTCGGCTCGGCCGTCCAGACGAGCTCCTTCTGCGCGTAGCGCGCGTTCCAGTCCTCTCGGGCGAAGCCCTGGCGGACGGAGGAGGTCGGGCGCTCGTGCTCGGTCACCGGCGCACGCTACGCGGCGAGAGGATTCGACCAGCGCAGGCCCGGGAAACGGGAGAAGTCGGCATCGGCCGAGTAGAGCTCCGCGTCGTGCTCGAGCGCCAGCGCGGCGAGATGGGCGTCGGTCGTGAGGTTCCCTGCTGTGCCGAGTGGCTCGAGGAGCTGTCGGAGCAGGACAGCGTGTCGCGGGCCGGGATGGAGGACGGTCGTGCAGGGTGCGCCAAGCCAGGCATCCACGATGTCGAGAGCCTCGTCGACGCGCAGTGGCGACTCGAACACGCGGGGGTTGGTGACCAACCGAACGAAGGCGAGAAGCGTCGCCCACGCGAAGCCGAACGTCTCGACGCCCGAAAGGCGCGCCTGGAGCCACGGCCTCGCCCGCTCATGGTGCTGCGCCGACGCGTCGTACGCGTAGAGCAGCAGGTTGACGTCGGCGAGCGTCACTTGCGGAGCTCGAGCTTGCGGAGCGTCTCCTCGTCCTCCAGACGCGCCGCGAGCTCGAGTGCGTGGTCGAGATCGATCCCGCGTCGGAGCCGGAGCGGTCGCGGCTCGATCCTGAACTCCGGCGTATCGTCGCTGTCACGGAGCCCTCGCCGGAGGACGCCGTTGACGACCTGCTTGAACGGAAGCCCGCGCTCCCGCGCCAGTGCCCGGAGCCTGTCCGCGACATCCGGATCGAGCGTGATCGTCGTCCGCATCGTCGCATCATAGCATCAAGCATTGAGATGCTGTGATGCACCGAGTGGATGGTGTCGAGCCGAGGACGGTTAGCCGAGCCGCTCCGCCGCCGTCTCGGCCATCAGCGGCACCACCGTCTCGAATCCTGCTGCGCGCGCGTCCTCGGCGCCGAGCTCGCCCCGGATGAAGCGGCCGTAGATCGCCTCACAGAAGACCGCCGCCTTCCAGAGCGCGAGCGCCTCGAACCAGCCGAGCGGCCCGACCTCGCGTCCGCTTCGCTCGACGTAGCGAGCAACGAGCTCGGCCTTCGAAGGAAATCCCTCGAGGGCCGTCACGGGCGACACGCCGAGCGCGTTCGGCCCGCCGCCGGGCTCGGTGTAGGTCGCGAGCAGGTAGCCGAGGTCCGCCCGCGGGTCGCCGATCGCCCCCATCTCCCAGTCGAGCACCGCCTGGACGCGCTGCGGGCGGTCGCGCTCCACCATCAGGTTCCCAAGGCGGTAGTCGCCATGGACGACGGCGTCGGGGAGCGGCTCGGGCAGCTCCTCGGCGAGCCGCCTGCCGACTTCGAGCACGGTAGGGATGTCCCGCGTGGCGTTCAGCTCCCAGAGCTGCGAGAAGCGACGCACCTGCCGCTCGAGGTAGCTGCCGGGTCGCGAGAATGCCGCCAGACCCGGGTCGCGAACGTCGGCCGAGTGGATCTCGACGAGTGCGTCGACGAGCTCCTCGCCAAGCAGCCGTCGATCGCCTGGGCTCTCCAATCCCGCAGGCAGGCCGTCGGTGACGACGTGCCCGTCGAGGAACCGCATGACGTAGAACGCGACGCCGATGACGGTGTCGTCCTCGCAGATCGCGACGATCGGCGGCAAGCGGATCCCGTGCGGCGCGAGCGCGAGCTGTAGACGCGCTTCGCGCACCATGTCGTGGGCCGAGGGCGGGAGCGGCGGACGCGGAGGCCGCCGCAGGACGTAGCGCTCGGGGCCACGCTCGAGCAGGAATGAGAAGTTCGAGCCCCCACCCTCGCCGACCCGCTCGGCGTGGATGGGGCCCTCACCGAGGTCGTGGCGGTCGAGGAACTCCTCGAGCCGGTCGAGCACGAGGAGCGGGGGGCGGTCGCCCGCAGCCTCGGCGCCCGTCGCGACGATGTCGGCCACGGGGACGATCCTAGAAGGCGCGCGGACAACGCTTGTGTTGAATCAACACAAGCGTTGTCTGTCGCGCACGGCGGAAGCTGGTCGCCCAGGGAGCCACGTCGCCCAGGAAGCTACGCCGCCCAGGAGGCGCTGGCCGAGCAGCGCTCGCCGACGCGCGTGGCCCGCGCGACGAACCGGTCCGCGCCGGCGCGGTTGCCCGTCACGAAGCGCGCCTCGAACGACCCGCTCGGGCCCCGGGTGACACGCACGCGGCTCCCGACCTGCTGTCCGTTCCGGAAGAGCACCACGCGCCACTGCACGCCGTTCCGGTTCTGGTCGACCTCGAACTCGACCTCGATGCCGCCGTCCTCCTCGCTGAGCTTCAGCTCGGACGTGGTCGCCCTCGTGCAGGACCCGGCAACCTCGATGTCGCCGTCCTTGGCCAGCGCCGACGGGGCGAGCAGCAGCGCCGCGCCGATCACCGTCGCAGTTATCGCACCGATCTTCGTCTTCACAGTGATGCTCCTTCGGAGGGGTCGTCGGACACCGCCCACACTGCCGGGCGCCCGGTCCGGGCCACAATGAGACGTTGGTCGTACACCTCACATCGCCGCGATGAGACGCCCCGTCGCCCAGTTCGCGCTCGCGGGCCTCGTCGTGCTGGCAGTCTTCGGCGCCGCCGCGGTGCTCGCGCTACGAAGCCTCGCCCACGACGAGGCGCTGCGGGACGCGCGGCAGTTCGCCGAGCTCGCCGGCCAGGGAATCGTGGAGCCCGCGATCGAGCCCGCGCTTCTCGAGGGCGACGCGGCGGCGATCGCCGGCGTGGACCGGGTCGTCAACGAACGCGTGCTCGGCGAGCGTGTCGTCCGGGTCAAGCTCTGGGACGGCGACGGACGGATCGTCTACGCGGACGAGCCGCGGCTGATCGGATCGAGATTCCCCCTCGACGAGTCGAAACGAGAAGTGCTGCAAGCGGGCACGACCCGCGCCGAGCTGAGCGATCTCGCAGGGCCCGAGAACCGGTTCGAGCAAGGGCTTGGCGACCTCTACGAGGTCTACCTGCCCGTGCGCGCCGCGGACGGCACACCGCTGCTCTTCGAGACCTACCAGCGCCGGAGCGCAGTCGAGTCGACCGGACGGAGGATCTGGCTGCCGTTCGCCGCGCTCCTGCTCGCCAGCCTGGTGCTGCTGTGGCTCGTCCAGGTGCCGCTCGCGTGGCGTCTGAGCCGGCGGCTGCAACGAACGCAGGAGGAGCGGGAGGCGTTCCTCGTCCATGCGGTGGAGGCGTCCGCGGACGAGCGTCGTCGAATCGCGGCCGACCTCCACGACGGCCCCGTCCAGGACCTCGCCGGGATCTCGTACTCCCTGAGCGCGGCCGCGGAGGCCGAGGGCTCGCCCACCACCCGGACGACGCTGCGCGCCGCTGCGGCAGCGACGCGGGATGCCATGCGCCGGCTCCGCTCGCTGCTCGTCGAGATCCATCCGCCGAACCTGCGCGCCAGCGGGCTCGAAGCCGCGCTGACCGACCTCCTCGCCCCGCTCGAGGCACGAGGGCTCGCCACCGACCTCGAGATCGGCGCCGAGCCCAGGCTGACCGAGGACGACGAGCGCCTGGTCTATCGCGCGGCCGCCGAGGCCCTGCGCAACGTTGAGCGCCACGCGGGCGCCACGCGGGTCGCGGTCACGCTCCGGGCGGAGGATGGCGCGGTACGACTCGTCGTTCGCGACGACGGCGCCGGCTTCTCGTCCGAGGACCGTGAGCGCAGGCGCGAGCAGGGGCACGTCGGCCTTTCGCTCCTCGAAGAGCTCGCGGCACGATCGGGCGCGGCGGTCGATGTACGCTCGGCGCCTGGGGCCGGCACGACGTTCGCGCTGGACCTGCCACGCCGATGATCAGACTCCTCATTGCCGACGACCACGCCGTCGTACGCACCGGGCTGCGACACCTGGTCGGCACGTTCGAGGACGTCGAGCTCGTCGGTGCCGCCGAGAACGGCGAGGACGCCGTCCGCCTGTGCGCGGAGCACCAGCCCGACGTCGTGCTGATGGACCTCGAGATGCCGGTGCTCGACGGGATCGAGGCGACCCGGCGAATCGCCGCCGATCAGCCCGACGTTGCGATCGTCGTCCTCACCTCGTTCTCCGACCGCGAGCAGATCCTTCGAGCCCTCGACGCGGGAGCGGTCGGCTACCTGCTCAAGGACGCGGAGCCCGCGGAGCTCGGAAAGGCGGTGCGCGCGGCGGCGAGAGGCGAGGCGCCGCTCGACCCGCGCGCAGGCCGGGCGCTGCTGAGCGAGCGCGCCACGGGGTCGCCGCTCGACGACCTCTCGGAGCGCGAACGCGAGGTGCTCGCGCTCGTCGCCCGCGGCCTCCCGAACAAGCTGATCGCGCGCGAGCTCGCGATCAGCGAGAAGACGGTCAAGACCCATCTCACCAGCGTCTTCCGGACGATCGGCGTCACCGATCGGACGCAGGCGGCGCTGTGGGCCGAGCGGAACGGGGTCGGCAGGTCCTAGGACCGAAGTCCGATTGTGCGCGCGTCGGTGGTGCTCCACCATTGATGTCATGGCGAATGGCGGTCCACGGGCATCCCCCCTGCTCGTCGTCATTGCGCTCGTCGCCCTCGCGCTGCCCCTCGCCGCCCGGGCGGACGAGGGCGACGGCTCCAGCTCCGAGTCCGAGTCACGTGTCGAGCTCTCGTGCAGCGCGAACAGCAGCGTGCGCCTTCGCGTCCGGTCGCGTGACGACGACGTGATTCGGGTCGAGATCGACGTGCGGACGCCGCGCCGCGGAACGAGTTGGAACGTGGTGATGGTCCACGAGCGACGACTCGTCTTCCGCGTCCCGAAGCGGACCGGCGGAAGCTCGGGCTCGATCTCGCTCCGCCGAACGATCCCGGACTGGCCCGGGCCCGACACGATCACCGTCCGAGCCACAGGCCCCCGCGGCGAGGTCTGCCGCGCCTCGGCGACGGTCGACGGGGACTGACGGTCAGGCCAGGCCGCGGGCCTTGCGGCTTGCAGCTTGCTGGCGCTTCGAGGCCGAGAGCTCGACCTTGCGGAGCCTGATCGAGGCGGGCGTGACCTCGACGGACTCGTCCTCGCGGATGAACTCGAGCGCCTGCTCGAGCGAGAGCGGCCGCGGCGGGATGAGCCGCACGAGCTCCTCCGATGTCGACGAGCGGATGTTCGTGAGCTTCTTCTCCTTCGTCGCGTTCACGTCGAGGTCCTCGGCGCGGGCGTTCTCGCCGACGACCATGCCCTCGTAGACCTCGACGCCCGGGCCGACGAACAGCGAGCCGCGCTCCTGCAGGTTGAGCAGCGCGAAGGTCGTCGTCGGCCCGCGGCGATCGGCGACGAGGCTCCCGCTCGGCCGTGTTCGCAGGTCGCCGTGCCACGGCTCGTAGCGATCGAAGACGTGATGCAGGATCCCCGTCCCGCGCGTCTCGGTGAGGAACTCGGTGCGGAACCCGATCAGTCCGCGCGCGGGCACCATGACCTCCATCCGCACCCAGCCGGTGCCGTGGTTGACCATCTGCTCCATCCGCCCCTTCCGCAGGGCGAAGAGCTGGGTCAGCACTCCCACGTACTCCTCCGGGACGTCGACGGAGACGCGCTCCACGGGCTCGTGCACCTTGCCGTCGACGTCGCGCGTCACGACCTGCGGCTTGCCGACGGTGAGCTCGAAGCCCTCGCGCCGCATGAGCTCGACGAGCACTGCGAGCTGGAGCTCGCCCCGTCCCTGGACCTCCCACGTGTCGGGACGCTCGGTCGCGACGACGCGAAGGGACACGTTGCCGACGAGCTCCTGGTCGAGTCGCTGCTTGAGCATCGGCGCCGTCAGCTTCGATCCCTCCTGGCCGGCCAGCGGTGAGCCGTTGATCCCGATCGTCATGGACAGGCTCGGCTCGTCGACCTCGACGACGGCGAGCGGACGTGGGTCGTCGGGATCGGCGAGCGTTTCGCCGATGGTCACCTGGGACAGTCCGGCGACGGCGACGATCTCGCCGGGCCCCGCCTCGGCGGCGTCGACCCGCTCGAGCGCCTCGGTGACGTAGAGCTCGGTGACCTTCGCGCGCTCGACGCTGCCGTCTGCTCGGCACCACGAGACCTGCTGGCCCTTGCGGATCGTGCCGTTCGTGACCCGGCAGATCGCCAGCCGGCCGACGAACGGGGACGCGTCGAGGTTCGTGACGAGAGCCTGCAGAGGGTGCCCCTCCTCGAACGTCGGAGCAGGGATGGTGGCGACGAGCACGTCGAACAGCGGCTGGAGGCTCTCGTCCAGGCTGGAAATGCCGGGTGTCAGCCCGGCCTTTCCAGCCCGTGCGTTGCAGTAGACGATGGGGAACTCGATCTGGCTCTCGTCCGCGTCGAGGTCGAGGAACAGCTCGTAGACCTCGTTCACGACCTCCTCGACCCGCGCGTCCGGTCGGTCGACCTTGTTGACGACGAGGAGCACGGGAAGCCGAGCCTCGAGCGCCTTGCGAAGCACGAAGCGCGTCTGCGGCAACGGGCCCTCGCTGGCATCGACGAGGAGCAGCACCCCGTCGACCATTCGCAGCGCGCGCTCGACCTCTCCGCCGAAGTCGGCGTGGCCCGGCGTGTCGACGATGTTGATCTTGAGGTCGCCGTGCCGCACGGCCGTGTTCTTGGCGAGGATCGTTATGCCCTTCTCCCGCTCGAGATCCATCGAGTCCATGACGCGCTCGGCGACGTCCTGGTTCTCGCGAAACGAGCCGGACTGCCAGAGCATCGCGTCGACAAGGGTCGTCTTGCCGTGGTCGACGTGCGCGACGATCGCGACGTTGCGGATGTCGTCGCGCGTGGGCATCGCCGGAGGGTAGCCGCGTGCGCAGAGCCGCAAGTAACACGTTGTTACTTGCGGCACGACCTACGCCGGGCCGGGCGGCATCTGGCCGACCGGCCACGGCTTGCCCTGGGGGCCTGGTTTCTCGGATGACCGCGAGGGGTACTCGACGCGGCTCATCGCTGCATCCAAGCCGATTCTCGGGGCCGCGAGTCGCTTCCAGACGCCTCGTCGCGGCTTGGGTGAAGACACGCCGTAGGAGTGTGATCCCTCCCGACGGCTGGGTGTAGACGCGGAGGCCGATTTCGTAGACACGCCGTCAGGTGCTATCGGGCGGATTTGGCTTGGGCATTGCCTCCACCGGCCACGGCTTGCCGCCGAGGCCCCAGTTCTTCGGGTTGTGACCTTCGACGATGACCCACGTATGGTCGCGGAGCCCCTCGTGGGTCGCGGCGCACAGCGCATCGGTGAGGCCGGCGATGAGCTTCTCGCTCGTTTCCTCGTTCATGCGGAAATCGAACAGCTCGACGCGGATCAACGGCACGGTTCCTCCTTCGGTCGTCTCCCTGATCGAGTTCCTATGCTCTCGCACATGAGCCGCGTCGCGCGACCGGAAGATGTGAGCCCGCTCGTCGAGGGACGAGTCGAGCGGCGCCTCCTCGTTCCGCCCGAGCGTGGCTCGGAGCTCGCGCTCGACGCTCTCCGGCTCGACGCCGGCGCGACGCTCGACCTCGGGGACGAGCTTCACGACACGCTGCTCTTCGTCCACGGAGGCTCCGGGACGCTCGATGACGCGGCGCTCGGCGGCGCCGCAGCAGGATTCGTCGCGACGGGCCAGGCGGGGTCGCTCGCAGCCGGCCCCGACGGGCTCGCGTGCGTGCGGGCCACGCTCGGCGCGGCGACCGACCTGCACGCGCCGATGGGCCGCAGTCGAGCCGGTCGTCGCTCTCGACCACGTCGAGCCCGGGAAGGCGACGGGCGCGCGCTCGTTCCAGGTCCTGCACGGGCCGCACAACGGCTCGACCCGCGCGACGACGCTTCGTCGGCTACATCCCGCCGGGCCGTGCGCCCTGGCACTACCACCTCTACGACGAGATCGTGTGGATCCTGCGCGGCCAGGGTCGGCTGCACATCGGCGCCGACGTGGAGGAGCTCGGCCCGGGCGCCGCGTTCCGGCTCCACCCGCGCGAGGTGCACATCGTCGAGAACACGCAGCCGGAGGCGGAGCTGGCGGTGCTCGGGATCTTCACGCCGGCCGGGAGCCCGTCGGCGGCATATCTGGAGGCCGCTGTCGCGGCCTCCTATGTCCTGCGCGAGCGTTGATGAGCCTGCCCGATCGCCTGGCACGGGTCGTAGCGGCGCCCTGGTTCACGACGGCGATCCTCGTCGTGATCGTCGTCAACGCCGTCGTGCTCGGGCTCGAGACCTACGCCGGGGTCGACGAGCGGTGGGGCGACGATGCTCGATCTCCTCAACGACCTCTGCTTCGTCGTCTTCGTCATCGAGCTCGTGCTTCGCATCGGGGCCTACGGGCGACGGCCGTGGGATTTCTTCCGCGACGGCTGGAACGTCTTCGACTTCATCGTCATCGGGATCGCCTTCGTCCCGGGCATCCGCGAGTCGTCGACACTCCTCCGGCTCGCGCGGCTCGCTCGCGTCGTGCGCATCGTTCGGCTCTTCCCCGACCTCCGGGTGCTGCTCGCCGGCGTCTGGCGGAGCATTCCGCCGCTCTTCGCGATCGGCCTCGCGACTGGGATGCTGCTCTTCGTCTACGGGATGGTCGGCTGGACGCTCTTCGCCGACGAGCTGCCCGACGAGTGGGGGAACATCGGCCGCGCGATGCTGACGCTCTTCGTGATGCTGACGCTCGAGAACTTCCCCGTGTACATGGACGCCGGCATGGAGGTGCACCCGTGGTCGTGGGTGTACTTCGTGAGCTTCATCCTCATCGCCGCTTTCGTCGTCATCAACGTGCTGATCGGGATCGTGCTCAACTCGATGGAGGAGGCGCGGGAGGCGGAGCGGCGGACGGCTGTCCGCGAGCGGATGGGCGCCGAGGGGCCGAGCGCCGATCGACCCCGACGCGAGCGCACCGGTCGTCGAGCGGATCGGGATCCTCAGAGCGGCCCTCGACGAGCTCGAGGCCGAGCTGTCGGCGGGTGGATCGTCACGCGCGAAGCCGGGGGCGTAGCCGGTGGCGCCGCGCGTCCTCGTTCTCCAGCACATCGCCTGCGAGCCGCCGGGCGCTTACGAGGACGTCCTCCGCGAGCACGACGCTCGGATCGAGCGCGTCGAGCTCGACGAGGGCGACCCCCTGCCCGGGCTCGCGGGCATCGACGCCATCGTCGCGATGGGCGGCCCGATGAGCGTCAACGACGAGGCAGAACATCCATGGCTCGTCGACGAGAAGCGCCTGATCGCGGAGGCCGTCCGGCGGGACGTCCCGTTCTTCGGCGCGTGCCTCGGCGTGCAGCTCCTCGCGTCGAGCCTCGGCGCGGAGGTGACCGCCGGCGAGACCCCCGAGGTCGGCGTCCTTCCCGTCTACGCGACCGAGGCCGGGCTCGAGGATCCGGTCTTCTCCGGTCTTGCCTGGCCGCGCCCGACCCTCCAGTGGCACGCGGACACGTTCGCGCTCCCCGACGGGGCGACGCTCCTCGCGACCTCGCCCGCGTATCCGCACCAGGCCTTTCGGGTCGGCGACCGCGCGTACGGCGTGCAATTCCACCTCGAGGTGACCGACGAGATGGCCGAGGAGTGGGCGCGGGTGCCGGAGTACGTCGCTTCGGGCGAGCGCTCGCTCGGCCCAGGAGGGCTCGACCGCCTGCTCGCCGCGTTCCGGGCGAGCGCGGAGGAGATGCGGGCAGATGCGCGCGTCCTCTTCTCGCGCTGGGTCGGCCTCTGGGCGTAGAGCGGGGTCTGGGCCTTCAGCCGGACACTTGCTCTCGGCGCGCGAAGAGCCGCGGCACTGGCCCTTCGGGCTGCGGACGCCGCTCGGCGAGCACGATCATCTCCGGGATCTTCTCCCGCGCCGCGGCGCCGTCGGGGTGGTCGAGCTCGATCAGGTTCCCGGACGGGTCGCGGACGTAGAGCTGCGCCTCGCCGCCGGGCAGCTCGGCCATCGCATAGCCGAAGGTCGTCGAATCGAGAATCCCGAGCGCTTGTGCCCGCTCGTACACGGCCACGATGTCGTCCACCTCGAAGGCGAAGTGAGCGTGCGTCGGCGGCTGGTCGGGCCGCTCGAAGAGGTGCACCTGGAGGTCGCCCGCCTGGAGCCACTGGACGGGGAACCCGAAGTCAGGCGTCGCGACAGGCTCCAGGCCGAGCACGTCGACGTAGAAGCGAATCGACTCGTCGAGGTCGCGCGCGACGACGCTCACGTGGTTCAGACCGACGGCGCTGCCCATCTACAGAGCGGCCGTGATGTCTCGGGCGAGGTGCACGGCCGTCAGAGGCTCGCCGGTGGCGCTCGCGAGCAGTCGGTCCCAACGCACCGATTCGCCGGGTCTGAAGACCTTCTCTGCGAGGAGGCGCCCGGCCTCCGAACGGCCGACGAGACCGCCGGCCTCGCGCTCGAGAGCGGCACGCAGCTGCGAGGCGACGACGTTCCCGTAGAGGTACGTGTGGTAGTAGACCGGCGCGCAGGCGACATGGATCTTCGCGGCCCAGTCGGGCTCGGTTCGGCCGTCCGGCGGGGCGACGAGCTGGTAGCGCGAGACGAGGTTCCACCAGAGCGCCGAGAGATCGACCTCCGGATCGGCGTAGAAGGCGCGCTCGAAGTTCGTCATGACCAGCACCCAGCGCGTGAACACGAGCACGTCCGCGGCCCGGGCGGCGTTCAGCTCGGCGTCGAGCGAGGCCGCCTCGTCAGCCTTCGACACCGACGACGTCGCGAAGCCAACCCGCCTCCTGCGCGAGACGACCCATGAGGATCGCGATTCCCTCGGTGATCGTCAGATGGCAGTCGCGGAGCAGCCACGGAAGCTCCTGGTCGAACCCCAGATCGAACACGCCGTGCCCGAGCTCGTGGAGCATGGTGTCCGCCCAGTAGCGGTCGGGAACGACGTTCGCGAGCACGCGGACGTCGCCTTCGCGGTCGACGTCGATGCAGAACGCGTGCTGGCACTTGCCGTCGCGCGGGTAGAGGTCGCTGCGCTCGAGAATCGGCCCCGTCTCGAGCCCGATGCCGTCGAACGTCGCACGTGCGAGCGCGACGACGTCCTTGCCCTCGTAGACCTGCGAGAGGTCGACGCCGCCCGCGGCCGGGACCTCCTGGAAGAACGGGTCCTCGTAGTGCCATGGACGGAGCTCCGAGACGTCGCAGCCGAACCGCTTTGCGAGACGGGAGTCGGTCCCGGCCTTCCAGGCTGCGAACGGCTCGGCGGTGAGTGAGTCGCACTCGGCGAGGGTCTCGAAGAGACGCTGCTCGTCCATCTCCGAGGTCGCAACGGCGAGCGCGAACCAGTCCCGGTAGCCGACCGAGCGCGCGGCCTCGTTGCGGCGCCGCGCAAGCTCTCGGACGTCGTCCGCGACGGCGGCGCCGACGGTCTTCGAGGCCTCCCACGCCTCGCGGCGCTCGGCCATGTCGTCGCTCGTGCGGAGGATGCTCTTGATCTCGTTGTCGTCGACCTCGGCGCCGCGGACGACGCCGCGGTGCTGCGCGAAGCGCGACTCGACCGACGCCTCGAGCTCCACGATCCGGTGCCTGCAGGGCCTCGGGAACCTGCTGCGGGAGGCAGCTCGAGTAGAGGAGCGTCAGCTGGCGACGGACGAGCTCGCTGGCGCCGTTACGTCGCGCCGTGTCGACCGCGCGAAACAGGCTCGGATCCGCCAGCGCGTCCGACAACGCGAGCTCGGACTGCACCCGACGCTGCTCGTTTTCTTCGGTCGCCGAGACATTCGCCTCCCACCACGTCCTGGCGGCGTCCAGGTGGAGGGGCCGAAGTCGTGCCTCCGCCTCTTCGACGATGCGCGCTGCGTCCGTCACGATCCCGGAGCCTAGCCACTCCCGCCGTCCGACTACGATCGAGCGTCGTGGGCACCGACGCACACCGGGCGGCCGCCGCCGCACAGGGACCGACGACCGTCGCCGTCGTCACGGTCAGCGACTCGCGGACACCCGACGACGACACGAACGGGCACTGGCTGAAGGAGCGCATCGCCGCCGCCGGCGCCGAGCTCGCCGGCTACCGCGTGGTGCGCGACGAGCCCGACGAGGTGCGCGCCGCGGTCGACGAGCTCGTGTCCGACGCACGGGTTGTCGTGGTGAACGGCGGCACGGGGATCTCGCGGCGCGACACGACCTACGACACGCTCTCGCGGATGCTCGAGAAGCAGCTGCCCGGGTTCGGAGAGCTGTTTCGGATGCTCAGCTGGGAGCAGGTCGGCGCTGCGGCGATGCTCTCGCGGGCGACGGCGGGAACGTATCGCGGCAGCGTGGTCGTCTCGATCCCGGGCTCGCCGAAGGCGGTTGCGCTCGCCTGGGAGAAGCTCATCGAGCCGGAGCTTCAGCACCTCGCCTGGGAAGTGGGGCGCTAGTTGACGCGCCACCGACCCTCAGGACCCGTTGGCCGGCAGGGTCGGATGGTCGGTCGGGTAGACGCCGACGGCGAAGCCGTAAACGGTGTCTCCCGACCGCGGTAGCCGGTCGAACTCCCGCACCAGGTCCGCCATCTGCTCCCAGAACTCGGACACCTGCTCCTCCGAGACGCGGGCGTGTCGGATGAAGCCCCACAGCTTCCCGTTCACGTACGCCGCGGCCGACTCCCGCGCGGCGACCTCGAAGTCGTTGAAGTCCAGGGGCAGGGCTTCACCGTCCAGGCCCCTCTCGACCCCGACGTAGAACATCCGCGCCGTGCGGCCGAAGAACCGCTCCTCGATCGCCCGCACCCGCCGGGTCCGCACGACCTGAAGGAGCCCTGCCTCGGTGAGCACCTTCACGTGGTGGGCGACGGTGCTCTTCGGCCGCTCGACCGCCACCGCCAGCTCGGTCACCGTCGCCGCCCGCTCGTGGAGCAGGCCCAGGATGGTGGTGCGGAGTGGATGGCTGATCGCCTTCACCTGGGCGGGCGTGGTGAGCGCGAGCCGCTCGGCGAGGTCGTAGTCCGGGGGCGACGAGTTGCCGGCCACGACCGAACAGACTATCATTGTAGAATGTTCCAAATCTATGGATCATTGACCGAGGAGGATCGAGGATGACCGACGTTGCGCTGTACCACCACGTCCAGGGGCTGACCGAGGGAGTGAGGGCGTTCGCCGACGAGCTGCGGGAAGCGGGGCACACCGTGCACACACCCGACCTGTTCGACGGCCGCACCTTCGCCACGATCGAGGAGGGCATGGCGTTCGCGCGCGAGACAGGGTTCGGCACACTGGCCGAGCGCGGGGTGGCCGCCGCGCAGGAGCTCCGACCGGAGCTCGTCTACGCCGGCTTCTCCTTCGGAGTCACGATCGCGCAACAACTCGCGCAGACCCGGCCCGGCGCCCGCGGGGCGCTGCTCATGTACTCCTGCCTCCCGGTCTCGGAGTTCGGTGACGCCTGGCCGGAAGGCGTCCCGGTGCAGGTGCACGGCAAGGACGCCGACCCGTTCTTCGAGGAGGACCTCGAGGCCGCGCAGGCGCTCGTCGCATCGTCGGAGCAGGCCGAGCTGTTCCTCTACCCGGGGGAGGAGCACCTCTTCGCCGACTCCTCGCTGCCGGCGTACGACGCCCGCGCCGCGACGCTGCTCACCGAGCGCGTTCTGGCGTTCCTGGCAGCGATGTAGATGGTCTAGGCGTCTACGCGCTGAGCGCCGATTGGTGCGGCGAGGATCCTCGCCCGGCGGCGACCGCGCACCGTCTCGGCCGCGACGTAGCTTCCGAGCACGAAGGCGAGCGCGGCGGCCTGCGCCAGCAGCCCCTGCCACGTCGGGTAGAGCCCGAGCCAGAGACCGGCCCAGTAGGGCAGCTCGACGCCTTCGATCGGCGTCACCGGGACCCACCCCACCTTCTGCAGCGTCTGCACGGTCTGCCCGACGAGCACGACGAGCACCCACGTGATCATCAGGCCCGTCGCGATCAGCATCTTCTTGTGCGGCAGCTTCCGCTCGAGCGCGATGACGAGCCCGAAGACGGCGAGCACCGCGACGAAGCCGAGCGCGACGCCCTGCAGGACGACCCAGGGCCCGGCCTCCAGCGTCAGCGCCTGGAGGAACAGGACGGTCTCGAAGCCCTCGCGATACACGCTCGTGAACCCGAGCGCGACGAGCCCGGCCACCTGCGCCGCGGCGAGCGAGAGCCCCGCGCCGCGGAGGATCGTCTTCTTCCGCCCGTGCAGCTCGGAGAGGTGCTCCTGCCAGTACACGCGGTGGTAGAACCAGTTGAGGATCAGGAGCAGCACGGCGATCGCGACGAGCGAGACGATCGCCTCGAGCCGCTCGCCGTAGCGCGCCAGCGACCCGAGCACGGTCTGCGCGACGATCCAGGTGACGACCGACGCGCCGAGCGCAAGCGCGACCCCGCCGAGCAGCGGGCGGCGGTAGCGACGCTGGGCCCCCACCATGCTGGCCATGAGCGCAGCGAGGATCAGGACCGCTTCGAGGCCCTCGCGGAAGACGATCATCGCGCTGTTCGTCACGATCGAGACGTGCGAGCCGGGACCGCTCCCGATCCGCTGCTCGGCATCGGCGAGCGCTGCGTCGAGAGCGGCTCTGGCCTCCGCCAGCTCGCCGGGCGACGCCTTCGCCTTGATGAGGCGAACGAGCCCGTCGCGGTCGCCCGTGCCGTACCAGAAGTGCGATTCGACACCCTGGAAGAGCGACGGCGCGAGGCCGCGAAGCCGTTGCTCGGGCCCGAGCTCGAAGATCCCGTACGCCTCGATCCGCGCCGACTCCGCGGCGCCCCAGTCGCCGCTCGCGGCCGCGGCCTGCATGCGGTCGAGCGCTGCGGCGATGACGTCGAAGTCCGCCGCCTCTGCCGCGTCCTTCCACTCGGCGGGGTAGAGCACACCGAGGTCGTCCACGGCCGACGCGACGGTCGCGTCGAGCGTCGACGGATCGACGGGCGTCCCGCCCCGGCTCGCCGTGACGAGGCTCGCCCCGAGGCTCGCGAGCACAGCCTTGACACGGCGCGTCGCCGCGGCGTCGCGGGCGAGCAGGCGCGGCTCGAGATCGGCGAACGCCGCCGCGGCCCCGTCGCGGAACGTGATCGCCTCCTGGATCTCGAAATCCTTCGTGACGCGTCCGTCGCTGACCCCGCGCCCGTACTCGATCGCCACGAGGCGGAGGAACCGGTCGAGCTGGCCGGCCCGCCGTAGCGTCTCGTCCGCGGAGAGCGGCGCCGCCCTGAACCCCTCCAGGCGGCGCTCGACGCGCTGCAGCGCCGGAAGGACGCCCTGCCCGCTGCGCGCGGCGTCGGCGAGACCGACGAGCGCCGCGGTCGCACGGCGCCATTCGCGCGGGCCGCGCTGGGCACGGTACGAAGGCCCGAGGATCGACCAGTACCCGAGGGCGAGCGCACCGGCCTCGGCCCGCGTCGGGGCGAATCCCAGCCTCCGCGCCTCGTCGAGCACGGCGAGCGTCGAGCGGATCCGACCGTCGTACGTGTCGAGCAGGTCCCGCCGGACGGCGGCAGCGGCGGCTTCCGGGGTGAGCGACTCCGTTCGGAGCCGCTCGAGCGCAAGCGTTGCGTCCGCCGCCGCGCGGGTGAATCGCGTCGGAGGGCGGAACTCGCGGACGAGCAGCCAGGCGCGCGCTCGGTCGAGCCGGCCGGCACGGGTGGCGGCGACCGCCTGCTCGAACGAGGCGTGCAGGATCGTCGTCCAGACGGACGCGCGAGCGGCTGCGAGTGTCGGCGCGTCGAGCCGCGCCGCGGCCGCCTCCGCCCGGTCGAGCGCAGCGCTCGCGGCGGCGAGGTCGGCGGTGCGGCCGGCCAGCGCGGCCTCCGTCGCGGCACGCGCCTCCTCGACCTTCAGGCGGACGGCGCCCGGGTCGCCGAGGATGATCTCCGCCTCGGCATCGGACAGGGCGAGCCGGGCAGCCGAGGCGCTCTCCCATGGCGGCGCAGCCAGCGCGCCGGTGGCGAGCCAGAGGCTCGCCACCGAGACGACGCCGACGAGAAGCGCCCGGCGCATCGCGTTACTGGACGATCTTGATCTTCAGCCGCGCGGCCGCCTGGGTGACCTGGCCGGCGATCGCCGTCGCGCGGTCCTGCGCCGTGCGGCCGAGCGTGTCGGCCTGCTGCGGCTTGAACCGCTTCCCGTTCGACTCCTGCGCCTTGAGCTTGCCGACGTAGCTCCAGAGTGAATCGAGCTCCCGCTTCGTCTGCGCGCTCTGCTGCGGGTCGACCTTCGCGATCGCGGGGCCGATGCCGCGGTAGATGACGCGCAGGCCACCGAGGATGTCCCCGATGTCGGAGAGGCGGGAGACCACGTTGAAGGAGTCCCCCTTGGCCTTGTCGCCGAGCACGAAGCGCGACACCTTCCACTGTCCGAAGTACTCGCTCATCGTCGGCACCATCACGACGACGGACGTGAACGCGTCGGACGCGGTCGGCCGCCAGGCCTTCGCGGACCGGTCGAGCTTGCCGCCGTAGAGCACGAACGCGTCGGCCGCAGCCTTCAGCGCGTTTGCGTCGGGCAGCACCTCGCCGAACTCGAGGCGTCCGTCGCCGTCGAGGTCGACCTTGGCGCCGACGAACTCAGGGCGCGTCCCCCACAGCATGCCCTCGGTGAGGTTGAACAGGTTTCCGGGCTTCTTCAGCACCTTGCCGTTGGGAAGCTTCAGGTCGAACGGCACGGCGCTCGCCGGGTCCTCCTTCGCCGACGAGCCGGCGTCGAGGATCACGTCGTAGATCGCGAGCGACGGGGTTCCGGCGACCACGCCCTCGACGCGCTCGTAGAACGGATTGCCCTTGATCCACAGCGCCTTGGCGGCGGCGAGGTCGCGAGCCACGGCTGCACGCTTCGAGGCGCCGAGCCCCGCGTAGTCGAAGTCGGAGGCCTTGGCCGTCGCGTAGTAGCGGTTCGCGACGGCGCTGAAGTCCTTTGTGAACCCGGAGAGTCGCGCGGTGTGGCTCAGGAGATAGCTCTTGACCGGCTGGAGCTGAATGCCGGACGGGCTGGCGCTCGGTGTGGCGGCGGCGCTCGAGGCGAGCGCTCCGCAGGCGACGATGGCGAGCGCAGCAGCAACGACGCGGAGATTGGACACTGGGATTCGATTCATAGTAAGGGAGACCTTACTCGAAAAATAAGGCTCGCTCACCAGGGTAGATTGCCCTCGTGGCGACCCTCGGCGCCGTACGCACCCTTCCTTTCGACTGGTACCGCGACCCGACCGTGCTGCGGCTCGAGCAGGACCGGATCTTCGCCCGCTCGTGGCAGTACGCGGCACGACTCGACCAGGTCGCCGAGCCCGGCCGGCTGACGACGGGCTGGGCGGGCTCGCTGCCGATCGTGCTGGCCCGCGCGCGCGATGGAGAGCTTGCGCGGGTTCGTCAACGTCTGCCGCCATCGGGGGCATCTGCTCTGCGAGGGCGACGCCCAGCGGGAGTCGATCCAGTGCCCCTACCACGCGTGGACATACGGCCTCGACGGGTCACTCCGCAGCGCTCCGCGGGCCGACCGCGAGGCCGTCTTCGACCGGGCCGCTCTGGGGCTCGTGCCCGTCTCCGTCGGAACGTGGGGGCCGTTCGTCTTCGTCAACCCCGGCCGCGAGGCGGAGCCGCTGACGGAGGCGCTCGGCGAGCTGCCCCGACTTCTCGCCGACGGCGGGCTCGACGTCGACGCGCTGGCGTTCCACGCACGCGCCGAATCCGACGAGTACGCGTGCAACTGGAAGGTCTGCGCCGAGAACTTCCTCGAGTGCTACCACTGCGCCGTCGCGCACCCGAGCCTCGCGAAGGCGATCGACGTCTCGCCGGACGCGTACGGGCTCGAGATCCGCGGACTGCTCTCCACGCAGATCGGCCCGAGAAAGAACAGCGTGGGTGCCGGGCTTCAGCCTGGCCCCCACACCGATTCCGCGGCGGCGGTGTCTACGACGCCCACGGCGAGGTTGCGCAGGGGCAGTTCCACTTCCTCTTCCCGGCGACGGTGATCAACGTCATGCCGGGCAGACCGAACCTCTCGATCGGCCCGATCGTGCCGAGAGGCCCCGAGCGCACGTACCGATTCCTCGACTACTTCGTCGGTCCCGGGGTCGACGAGGAGTGGCTCGCCGGATACCTCGCGCTCGACGACGCGGTCGGCGCCGAGGACCGCAGGCTGGTGGAAGGCGTCCAGCGCGGGATCGCGAGCGGCGGGCTCGAGGCGGGCGTCCTGATGCCGGAGTCGGAGCAGTTGATCGCGCACTTCCAGTCGCTCGTCGTCGAGGCATTGGGGTCTGTCCCCGAAGGGGACTGACCGCCGCGAACGCTCCTGCTCGTCCATCCTCGACAGGGGCGAGACCCCTCCGGGGTCACTTCCCGGGAACACGTGCCGTGCGCGCGTACGATCTGCCTGTGACGACCGTCACCGAGCCTGCGCAGTCGAGGCTGATCAACCGGGAGCTCTCGGCGGTCGAGTTCTACGCCCGCGTGCTCGAGCTCGCCGAGGACGAGTCGCTGCCGCTGCTCGAGCGGGCCAAGTTCGCCGCGATCTTCGCCCAGTTCATCGACGAGTTCTTCATGATCCGCGTCGCCGGCCTGCTGGAGCTCGAGGAGTCGGAGGTCGCGGTCCGCTCGGCCGACGGGCTGACGCCGAGCGTCGCGCTTGCGGCGATCAGGGAGCGCGTCACCGAGCTCACCGGACGGCAGGCCAAGCTCTGGAAGCGTGAGCTTCGACCGTCGCTCGCGGCGGCGGGGCTCGAGATCGCCACCGTGGACGAGTGCTCCGGAAGCGAGCTCACGAAGCTCGGCAAGTACTTCGAGCGCGAGATCTACCCGATCTTGACGCCACTCGCCGTCGGGTCCGGACAGCCGTTCCCGTATGTCTCGGGGCTCTCGATGTCGCTGGGGGTGATCGCGGTCGACCCCGACACGGACGAGGAGCGCTTCGCGCGCGTGAAGGTGCCGGAAGGGCTCGACCGGTTCGTCACTGTCGGCAAGGGCAAGAAGCTCGTTCCGCTCGAAGCCGTGATCGCGCACTACCTCCCGATGCTCTTCCCGGGGATGGAGATCACGGAGCGAGCGCTCTTCCGCGTCACGCGCGACGCCGACTTCGAGGTCTCCGACGACGCAGACGACCTGCTCGAGGCGGTCGAGACCGAGCTCCGGCAGCGCCGCTTCGGCGACGTCGTCCGGCTCGAGCTCTCGAGCTCGGCCTCGCGCGCGATGCGCGACCGCCTCATGGCCGGCCTCGGCGTCCGCCCGAGCCAGGTGTACGAGGTCGAGGGCCTACTCGACCAGGTCGACCTTTGGCAGCTCGTCGCGCTCGACCGCGCCGATCTCAAGCACGCCTCATGGACGCCCGTCGTTCCGCCGCGTTGGGCGCGCGTCAAGACCGCGCACCGAGTCTTCGAGGAGATCCGCCGGGGCGACCTGATCGTCCACCAGCCCTACGACTCGTTCCGCGCAAGCTTCGAGGCGCTCGCCGAGGCGGCCGCGAACGACCCGGAAGTAATCGCGATCAAGACCACCGTCTACCGAACGAGCGACGAGTCGAAGCTCGTCGCGTCGTTGATCGAATGTGCGGAGGAGGGAAAGCAGTCTGTCTGCCTGCTCGAGCTGAAGGCGCGGTTCGACGAACGGCGCAACATCGAGTGGTCCCGCGCGATGGAGCAGGCGGGCGTTCACGTCGTCCACGGCTTCCCCGACCTCAAGATCCACGCGAAGATGACCCTCGTCGTTCGTCGGGAACCCGACGGGCTCCGACGCTATGTCCACGTCGGCACCGGCAACTACAACGCCTCGACAGCGCGAATCTACGAGGATCTCGGGCTCTTCACGGCTGACGAGGACATCGCCGCGGATGTCGCGGACCTCTTCAACTACGTGACCGGTTTCGGCCGGCCGCAGCGCTTCCGCAAGATTCTCGTTGCGCCGTTCACCATGCGCGCACGACTCGTCGAGCACATCCAGCAGGTCGCGGAGGCAGCCGCCGAGGGGAAGACCGCCCGGATCCGCCTCAAGCTGAACTCGCTCGTCGACCCGACGCTCATCGAGGAGCTGTATGCGGCCTCGGCCGCCGGGGCGGAGATCGAGATCCAGGCCCGCTCGATCTGCATGCTCCGGCCGGGTGTGAAGGGTCTCTCGGAGACGATCAGGGTCACCTCGGTCGTCGGCCGCTTCCTCGAGCACAGCCGGATCTACTGGTTCGACGCGGGCGCAGAGACGAGCGTCTACATCGGCAGCGCCGACCTCATGCCGCGCAACCTCGACCGGCGGATCGAGGTGCTCACACCGGTGGAGAACATCCGCGCCCGTGCAGAGATCGCAGCGATCCTCGAGAGCGCGTTCGCCGACACGACGAACACCTGGGAGCTCGGCCCCGACGGAACGTGGCACCGTCTCGAGGCGAAGTCCAAGAAGCGCCATACCCACCAGGAGGCGATGATGCGCCGCGCGCACACACGTGCACGCAGAGCGCGTTCCTGATCGTTCGATCGCACCTGCTTTCCGCCCTGACTGCCTCGACGCGCCCGGGCGGCTCCTTCACCACATCGACCCTCGGCCGTCCGGCGGCATCGAGATCATCGAGAGATGCGGGTCGGCGTCCTCGATGTCGGGTCGAACACCGCGCGCCTGCTCGTCGGCGACGTCCGTGGCGGCACCGTCGAGCCGGTCGCGACCGGTCGTGCCTACCTGGGCCTCGGCGCGGAGATCGCCGACACGGGCACGCTCCGCCGGAAGACGATCGACGCCGCGGCGCGAGTCTGCAAGAAGTACGCCGACCAGGCGCGTGAGCTCGGCGTCGAGCGCGCCGAGGTGATCGTCACGGCGCCCGGCCGGCAGGGGGTCGCCTCGGCCGAGCTCGTTGCCGCGCTCAGGGAGCGAACGCGGCTGCCCGTCAGGATCCTCGCCGCAGAGGCCGAGGGGCGCCTGGCGTTCGCCGGCGCGCTCGCCCGGCTCGACGACGGGCTGTCGAGGCGCGTGGGCGTCGTCGACGTGGGCGGCGGCTCGACCGAGATCGTCGTCGGCGGGTCCGGGACGGGGCCGACCTGGCTGCGCTCGGTCGACCTCGGCTCGCTCCGCCTCACGCGGCTCGCGCTCACGGACGACCCGCCGACCCGACGAGAGCTGGCCCGCGCTCGATCGGCAGCGCGTGCGGCGTTCGCCGACCTCGATCCCCCGCGGCCGGCCGTCGGCCTCGCCGTCGGTGGAAGCGCCCGCGCACTGGCGAAGATCGTCGGACAGACCTTCGACCGGAACGACGCCGACGAGGCGGTCGCGATCCTCGCCCGGCGGCGGTCCGCGCGGGTCGCCCGCGACGTCGGCATCGATCTGTCGCGGGCGGGCACGGTGCTGGCGGGCGCGCTGCTCCTCGGCGAGGCGTCCCGGGCGCTTCGCCGCCCTCTGCAGCTGGCACGTGGCGGGCTCCGCGAGGGCGCCGCGCTCGCGCTTGCATCGGAGCGGCTCGTGACCGCCGCCTGAGGGTCACGCCGCCGCGGGCAGGCCCGGCGGAATCACGACCTCCAGGACTCCCACAACGCGGCGTAGGCGCCGTCGTCCTCGAGGAGCTCGTCGTGGGTGCCCATCTCGCGCAGCAAGCCGTCCTCGACCACCGCGACGCGGTCTGCGTCGTGCGCGGTGTGGAGCCGGTGGGCGATCGCGACGACCGTCCGCCCGTCGAGCACCGCGGCCAGCGAGCGCTCGAGGTGTCGCGCCGCGCGTGGGTCGAGGAGCGACGTCGCCTCGTCGAGGACGAGCGTGTGCGGATCCGCGAGCACGAGACGCGCCAGCGCCAGCTGTTGGGTCTGCGGCGGGGTGAGTCCTTCACCGCCGGCGCCGACGGTCGTCTCGAGCCCTTCGGGGAGCGCCCTCGCCCACTCGAGCGCGTCGACCGCGTCGAGCGCGGCCTCGAGCTCGGCGTCGGTCGCGCCCGACCGCGCGAGCCGGAGGTTCTCGGCAAACGTCCCGACGAACACGTGTTGCTCCTGCGTCACGAGCGCAACCTCCTGCCGAAGCGTCTCGAGGGGGAGCTCGACGAGCCGAACGCCGCCGACCTCCACCTTCCCGGTGCGCGGCGGGTGGATGCCCGCGAGAAGCCGGCCGAGTGTCGACTTGCCGGCGCCCGACGGGCCGACCACGGCAACGCGCTCGCCCGGCCGCAGGTCGAGGTCGATGCCGTGGAGCACGTCTCTGCCGACCAGGTACGCGTAGCGCACGTCCCGCGCCGTGAGCTCGACGCCGTCGGGCTCACGATCGGACGCTGTCCTGTCGGGAGGAACGGAGGCGATGCCCACGAGCCGCGCGAGCGACGCGGCGCCGACCTGGATCTCGTCGAGCCAGGAGATCAGCCGGTCGACCGGGTCGGCCAGCTGCTGCGCGTAGAGGACGACGGCCGTGACCTCGCCGATCGAGGCATGACCGGCGTGAACGAGCCACCCACCCCAGACCAGTCCGGCGACCACGGGCAGCACGTAGGCGATCTCGGCGGTGGGGAACCAGTACGTCCGCAGCCGAAGGGTGTACCGCTCCGCACGGTAGGCGTCCTCGAGGTCGGCGTCCGTCCTGCGGATGCGGTCCTCGTTGAGGCCGAGCGCCTCGACCGTGAGCCCGCCGTCGACCGTCTCGCCCACGCCACCCGCGAGCCGCGCGTAGGCGGCGCGCTCCCAGAGGTACCCCTGCGGCGCGCGGCGCAGGTACCACCGGGTTCCGATCCAGAGCGCCGGGACGCCGGCGACGAGCGCGAGGGCCGCGGGCGGGCTGACCCAGACGGCCGCCGCCACGGTGAGCACGGTCGTGAGTGCGGCGATGAGGGTCTCGGGGATGGCGAACCGAACCGTTCGAGCGAGCGAGTCGACGTCGGCCGTCGTGCGGGACACCAGGTCGCCCGTGCCGGCGCGCTCGACGGTCGAGAGGGGAAGCGCGAGGACGCGGCGCATGAAGTCCTCGCGCAACTCCGCGAACATCAGCTCCGACACGACGAAGGACGTCCTTCGGGCCGCCCAGGTGAGCACGGTCTGCAGCACGATGAAGACTCGCGAGGACGAGCACGATCGTGTCGATGTGCGAGCGCGTCGTCCCCTCCGTGACCGACTGGACGAGCGCGCCGAGCAGGGCCGGCCCCGCGAGCCCTGCGCCGGCCGCGAGCGCATGGAGCCCGACCACGCCTCCGAGCGCCGCGCGATGCCGCTGCGCGAGCATCCCTGCGTGGCGCCGGAGCTCCGGGCCGTCGGCGATCGGCAGCAGCGCCGTCACTCGTTCTCTCCCCGCGTGACCGTCTCGCGATAGCTCTCACTCGACCCGAGGAGCTCGCGATGCGTGCCCTCCGCGACGACCTGGCCTCGATCGACGAGGACGACACGGTCGGCCTGGTCGAGGACGAGCGGGCTCGTCGTCACGATCACGGTGGTCCGACCCTGGCGGGAGGCGCGCAGATCGCGCGCGATGCGCACCTCGGTGTGCGCGTCCACGGCGCTCGTCGGCTCGACGAGGACGAGGATCTCCGGGTCGGCCAGCAGGGCGCGGGCGAGCACGAGCCGCTGGCGCTGACCGCCCGAGAACGAGCGCCCACGCTCGTCGACCTCTGCGTCGAGCCCCTCGGGCAACGCATCGAGCACGTCCTGGGCGTTCGCCACCTCGAGCGCGGCGAGGATCGCGGTGTCGGAGCCTGCGCGTCCCCATGGATCCAGCTGGCCCCGCAGCTCACCGGAGAAGAGGATCGGGTCGTGCTCCGACACGACGATGCGCCGCCGGACGGCCGCGAGCGGCAGGTCTTCCAGCCGGCGATCGCCCAACCGCACTCCCCGCTCGGCGGAGATCCGCCCCAGCCGCGCGGCAATCGCCGCGGCCTCGTCGGGGATCGCCGACACGATGCAGGTGAGGACGCCCGGCGCGACGATGACGCCGGAACGCTCGTCGACAAGAGCGGCGCCCGGCTCGGGCTCCGGCAGCGGCGCCTCCGGCTCCGCGACCACCCGCTCCACCGCGAGAACGTCGAGCATCCGGCGGGCGCCGACGAGCGCGCGCGTGACCTTGTCGACGGCCTCGGCCGCGGTTCGGAGCGGGATCACGAGAAAGGCGGCGTAGCCGTAGAAGGCGACGAGGTCGCCCGCGTCGATCCGTCCGGAGACGACGAACCGCGCTCCGATCCACGTCACGATCACGACGAAGATGCCCGGGAGCAGCACCTGGGCGGCATCGAGGGTCGACTGTGGCGTCGCGACCGCGACGCCTGCGCGCCGCACGCTCTGCGAGCGGCCGTGGTAGCGGGCGTAGAACGCCTGCTCCCCGCCGATCCCGCGGAGCACGCGAAGCCCCGCCGCGGTGTCGGCGCCGAGCGCCGTGAGCCGACCGACCTCCTCGCGCTGCGCACGCTGGCGCGCCTGAAGCGGCCGGATCACGAGGCCGAGCGTGAGCACGAGGATCGGCACTCCGACGAGCACGATCAGGCCCAGGACCACGGACGTCGAGAGCAGGATCGCCGCCACGACCGCGTACGAGACGATCGCACCCGACAGCCTTGCCGTGATGTCGAATGCGCCGCCCGCGCGAAGCGCGTCGTTGGAGACGGTCGCGACCACCTCGCCGGTCGAGACCCGTGCGCGGACCGCGGGGCCGCAGCGCGCGGCGTGGTGACTCACCACCTGGACGAGGAGGAAGGCCGCCTGGAGCCAGTTCTGGACGGCGTAGCGGTGGCGCATCACGCCTGCCACACCCACGACGATCCCGAGGCCGAGCAGGAGCAGCGCCCAGGTCGCGAGCGCCGAGGTGTCGTCGGACACGATGCCGTCCTCGATCGCGCGCCCGATCGTGTACGGCATGAGCGCCTGGGCGACCATCCACGTGATCCCGAAGGCGATCCCGAGCGCGAGCGTCCATAGCTGCTGTCGACCGACCCAGACGAGCAGGCGCGTCGGCGAGCGGGTGTCCGGCTGACCGGGGTTGGCGATCGGAAGGTCGCGCATCAGGGCACTTTGCTCCGCAAAGTGCCTAGAAGACCATCAGCCGGGCCGCACCAGTGGCTTGTAGGCGATCCGGTGGGGCTCGAGCGCCTCCGGGCCGCGGGTCTCGCGCACCCAGTCCTCGTACTCCCGGTACGAGCCCTCGAACCACGTCGTCTGCGAGTCGCCCTCGAAGGCGAGGATGTGGGTCGCCACGCGATCGAGGAACCACCGATCGTGCGAGATCACCACCGCGCAGCCGGCGAAGTCGAGGAGCGCCTCCTCGAGCGCCCGCAGCGTGTCGACGTCGAGGTCGTTCGTCGGCTCGTCCAGCAGCAGAAGGTTCCCACCGGATCGCAGGAGCTTCGCGAGGTGCACGCGGTTCCGCTCGCCGCCCGAGAGATCCTTCACGAGCTTCTGCTGGTCGCCGCCGCGGAAGTTGAACCACGACACGTACTGGCGCGAGTTGACCTCGCGCTTGCCGAGCGTGATCACGTCCTGGTTGCCGGAGATCTCCTTCCAGACCGTGTTCTGCCCCTCGAGGCCGCCGCGCGACTGGTCGACGTACGCGAGCTCGACCGTGTCGCCGACCTCGAGGGTGCCGTCGTCCGCTTGCTCCTCACCGGCGATCATTCGGAACAGCGTCGTCTTGCCCGCGCCGTTCGGCCCGATCACCCCGACGATGCCGCCCGGCGGGAGGTCGAACGTCAGGTCCTCGACGAGCAGCCTGTCGCCGAACCCCTTCTGGACGTGCTCGGCACGGACGACGACGTCGCCGAGCCGCGGGCCGGCCGGGATGTGGATCTCGACCGTGTCGATCCGCTTCGCCTGGTCCTCCGCGAGCAGCTTCTCGTATGCGGTGAGACGGGCCTTCGACTTCGCGTGCCGCGCGGTCGGGCTCATCCGCACCCACTCGAGCTCACGCTGCAGCGTGCGGCGGCGGGCGACGTTCTGCTTCTCCTCGACCCCGAGCCGCGCCTCCTTCTGCTCGAGCCACGACGAGTAGTTGCCCTGAAACGGGATTCCTTTACCGCGGTCGAGCTCGAGGATCCAGCCCGCAACGTTGTCGAGGAAGTAGCGATCGTGCGTGACGGCGATGACGGTGCCCTTGTAGGCCTCGAGGAAGCGCTCGAGCCAGGCCACCGACTCGGCGTCGAGGTGGTTCGTGGGCTCGTCGAGGAGGAGCAGGTCGGGGGCGGCGAGCAGAAGCCGGCAGAGGGCGACGCGGCGGCGCTCGCCGCCCGAGAGCGACGTCACGTCGCGGTCGCCGTCCGGCAGCCGGAGCGCGTCCATCGCCCGGTCGAGGGTCTGGTCGAGGCTCCACGCATCGGCGCGGTCGATCTGCTCCTGCACGGTCGCCTGCTCCGCGAGCAACGCGTCGAAGTCGGCGTCGGGCTCGGCGAAGCCCGCGGAGATCGCGTTGAAGCGGTCGAGCAGGTCGCGGAGCTCCCGCACTCCGTCCTCGACGTTCGCGCGGACGTCCTTCTCCGGGTCGAGCTCGGGCTCCTGCTGCAGGAAGCCGACCGTCGCCTTCGGATCGAGCTCCGCGACGCCGGACGAGGGCTCCTCGAGGCCGGCCATGATCCGCAGGAGCGTGGACTTGCCTGCGCCGTTCGGCCCGAGCACCCCGATCTTCGCCCCGTGCAGGAACGAGAGCGAGATGTTCGAGAGCACCTGCCGCTCGGGGCCGTAGAACTTGTCGGCCCGATACATCGTGTAGATCACGTCCGCACTCATCGCAGAGGCAGGCTAGCGGGGCTCTCGCTTCGCGAGAGCCCCGCTCGACTACGCAGACGTGCGTTCGAGGCGCTGACGAACGGTCGTGCGCAGCGCCTGAGCGAGCTCGGGGCATTCCTCCTCGAGCGCCCAGACGTCGCGCTTGAAGAGCGTGAGGAGTCGCATCGGCGTCGTCGCCACCACGGACGCCGTCCGCCGCCCGGACGCGAGGAGTGCGATCTCCCCGAAGACGTCTCCCGGCCCCAGGGTTGCGACCAGCATGTCGTCCCGGCGAACCTCCGCCGTCCCGTCCTCGATCGCAAAGAACCCGTGGCCGAAGTCCCCCTCGTTCGTCATTTGCGTGCCGCTCGAGACATCTGACTCGCCTGCGACCGAGGCCACGGCGGCACGCTCCGCAGGCGGTAGCCCGGCGAAGAACGGGATCGCTGCAACTCGTGCCTCGTCGATCCGCCCACCCTACGCGGCAGGTTGTCTCCAGGCGGTATCGGTCCGGTGAGGATTGCGTGGCTGGGACGTGGGCTTCAGCCGCGTTCCAGACCTCTGGGTGTCCGACTTCAGTCGGACACCTGCTCTTCGCCCTGGAGTGCCTCGAGGACGGCAAGGTCGCGGGGGTACGTGAGCAGCGCGGCCGCCTCCTGGAGCGAGAGCCAGCGCGCCTCGTCGACCTCGAAGTCGAACCTCGGCTCGCCGCCGATGACGCGCAGGCGCCAGTAGCGCACGACCTTCGGCCTTCCGCGGCGATCGGCGTACGACGTCGACGGAAGCTCCGCCTCGAGCGCACACCGAAGTCCCGTCTCCTCCTCGACCTCCCGCAGCGCACACGCCTCGTCGCTCTCGTCGGGCTCGCACTTGCCCTTCGGGAACGTCCAGTCGCCGTACTGAGGCCGATGGACGATCAGGACCTCGAGCCCACCGCCACCGGCTCGGACGGGAACGCCGCCGGCCGCGCGAACGGCGCTCACGCGAGCGGCTTCGCTGCCTTGCGCAGTGCCTTCCAGGCGGCGGGCCAGTCGGCGCGGAGGTCCGCCTTGCGCTTGCGCTCCAGCTCGACCAGACGGCCCGCCGCGACACCAGCGGGGCCGAGTCGACGCCCAGGCCCGGATCCGCTCCTCCGCCACGGTCGCCGTCCTGGTGCTCACCGAGGACGTCCTGCAGGTCACGCGCCGCCTCGACGACTCGCTTCCCGTCCTTCCCGAGCTCGTGCGACGCCAGCTCGGCCGCGTAGCGGACGCGCTTGACGCGAATCCGCGCCGCGTGCAGCTCCTCGTCCGACGAGCGCTTCGTGAGCCCGTCCATGACCTTGCGCGTCCGCCGCCACTCCGCCCGCCACAGCTTCGCGAGTGAGACCTCCTCGCCGGCGGTCACCGGCGCACCCACGTGCTCGAGACGATCGAGGAGCGCGAGGTAGCGATCGCTCGAGAGCGCTTCGACCACCTCCCGTCGTGCCTCCGCCCGCTCCTTGCCGAGCCCTTCGACGAGCCCGGCGGCGGCATCCCGATCCTCGTCGAGCGAAGCGACGGCGGCCGTGAGGCGGTCCTCGAGCACGTCGAGGTCGCGTGCCGGTCCGAGCGCGCCGCCCAGCCACCTGAGCTCGGCCCGCAGCGGCTCGGACCACGAGCGATCGAGCATCGGCCGCGCGACGCGGAGGAAGGCACGCAGCCTGCGTGTCGCGACCCGGAAGCGATGGAGCTCCTCGGGATCCGTCCCGAGACGGGTGCCCGGGTCGTGGACCAGCATCGCCCGGGCCTGGGCGGCGAGCGCGTGACCGAGCGCCTCGGCCGCGGGCGCCCCGCGGCGCGGCGTCGGGATCGGCTCCGGCGCCGCCAGGCCGAGGGCGCGGAAGAGCTTCGGCTGGAGCTCCCGCGGCACTGCGCCTGCGCTCCGAAGCACCTTCTCGAGCCGGCGCAGCACGCGCTCGTCACCGCCGACGAGCTCGACCTCCAGCTCGCGAAACCGCAGCACCACACGCCGGCCCTCGAACACGGACACGAAGTCGTCCACGATCTCGGCGCCGGAGGCCCGCACGGTCTCGCGCCGCGTGCGCAGGCGCGCGACCGGCCCGACGTCGCGACCGCGGAGGAAGGCCACCAGGAGCGCGAGCATCTCGAGGGGCGGCCGTGCCGGGACACCGGTCTGCTCGAGCTCGACCCGCGCCGCTCCTTTCGGAAGCTTCAGCTGCCACGCCCCTGCCCCGTCCTCGACGCGGTAGCGGAACGTCACGTCGTGCCGCGCGAGCACCAGGTCGGGCGTGTCGTGGTACGTCGAGTTGAACACGCGCCGCGGCAGCGCCTCGCCGCCCAGCTCCGGAAGGACGAAATCGTCCCCCGGCGACGAGCTTCAGCTCACGCTCGATCGTCTCCCGCACGCACCGGAGCGTACTCGGCGCCGGCCACCGGGCCGCAATGTCTCGTTTCGGTTAACGTGCGCGCCCGTGCGCCTGTCGCTCACGCCGAAGACGAGCGAGTTCTACGTCCTGTTCGGACGCGCCGCCGAGAACGCGCTCCAGGTGGCGCGCCTGGTCGAGCGACGCTTCCGCGAGCACCCGAACTCGGGGATCACGCAGGAGCAGGTCAAGGCGGAGGAGACGGAGGGCGACGCGATCACGCGCGAGCTCATCACGCTGCTCAACACGCAGTACCTGACGCCGTTCGACCGCGACGACATCTACATGCTCGCGATCGAGCTCGACGACATCGTCGACGAGCTCGAGGAGGCCTCCGACCTGCTCGGCCTCTACGGGATCGACCTGCCGACGAAGCACGCCGTCCGGCAGACGAGCCTGATCGTCGGGGCGACGGAGCAGCTCAAGATCGCGTGCGACAACCTGAAGAGCTTCAAGGGCGTGCAGGAGGCACTGGTCGAGCTCAAGCGGCTCGAGGACCACGGGGACAGCATCCTCCGCGAGGCGCTCGCGTCGTTGTTCCGTGACGATCGGATCGACCCGCTGGTGGTGATCCGCTGGAAGGACGTCTACGAGCGGCTCGAGGGCGCGCTCGACAGCTGCGAGACGGCCGCGAACACGATCGCGAACATCGTCGTGAAGAACGCCTGAGGCGCACCCATGGAGGCCACGCTCTGGGCAGTCGTCGTCGTCGCGCTCTTCTTCGACTTCACGAACGGATTCCACGACACCGCGAACTCGATCGCCACGAGCGTCTCGACGGGAGCGCTCTCTCCTCGCCTGGCGGTCGCGAGCGCGGCGGTCCTCAACTTCGCGGGCGCGTTCGTCTCGATCGCGGTCGCCGCGACGATCGCCAAGGGGATCGTCGATCAGGAGGTGATCACGCTCGACGTCGTGATGGCCGGCCTCGTCGGGGCGATCACGTGGAACCTCATCACCTGGTTCGTCGGCCTGCCGTCGAGCTCGAGCCACGCCCTGATCGGCGGGATGGTCGGGTCGGCGATGGCGGCGGGCGGAAAGGACGTCGTCCAGTGGCAGCGGGATCCTGGACAAGGTGCTCATCCCGTCGATCATCGCGCCGTTCCTCGGCATCGCCTTCGCGTTCGCGCTGATCCTCGCCATCACGTGGATCGTCGCGAAGCGGCCGCCGACGAAGGTCAACCGCGTCTTCCGACGCCTCCAGCTCGTGTCGGGCGGGTTCGTCGCGTTCACGCACGGGACGAACGACGCGCAGAAGACGATGGGGATCATCGCGCTCGCCCTCGTCGCCTCCGGCCACCTCTCGCCGGACTTCGAGCGCCCGCCGACGTGGGTCATCGCGTCGTCGGCGCTGGCGATGGGCGCGGGGACGTACGCGGGGGGCTGGCGGATCATCAGAACGCTCGGCCAGCGCATCGCGAAGATCGACCCGCCCCAGGGCTTCGCGGCGCAGACCGCGTGCGCCTCGATCCTGTTCGGCACGGCGCACTTCGGGTTCCCGGTCTCGACGACCCAGACGATCTCGGGATCCGTGCTGGGGGCGGGCGCGATCCGGGGCTTCTCCGCCGTACGCTGGGGCGTTGCGGGCAACATCGTCGTCGCGTGGATCCTCACGCTGCCGGCCGCGGCGCTCGTCGGCGCCGGGATGGAAGTCGTGACGCGGCTGCCGGCAGGGCACGTGATCGTGTTCGTGCTGGCGATCCTCATCGCAACGGCGGCCTTCGCCGCCAGGCGCTGGGAGACCCGGAAGCTCCTCCCGCCCGAGCCCTCGCCGGCCGCCGCCTAGGAGGCTAGTCCCGGCTCGACGAGCGCACCAGCGTGTAGAGGAACGCGCCGCCCAGCGCTCCGGCGATCGGCGCGAGGACGTAGATCCAGAAGTCTGTCCACTCGGACGCGACGAGCGCCGGCCCGAACGAGCGAGCCGGGTTCATCGACGCTCCGGTCACGTCGCCGCCGACGAGCGCGTCGAGCGCGACCGTCCCTCCGATCGCGATCGCAGCGGCGGCGCCCGCCGCGCGCGTGTCGGTCGCGACGGCCATGATCACGAACATCAGGAACGCCGTGAGCACGACCTCGTACGCGAACGCGGGGACGGCATCGACACTCGGGACGGTCGCTCCGAGAGCGGCCGGCGTTCCTTCCCAGGCGAGGCGAAGCAGAAGCGCCGCAGCGACAGCGCCGGCGAGTTGGGCCGGCACGTAGGCGAGGGCTTCACGTCCCCTGAAGTGTCGAGTTGCAGCGAACGCCGCGGTCACAGCGGGGTTGATGTGCGCGCCCGACACGTGACCGATCGCGTAGACCATCACCATCACCGCGAGCCCGAACGCGAGGGCGATGCCGTTCGCCCCGAGGGCGCCCCCACGCTCGCTGTCGACGACGATCGCCCCGCAGCCCGCGAAGACCAGCGTGAACGTCCCGAGGCCTTCTGCGATGCACCGCCGACCGAGCGAGCCGCTAGTCAAGGAGCTCGCTGATCAGCCTCTGCACACGCCCGTCGATCTCGTCGCGAATCCTCCGCACCGTGTCGATGTCCTGCGCGGCGGGATCGTCGAGCACCCAGTCCTCGTAGCGCTTGCCCGGGTAGATCGGGCAAGCGTCACCGCAGCCCATCGTGATCACGACGTCCGCGGCGCGGACCACCTCGTCGGTCAGCGGCTTCGGGAACTCCTCGGACATGTCGACGCCGACCTCGCGCATCGCCTCGATCACCGCAGGATCGAGCTCGTCCGCCGGGGAGCTGCCCGCAGACCGCACATGGATCCGCTCGGCCGACCGGAGCTTCACGAGGCCCGCCGCCATCTGGCTCCGCCCCGCGTTGTGCACGCAGACGAACAGCACGTCGGGATGCTCTTTCACGACCATCCTTTCTGGCGAGGTGGGGCGAGGCGCGCTCTCGCCCCGGTCTGAGGAGCGATCAGCAGCAGTCGTCGCCGCAATCGCACCCCTCGTCGCAGCAGCGTGGCTCGAGGGCCATCGTCCTCACCTCCTCGTCCGTCGTAGGGACTACGAACGGCTCGCGCTCGTCGAGCGCGTAGAACGCGGGCGAGAACGCATCCGAGACCGTCGGCGTCATGCCGCTGCGAACGTCGTGACGGCCTGGAGGCGCGCGAGCGCGTCCGGGTCGAGCGAGTAGAACGCCCAGGTTCCCCGCCGGTGGCGGTGCAGCAGACCGGCCTCGGCCAGCTTGCGAAGGTGGTGGCTCACGGTCGGTTGTGCCAATCCGAGCGGCTCGGTCAACTCGCAGACGCAGACACCTTCCCCGGCGGTCGCGAGCATGTTCACGATCCGAACGCGGGCGGGGTCCGCCAGCGCCTTGAAAAGGGCCGCCGTCGCAACCGCTTCGTCGTCGGACATCGCCGGCGCGTCGAGCGACGTGCAGCACGCGACCGGGACGGGCTCGAGGACGGAGAGAGCCTTCATCGACATCTATCAATGTATCAACTACATCGATGTTTGTCAATGGATACGGAGCCGACTCAGCTCCCTTCCAGCTGCCGGCGCTTGCGGCCGGCGAAGATCTTCGCGAGGACGTTCATCACGAGAACGAACAGGATCAGCACGAATGCCGCGGCCCAGCCCATCGCCTGCTCCCCCGGGTCGGCCGAGTCTGCGAAGACGAAGATCGCGACCGGGAGCGTCGGGAGCGCGCTCGACACGTCGAAGGAGATCGCGTTCGCGGCGATGGAGGAGGTGAACAGCAGCGGCGCCGTCTCGCCCGCGACGCGCGCGACCGCGATCACGACGCCCGTGAGGATCCCGCCGATCGCGCTCGGCAGGATGATGCTCCAGGTCGTGCGCCACTTCGTCACGCCGAGCGCGAGGCTGGCTTCCCGCTGGCTCCGGGGGACGATGTCCAGCACCTCCTGCGTCGCGCGCGCGACCATGGGCAGCATCAGGATCGCGAGCGCGAACGCGCCGAAGACGGCGCTCTGCCCCCGGCCGACGACGAGCAGGCCGAACACGAAGATCCCGACGACGATCGCCGGGACGCCGTTCATCACGTCGAGCACGAGGCGGAGGAAGGTCGCGACCCGCGGCCCCGCGTACTCCGACATGTAGATCGCGACGAGCACGGCGACCGGGATCGCCATCACCATGCACATCCCGACGATCAGGATGCTGCCGACGAGCGCGTCCGCGATGCCGCCCTGCTCGCCGAACAGCGGTCGCGGCTCGGTGAAGAAGCTCCAGTCGAGCGAGTCGATCCCCTTGAGGATCACGGTGCCGAGCACGAGCCCGAGGATCGCGACTGCTGCAACCGCCGAGAGGACCGCGAGTGCGCCGAAGAGCTTCTCGACGAAACGGCGGCGGGCAAGGCCGTTCGAGCGCGTCGTGATGTCGAGCTCGTCGCGCGGAGTCGGAGGCGTGACCGAGCTCATACCGCCCGCCGCTGCTTCTCGAACCGTCGGACGACGAACTGCGCGGCGACGTTCGTGACGAGGGAGATGACCATCAGGATCGCGCCCAGGTAGAGCAGCGAGCCCTGCTGCAACGGCGTGGTGGCGCCCTGGTACTGCGAGGCGATCCGAGATCCCAGGGTGTCGGCCGGGGCGAACAGCGAGATGTTGATGTTGTCGCTGCCCCCGATCACCTGCGTGACGGCGATCGCCTCGCCGAAGGCGCGCCCGAGGCCGAGCAGCACGGCGGCGGCGATACCCGGCGCGGCGTACGCAAACATCACGCCGCGAATCGCCTCCCAGCGCGTCGAGCCGAGCGCGAGCGCGCCGTCCATCAGGTCGGGCGGCGTGCGCGCGAACAGCTCGCGGCAGATCGCCGAGGTGATCGGGATGATCATGATCGTGAGCACGAGCGCGGCCGGCAGCATCCCGGCCTGGTAGAACGTGTCGCCGAAGATGGGCAGGAAGCCGAAGGCGCTTTCGAGCCACGGCTCGAGGTTCTCGGCCACCCATGGCCCGAAGACGAGAATGCCCCAGAGCCCGAGGACGACGCTGGGAATGGCCGCGAGGAGCTCGACCATCGTCGCGATCGGCGCTGCCAGCCGACGCGGCGCGATCTCGGTGAGGAAGAGCGCGATCGCGATCGAGATCGGCGTGGCGAGCAGCAAGGCGATCGCCGATGTGACCACCGTCCCGTAGATGAACGCGAGCGCCCCGTAGACGTCCTGGACTGGATCCCAGGCCTCCGTCCAGATGAAGCTCAGCCCGAAATGCTCGATCGCGGGCCAGGCCTGCTCGATCACCTGGTAGGCGATCAGGCCGAGCAGTGCCGTCGTGCCGGCGGCCGCCACGATCGCGATCCCCCGGAAGACGACGTCGCCGAGCCGGATCCCGCGGCCCTCCAGGCTGGGCCCGGGAGCCGCGGGATCCTGCGTGACGCTCGTCATCGCGCTCGTGAACCGTGGACTACGACGCGCTCTGGATCTTCTTGATCTCCCGGTACGCGAAGGCCTTGACCGTGTCCGGCAGCGGCTGGAAGAGGAGCGGCGGCCCGAACTTCTGGCCCTGCGTCACCGCCCAGTAGACGAACTTCCGGAGGTCGGCTGCCTTGCTCGACTGCGTCGGCGCGATCACGTACGTGAAGGTGACGATCGGATAGGCGAGCGGGCCTGCCGCTCTCGGCGGGTCGACGATCTTCAGCTGGTTGAGCGTCGTGACCTTCTTGGGCAGCTGCGACAGCGACGCGTTGATGCCGCGAAGACCGGGTGTGGCGAACTTGCCGGCCCGGTTCCTGACCACCGCGAACTGGAACTTGTTCGCGAGCGAGTAGGCGACGTCGACGTAGGTCAGCGCTCCGACGGTGTTCTTGACGACACCGGCCACGCCCGCGCTACCGCGCGCGCCGATGCCCGTCGGGAAGCTGACGCTGGTGTTGAAGCCGACCTTGTCCTTCCACGTCGCGTTCACCGAGGTCAGGTACTCGGTGAAGTTGTAGGTCGTGCCCGACCCGTCGGAGCGGAAGACAGGCGTGATCTTCGTGTCCGGCAGGTTGCGGCCGGGGTTCAGCGCCCGGATCCGCTGATCGTTCCAGGTCGTGATCTCGCCGAGGTAGATCCGTGCGAGGGTGGCCCCGTCCAGCCTCAGGCGCCCGTTCAGGCCGGGGAGGTTGTAGGGGATAGAAGTGGCGGACAGCGCCCACGGGATCACGACGCAGCCCTTGCAGGCTTCCATCTGGCTCGACGAGAGCGGCGCGTCCGACGCGCCGAAGTCGACCGTGCGTGCTGTGATCGCTGCGATGCCGGCCCCCGAGCCGGTGGGCGAGTAGGCGATGTTGATGTCGTACGACTTCGCGACCTCCGGGATCCACTTGGAGATCAGGGGGAAGGGAAACGACGCGCCCGCGCCGGTGAGCGATCCTGCCTGGGTCGTCGACGGTGCTGCGGTCGCGCCGGTGGCGACCACCGTGGCGACAACGAGAGCAACGAGCGCGAGCCCCGCCGCAAGAGACTTCTTCATGGCGTTACACCCTCTCCTTCTCGATGATGTGTGTACGCGACCTCTCGAGCGCAGCCGGCCGGCAGTTCCGGTGACAGCGGCTCGAAGAGCCGACCGCGAGGGTAGGCCCGCGACCTGTTTTCGTTGGGTGAACGAGTGGGGAATCAGTGGGACGCATCGGTGAACTCCGCGAACTCGCCGGTGACGACGAACGAGGTCTGCTCGCCGATGTCGACGGCGTTGTCGCCGATGCGCTCGATGCAGCGGGCGACGACGATCATCCGCATGCCCCACTCCTGCTGGCCCGGGAGCGCTGCCATCTGCAGCACCTGGTCGACGACGCGCCGATTCGTGCGGTCGATCAGCTCGTCGAGATCGACGAGCTCGCGCGCCCGTACGACGTCGCGCTCCGCGAACGAGTCGAGCGCGACTCGGACCATGTGCTCCGCGCGATCGCCCATCTCCCCGAGCCCTTCGACGAGGTCGTGACGTGTCTCGAGATCGGCGGAGAGCTTGGTCAACTTCGCGACCGTGACGCTCTGGTCGCCGATGCGCTCGAGATGGATCGAGTTGTGGAGGACGGCGAGCACGAGGCGGAGATCCGTCGCGACGGGCGACTGCTGCGCCAGGATCTCCTCGATCGAGCGCTCGATCCGGTGGTAGCGGACGTCGATCTCGTCGTCGAAGGCGATGACCTCGTCGCAGAGCTCGACGTCCTGCGCCTGCATCGCGTTCAGTGCGCCGCGAACCGCGCGGAGGACGACCTCGCCCTGCTCCTGGAGGCTCGCCTCGAGCGCGTCGAGGCTCGCCTGGTACTCGACGCGGGCCATTACCCGAAGCGCCCCGTGACGTAGTCCTCGGTGCGCTTGTCGGACGGGTTCGTGAAGATCTTCGTCGTCTGCGCGTACTCGACGAGGATCCCGTGCCGGCCGCTGCCGTCCTCGCGCACCTCGACGCTGAAGAACGCCGTCATGTCGGCGACGCGGGCCGCCTGCTGCATGTTGTGCGTGACGATCACGATCGTGAACTCCCGCTTGAGCTCGTGGATCAGGTCCTCGATGCGCGAGGTCGAGATCGGATCGAGGGCCGAGGCCGGCTCGTCCATCAGGATCACGTCGGGCTCGACGGCGATCGCGCGGGCGATGCACAGCCGCTGCTGCTGCCCGCCCGAGAGGCCGAGGGCGTTGTCCTTCAGCCGGTCCTTCACCTCGTCCCAGAGCGCAGCCTCACGGAGTGACCGCTCGACACGGCCGTCGAGGTCGGACTTCATCCCGAGCACGCGCGGCCCGAAGGCGATGTTGTCGTAGATCGACTTCGGGAACGGGTTCGGCTTCTGGAAGACCATCCCGATCCGTCTCCGCACCTCGACGGGGTCGACGCTCGAGCCGTAGAGATCGCGGCCGTGGTAGAGAACCCGGCCGTCGACCTTCGCGCCCGGGATCAGGTCGTTCATCCGGTTGAAGCACCTGATGAACGTCGACTTGCCGCACCCGGAGGGGCCGATGAACGCGGTCACGAAGTTCTTGCGGACGTCCATCGTGACGTCCTTCAGCGCGACGTTCCCGCTGTACGAGACGGCGAGGTCGCCGACGTCGAACACGGTCTCGCGGCCGCGTCCGTCCTCGGCGACGGGCTGTGCGACCTCGGCGATCCGGGCGCTGTCGATTTGCGGCGTCGTCACGCTCACTCGCCGAGGAGTCTCCCGAGCAGTCGCCGTGGTGTGGGCACCCGGCTGGTGAACATCTGGTAACCGGGTGGAGAACGGGCACTTCTTGCTCGGCAAGAAGTGCCTCTACCCCCTGTAGCGGTTCTCAGAGGCGCTTCTCGCGTCAGCGAGAAGCGCCCGAAGCCTCAGCCCCGGTGCCAACCCGAAACGTACAGCGGATCTCGAGGCCTGCGCCGCGGCCGCCGTGGGCTTCGACGTTGCCGCCTGCCTGCGTGACGATGTGCTTCACGATCGCGAGCCCGAGGCCCGTTCCGCGCGACGCGCGGGCGCGGTCGGCGCGGTAGAAGCGCTCGAAGAGTCGCGCCAGGTCGGCATCGTCGACGCCGACCCCGTCGTCGGTGCCCGCGGAGCACGATGTCGTCGCCGTCGCGCTCGATCGCGAGCGTGAACGTCGCCCCCGGCCCCGCGTATCGGATCGCGTTCTCGGCGAGGTTCTGGGCGACGACCCGCAGCATCCGCGGCCGAATCTCGAGCTCGATCGGCGCGGTCGCCCTCCACCGCAAGCGCGACGCCCGCCCGGCTCGCGCGCTCCTCGAGCTCCGCCGCCACCGCTTCGAGCTCCGGCCGTACGGCTACCGCTCCGAGCGACACGACCCTGGAGCCGGACTCGAGCTCGCTGAGGAACAGCACCTCGTCGATCAGCTCGCGGATCTGCCCGACCTCGCTGCGCGCCTGATCGACGAGGTCCACGATGTCCTCCCCGGGCAGCGTCGCCATCTCGAGCAGCGACAGCAGGCGGGCAAGCGGAGTGCGCAACTCGTGGGACACCGCCGCCGTGAAGCCCGTTCGCAGCTCCTCGTACGCGGTCAGGTCGCCGCCACGACTCAGGTAGATGAGCCGCTCGCGGCGTCCACCGACGTCATAGGGCACGACGAGCGGGACGATCCCTGCGTCACCAGACAGGAGACCGTCCGGGATGCGCTCCCCCTCGCGCAGCCCATCGATCGACTGGCGGGCCCGACGGCTCGCGCCGATCACGCGGTCCGTGTCGTCGAGGACGACGACCGATTCGCGGCTCTCCTCCAGAAGCACCCTGCCACGCGTCGCGTCCGTCGACATGCTCACGCGGTTCTAACAGACGCCTGACCCACGCCTTGCGCTCGGCACACGACCGCTTCACGCCGGCGGCGCTGAATGCCCTTGTGACTCCGATGGAAGGGAGACGAGATGAAGGCAAGGGCAGCAATCGTGCTCGCGGCGTTCGCGGGGCTCGTCCTCGCGACTGTCGGCCGCAGCGGCGATCATCGACGGTACGGCAGGCGACGACCGCCTCCGCGGGACACCCAACGGCGACGTGATTCGCGCTTTCGCCGGCAACGACTTCGTGAACGCTCGCGCGGGGAACGACCTCGTGCGGGCGGGAGGCGGCGACGACGTCGTGCAGGGCGACAACGGCAGCGACATGGCATTCGGCGGGACGGGCGCCGACCGCCTGCGCGGCGGCAACGACGACGACGTCGCCTGGGGAGGCTCCGGCAACGACGACGTGTACGGCGGCCACGGGCGCGACGAGGTCCACGGCGGCTCCGCGGACGACCGTGTCCACGGCGGCCCCGGCGACGACCGCGTCTGGGTCGGCTACGGCACCGATGTCGGGTGGGGCGGCTACGGCGACGACGTGCTGCATGCGCTCGCACTCGACGGGAATCCGGACACGCTCCACTGCGGCCCCGGCCGCGATACGGCGAAGGTGCGCCAGTCGGAGCGGGCCACCACGCGCTTTACGGGGTGCGAGGTGATCATGGTGATCGTGACGCCCTCCGCCGAGGAAGAGGCAGGCGAGGCGGATCGCGACGCAGACGCCGAGTAGTTCAGGGAGGGGCCCCGGGCGGGACGTCGGCTCTGGCCGCGTCCCGCCCGAGCCTGGGACGTGGGCTTGCCCGCGTCCCGTTCGCAGCGCACCTCGGTCGGGACGCGGCTAGAAGCCACGTCCCGCTTCACCACCTGGTTACCATCCGTTCACCGTTCGTCGTCCCCGCAGACGACGGCGCACGGCCACACTTTCGGCGGATGGCGAAGATCCTGATCATCGAGGACGACGACCTGATCGCCCAGGGGATGGCGCGTCATCTCCAGGCGGCCGGGTTCGACGCCGTCGGGGTCGCGAACGGCGAGTCCGGCCTTGCCCGGCTGCGCTACGAGCGACCGGACGTCTGCGTGCTCGACCTCATGCTGCCCGGCCTCGACGGGTGGAAGGTGATCGAGCAGGCGCGAGGCGAGGGAATCGGAACGCCCATCGTCGTCGTCTCCGCGCGCGGGACAGAGCACGACCGCGTGCACGCCCTCGAGATCGGCGCCGACGACTACCTCGTGAAGCCGTTCTCGATGAAGGAGCTCGTCGCGCGCGTCGGCGCCGCCGCGCGGCGAGGCACGCGCGCTCAGGACGCACGGCGCGGCGAGGAGATCGTCATCGAGGAGCTGCGGCTCGACCCGAAGAACGTCCAGGCGTACGTGGACGGGACGAGCGCCGACCTCACGCCGACGGAGTTCCGCCTCATCTACGCGCTCGCGCTCGACGCGGGGCGGGTGCTGACCCGGGACGAGCTTCTCCAGCGGGTCTGGGGCAGGCGCGCCTCTCACCGCGACCGTACGGTCGACGTCTTCGTCCGCAAGCTGCGCGAGAAGGTCGACAGCCGCGCCACGCGTCACACGTTCCTGCAGACGCGCTACGGCGTCGGGTACAAGGTCGAGGCCGAGCCGAAGTGAGTTAGGCACTTCTTGCTACGCAAGAAGTGCCAGAACGCAGGTCGCAAGGGTTCTCTGGCACTTCTCGTGTCAGCGAGAAGTGCCTTGCACCTCGGCGTTCCTGAGGTATGCGTGGACGAAGGCGATCGCCATGCTGCCCTCGCCGACGGCGGCCGCGACGCGCTTCACCGAGGCGAACCTGACGTCGCCGCACGCGAAGATGCCCGGCACGCTCGTCTCGAGGAGGTACGGGTCGCGTTCGAGCGGCCAGCGCTCCGCGGCACGCACGTCGGCGCCCGTGAGCACGTAGCCCTTGGGGTCGAGTGCGATCTCGGGTGGCAGCCACGCCGTCTCGGCATCCGCTCCGATGAAGATGTACAGCCCACCGGACTCGAGCCGCGTGATCTCTTCCGTCCCCGAGTCGCGGACGTCGATCGCCTCGAGGGAGACGTCACCGTGCGCGGCGACCACCTCCGTTCGGGCCAGCACGCGGATGTTCGGCCGGGCCTCTACCTGGTCGATGAGATAGCGCGACATGCTCTTCGCCAGTCCGTCGCCGCGGCAGAGGATCGTGACGCTCTGCGCGCGCGTCGAGAACGACGCAGCGGCCTGCCCGGCCGAGTTGCCCGTACCGACGATGTGGACGTCGAGACCGTGTGTGCTCCTCGCTTCGTTGCGCGCCGCCCCGTAGTAGATGCCCTTCCCGGCCAACTGGTCGGAGCCGTCGATCGACAGCCGCCGCCATGTCACTCCGCACGCGAGGATGATCGTCCGGCCGCGTAGGACGTCACCCCCGTCGAGATAGACCTGGCGCGTGGCGGTGTCGATGCGCGTGATCGACCGCGTGACGAGGATCTCGGCGCCGAGCCTACGCGCCTGCTCCAACGCCCTGCTCGCCAGCTCGTCGCCCGAGAGGCCGGACGGGAAGCCGAGGTAGTTCTCGATACGAGACGACGTGCCCGCCTGCCCGCCCGGCGCCTCGCGCTCGACGACGATCGTCCGAAGCCCCTCCGACGCGCCGTACACGGCCGCGGCTAGCCCCGCCGGCCCGGCGCCGACGATAACGGTGTCGTATTCGGCCGCGGCCGGCTCCGTGCCGAGTCCCAGCAACTCGGCCACGCGCCGGAACGGCGGCCGGACGACGGTCTTGCCGCCGACCACCTGGATCACCGGCCAGTCTGTCTCGGCGGGGAGAGGCCCGTCCCACTGCCCGGCTGCATCGGGAGCCTCGAGCGTCACCGCCTTGAACGAGATCTGGTTGCGCTCGAGGAACCGTTGCAATTCCACGTACGACGCGTCCCAGCGATGCCCGACCACGATCGCGCGGGGCGGCGGCGGCTCGGCCGCCAGGCCCTGCAGCCCGGCTGCCCCGCTGATCCGGAAAGCGGCCAGCGTGGCGACCTCCTTGCCGACGTCCGGTGCCGCCGTGGCGACGGCGTGGTAGTCGTGAGCCTCGAGACGCATGACGCGCGACGGCTCCGCCGCGCGAAATCCGACCGGGAACACCGTCCCGAGCGTGATCGGCACCTCCCCGAAGACGTCTCCCGGGTGGCGCTCGCCGACGGGACGCTCGATCCCGTCGACGAGCTGGATTACCTCGATGCGACCCTCGAGCAGGCCGAAGAGCGCGCGCTCGTCGCCCTGGTGAGCGGCGTACTCGCCCGGGGAGAGGCTGATGTCCGCCGCTGCGCGGGCGAGCCGCTCTCGCTCCGGCTCGCCGAGCGCAGCGAAGATCGTGATCCCTGCGATCTCGTCGGCGGTGACCATGACGCGCAACGCTACTGCCGCGCGTGCCTCCGCGTCCGGGCCACCGGCAAGCGGCAGCCAGGTATACTTAGCCTCACGAATGATTCGTGAAGCTACGCTTTCCTCGCTCGAGCTCGCCGAGGAGCTCCGGCCGGCCCTCCTGCGGCTTGCGCGCAACCTGCGCCGCGAGACCGAGGCGCTCGGCGTCACCTCGCACCAGGTCACCCTCCTCTGGCTCGTGCGAAACAACCCGGGCCTCTCCCTGCGAGAGCTCGCGCACGAGGAGGGCATCTCCGCGCCCTCGCTCTCGGGGCACGTCGATCGCCTCGAGACCGCCGGGCTGTTGCTCCGCGTCCGCTCGACGGACGACCGCCGGCGCGTCGGCCTCGAGCTGACGCCCGACGGGCAGTCGCTGCTCAAGCGGGTGCGCGCCCGGCGCACGACGTGGCTCGCGGCGCGTCTCGCCCTCCTCTCCGACGACGAGCGCCGGCGGGTCGAGGCTGCCCTGCCGGCGTTGAATGCCCTGCTGGAGCGCAAGCCGTGAGCGCGCTCGCTCTCCGGATCGGCCGTCGAACGTTCCGCTCGCTCCACCGCCACCGCAACTACCGACTCTTCTTCACGGGACAGGTCGTCTCGCTGGCCGGGTCGTGGATGCAGAACATCGCGCTCGCGTGGCTCGTGATCGAGCTGTCGGGCTCGGCCATTGCAGTCGGCGCGCTCGCGTTCTGCCGCTTCCTTCCGTTTCTGCTCTTCGGCCTGGTGGCAGGCGTCCTCGTCGACCGCTTCGACACGCGACGGGTCCTGGTGGTCACGCAGGGCACCGCGATGGTGGTCTCGATCGTCCTCGCGGTGGTGACGATTGCCGACGTCGCCACGCTCCCCGTCGTCTACGCGCTCGCCGCGCTCGGCGGGCTCGTTCTCGTGGTCGACGCGCCGGGACGGCAGACGCTGACGTTCCAGATGGTCGGCCCGACAGAGCTGCAGAACGCCGTTGCGCTCAACTCGGGCCTGTTCAACGCATCGCGCGTGGTCGGGCCGGCGATCGCAGGGCTGCTGATCGCCGCGGGCGGCACCGGGCTCTGCTTCGCCGTCAACGCCGTGAGCTTCCTGGCCGTGCTCGTATCGCTCTACCTCCTTCGACCCGAGGAGCTCACGCCGGTCGCGCGGCAGTCGACCCGGGTGGTGGCAGGCATCCGCGAGGGCATCGCGTGGGCCCTCGACGCGCACCTCGTGAGAACCGTGCTCGTCGTCGTCACGATCGTGAGCACCGTCGGCTTCAACTTCCACGTGCTCGTGCCCCTCCTCGCCTCCCAGACGCTCGACGTCGGCGCCGAGACGTTCGGCATCCTCTCCTCCGCCTTCGGCCTCGGCGCGCTCGCCGGAGCGCTCGCGACCGCCAGCCTTCGCGAGGCGAGCACGAGGGCCTTCGTCGGCGGCGCCGCGGGCTTCGGGCTCGTCATGCTGGCGCTCGCCTTCGCGGACACCGTTCCGGTGGCGCTCGTGCTGCTCTTCGTGCTCGGCGTGTCGTTCTCGCTCTTCACGTCGAGCGCCAGCGCGCTGGTGCAACTCGCGGCCCCGGATCATCTCCGTGGACGGGTCGTGAGCCTCTTCCTCTTCGCGTTCGCAGGGCTGGCGCCGATCGGCGGCCTCGTCGCCGGCTTTCTCGCCGAGCAGGGCGGCACGCCGCTCGCCTTCGGCGTCGCCGGCGCGGCCGGTCTCGCCGCCTCGGTCTGGGCGTTCCGAAGCCTGGCCGGAAGCAGGCTCCAGCCGGCGGCCTCCGACGCCTGACCGCTCGGGGGTCGCGTTATCGCGCCCCTTCGTCTACGGTTGGGAGTCGGCATCGCACGGACGTGAACCCGCCGCCGCCGCGGCATCCCGGACGTGCGATGCCTTATCTGGCTAGAGCTCCTCGACCGACGTGAGCCAGAGCGGGCCGTCGGCGGCATCGAGCCGGAGCGCGTCCTGCGCCTCGGGGTCGTCCAGCGTCGCGTCGAGCACGCGAAGCCTTGCGCCGTCGACCGTCGCCAAGGGTCCGACGACCGACTGGCGAAACGTCAGCTGCCACGCCCTCACCTGGCGGAGCAGCTCGACGCGAGGTCGGCTCGGGTCGAGCTCGGCGTAGTCCTCGCCGAACGGCCCCGCGTACGTCGCACCGTCGTCCGACTGGGGATCGCCACGCTCGCCGGCAAGGACGCGCCGGAGCGCTTTGGGGTAGAGCTCCTGCGACAGCTCCTGGAGCGTCGGGATCATCCCTTCGAGGGTCATTTCCGCGGGCATGGGACGCGATCCCTGGGCCAGGATCGGGCCGGTGTCGAAGTCCTCGTCCATCAGATGCACCGTGAGCCCGAGATCCGGATCGTTCTCCCGCACCGCCCAGGCGAACGGAAACGGCCCTCTGTGGCGCGGGAGCAGCGACGGGTGGCTGTTCACCACACCGAGCGGCGGAACCGCCAGGACCTCGGGTGGGAGCAGCCACGAGTACCCGGCGCAGAGACCGATCTCCGGCTCGTACGCCCGAGTGAGTCGGAGCAGGTTCGCCTTGTCGGCGGCGAAGCAGACGTCGAGCTCTTCGGGCGCGTCGGTGAGGATCACGTTGCGACGCTCCTCCGCCTCGCTGTCGCGCGCTGCGCGCGGCGTGATCACCGCGACCGGCGTGATCCCAGCCGACTGTGCGAGCTCCGTGAGGTTCGCGATCGCCGGGAGTACGGTCGAGTAGATGACGGCGCGCACGACGCGATGGTAGGCGCCAACGGACAGCGCGGAGCGAGCGTGTGTGGACGATGCGTCTGGCTTTCAGCCAGACGTCTGCTCTACGGCTATCCGATCGTCCAGGTGTCGGAGCCGTGGAGGAGCGTGCGGAGGTCGCCCTCGCCCTTGCGCTCGACCGACGTCCGCACCTGCTCGTGCACGAGGTCCTCGTAGACGGGACGTGTCACGGCCCGGAACACGCCGAGCGGCACGCCGCCCGCGGTCTCCCAGGTGAGGCGCGCGAGCGAGAACGCCAGACCGGGGTCGTCGCGGCCGGGATCGTGCCGCAGCAGGCCGCCGACTGACGCGTCGACGATCTCGAGCGTCCCGTCGGGCCGCATCCGAACGCCCTTGTCGCCCCAGCGCACCTCCTCGCCTGCCTTGAGGTACAGCCGGTTCTCCTTCTCGTCGCGCACGACGTCGAAGGCGCCGTCGTTGTAGATGTTGCAGTTCTGGAGCACCTCGACGAACGCAGCGCCGCGATGCGCGGCCGCGGCGCGGAGCACCTCCAACGTGCCCTGCTTGTCGGTGTCGATCGCACGGGCGACAAAGGTCGCCTCCGCGCCGATTGCGATCGACAGCGGGTTGAAGGGCTGGTCGACGGAGCCGAGCGGCGTCGACTTCGTCACCTTGCCGCGCTCGGAGGTCGGCGAGTATTGGCCTTTCGTGAGGCCGTAGATCCGGTTGTTGAACAGCAGGATCGTGACGTCGACGTTGCGGCGCAGCGCATGGATCAGGTGGTTGCCGCCGATCGAGAGCGCGTCCCCGTCGCCCGTCACCACCCACACCGAGAGATCGGGGCGTGAGGTCGCCAGCCCCGTCGCGATCGCAGGCGCGCGCCCGTGGATCGAGTGGATGCCGTACGTCTCCAGGTAGTAGGGGAACCGGGCGGCGCAGCCGATCCCGGACACGAACACGAGGTTCTCGCGCGGGACGCCCAGCTCGGGAAGGAACGACTGGACGCCGGCGAGGATCGCGTAGTCGCCGCAGCCCGGGCACCAGCGAACCTCCTGGTCGGACTTGAAGTCCTTCGCGGTCAGCTGCACGAGCCCGTTGCCTGTTGTCATCGCTCATTCCCCCGCTTGTAGTTGCCGGTCGCGCGTGCGAGCAGCAATTGCCTGGCGTTTTCGTCCGTCGCGCGTGCCAGAGCCGTGGCCAGGCGCTCGGCGCGCAAGCCTGCGACGACGGCGACGGTGCGCCCTTCGCGGGTGACGAGCACCCGGTCGTCCTTCGTGACGAGCGCGGTGAAGGCGCTCACGCCGATCCCTCCAGCGCGACGATCGCGTCCTCGAGCTCCGCGGCGGTCAGCGGCCGCCCGCGCACCTTCGTGTACGAGACGGCGTCGACGAGGAACTCCGCGCGCAAGAGCAGCGCAAGCTGTCCGAGGTTCATCTCGGGCACGAGGACCTTCGAGTAGCGGCGCAGCACGTCGCCCGTGTTCCGTGGGAACGGGTTGAGGTAGTGCAGGTGCGCATGGGCGACGCGGACCCCGTTCTTCCGTGCCCGCCGAACCGCCGCCTGGATCGGGCCGTACGTCGAGCCCCAGCCGACAACGAGCAGCTCGGCGTCGCCGTCCGGATCGTCAACCTCGAGCTCCGGGATGTCCGCGGCGATTCCCGCAACCTTCTGGGCGCGCAGGCGCACCATCTGGTCGTGGTTGTCGGGATCGTAGGAGATCGTGCCCGTCACGTCGGCCTTCTCGAGCCCTCCGATCCGGTGCTCGAGACCGGCCGTCCCCGGGATCGCCCAGGGGCGCGCCAGCGTGGTGGGATCCCGCAGGTACGGCTCGAACGGCTCGGGGCCTGCCTCCGCGAACGACGTCGAGATGTCGGGCAAGCCGTCGACGTCGGGGATCAGCCACGGCTCCGACCCGTTCGCGAGGTAGGCGTCCGAGAGAAGGTAGACGGGGGTTCGGTACTTGAGCGCGATCCGGACCGCCTCGATCGCGGCGTCGAAGCACTGGGACGGGGTGGATGCCGCGACGACCGGGACGGGGCTCTCGCCGTTCCGGCCGAAGAGCACCATCAGGAGGTCGGCCTGCTCGGGCTTCGTCGGCATCCCCGTCGACGGCCCGGCGCGCTGGATGTCGAGGATCAGGAGCGGCAGCTCGAGCGCAATCGCGAGCCCGACGGACTCCGCCTTGAGCACGACGCCCGGGCCGGCAGAGGCGGTCACCCCGAGCGCGCCGCCGAAGGCAGCCCCGATCGCGGCGCCGACGGCCGCGATCTCGTCCTCGGCCTGGAACGTGACCACGCCGAACTCCTTCTTGCCGGCGAGGTCCTCGAGGATGGACGACGCCGGAGTGATCGGGTAGGCGCCGAGGAAGAGCGGCAGGCCCGACAGCTTCGACGCGGCGATCAGGCCGTACCCGAGCGCCGTGTTCCCGGTGATCTGCCGATAGGTGCCGGGCGCGAGCGGCGCAGGCGCGACCTCGTAGGAGACGGCGAAGTCCTCGGAGGTCTCGCCGTAGTTCCAGCCGGCGCGGAACGCCTTCGTGTTCGCGTCGACGATCTCGGGGCGCGTCGAGAACTTCTTCTCGATGAAGCTGAGCGTGCCCTCGACAGGGCGGTGGTAGAGCCAGGACATGAGGCCGAGCGCGAAGAAGTTCTTCGAGCGCTCCGCCTCGCGCGGCGTGATCCCCTCGATCCCCTTCAGCGCGCCGACGGTCATCGACGTCAGGGCGACCTCGTGGACGTGGTAGTCGTCGAGCGACCCGTCCTCGAGCGGGCTGACCGGATAGCCGGCCTTCTGCAGCGTCCGGTCGTTGAACGCGTCCGTGTTGGCGATGATCGTGCCGCCCTTGGGGAGGTCGGCGATGTTCGTCTTCAGCGCGGCCGGGTTCATCGCGACGAGCACGTCGGGGCGGTCACCGGCCGTCAGGATGTCGTGGTCGGCGAAATGGACCTGGAAGCCGGAAACGCCCGGCAGCGAGCCGGCCGGGGCGCGGATCTCCGCCGGAAAGTCCGGGAACGTCGCAAGGTCGTTGCCGAGCGTGGCCGTCTCGCTCGTAAAGCGGTCGCCGGTCAGCTGCATCCCGTCCCCCGAGTCGCCCGCGAAGCGGATGATCACGCGGTCCAGCTGCTCGACCCGCTTGACGCCTGCCATTGCGTTCAGCGTAGCGGCCTGGCCGCTACCGGGGACTGACCCGCGGTGCCGGTCCCCGTTAGACGGGAAGCCGCACGAGGCGGATGCCCCACGCCTCGCCCGACGCGAAGAGCTCGTCCGGGTCGACGTCGTCAGCCCAGCCGAGGAAGTGCCGCTCGGGGTCGTCGGCCGTGGAGCCCTCGACCGCGAGCCGCTTTTGGCGCCGGGCGTCGTCGAGACCCTCCGCGAGCTCTTCGCGGCGTCGCTCCGCCTCCTCGGCGGCCGGCCCTTCTGCGTATCCCTTCGCCATCACTCCAGTGTGACGGCTGCGGCCACTGCCGTGGTGGCTACGCGGTCACGGCGCGGCGAAACGCGTTGAAGCTCGCCTTGCGCTTGCCGTCGACCGTGACCAGCCCGGACTGCCATCCGCTGAGCCGAGGCTCGTCTCGGAGGAGGAACCAGAGGAACAGATCGATCTGCGGATGCCTGCGCGCGTACGTCGTCGCCTGCGTCAGGTAGGACGCCTGCTTCCCGTACGGGACGCCGATGATGCGGTCGGGCGGGTTCGTCTGGTAGCCGTACTCGGTGATCCAGATCCGTGTCCGCCGACCGTAGAGCCGGTTGAGCTCGGACACGAGCGTGTCGAAGTTGCCGAGGGTGACGGCCGTCGCCACCTGGCCGCTCGCTCCCGGCCTCGGCCTGGTCGAAGGCGTCTCGACAGGCGACTGGTAGTACGGGTGGTGCGCATAGGCGTCGAAGCCCTTCGCGCCGCCCGTCCGCATCGCCCGGAGAAACGGAAGCGGTGAGACCGAGGGCCGGCTCGATCTCGGGTTGTTGTTACCGCGCGGCGCAGTCGCGCCGCACGCGATCCTCGACGAGCGCCGGACCGACTTGATCCCCTGGACGACCGCGTTGCAGATCTTCGCGTAGTCCCGGCCCGACTGGATCACCCACCCTCCCTGCGAGGTGCGCCGAAATTGCGGCTTCAGGAAGACGGGGTTGTTCGGCTCGTTCCACGCCATCCAGAGGTTGACGCGCGGCAGGGTTACCCCGTCCTGGTTGACGAACGCTCCGCTGTAGCGACGCTGGGCGGCGGCGGCGAACAGGCGAAGGTCGCGCGCATTGGTCGGGGCGACGTTCCACCCCTTCGCCCCGTTCGCCCACGGTGGCGTGCCCATGATCGAGAAGACCGGCTCCATGCCGTGGACGAACGCGAACCGAGCCGTCCGGTCGTACGTGTCCCAGTTGTACGCGGGGTCGGTCGGGTCGGCCGGTTTCCGCGGCCTCCGAGTCGCGACGCGGATCGACGGCCCAGCCCACCAGAGGTTGACCCGGACCAGCTGCGAGCGTGTGGTCTCGAGCTGGCGGAAGACAACGCCTGGCTCGCCGTACAGGACCAGGCCGTCGTCGAAGATCCCGAGCCGCAGAGAGGGCGACGCCGACGCAGTGGAGGCAAGACCGGCGGTGAGCGCGACGACGGCCGCGGCGAGCGCGACGACGCGTCTACGCACGCGCGGGGTCCCTCCCGAGCGACGCCAGCGTGCGACGAAGCCCGTCATCGAGCGCGATCTCCGGTTCCCAGCCGAGGAGCTGCCTCGCACGTGTGATGTCGGGCTGCCGCACCTGCGGGTCGTCGACCGGCAAGGCCTCGAACACGATCTGACTCGACGCGCCGGTCACGGCGACGACCGCCTCGGCGAGCTCGAGCAGCGTCATTTCCGTCGGATTGCCGATGTTGACGGGCATGTGCTCGCCCGACTCCGCGAGGAGCATCAGCCCGCGAACGAGGTCGTCGACGTAGCAGAAGCTGCGCGTCTGGGATCCGTCCCCGAACACCGTCAGTGGCTTCTCCTCCAGCGCCTGCCTGATGAACGTCGGGATCGCGCGCCCGTCGTGCGGTCGCATCCGCGCGCCGTACGTGTTGAAGATCCGCACGATCGCGGTGTCGACGCCCTGCTGGCGGTGGTACGCCATCGTGAGCGCCTCGGCGTAGCGCTTCGCCTCGTCGTAGACGCCGCGCGGGCCGATCGGATTGACGTGGCCCCAGTACGTCTCGGGCTGCGGGTGCACCTGCGGGTCGCCGTACACCTCGCTCGTGGAGGCGAGCAGGAACCGCGAGCGATGCACCTTCGCGATCCCGAGCGCGTTGTGCGTGCCGTGCGAGCCGACCTTGAGCGTCTGCAGCGGAAGCCGCAGGTAGTCGATCGGGCTCGCCGGGCTTGCCAGGTGGTAGACGAAGTCGATCTGCTCGGTGATCTCGACGTGCTCCGTCAGATCCAGCGGGAGGAACGCGAACGCGTCGCCGCGCAGATGCTCGATGTTGGTGAGCGACCCGGTCTCGAGGTTGTCGAGACAGATGACCCGATGGCCCTTCTCGAGAAGCGCTTCGCAAAGGTGGGAGCCGAGGAAGCCGGCGCCGCCGGTGACGAGGGACGTCGGCATCCCGCGCGATGGTACCCGGCGGCAGGGGACGGAAGGCGGCTTGCTTACGAAGTTCTCACGCCCGCCCCGAATGGAGCTCCGGCCTGGACGGTGGCCGCACCTGCCATCCTCCGCACGTGCGCCGCGTCCTGGTCCTGCTCTCCCTCGCCATCGCCTCGCTGATCGCCGCGTCCATTGGAAACCCCGCGAGCCCGACCGACACGACGCTCCTCCGCCGTCACCTGCCGGTCCTCGTCCTCCACCCCGCCGAGCGATACCCGCCGGTTGCGGTCGAGGCGTTTCTCGGCGCGAGCGACCCGCTTGTGCGTCGTCCCGACGGGACCTTCACCGCTGCGGCGGCTGGCGAGGTGCCGACGAGGCTCGACGTCAGAGGCTGCACAGTTGTCCTCGGCCCCGCGGAGATCGACTGCTACGGGCACTTGGCGTCAGGCCCACCGACGGTCTACGGAGCGGTGCATCGGCGAGGCGCGCGGATCGTCCTGCAGTACTGGTTCTTCGCTCCCGTCAACCTCTGGAGCCCCGTCATCCCGGCGGCCGCCAACGCGTGGCAGGCGCACGAGGGCGACTGGGAGCACGTCGCCGTCGTCCTCGACGCGCGCGGCGTCCCGCTGCAGGCGGGGTACGCGCAGCACTGTGGTGGTATTCGCGTCCCGTGGCCGAAGGTGCCGCTCCAGCGCGGTACACGCCGTCCGCTCGTCCACGTCGGCCTCGGCTCGCACGCGTCGTACCTCCGCGCAGGCGAGCATCTGACGGACCCGAAGTGCTGGCCCGATCCGCAGGTCGTCCTGTCGGTCTTCAAGGCACTCGGCTACCGCCTCGTCGACCACGCGGGCGGGGGCCGCCGGATCCTCGCGCCGCGCCTTCTCCGACTGACGTCGACGAGCCCCGCGTGGGCCGCGTTCTCGGGAACCTGGGGCGAGGACCGATACGTGCGGCTCGGCGACGTGACCTTCAAGGATGGGGCGGGTCCGATCGGCCCAACCCACAAGCGCGCCTGGCGCGACCCAGTGGGAACGGTCGCGTCGTGGCCACTCGCCCGCTGACTAGCGACCGTTCGTTCGTCAGCCGCTGGTCACGTCAGCCGTTGCGAGCTCAGCGTATGTCCTTGTTCGCCTCCTGGCCCAATCGGGAGGCCCGTGACGACGCCGATTCTGGGGCCTCCGGGCCTCGCTTGCAAATCCCGTGCAAATCCTGGGCCTCGGAGAGGGGGTCTCCGAAGCCCGGGCAGAGCTACTCCTTGCGCCGCTTGTACGGCTCGAGCGGGAACAGCCGCTCCTCCTGCGGCGCACCCCGCCGGACCGGCGGCGGCACCCTCGGCGCGGACGGCTCCTCGTGCTCCGAGCGGTACAGGCAGTCGGCGCAGACCCACCGCCCGCCGACCACCAGCCGGGTCTCGCCCAGTTTGCCGCCGCAGGTGCCGCAGGCCGCGGACGGCCTCGGAGAGCCGAACTCGCTCGCGTGCGCGTGCGAGACCGGCCGACTTCGCCTGCCGCCGGGGCCGTTCCGCGTGTGTCGCAGGACCCAGGCTGATCCGCCAGCGACGGGGCGAAGCGCGGTCGAGCTTCGAATCCGGCCACTCGTTCACGGTCAGGTGGTCGAGTGGCCGCTTGAACGAGCTGTAGCCCAGCGCTCGTCTCCGAGAAGGGGGCGTCACGTGGCCGTCGCGGACTTCCTTGGACGCAGGTCTTCCACTGAACGATCGTGTGTCGCGCCCGCGCTGGCCGCGGTTAGGCGGACACGACGACTGGAGTTCCTTCCCGCGCCACTCGTGCCAGGAGGCGGATTGCCTCGTTGGGAATGCGAATGCAGCCGTGCGAGCGCGCGCTTCCGAGCGGATCGCGGAGGCTCGCTCCGGCGCGCCCATGGATGCCGACGGTACCGGGGCCGCCACCGAAGTCGATCAGGGTCGGTGAGAACGCGGTCAGGTGTAGCGCCCACGGCCCGAGGAAGCCGTCGGGGTCGGGCTGTGCCACGCGCTCGCTGACCGCGAAGAGGCCATGTGGCGTGGGATAGGCCGATTGGCCGACGACCGCGCGGAAGCTTCGCAGCAGGCGCCCGTGGTGCAGCAGGCGCACGACACGCCGACCAGTGGAGATCTCCACGCGGTACGCCGTCGGGCGAAGCTGGACCAGGTCGGCGCGGATCCAGCCGCTCGCACCGTTCGGTCGGGCGGGCAGTCGCACCTCGATCCACAGCCGCCCCTGGTCGTCGGGTCGCGAGCCGAGTACGAGCAGGCTGACAGGCCCACCGTTCCACTTGGCCTGCGTTGGGATCCCCATCAGGACGCGCCCGCTCCCCGGCTGCGCGCGCGCTGTCGTGGGAACAATGACCCGGGCGATCCAGGCTTCGGCCCGCGTCGGTCCGGACAATGCCCGCTCGGCCGCGTGCGCCGGACTTGCGCTGAAGATCGCAAGCGCCGCAGCCGCGGCGGCGCTACCCCGTAACGCCGCCACCTTTGACACCCGACCTTGGCGGAAGCAGCACGACGGGCGCACGGTCGTTGCAGCGAGACGCCCTGGCCGATGCGACCGACCTGGGCGGGCACGGGCGGAGCGTCGCGACGTTCGTCGCCAGCGTCTGCTGAAGGACTCGTGTTGCGCGCACGGTCACCCGGAAGGTCATGCTGCGACGTCGGGTGAGCTGCGCGATGCGCCAGCATGCCTGGCCGTTCTGGAAGCGCGCGCCCGGCGCGCGCACGAAGACGAGCCCGTCGGGAAGCACATCACACACCCGGACGTTGCGGGCCGTCCCGGCCCCGCGCGCACGGACTGCGATCGTGAACGCCATGGTCTCGCCGCTTTGCAGGCGCCTCTGGCCCGCGCTCTTGTCCACCTCGATGGTGGGCGGCCCCGGGGGTGGCGGCGGAGGCGGCGGTGGCGGCGGTGGCGGCGGTGGCGGTGGCGAAGGAGGCGGTGGCGAAGGAGGCGGTGGCGAAGGAGGCGGTGGCGAAGGAGGCGGTGGCGAAGGAGGCGGTGGCGGCGAAGGAGGCGGTGGCGTGGGAGGCGTCAAGGGGGCCGTGTTGGTGATCGTGCAGGTAATAGTTGCACCGTCGGTGGCCGGGCTGGTTACGGGGAACGCGCCGCCCGTGTACGCCTGGGGCGGATTGTCGCCGCACGCGATGGTCGCGGTGTAGCCCGCGGGTACGGGTTCCTCGCCCACCGTGACCGGGGTCGAGAGCGGGTACGTGAACGAGGCGCTCGCGCCGCTCGCGGCGGCGACGGTCGATGCGTCGTAGGGCGCCGTTCCGTTCTGGTCGACGAAGATCGTCGTCGACGACGGGGCGCCGACATAGTTCTTGATCACCTGAACAGTGGAGCGAGCCGGCGGCGCGGGGGCCGTGTTGGTGATCGTGCAGGTAATAGTGGCGCCGTCGGTGGCGGGGCTGGTTACGGGGAAGGGGCCGCCCGTGTACGCGACCGGCGGGGTCGAGCCGCAGGCGATCGTGGCCGTGTAGCCCGCGGGTACGGGTTCCTCGCCCACCGTGACCGGGGTCGAGAGCGGGTACGTGAACGAGGCGGTCGCGCCGCTCGCTGTGGCGACGGTTGATGCGTCGTAGGGCGCCGTTCCGTTCTGGTCGACGAAGATCGTCGTCGACGACGGGGCGCCGACATAGTTCTTGATCACCTGAACAGTGGAGCGCGGGACCCGGTTCCGGACGACGCAGGCGACGCTATCGCGCACCGCCATGCCGGACACCGTGAACGAGGCAGCGGTTCCCGTGACGGGTACCGCGACTCCCCCCGAGGTGCACGTCACCGAGACGGGGATCAATGCCGCCTGCGGTGTCTCTGCGACGGTGATCGAGGTCGTCGCGGCGGCCAGCACGGGCCGCCAGACGAAACGTACGCTCCCTGCCGCGCCTGTGGTGCCCGACTGGGTCGTGGCCGGCGGGGGGTCGTCCACCACCGGCTCGCGCCACCCGTACGCGAGCGGATCGTTGGGCGGCTCGACCGCGACCGTGCCGCTGAACGTCCAGCCTGCGCGGGGCGCGAACACGCCCGGCGAGGCCTCGTCCGTCTCCTTCGTCACCGTCAACGTGACGTCGCAGAGGTTGGAGGCGATCCGGCGGAGTGCCTCTTCAAGCAGGGTGAAGTCGGTGATGAACGTGTGGTCGGCGGTGTCGATCGGGAACGCCGGGAAGGGGTTCGGGCCCGACATGGCGATGAGCCGCCTCTGGCTCAGCGGGTCGGTGACGCCGTCGCCGACGCCGATCACGAACATGTGCGGATGCGGAACGGCCGGAGGAGCACCCATTTGCTTGATCTGATCCGCCTCGTCGACCGCTGGCACCATCGCCGAGTAGTAGCCCTCTTCGACGCTGGTCCCGCCGCCGCCGAAGCGGTTCGGGTTGCCGTCGGTGAGGAAGATGACGAGGTCGGGCGGGTCGCCCGTCGTTGCGGTCCGCATCTGCTGGAGCCCGCTGTCCCAGTTCGTGGTTCCACCGGGGTCGTAGTCGTCGAGGTAATCCTCGAGGGCGCCATCGATGAACCCCTGGGTGACAGGTTGGTAGGGAGGGATCGTGCTCGGGTCCGCCACCTGCGAGAACTTGAAGACGGCCATGCTCGCCCCGGTGTCGACGAGACCCTCTGCCAGCGCATTCGTTGCGGCTATGACCTCGTCTGTCGCGCCGGCGCTCTCGATCGATCCCGACTCGTCGAGCACGACCGCGACCTGAAGCGCCGTACAGGCGGCGACAAGTGGCTGGTTCGGCGCCGGCGGCTGCGTAGTGAGCTGAGTGGAAGCTGTGGCGAGAGATTCCCCGGTGCAGGTGTCGCTGGCGAAAAGGGCAACCGTAAGCGTGCCGCTCGGCGGCGGCGGGAACACGTGCTCCTTCGACCCTGCGCCCTCGGGATCGGCGGGGCGGGCCTCGGGCTCCTCACGCAGCGCATTGTTGGCCTGGTACTCGTACCTCAGCTCCGCGGTGTGGGTGCCGGGGCCTCTGTCGGTCGTATCGCGACACCCGGTGTTCGTTCCGATCGTCCACCTCGTTGATTCCCACGTCGACGGCGAGGTGACAGTGGCCGTGACCAGGATGTCGAGTCCGGCGCCGTTAGGACCGGTCGTGACGGTTGCTCCGGCAGCACGAGCCTGAACCGTCGCGTCCGTGATCGCCGCGAAAGAGATGGCGCCGACCACACCCGCGAGGACGACCACAACCATGCCCGCAACCCCGAGCTTCCTGAAGGAACGCATCTGGAAGGGCCGCATCTACTCCTCCAGCTTCCGTGGCCGAACGGACGTCGAGCACTCTAATCGACGGCTCGGTCGTTGTCACGAGGCGACGCGGACTGAGTGTGCGGGGGGGCGAACAAACGGTCACGGAGCTACCTCGTGGTGCCCGCAGCGGTAGGTGACCCCGGCTGCGGTGTGGGTCACGACCTTCTCGCTACCGCAGACCGAGCAGCTGTCGTCGGGGCGGTGCTCTCTGTCCCAGCGGCAGGTGGCGCGGGGCGCCGCGGTCTCGGCCCGGGCGACGAGCCGGTGGGTTTCGGCGAGCAGCTCCGCGCCGGGCAGCGTGCCGTCGCCCAGCGCCGTTGAGACCGCTCCGCGGGCAGCCCGAACGACGAGGCCATGTCCTCGGGGGTCGCCCCCCTCCGCGTGGGCGGTGCGCACGGCCCGCTCCCAGCCGGGGAGCATCCGCGCCTCGGCGGGGTGGCGGGACGACGCAGGCTCGCCCGTCCCGCCACCCTCGCTGGCGGGACGGAGCAGCCCCTGTCTCGCCACCCCCCTGTCTCGCCGTGGCGAGGCGAGTCGGGGAGTCCTCCCTCGGCCGTCTGACCAAACTCGTCGCTGGCCTCCGTCACGGGGCGAAACGGGCCGATTCCGGCCGTCACGACCGATCGGCCGCAAACCCTATGTTCAAGCCACAAAACGGCAATCGCGAGCATCCGGCGGCACCCGTCAACG
>CAWEMW010000006.1:0-134840 GCA_963810295.1 uncultured Actinomycetes bacterium
CAGGTGGTCACTCCAGTTCGCGTTCAGCCCCGCGCCGGCCGCGCCGACCGCGGCAAGCCCCAACGCGAACGCACCGACGAGCGCTCTCCCGCTCATGCCGTCCCCCTTCCGGTCGTCTCGCGAGACGTCTGTCGCCGGGTACTACGCGGCATCCGCGGCGCCGGATTGCAGACGGTCGATCACGTCGAGGCAGAACGCTGCGGCGACGACGCCGTCGACGACACGATGGTCGAACGTGACCGACACGTTGCCCATGCGACGGACGACGATCTCGCCGTCGCGGGCGACCGGGCTCGCTCGGCGATGCGATGGAGGCCGAGGATCGCGACCTCCGGGTAGTTGATCAACGGAGTGACGAGCAGGCCGCCGAGCTTGCCCGCGCTCGTCACGGTGAACGTCGAGTCGCGCAGCTCCTCGGCGGCGAGCGGCCCGCGCGTGCGCCGTCGGCAAGACGGGTCGCCTCGCGGCGATCTCCTCCACGGAGCGACGCTCGCAGGCACGCACGACCGGCACGACGAGGCCGGCGTCGGTCTGCACCGCGATGCCGACGTCGACGCGGTCGTGAAGGACGATGTCTCGCCCTCGAGCCGCGCGTTCAGCTCGGGATGCTCGACGAGCGCGCGCGCCGAGGCGTGGATCGCGAGCGGCACGAGCAGCGAGACGTCGACGTCGGTGAAGTCGCACTCCTCGACGAACGTGACCGCCGGGATCTCGCGGTGCGCGCGGGAGACCTGCTCGACGATCGCGCGGCGGATCCCGCGGATCGGGACGCGGCGCCCGTCGCCGGACCCGGCCGCGGACGCGCGGACGTCCGACTCCTGGATCCGCCCGCCCGGACCCGTCGGGTGGACGCCGACGAGGTCGACGCCGAGCTCTCTCGCCAGCTGCCGCACGGCAGGCGTGGCCCGCACCGCGTCGACCGTCTCGGGCGGGACGACCGCGACGAGCGGCTCCGCCGGGGCGTCCGCGCGGGGTCGCGCCGCTCGACCGCGCGGAGCAGCTGCTCTCCCTCCTCGCCGATCACGACGAGCACGGCCCCGACGGGCGCGATCGTCGCCCTCGTCGACGAGAATCTTGAGCACTGTCCCGGCTCGCGGCGACGGGATCTCGACGGTCGTCTTGTCGGTCTGCACCTCGACGAGCGGCTCGTCCTCCTCGACGCTCGGCCTTCCGCGACGAGCCACCGCGCGATCTCCGCCTCGGTGAGCCCTCGCCGAGGTCGGGCAGCTTGAACTCGTAGGCCACGGCGGCGCAGGATACTGAGCGGTGCCCGCGATGGCCGATCAACTCATCGGCAGAGAGGCCGAGCTCGAAGCGATCGACCGGCTGCTCGGTGGGGCCGACAAGCTTCCCGGCGCGGTCGTCCTCCATGGTGAGCCGGGGATCGGCAAGACCGCCCTCTGGCTGGCCGGGGTCGCCGCAGCCCACGAGAACGGCTACCGCGTCATGACGAGCCGCCCCTCCGAGTCCGAGACCCGGATGTCGTACACGGGGCTGACCGACCTGCTCGGCGGGATCGTCGACGAGGTCCTGCCGGAGCTGCCTCCGATCCAGCGGAGAGCGCTCGAGGCCGCGTTGCTGCTCGGCGAGCCCGATGCGGTGGCCGACGAGCGCGCCGTGTCGGCGGCGTTCCGCTCGGCGCTCGACGTGCTCGTCGCCGAAGCCCCGACTCTGCCTTGCAGTCGACGACCTCCAGTGGCTCGACGCGGCTTCGACCGCCGCGCTCGGCTTCGCTTTCTCCCGTCTCGGCGAGGGGCCGCTCGCCGTCCTCCTGACGGTGCGGGGCGATCCGCCCGAATGGCTCCGGCGGAGCCTGACCCAGCGGCTGACGACGTTCGAGGTCGTCGGGGTAAGCGTCGGCGCATTGCGCGAGCTGCTCGACCGGCGGCTCGAGGTGACATTCCCGCGGCCGACGTTGCTCAAGCTCTGGGAGACGTCTGCCGGGAATCCGTTCTTCGCGCTCGAGCTGGCCGAAGCGCTGAAGCGGCGCGGCGGCGCCCCTGCACCCGGTGATCCTCTCCCACTGCCGTCCACGCTCGACGAGCTCCTGAGAGAGCGTCTCGCCAACCTCGATCGGAGCGCACTCGACGTTGCCCGAGTCGTAGCCGCCGTCGCGGAGCCGACCACCGCGCTGGTCGAGAACGTGCTCCCCGAAGCCGCGGAGAAGGGGATCGAGGAAGCGCTCGAGGCAGGAATCCTCGAGCTCGACGAGGACCAGCTGCGATTCACCCACCCTCTCCTGGCGACTGCGGTTACCGCGCGTCAAACGGTCACGCGTCGACGCTCGCTGCATGCTCGACTCGCAAAGCTCGTCTCGAGCACCGAGGAACGGAGTCGGCATCTCGCGCTCTCGACGGTCGAGCCGGCTCGGGAGATCGCCGCGACCCTCGAAGCGGCGGCGCAGTCGGCGCACGCGCGAGGCGCGCCGGTGGCTGCGGCCGAGCTGGCCGAGCAGGCGCTTCGACTCACACCGCCGGCGGACACGGAGGACGCGAGACGCCGTCTCTTCCTCGCCGCCGACAGGTACTTCGACGCGGGTGATCGCGCGCGGTCGACCGGCCTCCTGGGGAGGCGCGCGCCGCGGCCGCACCAGGTAGGGAGCGCGCAGCTGTCCTGGGCCGTCTCGCGAGGGTCACAGCCATCCCTCGGGATGCCGTCTCGCTCTACCGCGAGGCCCTCGCGGAAGCCGGCGACGACGAGACGCTCCAGGCCGAGATCCACCTCAGCCTCGCCCCCCTGATGCGCTTCAGCGACGGGGTGGAGCGTGGCCTCGAACATGCCGAGCTTGCCGTGCGCGCCGCCTCGCGGGCCGGTGACGCTGCCCTTCGCTGCCGAGCGCTCGCCGCGTACGGCCTGCTCCACTTCAACGCGGGCCGCGGAGTTCCGAGCGCGGAGATGGACGAGGCGCTCGAGCTCGAGCGATCGCTCGGCGACTGGCCGCTCCAGGACGGGCCGACGAACGTCCACGGTCACCAGCTTTGGTGGTCGGCGGAGATCGAGAGCGCGCGGACGCTCTTCCGCGAGATGCAGCGACGGCTGATCGCGGAACGACGCCGTAGGAGAGGCGGAAGCGCTCTGGTACCTGGGCCTCGTGGAGTGGCGGGCGGGAACCTGGGAGACCGCGCGACCGACACGCGGGCGAGTCGAGCGAGCTGATGAGCACAGCTCGGCAGGCCCTTCGCCAGGCAACGACTTCCCCGCGATGATCGTCGCGGCGCACCGAGGTCCGGCAGCCGACGCGCGCGCCTTGGCCCAGGAGGTCGCGGCACGTGCCGAGTCCGAGGGGACGGTGGTCGTCCTCTCGAGCTGTCACTGGGTCCTCGGGCTTCATCGAGCTGTCGCGCGGCGAGGCAGTCTCGGCACTGCCCCATCTGAGACGGGCCTACGAGGCTATGAGCCACTTCGTCCTGGAGCCGGGGATGCGGCTGGAGGTCGGCGACCTGCTCGAGACGCTCGTCGCCACCGGGGAGCTCGACGAGGCAGACGGTGTCCTCGCCCTCGAGGAGCCGCGAGCCTCAACGCTCGACCGTTCCTGGGCCCTCGCGATCCTTGCCCGCTGCCGAGCGCTCCTCCATGCTGCGCGAGGCGATCTCGAGAGCGCCTTCGCCGACTTCGAGCGGGCGCTCGCCGAGCATGCCCGTACCACCGATCCGTTCCACCACGCCCGCACGCTCCTCGCGCTCGGTCGTACACAACGACGCGCCAAGCGCCGCGGCGATGCACGCAGGACGCTCGAGGACGCGCTCGCCCGCTTCGAGACGCTCGGCGCCCCGCTCTGGGCCGAGCAGACCCGCGCCGAGCTCGCCCGGATCGGCGGGCGTGCACCATCACGTGGGGCATTGACCGAGGCCGAGCGCCGGATCGCAGGCCTCGTCGCCGAAGGGCGTACGAATCGGGAGGTCGCGGCGGCGCTCTACCTGACGGAGCACTCCGTCGAGACGGCGCTGACGCGCGTGTACCGGAAGCTCGGCGTTCGTTCCAGAGCAGAGCTCGCGAGGGAGCTCGCAGCAAACAGCTGAGGTTTCCAGCTTTCGCGTCCAGTCGACTCACGCGACCCTCGTAGTCGACCTATCGACGAGGAGGAACCTCATGAGCATTCGAGTCGGCCTGGCGGTGACGCTGGGCCTGGTAGCAGCGCTGACGATCGGGACGGCGACGTCGTCCTCGGCTCCGGGCGACAACCCCGTCGTCCACTGGAGCGAGGTGGCAGAGGCCGCGATCTCGGCGCCGACGCCTCCGAGCACCGCGCTGCGGCCGCCTGCGAGCAGCACCGTGCTCGCCGGGATGGTGCACGGCGCGATGTACGACGCGGTCGCCGCGATCGAGGGCGGGATGCAGCCGTTCGCGACGGGTGTCAAGGCGCCGCCGGAGGCGTCCGTCGACGCCGCGGTCGCTCAGGCGGCGCGGGACGTGCTCGTCGCGCGCGTCCCGGCCCAGACGGCGACGGTGCAGGGCAAGTACGACGCGTTCATGGCGACGATCCCGGACGGGCCAGCGAAGGTCGGCGGCAAGGCCGTCGGCGCGGCTGCGGCGGCCGGCATGGTCGCATGGCGGACGGGTGACCACTTCGACGACGTTGTCCCGTACGTCCAGCCGACTCCAGGGCCGGGGGTGTTCGAGCCGATCGCGTCGACGCCGCCGGTCGACGTGAAGCTCGGGAAAGTGCGCCCGTTCACGTATCAAGGGACTGCCTATCGACCCGACGCGCCCTATGCGCTGACGACCAAGAAGTACGCCGACGACGTGGCCGAGCTGGTGACGCTGGGTCGCAACACGAGCACGACCCGGACGCCGGCGCAGACGGAGACCGTCCGCTTCTTCACCGACCCGACGTTCGTCCAGTACAGCCGGGCGTTGCGCGGGCTCGCCAACGAGCGCGATCTCGACGTGCGCGAGTCGGCACGACTCCTCGGGTACACCTGGGTCGCGGTCGCAGACACGATGATCGCCTGCTGGGAAGCCAAGTACCACTTCATGCTCTGGCGACCCAACCACGCGATCCAGCGGGCCGACAGCGACGGCAACCCGGCAACGACGCAGGACACGACCTGGCTGCCGCTCGTCACGGGCAACCATCCGGAGTACCCGTCCGGGCACGCGTGCTTCACCGCCGGCATGACGAAGTCGCTGCAGGAGCACTTCGGCACGAAGTGGCTCCAGGTGACGGTTACCAGCACCACCACGGGAACGTCACGGACCTACATGCAGCTCGAGCAACTCGTAAACGATGTCGAGAACGCGCGGGTCTGGGGCGGCCTCCACTACCGCACCACGATGACCGAGACCGCCAAGCACTTCACGCGGATCGCACGTGACGTCGACAAGGACCACTTCCACGCCGACAAGGGCAAGTAGCGCCCGGAGAAAGACGCGGGGGGGTGGACGACCTCCACCCCCCGGCCCAGAGGTCCACATGCCGAGCTACATCGTCGAGACATACGTCCCCCGCGCACGCAGCCGCGACGCGGACGCGGGCAGGCGCCGTGCCCGGGCCGCGGCGGAGGTCCTGGCGGGCGAAGGTACGGCGATCCGCTACATCCGCTCCACCCACCTGCCGGACGACGAGACGTGCTTCCATCTCGTCGAGGCGCCGTCGCAGGCCGACGTCGACGAGCTCTGTCGGCGTGCCGACCTCGCACACGCCCGGATCGTCCTCGCCGTCGAGACGTGAGCGGGAAGGTGCGCCCGCTGGACGACGACGCAGCTACGCGCGAGCCGGCGCCGGCTCCCGGACCCCCAGGACGTCGAACGCCGCGACCGGGCGCGGGAAGCCCTTCAGCGTCAGCTCGCCGACCGGCTCGGCCTCGACGTCGGCCTCGACCTCGGCGAAGAGCCGCTGAGCGATCAGGATCTGTCCATTCGTTGCCTCGTCCGCGAGCCGCGAGGCGAGGTTGGTGACAGCGCCGATCGCCGCGTAGTCCGAGCGCCCTTCGAAGCCGACCTCGCCACAGGTCGCATACCCGAGCGCGATCCCGACGCCGAAATCGAGGTCGTAGCCGCGCTTGTGCCACCGAGGTGTCAGCTCCGCCATCTCCTCTCGCAGCGCGCACGCCAGCCGCACGGCGCGCAGCGGAGCATCCGGGATCTCGATCGGGTCGTTGAAGAAGAGCTGGACGCCGTCGCCCTCGAGGAAGCCGACAGTCGCGTCGAACTTTCGGACGAGCCGGCCGATCGCCTCGTGAAACTCGCCGAGCACGCGCATCAGCTCCTCGGGCTCGACCGAGTCGACGAAGCTCGTCCAGCCGCGCAGGTCTGCGAACAGCATCGCCAGCTGGCGCCGGTGGCTCCGCAGGATCGACTCGTCGCCCGAGGCGACGAGGGCGTCGGCGAGCTGCGGCGAGAGGAACCGCCGCAGCCGCCGCAGCCGCCCGAGCTCCTCGACCTGGCCCGCGACGCGCTCCTCGAGCGTGCGGTTGAGCTCACGCAGCTCCGCCGCTTGCGCAGCGATCGTGTCGTGGTAGCGCTTGATCCGCAGCAGCGAGCGAACGCGCGCGAGCAGCTCGGCCGTGTCGAACGGCTTCGGAATGAAGTCGTCCGCACCGACCTCGATCGCCGTCCGCTTCTCGGACCCCTCGCTCGCCGTGAGCATGATCACCGGCAGCATCGCCGTCTCGGGCTGCTCGCGAAGCCTCCGGCAGACGGCCAGCCCGTCGGGCTGCGGCATCATCACGTCGAGCAGCACGAGGTCGGGCTTCGCCGACTCGGCGAGCTCGAGCGCACGGTGGCCGTCCGTCGCCGACACGACCTCGTAGCCGTGCGGCTCGAGCACTGCCGCGAGCAGGCGCACGTTCTCGGGAACGTCGTCGACCACGAGGATTCGCGCAGTGGCGTCTCTCATCGACGGCGCTCCTCGCAGTAGCGCCGCACCGTGGCGACGAAGACCGAGATGTCCACCGGCTTGGAGAGGTAGTCGTCGAAGCCGGCGGCCAGGAACCGTTCGCGGTCGCCGTCCATCGCCTGCGCGGTGAGGGCGAGCACCGGCACCGACGCCGTCCGTTCCTCCGCCCGCAGCCGGCCGAGCGCCTCGACACCGTCGATGCCCGGGAGCTGGATGTCCATCAGCACGAGGTCCGGGCAGTGCTCGACCACCAGCTCAACCGCCCGCTCGCCGGTCGTCGCCTCGAGCGTGCGGTATCCGGACGACTCGAGGACGTCGCGGAACAGCTTCATGTTCCGCTCGTTGTCCTCTACCACGAGGACCTGCGGACCGGTCATGGCAGAGCCGGTCCCGCCGGGAGCGAGAACACGAACGTGCTCCCCCTGCCGACCTCGCTGTCGCACCAGATCCGGCCGCCGTGCATCTCGACGAACCGCTTCGAAAGGGCGAGGCCCAGACCCGTTCCCTCGTGGTGGCGGGCGCCTGCCTCCGTCTGCTGGAACACCTGGAAGATCCGGTCGAGATCCTCCGCGGCGATCCCCGGCCCCGTGTCGGTGACCGACACTCTGAGCTCGCCGCTGGCATGTGTCGCAGCGACGTCGACCAGCCCGCCCCGCGGTGTGAACTTGACTGCGTTCGAGAGCAGATTGAAGATGACCTGCCGGACCCTCCGCTCGTCTCCGGTGACGACGTCGAGGCTGCCGTTGGCGTGGAGGGTCACCTGCACGCCGTGCCTCGTCGCCTGCTCGCGCACCATCGAGACGCCGCGCTCGAGCACATCGTGGATCGAGAACGGAGCGAGCTCCAGCTGCACCTGGCCCGCCTCGACCTTGGACAGGTCGAGGACGTCGTTGATCAGCGCCAGCAGGTGGTTCCCGGAGGTGAGGATGTCGTCGAGGTACTCCGCCTGCTTCGGGTTGATCTCGCCGGAGATGCCCTCGCGCAGCACCTGCGAGAAGCCGATGATCGCGTTCAGCGGCGTCCGCAGCTCGTGCGACATGTTCGCCAGGAACTCCGACTTGTGCTCGCTCGCGGTCTCGAGCTCGCGGTACAGGCGCTGCAGCTCGTCGTTCATGCGGTTGACGTTGGCCGCCAGCGCGCCCAGCTCGTCTCGGTTGGTGACGTCCACATGACCCGAGAAGTTCCCGGAGGCGATCGCGGCCAGCCTCGAGTCGATCTGCTGAATCGGCCCGATCACCGACCAGCTGAGCAGGAACCCGAGGAGCAGCGCAAGGACGATCGCCCCGACTGCCACGCCGATGAGGAGGTTTCGCGAGCTTGTGTACGCACTCGCGTTCTGGGCGATCAGGGCGCCGGCCCTCGCGGTCGTCGTATTGGCGAGCTCGGTGGCCTGCTGGTTGAGATCGATCGCGAGGAGCTCGGCGCGGTAGCGCAACGACGTGACGCGTGCGGGCGCGCTGTCGCCGGTGTCGACGATGTCGCGCGTCAGGTTCTCGAGCTGATCTCCGGTCGCCCGAATGCTCCGGAGGAGCGCCTCGTCCTCGGGCGGCGGCCGGAAGCCGAGGTTGTCGGGGAACGTCGATGCCGGGATCTGCGCGACGGCGCTCGCGATGAAGCGGTCGACGACCGGACCGGCCGCAGCGAGTTCCTCCTCGTTCAGGTCCGGGAAGACCGTGTAGTAGTCCCCGCCCGTGTTCTGGGCCTGCAGCAGGCGGACGTGCAGGGCATCGCTCCGGAGCTTGCCGTAGGCGAACGCACGCTCCTGGAGCGTCCCCAGCGTCTCGACCCGCTCGTTCGCCTGACCGAGCAGGCGCAGCCCGAGCACTCCCAGGACGACGACGAGCAGCGCAGTCCCGACGAACGCCACGAGCAACTTCGCGTGTACGCCGGCGGGAAGGCGTCCGACGGCGCGGACCAGCGGGTTGTCGGCAGGGCTCAGCGGCCTCCGTCTCCGGGTGCCGGCTGCCGAGCCCTGCCGCGGCACGCGCGCTGGCGCCACGTGGTCAGCGCTTCAACTCGGCCGTGCTTCCCACGAAGTTCGTGATCAGCCAGCGGTTGTCGATCCTCGCGACGTCCTGGTTGGCTGCCGTGACCGCCGCGACCTCGCGGGTGAGCATGTCGACGAAGTGGCATTCGAAGCGGAGCGTGCCGCGGTCTCCGTCGACGGTGGCAACCATCTTGTACGCTGGGTGGTCGGAGAGCCAGTTCGTCAGTTGGTTGAACGCCTTCGACTTCAGCCACACTGTCCGGATCGCCTCCTGCCCGGACACCGTCTGCCCGGGCCCGAATGTGGCCGTGGCGTTGGGGGCGAACAGGCCCATCATCTGGTCGATGTTCTTCTTGGTGATCGCCTCGTGAAAGGTCTTCTCCATCAGGCTGATCGCGTACAGGTCGGACTCACGCTGTAGCTTCTCCTCGGAAGCCGAGCTCGAGCTCGACCCCCCGCAGCCCGACGCAACAACGAGGATCGCCAGGATCCCCCCGATCACAAACGCCCGCATGTGCCGCCTCCTCGTCTCGGAGCCTGCCGGAACCCCCGGTACGTGACGATCTTCACATGCCGGCTGCAGGCCGTCCAGGTCACCCAGGAAGGATCCGGCAGACGCAGGGCGCTGCCAACCGTGCTCGCCAGGTTTCCAAGGGGATGCTGGCACACCGTAGCGCGGTGTGCGGGCCTTCCCCGCTGCTCAGCCCTCGGCCGTGGCGCAGAAGCCTCGCACGCGATCGGAGAACTCGCCGATGTCGAACGGCTTCTCCAGGTAGCCGGCGAAGCCGGCGTCGCGGAACCAGTCGCCCGCCTGCGGCAGCGCCGTGAACGCGACCACGGGTATGCCCGCGGTGCGCGCGCCGTCACCGAGCGCGCGGGCGACCGAGGCGCCGTCCATGTCCGGAAGCCCGAGGTCCATCAGGATCAGGTCGGGAAGGTGGCGCCCGGCGAGCTCGATCCCCTCCGCCCCCGTCGAGCCCTCGATCGTTCGGAGCCCGGCGGCGCGCAGCACGTCCCGCGCGAGCCTGAGGTTCCGCTCGTCGTCGTCGACGATCAGGACGAGCGGCTGCGGGGGTGGAGACCCGGGCGTCACGGCCGTATCCTCTGCGCGTGCCGATCAGGCTCGTGCTTGCCGAGGACCACTACCTCACCCGCGAGGGTCTCCGGCGCCTGCTCGAGACGAGCCACGAGGTGGAGATCGCGGCGACGTGCGAGGATCTCGACTCGCTCCTCGCGGCCGTCGAGCGGCAGCAGCCCGATGTCGTCGTCACGGACGTCCGCATGCCGCCGAGCGAGACCGACGAGGGAATCCAGGCGGCCGAGCGGCTGCGCGTCTCGCACCCGGACGTCGGAGTCGTCGTCCTCAGCCAGTACGCCACGCCGGGCTACGCGCTCGCCCTCTTGGAGGGTGGCAGCGCGCGCCGCGCCTATCTCCTTAAGGAGCGCGTCGGCGATCTCGACCAACTCGTCGGCGCGATCCGGGCCGTGGCGGAGGGCGGCTCGGTGATCGACCCGAAGGTCGTGGAGGCGCTCGTGGCAGAGAACGCCCGGGACGACAGCTCGCCTCTGGGAGAGCTGACCCCGCGCGAGTTGGACGTGCTCCGCGAGATGGCCGAGGGGAAGAACAACGCGGCGATCGCCGCGGCCCTGTCCCTGACCGAGCGGTCGGTCGAGAAGGTGATCCACTCGATCTTCCTCAAGCTCGGGCTCACGTGGGAGACCGCCGTGCACAAGCGGGTCAAGGCCGTGATCCTGTACCTCGCCGAGAGCCGTTAGCCTCATCGCGAGAGCGGCAGGGACGCGGTGAGCCGCGTCCGGCCGCCGGGCTCCGTCTCCAGCGCGAGCCGGCCGGCGAGAGCCTCGACCCGGTCGCGCAAGCCGCCGGGATCGTCCGGGGCTGTGTCGTTCACCACGACCTCCACGACGACGTCTCCGTCCGCTTCCCGCACGGTCACGCTCGCGGGCGCGCCGGCCCCAGTGCGCTCGAGCAGTTGTCTGCAGCAGAGCAGGACCGTTCGCGCGACCTCGGGGGGATAGGCGGCGGTCGTCTCGACGTCGACCGAGACCGGGAAGGTGAGGCTCGCCACGGCCTCGCGGACCGCGACGCGAAGACCGGCCAAGAGGAGCGGCGGATGGATGCGTTGCGCAAGCTCCGCCGCGTCCCCGGCCGCCTGCTCGACGTCTCGTCGCATGTCTTCGATCGCGGACTTCGCCCCCTCGGGGTCGGCGTCCACTTGCATGCCCGCGAGCTGGAGGTTGACGGCGAGCGCGACGAGATGCTGCTGCACGCCCCGGTGCAGCTCGCGCTCGATCGCGCGGCGATCGGCGTCGCCCTCGAGGACGAGCCGCTCGCGCGACGCGCGTAGCGCCTCGATCTCGCTGCGTAGCTGATCGGGCGACGCGCGGAGCGGGTCCTTGGGCACGGGCGAAGTTGTCCGTCATCCGGTCGCCGCAGTCAAGGCGCCAGCACCCGGGTCGTCGGTGGGCAGCATCCCGCCGGACTCGCCTGCTGACACCGTGGCCGCGCCGTCGCCGGCCTCCTAGCTTCCGTGACACTCGACAAAAGGGGGGTTCGCATGTTCAGGAAGAAAATCTCGATCCTCGTCGCGTGCGCAACGCTCGGTGCGGCGGCAGCGCTCGTCCTGGGGCCTGTCGCCTCGTCGGCGCCGGGCGACAACGCCGTCGTCCACTGGAGCGAGGTTGCCGAAGCGGCGATCTCGGCCGGCTCGGCTCCGGGCACGCTCCGGCCGCCGGCCTCGAGCTCGGTGCTCGCGGGGATGGTGCACGGGGCGATGTACGACGCGGTCGCGGCGATCGACCCGGTGCTCGAGCCGTTCGCGACGAGTGTCTCCGCACCGCCCGGCGCATCCGCAGACGCGGCGGTCGCGACGGCGGCCCGTGACGTGCTCGTCGTTCGCGTGCCCGCCCAGGCGGGGGCCGTCCTGGCGGCGTACGGCTCGTTCATGGCGGGGATCCCGTCCGGAACGGCAAAGGACACCGGGATCGCGGTGGGCGCCGCTGCCGCCGCCGGCATGCTCGCGTTCCGCCTGAACGACGGGCTCGACGCCAATGTCCCGTACGTGCAGCCGATGCCGGGCCTGGGTGTGTTCGAGCCGATCGCATCGACGAAGCCGGTCAACGTCGAGCTGGCCGCCGTGCGGCCGTTCACGTACGCGTCGCCCGCCTATCGGCCGGGCCCGCCGTCCGCGCTGACGAGCAAGCGCTACGCGGAGGACGTTGCGGAGCTGAAGGCGCTCGGCGGCGTCAACAGCACCGAACGAACGACCGCGCAGACCGACACCGCCCGGTTCCACGGGGCGCCGACGTACGTGCAATTCAGCAGAGGCCTGCAGACGCTCGTGCGCGAGCACGGGTTCGGCGTTCGCGAGTCGGCGCGACTCCTGGGGTACACGTGGGTCGCGGTCGGCGACACGATGATCGCCTGCTGGGAGGCGAAGTACCACTACATGCTCTGGAGGCCGAACCACGCCATCCAGCGGGCCGACACCGACGGCAATCCCGCCACGTCGCCCGACACGACCTGGCTGCCGCTCCTCGTTGGCAACCACCCGGAGTACCCGTCGGGGCACGCCTGCTTCACCGGCGGCGTCACCTCGTCGTTGCAGCGGTACTTCAGGACGAAGCACGTCCAACTGACGCTCACGACTCCAGCCGGCGTGAGCCGGACGTACGAGCGGCTCGACGACCTCGTGTCCGAAGTCGAGGACGCCCGCGTCTGGGGCGGCCTCCACTACCGCACCACCATGACCGAGACGGCCAAGCACTTCCCGCGCATCGCCCGAGACGTGGCCAAGGACCACTTCTTCGTGCGCGGGCGCTAGGCCGACATCCGCATCCGGGGGCAAGACGGGGGGTGGCCTGGGTCCACCCCCCGTCAGAGAGGCAGCTACCGAGTCCTGCCGTGCGCCCGAGGCCCAGACGCCGAGCACTCCGTCGAGACTGCGCTGATGCGCATCGTGAGCTCGCCGTCCACTCACGCGGGGAGCTGGCACACCGCCTCGGGCCGAGGAGCTGATGCCTTGTGCGCCGGTCCGGCGGCGCAGAGTATGCGCACGATGTCCGTGACGGACCGGTCCCTTGTCGGCAGGGAGGAAGAGCTCGAGGCGGTCGTCCGTCTTCTGGACGCGCCGGAGCGCCTTCCAGGCATCGCGGCGCTCTCCGGCGAAGCAGGGATCGGCAAGACGGCGTTGTGGCTGGCCGGCATCGACGCAGCATCCGCCCGCGGTTACCTGATCCTGTCCTCCAGACCTTCGGAGGCGGAGACCCAGTTCTCTTTCGGAGGACTGACCGACCTCCTCGGCAGCGTCGCGGCCGCCGTCTTGCCCGAGCTGCCGCCGGTCCAGCAGCGGGCGCTCGAGGCCGCGTTGCTCCTCGGGGAGTCGGAGGTCGACGTCGACGATCGAGCCGTCGCCGCCGCCTTCCTCGCGGCATTGCGAGTGCTCGCGCACGACAGTCCCCTGTGCCTCGCGGTGGACGACGTCCAGTGGCTCGACGCGGCTTCGCGCACGACGCTCGGCTACGCGCTCGGCCGCCTGGACAGTGAGCCGGTTGCCGCGCTGCTGGCGGTCCGCGGGGAGGCGCCGGAGTGGCTTCGCCGCGCCGCGCCCGACGACCGCCTGGAAGCGGTCGAGGTGACAGGCCTGAGCCTCGGCGCGACCCAGGAGCTGCTCCGCGCTCGCCTCGACGCGACGTTCCCGCGGCCGACACTGATCAGGCTCTGGGAGACCTCCGGCGGCAATCCATTCTTCGCGCTCGAGCTCGCGAGCGCGCTCCAGCGCCGAGGCGGCAGGCTCACACCGGGTGACCAATTACCGATCCCCTCGACGCTCGAGGGACTCCTACGCGAGCGACTCGACGGCCTTGCCCCGGCGGCGCTCGAGGTCGCGCGCGTTGTGGCGGCTCTCGCGGAGCCGACCACAGACCTCGTGGACGCGGCGCTCGGAGCGCCCTCCGATGCAGGGCTCGCCGAGGCACTCGACGCGCAAATCCTCGAGCTGGACGGAACGCGGTTGCGCTTTACCCACCCGCTCCTCGGATCCGCGGTCACCGCTCGACAGACCCCTTCACGCCGCCGCGCGCTGAACGCACGACTCTCCGATGTCGTCTCGTCCTCCGAGGAACGAGCTCGTCACCTCGCGCTCGCCACAGCCGACTTCGACGACGACGTCGCTGCGTTCCTCGAGGAGGCCGCGCGAACCGCGCGGGCTCGCGGCGCGCCGGTTGAGGCCGCCGAGCTTGCCGAGCAAGCGCGTCGGCTGACGCCTCCGTCGAGCCCCGATGGCAACCGGCGCCTGCTGGAGGCAGCCGACCTGCAGTTCCGCGCAGGCGACCCCAGCCGCGCAAGAGACCTGCTCGAGCAGGCGCACGCTGCTGCGTCGCCGGGCAACGAGCGCGCCGCCATGTTGGCGCAGCTGGCCTACATCGAGCCGAGCCCAATCGCTGCCATTGCGCTCTGCCGCGAAGCACTCGCAGAAGCCGAAGGGGACGATGCGCTCCAGGCCACCATCCATCTCAACCTCGCCGGATTGATGCGCTTCGGTGACGGGATCGAGCGTGGCCTCGAGCACGGCCGGCTCGCCGTCCTCGCAGCATCGCGCGTTGACGACGATGCACTCCGCTGCCGCGCCCTCGCAGCGCACGGCCTCCTGCACTTCAACTCCGGGAGAGGCATACCCGCGACGATGGAGGAGGCACTCTCGCTCGAGCGGTCGCTGCGGGGGTGGCCACTCGCGGACGGCCCCGCATCTGTCCACGGGCACCAGCTCTGGTGGTCGGGAGACGTGGAACGTGCACGGACGCTCTTCCAGGAGATCCTGCAGGCCTGCGAAGCGCGAAACGATCCGCTCGAAGAGGCGAGTGCGCGCTGGTATCTCAGCCTCCTCGAGTGGCGGGCCGGGAACTGGGACGAGGCCGACCGGTACGCGGCCGAGTCGATGAGCCTCACGGCGCAAGTCGGACAACAGTCGTTCACCGACGAGTTCCCGCCTGCCATCATCGCGGCGCACAAGGGCCGGATCGACGAGGCGCGCGCCAGGGCGCAGAGCGTCGTCGAGAGTGGGGACGCCGAGCTCGCAGGCATGGCCCCGGCGGGGTACAGCTGGGTGCTCGGCTTCGTCGACCTCTCGCTCGGAGACGTCGCTTCGGCACTCGCCCATCTGCGACGGGCCGCCGCCAGACGGGACGAGATGGGCGCGCACGAGCCGGGAATGCAAGTCGAGCTGGGAGACCTGCTCGAGGCGCTGATCGGAGTCGGAGAGCTCGACGAGGCCGAAGGGATCCTCGCGATTGGACAGGGGCGCGCCGACGCTCTCGACCGGCCCTGGGCGCTCGCAATCCTCGCCCGTTGTCGCGGGCTGCTGCTCGCGGCCCGCGGAGACTTCGACGGTGCGTTTGTCACCCTTGATCGGGCGCTCGCCGAGCACGCACGGAGCATCGATCCGTTTCACCACGCGCGCACGCTCCTCGCGCTCGGACGCACCCAGCGCCGGGCCAAGAAGCGGGCTGCTGCCCGCGCGACGCTCGAGGACGCGCTGGCCCGCTTCGAGACCCTGGGGGCGCCGCTATGGGCAGCGCAGACGCGCGGCGAGCTGGCTCGCATCGGGGGCCGCGCGCCGTCACGAGGCGAGCTCACGGAGGCCGAGCGCCGCATCGCCGCCCTCGTGGTCGAAGGGCACACGAACCGTGAGGTCGCCGCAGCGCTGTTCCTCACCGTCCACTCGGTCGAGACGGCACTCACGCGGATCTACCGCAAGCTCGGGATTCACTCGCGCACAGAGCTCGGGCGTGTCCTGGCAAAGAGCTGAGGTTTCCAGCTTTCGCGGGGGGCTGCGGAGCGCGACCCTCGTTGTCGGCATAACGACGAGGAGGATCGATGATGAGCATTCGAGTCGGCCTGGCGGTGACGCTGGGCCTGGTAGCAGCGCTGACGGTCGGGACGGCGACGTCGTCCTCGGCCCCCGGCGACAACGCAGTCGTACACTGGAGCGAGGTTGCGGAGGCCGCGATCTCGGCGCCGACGGCTCCGAGCACCGCGCTGCGCCCGCCTGCGAGCAGCACCGTGCTCGCCGGGATGGTGCACGGCGCGATGTACGACGCGGTCGCCGCGATCGAGGGCGGGATGCAGCCGTTCGCGACGGGTGTCAAGGCGCCGCCGGAGGCGTCCATCGACGCCGCGGTCGCTCAGGCGGCGCGCGACGTGCTCGTCGCGCGCGTCCCGGCCCAGACGGCGACGGTGCAGGGAAAGTACGACGCGTTCATGGCGACGATCCCGGACGGGCCAGCGAAGGTCGGCGGCAAGGCCGTCGGCGCCGCTGCGGCGGCCGGCATGGTCGCATGGCGGACGGGTGACCACTTCGACGACGTCGTCCCGTATGTCCAGCCGACTCCAGGGCCGGGGGTGTTCGAGCCGATCGCGCCGACGCCGCCGGTCGACGTGAAGCTCGGGAAGGTGCGCCCGTTCACGTACCAGGGAACTGCCTATCGACCCGACGCGCCCTATGCGCTGACGGCCAAGAAGTACGCCGACGACGTGGCCGAGCTGGTGACGCTGGGCCGAAACACGAGCACGACACGGACGCCGGCGCAGACGGAGACGGTCCGCTTCTTCACCGACCCGACGTACGTTCAGTACAGCCGGGCGTTGCGCGGACTTGCCAACGAGCGCGATCTCGACGTGCGCGAGTCGGCCCGACTTCTCGGGTACACCTGGGTCGCGGTCGCCGACACGATGATCGCCTGCTGGGAAGCCAAGTACCACTTCATGCTCTGGCGACCGAACCATGCGATTCAGCGGGCCGACACCGACGGCAACCCGGCGACGACGCAGGACACAACCTGGCTGCCGCTTGTCACGGGCAACCACCCGGAGTACCCGTCCGGGCACGCGTGCTTCACCGCCGGCATGACGAAGTCGCTGCAGGAGCACTTCGGCACGAAGTGGCTCCAGGTGACATTGACCAGCACCACGACGGGAACGTCGCGGACCTACATGCAGCTCGAGCAACTCGTGAAGGACGTCGAGAACGCGCGGGTCTGGGGCGGCCTCCACTACCGCACCACGATGACCGAGACCGCCAAGCACTTCACGCGGATCGCACGTGACGTCGACAAGGACCACTTCCACGCCGACCGAGCCGGCAAGTAGCGCCGGGGAAGACGCGGGGGGTGGAAGACCTCCACCCCCCGTCTGGAGGCCCACATGCCGAGCTACATCGTCGAGACGTACGTCCCCCGCGCACGCAGCCGCGACGCGGACGCGGCCAGCCGCCGTGCCCGCGCCGTCGCGGACGACCTGGCCGGCGAAGGCGCGGCGATCCGCTATGTCCGGTCCACGCACCTGCCGGACGACGAGACGTGCTTCCATCTCGTTGAGGCGCCGTCACGGGCCGACGTCGACGAGCTCTGTCGGCGCGCCGGCCTCGGCCACGTGCGGATCGTCGCCGCCGTCGAGACGTGACGTCGTTTGAGCCCTGCGCGGCTCAGAAGGCGAGCACGCGACGTACTGCGTCGACCACCCGCTCGACCGACGGCATGTACCAGTCCTCGAGCTGCCAGTACGGGTACGGGACGTCGAAGCCGGTGACGCGCAGCACAGGGCCTTGCAGGTCGAGGATCGCGCGCTCTGCGAGCAGCGCCGCGACTTCCGACGCAAAGCCGCACGTGCGCGGCGCTTCCTGGACGACGACGCAGCGCCCCGTGCGGCGAACGGACGCGAGCAGCCCTTCCTCGTCGAGCGGCTTGAGCGTCCGGAGATCGAGCACTTCGACCGAGGCCTCGCCGTCGAGCGCAGCGGCGGCCCGCTCGCAGAGGTCGACCATCGCCCCCCAGGCGACAAGCGTGACGTCGGCGCCCGAGCGCGCGACGCGGGCGCTTCCGAGCTCGACGACGTGCTCGCCTTCCGGCACCGCGCCTCGCGCTGTTCGATAGACGAGCTTCGGCTCGAGCACGACGACAGGATCCGGGTCGCGGATCGCGGCGGCGAGGAGGCCCTTCGCGTCTGCGGGCGTCGCAGGAACAGCGACCTTCACGCCTGGTGTGTGGACGTAGTACGTCTCGGGTGAGTCGTCGTGGAGCTCGGGCGCCCGCACACCGCCGCCGTAGGGCATGCGGACGACGAGCGGGAAGCCCATCCGCCCACCCGTCCGCCAGCGGTAGCGGCCGACATGCGTGATGAGCTGGTCGAGGCACGGGTACGAGAACGCGTCGTACTGCATCTCGACAACCGGGCGCCAACCGGCCATGCAGAGGCCGACCGCGGCGCCGAGGACCCCGGCCTCCGACAGCGGCGTGTCGACACAGCGATTGGCGCCGAAGCGGTCACGCAGGCCCGCGGTCGCGCGGAACACGCCGCCGAGGCGCCCGACGTCCTCGCCGAGGACGATCACCGTCTCGTCGCGGGCGAGCTCCACGTGCAAGGCGTCGTTGACTGCCTCGACAAGGAGCAGCTCGCGGGTCGCAACCGACGTCGCGCTCACCCGTGGACCCGCCGGAGCTCGTCCAGGTCCCTCGCCAGTGACGCCGGCGGATCCGCGTAGGCGTTGGCGAAGACGAGCTCGGGATCGGCCGCCGGCTCGTCCTCGGCCTGCTGGATGCCGGCGCGCATCGTTGCGAGCGCCTCCGCACGAACCGCCTCTGCCCCCTCGTCGTCGAGCAGGCCGAGCCGCGTCAGGTAGCTCTCGAATAGCGCGACGCAATCCCGTTCGCGGTCGGCCTCAGCCCGCTCGGGGTCGATGTAGAGGCTCGGGTCGTCGGCGGTCGCATGGGGCGCCGACCGGTACGTCACGGCCTCGACGAAGGTCGGCCCCTCTCCCGCCCGCGCGCGTTCGACTCCCTCGCGCACCGCGTCGTAGACCGCTAGGACATCGTGCCCGTCGACACGGATGGCAGGCATCCCGTAGCCGATCGCCTTGTCAGAGAGACGAGCGGCTGCCGTCTGGGCGCTGAGCGGCGTCGAGATCGCCCACTGGTTGTTGTTACAGAGCAGGACGAGTGGCGCCCGGACGACGGCAGCGAGGTTGGCGCCCTCGTGGAACGCGCCCTCGGAGGTCGCGCCGTCACCGAAGAGGACCCCGGCGACCGCATCGGAGCCCTTGAGCGCCAGGCCCCACGCGAGGCCGGCGGCGTGGGGCACCTGGGTCGCGATCGGAACGCAGATCGAAGCGACGTTCACGTCCTCCGGGTTCCACCAGCCGGACGGGTGGCCGCGCCACCATTGCAGGATCGTCGCGGCCGGCAGGCCGCGCAGCAGGCCGATCGCCGAGTCGCGGTAGCTCGGGAAGATCCAGTCACGTCGCTCGAGCGCGTGGACGAGGCCCGCCTGGATCGCCTCGTGGCCGCGGTAGATGGCGTATGTGCCGATCCGGCCCTGGCTGTGGTAGACGACCGAGCGCTCGTCGTAGGTCCTGAGCAGGACGAGCGAGCGATGGATCTCGAGGAGTGCGGCATCGTCGAGCCCGTCGACACGGCGGTCGGGCTCACCGTGGACCCCGATCACGCGCGCGAGCCCCTGCTCCACGACTGGAACGTCCATACCTGAAGTGAAACAGCGTTTCTGTTTTGGTGTCAAGCGAGTCGTCGCCCAGACACCGATCGGCGCGCGGCTCACCGCCCCGATCCTGCGAGACTTCTCCCGCAATGACGCCGCCTCGCTTCTCGGTCGAGCCGATCCGGGCCACCCGGACGTTCGAGGCCGCCATCGAGCACCTCACCGAGGCGATCGAGCGGGCCGGTGTGCGCGCCGGCGACCGCCTGCCGAACGAGGGTGCGCTCGCCGCGGAGCTCGGCATCTCGAAGCCGACGCTCCGGCAGGCGCTTCGCGTGCTCGAGCTCTCCGGGCTCGTCGAGGTGCGGCGCGGGAAGGCCGGCGGCGTCTTCGTCGTGACCGACCTCGTCCCGGCCGTCGCGATCTTCTCGGCGGTGAAGCTCGAGGAAGACGCGGCCGTCGACGTCCTGCGCGCTCGACGCGTGCTCGAACGGGCCGTCGTCCACGAGGCGATGCGCACCGCGACCGCGGGCGACCTCGTCGAGCTCGGCCGGACCGTCGACCTGCTGGAGCGCCATCTCGGCGAGCGGCCGAGCGTGATGCGGGCCGACGCGATGTTCCACCGCGCCCTCGTCCGCGCCTGCCGCAACGAGACGATCCAGGCGTCGATGCGAGGCGTCGCACGGGGGCTCGCCCCGATTCGGGACGCCTACTCCGGCGGCGTCGCCTACGACCGCCAGACGCTCGACGTGCACCGTCGCCAGCTCCGTGCGATGGAGCGGCGTGACGAGCGGGAGCTCGAGGCGGTGCTGGACGAGCACTTCCGCATGCTGGAGACGCAGTTCGCGAAGGGCATCGGGCGGCGCTGGTCGGACATGTTCGGCTCGAGGGCGCGGCGCGGCTAACAACCTCGCCACTGAGCTCCGAGCGCGCGGACAACGCTTGTGGTGATTCACCACAAGGTCTCCGAGCGGTGACGTTCAGCGAGGGACGAGTGCTGTGACGGCGTCGCGCTCCGCCTCGAACACGGCCGACTCGACGTCGCCGAGGTCCTCGCCGTCGACCTGGAGCGGAAGCGGCGCGTCGCATCGGACGACGATCCGCTCGGCGTCGTGCAGCACGACCATCCCAGGGCCAGGCCGCGCGCCTCGGGCGAGGGCGACGGCCAGGCGTGGGAGCGACCGCGCGCGGACGGAGCGAGGGGCGACGAGGTCGAGCCCGCGGTCGAACGACGCGTCGCGAGCGACACGCACCGCCATTCGGCCCGCGTACGTGTACGGATCGCAGTTCGCGACGAACGCGAAGGCGGCGCGCCCGGCGCCCTCCACCTCGAGCCGATCGGGGAAGCGTCCGCGGTGCGTCGCCAATAGCCCGACCGCCTCGCGCACGAAGGCGAGGTCGCCGGGACGGCGGCCGTCGGTATCGCGGCCGCGCGCATCGATACGTCGGACGAGCTCGGCGTCGAGGCCGATGCCCGCGTTGAACGCGAAGCGCCGCCCGTTCACGCGACCCAGACCGATTCTCCGCGTCGTGCCTTGAACGGCAAGGCGGGCGGCAACAGCCGGGTCGCGCCCCAACCCGAGCGCCCGCGGCAGGACGCTCGTTCCTCCGCCCGGCAGGAAGCCGAGCGGCGTCGTCCCCGCCACGCCGTTCAGGACCTCGTTGTAGGTGCCGTCCCCCGACAGGATGTAGATCGCGTCGAGTGCGGGCTCGCGCTCGCGTGCGATCTCGGTGGCGGTCCCCGGGCCTTCTGTCCGGACGACCTCGGTGTCGCCCGGAAGCTCCTCCCGAACACGATCGACGATCACGTCGGTCACGCCGCTCGCACGCGGGTTGACGATCAGGACGGAAGGCATCTACACGCGAGCCGGAGCGTATCCGCGCACGCCGTCCACGAGGATCGCGAAGAACCGGTCGGCGAGCGCGTCTGTATCCGCCTCCGGCCGGAGCCAGGTGTAGGCCCAGTTCGCGGCGGAGAGGACGAGCAGCACGGCGGCGTCGACATCGAGGTCGGCGCGCAGCGCGCCGCGCTCGGCGGCGTCGCGAAGCAGCTCATGCCAGCGCTCCTCGTACCGGCGCCGTTCCGCTCGGAAGGCTGAGCGTTCCGGCTCCTCGAGGAAGCGCCACTCGCGCGTGAAGACAGTGGCGGAGTCGATCTGCGCAGCGACGGTCGCGAGATGGCCGCGCAGCGCAGCGCGGATCCGCTCGAGCGGGGGGGCGTCGTCCGGGACGAGGTCGAGCGAGACGTGGAACGCCGCCGCGCCCTCGCGTGCGATGACGACGAGCAACTCCTGCTTCGAGTCGGTCAGCGAGTACAGCGACCCCTTCTGCACCCCCATCGCCTCGGCGAGGTCGGCCATCGAGGTGCCGTGGTACCCACGCTCCGCGAACAGCCGGGTGGCGACGTCGACGAGCTCGTCGCGCCTGGTTGCCATCTGGACGATGCTACCGATCGTTCGGTAGCATCGAAGCCGTGGACGTTCGCACCGCGGAGTTCCTGGACCACGTCCAGTCCGGCGGTCTCGTCGAGACCGGCGACTGGATGCCCGACGAGTACCGCAAGCGCTTGACGAAGTTCGTCGAGATGCATGCGAACTCGGAGTTGATGGGCGTCCTGCCCGAGCGCGACTGGATCCTGCGCGCGCCGACGCTGCAGCGAAAGCTCGCCCTCACCGCGAAGATCCAGGACGAGGTCGGCCATGCGCAGCTCCTGTACCGCGTGGTCGAAGACCTCGGCAAACCGCGCGACGCGTGCCTCGACGACCTCATCGCGGGCCGCTCGAAGTTCCACAACGTGTTCCACTACCCGACGAAGACCTGGGGCGACGTCGGCGTGATCGCTTGGCTCGTCGACGCGGCGGCGATCATCTCGCAGAAGGCGCTCCTCAAGTGCTCGTACGCGCCGTACGCCCGGATCATGCGGAAGATCTGCTGGGAGGAGTCGTTCCACATCCTCCACGGCCGCGACGTCGTGCTGACCCTCGTCACGGGAACGGACGCCCAGCGCGAGCTCGTCCAGGAGGCAATCGACCGCTGGTGGGAGCCGCTGATGATGTTCCACGGCAACCCGATTCCCGCGGACGACGACCCGATGGTCCACTGGCGGATCAAGAGCCAGGCGAACGAGGATGCGCGGCAGCAGTTCCTCGAGGGCTACGTGCCGCAGGTGTGGGAGCTCGGCCTGACGCTTCCCGACCCGAAGCTCCGGCGCACCGATGACGGCGTGTGGGAGTACACCGAGCCTGACTGGGACCGGCTGATGGCGGTCGTCTCGGGAAACGGCCCCGCGTCGGCCGAGCGGCTCGCGTTTCGCCGCCTCTCGCGCGAGGAGGTCGGCTGGGTCTCGCGCGCCGTGCTCGCCGAGGCGGCGTAGTGGCGATCGTCTACGAGGTGTTCCGGCGCGAGCGCGCGGGCTCGCCCATGCAGCACGCCGGGTCGATTGCGGCCCCGAACGAGCGGTTCGCCGAGATCTACGCCCGTGAGCAGTACGGCCGACGGGGCGAGTCGGAAGCCCTCTGGCTCGTCCCGCGCGAGGCTGTCGCGGAGATCGAGGAGTTCGTCGACGAGTTCGACCTCAAGTACCGGCGTGTGGACGGCTACTCGATCAAGGAGCGGCTCAAGGAGGCGCGGGAGCTGGCTGGCTCCTCGCTTCGCGAGGAACCTCTAGAGACTCGATGAGCGATCGCGTCGATCTCCTCCTGACCCTCGCCGACGACGAGCTGATCCTCGGCTGGCGGAACTCCGAGTGGACGGGAATCGCGCCGTTCCTCGAGGAAGACGTCGCCTTCTCGTCGATCGCACAGAACGAGATCGGGCACGCCCGCGCGCTCTACGAGCTCGCGGCACGTGAGCTCGGGACCGATGCCGACGCGCTCGCCTTCGACCGGCCCGCCGACGAGTACCGCTCGGCCCCGCTCGTCGAGCTCCGCCGGCTCGAGTGGGCGCGGACGATCGCCCGCCACTGGCTCTACGAGACCGCGGACGAGATCCGCCTCGAGGCACTGAAGGGCTCGGACGACCCCGAGGTCGCCGGGATCGCCGCGAAGATCGACCGCGAGGAGGTCTACCACCGGATCCATGCCGAGATGTGGGTCGACCGGCTCCTGGGCTCCGGCGACGGTCGTGCGCGCCTCGACGAGGGGCTCGACGAGCTGTGGGCCTACGCGCTCGGGGTCCTCGACGACGACCTTCGGCCGGAGCTCGTCCGGCGGGTCGAGGTCAAGCTCGGGCGCGCGATGCCCGACGCCGAGCCTGTCCCTCGCGGCGGCCACGAAGCCGAGCTCGCCCAGCTGCTCGCCGAGATGACCGTGGTGCGCCGCTCCGCGCCCGTCGGAGCGCGCTGGTGAGCGGCGCAAGTAACACATTGTTACTTGCTGCCGGAGACGTCTGGCGCGCCCTCGCGGAAATCCCGGACCCGGAGATCCCGGTGATCTCGATCGTCGATCTCGGGGTCGTGAAAGATGTTCGGGTGAGCGGGGAGCGGGTGGAGGTCGACTTCACGCCGACGTTCATGGGCTGCCCGGCGCTCGACGCAATGCGGACGCAGATGGAGGAGGCGATCCGCGCGCTCGGCGCGGAGCCCGAAATCCACGTCGTGCTCGACGACTCGTGGTCGACCGACAGCATCACGACGGAGGGCCGCGAGAAGCTCCGTGCGGCCGGCTTCGCCCCACCGGCGCCGCGCACTACCGACGCACCGACGCTCGTCCAGCTCGAGCGCGGCCCGTTTCGCTGCCCGTATTGCGCTTCGACCGACACGAAGCTCGAGAACGTCTTCGGCCCGACACCGTGCCGCTCGCTTCGCTACTGCAACGCCTGCCGCCAGCCGTTCGAGCAGTTCAAGACGATCTGAGGGCACGAGGGCGCGGTGTGGCGCGCTCGCAGGGCCGCGTCAGCGCGAGTCTCGCTCGACCGAGGCGAGCGCGATCGAGGCGGCTGATCGGCGCGGTGCGGCGTCGCGTCGCGGGCTGCCGTTCGCCGCGTCGCGACGACAGGGTCGTGTTTCGCGCTCAAGACGCGTCGACCCCAGCGCCGATGATGGCGGACGTCCCGCGCTCGAAAGCGCCGACGTCAGCACGACGGCGTGCCGGGTCGTGCGTCGATCACGTCGGCTCCCGCGAGACCCGGCCTTCCACGTCGGCGCCACGAGCTTCCGGGACGGCTATCGTTTCCGGAGGTCGCCGCGGATCGTGCAACACCGTCGGCGCCGCTTCAACGGCGAGCCGCCGCCAGTCGCCGAGCGTCTACGACGCCCGCGTCCAGGCACCCGACGGACGTTGTCGCCCGTGGTGTCGCATGATCAGTCTTCAGCCTTCGCCGGCTTCCGGCACGCGCGCAGATCGACCTCGTGAAGCAACAGCTGACCATCGGCCGGTGCGCCGGACGGGGATTGCGATCGATCGCCGGGCTTTCGGTCAGGCGCGCCTGCTCGCTCCCGCGGATCGTCATCTCGGCATGACGTACACCGTCGAGGTTCGTCGACGCCCCGCGATGGGGTCGGAGCTCGATCTGGGCGCCGTCTCGGACGCGCAGCTCGGTCGCGTGCTCGATCGACGGACGGCCAGCGCGGCGTCGAGCAGAACTCGATGCCACCGAAGCCGGGGCAACGTCGATCCTGATCGTCGGCCTCGACATCACGTGATGGACGGCTCGATCGCTCGCGGATCCAACGCCAAGACTCTCAGCGGTCGACGCATCCAGATCTCGACTCGTGCAACGCGACTCGTCACCGTCCGCGACGAGACCAGCACCCGGCTTCGCCGTGCAGGCCGAGGGCGAGTCGCTGAGCCCTACGCGATCCACGTCGCTGATCGGAACGCAGATCGGCAGCATCTCGACTTCGCCGTTTCACTCAACGGAAGCCCCGAAGCCGATGCTCGCTCCACCTGAACGACAGGCGGCGATCTGGTCGGCGCCGTCGCGCTTCCCGCAACGTGCCAGGCATTCCTGTTCACCGGACCCCGATCGCGGACGATCACATGGACCTGTTCAGCTCCGCTCCTGGCGGACCAGCCGAACACGATCCGGCGTCCGTTCAGGTGAACAACGGCGAGTTGTCGAGCCAACGCCGTCGCCGGGCATGTCCGGCACGAGACTGTTCTCCGAGGCGTCCAGGAGAACAAGCGCGACCGCGTCTCGCCGACCAGGAGCCCGTTCGCACCCGGGAGGCGCGGATCGGCTACGCAGGTCTCGGCGACGCGTCAGCGCGCCGGCGGCGAAACGGCTCCTCGCCGCAACCAGAAGGGCTCGCTGCGACGACCGCGCCGTCGCCGCCGCGACACCGTCTACACCTACGCCGTCCGGCAGCGGTCAACCGGCGGTGTGAGGCAACGTGCCTGCCGTCTCCGTGCAAGCGACTCGCGCCGCGAGCACGCCGTTGACGCGCGCGCGGATCGGGTTCAACCGCGCGTACGGGACCCTGCCGCGCGGCGTCGACGCCGCCGCGATCGTCGAGCGCTATCGCCCACGGGTCGGATAGCCTCCGGGCGTGCGCGTCGAGATCTTCTACTGCCCCGTCTGAAACGGCTACGACCGTCGGGCCGCGAGTCTCGCGGCCGTGTTGAACGAGGCCGGGCACGAGGCGCGGCCGGTGGAGGGCGAGAAGAGCCAGTACGACGTCGTCGCGGACGGGAGCCTCGTCTTCTCGAAGCAGCGCGAGGGACGCTTCCCCGAGGACGACGAGATTCTCGATCTCGTCACGGCGCGCCCCGCACCGAGCCCCGGATAGCCTCCGGGGGCATGGCGCTCCTCCGGGCCCGAGAGCTCACGAAGACGTTCGGCCCGGTGCGGGCGCTCGACGCCGTCAGCTTCGAGATCGACGAGGGGATCACCGGGCTGCTCGGCTCGAACGGTGCCGGCAAGAGCACCTCGCTCAAGCTGTTCCTCGGCCTCCTCGATCCGGACAGCGGCTCGGCCGAGGTGCTCGGCCACGACCCACGCGTCTCGCCCGAGTACCGGACGCGCGTCGGCTACGCGCCTGAGCACGACTGCCTTCCGCGTGCCGTCTCGGCGGCCGAGTTCCTCGCCTACCTCGCCCAGATCAGCGGACTGCCGCCCACGGCCGCGCGGCTTCGCGCCTCGGACGTCCTCCGGCACGTCGGCCTCTTCGAGGAGCGCTACCGGCACATGGGGACGTACTCGACCGGGATGAAACAGCGGGTCAAGCTCGCGCAGGCGCTCGTCCACGATCCCGTGATCGCCTTCCTCGACGAGCCCACCGCGGGCCTCGATCCGATTGGTCGGCGCGAGATGCTCGATCTCATACGGCGGGTCGGCGGTGAGTTCGGGATCAGCATGGTCATCTCCACGCACCTGATGGGCGACGTCGAGCGCGCGTGCGACTCCGTAGTGGTGCTCGATGCAGGGCGGCTGCTGCGGACGGGCGCGGTGTCCGGGTTCACGGAGGAGACCGAGACGCTCGAGGTGGAGCTCGTCGAGGGCGCGGCGGCGGTCGCGGACGGTCTGCGAGCGCGCGGTCTCGAGCCGCTGCTCGACGGGAGCCGCCTGACGCTAGACCGCGTCTCGGCGTCCGACTACGACACGCTCCGCGACGTCATCGTCGAGTCGGAGGCGCTGCTCTACCGGCTCGCCCCGGCGCGCCACTCGCTCGCCGACGTCTTCGCGACCGAGCAGGCGGAGCCGGCCGCGAAGGACGACGCGGCATGACGTCCGGCCCTGCAGAGGTCTTCGATCTCGGCTACCAGGGCTACGAAGGCCAACGAACCGGCCCCTGGTCGCGACGACGCGCGATCTGGCGTGACGGGATCCGGATCTCGCTCGGCCTCGGACGCGGCGCGGGGGCGAAGATCGCTCCGTGGCTCCTGCTCGCGCTCGCGCTCGTCCCGATGGTGGTGCTCGTCGTCGTCTCGGCATTCGTCGGGCCGGCCGTCGATTCCGACGACTTCGAGCTTCCGTCGTACGTCGACTACTACGAGTGGGCGATGGTGCCGCTCGGGCTCTTTGCAGCCGTCGTCGCGCCGCTCCTGATCTGCCCCGATCGACGTGACGGAGTCCTCGCCCTCTACGCGGCGCGACCCATCACTCCGCTCGACTACGTCGGATCTCGCTGGGCGGCGTTCCTGACCGTCGCGCTCGCCGCCGCCTGGCTGCCGGAGGCGATCCTCTTCGTCTGGAACGCGCTCGACGCCTCGGCGCCCGGGACCTATCTCGCCGACAACTGGGACGTCGTCCCGCGCTTCCTCGCCGCGGGGGCACTCGTCGCCGTGGTGCTGACGACGCTAGCGCTCTTCGTCGCCTCGTTCGCGACGCGGCGGGCGTATGCGTCCGTCGCGATGCTCGCCGTCTTGTTCATCGGCTCGGCGATCGGCGGCATCGCCGAGGAGGAATTCTCCGGCGGCCTCGCCGACGCGCTTTCCCTCGCGAGCATCCCCCAGGCGTTGACCGACGCCGTCCGCTGGATCTTCGACGAGGAGGCAGACGTCGAGCGGCCGGTGTCAGGCGGCATCGCGCTCCTCTGGCTCGTCTGCCTGACGATCGGGCTTGCCCTGTGGCTCGTCCGACGAACGAAACGGCTGGTTCAGGCGTGACCGAGCCGACGATCGTCGTCGACGGAGTGTCCAAGTGGTTCGCGGGTGTCGTCGCGGTGAGCGACGTCTCGCTCGTCGTCGAGCCCGGGGTGACGGCGCTTCTGGGGCCGAATGGTGCGGGGAAGACCACGCTTCTCCGAGCGATCGGTGGGCTGACGCAACCCTCGCAGGGAACGGTGCGGGTCTTCGGCGAGCCGATGCGAGGGAACCCGGGCATCTACCGCCGGATCGGATACATGCCCGAGCACGAGTCGGTGTACGACTTCCTGTCGGGACGCCAATTCGTCGAGCTCGGCGCCCGCCTGCAAGGTGTCGACGACCTCGACGCGGCCGTCACGCGTGCGATCGAGACGGTCGATCTCGTCGACGCGCAGGACCGCCGTCTTCGCGGCTACTCGCGGGGCATGCGACAGCGGATGCGCCTGGCGGCGACGCTGGTTCACGACCCACCGCTCCTCGTGCTCGACGAGCCGCTCTCGGGCACCGATCCCGCTCAGCGGCTCCACCTGCGCGACGTGATCCGTCGGCTGGCCGCGGAGGGCCGGACGATCCTCGTCTCGTCGCACATCCTCGAAGAGGTCGACCAGCTCGCCGACCGGATCCACCTGATGGTCAGCGGCAAGCTTGCCGCCAGCGGCGACTACCGGGCGATCCGGCTCGAGCTGAACGACCGGCCGTTTGTCGTCCGCATCGACTGCGCCGACGCCCGTGCCCTGGCCGCCGGGCTGCTGCGGGTCGACGCCGTCGAGTCCGTCGAGGTCTCAGGGGACGGAGGGCTCCGCGTCCGGAGTCGCGACGTCACGTCGCTCCAGCGGTCGCTCCCGACCATCGCGCGCGACCTCGACATCCGGCTGACACGCGTCGAGCCGCTCGACGACTCGCTGGAGAGCGTCTTCGAGTACCTCGCCACGGGGAGCAGGGCGTGACCGCGATCCTTTCCCTCACCGTCCGCCAGCTGGCGGGCAGCCGGCGGCTCTGGCTCGTGCTTGCGCTCGTCTCGCTGCCCGTCCTCGCGGCGGTCCTGTTCCACGTGGGCGACACGACGACGACGAGCACACGGTTCGCCGACAGGGTCACGGCAACGCTCGTCGCGTCGGCGATCCTGCCGCTCGTCATGCTGCTGTTCGCCACGTCGTCGTTCGGAAACGAGCTCGTCGACCGAACGCTCGGCTATCTGACGCTCAAGCCAGTCGCGCGCTGGCGGATCGTCCTCCCGAAGCTCCTCGCGGCGCTCGTCGTCGGCGGGATCCCGGTGGCGGTGAGCGGCTTCCTCGTGGTCGCGCTCACCGAGGGCGGCGTCGGCGGGGCGCTCGCAACGGCGCTCGGGCTGCTCGTAGGCGCCACCGCCTACGCGGCCGTCTTCACGTGGGCCGGGCTGGCGACGCGGCACGCGCTTCTGATCGGGCTCGTGTACGTGTTCGTCTGGGAAGCGACCCTGGCCGCCTATCTCGACGGGATCCGGTTCCTGAGCATCCGCCGGTACACGCTGTCGCTGATCCATGCGCTGGACGACGGGCGGCTCGCACGCATCGACGACCCGCTCTCCGCCGGCGCTGCGACCGCTGCGGCCGCGATCGTCGTCGTGGGATTCACGCTGCTCACAATCCGGAAGCTGCGACGCATGGACGTGCCGTAGGGGGGCCCCACGGACAACGCTTGTGGTGATTCACCACAAGCGTTGTCTCCGCGCCGCTACTGGAGCAGGAGGCTCGCCGCTACCGCAGGAGGAAACCCTCTCCGAGCGGATCGTCCGGGTCGAGCTCGAACGTCGCACGGCCCGTGCGATAGGCGGAGCCCTCCACCTCGGTGACCACCGCCGGTCGGCCCGCGACCTCCGTGTCGTCGACGACGCGGCCGGTGAACTCCGAGCCCACGATCGAGAGATGGCGAAGCGGCGCGCCGCGCGGTAGCCGACCCTCGGCGTGGAGCAGCGCGAGCCGCGCGGAGGTCCCCGAGCCGCACGGGGAGCGGTCGACCTCTCCGTCCGCGAAGACCGCGACGTTTCGCTGCGTGAGCGGCGCCGAGCCTTCCTCCTGCCAGAAGATCACGCCGTACACGTCGCGAAGCTCGGGCTCGGCAGGGTGCGCGATCTCGTGATCGGCCTCGAGCGCGGCCTTGATCTCGCGGCCGAGGGCAATCAGCCGTGGGAGCTCGGCCGGCTGGACGCGCTCCTCGAGGCTGGCGTAGAACGCGCCGCCGAAGGCGACGTCCACGACGTGCCCGGCGGCCTCGAGACCCGTGGTCCATACGAACGAGGGCACGTTGCGAAAACGCACAGAGCGTACGCGGCCAGACTCGACCGTTGCCCATGTCTCGAGCCGCCCGGACGGAACGTCGACGACCACATGGTTCACGCCTTCGTGTCGCTCCACCACGCCGTCGTCGAGCGCCCACGTGACGAGCGCGATCGTGCCGTGCCCGCACGCGGTCGAGTACCCCTCGTTGTGGAAGAAGACGACGCCGAGGTCGGCGCCGTCGTCGTTCGGCGGGACGACGTGACAGCCGTACATGTCCGCGTGGCCGCGGGGCTCGAAGACGAGCAGGCGGCGCACGTGGTCGACGTGCTCGAGCGCGAAGCGGCGCCGTTCGAGGATCGTCGTGCCGTCGAGCGGCGGAGCGCCGGCGGTGACGATCCGGAACGGCTCGCCGCCGGTGTGGTAGTCGACCGCCTCGAGCCGCACTACTCGTCGGAGAACGACGGGTAGCGACCCGTCAGCAGCATCACGTACCCGTAGGTCTGCGCCTGGTAGCGCAGCCAGTACGCGAGCAGGTCGCGCATCCCGCGGTTCATGTTGCCGGTGAAGAGGGCGTAGAACCACGCGAGGATTCCCACCACCTGCCCGACGAGCTGCAGCACGTACAGGACGATGAACGCCGGGATCGCGAGGATCAGCCGGACGAGGATCGTCAGCCGGCTCTGGGGCGCCGCAGGCGCGATGTCCACGTCGAGCGGATACCCCGGGGCGCCGGTGAAGCTCGGAAACGGGTTCGCGGCGATGAAGAAGTACGCGTTGACGTGCGTCTGATAGCGGTCGTATGCCGCCAGGAAGGTGTGCAGCGAGTCGGGGAGGCGCCCCATTACGAGCGCGACGAACCAGCCGGCGATCACGACGAAGAACACCCCGATCCCCCAGATCGCGAGCCAGAGGAAGTGCGGGAGTGCGAGGAAGAGCCGGAAGAGCACGGTGAGCCGGCTGCGTTCGAGGTCGTCGGTGACGACGAGATGGATCGGATGGCGCTCGGGGTGCTCGAGCTCTGTGACGTCCGAGGTCGTGGACACGGGCTGCTCCTTCCGGGCTAGGTGCCGCTGAACTCGGGTGCGCGCTTTTCGAGGAAGGCGGCAACCCCTTCCCTGAAGTCGGTCGTTCCGACGGACTCCTGCTGGAGCTCCGCCTCGAGCGAGAGCTGGGCCTCTACTCCGGCCGCGTAGGCGTGCTCGAAGAGCTGCTTCGTCCGGCCGACCGCGAGCGTCGGACGCGCCGCCCATTCGGCCGCGAGCTCCGCGACGCGCGCCTCGAACGCGTCGGCCTCGATCACCTCCGACACGAGGCCCCAGGCGAGCGCCTCGTCGGCCGAGAGGCGTGTGTTCGCGCACATCCACTCGAACGCACGGGCGAAGCCGAGCAGGCGGTGGATGAACCACGTTCCACCGGCGTCGGGAACCAGGCCGATGCCGACGAAGCCTGGAACGAATGTCGCGCTCGACGACGCGACCCGAAGATCACAGGCGCAGGCGAACGAGAGACCCGCGCCTGCCGCTGGGCCGTTGACGGCGGCGATCACGGGCTTTGCGAGCGAACGCACGAGCCGGACGTTCGGGTGGTAGGTCGACTCCAGCGCGTCGCGGATCGACGCGGAGACCGCGCCGAACTCCTTCAGGTCCTGGCCCGCGCAGAAGCCCTTGCCCGCCCCGGTAATCACGACGCAGCGGACGGACGAGTCCTCCGCCTCGGTCAGCGCATCGTGGAGCGCGGCGTGGAGCTCGCGGTTGAAGGCGTTGTAGACCTCGGGCCGGTTGAACGTGATCGTCAGGACAGCGCCGTCGCGCCGGGTCAACACCTCGTCCGCCATCGGGCTGAGCCTATCGCGGCGTGAGGCGAAGGTGTCCGACTGAAGTCGGACACCCGGCGGTGTCGGACTTCACTCCGACACCTCTTCCGCTCCCCCGCGCCGCGACTCGAGGAACGCCTTGATCGCGCCCTGTGCCTCGTCGCCCAGCATCGAGAGCGAAAGCCAGTCCCGCGCGTGCCCCACCGTCTGGTGCCACGCCATGTCGCGCCACACGTTGAGCTGCTGCTTGGCATAGCGGGTCGTCTGCGGCAGCTTGCGAACGAGGCTCTCGACCCACGCGTCGACGGCATCGTCGAGCTCGGCGGCCGGAACGGCGCGGTTGACGAGCCCCCACTCCGCGGCCTGCGCGGCCGGGATCTCGTCGCAGAGCAAGACGATCTCGCGCGCGCGCCGGTCGCCGACCATCAGCTGCAGCCACTGGGTCGCGCCCCCCGCCGGGACGGAGCCGTGCTCGAGACCCACGTGGCGGATGAACGCGTCGTCGACGATCACGGCCAGGTCGCATGCCATCTGGAGCTCGTTCCCGCCGCCGACGGCGATCCCGTTGATCCGGGCGATCGTCGGCTTGCCGATCTCGCGCAGCCGGTCGTGCATGTCCTTGAAGGCGCCGAACCACTTCCAGTACTCCTGCGGCTTGCCGACGAGCGTCTTCTCCCAGGAGCGGAGGTCGGCCCCGACGCAGAAGGCGCGCCCCTCGCCCGTGACCACGACGACGCGGATCTCGTCGTCCCAGGACGCGTCCTCGCAGGCACGCGCGATCTCGCGCAGCATGCGGAAGTCGAACGCATTGAGGACGTCTGGCCGGTTGAGCCGGATCGTCGCGCGCGGCGGCGCCTTCTCGTAGACGATCGTCTCGAAGCCGAGCTCGGACGGGTCGACCGGTGTCGGGTGGAACGGCTCGGCCACGTTCAGTCGATAGAGGCGAACTGGACGGTGAAGGGGATGCCCATCGCCATCGCGTCGCGACCCGAGGCGGCGAAAGCCTCCGAGCTGCTCGCCGCCTTGAACGCGTCCATGTCGTCCCACTCGAACTCGGCGTAGTAGCGGGCGCTCGGCTCGCCGAACGGCGATCCGAAGATCCGGCCATGTCGAAACGCGCGGCATGCGACCTGCGTCGCGAACTCCGTCGAGGTGGCGGGCGTAGCGCTCGGCGTCGGGCTCCGTCTCGTACTGGATGATCGCGCGAACCATCGCTTGCCTCCTTCGTCTCGGGGAGAGCGTGAGCGTATAGCGTCAGGCGATGGACTCGACCGGCGTTGCAGCCTCGCTGGCCGTCACCGCCGGGATCCTCGGAGCGGTGCAGGTCGCCGTGATGGGCAAGCTCGGCGAGCGCATCGGCTCGCTCGAGGCCGTGCTCGTCGCGGCGATCGTCACCGGCCTGATCATCGTCCCGGCGCTGCTGATCGCCCGACAGGGGGTCGGCGGGTTCCGCGACACGCTCTCCCAGCCGTGGTGGATGTTGACGGGCGGCGCGCTCGGCGCGGTCATCGTGCTCTCGATCACGATCGCCGGCCCGCGGATCGGGACGACGGCGGTCGTCGGCCTCTTGATCGCGGGGCAGCTCGTCGCGGCGACGGCGATCGACCGCTTCGGCTGGTTCGGCTTCGACAAGGTCTCACTCGACGCGCCGCGCATTCTCGGGATCGCGCTGCTGGCAGCCGGCGCCGCCCTCACGCTCCGGCGGTGACCCGAAAGCGTGGACGGCGCTCTGGGCCGTCTACCTGATCTGGATCAGATCCAGTCGACGGTGACGGGGCCGGGGAAGGCGCCGATCTCGTCACCGCGCCGCAGGAGCTCCGTGACAGCGGAGCGGCCCTCGTCGCCGTAGTCCTGCGTGAGCTCGTTCACGTACATCGACACGAAGCGATCCGCAACCGCGGAGTCGATTCCGCGGCCGAAGCGAAGCGCATACTCGAGCGCCTCCGCGCGGTGATCCAGCCCACATGCGATCGCCTCGCGGAGGACCGCCGAGAGGTCCTGGGGGCGCTCGACGTCCCGCCGGGCCACGTTCACGCCGAGCGGAAGAGGCAGGCCCGTCTCCAGAAGCCACCACTCTCCGAGGTCCAGCACCTTCGCCAGTCCGAGCTCGGAGAACGTCAGCTGTCCCTCGTGGATGACAACGCCCGCCGCGGCCCGGCCGCTCGCGACCTCGTCCGGGATCTGCTCGAAGGGCATCGTGCGGACGGCGACCTCCCCGAGCGCAAGGCGGAGGACGAGGTAGGCGGTCGTCAGCGCGCCGGGCACAACGATCTCGAGGCCCTGCAGGTCGTCGGGCGCAAGCGGCTCGCGTGCCACCACGACGGGGCCGTACCCCGAGCCGATCGAGGCGCCGTGGGGAAGCAGTGCGTAGTCCTGCTGGACGAACGGATAGGCGGCAAGGGAGATAGCCGTCACCTCGAGCCGCGCTGCGCGCGCCCAGTGGTTGAGCGTCTGGATGTCCGCGAGCACCTGCTCGAAGCGGAATCCGCGCGTTGCGACGAGATCCGTCGTCAGCGCCCAGTACATGAACGCGTCGTCGGGATCCGGGCTGTGGCCGACACGGACCTCCACGAGGGCGCCGACGCTAGCACCCTCGCGATAGACGCGGACGCGGTACCCCGCCCGTAGACTCGCGGCGTGCCGCGCGCGACGTTGAGCGACGCGATCCAGGACTACCTGCGCGAGATCTACAAGCTCGGCCTCTCCGGCGATCGCGTCACGACCACCGCGCTCGCGCGCGGGATGGGCGTCTCGGCAGCGTCAGCCAGCGCGATGGTCAAGAAGCTCGCCGCGCTCTCGCTGGTCGAGCACGCGCCGTACCGAGGCGTGTCTCTCACGACCGAAGGGGAGCAGGTCGCGCTCGAGGTGATCCGCCATCACCGGTTGCTGGAGCTGTATCTCGCGCAGACGCTCGGGATCCACGTCGACGAGGTGCACGACGAGGCCGACCGGCTCGAGCACGTGCTGTCGGAGGAGCTCGAGGCGAGGATCGACGAGACGCTCGGCTTCCCGACCCACGATCCGCACGGCGACCCGATCCCTGACGCGAACCTCGAGTGGCCCCAGGATCCAGCGCTCCGCGCCAGTTCCTCGAAGCGACGGCGCGCCTGAGCTACGATCGGCGCAATGGGCCTCAAGGACATCTTCTCGTCCCTCTTCCAGAAGTCCTCCGGCGAGGACCGCGTGGCGCAGTACGTGATCCGCGAGCACGACCGCGGCCGGCCGCTCTCCGAGATCCTCGAGGATCGCTACGTCCTGAACCGCCTGCAGAGCCCGGAGCAGCGCGCGCGCCTGCTCGACCGGCCGGAGATCGTCCGTGCGGTCGGCGGCGACACCGCGGAGGCCGCGAAGGCGTCCGTCAGCGGCACCACGTCGTAGCCGTCAGCGCTCCTCGCGAATGTAGGGAATACCGAGGGCGGCGGGCGCCCCGAGCCGCCTGCGCGCTGTCCCTGTCGACACCACGACGAGCACGACGATCGTCATCACGTACGGCAGCGCCTGGAACAGCTGCGGCGTGATCGTCACTCCTCGCGCCTGGAGGATCAGCGGCAGCGCGGAGAAGGCGCCGAACGCGTAGGCGCCCACGAGACACAGATCGGGGCGCCAGAAGGCGAAGATCACGAGCGCGATCGCGATCCAGCCGGCTCCCGCGGTGAGGCCGCCGACCCACTGGGGCGTGAGCGCGAGGCTGAAGCACGCGCCGCCGACGCCGGCGAGCGCCCCGCCGGCCAGGGTGTGGAGGTAGCGGTACCGCGCGACGTCGATCCCCATCGCGTCCGCCGCGGCAGGCGCCTCGCCGACCGCGCGGACGTTGAGCCCGGGCCGCGTACGACCGAGATAGAGAGCGATCACGACGACGAACACCCACGACAGGTAGACGAGCCAGGACTGGCCGAACACGATCGGGCCGACGATCGGCAGGTCGGCGAGCCCGAGAACGTCGAGGTTCCCGAACGAGTAGCGCGCGGGGTTGTCGGCGAGCGCGAAGTCGTTGCCGATGTACGACGAGAGCCCCGCCGCGCCCGCGAAGATCGTCAACGCGAGCCCCGACACGATCTGGTTCGCGCGGAGCGTGATCACGAGGAACGCGAGGATCAGCGACGCAGCGGCGCCCGCCAGCGCCGCCGCGCCGAGCGCGACGGGGAGCGCGACCCCCGCCGACCCGCCGACGTGTTGGACGCAGAGGAACCCGAACACCGCGCCCAGGAGCATCATCCCCTCGACACCGAGGTTCAGCACCCCGGAGCGCTCCGCGAGGAGCTCGCCGAGGGCGGCGAAGAGGAGTGGGGTCCCGTAGGCGACGGCGGCGGCGAGGACGATCACGACGATGCCGTCGTTCACGGCGTCGCCTCCGCGGCCGCCGGCGAAAGACGATGTGGACGGTCGATCACGACGCGATACCGGACGAGGAGCTCGCCGCCGAGCATCGCGAACAGGATGATTCCCTGCATCACCCCCACGAGGCCCGAGGGGAAGTCCGCGCCCTGCAGCGTGTACCCGGCGTTCTCGAGGCCACCCATCAGGAAGGCGACGAGCACCACGGCGAACGGGTTGTACCGGGCGAGCGCCGCGACGACGATGCCCGTGTAGCCGTAGTTCGCCTGCTGGAGGCCTCGCGCATCGAGGACGTGGCGGAAGTCCCCCATCTGGCTCGCGCCGCCGATCCCGGCGATCGCGCCCGAGAGACAGAGGACCGCGACGATCTTCCGCCTTGTGCGCATGCCCGCGTACCGCGCCGCTCGCGGCGAGTCCGCGATCACCTGCGCCTCGAATCCGAAGCGCGTCCGGGCGTAGAGAACCCAGACGACGATTGCGACGACCACGGCAAGGGCGAAACCGAAGGGGATCGCGACACCGCTCACGGTCCACAGCGGCCACGCCGCGGCCTCGGAGAGCGCCTTCCCCTGGGGGAAGAGCTGACCCGTCGCCGAGTCGTCGCGCCAGTACGACTGGCTGTCGAAGATCAGGTAGTTGAGAAGCAGCGCGGCGCAGTAGTTGAGCATCAACGACGTGATGATCTCGTTGGTGTGGGCGAACGCCCGCAGCAATCCGGGAATCGCCGCCCACGCCGCCCCGGCCGCCGCACCGACGACGATCATCGCCGGCAGGATCACTGCAGTCGGCTGATCGGCGAGGTAGAGCGCGATGCCCGACGCGCCGATCGCGCCGAGATAGAGCTGCCCCTCGGCCCCGATGTTGAACAGGCGCATGCGGAAGGCAACCGCGGCCGCAAGCCCCGTGAATGCGAGCGGCGTCGCAGAGATGAGCGTGTTCGAGAGCGCGCCGTCGGCCAGGAACGCAGCGTCGAACAGCCGTCTGAAGGTCGGCCCGGGCGCGTGACCGGTCGCGACGAGAACGACGGCGATCGCCGCGAACGCGACGAGCAGCGAGCAGAGCGGGACGGCGACCGCGAGCCACCGGTGCTGGACGAGGCGTCGCTCGATGCGAACGGTGGGACGGGTCACCGGACGCCTGCCATCAGCAGCCCGAGCTCGTCCGTCGTCGCCGTCCGGGCGTCGCGTTCTCCGACGATCGACCCCTCGTACATCACGGCGATGCGGTCGGCGAGCACCTGCACCTCGTCGAGGTCCTCGCTGATCAGGAGCACCGCGACGCCGTCGGCCGCCGCCTGACGCAGGTAGCCGTGCACAGTCTGGATTGCGCCGACGTCGAGCCCGCGCGTGGGCGCCGCGGCGACGAGCACCTTCGGACGTCCCGAGAACTCGCGGCCGAGGACGACCTTCTGGAGGTTCCCACCCGAGAGCACGCGGGCCGGGAGCCGAGGCGCGCCGCCGCGCACGTCGTACCGGTGGATGAGCTCGACGGCGCGCTCGCGGATTCGGCGGAGCAGGAGGAACGGGCCCCGGGTGACGCCGCCGCGCCGATACGACTTGAGGACGACGTTCGAGGCGATGCTGAGGCTCGGCGCGACGCCCGTGTGGAGCCTGTCCTCGGGGACGTGGGCGACGCCCGCCGAGATCGCCTCGCGCGGGTCGCCGCCGCGCAGGCGACGGCCGTCGACCGTCACCACTCCCGCGGTGAGCGGCCGGAGCCCGGTGATCGCCTCTGCGAGCTCGCGCTGCCCGTTCCCCGTGACCCCGGCGACACCGAGCACCTCGCCCGCGCGCACCTCGAGCGAGACGTCGCGGAGCGCATCGAAGCCGCGGTCACCGGCCGCGGTGAGGCCATCCGCGCGGAGGAGCACCTCCCCGACCGGCGCGCTCCGCTCCTGCCGGCGCTCGAGCTCGACGTCCCGACCGACCATCATCGCCGCCAGACCCTCGACGGTCGCCTCGCCGATCGGCACGGTTGCGATCGAACGACCGCCGCGAAGGACGGTCACGCGGTCGGCGACCGCCATCACCTCGTGGAGCTTGTGGGTGATGACGATCACCGAGTGGCCCTCGGCCGCCATCACGCGGAGGGTCCTGAACAACTCCTGTGCCTCCTGCGGCGTCAGGACGGCGGTCGGCTCGTCGAGGATGATGACCCGCGAGCCGCTCCTGACCGCCTTCATGATCTCCACCCGCTGCTGCTCGCCGATCGAGAGCTGCCAGATCCGCGCATTCGGGTCGACCGGCATGTGGAGCGCCTCGGCGATCAGCTCGACCTGCCGGACGTCCTCGCGCCGACGCCGCACGAAGGGCTCGTTGCGCAGGGAGAGGGCGAGATTGTCGGCCACCGTCAGCGGCTCGACGAGGCGGAAGTGCTGATGCACCATCCCGATCCCGGCGTCGATCGCGTCGCGCGGCGAATGGAGCTCGACGGGACGGCCCGCGACCTCGATCTCGCCCTCGTCCGGCCGGTAGAGGCCCGTGAGGACGTTCATCAGGGTTGTCTTCCCCGCGCCGTTCTCTCCGAGGAGGGCGTGCACCTCCCCCTCCGCGACGTCGAACGTCACGTCGTCGTTCGCCACGATGCCCGGGAACCGCTTCGTGATCCCGCGCATCGCCACGGCGACTCCTGTCGGAGTCGCCGTGGCTAGCGAGTCGTTCCCGGTTCCCATCGAGAGGCCTGATGTGGGTTAGGCGTGCGTGTCGGGGACGGCATGCACCAAGCAGCGTGGCCGTGTGCAGGCCCCCAGCCGTGCGTGCGCATCACCCGCATCAGGCCTCAAGGTGCGTGGAAGCCGCACGCCTTCACGCACCTCTAGCCCTTCGGGCTCCCGATGACGCCCTTCACGAGCCAGGTCACCGAGAGGATCTCGGGGAGCGTCATCCGCTTGCCCTTCGGCACGCGGAGCTTGCCCGCCTGGTCGTACAGCGGCCCGGTGAACTCGTAGAACTTGCCCGAGATGATCGCCTTCTTCCTCGCGTTGATCAGGGCCCGGGTCTTCGGCGCGACCTTGGGCCCGAGCGGAGCAAGCACCGCAAAGCCGTCCGCCATCGTGCCCCAGTAGCTCCCGGTCTTCCAGGTGCCGCCCTGTGCCTGCTTCACGCGCTTGAGGTAGTAGAGGCCCCAGTCGTACATCCCTGCGGTCAGCCACGACGTCGGCGCAAACTTCCGCGCGTTCGACCCGTGCCCCACCCACGGGATGCCCTTCGTCTGCGCGTACTGCCCGGCGGACGGGCTGTCGACGTTCTGGCCGATCACGTCGACCCCCGCTGCGACGAGGCTCTCCGCGGCCTTCCGCTCCTTCGCCGGGTCGAACCACGACTTCGTCCAGACGATCCGGATTGTGGCGTCCGGCCGTACGGCCTGAACGCCGAGCGCGAAACCGTTCGTGTGCCGGATGATCTCCGGAATCGGGAACGGCACGATGTACCCGATCTTCCCGTTCTTCGTCGCGGCTCCCGCGGCCATGCCCGAGAGGTAGATCGCATCCTCGGCGGCGCCGAAGTAGTTCGCGAAGTTCTTCCCGGTCTTGAAGCCGGTCGCGTGCTCGAAGTACACGTCCGGGTACTTCTTCGCGGCCGCGGCCATCGCGTCCATGAAGCCGAACGACGTGGCGAAGATGATCTTGTTGCCGTCGCGCACGAGCGCGTCGATCACCTGGGCGGTCTGCGGACCTTCGGGGACGTTCTCCTTGTACGTCGTGACCACCTTTCTGCCGAGCTGCTTCTGCACGTAGAGACGGCCGTCGTCGTGCGCCTGTGACCAGCCTCCGTCGTTGTGCGGGCCGACGTAGATCCACGCGGCCTTGATGGGCTTCGGCGCTGCGGCGCCGCCGCTCGCGGCCAGCACGAGCGCGCCGACGATCGACAGCAGTACGACGTACACCAACCCTGCCTTCTTCATGTGCCCTCCTTCGGGCGATCGTCCGCCTGGCGATCGGCGGAGCGTTTCATTGGGTCGCGGACCCCGCGGTGGCGAGGTCTGCTTCGAGCCGGTCGAGCTCCTCCGTGAACTCCTGGCGCATCCGACGCTTCTCGTCGTCGGAGAGCCACGAGCCGTCGACCCCGTTCAGGCTCAGCTCGCGGATCGTGCCGACTCCCCACTCCGCCGCATTCGCCATCTTCACGTACTCGGTCCCGATGTCGGTGTGGAACATCGACGGATCGTCGGAGTTGACCATGATCTTCAGGCCCCGCGCGGCCATCTCCCGGATCGGGTGCGTCGTGTAGTCCTCGGGATCGAAGTAGCAGACCGCCGTCGCCGTCGGGCAGACGGTGAACGTGATCCCCTCGTCCCTGCAGCGCTCGACGAGCGAGTTGTCTCCCAGGACGTGGTACCCGTGGTCGATCCGCTCGCAGCCGAGCACGTCGAGGCAGGTCGCGATGTTCTTCGCGGGCGCGTCCTCGCAGGCGTGCGCCGTCAGCCGCAGCCCGCCTGAGCCGGCGAGCGCGTATGCCTCGACGAACTGCTCTGGTGGATCGGGCGCCTCTGCCCCGTCCATGCCGAGGCCGATCAGCTCGTCACGACGGTGCTCGAGGACCTGCTCGACCATCTCACGCGCCTCGGCCTGGCTGTCCTGCCGGTAGACGTCTGCGATCAAGCGGCAGGGAACGCCGAAGTCCTTCTCCGCTTCCTGGATACCGTCGACGAGGCCGTCGACGACGGTCCGGTACGGCACGCCTCGCTTCGTGTGCAGCGTCGGGTTGAAGAACATCTCGCGGTACTTGAGGTTGCCGAGCTTGACTCCGTCCTCGATCGACTCGTACGCGGCGCGAGCGAAGTCCTCCTGGTCGATGAGCGTCGACGAGACCATCGCGAAGATCTTCAGGAACTCGTAGATCGAGTCGTAGTCGTAGAGCCGGTCGACGTCGTCGGTGGGGAGCTCCACGCCGTGCTTGCGTGCGAGGTCGGCGAACGTTCCCGGACGCACCGTTCCCTCGAAGTGGCAGTGCAGCTCGACCTTGGGCACGCGGCGCAGGAACTCGTCGTAGCCGGTCATGCCAAATCCCTCCTCATACAGACCTCCGGGCCGCCGTCAGGACACGGTGATCCTCTCACTTCACGCAAGGCTTCGCACGGCGCGCTCGAGGACGTCGAGCGCGACGCCGACGTCCTCTTGGGAGACCGACTCGCGCGGGTCGTGACTGATGCCCCCGGCGCACCGGACGAACAGCATTGCCGCCGGGCAGACGCGGGAGAGGACGACCGCGTCGTGCCCTGCGCCGCTGACGAGCTCGAGGACCGGCAGACCCTGGTCTCGGACGGCATCTGCGAGGCGGCCACGGAGCCGCTGGTCGAGCTCGACTGCGGGGGTGTCGTACCGCAGCGTCCATCCAACCTCGACGCGGCGCGCGGCCGCGATCCGCTCGGCCTCGTCGCGAATCTCCTCCGTGACCCGCCGACGAATGCGGTCGTCGGCGTGACGTACGTCCAGCAACATCCGCGTCTCGCCCGGGACGACGTTCCCCACGTTCGGGGACAGCGACAACGCGCCGACCGTCGCGACCAAGCCCGCCTCGCCGCGTCCGAGCCGCTCGACTGCGAGCACGACCTCAGCGGCCGCCGCGAGCGCGTCGCGGCGCGCGTCCATGGGCAGTGTCCCCGCGTGACCCGCTTCGCCGGTGAGCACGATCCTCGCGCGGGTCTGCCCGGCGATCGCGCTGACGAGCCCGACGGGAAGCCCCTCCCGCTCGAGCACGGGTCCCTGCTCGATGTGGACCTCGACGTAGCCGGCAAGATCGGGCACCGGGGTCGTGACGGCCTGGTCGGGGTCGCCACCCGCGCCCAGGATTGCGTCGTGGAGGGTGACCCCTGCGCCGTCGACGACGTCGAGCGACGCGGGGTCGAAGCTGCCCGTGTAGGCGCTCGAGCCGAGGTACGAGCTCCCAAAGCGCGTGCCCTCCTCGTCGGCGAACGCGACGACCTCGAGCGAGCTGCGATCTCCGTGCGCCGCGACTCGCTCGACGACGGCGAGCGCCGCGAGCACGCCAAGCGGTCCGTCGTACCTGCCGGCGCCCGGGACCGTGTCGATGTGCGAGCCGAGCACGAGCGGCCGGTCGCCGGTCCCGTAGCGGCCGATCACATTGCCGACGGCGTCTCGGCGCACCGTCATCCCCGCACTCTCCATCCAGCTTGCTACGAGTCGACCCGCCTCATCGAGCGCGGGCGTCCCGAAGCGACGGGTGAGCCGGTTCGGCTCCTCGCTGATCTCGCCGAGCGCCGCGGCGCGGGCGAGAAGCTCGGCTGCCGAACCCGTCACGACGGCGGACGATAACGTCCGCCCGCATGCGGACGCTCTTCGCGAACGGCTGGATCGTCACGATGGACGACGCCGGGGCCGAGCATCCGCTGGGCTGGGTGCTCGTGGACGGGACAGAGATCGTCGCCGTGGGCGAGGGCGCGGCGCCCTCCGAGAGGGACCTGGCTGAAGGCAGGTCCCAGACGGTCGACCTCGGCGGCGCGGTCGTCACGCCGGGCCTCGTCAACACGCATCACCACCTCTACCAGACCCTGACGCGCGCGAGAGCCCAGCAGGCCGACCTCTTCACCTGGCTGCGGGAGCTGTATCCGGTCTGGGCCGGGATCGACGCCGAGGCGGAGTACGCGGCCGCCCGCACCGGCCTTGCGGAGCTCGCGCTCTCGGGCTGCACGACGGTCTTCGACCACCACTACGTCTTCCCCCGCGGGCGCGACGGCATCCTCGAGGCGGAGGTCGAGGCGGCCCGCGAGCTCGGGGTTCGGATCGTCGCATCGCGCGGGTCGATGGACCTCGGAGTCTCCGACGGAGGGCTGCCGCCCGACGAGCTCGTCGAGGAGCTCGACGCCGTCCTCGCCGAGACGGAGCGCCTGCACGGGGCATACCACGAGACGGGGCCTGGGGCGCGGGTCCAGATCGCGGTCGCTCCGTGCTCCCCGTTCTCGGTCACGGGCAGACTGATGGAGGAGTCTGCGGCGCTCGCTCGCCGGCTCGGGCTCGTGCTCCACACGCACCTCGCCGAGACGGTCGAGGAGGAGGCCTACTGTCGCGAGCTCTACGGGTGCTCGCCCGTCGAGTACCTCGAGCGTCTCGGCTGGCTCGCGGGCGACGTCTGGTGCGCGCACTGCGTCCACCTCTCCGACGGCGAGATCGCTCGCTTCGCCGCAACAGGGACAGGCGTTGCGCACTGCCCCACGTCGAATCTTCGGCTGGGGGCAGGCGTCGCGCCCGTCCGTCGGCTCGTCGGAGCCGGTGTTCGCGTCGGGCTCGGCGTCGACGGCTCCGCCTCGAACGAGCGAAGCGACCTCTTCATGGAGGTCAAGCAGGCGCTCCTCGTCGCCCGGGGGCGCGACGGAGGTGAGGCGATGACGGCACGCGAGGCGCTCCGGTTGGGAACACGAGGCGGCGCGGCGGTGCTCGGTCGCGACGACATCGGCTCGCTGGAGCCCGGGAAGCAGGCTGACCTCGCGATCTGGGCGACCGACGGGCTGGAGCTCGGCGGCGCCGACGATCCGGTCGCCGGCCTCGTCTTTTCCGGCCCTCATCGGGTCGACCGCCTTGTGGTCGGAGGCGAGGACGTCGTGCGCGGAGGCGCGCTCGTCCGGGCCGACGAAGCCGAGATCGCTCGCGCCCACCGCGTGCAGGCGGGAAGATTGGCCCGATGAGCTGCTCGCTCTCCACCCACGTGCTCGACACAGCCGCGGGACGACCCGCCGGCGGCGTCGTCGTCGAGCTCATGCGGGACGGCGTGTCGCTCGCGCACGCGCAGACGGACGGCGACGGGCGTGCCCGCCTCGCCGATGACCTCGCGCCCGGGAGCTACGGGCTCGTCTTCCACCCGCCGTCTCCCTTCTTCACCCGCGTCGAGTTGCAGGTCGAGCTCGCCGACGGCCACTACCACGTGCCGCTCCTCGTCTCCCCCTACGGATGCGCGACCTACCGCGGGAGCTGAGCGCCGAGCAGCTCGCCGAGCTGTTTGAGGGCCGCACGGCGTTCGTCGAGCTCCTCGCTGCCGAGCCCGCCCCGCTCGTGCGCGCCCGGACACTTGTGCACGAGCTCCCTCCCGGGGCAAAGCGCGAGATCCTCGACGCACATCCCGCGATCGGCCAGCGAACCGGATTGTCGGCGCGCTCAGCGGCAGAGCAGGGCTCGGACGACGACCCCGGAGTGCTCGCCGAGCTCGCACGACTGAACACGGCGTACGAGCAGCGCCACGGGTTCCGCTTCGTCATCTTCGTGAACCGGCGGCCGAAGGCGGAGATCCTCGAGGTGCTCCGCTCGCGGATCGACAACCCGACCGACGCGGAGCGCGAGACCGCGCTCGACGAGCTCGTCGCGATCGCCGAGGATCGCTGGCGGCGCGGGTGAGCACCGTCGCCCAGATGTCCGACTTCAGTCGGACATGTCGATCTCTCGCGCTCCTCACGCCGTCCCACGTCATGGGTGTCCGACTGAAGTCGGACACCGAGGGAAGCAAGTGACCGAGGTCCTCGCCCTTTCGGACGCCCTCCGCGACTGGCTCGACCTCGGCCTGCGCTGGCTGCACGTGATCGCGGCGATGGCGTGGATCGGCACGTCGTTCTACTTCGTGCTGCTCGACCAGTCGCTGCGCCCGCCGAAGGACGCGGCGGACCGCGACGCCGGTGTCGCCGGCGAGCTCTGGGAGGTCCACGGCGGCGGCTTCTACCAGGTGCAGAAGTACGTCGTCGCTCCCCCGGTGCTGCCCGAGCACGTCGCCTGGTTCAAATGGGAGGCGTACACGACGTGGCTGTCCGGCTTCGGTCTGATGCTCGTCCTCTACTACCTCGAGGCGTCGAGCGCGCTCGTGAAGCCGGGCGACGACCTCGACCCGTGGCTCGCCGTCACCATCTCGATCGGCCTGCTCGCAGTCGCCTGGGTCGCCTACGACGCTCTCAACCGTCTCGTGTCCGACGGACGGGTGCTGTGGCCGGTGCTGTTCGTGCTCGTCGCGCTGTCGGCCTGGGGGTCGGCAGAGCTCTTCAGCCCGCGCGCGGCGTGGCTCCAGGTCGGCGCGATGATCGGCACGGTGATGGCGGCGAACGTCTTCTTCGACATCATCCCCGCGCACCGGGAGCTGATCGACGCGAAGCAAGCGGGACGCGACCCCGACCCGCGGCCCGGTATCCAGGCGAAGCAGCGCTCGGTGCACAACAACTACCTCACGCTGCCGGTGCTCCTGACGATGCTCGCGGGGCACTTCCCGTTCGCCTACGGCGCTGACCACGCCTGGCTCGTGCTGGTCGGGCTGATGGCGATCGGCGCCTGGGTGCGCCTCTTCTACAACCTTCGGCACGTCGGCAGGACTCACTGGTGGATGCCGGTCGCCGGGGCTGTGGCGTTCGTCGCCATCGCGGTCGCCGTGGATCGGGGCAACGAGCCGACCGCGGCGCCGTCGGATGCAGCCACGCTCGCTCGCGGTCGGAATGTGTTCCTCACTGCGGGCTGCGGTGCGTGCCACACGCTGGCCGACGCAGGCTCGACAGCCGCCGTCGGACCGAGCCTCGATGCGTCGAGCCCGTCGGCCGCACTTGTGACCCAGCGAGTGACGAACGGACAAGGCGCGATGCCCGCCTTCGCCGGGACGCTGTCAGCCGAGGAGATCGAATCGGTCGCCGCATACGTCTCGTCTGTCGCGCGGGGATAGCATCGCGGGCGTGCTCACGATCACCGCAGGCGGGTTCGAGTTCAGCGCGCGCCTCGAGGAGGAGGCTGCGCCCGAGACCGTCGCCGCCTTCCGCCGGCTCCTTCCACTCGAGTCGCGGATCATCCACGTGCGCTGGTCGGGCGAGGCGGGCTGGATCCCGTTCGGCGACCTCGATCTCGGGCTCGGCCCGGAGAACGCGACGTGCTATCCGCATCCCGGCGAGATCGTGCTCTACCCCGGCGGTGTGTCGGAGACCGAGATCCTGCTCGCGTACGGCTACGTCAACTTCGCCTCGAAGGCGGGACAGCTCGCCGGCAACCATTTCGCGACGATCGTGGAAGGCAACGAGAACCTCCGCCCGCTCGGGGTGAAGTTCCTCTGGGAGGGCGCCCAGGAGATCATCTTCCGCGAGGCGTAGCCGCGGGGACGTGGCCCCGAGCCACGTCCCGTGCTACAGCTCGACGCCCACTCCGCGCTCCCGCGCCCGGCGAACCACCTCGTGGCCGATCGCGAGGTCCCACGGCGCGATGCCGTTCGACTTGAAGAGGACGATGTCGGCGTCGGACTGGCGGCCCGGCAGCTCGCTCGAGACGACGTCGTGCAGCTCCTGCACCTCGAGCCAGTCGAGCTGGCCGGCCGCGACCGACTCGATCAGGTCGCCCGATTCGATTCTCGCGTCCTCGAGCGAGTCGCAGCAGACGAGCGTTGCCCGGACGATCACCTGAGCGTCGAGCTCGCGGGCGCGAGGGTCGTTGGCCCCGACCGCGCAGACGAGCGCACCTTCCCGGAGCCAGTCTCCTCGCAGCACGGGGTCGCGAGAGGTGGTCACGGTGACAACGATGTCGCAGCCGCCTGCGTCTGCCGGACTCTCGGCCGGCTCCGCGTCGTGCGCGCCGGCGAACGCTTCGGCTCTCTCTGCGGTACGGCTCGAGACGACGACGCGCTCGATCGATGGGACAGCGGCGCGGATCGCCGCGAGCTGGGACTCGGCCTGCCATCCGGCGCCGATCAGGCCGAGGCTCGCGGCGCCCTGCCGTGCCAGGTGCTTCGCCGCGACGCCGCTCGCAGCGCCCGTACGCACCTGACCGAGCCGATCCGCCGCGATCGTCGCGGTCAGCGAGCCGTCCACGAGGTCGAAGAGACAGACGACGAAGGTGAGCTCGCCCTCGACGAGGATGTAGCTCTTGAGCCCCGCCACGCCGAGCCCGCGGTCTGCTGCCGCCATCACGGCGAAGTACCCGCCTTCGATCGGGAACCGTCGCCGGGGCATCAGCTCGACGTCGCCTGCCGCCATCCGCCGAAAGCAGTCCTCGATCACAGGCACCGCCTCGCCCGGAGTGACGAGCGATGTGACGTCGTCCTCGGACAGCCAGAGCGTCACGCTGCGATCGTAGAGGGCTAGGCCGGCGCGTACGGCAGGGTGAAGCGAAAGGCGCTGCCGCCGCCGTCGGCGGGCTCGACCCAGATGTGCCCGCCGTGCGCCTCGATGACCCGCCGGCAGACTGCCAGTCCGATCCCGCTCCCCTCGACCCGACGTTCCGCGCGGGAGAACATCCCGAAGATTCGACTTGCGTGCTCGCGGTCGACGCCGATCCCGTTGTCGCGCACGGTCACGACCCATTCGCGGCCTCCGTCGACGGCGGTGACCTCGATCCGCGGAGGCTCCTCCCGCCGGAACTTGAGGGCGTTTCCGATCAGGTTCTGCAGAACGCGACGCAGCTGACGGGGGTCACCGTCCACCACGGGCAACGCGCCCACGACGAGCGTCGCGCCCGCGTCGTCCAGGAGCGGGCGGAGGTCGACGCCGACCTCGGACATCACGTCACCCAGCGCGACACGCTCCAGCGACAGCTCACCCGAGCGCGCATAGTCCAACACTCCCTCGATCAGCTCGCGCGCGCGTCCGACGCCGGTGCGGAGCGCCTGCAGGACCTCGGCGGAGGGCGGTTCCTCGGGCCGACGCTCGAGCAGACTCACGAGCAGCTCGATCCCTGCCAGCGGCTCGCTCAGATCGTGAGCGACGACGTCGGCATACCCCTTGAGCTCGGCCTCCATCCGCCTCCGCTCCGTCACGTCGTGGAGGAAGACGATCAATCCGTCCCGGAGCTTCGCGGCGCGGTGCAGGAACGTGCCGAGCATGTAGCCGTCGCCAAACGGCGTGTCGTACGTGACCTCGGTGACCCACGGCTGCCCCGTCTCGCAGACCCGGACGTAGCTCTCGAACGCCCTGCTGCCGCGCATCGGGGGGAGCGCCCCGAGCAACGTGTAGCGATCCGGCGTCTGCGCGGTGAGCCGGAAGCGCCGGACCATCGTGGGATTGCCGTAGCCGAAGGCGAAGTCGACGATCCGCTCGTTGTCGTCGCGGACCGCCCACAGGATCCCCACGAGCTCGGGAAACCCGTCGAGGAGCGCGCGGAGCTCGGCCGCACCCTGCTCACCGAAGACGTCGACGAGCTCCGAGTCCTCGCCCCACGGCTCCGGCTCGAACTCGTGGTGCGGCTCACCCACGCCAGCAGGATACGAGCAGGGCGGCGAACCGTCGGGTTCCGCCGCCCTCATGCGCCCGGCACGATTCGAACGTGCGACCTCTGCCTCCGCAGGGCAGCGCTCTATCCCCTGAGCTACGGGCGCGGGGAACGAATGAGTGTAGCGGGACGGATTCCTCGGAACCGGTGGCGGACCTCGGTCCGAGACATGCTCAAACGGGAAGCTGCGCCACGCGACGGCCGGCGAGCTCGAGCGTTGCGTCGCCCGGCACTTCGCGGCGGACGAACCCGAGCGCGACCACCCCATGCTCCTGGTCGGACACGGCACTCGTGACCCTGCCGACGACCTTGCCGTCGAGCTCGAGCTCGGCGTCGTACGGGGGAAGCTCGTCCCCCTCCAGGGCGAGGGCCCGCAGCCCGCGGTTCGGGTGACCGCGGTAGTGGAGGCGCGCAACCGGCTCCTGGCCCGGGTAGCAGCCCTTCGTGAAGCTGATCGCGCGCCCGTCGAGCCCCGCCTCGGCGGGCATCACACGATCGTCGAGCTCGCGGCCGAGCCGCGGCGTCCGGGCACGGATCCTGAGGCGCTCGAGCTCCTCCGCTTCGATCGGCGAAGCATCTGCCGGCGCGTCCCCGTCGACGAGCTCGACCGCCGACACGCCGTAGTCGCGGTTTGGCAGCGCGGCTTTGTGGTGATTCACCACAAGGTCACTCGCGCCGAGCACGACGAGCGAGCGGTGCTCCTCGAGCGCGATCTCGCACTTCGCTGCGAAGCGCCCGCGGAGCAGCTCTCGCGCGAGCCGTTCGCCCACCTCCGGCTCCGTGAGAAGGAGGAGGTCGTCGGCGCCGCGTTTCCAGACCGTCATCGGCGCGACGATTCGAGCCTTGGGCGTGAGGAGGAGCGCCTCGCAGGTGTCACCGACGGGCAGCTCCTCGACCTCGTTCGAGACCATCCGGTTCAGGTACGAGGCCGCGTCCTGCCCCTTCACCGCAACGTAAGACCTGGGCCGGGAAGCGACCTGTAACGTCGTGACGACCATCCAGACGAGGGTAGCCACAGTGTTCAGGAGCAGGGCGGAGCGGAAGGTGCAGGAGGCGGGATACGACCCCGCGCGGCTCCCGCCCGGCCAGTACCTGACAGAGAAATGGCCGGTGCTGCACGCGGGTGACGTGCCCTCGTACCCCGAGGACCTGGCGGGCTGGGACTTCCGCGTCTTCGGCGCGGTCGACACCCCGGTGACGCTGAGCTGGCAGGAGCTCGACGCACTCCCGAGAACGACCGTCACCCAGGACATCCACTGCGTCACGCGCTGGAGTCGGTTCGACGCAGAGTTCAGTGGCGTCGCCTGGTCGACGCTTCGCGAGCTCGTCGGGCCGAGGGCGAGCGCGCACTACGCAATCGCCCATGCCGAGGCGGGCTTCACGGCGAACGTGCCGGCGACGTCCCTCGAGGAGGACGGCGCGTTGCTCGTGACCCACGCCGACGGCGAGCCGCTCACACCGGAGCACGGCTGGCCGCTCCGGCTCCTGATCCCCGGGAAGTACTTCTGGAAGAGCGCGAAGTGGCTCCGCGCGATCGAGCTGCGACCCACCGATGCGCCCGGCTTCTGGGAGCGCTACGGCTACCACAACGACGCGGATCCGTGGAAAGAGGAGCGCTACTCCTTCTGAGTCCGCGTTCGACGATCCCTCGAATGGGGGAGCGGGAACCTTGCGTGGATCGCCGAACTACGTAGCACCACCCTCCCCAAGCATCACCGAGGCGGCCGCTCCCCCAAGCGGCCGCTTCGCGCTTGGTGGCGGTCAGCCGCGGTCGAGCAGGGCGAGGAGCTCGTCGCCGAGCGCGGCCGCAGTCGTTCCGTCGCGCGGCGCCACGAAGATCGTGTTGTCGCCCGCGATCGTGCCCGCGACACCGGGATGGGCGCCCTCGTCGAGTGCCTGCGCGAGCGCGCTCGCGTAGCCGGAGGGCGTCGTCACGACGACGAGCGGGCCGGCGCGCTCGACCCCGGTCGCATAGCGACGCATCGCGACGCCGATCGCGTGGCGCCGATCTGCGTCGTCGCCTCCCGGCGTCGCGTAGACGAGGCGACCGGACGGCGCGCGCACCTTCACGAGGCCGAGCTCGTGGATGTCGCGCGAGATCGTCGTCTGAACGACCTCGTGCCCCTCCTCACGCAGTGCCTCGGCGAGCTCGGCCTGGGTCGAGATCGCGCGTTGGCGGACGAGACGGAGGATCGCTTGCTGCCGGACCGGGTTCATCGGAGCGCATTCGCGAGCACTGCGAGCGCCTCGTCCACCTCGTCCTCCGTGACGACGAGCGGCGGGAGGAAACGAAGCACGTCCGTGCCTGCGGTGAGGACGAGGAGGCCGAGCTCGCGGCACTTGTCGACGATCGGGCCTGCGTCACGATCCAGGACTGCAGCGAGCATGAGGCCGCGGCCCCGGACACCGGTTACCCCGGGCAGCGCCGCCAGGCCCTCGGCGAGCTGCGCCCCGCGAGCCACGACATCGACGAGCAGCGCGTCGTCGATCGCGTCCACGACGGCGCACGCAGCGGCGGACGTGACGGGGTTGCCGCCAAAGGTCGAGCCGTGGTCGCCCGGACCGATCGCATCGGCGACGCCCTCGCGGACGAGCAGCGCGCCGATCGGCAGGCCGTTGCCGAGGCCCTTTGCGAGCGTCACGAGGTCGGGCTCGAGCCCGAGCTGCTCATAGGCGAAGAACGTGCCCGTGCGACCGAGGCCGGTCTGCACCTCGTCGACGACGAGGAGCGCGCCGAGCTCACGCGCGATCAGGGCTGCGGCCTCGACGAAGGACGCGTCGAGCGGAACCACACCGCCCTCGCCGAGGATCGGCTCGAGCATGATCGCGGCGAGCTCCCCACCCGGGGACACGGCCGCCTCGAGCGACTCGACGTCGTTCGGCCGGGCAAACGCGATCCCGGGCACGAGCGGCCCGAACCCCTCCCACTTCCCCGGCTGCCCGGTGGCCGAGAGAGCGCCCAGCGTGCGGCCGTGGAACCCGCCGTCGAGCGCGACGATCCGCGTGCGTCCGGTTGCCTTCCGCGCGACTTTGAGCGCCGCCTCGTTCGCCTCCGCGCCCGAGTTGCAGAAGAACGCCTGGGCGCCACCCATCCGCTCGGAGAGAAGCCCGGCGAGCCGCAGCATCGGCTCGGTCCAGTAGAGGTTCGACGCGTGCCACAGCTCGTCGAGCTGGGCGTGCGCCGCTGCGGTGACCGCCGGATGTCGGTGCCCGAGCGCGACGACGGCGATCCCGCCACCGAAATCGAGGTACGACCGTGCCTCGTCGTCCCAGACGCGGCAGCCCTCGCCGCGCACGATCGTCACCTCCGCCCGGGCGTAGGTCGGCAGCACCGCCGCACGCGCGGCAAGTGACACAGTGTTACTTGCGGCACTCATGCAGGTACCTCGGTCGAGCCGATCGTGGCGCGCACACCGCCTCGTGCGGCGTGGATCGCGGCCATCAGCTTCGGCACGATGCCGCCCTCGAAGCTCCCGTCGGCCAGCCCTGCCTCGGCGTCGTCGGCGCGGAGCACCTGCGCCACCGACCCGGCGACGAGCACGCCCGGCACGTCACTGACGAACACGATCCGCTCGGCGCGGAGCCCGACGGCGAGAGCCGCTGCAGCTTCGTCCGCGTTCACGTTCAAGGGCCCTTCGGCCAGCGGCGCCACGACCGGCACGCGTCCTGCGGCGAGGGCATCCAGCACCGCCGCGGGCGCGACCGGCACCGGGTCGCCGACGAGGCCGAGAGCGTCGACACGCCTCGCGCGCAGCCCGATCGCGTCGCCGGCGAGACCGACTGCTGCCGGGCCGATCGCGGCGCACACCTCCGCGTTGACGGCGCCGAGCGACGCCCGCACCACCTCGAGGACCTCCGGTGTGGTGACGCGTCGCCCTCGGACGAACGACGCTGTGACGCCGCGGCGCTCCAGCTCCTCGGTGATCTGCGGGCCGGCCCCGTGCACGACGACGGTCCGAGGGCCTGCCTCGGCGAGTGCGGAGCGGACTGACGCGGCCGCGACGCGTCCACCGAGCTTGAGGACCGTGGTCACGTCGTGTACTCCGCGTTGAGCCGGACGTAGTCGTACGAGAGGTCCGAGGCGAGGTATGCCGCCGAGCCCTCGCCGAGCCCGAGCTCGAGCTCGATCGCGCACGCGGCGCCGCCGAGCTCCGGAACGAGCCCCGTCGGCGCGCCACGCTCGAAGACGGCCGTCCCCTCGAACGAGACGGTGAGGAGGTCCGGCTCGAGGTGCGCGAAGCCGCCGTTCCACGGCGCCGAGCCCGCCGCCGCGAGCACGCGGCCCCAGTTCGGGTCGCGTCCGAACGCCGCCGTCTTGACGAGCGGCGAGGTCGCCACCCGTCGTGCGATCGCTTGCGCTTCCTCTGCCGAGGAAGCGCTAGAAACCCGAATCTCCAGGACAACCGTCGCGCCCTCGCCGTCGGCCACGATCTGACGCGCGAGGTCTGAGCACACCTCGAGCAGTGCGGCCGCGAACTGCTCGTCCAGTCCGGAATTGCGAGCAATTCCCGACGCGCCGTTCGCCAGAAGCACGACTGCGTCGTTCGTAGAGCAGTCGCCGTCGACGGAGATGCTGTTGAAGGATCGGTCGACGGCCGGCCGGAGGAAGCCGTCGGCCTCGCCCCGCTCGAGCGGATAGTCCGTCGTGAGGACGGCGAGCATCGTCGCGAGCGCAGGGTGGATCATCCCGGCGCCCTTCGCCATCCCACCCACGACGAACCCGTCACCGTGCGCGACGGCCGTCTTCGGCCCCGCGTCGGTCGTGAGGATCGCCTCTGCCGCCGCCGGGCCGCCGCCGGGCGAGAGGTCCGCGGCCGCCACGTCGACGCCCGCGAGGAGCTTCTCCATCGGGAGCCGAGGGCCGATCACGCCCGTCGAGAGGACGACGATCTGCTCCGACTCGAGGCCGAGCGCGCGCGCGGCGTGCACCGAAGTCGCCCGGGCATCATCCTCGCCGCCGCGTCCCGTCGCCGCGTTCGCGACGCCCGCGTTCACGACCACGGCCTGCGGCTCGGCGAGCTCCAGGTGGCGCCGCGAGACGACGACGGGCGCGGCCTGGACCCGGTTCCGCGTCCACATCGCGCACCCCACCGCCGGCACGAGCGACCGGACGATCGCGACGTCCGGCTTTCCGGACGGCCGGATCCCCGCCGAGACGCCCGCAGCCGCGAACCCCTGTGGCGCGGTGACGGACATCAGACCAGCACTCCAGAGAGCCGGAGCCCGGTGGTCTCGGGATGGCCGAACAGGAGGTTGACGTTCTGCACTGCCTGTCCCGCTGCCCCTTTGCCGAGGTTGTCGAGCGCGCAGATCACGATCGTCCGGTCGGTGTGGCGATCGTCGAAGACACCGATCTCGGCGCCGTCGGTGTGCTGAACGCGGGAGAGCTCCGGCGTCACGCCCTCCGGCAGCACGGTGACCACGGGGCTCGCGGCGTAATGCGCCTCGAGCACCGCCCGCAGGTCGGCGCCGGTCGAACGCACGTTGCACGTCGCGAGCAGCCCTCGCCGGACCGGCAGGAGATGAGGCGTGAACGACACCGGGTAGCCGAGCAGCTGCGCGATCTCGGCGACGTGCTGGTGCGCCCCGACCTTGTACGGCGAGACGTTCTCGAGCACGAAGCCCGCGTGGGTGGAGGCCTTCGGCGTCCGCCCGGCGCCGGTCATCCCGGACATCGCGTCCACCACGACGCTCTCCTGGTCGACGTCACCGGCGAGCGGGCCGAGGGCAAGGAGGACGGCGGTCGCGTAGCAGCCGGGGTTCGCGATGGCCCGTCCGCTCGGCGGGGAGAGCTCGGGCAATCCGTACGACCACTCGCCGAGACCCTCGGGCTTCGGGTGCGTGAAGCCGTACCACGCCTCGTATTGCGTCGGATCGGACAGCCGGTGGGCGCCGGAGAGATCGACGACGATCCCGCGCGACGGCGGCTCGAGGGAGGCCGCGTCCTCGTGCGGAAGGCAGACAAATGTGACGTCCGCCTCGCATGCGAGCGCCGCCTCATTGGTGATCAGGCGCGGCACGCGCTTGCCGCCGTTCCGGTTGAGGCGTGGATCGAGCGACGTCGCGTCGCTGCCGGCCAGGGAATCCGACCCGACGGCATACAGCTCGAGCTCGGGGTGGGCCAGGACGCGGTCGAGCGTCTCCTGGCCCGTGTAGCCGGCGGCACCGACGATACTGACGTACGGCATTTGCATAGTATGCATAAAACGCTAAGTTATGCGCGCCTAGGCGGTCAGCCGGCCCTCGCTCGCCGCCTCGCGCTCCTCGACCTCGACACGCGGCGCCAGCTTGCGGAAGCGGCCCAGCGAAAGCTCCCACTCGTCGAGCAGCGCGGTAGCGCGCAGCGATCCGGTAGCGCGGAGGTGGCGCTCCAGGAGCCGCTGCAGCCGATCGGCGTCCTGCTGCTCGAGCGGCGTCAGCACGACGAGCTCGTCGTTCAGCAGGCGCTCGTCGGGATCGAGCAGAAACGCCTCGCCACCCGTCATCCCGGCGCCGAGGTTCCGCCCGTGTCGGCCGAGCACCGCGACCGTGCCGCGCGTCATGTACTCGCAGGCGTGATCGCCGACTCCCTCGACGACCGCGGTCGCGCCCGAGTTCCGCACCGCGAAGCGCTCTCCCGCTGCGCCCGCGCAGAAGAGCTCGCCGCCGGTCGCTCCGTAGAGGACGGTGTTCCCGAGCAGCACCGGCTCGCCCGCGTCGTCCGCGGGCGGCGAGACGACTATGCGCCCACCTGACATCGACTTGCCCACGTAGTCATTCGCCTCGCCGACCAGGCGCAGTTCGATTCCCTGCGCGAGGAAGGCGCCGAAACTCTGTCCCGCAGCGCCCTCGAACCGTGCCCTGACACGTCCGGCCGGCGGCCCCGAGCCGACCGACCGCGCGACTGCGCCCGACAGCCTGGCGCCGATCGCCCGGTCGCCATTGGTGATGGCGTAGGCCGGCTCGACGAGCCGCGCGCCGCTGATCGCCGCGCGGCCTTGCGCGGCGAGCAAGGCACCCAGCCGGTCTCCCTCGTGCGGGACGGGCTCCCCGACATAGCGGGCAGGCCCCTGACCTGCCCGGCCGAGCAGCGGGCCGAGGTCGAGCGCGTCCGCAGAGCTGTCGCCGGTGCGCCGCTGGCGCAGGAGATCGGTGCGGCCGACGGCCTCGTCGAGCGTCCGCAGCCCGAGGCGCGAGAGCAGCTCGCGCACCTCGAGCGCGACGAAGCGGAGGTACGCCTCGACCATCTCCGGCGTGCCGGCGAACTTGGCGCGGAGCTCCGGACGCTGGCTCGCGATCCCGACCGGGCACGTGTCGAGGTGGCACGACCGGACCATGAGGCACCCCTCGGCGAGAAGGAGCGCCGTGCCGAACGAGAACTCGTCGGCGCCGAGCAGTGCTGCGACCACGACGTCGCGGCCGGTCTTGAACCCGCCGTCGACCCGGAGCCGCACGCGTCCGCGGAGCCCGTTCGCTACGAGCGCCTGCTGGGTCTCGGCCAGTCCCAGCTCCCAGGGAGCGCCCGCATGCTTGATCGACGGGAGCGGGCTCGCTCCCGTGCCGCCGTCCGCCCCTGCAATGTGCACAACGTCCGCGCGTGCCTTCGCAACCCCGGCCGCGATCACACCGACTCCGGTCGAGGCGACGAGCTTCACGGACACGTCCGCCTCCGGGTTGACCTCCTTGAGGTCGAAGACGAGCTGGGCGAGGTCCTCGATCGAGTAGATGTCGTGGTGCGGCGGGGGTGAGATCAGCGAGACACCGGGGCTGGTGCCGCGCAGCTTCGCGATCTCCGTCGTGACCTTGTGTGCGGGGATCTGCCCTCCCTCGCCGGGCTTCGAGCCCTGGGCGATCTTGATCTGGAGCTCCTCGGCGGAGACCGCGTACTCGGCCGTGACGCCGAATCGGCCGGAGGCGACCTGCTTGATCTTCGAGTTCCGCTCGTCGCCGTAGCGCGCGGGGTCCTCACCTCCCTCGCCCGAGTTCGAGCGGCCCCCGAGCCGGTTCATGGCGATCGCGATCGTCTCGTGCGCCTCGGCCGAGAGCGCGCCGTGCGACATCGCGCCACCGGAGAAGCGCCGCACGATCGAGTCGACCGGCTCGACCTCGGCCAGGGGAACGGGCTCGACTGCGACGACCGGCTCGAGCAGGTCACGCGGCTCGAGTGGCGTGCGTCCGTTGACGTGCTCGGCAAAGCGCTCGTAGAGGTCGAAGCGCTCGCCCTTGACGGCCTTCACGAGCGCGTGCGCGGCGACGACGCTCCCCCGGAGCGACTCCACCACCTCGGGATTGGTCGCGTGGGGCTCGCCGCCCTTGCGGAACTTGTAGAACCCGGGGTTCTCGAGCTCCGGCTTGGCCGCCTCGCTCGCGGCGAGCCGTCCGAGCGCCTCGCGCTCGAGCCGATCGAGGCCGATCCCGCCGATCGCCGACGGCGTGCCGCCGAAGAAGCGGCGACAGAGCCGCCGGTCGAGCCCAACGGCCTCGAACAGGCGCGCGCCGCGATAGCTCGCGACGTCGGAGATGCCCATCTTCGACATGACCTTCAGGACGCCGTCCTCGAAGGCGTCGAGGAGCCGCCGCTGCGCCTCTTCGGGTGACGGCCGGTCGCCGCCGACCTTGTCCACCGACGCGAGGTGAGCAACGGTCTCCAGCGCGAGCCGTGGGCAGACGACATCCGCGCCGTAGCCCACGAGGGTAGCGACCATGTGGCTGTCCCGGGTCTCGTCGCTCGAGACGAGGAGCGAGCAGCCGAGCCGGAGACCGCTTTCGACGAGACGGCCGTGGGCTGCGGCGATTGCGAGCAGTGCCGGGATCGGCGCGCGACCGCCGCCCGCTGCTTGATCGCTCACGCAGACGAGCGTGGCGCCCTGCTCCACGAGTGCGACGCACGCGTCCGACACTCGCTCGACGGCCACGGAAAGCCCCTCGTCGGCGTCGAACGTCGCGTCGACGATTGACGGCGAGAGCGCGGCGAGCCCGGCGGGCGTCACGAGGAAGGAAGGCAAGGCGACGAGCGGCTCCAGGGGTCCGTCGGCATCGATCGCGGCTTTCGCCCCGACGAGGGTGGCCACCGACATCACCGCGCGCTCGCGGTAGTGGTCGATCGCCGGGTTCGTGACCTGCGCGAACCGCTGACGGAAGTACGAGGCAAGTGGGCGGGCCCTCCCCGCCAGAGGGGCGATCGGCGCGTCGTCGCCCATCGAATACACCGGATCGCGACCGCTCTGCGCGATCGGCCGCAGCATCAGGCTCAGCTCCTCGCGCGTGTAGCCGTGGAGCGCATGGCGCGGGACGAGGTCCTCCTCCGGCGGCGGCAGCCACTCGCCGACCTCGCCGAACCGGATCGTCTTCGACACCCAGGCGTCGTACGGCCGTCGAGCCGCCAGCTCGCGCGTCAACTCGCCGTCGAAGCGCAGGCCGCGTTGCGGATCGACGGACAGGAGCTGTCCGGGGCCTAGTCGGCCACGACTCACCTGGACGCCGTCCGGGAGCGGCACCGCGCCCGCTTCGGAAGCGACGGCCACGAGCCCGTCCGCGCACACGGCGACACGGAGCGGCCGCAGGCCGTTCCGGTCGAGCTTCGCCCCACTGGTCAGGCCGTCACTGAAGACGAGGCCGGCAGGCCCGTCCCACGGCTCGACCATCATCGCGTGGTAGCGGCGCATCGCCCGCTCGTCGTCGTCGACCCGAGGATCGTTCTGCCAGGCCGGCGGAACGAGGCGCGAGAGCGCCTCCCGAACGTCGAGCCCCGAGCGGATGAGCAGCTCGACCGCGTTGTCGAGCAGAGCGGAATCGGAGCCGCGCCGGTCGAGCGCCGAGGCGAGGCTCGGATCGAGCCCACGTGCGCGCTCGCGCGCCTCCATCCACGCGACGTTCCCGTCGATCGTGTTGATCTCGCCGTTGTGACAGAGCATGCGGAACGGCTGCGCGCGTTCCCAGGTCGGCTCCGTGTTCGTCGAGAAGCGCTGATGGAAGATCGCCCACGACGCGGCCCAGTCCGGGTCGCGCAGGTCCGGATAGAACCCCGCGAGCTGTGTCGCGGCGCACAGCGCCTTGTACGTCACCGTGCGGAACGACAGCGACGCGACGTAGACGCCGTCGACGAGCTCCGCGCGCCTGCGGGCGCGATAGCACCGCCCCTCGGCATCGTCGGCGCACGGCGCAAGCACCAGCTGCGCGATCCGCGGCATCGTCGCGAGGGCGGTCGAGCCGAGCGCGGACGGGTCGACCGGGACGTCCCGCCAGCCGAGCGGCTCGAGCCCCTCGGCGCGGCAGGCCTCCTCGACGACCCCGCGCAACCACGGCTCACGGAGGAAGCACATCGCGATCCCCGCGCCGTCGACGCCGGTCAACGTCGTCGAGAGCGGCAGCAGCATCCCCGCCCCGTCCCCGGTCACGCCGTCCGCGGCCCACGCGCCTCTGTGCGCGACGGCGGCAAGTCCGGCGAGGGCGCGCTCGACGAGCTCCCGCGACGCACGACCGTTCGCGTCGGCGACGAGGCCGATCCCGCACGCATCGCGCTCGAGGGGTCGATCGTCGAGGAGCGTCGAGGTGCTCAGAGGTCCCGCCTTTCGGTGTCGAAGAGGAACGAGGGAATGTGCCTCCCGCCTCTGTGTCTGTCAGCTAGTCCGGCGGAGGCGGGAGAAGACGCCGGCTAGCGCGCGGGCGGCGCGATGATGGCGAACGGGAGAATTCCCGCCGAGGACGCTCGTACGTGTGCGCTCGCGCCGATCATCGAGAATCGATCGTAGACGCCCCGAGCCCATGCTGCAAGGCCGGATACCAGACCGACTCGCCGGACCGCACCCGTCGACACCGCCGTGGCGTGCGCAGGCTGGGCGGCCCGGCACACGTCACGAGAACCACCCCCAGGGGCACCCCCGGTGCGCCCTGTAGTCACGGTATCGCGAGATCTGTGCCGTAGGAGCGCCGTGTTCGTGCCGAATGTATGACGGGAGCACACCTGGGGGTTGACAACGCGGCAGGGTGCCTGTTCACTGGGAAGGCGATGCTCTGCTACGCCGTATCCGACCGCGCACTCGACGCGCGCCTCTCGGTATCGAACGGCGTCGGCATTGAGCTCATTCTGATTCTCCCCTTCTAGGGGAGATCGACGCTCACGCGCCTGTGACGGGCGCACACGCCGACGAGACCACACCACCGGTGCGTCCCGAGGGCGTATCGAGCCGAGAGGAGCACGACCCGTGAATCTCCCATCCCAGACCCAAAGCCCGACATGACCGCCCGCCGGAGATACGTCGTCGCCTGCCTGGCCGGACACGGCATCGGCCCCGAGGTGACCGCGGCCGCCAGTCGTGCGCTCGCACGGCTCGGGCGCGAGCACGGCTTCGACGTCGAGGAGCTCCACCCGCCCTTCGACACCGAGGCGCTCACCCGCTCCGGGAACCTGCTTCCTGCGGCAACGCGGCACGCAACCGTGACCGCGGACGCCGTGCTCGCCTCCGGCGACGCAGCGCCGTCGCTCGAGGGAGTCAGAGCAGCGCTCGACCTGCGGGCGACGGTGACACGCGTCCTCGACGACACCGGCGAAGCAACGGCGTTTGCGCCACTCGACGACGAGGCAGCGGATTGGACCCTCGAACGCGCCTTCCAGACCGCCAAGGCCCGCGCAGGCAGGCTCACCTCAGTCGGCGTCTCGAGCGCGTGGACGTATCGGGTCGACCGACACGCCGAGCTCCATGCGGGCGTCGAGGTCGAGCACGTCGCGCTGCCAGAGGCGCTCAGGCGCCTTGGGGCAGGATCGGCGGGCGTGCTCGTCGGCGAGCCCGTCCTTGCCGACACGGTCGCCGAGGCCCCGCGACTCGGCGGTCGGCGGCGTCTTGTGGCGTCGGCCCATCTCTCACCGGCCGGGCCGGGGCTCTTCACCCCTGCGGAGGGAACGACGAGCGACCTCGCAGGACAGGGCGTCGCCGACCCCAGCCCGATGCTGCTGGCCACGGCGCTCCTCCTCTCGGAGGGTCTCGGCCGCAAGTCGGCCGGCGTCGCGCTCGAAGAGAGCCTCGCCGCGGCGCTCCAGGGCTCACGCCGACCGCTCGACGCCGCTGCGACGGGCGTCGCGGCGACGACCCGCGAGTTCGTCGACACGGTCCTCGGACTGCTCCCGAGCGCGCGGCGTGACACGGAGTTCGCACTGGGCGTCGGACGATGAAGATCACGGGCGGCGACGCGATCCTCCGCTCGCTCGAGGCCGAGGGCGTCGAGGTGATGTTCGGCATCCCCGGCGGCGCGATCATGCCGACGTACGACGCGATGGCGCGGGGCACCACGGTGCGCCACGTTCTCGCCCGTCACGAGCAGGGCGCGGGCCACATGGCCCAGGGCTACGCCCGCGCGTCCGGGCGAGTCGGCGTTGCGATCGCCACCTCCGGCCCGGGCGCGACGAACCTCGTCACGCCCATCGCCGACGCCTGGATGGACTCGACGCCGCTCGTCTGCATCACGGGCCAGGTGCGCTCGCACCTGATCGGCACCGATGCGTTCCAGGAGTGCGACATCGTCGGGATCACGCTCCCGATCGTCAAGCACTCGTGGCTCGTCCAGGACGCACGGGAGATCCCCGCGGTCATGCGCGCCGCCTTCCACGTCGCACGAACGGGCCGTTGCGGGCCTGTGCTCGTGGACGTGCCGAGGGACCTCCAGGAGGCGATGATCGACTTCAGCTATCCGGAGCACGTCGACCTGCCCGGCTGGAAGCCGCCGACGAAGGTGCACCCGCTCCAGATCCGCGACGCGGGACGAACGCTCGCGAATGCCCGTAAGCCTGTGCTCTACGTCGGCGGCGGCGCCCTCAACGGCGACGCCTGCGCGGAGGTGCTTGCGCTGGCCGAGGCAGGGTCGCTGCCGGTCATCACGACGCTGATGGGGAAGAGCGCGTTCCCCGAGTCCCACGAGCTCCACTTCGGCTGGCCCGGCATGCACGGGGCGAAGTGGTCGAACCTCGCGATGAACACGTGTGATGTCCTCGTCGCGATCGGCGCTCGGTTCGACGACCGCGTCACCGGGAAGCTCTCGGCGTTCGCACCGGGCGCGACGATCGTGCATCTCGACATCGACCCGGCCGAGATCTCCAAGCTGCGCGACGCGGACATCCCGGTTGTCGGCCCTCTCGCGAAGGCCGTCGACGCGCTCGCCGCGGAGGTTTCCCGGCATCGCTCCGAGGGCTCGTCCGCGCCGGAGGCCTGGCTCGCACAGCTCCGCGCCTGGCGCGAGGAGTTCCCGCTCCGCTACGGCGAGAGCGACGAGTGGCTCAAGCCGCAAAAGGTTGTGGAGACACTCCAGGCGTTGACGGCGGGAGAGGACGTGATCGTCACGACCGGCGTCGGCCAGCACCAGATGTGGGCGATGCAGTACATCTCGAGCGAGCGGCCGCGGAGCTTCATCAGCTCGGGCGGCCTCGGCACCATGGGCTACGGCATCCCCGCGGCGATCGGAGCGAAGGCGGCCCGACCGGAGGCGACTGTCGTCTGCGTGGACGGCGACGGATGCTTCCAGATGACCGCGCAGGAGCTGACGACGGCCGCCCTCGAGGATCTACCGATCGTCGTCGTGCTGGTCAACAACGGCTACCTGGGGATGGTGACCCAGTGGCAGGACATGTTCTTCGACGGGCGACGCTCCCACGTCCATCTAACGACGCAGGTGCCGGACTACGCCAAGCTGGCAGAGGCGTACGGCGGCGTCGGGATGGTCGTCGAGAGCGAGTCTGAGCTCGAGCCGGCGCTCGCCGAAGCGCTGAGCCTCGGCCGAACGGTCGTGGTCGACTGCCGCGTCGACCCCGCAGAGCAGTGCTTCCCGATGATCCCGGCAGGCGCGGCCGCACTCGACATGCTCGAGTACACCGACCCCGTGGAGGCGAAGGCGTCGTGAAGCACACGCTGAGCGTGACGGTCGAGGACAAGCCCGGCGCATTGACGCGGATCACGACGATGTTCGCCCGTCGGGGCTTCAACATCGACTCGCTGGCGGTCGGGCCGACGGAGCGCCCCGGCGTGTCGTGCATCACCCTCCGCGTGGACTGCACGCAGCACTCGCTGGAGCAGATCGAGAAGCAGATCCACAAGCTCGTCAACGTCCTGCGCGTGACCGAGCTGGTCGCGGGTGAGGCCGTCGAGCGGGAGCTCCTCCTCGTGCGGGTGACGGCGGCGCCGGAGAAGCGCGCCGAGCTCGTCACCACGGCCGAGGCCCTCGGCGGGCGGCTCCTCGACGTCGGCCCGGACTCCGTCGTGCTCGAGCTGACCGGGACACCCGAGGAGCTCGACGCGTTTCACGAGCTGTGCAGGCCGTACGGCGTCGTCGACCTGGTCCGCACCGGGCGCGTCGGCGTCCCGCGAGCGTCCGCGAAGCGCAAGGCCCCGAGGCGCCTGGCCGCAATCTAGGTGCGAGACGTAGTCTCGCGCCAGCACCCTTCAACCCACCGGAAAGGACCCGAAGATGGCCACGATCCTCCGTGAGGGCGACCTCTCCCTTCTCGACGGCACGGTCGCCGTCGTCGGCTACGGCAGCCAGGGCCACGCCCACGCACTGAACCTCCACGACTCGGGTGTCCGTGTCGTCGTCGGGCTGCGCGAAGGCTCGAGCTCGTGGAGCGGCGCGGAGGAGGCCGGACTCGAGGTGCGGACCGTCGCGGACGCCGTGCGCGGCGCGCAGGTCGTGTCTCTGCTGCTGCCCGACCAGGTACAGCCCGCGGTCTTCGAAGAGCACGTCGAGCCGAACCTCGAGCGGGATGCGGCGGTCCTATTCGCCCATGGCTTCAACGTCCTCTACGGCCGTGTGGCACCCGGCGCCGGCCACGACGTCGTGATGGTCGCGCCCAAGGGCCCCGGCCACGTCGTTCGACGGCTCTTCACCGAGGGGTACGGCACCCCGGCGTTGATCGCCGTCGAGCAGGACGCGTCAGGGCGCGCGCGCGACCTCGCGCTTGCCTACGCGGTCGGGATCGGAGCGGGGCGCGCCGGCATCCTCGAGACGACGTTCCGGGAGGAGACCGAGACCGACCTTTTCGGCGAGCAGGCCGTCCTCTGCGGAGGGACGACCGAGTTGATCCGCGCCGGTTTCGAGACGCTCGTGGCCGCGGGCTACCAACCCGAGATCGCGTTCTACGAGTGCCTCCACGAGCTGAAGCTGATCGTCGACCTCATCTGGGAGGGCGGCCTGCAGCACATGCGCTGGTCGATCTCGGACACGGCCGAGTTCGGCGACTACGTGAGCGGGCCGCGCGTGATCGACTCGCACGTGCGCGAGCGGATGCAGAGTGTCCTCGACGACATCCGCTCGGGCGAGTTCGCGAAGCTGTGGATCGCGGAGATGGAGAGCGGCGAGGCGGGCCTCCGGGGTCACCGGGCGGAAGCCGCCAACCAGCTGCTCGAGCAGGTGGGCGAGGAGCTGCGGGGGCTGATGCGCCGCGAGGACACGAGTGCCGTCGGTTGACGTTCCCGTAGCCCTGCTGGGATACGGGACCGTCGGCGCGGCGGTGCATCGCCTGCTCGAGGAGCAGGGCGAGGAGATCGAAAGGGCGACCGGGCACCGCTTGAGGGTCGTCCGCGCGCTCGTTCGCGATCCGGCGAAGGAACGCGACGTCGTGCCGGCGGATGGCCTGCTCACCACGGACGTGGACGACGTGCTCGGCGACCCGTCGATCCGGATCGTCGCTGAGGTGATGGGTGGCGTCGAGCCCGCCGGGGCACACGTGCTCGCGCTGCTCGGCTCCGGCCGCTCCGTGGTGACGGCGAACAAGCAGCTCGTCGCACGGCGCGGCGCGGAGCTCTTCGCCGCTGCGTCCACGGCCGGAGGGCAGCTCCGGTTCGAGGCGTCGGTGTGCGCGGCGATCCCGGTGATCAAGGTCCTCCGTGAGTCGCTCGTCGTGACGAACGTCCACCGAGTGCTGGGGATCGTGAACGGGACGACGAACTTCATGCTCACCGCGATGGCCGCCGGCAGCTCGTACGCCGAGGCGCTGGGGGAGGCGCAGAGGCTGGGCTATGCGGAGGCGGACCCGTCGGACGACGTGGGCGGGGTCGACGCTGCGGCGAAGATCGCGATCCTCGCGACCGTCGCGTTCGGCTCGCGGGTGCCACTCGACTGGGTCGCTGTCGAGGGGATCGAGTCGGTGTCAGAGGAGCACGTACGCGCGGCACGGGCGCTCGACATGAGCGTGAAGCTGCTCGCGCGGGCGACGCTCCAGGACGGACGCGTCGACGTCAGGGTCGGTCCCGCGTTCGTGGATGCCCACCACCCGCTCGCTGCGGTCGAGGGCGCCTTCAACGCCGTCATGCTCCAGGGCGACGCGATCCGCGAGATCACGCTCGAAGGCCCCGGCGCCGGCGGTATCGAGACGGCAAGCGCGGTCGTGGCGGACATGGTCTCGATCGTCGGGACGACCGGCACCGGCTTCCTCCAGGGCGACCCGGTGTGGCGTGACCTCGAGCGGCTGGCGCCCGGCGACGTCGCGTCGCCGTGGTACCTCCAGCTTCGCGTCGCGGACCGCGCCGGCGTACTGGCCGCGCTCGCGCGGAAGCTCGCGGTCGAGGGCGTCTCGGTCGCGCGTCTCGTCCAGCAGCCCGCAACCGACGCGGCGGTGCTCCACATCGTGACCCACGAGGCACCGGCCGGCCGCGTCGAGGCAGCGCTCGAGGCAATCGCCGCGCTGCCCGTGTCGCGCGGACGCGCGACCGCGATCCCGGTCGTCTCCGAGCGAGGCGTGGAGGAGCTGGGGTGGGCATGACGATTCCGGCTGCGCCGGAATCGTCTAGAAGTGCATCGCGATGACAACTCCTCTCATCGAGCGCTTCCGCGGCGTTCTCCCGGTTTCGGATTCGACGCCGATCGTGTCGCTGGGGGAGGGCTCGACACCACTGCTGCGAGCAGATCGTCTAGCGGATGCCGTAGGCATCCGCGAGCTGTGGCTCAAGTGGGAGGCCTCCAACCCGACGGGGTCGTACAAGGACCGCGGTATGACCCTCGCCGTCTCGAAGGCGCTCGAGGACGGCGCCGAAGCGGTGCTCTGCGCCTCGACCGGGAACACGGCTGCCAGCGCGGCCGCCTACGCGGCGCGCGCCGGCCTGCCCGCGCTCGTCCTGACGCCGGAGGGCGCGGTCGCCGGCGCGAAGCTGGCTCAGACGCGCATGCTGGGAGCGACCGTGCTCGAGGTACGCGGCGACTTCGACGCCGCGCTCTCGGCAGCGCAGGAGCTCGCCGGTCGGGGGACGCACGTCCTCGTCAACTCCCTCAACCCCGATCGCCGCGAGGGCCAGAAGACCGCCGTGCTCGAGATCGTCGAGGAGCTCGGCGGCGCGCCGGACTGCTTCGTGCTCCCGTACGGAGGCGGCGGGAACACATCGTCGTACGCGCAAGCGCTCCGGGAGCTCGGGCTCGAGACGCCGCTCGTCTCCGTGGAGGCCGTCGACCGGCAGGCGACGCTCGCCACGGCGATCCGGATCGGCGATCCGGTGCACGCAGAGGCCGTTAGTGCTTCCCACGCCACCGTTCGTGCCGTCGATGACGACGAGCTCGTCGGCGCCTGGCGCAGGCTCGCCGAGGAGGAAGGGCTCTTCTGTGAGCCCTCCTCGGCCGCGGGTCTCGCGCTGCTTCTGCGCGGAGATGTCGCGGGCGACCGCATCGTCGTCACCGTCACCGGCCATGGGCTGAAGGACCCCGCTGCGGCCGACGCCCATGCGCCGCCGCGGGTCGTGGTCGAGCCGGATCCCGACGCGATCGCGGACGCGGCCCGCTCGGGGAAGCGCTAGAAGAGCAGCGTGGTCGTTCGCGCGCCCGCCACATCCGCCAACCTCGGCCCGGCCTTCGACAGCGCCGCGGTCGCGCTCGACCTCTGGAACGAGCTGGAGGTGACCGACGGCGACGGCGTTGCCGTAGAGGGCGAGGGCGCGGGCGAGCTTCCAGAGGACGCGACAAACCTCGCGGTGCGTGCCTACGGGCTGCTCGCGAATCCGTCGGGCAAGCGCTTCGCGTTCACGAACCGGATCCCGCTCGAGCGCGGCCTCGGCTCGTCTGCCGCGGCGATCGCGCTGGGGTTGGCGGCCGCGCGGCCGGACGGCACGCCTGAGGAGCTTCTCGCTGCCGGCCTCGAGCTCGAGAGCCACGCAGACAACCTCGCGGCCGCCCTCGCCGGGGGCGTCACGCTCACGTGGGAGGGTCGGATCGCCCGCATCGCCGACACGCTGCCGCTCGAGCCGGTGGCGCTCGTCCCGCGGGAGCGGACGCAGACCGAGGCGTCGCGGCGTTCCCTTCCCGCGTCTGTCCCGCACGCCGATGCTGCCGCGAACGCGGCGCGCGCCGCGTTGCTCGCGGCAGGGGCCGTCGCCAACGACGGCACGCTCTTCGCTGCGGGTCTCGACGACCGGCTGCACGAGCCCTACCGCGGCTCGGCGACCCTCCAGGCGATCCGCGACGATCTGCCGCCCGGCTCGTGCGGGGCGACGCTCTCCGGCTCGGGCCCCACCGTCATCGTCTGGGCCGACGATGCTTCCGTGTGTGCCGAGGCGCTCCGCGTGCGCTTCCGGGAGCACACCGTGGTTCCGCTTCACGTCTCCCCGAAGGGCGCCCTGTGAGCGTCCGCCTCGCCGACTGTCGACCGCGCGAGACGTACGACGCCGGCCACGTGCCGGGAGCGGTTCACCTCGATCCGGAGAGCGTCCTCTCGACACCACTCGCCGATCCGTCGGTCGGCGGGCGCCACCCGCTTCCCGATCCGCACGCGCTTGCCGCGATGTTCGCGGGCGCCGGGATCGGGCCTGAAACCTTCGTGCTCGCCTACGACGACGGAACCGGCTGGGCGGCGCGCTGCTGGTGGCTTCTACGGCACCTCGGGCACGACCAGGCGGGGACCTTCGACGTCCGCGCGTACGAAGGCCCGCTCGTCACCGACGAGCCGCGATACGAGCGGTCGGCGTTCGTGCCTCGCGTCCGCGACGACGACACGATTGACGCGGACGAGATCCGCACGCGGCTCGGCGATCCGTCGCTCGTCCTCCTCGACGCTCGCGCGCCGGAACGGTGGCGCGGCGACGTCGAGCCGCTCGATCCGGTCGCGGGCCGCATCCCCGGCGCGACGAACGCGTACTTCGTCGAGCCACTCCCCGAGGGCCTGCTCGACGCACACGAGCTCGTCGCGTATTGCGGCTCCGGCGTGACGGCGGCCGTCGTTGCGCAAAGGCTCGTGCTCGCCGGGCGTGACGACGTCCGGCTCTACCCCGGCTCCTTCAGCGAATGGTGCCGCGATCCATCAAATCCGATCGAGCGAGGCGACCTGTGACCACACCGTACGACCGTCCGTCCGACCCCGCGAAGCGACACAGCGCCGCGCTGACCGACGGCCCCGACCGAGCTGGAGCGCGTGCGATGCTCAAGGCCACCGGCTTCACGGACGAGGACCTCGCGAAGCCGATCGTCGGCGTCTGCACGACGTGGATCGAGACGATGCCTTGCAACCTCAACCAGCGCGCGCTGGCGCCGCACGTGAAGCGCGGCATCCGCGAAGCGGGGGCGACGCCGATGGAGTTCAACACGATCGCCGTCTCGGACGGCGTGTCGATGGGGACGTCCGGTATGCGCGCCTCGCTCGTCTCGCGCGAGACGATCGCCGATTCGATCGAGCTCGTGGCGCGCGGCCATCTCTTCGACGGGCTCGTCTGCCTGATCGCGTGCGACAAGACGATCCCTGCTGCGGCGATGGCGCTCGCGCGCCTCGACATCCCCGGTCTCATCCTCTACACGGGGTCGATCGCCCCCGGCCGCTGGCGCGGACGCGACGTGACGATCCAGGACGTCTACGAGCAGATCGGGGCGTACGCGGCAGGGAAGATCACGGCCGAAGACCTCCACGAGCTCGAGTCCGTCGCATGCCCCGCCGCCGGCGCCTGCGGCGGCCAGTTCACCGCCAACACGATGGCCACGGCACTCGAGTTCCTCGGCATCAGCCCGGCAGGACGCAACGACATCCCCGCGCTCGACATCTCGAAGGAAGAGGCGTCGGCAGAGGCAGGGCGACTCGCGGTCGACCTCGTGCGCCGAGACGTCCGGCCGTCGCAGATCATCACGAAGGCCGCCCTCGAGAACGCTGCCGCCTCGGTGGCAGCCACCGGGGGCTCGACGAACGGCGTCCTGCACCTGGTCGCGATCGCCAGGGAGCTCGCGATCGACTTCACGATCGACGACTTCGACGAGATCTCGGCGCGGACGCCGATCGTCGCCGACCTCAAGCCGTTCGGCCGCTACGTCGCGACCGACGTCCACGCGGCCGGCGGGATCGCACTCGTCGCGCGGGAGCTCGTCAAGGCGGGCCTGGTCGATTCGACCACCCGCAACGTCGACGGGCGGACGCTCGGCGAGATCGCCGATGCCGTCGTCGAGACCGAAGGGCAAGAGGTCGTGGTCCCGGTCGAGACGCCGATCAAGGCGCGCGGCGGCATCGCGATCCTGCGCGGGAACCTCGCGCCCGAGGGATGCGTCGTGAAGCTCGCCGGCTCCGAGCGAACCCACCACCGAGGGCCTGCGCGGGTCTTCGACTCGGAGGAAGAGACGTTCGCTGCCGTCAAGGCCGGCCGCATCGAGGCGGGCGATGTCGTCGTGATCCGTTACGAGGGCCCGGTCGGCGGGCCCGGAATGCGCGAGATGCTCCACGTGACCGGCGCGATCGTCGGAGAAGGGCTCTCGGACGAGGTCGCGCTCGTCACCGACGGCCGCTTCTCGGGCGCGACGCACGGCTTCATGGTCGGGCACATCTGCCCGGAGGCGGCGAACGGCGGGCCGCTGGCGGCCGTCCGCGAGGGCGATACGATCGTGATCGACGTCGACTCGCGAAAGCTCGACGTCGAGCTTTCCGACGACGAGATCTCCGCTCGGCTGCGGGAGCTGCCTTCCTTCAGGCCGAAGGTGGACGCGGGCGCGCTTGCGAAGTACGCAACGCTCGTCCGTCCCGCCTCGGAGGGTGCCGTAACCGTCGCGCGGCCCTGAGCGGGCTGGACGTCAGGGCCGGTTGTCGCGCGGGTCCCAGAGCGGGATCGGCGCGGTGGCCTCGTAGGCCATCCCCTTCGGGTAGCTGATGAGCTCGACGTACGTCCCGAACGGCGCCCGGAAGTAGTTGATCGACTGCCCCGCAGCGGGACCGTCCGTGACCGCCAGCGGCCCGAGGAACTTCTGGACGCCGAGGGCCTCGAGACGAGCGACCGCCTTGTCGATGTGCCGAACGTAGTACGCGACATGCTTCCCGCCGAAGTCGGAGTTCCGGCGGAACGTCCGATCCTGGTCGGGCGAGGCGTACTGGAACAGCTCGACGCTCGGGCCGTTTCCGCACCGCACGTGCTGGATGCGCTCGACGACGGCCCGTGGGTGGACGTCGAGCAGGTCCTGGATGAACGTCCCGGTCGGATCGGAGAACGGCCCGAAGGCGAGCGGCGACGAGCAGCCGAGCACGTCCTCGAACCATGCGACCGCAGCGGGCACGTCGGGCACGGTGATCCCGACGTGGTCGATGCCGAGCAGGCCGGGAACGCTCGTCACCAAGGGCGTCACGCCATTTCGCTTCGGTGACCAGAGCGGGCGACCCGGATCGCGCTCGTACGCCATGCCGTTCGGATAGCTGATCAGCTCGATGTAGGTCCCGAACGGCGTCCGGAAGTAGTTGATCGACTGGCCGGCGGCCGGCCCGTCGGTTACCGGAAGCGGGCCGAGGAACTTCTGGACGCCCTTCGAGACCATGTAGGCGACCGCCGCGTCGATGTCGGTCACGTAGAAGGCGATGTGGTGCCCCGACCAGTCCGAGTTCCGCGGGAAGGTGGTTCGTTGGTCGGGCGCCGTGTACTCGAAGAGCTCGATGTTGGCGCTCCGCCCGCAGCGCACCATCGTGATCTGCTCGATCACGGCGCGCGGATGGACGTCGAGCAGGTCTTGCATGAACGTGCCCACCGGATCGCCGAACGGGCCGAACGTGAGCGGCGCGACGCAGCCCATCACGTCCTCGAACCAGGCGATCGCCTCGTCGATGTCCGGAACGGTGATGCCGACGTGATCCATCCCCTCGAGGCCGAGCTGGCCCTTGGCCTTGCCTGGCGCATTCGAGCCGGGCCCGGCGGCGGGTGCCGAGGAGACCGCGAGAGCCGCGACGGCCGCGGCGACGAGCATCGCGAGCGCAGCGATCGAGAGGCGAGTCACTCTTGGCATCGACCCCGAGCGTGACATGTCAGACGAGGGTACGACGCCCCGGCCTCCGGTGTCAACCTCCACCGGCCGGGTCGTACACGCGCGGACGAGGGATCACCCGCGCCGCGCCCGGAGCCGATACAGTGGAAGGCGGCGCGGGATTCGTCCCGCTCCACATCGAGAGAGGCTGAGGGACCGGCCCTATGACGCCTCGGCAACCCCCCTCGCAAGAGGGCACGGTGCCAAACCCGGACGGATGTGTCGAGCGAGCGAAGGAGGTTCCACCCGTGTCAGCCCTCTCCCTCTCCTGTCGGATCTGCGCCACCGAGCACCCCCTCGAGGCGATCGGCAGCTGCAAGAAGTGCTTCGGGCCCCTCGATCCGGTGTACGACTGGGACGCTCTCCGGGCGGCGGTCACGCGGGAGCGCCTCGCAGCCGGCCCTCCGAACATCTGGCGCTACGCGGACCTGCTGCCGGTGGAGGCTCCCGCAGAGCCACGCCTCGCGCCGGGATTCACGCCCCTTGTGCCCGCACCTAGACTCGCGGACGCCCTAGGCGTCCGCGAGCTCTGGCTGAAGCTCGACACGGCGAACCCGACGCACTCCTTCAAGGATCGCGTCGTGGCTGTCGCCGCCCGCAAGGCGCAGGAGCTCGGTCTCGAGACGCTCGCGTGCTCGTCGACAGGGAACCTCGCCGGCGCCGTTGCGGCGCGTGCCGCGGCCGAGGGCCTGGAGGCTGCGGTGTTCGTTCCCGCCGACCTCGAGCCGGAGAAGCTCGCTGCGGCGGCCGCGTACGGCCCGACGCTCTATGCCGTGAACGGTCACTACGACCATTGCTCGCGACTCACGGTCGAGCTGTCGTTCGAGCTGCCGTGGGGCTTCGTCAACGTCAACCTTCGCTCGTACTACGCCGAGGGCTCGAAGACCCTCGCGTACGAGGTCGCAGAGCAGCTGGACTGGCGCCCGCCCGACGTCGTCGCGATCCCGATCGCGTCCGGCGCGCTGTTCCACAAGGTCGGCCAGGGCTTCGCGGACTTCCGGGCGCTCGGACTCGTGGACGGTCCGCCACCGCGCCTCGTCGGAGGGCAGGCCGAGGGCTGCCAGCCTGTCGCGACCGCGTTCCGCGAAGGAGTTCCCGTGCAGCCTGTGCGCCCGAGCTCGATCGCGCGCTCGCTCGCAATCGGGAATCCGGCCGACGGCGACTTCGCGGTCGCGACGGCACGAGAGACCGGGGGTGCGATCCACGCCGTCCCGGAGGACGAGGTCGGCGAGAACATGGCGCTGCTCGCGAGAACGACCGGCGTCTTCGGCGAGACGGCAGCCGGTGTCACGCTCGGCGCGCTGCGCGCCGCCGTCGCGGCTGGTGACGTTCGCGCGTCCGACCGTGTCGTGCTGCTGGTGACCGGCGACGGCCTCAAGACGCTGGGCCCCGTGGCCTTCACGTTCGCCCCCGTGCGGATCGAAGCCGACGCGGACGCGTTCCTCGACGCCGTGGAGGCCGCCGCCTAGCGGATCGTCGAACCGCGGCAGATGCGTACTCTGGAGGCATGGCGCAGACGCTGTTCGAGAAGGTCTGGGACGCCCACGTCGTGCGAGAGGAGCCGGGCGAGCCCGCTCTGCTGTACGTCGACCTGCATCTCGTGCACGAGGTCACGTCGGCGCAGGCCTTCGAGGGCCTGAGGCTCGCGGGACGCCCGGTGCGGCGGCCGGAGCTGACCGTCGCGACGATGGACCACAGCGTGCCGACGACGGACGGGCCGGTGACCGACGAGCTCGCGCGGCTCCAGCTGGAGGCGCTGCGACAGAACTGCGCGGAGTTCGGGATCGAGCTCCACGCAACCGGATCGGGGAGCGAGGGGATCGTCCACGTGATCGGGCCCGAGATGGGCCTCACGCAGCCCGGGCTGACGATCGTGTGCGGCGACTCGCACACGTCCACCCATGGCGCAGTGGGCGCGCTCGCCTTCCCGATCGGAACGTCGGAGGTAGAGCACGTCCTCGCGACCCAGATCCTGCCGCAACCCCGACCGCGCACGATGCTCGTCGAGTTCGTCGGCTCCCTCCATCCGGGGCTGACGCCGAAGGACGCGATCCTCGGAGCAATCGGCCAACTCGGTGTCGACGGAGGCATCGGTCATGTCGTCGAGTACACGGGCGACTGCATCCGCTCGTTCTCGATGGAGGGGCGGATGACCGTCTGCAACATGTCGATCGAGTGGGGCGCCAGAGCCGGGTTGATCGAGCCGGACGACACGACGTTCGCGTACCTCGAGGGACGCCCGCGCGCCCCACAGGGTGCGGACTGGGAGGCGGCGCTCGACCGCTGGCGGGCTTTGCCGACGGACGACGGCGCCGGCTACGACACGTACCACGTGGTCGACGTCGACACGCTCGAGCCCCAGGTCACGTGGGGGACGAACCCCGGCATGGTCGTCCCCGTAACGGGCCGCGTGCCCGATCCTTCCTCGTACGACGACGCCGACGACCGCGCCGCGGCGGAGCGGGCGCTCGCGTACATGGACCTGCGCCCCGGGACCGCGGTCGAGGACATCCGCATCGACCGGGTGTTTCTCGGCTCGTGCACGAACGCGCGGATCGAGGACCTCCGTGCGGCGGCGGCGATCGTCGCCGGCAAGCAGGTCGCGGAGGGCGTCAGCGCGCTCGTCGTTCCCGGATCCGCCGGCGTTCGCGTCCAGGCGGAGGAGGAGGGCCTCGATGCGGTCTTCCGCGCCGCCGGCTTCGACTGGCGCCGCGCCGGATGCTCGATGTGCCTCGGGATGAACCCCGACGTCCTGGGGCCTGGAGAGCGCTGCGCCTCGACCTCGAACCGCAACTTCGAGGGCCGACAGGGAAAGGGTGGCCGCACGCACCTGGTCTCGCCGGCGATGGCCGCGGCGGCCGCGCTCTACGGCCACTTCGTCGACGTGCGGACGCTCGACGCGGCAGAGGCAGTGACTGCGTGACCCCGTTCACGAGCGAGACCGGCCGGGTCGCGATCCTCGACCGGCCCGACGTCGACACCGATCAGATCATCCCGAAGCAGTTCCTCAAGCGGATCGAGCGCACCGGGTACGGGGAGTTTCTCTTCAACGACTGGCGCTACGACGCCGACGGGAAGCCCGTGCCGGGGTTCGAGCTGAACCGGCCCGAGTTCGCCGGCGCGTCGATCCTGCTCACAGGGCGGAACTTCGGCTGCGGCTCTTCCCGCGAGCATGCCGCGTGGGCGCTCGCGGACTACGGGTTCCGCGTCGTCATCGCTCCCTCGTTCGGCGACATCTTCCGCACGAACGCAGGCAAGAACGGGATGGCCGTCATCGCGCTTCCCGACGAGGAGGTGAAGCGCCTGATCGAGGGAGTCGATCTCGACCGCGGGTCGGAGCTGACCGTCGACCTCGAGCGCCTCCTGATTGTCGCCCCGGACGGCCGCGAGATCCCGTTCGCATTCGACGAGCCCGTCCGCCAGCGCCTCTTGCACGGCCTCGACGACATCGCCCTGACCTTGCAGCACGAGGACGAGATCGCGGCGTACGAACACGCACACGGGATCGCGTGACGGCCCTTGTAACACTGTGTTACAAGGGCTATCCGGTGGCGCCGTGACGCACGTTGCAGTCCTGCCCGGTGACGGGATCGGGCCCGAGGTCGCGGCCGAGGCGATCCGCGTGCTCGACGCGCTCGGGATCGACCACAGCGAGCATCCCTTCGGCGGGAACGCGATCCTCGCCCAGGGAAGCCCGCTGCCGGACACGACACTCGAGGCATGTCGGTCATCCGATGCGGTCCTCCTCGCCGCCGTCGGGCTCCCGGAGCTCGAAGGGCAGCCCGTCAGGCCGGAGCAGGGACTGCTCGGGCTGCGCAAAGAGCTCGGCGTGTACGCGAACGTCCGGCCGGCACAGGCGGACGGGATCGACCTCGTGATCGTCCGGGAGCTCGTCGGCGGGCTCTACTTCGGCGAGAAGGGCGTGCGCGACGACGGGACGTGGTTCGACACGTGCGAGTACTCGCGTCCCGAGATCGAGCGGATCGCCCGGCGCGCCTTCGAGCTCACGCGCGAGCGCGGCGGGCGACTGACCTCGGTCGACAAGGTGAACGTCTTGCACACCTCACGCCTCTGGCGCGACGTCGTTACGGAGATGGGTGAGGGCGAGTATCCGGACGTCGCGCTCGACCACGCGCTCGTCGACTCGTTCGCGATGACCATCGTGCAGGCGCCGGAGACGATCGACGTCGTCGTGACCGAGAACACCTTCGGCGACATCCTCTCGGACATCGCTGCGGCGGTCACCGGGGGCCTCGGGGTCGCAGCGTCGGCCTCCCTCTCGGACGACGGGCCCGGGCTCTTCGAGCCTGTCCACGGCTCCGCGCCGCAGATCGCCGGGCAGGGGATCGCGAACCCGGCCGCGATGCTCCGCTCCACGGCCCTCCTGCTCCGGATGGGGCTCGGACGCGGGGACGACGCGGACGCGCTCGAGGGCGCCGTCGACTCGGCACTGCGCGACGCGCCGACCCCGGACCTCGGGGGCTCGGCATCGACCGTGCAGATGGGTGATGCCGTGTTGCGATCGCTCCAGGCTTGACGAGGGGACACGCGTGAGCTCGAACGACATCACCGTCGCCTACCCCGGCCGGGAGGGCGCCCACAGCGCGGCTGCCTGCGACCGTCTGTTCCCTGCCGCCCGGCTCGTCGCGCAGGCGTCGTTCACCGAGGTCGTGGAGGTCGTGACGAGCCGTGCCGCCACCTACGGCGTCCTGCCGATCGAGAGCTCACTCGTCGGCCCCGTCAACGAGACGCACGACCTGCTCTACGACTCAGCGCTCTCGATCGTCGCGGAAGCGATCCTCCCGATCAGACATTGCCTCGTCGGCCCCGCACAGGTCGCCGTCGAGGACGTCCGGGAGATCCACTCGCATCCGGTCGCGCTCGACCAGTGTCGCGAGCTGCTCGTTTCTCTCCCCGGGGCGACCGCGATCGTTGCAGCAACCACGGGCGATGCCGCGGCGGCGGTCGCTGAGCTCGGGGATCCGGCCGTCGTTGCGATCGCGAGTGCGCGCGCGGCGCGGATGCACGGGCTTGTCGTGCTCTCGGACGACGTCGGCGACCACGCCGCGTACACACGATTCGCAGCGCTCGCGCCGTACACACGCCTCGATCGCCGCCACGGCGAGTGGCGCACCGCCCTGACCTTCGAGACGCACCACCGGCCGGGCGCGCTGCACAGCGCCATCGAGCCGCTCGCACGTCGCGCGATCGACATGGTGCAGCTCGTCTCGCGACCCATCCCCTCGCGGCCGTTCGACTACCGGTTCGACTGCGTCCTCGGCGGCCATCCGCTCGACGACGAGGTCGCGGCCGCGCTGACCGAGATGCGAACCGAGACTGCCCGCCTCCGGGTCTTCGGGTCGTACCGCGCCGACCGCGACGAAGGCTGGGAGACGGTGGCGGCGTGAGGGCCGAGCAGGTGCCTGGCTGAAGGCAGGCACCGGGGGGTGCGGCGCCTACGCGGCCTCCGCGGCGGCGTTCGGGACGTCCTCGACACCGGGCAGGTAGGTGCGCCACGCATCCGGCACGCGGTGGAGCGCAAGGCTGATGAACAGCACGGGCGGCGGAGCGCTCGGGATGCGCTTCAAGTGCATCGGCGTCTCCTCGAGCAGCCGGTCGCCCTTTCGGAGGTTGCACGGGCCGCACGCCGTCACGACGTTCTCCCAGACCGAGTCGCCTCCGCGCGACCTCGGCACGACATGGTCGAGTGTCAGCCGGGACCCGCCGTCGCCGCAGTAGACGCAACGCCAGCCGTCGCGTGCGAAGAGGGCCCGCCTGGAGATACGGCGCTTCACCGATCGCGGGACGCGGACGTACGTCACGAGTCGGATCACGTGCGGTCGCACGTATGTGTTGGTCGAGGTGCGCAGAGGCTCGTCGAGCCTCTCGATGACCTCTGCCTTGCCCTTCCAGACGAGCACATGCGCGCGACGTGTCGAGCACACGTTCAGCGGCTCATAGCTCGCATTCAGGACGAGTACGTGGTTCACGTTGCGCGAAACGTAGCAGGGGCACTTTCCCGGGCACTTTCCCGAGCAAGCTCGGGAAAGTACCTCTAAACAGAGGCACTTTCGGCGAAGCCGAAAGTGCCTAGCGTCCAAGTGACTCGTATTCGGGGTTCGGCGCCCAGCCCAGCCCGGAGGCCATGCGGTTCGACATGTTGAAGAGCCCCGTCACCTCCGCGACGTCCATCACGTCCTCGTCACTCCAGCCCGCGTCGCGGAGCGCGACGACGTCGGCCTCCGTCATCTCCTTCGGCCTGAGGGTCAGCTTGACGGCGTAGTCGAGCATCGCCCGGACGCGTGGCTCGACCGGCGCCGTGGTGTGGTCGGCCGCGATCGCGTCGGCGAGCGCCGGATCCTTCGTGAGCTTGCGCAGCGCCGCCCCGTGGGCGGCGATGCAGTACGGGCAGTCGTTCGCGACCGACACCACGACGGCGATCATCTCTCGCTCGGGCTTCGTCAGGCCCGAGTCGCCCTTCATCGCGACGTCGTACCAGGCGTTCCAGGCGAGCAGATTGTCGGGCCGGAGCGCGTAGAGCCGCAGCACGTTCGGGACGAAGCCGAGCTTCTCGAGCGACGGCTGCCAGAGCTCGTGGACCCCCGCGGGAAGCTCGTCCTCGGTTGGGACGCGGAGCCAGGTGAGACGTTCGTCGCCGGCCATCTGGCTACTCGACGAATCCGATCGTGACCGCTCGGCGTGGAAGCTCGAAGAACGCCTGACGAAACTCCGCCTGACTCCACGCGCGCTTCGGCACGAGGCGTCGCACGAGCGTGCACTCGACGCGACTCGCCTCGAACGGCCACGGTGAGACGCGCGTCGTCCACGGCTCGGCCGGCTCGAAGCGGAACGACCCGAGCTCGAAGGGCTCCCCGGGCTCGTCCCAGTCGCGAAGGCAGAACACGAGCGAGAACCGGTCGAACCACTGCAGCCGGTGGTAGTCCGCGAGCCGCAGCTCGTCCTCGACGCCTACGTCCACCATCCGGCGCGGATGGTCCGCCTCCTGCTCGACGACGAACGCGTCGACGAGCTCCTGCACCTCGGGCGCGCGCGTGAGGGCGAGCCCGGGATCCGCGCCGTAGCGCTGCCGGTAGATGCCCGCACCGTGCATCGAGACGAGGAGGCCGGCGTAGGCATCCTCGTCGGTGACCGCCGCGATCCCGGCGCGGTAGAAGGCGAGGTGCGCGGGGACGTGGACATCGAGGAAAGAGACCGGCTTACCCTCGCCGTCGACCATCGGCGAGCGCTCCCAGGTCGCCCAGCCGTCGTCGTGGCGCCGTGCGGCAAGGACGACGGACTCGTGACGCGGGCCTCGATCGGCCCAGGCGCGCGCGACCTCCTCGGAGAGCTCGGCGTGCTCGGGCTGGAGCACGACTTGCCAAGCAGCCCCCGCGTCGCGAACGATCACGACGCAGCCTCGATCCCGGCGAGCACCTCGGCGGTGGTCACGACGTCACCGTACTTCGTGTCGATGTCGTAGAGATTCGCCTCGTGAGCCTCGCGGTTGCGATCGCCGACGGCATCCCGCGGGACCAGCACGCGGTAGCCGTGCTGCAGCGCGTCGACCGCCGTCGCTCGGACGCACCCGGATGTCGAGGCGCCCGTGACCACGAGCGAGTCGCACGCGTGCGAGGTGAGGAAGCTCGAAAGCGGCGTCCCGTGGAAGGCCGACGCCCAGAGCTTCGTGAGCACGGGCTCGTCGCCCTGCGGTGCGATGCGCGGGTCGATCTCCGTCCAACGGCTGCCCGCTTCGAGAACGAGCAGCGCGGGAACCTTCGCGATGAAGGCCTCCGCGGCTTGCTTGCCCGCCTCGTCGTACGCAACGGTGGTGAAGGCGACCGGCAGCCCTGCCGCCCGGAAACCGTCGAGCAGCAGGCGGATCGAGTCCACGACGCCGTCGAGGTCGCAGACGAGCGGTGAGTCGGGCTCCGTGAACCCGCGGTTGACGTCGATAACCACGAGGGCAGGCCGCCGGCCGAAGCCGGCGCGCCCGTGGAACCCCTCGTGGTGCGTCTCAGACGCCGTCGCCGGCCCTGACCCGCGCGAGCGCGTCGTCTCCGTCCTCGAGCGGCGACCAGCGCAGCGGCGTCGCGGGCGTCGGCGCGTCGAGCCCCGTCTCCTCGCGGCAGCTGGCGAGAACGTCCTCGAGCGACGGCCCGAAGTCGAACGCCGGTGCGTCGCCGCGCTCGGCGCGTTGCCGCTCGCGCTCCGTGCTCGTCGCCGCCTCGTCCACGGAGCCGTCGTCGGCAAGGACGACGCCGTAGCCCTCCGTCGCGCGCTCGCGGCTGACGAGCCCGAACGAGACGTCGCGGGCGACGAGCTCGGCCGGTCGGTCGAGCCTGTCCTTCCAGCCGCCGCCGCCTGCTGTGCGGTAGACGAGCATGTCACCGGGCTCGACGACGACGTTGTCGCACTTCGACGCCAGCACCTGCTCGGTCCCGTCCGCACGCTTCAGGAGCTTCGTCGAGCGCGACCCGGGCAGCCCGCCGAGGACGCCCCAGGGCGCGGTCAGCCAGCGGTCGTCGTGGATCGAGACCTCGCCCGGCTCGAGGTACACGTAGCGCTTCTCGACGCCGTTGCCGCCGCGGTGCAGGCCCGGCCCGCCGGAGTCGGTGACGGTCGTGTAGCCGTCGATGCGCAGCGGGTAGTAGGCCTCGAGGTACTCGGTCGGGATGTTCTCGAAGAGCGGCCACCACGAGTGGCCGTCCATCCCGTCGCCGATCGGCCTCCCGGGGATCCCCCCGTAGAGGATCTCCATCGAGTAGAAGAAGTCGCCGCTCTCCTCCCAGCCGGAATAGAGCATGTAGGGGCTCGTGCCATACCCGGCCGCCGTGTTGAGCTCCGGCGCGTTCTTGCAGAGCGCCCCGCCGAGGACGTCGAACTGCCGGGCGAGGGCGTGCGTTCGGCACCCGAGCGCGGCCGGGTAGCGCGGCCGGAGCAGCGATCCCTCCGGCATCACGACGTGGAGGAGCGGATAGAAGCCGTCGTTGAAGAGGATCTGGGGATCGTTGACCATGATCAGGTAGATCCCGATGAACATCTTGAACATGCCCTCGGAGAGGTAGAAGTTGATCGGTCCGAGGGCCTGCGGGTCGGTGCCCGACCAGTCGAAGAAGGCGTGCTCGCCCTCCCGCCAGATCGTGAGCTGCATCTTGTACGGGCCGTTGCCGAGCCCGTCGTCGTCGATGTAGTCGACGAACGTCTGCGGCTCTTCGGGGATCGCGACGGAGATGAGGAACTTCATCGCGTTGTAGGTGCGGTCGAGGAGCGCCTGCAGGGCGGCGAGGTAGGTCTCCTTCCCGAATCGGTCGCAGAGCTCGATCACGCGCCTCTCGCCCGCCCGGCAGCCCGCCACGATCGCGAACAGGTCGGCGCGGTTCATCTCCGGGTTGCGGACGTTGTTGAGGATCAGCCGGAGAACGTCCTCCTGCACCTCGCCGCGCTCGACGATCTTGAGCGGCGGGATGATGATCCCCTCCTCGAAGATCGTCTTCGCCCCGGTCGGCAGCGAGCCCGGGAGCGGCCCGCCCGCGTCCATCTGGTGGCCGAACTGCGACGACCAGCCGACGAGCTCGTCGTCGTAGAAGATCGGCACGAGCACGAGCCAGTCGTTCGTGTGCGAGATCGAGGCCGAGCACTTGAACGGGTCCGAGGTCAGGATCACGTCCCCCGGATAGATGCCGCGATCCCAGTCCTCCATCATCTCGTTGATGTAGGCGCCGAACTGGCCCACGACCATGCGGCCGCGCGGGTCGGTGATCATCGGGAACTCGTCGTGCTGCTCCCTGATGACGGGGCTCATCGCGGAGCGGAAGAGCACGGCGTCCATCTCGTACCGTGCGCTCTTGAGCGCCCCCTCGATGATGTCGAGCGTGACGGGGTCGATCTCGACCCCGGTCGGGATCTCGGCGACCTGCGGCTTCTCGCTGGTGATCGTCGTCATCGTTCACGCCCTTCGGGTTGATGAGGATGTTGAAGTTGACGTCGACCTCGGCCGCGTAGCCGGGGAGGACGACGGTGGTCGAGTCGAACTCGGTCACGATCGCGGGGCCGTCGAAGCGGTGGCCCGGTGAGAGCCTGGCGCGGTCGTAGATCTTCGTCGGCACGCGTTCGCCCTTGAAGACGATCTCGTGCTCCTCGGTGACGGCGGCGGAGGCATCGGCGTCACCTGCCTCGCCCACCGGAAGCTCCGGCTTCGGGACTGCGCCCGAGCCGATCGCCCGTAGGTTGACGATCTCGCACGCCGTGCCCGGCATGCGGAATCCGTAGAGCTGCTCGTGGAGCACGTTGAACCGCTCCTCGAGCCCGTCGAGGCCGCCGCGCGCCTCGTCGGGGTCGATCGTGACGGGGATCTCGTAGCCCTGTCGGTGGTAGCGCATGTCCGCCGTGTATGCGATCGAGCGGACGTCCTCGGCGATCCCTTCGCCCTCGAGCCACTCGCGGGCACGCTCGCCGAGCCCGTCGAGGATCGTCCCGACCTCGGCTGCGTCGGCGTCGGCGAGGACGCGGATGTAGGTTTGCGCGAACTCGTCGCGGAAGTCCGCCACGAGGTCGCCGATCGCGCACAGGACACCGGGCGCGGGAGGCACGAGCACGGGGAACGACCCCATGATCTCGGCGACCGCATTCGCGTGTAGCGGCCCCGCGCCGCCGTAGGCGACGAGCGCGAACTCGCGGGGGTCGTGGCCGCGCTGGACGGAGACGAGCCGCAGCGCGCCGGCCATGTTCTCGTTCACGATCGCGAGGATCCCCTCGGCTGCCTCCTCGGCCGAGCCGAGCCCCATCGCGTCCGCGACGGTCTGCACCGCTGCGCGGGCGGCATCGACGTCGAGCGCCATCTCTCCACCGAGAAGGCTCGGCGGCAGATGCCCGAGGACGACGTTGGCGTCGGTCACGGTCGGCTCCGCGCCGCCGCGCCCGTACGACGCCGGACCGGGATCCGCGCCGGCCGACTGTGGGCCTACCCGGAGCGCCTTGGTGAGCTCCGGCACATGGGCGATGGATCCGCCGCCGGCGCCGACCGTGTGCACGTTCACCGACGGGACCTTGATCCGGAAGTGGCTGATCGAGGTCTCGCGCCCAATCGTCGGCTCGCCGTTCTGGCAGAGCGCGACGTCGGTCGAGGTGCCGCCCATGTCGAAGGTGAGGATGTCCTCGAAGCCCGCCTTGCGGGCGACGTAGAGCGCGCCGGCGACGCCACCCGAGGGACCGGAGAGGATCCCGTAGATCGGGTTGCGCCCTGCCTCGACCGTGGTCATGAGACCGGCGTCCGAGCGGAGGATGTTGACGTCCGCGGTGGCGCCAATGCCGTTCAGCTCCGCCTGGAGATCCTTGACGTACGTCGCGACCTTGGGTCGGACGTACGAGTTCATGCACGCGGTCAGCGTCCGCTCGTACTCGCGGAACTCCGGCAGCACCTGTGCCGAGAGCGTCACCGGGAAGCCCGGGTAGAGCCGCTCGACGATCTCGCCGATCCGCTCCTCGTGCGCCGGGTTGACGTACGAGTTGATCAGCCCGACCGTGAGCGACTCGACGCCCGATTCGACCAGGTCGCGCACAATGCCCTCGACCTGCGCCTCGTCGACCTCGACGATGGTCTCGCCGCGAGGACCCATGCGCTCGATCGCCTCGCGCGTGTCCGCGAGCGAGGCGGGCGGGTCGGGCTTCTCCATGATGATCCAGCCCGCGAGCGGGCCGGGGGTCTGCGAACGGGCGAGGTGCAGGATCTGCGCGAACCCCTGGGTCGTGATCAGTCCGACGCGGGCGCCCTTCGACTCGAGCACCGCGTTCGTCGCGACGGTCGTGCCGTGCAGGATGTTCCTGAGGTCACCGACGTCGACGCCCGACTCCTCGCAGATCCGGCGGACGCCGACGAGCACGCCCTGTGACGGGTCGGCCGGCGTCGACGGCGTCTTCACCCGATGCTGCGTACCCGTTCCGTCGTCACCGACCAGGAAGAGATCGGTGAACGTCCCTCCCACGTCGACACCGAGCCTGAATGCCATCCCTCTCCTCCGTCGTCAGTGAGCCATGACCGGCGCGAACGCGCCGGCCTTGTAGACCTGCCCCTCGAGCTGCCGCCCGAGTTTCTCTTCGAGCCAGGTCGCGACCTCGATCAGCCGGTCGAGGTCGATTCCCGTCTCGATCCCCTCGCCGTGGAGCAGGTAGACGAGATCCTCTGTCGCGATGTTCCCCGTCGCGCGCGGGGCGAACGGGCAGCCGCCGATCCCTCCGATCGAGGCGTCGAGCACCGTCGCGCCCGCCTCGAGCGCGACGAGCGCATTCGCGTAGCCCGTGCTGCGCGTGTTGTGGAGATGGACGCCGACCGGGACGCCGAGCTCGACGCCCTCACGAACCAGGTGACGCACCTGCCGCGGAACGCCGACGCCGACCGTGTCGGCGAAGACGATCTCGTCCGCGCCGCCCGCGGCGAAGCGTGCGGCGAGCTCCAGCACGCGTCCGGGGTCGATCGCACCCTCGAACGGGCATCCGAACGACGTCCCGAGTGTGACGGTGACGCGGATCCCGTCCTCCTTGGCCCGCGCCACGACGCGCTCGCCCGCAACGACCGACTCCTCGGTCGAGGCGCCCGCGTTCCGCCGGTTGAACTCGTCGCTGACGGCGAACGCGTAGTGCGCTTCCGTCAGGGCCGTTGTCGCGAAACGGTCGTAGCCGCGCTCGTTCAGGACGAGCCCTGCGTAGGTGACGCCCTCCACAGGGTGGAGCGCAGCGACGACCTCCTCCGCGCCGGCCATCTGCGGCACGCGGCCGGGATGCACGAAGCTGACTGCCTCGATCCGCGTGACCCCTGCGGCCGCCAGCCTGTCCACGAGGCCCGCTCGCACGACGGGGTCGAGCGTGACGGCGTCGTTCTGGAGGCCGTCGCGCGGCCCGACGTCGCAGACTGTGACCGTGGTCAGATCACACCTTCCTCGTGGAGCGCGGTGCGCTCGGCCTCGTCGAGGCCGAGCAGCCCACCGTAGATCTCGTCGTTGTGGCTGCCCTCCTGCCAGGTCGCCGACCAGCGCACCGCGCCGGGCGTCCGCGTCAGCTTGGGGACGATCCCGGGCCCGACGTACGAGCCGAACTCCGGATCGACGTGCTCGAGCAGCATGTCGCGGGACTTGAACTGCGGGTCCTCGAAGATGTCGGCGATGGTGTAGATCGGGCCGCAGATCACGCCCGCCTCGTTGAGGAGCCCGTCGATCTCGGCGGCGTCGTGCTCTCCGGCCCAGTCGGCCACGATCCCCTCGATCTCGTCCTGGTTGTCGCCGCGGGCCAGGTGCGTCGCAAAGCGTTCGTCGTCGGCGAGCTCGGGTCGGCCGATCGCTTCGCAGAGCCGCCGGAACACGTTGTCCGCGTTCGCCGCGATCACGACCCACTTGTCGTCTCGCGACTTGAAGATGTTGGAGGGCGCGATCCCCTTCAGGTTCGTTCCCTGCGGGCCGCGGACGATCCCGAGCCTGTCGTACTCCGGCACCGTGCTCTCGAGCAGGGCGAACGACGCCTCCATCAGCGAGACGTCGACGACCTGGCCGAGCCCACCGCCCGCCACGTCGCGCCAGTAGATCGCGGCGAGGATGCCCTGCGCGGCGAACATCCCTGCGAGCGAGTCGCCGAGCGAGAGGTGCATGCGCGGCGGCGGCTGGTCGGGAAAGCCGTTCAGGTAGCGCAGCCCGCCCATCGCCTCCGATACCGATGCGAAGCCTGCCCGCTCCGCGTACGGCCCCGTTTGCCCGTACCCGGAGATGCGCGCGAGGATCACACGCGGGTTGACCTCGCTCATGCGGTCGTAGCCGATCCCCCACCGCTCGAGCGTGCCGGGCCGGAAGTTCTCGGTGACGACGTCGGTCTGCTCGACGAGCCGCAGGAAGAGCTCCTGCCCACGCGGCTCGCGAAGGTCGAGGGTGATGCACTTCTTGTTCCGCGACTGCACGGGCCACCAGAGCGAGCGCCCCTCGTAGCGCGCCTTGCCCCAGTCGCGAATCGGGTCGGGCTTCCCCGGCGCCTCGACCTTGATGATCTCGGCGCCCATGTCGCCGAGCAGCCGGCCGGTGAACGGGCCGGCCAGGAGCATCCCGAGCTCGACGACGCGCAGCCCGGTGAGCGGCCCGCCGTCCGGCACCGTCGCCGCCGTCACGCGTCGGCCGTCCGTTCCGAGCCGGGCCGCGGATCGGGCAGCCCTGCGGCCATGTGCTGCACGAGGACGTCCCGCGCCTCGAAGACGTGCTCGCGCATCACGATCTCTGCGCGCTCGCCGTCCCCTCGCTCCAGCGCCTTGACGAGCTGCAGGTGGTAGTGGTGCGAGGCGGACGCCTGCGCGGGCGAGTACCAGACGTACGACTTGTAGACGAGCGGCATCGCGACGACCTGGCGGACCATCCCGCTGAGGCGCTCACTCTCGGCGGCCGCGAGGATCGTGTCGTGGAAGAACCCGTTCTCCGCGACGAGCGCCGGGAGATCGTCGCCCCCGAGCAGGGCCGCGAACCGGTCGCAGCTTGCGCGGAGCTCCTCGAGCTGCGCCGCCGTGACGCGCGTGGCCGCGCGACGCGCTGCGTGACTTTCCAGCAGCGCCCGCAGGTCGTACATCTCCTCGAGCTCGGCGGGATCGTACGAGCGGACCGTTGCGCCACGGTTCGGCGTTGCCTCGAGGAGGCCCTCGGTCTGGAGCACGAGCAGCGCCTCGCGGATCGGCGTCCGACTGATACCGAGCTGCTGGGCGAGCTCTTCCTCCTTGAGCCGCTGTCCCGGGAGCACGCGTCCGTCGACGATCGCCTGGCGGATGAGGTCGGCGGCGGCCGCACTGGCGGTCCGGGCGAGAGAAGCCTGACCCTCGAAGATCGCGCCCACCGTCGGCGACCATACAGTATGCAAGAAACGGTTTGAAGCGCTCTCAGGCGCTCTCCGCCACGGTTTGCGGGGGCAGGCGGTACGCGAGAAACGCGCCGAGCGCAGCGAGTGCCGCCGTGGCGAGCCAGAGCGCGTCCCACCCCAGAGCGTCGACGAGCGCGCCGAGCAGCGGAGTCGCGATTCCCGACAGCACGAAGACCACCGTCGCGGCGACCGCGACCGAGCGGCCGGCCAGCGACGGGTCGACCCGCTCCCCCGCGCTCACGTAGACGAGTGCGTTCCAGCCGAGCGCCCCGAGGCCGAAGACGACGGTCGCGAGCACCACGGCCACGGCTCCTGCGTGGAGCGCGACGCCGAAGACGAGCGCGCCGACCGAGGCGAGCGCACCCACCTCGACCAGCGTGCGGACGCGCCGCGAGCCGCCGCCCCGGTCTGCGACCGATCCCCACACGATGCGTGCCACCATCGCTGCGAGGTTGACGCCGAAGTATGCGATCGACGCGGTGAGCTCGGAGTGTCCCGCCTCGCGAATCGCAGGGACGAGAAATGCGAGCAGCGCCTGGAGGACGACGATGTAGCAGGCGGCGACGGCCAGCAGCGTCAGGACTCCGGGCGCGCGGAGGATCGTCGCAAGCGACCCGCGACCGATACGTTTGCGCGCCGCAGGCCCGTCACTGACGACGAGCGCGAACCAGCAGCCGCTGACCGCAACGACCGCGGCGGAGACCGAAAGCGTCAGCCCTGTCCCACCAAGCGCGTAGAGCGACGGATAGACGATCGCCGCGATCGCGCCGCCGAGGGGGACCGCGGTCTGCCGCACGCCCATCGCCCAGCCGCGCCGTGCAGCCGGGTACGCGCGGAAGAGCGCTCCCGTGCCCGCGATCGGCACGACCGCCGACCCGAGGCCGAAGACGAAGAGCGCCCAGAAGAGGACCTGCTTCGAGCCGGCGGTGGCAGCAATGGCGAGCCCGGCGGCGCCGACCGCCGTCCCGATGAGCATCGCACGGCGCGCGCCGATCCGATCGACGAGGAAGCCCGCCGCGATCAGCGCCACACCCGCGCCGAGCAACCCGGCCGACAGCACCGCACCGAGCTCGAACAGCGTCAGGTCGAAGTCGTCGAGGAGCTCGGGCCCGATCGCGGGGAGCCCGAAGTTGACGAGCGAGACCGCCGTCTGGGCGCCGGACGCGCCGGCGAGCACGGCGCCGGGCGCCCAGGCGCGTGAGTCGGTCACCCGCCGGATTATCCTTGGCACGTGGATCGGGACGCGGTCGCACGCGCCGGCCGGCGCGCCCAGGCGGAGGAGGCGCTCGCCGACGAGCGTGAGCGCGAGGCGGCGTTGCGGCGCGAGGTCGCCGAGGTCGTCCTCGAACGGGAGGGACCGCGTATCGACGCGGAGGCGTTCGCGGGACTCGACACCGACGTCGTGCGTCGGGTGCGCGCCGCACTTGGGCAGCTGGACGACGAGCCAGAAGACGAGGATCCGTTCGCCGACGACCTCTACGTCGTGCTCGAGGACGACCCCGACGAGCCGGAGGAAGACGAGCTCGGACGACTCGAGAGCGAGATCGCCGAGTCACAGCAGGTCCAGGGCGCCCTCGAGAGCTTCATCGCGGTGCTCGACCAGCCTGCCTAGACAGCTCGCCTGCCGGTGGGTTAGCGTCGCGGCGTGTCGGCGGAGGTGATCAGACCGGGGACGTCCGATCGACCGGCCGCCGACTTCAGCCCCGGACAGGTCTTCGAGAACCAGGCGATGCGCGCCACGCTGGTGGAGCTCACCCCGGAGGCATACCGAAGCGAGATCGACGCCGGACCGGCGATGAACGGCGGCCCGCTTCACCGCCACATGAAGCAGGAGGAGCGCTTCACGGTTCACGAAGGGGCGCTTCGCGTGCGCTTGGGGCTGCGGGGATCGCAGATCGTGCGTGCGGGCGAGTCGATCACCGTTTCGCCTGGAACGCCTCACACCTTTCGAGTCGAAGGAGACCGGGCACGCTTTCTCGCGGAGTTCAAGCCTGCCCTACGAATCGCTGACCTCTTCCTCGAGCTCTTCCACCTCGGGCAGCCGGGCATGCGCGATCTGGCAAGGCTCGCCCAGACCTACCCGGACGAGTACTTTTACGCGCCGCTCGTCCCTCCCGCTGTGCAGCGACACCTCCTGCGGCCGTTCGCGCGGGCGTGACGCGTCCGTTACGTACGTAGCGGCACGGCGTACGACGGCATCGGCGCGCCCGTCGCGCCGCGGAGCTTGAGCGGCAGCCCGAGGAACGCGAACTCGTACTGCTTCTCCGCCGCGATCTCGTTCATGTCGACGACCTCGATGATCTGTGCCCCGGCGGTCGCGAACATGTAGCTGTGCACCGGGAGGAACACCTTCTCCTCCTCGGACGGCAGCACCTCGAGCCCGATCGTGTCGCCGGCAATGCACATCGCGCCTACCTCCTCGCAGAGCCACTTCGCGGCCGGGAGGCCGATCCCCGGCGTGTTGACGAGGTATCCGTCGAAGTCGGGCCAGACGTTCATCCGGCCGGTGCGTACGAGGACGACGTCGCCCTTCCGTAGCTCGACGCCCTGCTTCGCAACCGTGTCCTGGAGGTCTTGCGGCGTGATCGCGTAGCTGTCCGGCAGGACGTCGACGCCGTGCGTGCCTGCCACGTCGAGCAGGACGCCACGGGCGATCACGGGCGGGTACTTCTCGAGCCCGCCCTTGTTCCAGATCCGGCTGCCGAGATCCTTGTCGGCCTCCCAGCCGTTCCAGAACCTCCCGTAGAAGCCGAGGTGGTTGAGCGTGTCGATGTGCGTCCCGCAGTGGGTGTACAGATGGATCGAGTCGCCGCAGTAGGAGTACTTCTCGTGGACGTCCGAGCCGACGCCGGAGAGGTTGTCGTTGACCGACCCTTGCGGGGTGTGGGTCATCCAGATCCCGTAGCCGGGGTCGCCGGCTGCGACCCACGACGGCATGCCGATGAAGTACTCGACGTTCAGGTCGAAGACGTGGCGCCCGTCGAGATGGCCGAGGATGGCCGCGTTCGTCTCGGGCGTGATCCAGTTGAGGCGCCCGATCTCGTCGTCGGCGCCCCAAGGGCTCTTCGACACCTCCAGGCCGTCCTGCGAGTGGAGCTTCTCGGGAACGAGCTCGGGATCTGCCATCGCGCCGCGCCTCCTTCTCCGTCGGGGGTTCCCGTCGAGCCTACTTCAGCCTTGCCTGCGCATCGAAATCGCGATCCTCCGCGTGTGTATCACATGTGATACAGTGCCCTGGTGGGTGACGTCACGATCAGAGAGCTGCGCAACCACGGCGGTGACGTCGTCGAGCGGGTGCTGGGTGGCGAGTCGCTCGTGGTGACTCGTGCCGGGGTTCCGGTCGCGGAGCTCAGGCCGGTACGACCCGCCGGACTCGACATCGCGACCCTCCTCGAGCGTTGGCGCGCGCTGCCACCGGTCGATCCCGAGTGCCTCCGAGCCGATCTCGACCGTAACGTCGACGCATCGCTGTGACGCGAACGACCGACGGGCTGCTCGACACCAGCACCGTCATCCTCCTCACGCGACTCCGCGACACGACCGCGCTTCCTTCTCATCCCGCGATCTCGACCATCACGCTCGCCGAGCTCTCGGTCGGGCCACTGGTCACCGAGGACCCTCCGGTCCGGGCGGCCCGACAGTCGCACCTCCAGCAGGCCGAGGCGGACTTCGACCCCATCCCGTTCGACCAGGCGGCCGCGCGCGCCTTCGGTCGGGTGGCGTCGAGCCTTCGCTCGTCGGGGCGCAAGCGCGCCGCGCGAGCCTACGACGCGCTGATCGCCTCAGTCGCCATCGCGAACGGCCTGCCGCTCCACACCGTCAATCCGCACGACTTCGAAGGGATCGCCGACCTCCAGGTCGTCGCGGTGCCCCATCCCGACGCGTGACGCTGCACGACGTCCTCCAGGATCTGCTCGCGACGACCGGGGCGAGCCGGGTCACGCTCCGGCGCGACCTGCCGGGTGAGCACGCGTTCCCCGTCGTCGAGGAGGCGCTGGCGGCGGGAATCCCCTCCATCCGCCACGAGCGCTCCGTGCACCTCCCAAGCCAGCCAGTCGTCCTCGAGGTCCAGCGCGGCCGGCAGGTGGTGCAGGACGATTGCGCCGCCGCGTTCGACGATCCCGCGTTCCACGAGATGCTCGCTGCCTACGGCGGCCTCGCGGCACAGGTCGTGACGCCCGTCCTCCGGGAAGGGCGCCTGGAGGCGATCCTCTCGGTGCACCAGCTCGAGACGACCAGGCACTGGACCGACGTCGAGATCGCCGCCGCCACCCGAGCGGCCGAGCGGGTGCGGGAGCTCCTGTGAGGATTCCCTCGGCCAGCGCACACAACCGCTGGCACCCCGATCTGGAGCCCGCGGCAGTCGTGGCGCCGGGCGACGTCGTCACGCTGGAGACCCGAGACGGGCTCGACGGTCAGCTGACCGGTGAGAGCACACACGCCGACTGCGGGCGGCTGGACCTCGGGCTCGGCCATCCGCTCACCGGGCCTGTTGTCGTGACGGGGGCCGAGCCGGGCGACGTGCTCGAGGTCGAGCTCCTCGCCTACGAGACGCCGGACTTCGGCGTCAACGCCGTCATCCCGGGCTTCGGGTTCCTCGCCGACGTCTTCACCGAGCCCTTCCTCGTCGGCTGGGAGCTGGACAACACGCACGCCCGCTCGGGCGAGCTCCCGGGGATCGCCGTACCTGCGTGCGTCCACGCAGGCGTGATCGGCGTCGCTCCGTCGCACGAGCTGATGGAGGCGCAGCGGGCGCGCGAGGAGCGGATTCGCGCCGCCGGCGGCCCGGTCGCGGACGACTCCCGGGAGACGGCACTCCCACCCGCAGCCGCCTCGGGGCTGCGCACGATCCCGCCGCGGGAGACCGGCGGCAACATCGATATCCGCCGCCTGGTCGCAGGCGCAACGCTGCTCCTCCCTGTCCACGTGCCGGGCGCGCTGCTCTCGCTCGGCGACGTCCACTTCGCACAGGGGGACGGCGAGGTCTGCGGCACCGGGATCGAGATCGCGGCGGCCGTCAGCGTCCGGCTCGGTCTACGCAAGGCACCCCGGTGGGTGCCGCGGTTCCCGGCGTACCTGACACCTCCGGAGCCTGCTCGGGCGCGCTTCGCGACGACGGGGATCTCCGAGGACAACGCGATGGACCTGACGGCGGCGGCACATGCGGCGCTGCTCGCGATGATCGACTGGCTGGAGGTGGAGCACGGCCTCTCGCGACCGGCCGCCTACTGCCTTTGCTCTGCCTGCGTCGACCTGCAGCTGACCGAGGTCGTCGACATCCCGTTCCCCCTCGTCTCCGCCTCGATCCCGCTCGACGTGTTCGAGGGGCAGTAGGCAGGACCGCCGGCATGCGCAGTCCAGTGTGTTATTGTTGACACATGCGTGTGCACATAGTCCTCGACGACTCGCTCGTCGCCGAGCTGGACCGCCGGGTCGGCAAGCGCCGGCGGAGCGCGTTCATCGCCCGCACCGTCGAGCGGGCGCTCGACGAGCGGCGGCGGTGGGACGAGATCATCGCTTCGCTTGGAAGCATCGCCGACGACGGTCACGACTGGGATGCGGATCCGGAGGCCTGGGTACGCGATCAGCGCCGTGGCGACGCTGCACGCGTCGGCTAGCCGAGCGTCCCGTTGCCCGGATTGCTGCTCGACACGACGGTTCTGATCGATGCCCTCCGGGGCAGGGAAGCGGCACAGCGCCTCCGTGAGCTCGCCTCGACCGGAGTCGCTCCGCCGTACGTCTGCGCGGTGAATGTCGAGGAGCTCTGGCGCGGCGCCCTCCCGGGCGAGGAGGAGGCCATCCGTCGGTTGCTCGGAGCGCTCAGGCTTGCTCCGCTGGGCGAGCTCGAGGGTGAGCGCGCGGGAACGTGGCGACGCGATTTCGCGGCGTCCGGGATCACCCTGAGTCAGGCTGACTGCCTCATCGCAGCGGCTGCGCTAGGAGTCGGAGCGACGCTGGCAACCGGCAACGTCCGCCACTACCCGATGTCCGAGCTGAATGTCGAGCACTGGCCGGTGGGTTAGCCGGCCACGGCGATCGCCTCGATCTCGATCTCCAGCTCGGGAAGCGCGAGCGAGGTGACCTCGACGATCGTGTCGGCGGGATACGGCGGCGTGAACCACTTTCCGCGGAGCTCGACGATCTTCGGGAAGTTCGCCATGTCGGTGAGGAAGATCGTCACCTTGACCACCCGCTCGAGGCTCGAGCCGCCCGCCTCGAGCACCCGCCGCAAGTTGCGGAACACCTGCTCGGCCTGCGCGTCGAAGTCGCCCACGCCGACGAGCCCACCGTGCTCGTCGATCGCCGCCTGTCCGGAGACGAGCAGCAGGTCGCCGACGCGAAAGCCTTGCGAGAGCCGGAACGGCTCGTACGGATCGGGGTCGAGCCGGATCGGGGCGACGTCGGTCACGTCGAGATCATCTTCTTCTCGATGCCGACACCGGCCGCCATCGCGCGCTCGACCTCGAGTGGCACGGTGGCCGAGTCCTGGAGCGCAATGCCGGTCGAGTCGAAGACCGTGATCTGCTCTGCCGTCTGGCGCCCCTCGAGCTCGCCGCAGATCACCTTGCCGATCTCGCCGGCCACGTGGTCCTCCCCGATCAGGCCCTCGCTGAGCGCGACGTTGATCTCGCCGTCCGGGACGCACTGGCGCATGTCGTCCACGAACACGCGTCCGCGCTGCAGCAGGCCCGGGTGCAGCTCCTGCTCGCCCGCGAGGTCGGCGCCGAGCGCAGCGAGGTGCGCGCCCGTCCTGCACCCAGGCCTCGTCGACGATCCACCCTCGGGCGTGTGTGCCGGTGACGATCACGTCGGCGCCCTCGACGGCGCTTCGAACGTCGGTCGTGCCGGTGAGGGAGAGGTGGGGATAGCGAGGGCCCTGCTCGGCGAGGAAGCGGTCGACCGATTCCTGCGAGCGGCTCCAGACGCGCACCTCGTCCCAGGCGAAGACCGTGTCGCAGGTCGCCAGCGTGCCCTCGCCGACGCTGCCCGTGCCGAGGATCGCGAGCACCTTCGAGTCGGGCCGCGCGAGCCACTTCGCCGACACCGCTGCAGAGGCGCCCGTGCGCATCAGCGTGTGGTACGAGCCGTCGCAGATCGCGAGCGGAAAACCGGTCTCCGGATGCGTGTAGATCAGGATCGAGAAGACGGCCGGCAGGTCGTAGCGCGTGTTGTCCTCCCGGATCGAGACCCACTTGCAGGCCGCGGCCTCCGGCTCCTCGATCCAGGACGGCATCACTTCCCACTCGCCCTTGTAGCGGTCGAGCACGATGTGGCCCTTCGGCTCCATGTACACGCGCCCGAGACCGTGCATCCGGAATGCGTGCTCGACGCAGTCGACGTACTCGGCAGGCGTGAGGAGGCCCATCATCTCGGAGCGGCCGAGGATCAGCGTCTTACGGTTCCGCCAGCTCTCCACCGGCCGATTCTATGTCCCGCGCAACGAGCTCGATGAGCGGCGCAGCTTCGGGGAAGCGAGCGAGTCGACGGCGCGCCCGCTCGAGCTGACGACAAGCGCGGAGCGGCTCTCCGGTCTGCGCCTTATACCCCGCGGCTGCGAGGTGATGGAGCCCGCGGACGAGCTCCTCCTGCTCGTCGGCGAGGCCGAACACGGACGCGAGCCTGTCTGTCGCAACGAGATACTCACGGCGCTCGAGCGAGCGTTCGGCATCCCAGACGGCGGCCTGCACCCGGGCCTCGCGCGGTGGCCAGTCGTCGTCCACGCCGGGCCATACTAGAGTCGCTCCCGTGGTCGATCGCGCCCGCAGCGCCGACCGGATCGAGCAGAACATCGCGACGCTCTCGGGGCCGGAATACTCCCTGTCGGACGAGGCGATCCGGCGCTACGCGTACACCGAGCCGTACCGTCGGACGCTCGATTGGTTCACCCGCGAGCTCGAGAAGCTCGGCTTCACCGTCACCGAGGACCCTCTGGGCACGCTCGTCGCGCGCAACCGACCACCCGGCGAGCCCGTCTTCGGCATCGGCTCCCACTGCGACTCGAACCGGAACGGAGGGCGCTACGACGGGACGATGGGAGTCGTCACCGCGCTGGAGGTGTGTCGGCTGAACGCGGAGCACGGCCTCGACCTCGCTTTGCAGCTGATCTCGTTCCTCGAGGAGGAGGGCTCGGGGTTCGGGCAGATGCTGCTCGGCAGCCGGATCATGCTCCAGCGGGTGACCGAGGTGGACCTGCAGACGCGGTTTCGCGCGATCGACGACGGCCGGAGCTTCTGGCAGCACGCCGAGGCCGCCGGGTACGAGCCGGGCCGCTGGCGGGAGTCGATTCACGTGCTCGACGGCCTCACCGGCTGGATCGAGATGCACATCGAGCAGGCCCGCGTGCTGCAGGACACCGGCAAGCGGATCGGGGTCGTCAACGCGATCGCCGGCTACGTGCACGCCGACGTCCGGGTGCAGGGCCGCGGCGACCACGCCGGCGCGACACCGATGGGCCTGCGGCTCGACCCGACGACGGTGCTGGCAGAGACGGTGCTCGAGTTGGAGCGGCTAGCGTCAGCGGCCGGCGGTGGAACGGTCGGCACCGTCGGCGAGATCGAGGTCGACCCGGGGCTGATCAACGCCGTCGCGGCCGAGCTGCGTTTCTCGCTCGACGTGCGCGGGCCGGAGGACACGCGCTTCCAGGAGGTGGCGCGGCAGATCGCAGGGTTCGCGGCAGCAGTCGCCGAGCGACGCGGAATGACCGCGACGTACGAGGAGCGCCAGACGCTGCCCGCGACCGCACTCGACGGCGCCATCGTCGCTGCCCTCGAGGAGGCTGCGGCCGAGACGGGCGAGCCGTGGGTCACGATGCACTCCGGCGCCGCACACGACACGATGTGCGTCGCCGAGCGCGTCCCGAGCGCGATGGTGTTCGTTCCCTGCAAGGACGGGATCAGCCACCATCCGGCCGAGGAGGCCTATCCGGCGGACGCCGCGCTCGCGGCCGAGATCATCCTGAAGGCGATCACGGCACTGCGGTAGCGACGGCGCGTGGACGCAGTCCTGCTCGGCCTGCTCGCGGGCGCCCTCTTCGGCGCGATGACGGTCGCCGTCCGCGCGGGGCTTCTGCGGGGCGGCGACCCTGCGCTGGGAAGCGTCGTGGTCAGCGTCTCGGCGCTTATCGTCGTCGCAGGTTTCTCGCTGCCGAGTGTCGTCGCCGACGGAGTCGACCCGAACGTGCTGTGGCGGTTCGCGGCGATCGGGCTGGTCGTGCCCGGGGTGTCCCAGATTCTGATCATCCTCGCCGTCCGCTACGCGGGGCCGTCCCGGGCGGCAATCCTCGTGGGCACGGCGCCGCTCGGCTCCGTCCTACTGGCGCTCGCGCTGCTCGACGAGCAACTTCGCCCGGCACTGATCGCCGGCACGGCGTTGATCGTCGCGGGTGGCGTCGCGCTCGCCTTCGACCCGGGGAGACCGGTCGGCTTCCGCAGGCTCGGGGTCGTTCTCGCGCTCGTGTGCGCCGCGCTCTTCGCAGGCCGCGACAACGCGGTCAGGTGGGTCGCGCGCGACGTCGTCGCATCCCCTCTCCAGGCGACGGCCGCGACGCTCGTGGCCTCGAGCATCGTGTCGGTCGTCTACGTGCTGGCGATCAGACGGCCGGTCACGGCCCCGCTGGCGCGGACGACGGCCCGCGCCTTCATTCCGGCCGGGCTGTTTCTCGCATGCGCGTACGCCGCTCTCGTCACCGGCTTCGATCGCGGGGACGTCAGCATCGTCGCGCCGCTCAACGCGACCCAGTCCCTCTGGGGCGTCGTCTTCGCCGCCGCGTACTACGGGCGCGCCGAGGCGATCGGGCGGCGCACGGTGCTCGCAAGCCTGCTGGTCGTCCTCGGCGGCGCCCTCATCGGCGCGTTCCGCTGAAGTCGGGACGTGGCTTCAGCCGCGCCCCGACCGCGCTTCAGCTCGCTGGGACGCGGGTAAACCCACGTCCCTCGACTCGACGTAGGCGATCGCCTCCTCGACCGACACGACGTCCGCGTACTTCGCCTGGATGTCGAACAGGTTCGCCTCGTGCGGGGCCTGAGCCCGGTCGCCGACGCACTCGCGTGGCACGAGCGTCGGCCAGCCGTACTGGAGCAGGTCGATCGCCGTCGCACGCACGCAGCCGCTCGTCGTCGCGCCGCAGAGAATCACCGAGTCGACCCCCTGCGAGACGAGCACCGACGCGAGGTTCGTCCCGAAAAAGCCCGAGGCCCCCTTCTTCACGATCACCGTCTCGTCGTCCCGGCGACCGAGCCGCTCATCGATCTCCACCCAGCGGCCGCCGAGCTGGAGGTCGCCGAGCGTCGGCACCTTCTGCAGCCAGAGCCCGCCGTCCTTCAGGCTCGGGTCGAACCCGATCGTCGTGAAGACAACCGGGAGACCCTTGTCGCGGGCGACATCGAGCAGCCGGCGCGTCGCCTCGACCTGCGGGGTCAGGTCGGAGCCGAGCGCGCACGACGGGTCCGTGAAGCCGCAGGAGAAGTCGATCACGAGCACGCACGGGTGCGAGCCGAGGGTCACGCTCGCGCCGAGACCGGCGCGAGCGTAGACCTCTCTGGCGTTCTCGTCCGACATCACGCAGCCGCTGCCGGGGCGGCAGCCGTCAGCTCCTCGCCGAAGCGGGCGCGCTTCACGAACTGGCCGGCGCCTGGCTCCGCGACGAGCTCGTCGTTCTCGACGATCACCTGCCCTCGCACGAGGACGACCTCGGGCGCGCCAGTCACCTCCTCGCCCTCGAAGAGGTTGTAGTTGACGTTCGTATGGTGGGTCTTCGCCGAGATCGTGAGCTTCTTGTCGGGATCCCAGACGACGATGTCGGCGTCCGAGCCTGGTGCGATCGTCCCCTTGCGCGGGTAGAGACCGAACAGCTTCGCGATGTTCGTCGAGACGAGCTCCACGAACCGGTTCGGCGTGATCCGGCCCGTCGACACGCCGTGCGTCCAGAGCATGTGGAGCCGGTTCTCGATCCCCGGCCCGCCGTTCGGGACGAGCTGGAACTCGCGACCGTTGATGCCCTTCTGCTCCGGCCAGTTGAACGGGCAGTGGTCCGTCGAGAGCGCCGAGAGCGAGTCGGAGACGAGCGCCTGCCAGAGGTGCTCCTGATGCTCCTTGGGGCGGGGCGGCGGCGTGTAGATGTACTTCGCGCCCTCCCAGTTCGGCTTCTCGAGCATCGACTCGTCGACGAACAGGTACTGCGTGCACGTCTCGCCCCAGACCTTCCAACCCTTCTCGCGGGCGAGGGCGATCGGCTCCACCGACGGTAGGCACGAGACGTGGACGACGTAGAGCGGCGCATCGGCGACGCGCGCGAGCTGGATCGCGCGGTTCGTCGCCTCGGCCTCCGTTTCCATCGGCCGCGTGCGCGCGTGCCAGATTGGATCGGTCTTCCCTTCGGCCACCGCCTCCTTGACGATGATGTCGATCGCATCGCCGTTCTCCGCGTGCACCATCACGAGGCCGCCGGTCTCGCTCGCGGTCTGCATCACCCTGAAGAGCGTCTCGTCGTCGACCATCACGGCGCCCTTGTAGGCCATGAAGAGCTTGTACGACGTCACGCCCTCGTCCGGCAGCTTCGCGAGGTCCTCGAGCGTGCCGCCTTCTTTCAGATCGGTGACCGCGATGTGGAAGCCGACGTCGATCACGGGCGGACAGCGCGTGAGCTTCTCGTGGTACGCCTCGAGCGCCTCGGCGAACGTCATGCCGGGCGCTTGGATGCAGAAGTCGATCAGCGTCGTCGTGCCGCCGAACGCGGCGGCCGTCGTGCCGGACGTGAAGTCGTCGCACGTCGTCGTGCCGCCGAAGAACATCTCGATGTGCGTGTGGGGATCGATCGCGCCCGGCATCACGATCTTGCCGCTCGCGTCGATCGTCCGCTCCGCGCTGACGTCGAGCGAAGCGCCCAGCAACGCGACGCGCCCGTCCTCGACGTAGACGTCCCCGACGTAGTCGTCGGCCGCGGTGACGATGCGGCCGCCCTTGATCAGCACGGACATCGGCTGTCCTCCCTTTCGACGGTGGCGTGCATTGTGTATACGACGGAGCGCAGCGCGGCGTCAAGCCGGAACCGACGGCCGTCGCTCGTGCCAGTCGGTCGCCTGCTGGTAGGCGTGCGCTGCGCGCAGGACGGTCGCCTCCCCGAGACGCCGCCCGGTCAACGCGAGCCCGACCGGAAGTCCGTCGACGAAGCCGCACGGGACGCTTGCCGTCGGCAGGCCGAGGCAGCTCCACGGCGAGTTGAACGGAATCAGCGCGAGCCGGTAGGGCATCGTCTGTCCGCCGACCTCGACCGGGTCCTCTCCGATCCTTGGCGCGATGATCGGCATCTCGGGCGACGCGAGCAGGTCGAAGCGCTCGAAGAGCGGTCGCGCTTCGTCGGCGAGCGCCCGGCGCGCTCGCTGCCCGGTGATCGGCGCCGACGACGGCAGGAGCAGTCCGGCGAGAAGACGTGCGCGCACGTCTGGGCCGTAATCCGCGAGCCGCGTGCGGAGCCACGGCAGATGGGCCTCCGCGGCCTCCGGGAGCATCACGAGCTGCTGGACGACCTCGGCGCGGCGGAGGAATCGGGCGTCGACCCGCTCGACCCGGGAACCGAGCCGCTCGAGCTCCTCGAGCGCCGTCTCGACGGACTCCCGCACGCGCGGGTCGATCGGCACCTCCTCGAGGAGGTGCGAGACGACACCGACCCGGAGGCCCTCGACGCCACGGTCGATCCCTTCGAGGGACGGCTCGGCCGCGGCGGTCGTCGTCGACGCGTCGTCGGGATCGTGCCCGGCGATCGCGTCGAGCATGAGGGCGCAGTCCTCCGCCGTGCGCGCGAGCGGGCCGACGGTGTCGTACGTCCACGACACCGGAATCACGCCGCGGTTCGGAACGCGGCCCGTCGTCGGCCGGATCCCCGTGACCCCACAGAACGCCGCGGGGATCCGGATCGAGCCCGCGGTGTCGGTCCCGAGCGCGCCCGGGACGAGGCCGGCCGCGACCGCCGCCCCGCTCCCGCCACTCGAGCCGCCGCAGATCCGCTCCCTGTCCCACGGGTTGTGGGCAGCGCCGAAGGCGGCGCTCGTCGTCGAGGCGCCGAAGGCGAACTCGTGCGTGTTGAGCTTGCCGACGACGATCGCGCCGGCGCGGCGGAGGCGCTGCACGACCACCGCGTCCGTCGCCGGCACGCTGTCCGCGAGTACCTTCGAGGCCGCCGTCGTCGGCGTGTCCGCGACGTCGATCACGTCCTTCACCGCCACGGGCACGCCGTGCAGCGGCCCGGACGCCGAGCCGCCGAGCGCATCTGCCTCGGCGAGCGCCTCCTCGGCGCGAACCGTGATGAACGAGTTGATCGCCGGCTCGAGCCGCTCGATCCGGTCCAGCGCATCCTGCACGGCCTCGCGCGGGGAAAGCTCGCCTCCGCGGATCGATGCGGCGAGCGCGGCGAGCGTCACGTCGCCTCCGGGTCGGGCAGGTAGAGGCCCGCGGGAGTGATCGCGCGCGGGGTGACATCCTCGAGCTCGCGCAGGCTGGGAAGCACAGTGGCGAGAAAGCCGAGCACCGCCTCGAGGTCGGCGTCGGTCGGCTCGACGCCCTGCACGCGCGCCTGCGCGCGGAGCTCTTCGAGCGTCGGCAGCGGGCTAGACTCGTCCGTCATGCCGATCTACGAATACCGCTGCGAGGCATGTGGGGAAAAGTTCGAGGAGCTCCTCTCGACGTCGACGAAGCCCGCCCCGCCGTGCCCGAAATGCGGCGCGGGGAAGGTGGAGCGGCTCCTCTCGCAGATCAACACCGAGTGGCTCCCGAGCGACGTCGCGTGGGACCGCGTCGGCCGCAGCTGGGACTGATCGAGTGCCCTACGCACGGATCGACGAGGGAATCGACCTCTACTACGAGCTGACGGGGCCTGAGGAGGGCCCGGTCGTGATCCAGTTCGGCGGCGGGCTCTTCGGCCGCCACAACTTCGGGTTCGTCAACGACGGGTTCCGCGAGAACGGGTTCAGGCTCCTCTCCTTCGACGCGCGGGGCTACGGCGCCTCGACGAGCCCGCGCGAGTGGTACACGATCGAGGGCTGGGCCGACGACGGCGCGAAGCTTCTCGACGCGCTGTCGCTCGAGAGCGTTCTCGTGCACGGCACCTCGATGGGCGGGATGATCGCCATCGCGTTCGCGGCCAACCACGGCGACCGAGTGATCGCGACCTGCGCGGACGTCGCGTTCGCGAAGCCGGACGTCTACCGCGCGACCCTCTTCCGCGTCTGGCGCCGGATGGCCGAGTCGATGCCGTGGGACGACTTCTCCGACCACGTCACGACGCAGGCGGTCGGCGCGGCGTTCCTCGAGAGCAAGGAGGGCACGGACACGTTCGAGACCGTGCGCTCGGTGATCGGGCTCAACGACCCGTACACGGTGCGACAGGCGTGCCTCGCCATGGAGCAGATGGATCTCTCCCCGCTGGTGGAGAAGATCGACCGGCCCCTCCTGATGACGAACGGCACGCACGACATCCTCTGCCCACCGGTGCTCGCGCCTTCCGGGCTCGGGGCGCGGAAGATGGCCGAGCTCAACCTGCTGATCACGACCCACGAGTTCCCCGACATCGGTCATGCGGACCTCCTCGAGTGCCCCGACGACGCGGTGCGCATCGTGAGCGCGTTCTTCGAGGAAGCGATCGCGGCGCAGGACGCCTGAATGGTCAGTGGAGCGGGTTCGTGCCCGCCATCCAGATGATCACCCGCTTGAACTTCCCGTCGGCATCGAAGTCGAAGAAGTTGCAGTTGTGCATGTCGTTCAGCGACCCGTCCTGGAGCTCACCGATGTAGCCCTGCTCGGTGGAGACCTTCCCGGCGGCGTCCTCCACGACGATGTTCCTGATCTCGTGCCGGATCGTCTTCGAGGCCCCGAAGAAATCGGTGAACATCCTCCGGATCTCGTCGGCCCCGTCGAACGTCACGTGGTCGGTCTGCACGGTGAGCGTCGCGTCGTCGGCGAAGTGGGCGAGGACACCGTCGACGTCCATCGCGTCGACCGCGTCGAAGTACGTCTGCGGCGCGGCGGCGAGCGCCTCGCGCGACCAGGTTGCAGGGGCGGTTGCCATCGTCGGCTCCCTTCGGTCGGGATGTGCGGCGATCGTATCGCCGCTCCAGTTTGGGGACGCGCTCGTCGATCGTCTCATGCGCCTCCCGAGCGGTGGGTGCTCTGCCCGCCAGTGGCGGGCGATCTCGGCACGGGTCGTGACCCAGACGTCGTCGCAGGCCGCGACGTGCTCGAGGAAGCGCCGGAGACCGGCGATCCTCCCGGGGCGACCCACGATCCGGCAGTGGAGGCCGACGGACATCAGCCGGCCGCCCTCGGCGCGGAGCTCGTCGAGCGAGTCGATCAGGTACGTCGAGAAGTCGTCGGCGGTGACGAAGCCGTTCGGGAGAAGGAACTTGAAGTCGTTCGCGTCGAGCGTGTACGGGACGACGAGGTGCGGCTGCCCGGCCGCCTCGACCCAGTACGGAAGCTCGTCGGCGTACGCATCCGAGTCGTAAAGAAAGCCACCTGCCTCGACCACGAGGCGGCGCGTCGCCTCCGTGCCGCGGCCGGTGTACCAGCCGACGGGACGCACGCCGCACACGCGCTCGATCGCCTCCACCGACCGTCGGAAGTGGTCGCGCTCCTCGTCCTCGGAGAGCTCTCCGTAGTCGATCCAGCGCCACCCGTGGCTCGCTACCTCCCATCCCGCCTCGACCATCGCGTGGGCCGCAGCCGGGTTCTGCTCGAGCGCCCGGCCGACCGCGAACACCGTGATCGGCAGCCCGAACGACGTCACGAGCCGATGGACGCGCCAGAAGCCGACCCGGCTGCCGTACTCGAACATCGACTCCGTGTTGAGGTTGCGTCGGCCCACCGTGGCCGGAGCGCCGATCACCTCGTGGAGGTACGCCTCCGAGGCGGGGTCGCCTTCCAGCGGCGTGTTCTCGCCGCCCTCCTCGTAGTTGAGGACGAGGCTGAGCGCGACCCTCTTGGCCTCGGGCCAGCGTGGGTCGGGCGGGTCGGCGCCGTAGCCGACGAGGTCGCGGCCGTCAGGCACCGACCACTGCCCCGAAGACGCCGTCCGCTTCGAGCTCGCGGATCCGTTCCGTCGTATAGCCGCAAAGCTCGACGAGCACGTCCTCGGTGTGCTCGCCGCGGAACGGGCCTCGCTCGGCTGGGCGCTCGAGCGCCGTCTCACTGTCGACGAGCCGCAACGGGGTGCGGATCGAGCGGACGCACCCGAGCGAGGGATGCTCGTGCTCGACGATCGACTCGCGCGCCGTCGTCTGCGGGTCGACGAGCGCCTCCTCGACCGTGTTGATCCTCGAGGCCGGGACACCCGCCGCGACGAGCTCCGAGACCCACTCGTCGACCGTACGCGCGCGGAACGCCTCGTCGAGCTGAGGGAGGAGCTCGTCGCGGTGCTCGTTGCGGGCTGCCATCGTCGCGAACCGCTCGTCCTCATTCAGGTCGGGCCGCCCGATCACGTCGCAGAGCCGCTCCCAGAAGACCTGCTTGGCGGCGCCGACCACGAACCAGCCGTCGGACGCCTCGAAGTTCTGAAACGGCACGATCGTCGGATGCGCCGAGTTGTGGCGGCGCGGCGGCACGAACCCGTGGGTCGCGGCCCAGGGCCCGATGTACATCAGCTCGTGCAGGGCGGTCTCGAACAGCGAAACGTCGCAATCGCACCCGACGCCATCCCGGCGGGCCCGCCAGATTCCCGCCAGGAGCGCGATCGCCGACGCATAGCCACCCGAGAGATCGACGAGCGAGAGCCCGCTCTTCGTCGGCGCGCCACCCGGCTCGCCCGTGAGGCTCTGCCAGCCCGCCAGGCCTTGCATCATGTAGTCGTAGCCTCCCTCGGAGGCACGCGGCCCCGTCATCCCGAAGCCAGAGAGCGAGCAGCAGACGATGCGCGGGTTGACGTCGCGCAGCTGCTCGTAGGTGAGGCCCAGCTTGCGCGGCTGGTCGCCGCGGAGGTTCGAGTAGACGCCGTCGCAGGCACGCACGAGGTCGTGGAGCACGTCCTCCGCAGCGGGATGGCGTAGGTCGAGCGAGATGCTCTTCTTGCCGCGGTTGAACGTCTCGAAGAAGAGCGAGTCCTCGCCTTCCTGGAAGGGCGGCACGTACCGGCCCACGTCCCCCGCCGAGCGCGGGTCCTCGAGCTTGATCACCTCTGCACCGAGGTCCGCGAGCTGGAGGGTGCCCCAGGGCCCCGCGCCGAACTGCTCGACGGCGAGCACGCGGACGTCGGCGAGCGGCAGGCTCACCGGCCCGACGCCGCCGGCAGACGGGCAGCCTTCCACGCCTTCTCGTAGTACGGGACGAGGTACGCGAGGTGGTCGCGCATCTCGACACCCGCTGCGTCCTCGTCACCCGCCTCGACCGCGTCAGCGATCTTCGCGTGGTGCGCGTGGATCGAACGATGGAAGACGCGGGGGAGCCCGGAACGAGAGAGGCTCGTTTGCAGTGCCGAGAACACGGGTTGCGCAGCGATCTGGAGCAGCCGGTTCTCGCAGCACTCGATCAGTGCCGCGTGGAAGTCGCGGTTGTGGACGAACTCGGCCTGGGTATCGAGGACGGGTCGATCGGGTGGGATCGTCGCGCGCAGGCGTTCGACGTCGCCCTCCGCCCGGCGCCGCGCAGCGAGCCGTGCGGCGGGCACCTCGAGCAGCTCGCGTACCTCGATCAGCTCGTCGAGCGTCAGGTCGCGCGCGTCCGCCAGGAGCGTGATGCTCGAGCCGAGCGACTCCGAGATGTGGTCGACCGTCGGCAGCGTCACGTAACTCCCCCCGGTCTGGCCCGCCGCCGTGCGGATCAGGCCCTGCGCGGCGAGCAGTCGCAGCGACTCGCGCACCGTCGCCCGGCTGACTCCGAAGTCTCTTGCCAGGACCGTCTCGGTCGGCAGGCGCCCGCCCTGTGGGATGCTGCCGCTGACGATCAGCTCGCGCAGCTGGTCGGCGACCTGCTCGTAGCTCTTTCGGACGCGACGGAGTGGAAGCTGCGGCTTCGACCCTCGTTCTCGGCCGCTCTCGATCACGTCATCCCGAACTCGGCGTTGCCAGCCACCGAGACCGGCTTCGCCGCGGGCGCCAACGCACCGGCGAAGTAGTCGGTCAGCGACGTCGCGCCGCGGCTCGCACGAAGCTCGGCTCGCAGCGCGTCGGTCGCCGCGCCGTCGATGTCGAGCGTCCGCTCGTCCGAGAAGACGACGCCGTACGCGTCGCGGGCGAGCTCGATCGTCGTGAAGTCGTCGAGCACGTCCTCCCGCACCGCCTCGGGCGGTCGATCGAGCGGGTCGCCGTACCCGGCCGCGTTCGGCTCGCGGAACTCGATGAACTCGCCCGCCGCGAACGGGATCCCCGTCACCTTTGCGGGCAGGATCTCCTCCCGCCCGGTGTCCGGGTTCTTCCGGCAGGAGGCGACAAGGCCGTCCCAGCCGCCGAAGATCCCACGCGGCGGATCGGTCTGGCGATCGCCCTCGCACGAGTACACGCCGTCGACGAGGAACCGGTTGCGGCGGATGATCCCGATCCCACCACGCCACCGGCCGGGCGCCGCCGGCTCGGGTCGGAGCTCGTACTGGTCGCACCGGATCGGGAAGCGCAGGTCGAGCTCCTCGATGGGGTTGTTGCGCGTGTTCGCCATCAGGTTGTCGACGGAGTCCATGGCGTCCTTGCCATGGCGTCCGCCGTACGCGCCCTCGTTCACCTCGAGGTAGAGCCAGTACTCGCCCATCTCCTCGGAGAAGCCCGAGTAGGCGCAGAAGTGGATCCCGGCGGAGTTCCCGGCTGTCACGCCCTCGGGCAGCGCGTCCGCGAGCGCGAGGATGGTGTTGTCGACGACGCGCTGCACCTGGCAGAAGCGCGAGAAGCACGCGCGCGGGAACGTCGGGTTGTAGATCGTCCCCTTCGGCGCGATCACCTTTACGGGCCGAAAGACGCCGTCGTTCTGCGGGACGTGCTCCGGGAAGGTCACCTCGTCCAGCAGGATCGTCCGCACGGCGTAGTACGCACCGACGAGGAGCGACCCCTCGAAGGGGACGTTGTAGCCGGTCGGCACCTCGGCGTTCGAGCCGGTCAGGTCGATCGTGATCTCGTCGCCGTCGACGATCACCTTCGTCTCGACGCGCAGCCTGACGTCGCGGTTCCGCGCGTCGTCGTCGAGCCAGCCGGTCGGCGCCTTGTACTCCCCGTCCGGCAGCGCACGGATCTGCTCGCGGAGCATCCGCTCTGAGTAGTCCATCCAGTCGTACGCGGCGCTCATCACGGTGTCCGCGCCGTAGCGCTGGAAGAGCCGCAACATCCGGTCGCGCCCCAGCTGGCAGGCGGCCATCATCGCGTTCATGTCGCCGCGGTTCATGGTCTCCGTGCGGACGTTGTCGAAGATCATCTTGTCGAGGTCCTCGTTCAGCTCGCCTGCCCGGTACCAGCGCAGCCCGTCGTAGATCTTGGCCTCGGCGTAGACGTCGAACGCGTCCGCGTTGATCCCCGGGAACGAGCCGCCGACGTCGAGCACGTGCGCCGTCACGGCCGCGAAGCCGACGAGCTCCTCCTCCCAGAAGATCGGCACCGCGACCGCGATGTCGGGGCTGTGCGAGGCCCCGTAGTAGGGGTGGTTGTGGATGATCACGTCGCCCTCGACGATGTTCCCCTCGAGGTGGCGCATGAACCCGCGGATGTACCAGGGGAGCGAGCCGATGTGCATCGGCGTCGAGTCGGACTCGCAGAGCTCGCGGCCCTGCGCGTCGAAGATCCCCGCGCCGAGGTCCTCGGACTCGCGGATGATCGACGAGTAGGACATGCGGAAGAGGACGCCCGACATCTCCTTCGCGATCGCGTGGAACGCGCCGCCGAGCACGCGCATCGTGATCGGGTCGACCTCGACCCGCTCCAGCTCAGGCGGGCCCGGATGCTTCCCGAGCTCGTATTCGACGCTCGACATGCTCACACCCCCTGGCTCGTCGTGACTGCGGACGCGGCGACGGCTCTCGCCTCGACGGACGCGCCGACCTCGATCACGATCGACCCGAAGCGGTCGACGTGGGCCTCGATGCCCGGCGGGATCACCGTGGTCGAGTCGTACTGGTTGACGATCGCAGGGCCGGTGAGGCGGTTGCCGGCCCTGAGCGCCTCGCGGTCGTAGTACCTCGTCGGCAACTGCTCGAGCGACCCCTCGACGAGGAACCAGGCGTCACCCTCGTGCCGAAGCGCCTCGTCGGCGTCCTCGTCGCCCGCCTCGACCTCGGGCGTAGCGAGCTCCGGCATGAGGCCGATCCCGCGGACGCGGATGTTCGGCACCTCGATGTCCGAGTCCTCGAAGCGGCGCGAGTACTCGCGCTCGTGGATGTCGTGGAAGTCGGCGCGCAGCTTGTCGACCCACGCCTCGTCGATCGTCCCGGAGCCCACGTCCACCCGGAGCTCGTACCCCTGACCGAGGTAGCGGGCCTCGACGATCCGCTGGACGACGACACGGTCAGCCGCGATCCCGTCGGCGGCGAGCTGCTCGGCCGCCTGCGACTCGAGCTCCTCGAAGCGAGCCTGAAGTGCGTCGGCGTCGAGCTTCGAGAGCCGCTGGTAGGTCGTCGCGCCGTACTCGTAGACCATGTCGGTCGCGACCAGCCCCATGGCAGCGGCGATTCCCGGGTACGGCGGCACGACGACGTGCGGAGTTCCGACCTCGATCGCGATCGGGACCGCGAAGACCGGCCCTGCGCCCCCTTCCGCGACGAGCGCGAAGTCGCGCGGGTCGAACCCCTTGCGCACCGAGTTCTCCTCGATCGACTGCACCATCGAGTGCGAGAGGATCTGCACCGCGCCCATCGACGCCTCCTCGACGCTCATCCCGAGTGCCGCAGCCGGGCCGTCGGCGAACGCCGTGCGCGCCTTCTCGCGGTCGAGCGACATTCCGCCGCCGAGGAACGCTTCGGGCAGCAGCCAGCCGAGGTTGACCATCGCGTCGGTAGCGGTCGGCTCGGTCCCGCCGCGCCCGTAGGCGGCCGGGCCGGGCACGGCCCCGGCGGAGCGCGGGCCGACGCGGAAGATCCCGCCCGCGTCGACGTAGGCGATCGACCCGCCGCCGGCGCCGATCGTGTCGACGTCGACCATCGGGATCATCGCCTGGTACGGCCCGACTTTCGTGTCGAGCAGGTGCTTCATCCGGAGGCGGCCCTCTTGCGCGAGCCCGATGTCGGCGGACGTCCCGCCGACGTCGAGGGTGATCACGTTGTCGTAGCCCGGACTGCTTGCCGGCCCAGATCCCGCCCACCACGCCCGGCGACCGGACCGGACATCAGCAGCGTCACGGGCCGCTTGACGGCTGCCTCGGCGGTGGCCACACCGGACGCAGAGGTCATCAGGTGCAGTCCGGAGCGCACGCCGAGCGCCTCGAGCTCGTCCTGCAGGCGCGCGACGTACGACGCAACCTTCGGCCCGACGTACGCGTTCAGCCCGACCGTCGAGAAGCGCTCGTACTCGCGGTACTGCGGGATCACCTCGGAGGAAACCGAGAGGAACGCCTCGGGGAACTCCTCGCGGACGATCTCAGCGACGCGCTCCTCGTGCACCGGGTTCAGGAAGGAGAAGAGGAAGCAGACGCAGACGGCCTCGACCCCGGCCTCCTTCAGAGCCCGCACCTGCTCCCGCGCGCGCGCCTCGTCGAGCGGCACGAGAATCGAGCCGTCGCCGGTAATCCGCTCCGGCACGGTCAACCGGTAGCGCCGTCGGACGACCGGGTAGCGCTGCCACGGAAGATCCTGGTAGTTCGAGAAGTTGAGCGGCTTCTTGTGACGCGCGATGTGGAGGATGTCGCGGTAGCCCTCGGTCGTCAGCATCCCGACCGTCGCGCCCGCGTGCTCGATCACGATGTTCGTCGCGATCGTCGTGCCGTGGAAGACCTGGTCGAGCGCGGACGGGTCGGCGCCGGCCTCCTCCGCCAGCTCCTTCACTCCCTGGATCGTGCCCTGCGACGGGTCGTCGGGCGTCGTCGGGAGCTTGTGGACGCGAATCACTCCAGCCTCGTCGTCGACGTAGATCAGGTCGGTGAACGTGCCGCCGACGTCGACCCCGATGCGCTTCATGCGCCACCTCCCGCAGTGAGGACGATCTTCCCGAAGAAGTCCCTGCTCTCCATCAGCTCCATCGCCTGCGCTGCCTCCTCGAGCGGGAACGTCGCCGCGACCTGCGGACGGAGGGCACCCTGCGCGATCAGGTCGAAGCACGTCTCGACCTCGTAGCGGTCGAAGACGAACGAGCCGATCACCTGGAGCTGCCGCCGGAAGAAGGGGATGATGTCGAACGGGACGACTTCGCCGGAGTGCGCCCCGCAGATGACGAGCCGGCCGTCCTTCTTCAGCGAGTCGAGCCCCTTCTGGAACAGGTCGCCGCCGACGTGCTCGTAGACGACGTCGACGCCCTGGCCGTCCGTCGCCCGCAGCACCTCCTCGACGACGTCCTGCGTCGTGTAGTTGATGCCGACGTCGAGGCCCAGCTCCTTCGCCTTCGCCAGCTTGTCGTCGCGGCTCGAGTTGCCGATCACGAACGCGCCCGCGTGCTTGGCGACCTGCACGGCCGCGGATCCGATCCCGCTGCCGACGGAGTTGACGAGCACGGTCTCGCCGGCGCGCACCTTGGCGCGCGTCACGAGCATGTGCCAGGCGGTCCCGAAGGCGATGTTGCTCGCAGCCGCCTCGACGTCGGTGACGCCGTCGGGGATCCTGATCAGCTGCGAGGTCTTGCACGTCACCTTCTGCGCGTAGGCGCCGCCCGTGCCCATGCCGATGAACCAGTCGGGCGCCGTACACAGCGACTCTCGACCCGTTCTGCAGTAGACGCATGTTCCACACGTCGCGATGAGGTAGGCGGCGACGCGGTCGCCGAGCGACCAGCCCGTGACACCCTCGCCGAGGGCGGAGATCCGTCCCACCGGCTCGACGCCGAGCGTGTGCGGGAACTCGATCGGGAAGCGCGAGACGCCTTCCCGGACGTCGACGTCGAGGTGGTTGAGCGCCGTGGCGGTGACGTCGATCACGACCTCGTTCACACCCGGCGCGGGATCGGGGAGATCCTCGACCTGAAGCACGTCGCGGCTGCCGAACTCGTGGACGACGACTGCCTTCACGGCACCTCGCTCCTCTCACTGGGGGCTTGTAGTGTTTAAGTCAGACATTCGCGATTCTGTCAAACCGATGGCGCATCTCCAAACCGCCCGCTCGTTCCTCTTCGCCCCCGGAAGCGAGGAGCGGAAGCTCGTCCGGGCGCTCGAGTGCGGCGCCGACGCGGTGATCGCCGATCTCGAGGACGCGGTCGCCCCGGCGGAGAAGTCAGCGGCTCGTGAGCTCGCGACGACCTTCTCGACGAGGCAGCGACGGACGCCGCACGCCTCGTGCGAGTGAATGCCGTCGGGACGGAGTGGCACGACGCCGACCTCGCGGCCGTCACCGACCTTCGGATCGAGGGGATCGTGCTCCCCAAGGCGACGGCTGCCGCCGTGGGCGCGGTCGGCAACGTCGTCGAGCACCCCATCGTCGCGATCGTCGAGACGCCCACCGGACTGCGCGAGGCGTTCGCCATCGCGTCGCACGAACGGGTCGTCGCGCTCATGCTCGGGGCGGTCGACCTGGGCCTCGCCCTCGGCCTCGAGGCCCGCGCCGACGGTCAGGAGATCCTGTTCGCGCGCTCGTCGGTCGTCGTCGACTCGGCCGCTGCAGGCGTGCGAGCCCCGATCGACCGGGTATGGGTCGACGTCCGCGACCTCGACGGACTCGCGCTCGACTGCGCTTTCGGCCGGTCGCTCGGGTTCCGCGGCAAGGCGCTCGTCCACCCCGACCAGGTCGCCGTGACACACGAGGCGTTCGCCCCGTCGGCGGGCGAGCTGGAGCGAGCCCGGGAGATTGTCGCTGCCTACGAGCTCGCCGAGGCGGAGGGACGTGGGGTCGTCGCGCTCGACGGCGAGATGATCGACCTGCCCGTCGTCGAGCGGGCGCGCCAGCTACTGAGCGACGAGAAGAGGAGCGTGCTCCATGCCGAGTGAGACCCTGGCGCCTGCGCCGAAGGAGTGGCGCGGCCGCTACTACGAGGACTTCGCGGTCGGCGACGTCTTCCGCAGCCGGTTCGGCCGCACCGTCACCCAGACGGACAACATCTGGTTCACGTGCCTCACGATGAACACGAACCCGATCCATTTCAGCGAGCCGTTCGCAGCACGGACGCGCTTCGAGCGGCCGCTCGTGAACAGCGCGTTCACCCTCGCTCTGATCACGGGGCTCACGGTGCCGGACACGAGCGAGAACGCGGCCGCGAACCTCGCCTGGACGGACATCAAGCTGCCGAAGCCGGTGTTCGAGGGTGACACGCTCCATGCCGAGAGCGAGATCCTCGAGCTGCGCGAGTCCGCCTCCAAACCGAGCGTCGGCATCGTCTCGATGCGCTGTCGCGGAATCAACCAGCGCTCAGAGGTCGTGATCGAGTTCAGGCGGACGTTCATGGTGTACCGGCGTGGCGCGCCCGAGGTCGCCGACGCATTCCCGCGAACCGACGAGGAGTGGACGGTCTGATGCCCGCCGCGAGAGTGATCGCCGAGTGGGCGACGACGCTCGCCTTCGACGATGTGCCGGACGGCGTGCGCGAGGACGCAAAGCTGCACGTGCTCGACACGATCGGCTGCGGGCTGGCGGCGCACGCCACGGGTGTCGCGCACGAGGGGCGCTCGACGATGAGCGAGCTCGGCGGCGCGCCGCAGGCGACCGTGATCGGGTTGGAAGCGCGCTTGCCGGGCGCCAATGCCGCGTTCGCGAACGCGATGCTCTGCCACGGGCTCGACTTCGACGACACGCACTCCGACTCGGTCAGCCACGTGTCGACGGTGATCGCGCCCGCGGCTCTCGCCGCGGCCGAGGGGGTCAGCGCGAGTGGACGGGACGCTCTCGCGGCGATCGTCGCCGGAAACGAGGTCACGTGCCGGATCGGGATGGCGGCGCCCGGGGCGTTCCACGCGCGCGGCTTCCACCCGACTGCGATCTGCGGGATCTTCGGCGGCGTCGCAGCGGTGAGCAGGCTGGCTGGGCTCGACGCGGACGTCACGACGAGCGCGCTCGGGATCGCCGGCTCCTTCGCGGGCGGCCTGTTCGCCTACCTCGCCGAGGGCACGCCGACGAAGCCGATGCACCCCGCCTGGGCGGCTCACGGCGCGCATCTCGCGGCTGGGCTCGCCTCCCACGGGGCGGCCGGGCCCGGCTCGGTGCTCGAGGGGAAGTTCGGCCTGTACCACGCGTTCCTCGCCGCCGTGGACGGCGAGATCGACATCGCCGGGCAGCTCGCCGACCTCGGCAGCCGCTGGGAGACACCGCGGATCGCGTACAAGCCGTTCCCCGTCTGCCACTTCATGCACGGCTCGCTCGGCGCGGCTGCCGAGGGCGCCGCGGGCCGCACATTCACGCCCGCCGAGATCGACGACGTGCTCGTGACGATCCCCGAAGCAGGTGTGTCGCTCGTGCTGGAGCCGGCCCCGGAGAAGCGGGCGCCCCGCTCGGAGTACGAGGGCAAGTTCTCCCTCCCGTACTCGGTCGCCTCGCTGCTTGTCCGCGGGCACGTGGCGGTCGGCGACTTCACCGACGAGGCGATCGCCGACCCGGCCGTGCTCGCGGTCGCCGGCAAGGTGCGCTACGAGACGCGCGACTACCCGACCTACCCACAGGCCTTCCCGGGCGGCGTGCAGGTGCGGCTCGCCGACGGGACGTCGTTCGAGGCGGACTACCCGCACCAGAAGGGTGGACCGGAGAACCCGCTCTCGTCAGACGAGGTGCGCGAGAAGTTCCGCGAGAACGCCGCGCTCGCGCTCGAAGATGCTGCGGTGGAACGTCTCGAGCAGGCGCTGCTCTCGCTCGAGGAGCAGGGCGACGTCACGGCCGCGCTCGCTCCGCTGACGTCTCTGGAGGCCGTCCCAGCGTGAGCCTCACTGCCGAGCAGACGGAGATCGTCGCCGCGGTGCGCGAGTTCGTCGACCGCGACGTCGTCCCGTTCGCCTCGGAGCTCGAGCACGCCGACGAGTACCCCGAGTCGATGGTCGAGACGATGCGCGAGATGGGGCTCTTCGGGACGACGATCCCGGAGGAGTACGGCGGGCTTGGGCTCGGCCTCGACACGTACGCCCTGGTCGTGATGGAGCTCTCGCGCGGCTGGGTGACACTGTCGGGGATCCTCAACGGCTCGTTCATCGCCGCGACGATGATCGGGCTCCACGGCACGGAGGAGCAGCGCGAGCGATTCCTGCCGCTCCTCGCCTCGATGGAGCTTCGCTCCTCGTTCTCGATGACGGAGCCCCACGCCGGGTCCGACGTCCAGTCGATCCGGACGACCGCCGTGCGCGACGGCGACGACTACGTGCTCAACGGCCAGAAGCTCTGGGTCACGAACGGCTGGCGCTCGGGGATCGTGATGCTCCTCGCGAAGACCGACCCGGAAGCCGATCCGGCGCATGCGGGGATGACCGGGTTCATCGTCGAGAAGGAGCCGGAAACGAGCCCGCCGGGGCTCACGATCCCGATGCCCGGGCTGCCGAAGCTCGGTTACAAGGGCGTCGAATCGACCGAGTTGGTCTTCGACGGGTTTCGGACACCCGCCTCGAGCGTGCTCGGCGGCGACGCCGGGGTCGGTCAGGGCTTCAAGTACTTCATGAGCGGAATCGAGGTCGGGCGGGTGAACGTGGCCGCCCGCGGGGTCGGCGTCGCACAGGCCGCGCTCGACGACGCGCTGGCATACGCGCGCGAGCGCGAGGCCGTTCGGCAAGCCGATCGGCCAGCATCAGGCCGTGCAGCTGATGTTGGCTAAAATGGCAACGAGAGCGAGAGGCGGCGCGCCTGCTGACCATCGAGGCCGCTCGGAAGAAGGCGGGCGGCGAGCGCGCAGACCTCGAGGCCGGGATGGCGAAGTACTTCGCGACGGAGGCGGCGCAGGACAACGCGCTCGACTGCATGCGGATCCACGGTGGATCCGGCTACTCGACCGAGCTCCGGCCGGAGCGGTACTACCGCGACGCGCCGCTGCTCCTGATCGGCGAGGGGTCGAACGAGATCCAGCAGCTGATCATCGCCCGGCGGCTCCTCGAGCAGTCGGCGTGAACTTCGAGCCCGGCCCGGAGGTGGCCGAGATCCGTGCGGCAGTGCGCGAGCTCTGCGCGCGGTTCCCGGGCGAGTACTGGCGCGGCCTCGAGCCCGACCGGTATCCAGAGGAGTTCGTCTCCGCGCTGACCGACGCCGGCTGGCTCGCGGCGCTCATCCCGGAGGAGTACGGCGGGGCCGGGCTGACGCTGACCGCGGCGAGCGTGATCCTCGAGGAGATCAACGCGTCGGGCTGCAACTCCGGTGCCTGCCACGCGCAGATGTACACGATGGGAACGATCCTGCGGCACGGCTCCGAGGCGCAGAAGCAGCGGTACCTGCCGCGCATCGCGTCGGGTGAGCTGCGTCTGCAGGCGTTCGGCGTCACCGAGCCGAGCGTGGGCTCGGACACGACCTCGCTCCAGACGACGGCGACGCGCGTCGACGGCGGCTGGTCGGTCAGCGGCCAGAAGATCTGGACCTCACGGGCCGAGCACTCCGACCTGATGCTGCTGCTGGCCCGCACGACGCCCGCCGACGAGGTCGCAAAGCGAACGGAGGGCCTCTCGACGTTCCTCGTCGACATGAAGCGCGCCGTCGCCGACGGGACGATGACGATCCGGCCGATCCGGACGCTCATGAACCACGCGACGACGGAGATCTTCCTCGACGGCGTGCGCGTCGACGACGAGGACCTCGTCGGCGAGGAGGGCCAGGGATTCCGCTACATCCTCGACGGGATGAACGCCGAGCGGGTGCTGATCGCGGCGGAGTGCATCGGCGACGGCCGCTGGTTCGTCGAGAAGGCGACCGCCTACGCGAGCGAGCGAGTCGTGTTCGGCCGGCCGATCGGCTCGAACCAGGGGGTGCAGTTCCCGATCGCGCGTGCCCATGCGCAGATCGAGGCCGCGGATCTCGTCCGCTACAAGGCCGCGTGGCTCTACGAGCAGGGCCTGCCGTGCGGCGCCGAGGCGAACATGGCCAAGCTCCTCGGTGCCGACGCGTCCTGGGCGGCTGCCAATGCGTGCCTCGACACGCACGGCGGCTTCGGCTTCGCCGAGGAGTACGACGTCGAGCGGAAGTTCCGCGAGACCCGGCTCTACCAGGTCGCGCCGGTCTCCACGAACCTCATCCTCGCCTACATCGGCCAGCACGTCCTCGGCATGCCGCGCAGCTACTGACCCCGTGCCCCGGTGTCGGACTTCAGTCCGACACCTGCCCCTTCGCCGCCTAGGCCCGCGAACGCCCGCAACGAGCTGCTCGAGCCGCTCCGCATCGAGGCCGCGGCCGATCAGGACGAGCCGTGACCGACGATCGTCATCCGGCCAGGCGTCGAGATGCACGGGCGGATGGACGACATGCTGCACCGCGTCCACGAGCAGCGGGCCTTCACCGCCGACGTCGAGCAGGCCCTTGACCCTGAGGATCTCCCGGCCGCGGGCGTGGAGCAGCATCGTCAGCCAGACGCCGAAGCCGAGCCAGTCGACCGGCCCGTCGAGGACGAGGCTCACCGCGGCGACGTCGTCCTCGTGATCGTGCGTGCGTCGGCGCCGGACGACGCTTGTGGTGAATCAACACTTGCGTGCTCCTGCGGCCCCAGCCCGTGCGCAGGCAACGCTTGTGGTGAATCACCACAAAGTCCTTCCCGCCGACCGCCGAGTAGGCGGGTGGGGTCGACGTCGCCCTGGACGGCGCGCACGACGGACGCCAGCGGGTTGAGCGCCGCCAGGGTGCCCTCGAGCTCGGCAGGGTCGGCAAGGTCGCCCTTCGTCACGACGAGGACGTCCGCGGCCGCGACCTGACGCTCCGACTCCTCACCGCGGAGGCCGTGCTGCGCGTCCACCGTCGCAATCACCGACTCGAGGGCGTACTGATGCCGGACGAGCGGCTCGGAGACGAGCGTCGCGACGATCGGCGCCGGGTCGGCGACCCCGGTCGTCTCGACGACGACGCGCGTGAACGGAGGGATCTCGCCGGTGGCGCGACGGTCGAGGAGGTCGCGGAGCTCGTCCGCGAGGTCGCCTCGCAGGGTGCAGCAGACGCAGCCCGATGCCAGCAGGACCGTCCGCTCGTCGACCCGGCGGAGGATCGCATGATCGATTCCGATCTCCCCGAGCTCGTTGACGATCACCGCCGTCTCGCCGAGCCCGGGATCCTCGAGCAGCGCGCGGATGAGCGTCGTCTTCCCGCTGCCGAGGTATCCCGTGACGAGGGCGACGGGCGTCTTCACGACAGCTCGACGAGAACGGGATCGAGCGGGTCGAGCGGGCGACCCGCGAGGCGCTCCGCAGCGACCCAGAGGCCGGCGAGGTCGTCCGCCACCTCGGTGCGGCCTTTGCCGTCGGAGACGACGTACTGCCCGGCCCACTCGCGCACACCGAGCCCGAACCGTGCGAGGACGCGCTCCAGGAGAGCCGTCCGGATCACGCGATCGCGACGACCGGCGCCCTCGTCGGCCCAGTGCTCGTTCCGCAGGACGCCACAGAGGCTGCACATTTATTGTCGTCCTACCACGATCCGGGAGGTGCGGTGATGGCGAAGGAGATCCTCGTCGCGTACGGCATCGACGTCGATGCGGTGGCGGGTTGGCTCGGCTCGTACGGTGGTGAGAACTCCCCCGACGACATCTCGCGCGGCCTGTTCGCGGGCGAGGTCGGGACGCCACGCCTCCTGAACCTCTTCGAGCGCCACGGGCTCAAGACCACCTGGTTCATCCCGGGCCACTCGATCGAGACTTTCCCCGCCGAGACCGAGCAGGTCGTCGCCGGCGGCCACGAGATCGGGATCCACGGCTACACGCACGAGAACCCCATCGCGATGACCCGCGAGCAGGAGACCGCCGTGCTCGACAAGTGCATCGGCCTCGTGGAGCAGGTCTCCGGCAAGCGCCCCACCGGCTACGTCGCGCCGTGGTGGGAGTTCTCGAACGTCACGAACGAGCTCCTCCTCGAGCGCGGCATCAAGTACGACCACTCGCTGATGCACCACGACTTCCTGCCGTACTACGTCCGCGTCGGCGACTCGTGGACGAAGATCGACTACTCCAAGCGGGCGGAGGAGTGGATGGTGCCGCTCCAGCGCGGCGAGGAGACCGACCTGATCGAGATCCCCGCCAGCTGGTACCTCGACGACCTGCCTCCGATGATGTTCATCAAGACGGCGCCGAACAGCCACGGGTTCGTCAACCCGCGGGACATCGAGCAGCTCTGGATGGACCAGTTCGACTGGGTGTACCGCGAGTACGACTATGCGGTCTTCACGATGACGATCCATCCCGACGTGAGCGGCCGCCCGGCGGTGCTCGCGATGCACGAGCGGATCATCGAGCACATCAACGGGCACGACGGCATCCGCTGGGCGACGTTCGACGAGATTGCGGACGACTACGCGAGGCGTTTCCCACGCTCCGCGTGAGAGCCAGGAGAATGACGAGCTACCGACTGCTCGAGTCCGCCGCGTCGACGCGAATCCCGCCGCCGGATTCTTCGCCGAACTCCTCCTCGACGCTGTGGACCGGCGCCCCGCGGAGACGGAGGCGCACCGTGACGGCGATGAGGACGACGGCGATCAGCGCGAGCGTGACGGCGGTCGTCCCCGCCCCGAGCGCGTAGAGGTTCGGCAGGATCGGCCGGCTCTGCGGCCAGGTGCCGATCAGGATCGGCAGCGGCTGGGCCTCGTACCCGCTCTGCAGGAGGATCGTGCGGTCGAAGTCGTTCCACGTGAGCGTGAAGCCGAAGAGGAAGCTGCCGAAGATCCCCGTCCAGACGAGCGGGAGGGTCACCTCGCGGAACGTCGTCAGCCCGTTCGCCCCGAGATCGCGTGCCGCTTCCTCGACGTGGCGGTCGTATCGGTTCCAGACGGCGAGCATGACGAGGAACGAGAACGGGATCCCCCAGATCACGTTGGCGCCGAGCGCCGTGTACCAGAGGTTCGGCGTGTACCCCATGAACTTCCAGAGGAGCTGGTTGCCGAGACCGACGAGGAACGCCGGCGTCATCAGGGCCAGCATCAGGATGAAGAAGGCGATCACGTCGCCCTTCAGCCGCCAGTGGCGCCGGAAGGCCATGGAGAGCATGAAGCCGAACACCGCCACAAGCACGCCCGCCACGAGGGAGAGGTACAGGGACTGACGTCCCGAGGCGCTGACGTCGTCCGCGATCGTGTTGAAGAGGTTCGTGTCCCAGAGCGTCCTCCACCAGTCGAGGCTGATCGGCCCCCGGAACGGGAACGTCAGCTGGCCCGTGTCGCCCTGGAACGAGAGGATCGCCATCAGGATCATCGGGATGTAGAGGAAGAAGAGGAAGACCAGGAAGTAGCCGCCCAGCGCCCACTTGGCCCAGTCGCGGCGCTGCTTCACGTCGCGCCGCACGACGACGTCCTGCGGGCGGGCGACGCTCTCCGCCGCCGTTGCCATCGTCTCGATCACAGGTCCTCCCGCAGGTTGGAGAGGCGGGTGATCACCCAGACGCCGACCATCAGCACCGCCACGAGGATCACCGCCGAGGCCGCGCCCTGCGGATACTGGACGGCTCCGATCTTCGAGTAGATCAGCGTGCCGACCGAGGTGATGTTGCCGCCGCCCACGGTGGCCACGGTTCCGTAGTCGCCCATCGTCAGGACGAAGATGAAGATCGAGCCGATCACGATGCCGGGCATCGTCTGCGGCAGGATCACCTCGCGGAACGTCCCCCACCAGTTGGCGCCGAGGTCGCGCGCCGCCTCGAGCGCCGACCGGTCGACCTGCGCCAGCGTGAAGAACAGCGGCGTGATCATGAAGAGGATGTAGAGCTGGATCATCGCGAGCCGCACCGAGAGCGTCGAGAAGCCGAACTCCGGGATCGGCTCCGAGATGATCTGCAGCTTGATGAGGAACTGGTTGAGAGCGCCCTCCCGACCCATCAGCGGGAAGGTCCACGCGATCGCGCGCGTGAGGAAGCTCGTCCAGAACGGCGCCAGCGCGATGATGAAGAGCGCGATCTGCATGCGCAGGCTCTGCACCTTGAGTGCGAGGAAGTACGCCACGGGGAACCCGAGGACGAGGCACGCGACCACGGCGATGGCGGAGGTCACGACCGTGGAAAGCATGTTGTCCCAGTAGGTGCGGTCGTGGAACAGCTCGCTGTAGTTCGCGGTCGTGAACGTCTTGTCGAACCCGGCGTCCGTCCACGTCCAGAAGCTGACGAGGACGATGATCACGAGCGGCGCGACCAGGTAGAAGCCGATCCAGATCATCCCCGGCGCCGCCAGGGCTGCCGTCACCCAGCCGCTGCCGCGACCGCCCTCCGTACCCTCTCCGAGCGCCTCCTCGGCCTGCGGAGGGCGCTGCTCGAGGATCGCCTCGACCTCGTCGACCTCGTCGAGCGCCAGCCTGGCGGCGTCGTCGCCGAGCGCGTCAGGCGTCGAGGAGCTGGACATCCTCTTCCTTCCAGGAGATCCGGATCCGCTCTCCCTCGCGGCCGCGCAACGCCGGGTAGTGGTCCGCTGCGACCTTCGCGAGCATCCGTTCGGACCCCGCGAGGAGGTGGAGCTTGACGAGGTCGCCGAGGAACTCGACGAACACGATCTCGCACTCCGCCGAGTTGAGGCCGTCGGCCGAGCCGTTCGGCTCGACCGTCATCGCCGCAGCGCGGATGGCGATCATCGCGGGGCTCCCGACTGCCTGGGATGCATCGCGGGCGAGAACGCTGACGCGCAGGTGCTGCTCCTCGTTCTCGACGACGAGCCTGTCTCCCTCGCGCGCCGTGACGACCCCGCGGAGGATGTTGTTGTCACCCATGAAGCGCGCGACGAGCTCGGTGGCGGGCTTCGTGGCGATCGTCAGCGGATCGGCGACCTGCTGGATGCGAGCGTCGTTCATGACGACGATCCGGTCCGCCATCGAGAGTGCCTCTTCCTGGTTGTGCGTCACGTGGATGAACATCAGCCCGAGCTGGCGCTGCAGGTTTCGGAGCTCGACGCGCATGCGCAGCTGGAGCAGCCGGTCGAGATCGCCGAGCGGCTCGTCGAGGAGCAACGCCTTCGGCTTCGTCACAAGGACGCGGGCGAGGGCGACACGCTGCTGCTGGCCGCCCGAAAGCGCGCTCGGCTTGCGGTCCGCCAGCGGCTCGAGCCCCACCATCTCCAGGGCCTTCATCGACGTCTCGCGCCGCTCCGCCTTGCCGACCCCGTGCATCTTGAGGCCGAACTCGACGTTCTGGAGCGTTGTCCGGTGCGGGAAGAGCGCGAAATGCTGGAAGACGGTCGTGGTGGGACGCTTGTGCGGCGGCAGGCCGATCAGCGATTCGCCGTCGAGCAGGATCTCCCCCTGCGTCGGGTGCTCGTGCCCGCCGATCATGCGGAGCGTCGTCGTCTTCCCGCAGCCGGACGGCCCGAGCAGCACGACGTACTCGCCGTGGTCGACGTGGAGATTGACGTCGTCGACGGCGACCGTTCCGCCGGGAAAGACCTTCGTCAATCCGATGAGGTCGAGCCCTGACGTACCGGTCGGGGGGGCGGCGCCTGCCGCCCCCCCGGTTTCGACCCCCTGATCCTCCATTCGTTCCGCTAGGCGGTCAGGAAGTCGTTCACGGTCTTGACGAGGTAGACGCTCTCTCGCGGATACGAGTTCCAGGACGCGTACTTGCAGATGCGCTGCTGGAACGAACCGCCCTCGCGTCGCTCGCCCTTCTTGATGTCGCCGACCTTGCCGGTGATGCCGGGCAGGTCGCGTGCTGCCGGCTTGCCGCCCCACCAGTAGTCGTACTCGGCGGGGGTGAAGCCTGCCTGCCTGCCGGCGGCCGACTTGATCCACGGCAGGAGCCGCTGCCCGTTGGCGATGTAGTAGCCCTGACGCATGATCGTCGCGCCGAGCGACCCGTTGTAGTTCCAGTTGATGTAGTCGTAACAGGCCTGCAGCTTCGCCGGATCGGTGACTCTCGACGAGATGCCCTCCGAGCTGCACCAGCCGCGGAAACCCTCCTTCGGGGCCGCGTAGAGGATGTTGACGCCTGCGGCCTTGACGAGCGCCACGGCCGGCGACCACATCGACTCGAGCACGACCTCCTTGGAGACCATGAGGTTGACCGAGTCGGTGAAGGCCGACCAGAACGCGCGGAACTGACCCTGCTTCTTGTACCGCGTCAGGATCTTGTACAGCCGGTCGATCTCCGCCCGCGTCGGGTTGCCGAAGTCCTTGAACTTCATCAGCCCGAGCGCCTGCGCGGCGAACGCGGCGTCCTGCGACATGATCCCCGGGTCGCGGAGCAGGGAGACCCGGCCCTTCCACTTCGCGTTCAAGAGCTCGGCCCACGACATCTGCTCGGGCCGCTTCTTGATCACGTCGGCGTTGTAGCCCATCGAGTCGGCGTTGAAGTGCGCCGCCGGGCCGACGATGAAGCGGGGTTGCGGCTTACCCCCGATCGGCTTGCCGTTCTCGCCGATCCAGCGGACGATCTGCCGGTTGTTCCTCGGCCCGCTCGCGAACGGCGGGAGGCCGGTCGACCCGTCGGGGTCGACGAAGGTCGTCCGGAACGGCGCGTTGCCGTCGCCGAACGTACAGCGCCCCGACGCGGGGTTGAGCTTGCCGTGCGTGAAGAGCTTGTAGAACTGGTTCCAGCCCCTGATCTTCCGTGTGTCGACCGGCTGCAGCGAGCCGGACGGCCACACCAGGAGCGACTGGTAGTTGTAGCCGCCGAACACGTCGAACGTGTCGGGCGACGTGATCGCGATCTGCGGCTGCTTCTCGGAGGGGGCGAGGATCGGCTTGACGGTGAAGCCGAGCGCCTCCGATGCCTGCTTGGCGATGTCCGGAGTCGGGAACTCGACCCCGAGCGACAGCACGCGCAGAGTTCCCGTGAACTTCCCGGTCGCCGAGGTCTCGGCTGCAGCGGTGCCCGCCATGGCACCTGCACCGGTGACGGCGGCGACGCCGACGGCTCCTCGCTTGAGGAGCTCTCCGCGCGTCAGGCCTGACGGCTCCGTCCGGCCCTCGAGATCGCCACGGCCGAGGTCCGCACCGGCCGCAAGCTCCTTCGCGTACTCGAAGGGATCGTACTCAACCTCGTTGCTCATCTGCTCTCCTTTCCCCCCGCCTCGAGGGGGGAGTACCAGCACCGAGTGGCGGCTGTCGTGTCACGACAGATGGGTGGCTCATGTATACAACCTTGGGCCGCGCGCCGTCAACGGCCAGATGGCTGCTCGACACAGGCGTGATCCGTTTCGGCTCAACAGGGCGGGTGAGGGATCCCTATCTCCCGTGCGAGGCGCCCGGTTTCGGAGCCTGCGAGCGCGAAATCGACATAGGCGATGCCGAGCGCCCGAAAGTCCTGTCGCCGTCCGGCGGCCTGTGCCTTCGTCAGCTTGCCGAGCCGGCGCTCGTTGAGGGCGAGCCACCGCTCGACCCGGGGTCGGAGCTGCTCCGGAGGCTCGACCGCCCTCACGTCTCGGAGCTGGGCCTTGACGAGCGGCAGTACACGGTCGACCGCGTCGATCACGTTCGCAGGCTCCGCGACGTCTGGTGGCCGGATCCGGTCGAGCCTCGGGCCGTAGACACGGCACACGGCGGCGACGCCTGCGAGGTACTCGGCGCGGGTCGGGTCGGCACGCGAGCTCGCGGTGGTGACGACGATCACCGCGACGGCGACCGCGGCGATCACAGCCGCAACGGCCACCAGCAGCGTGCGTCGGCCAATCAGCGATCGCATTGTCTGCATTGTCGTCATGCGCCGCGGTCGATGCCGTTCGTCGCAGGGCCGAGCGCATGTCCCTCAGGCTGGCTCCTTCGCGGCCCGCGACGCCCCCGGCCGCAGAATGGCGGTCAGCCCGAGGTAGGTGGCCGCGCCTGCCCCGAGACCCCAGGCCACTTTCAGCCACGCGTCCGGAACCGCGTAGTACACGGCGACAGCGCAGGCGACCGCCACGACGGCCTCGACGTTCACGCCCCGCACGTAGCGGTACCTGCCGGACGGGTCGAACAGCGCCTCGACGTCGAGTCGCCCCCGTTGCCGGACGAGGTAGTCCGCCAGTATGACCCCCGTCAGCGGCGCGGCGACGTTCCCGAGATGCGTGATCCACGACTGCGCTTCCTCGATGAGCGACGGGAAGCCCGAGAGGACGATCGCTGCAAGCCCGACGACGGCAGTCGCGCCGATCCGGCCGAGCGCCGGGAGGCTCGAGACGAGCGAGAGCCCGCCCGTGTAGACGTTCGTGACGTTTGCAGCGAACGTCTGGACGACGATCGCGACGAGCAGAACCGCGAGGACGGCGTCGTTCGACGTCAGCTGGCTGGCCGCGACGAAGGGGTTCGTCTCGCCGCTGCCCACGGCATACACGCCTCCGATCAACGTCGTCGTCGCCGTCGCGGCGAGCGTCGACCCGATCAGGCCGATCCGCATGTCGCGGCGCGAGCGCGTGTAGCGGGTCAGGTCGGAGATGTTCGTGACGAGCGTGAGCGACGAGCCGCACATCACGGTGACGACCGTCGCGAACCCGACCCAGGTGAGCGCCTGCTCGGGTGAGTCGAGGACGCGCCCGACGGCGTAGTCGGGGTCGTCCGTGACGAGCCAGAGCCCGAGGAGGACGCCTGCGGTGGCAACCGAGAGCGGCAGCACGATCCGCAGCAGCCAGCGCATCACGTCGAAGCCGAGGGCCGCAACCCCCGCCTGCACGACCGCGATCGCCAGCGCCGTGGGCACGACCCGCGGTCGCACGTCGGCGGCCGCCACCGCGATCGCCTGGACACCGAACGCGGCCGTCAGCGCCTGTGCCGCGAACCAGTAGATGGAGGCGATCACCCGGTACGGGGATGTCAGCGCCCGGGCGCCGAGACCGCCGAACGACGCGCGCATTGCGACCTGTCCGGGCAGCCCGTCGTCCACACCCGTCTGCGCGACGATCGTCAGGGCCGCATAGGCGAGCGCCTGGCCGGTGATCGTCGCGATCAAGGCCCAGGCGAGCGGCAGGCCGCTCTCGAGGACGGCGAGCGCGCCGAGCACCATCATCACCGGGTTCAGGAAGAACGTGAAGTTGATCGCGAAGAGGTCGCGCCAGCCGACCGTCCGCTCCTCGGGCGGAACAGCCTCGATGCCGTATCGCTCGACTCCCGGCACGACCCGCCGCCGCTCGGCCTAGTGGCGCGCGAAGAAGTCGGCCACCACGCGGTTGTGCTCGTCGCTCGAGTCGAAGATCGTCGAGTGGTTCGCGCCGCGGATGACGTGCACCTCCGCGCCCGCTATCCCGTCCGCGATCGCCTGCTGACCGGCTGCGTCAGGCCCCTGGTCCCAGGGCGTCATCACGTCCTCGTCGCCTCCGAGCACGAGGGCGGGCGAGGTGATCCTCGGCAACCAGTCGCGGATGTCCATGTCGCACATCGCCTGACAGGCCGCGGTGAAGACCTCGATGCGGTTCGAGTCGCGGAGGATCTCCTGGATCCGGTCGGCGAGCGCGATTGCATCCTGCTCGGCGAGGAAGCGGCGCGAGAGCGCCTGCCACGTGATCAGCTCCGCCAGCAGCCGGCTCCCGGGCCCATCCGGGTCGAGCCGGGCGATGTCGATCCAGTTCTTGAAGATGAGGCGGCCGCTGGGACCGAGCTTGGCCGCGGCGCAGTTGATCACCACCGAGCGCGTGCGCTCGGGGTACTTGCCGGCGAAGACGATCGCGATCATCCCGCCCATCGACGTCCCGTGCACGTGCGCACGCTCGATCCCGAGCGCGTCGAGCAGGCCGGCCACGTCGTCCGCCCAGACCTCCATGTCGTAATCCTGGACGGGACGGTCCGACGCGCCGTAGCCGCGCATGTCGAAGTCGACGATGCGGAACCGCTTCGACAGCTCCGGGGTGGCGTTATCGAAGTTGAAGTGGCCGAAGCCAGCGCCGTGGATCTGGACCACGGGGTCGCCCTCGCCCGTGATCCGGTGCCAGAGCTTCACGCCCCTGACGTCGATTCGGCCTTCCACGTCGCCTCCCTTGTGTGGGCACTTTCCCCGGGCTCCGCCTAGGAAAGTGCCAGGTTTGCCCCCCGGGCCAGTTCCTCGCCTGGCACTTTCGCCGCACGCGAAGTGCCCTAGCGCGCCATCGCTCGTTCTACCGCCTCCGCCTCCTCGGGAGAGAGGGCGAACGACGGCTTGCCGCGCTCGAGCTCCTTCACGTAGACGCGGGCGTAGTCGCGTCCCTGGATCGCGGTCACGACCGTGCCGGTGCGCGTCGCGTCGAGGAACGCGAACGACGCGGACTGCTGGCCCCCTGCGTCGGCATACGCGTCGTAGCGGACGACCGACGTGTTCGTGACTGACCCGTCGATCCGCCGGTCGACCCGTGTCAATCCCGCGGCGACCTCGTCGACCGCCCGGTGCAGGTCGTCGATCCTGCCCTGCAGCGAGACCGCGAAGTCGACGACGTCCGTCGTCGAGCCGCCGAGGATCGCCTGCTGCCCGCGGCGGAGCTCACGCACCCGCCGCCACCCGAGCGAGGCGACGAGCAGAGCCAGCCCTGCGATCGCGCAGGCTGCGACGGCGACGCCGAGCTCGAGGCTCACGGTTCGTCGAGCGAGAACACGACCGGGTACTCGGCCGAGTTGTTGCCTGTGTTCGTCTCGCCCGGGACCGGCAGCACGGCCACCTGCACGGTGGTTCCTTCCCCGAACGGGAAGTCCGGGAAGTCGGAGAACGTCACGACCTGCGTCTCGCCGGGATCGATGACCTCGATCGTCCCGTTCTTCACGATCGGGTTGGGCTGCGCCGGGATCGTGAGACGGACCTTGACGCCGACCTCCTGGTTCTCGCCCGAGTTCGTCACGCCCACCTCGAACGAGAGGTCGGTGGAGACCGTGATGGTCGTCTCGGTCGTGGTCGACAGCTGAACGCCGGCAGGCTGCACCTCGGTGTACGCGAGCGAGCTTCCGTGCGAGCCGGTCGGCGTGCCACCCGTCGAGGCGCCGTGCACCCGCTGCCAGATCGAGCTCATCGAGCGCGCCGTGTAGAGATCTGCATTCTCGACGAACACGGAGGCGGGCGCGGTGACGCCCTCGACGCCCTCCGCGGTCATCGCGACCGTTGCGACACCCTGGAAGAGGTCACGCCAGACGACGTCGCTCGCCTCGAGCCGCTGGCCCTGCGTCGCGAGACGTCTCCCTGCTGCGGTGGCGTCCTGGGTGTCCTTCGTGGCGCGGAACGTGTCGAGCATCCCCTGGAGGCCCGAGACCCGGAGGTCGAGCGCGCGGATGGCGTTCTCGTGCGCCGGTGTGAGAGGGCCCGGCGCGTCGATGTCGCGTGCGCGCTGAGAGTCGAGCTCCTGCTGCTGGATCAGGCCGCCGAGCTGCGTCTCGAGCTCGGTCTGGGCCAGCCCGGGCGTGGTGAGCAGCGTGGCGAGGTCGGCGCCGATCTTCGCCGAGTCCTTGCCGACGGCGTCGATCTCGCCCATGTAGTCGCCGTACGTGACCTGCTCGTCCTCGGCGGCGCACCCCTGCACCCAGACGGCGAGCAGGACCACCACGAGGATCGCGAGCGCGACGAGCGCTGCGAGCCGGAGGAGCGGGGTCAGCGCGTTCGAGCCGCGCGGCGGCGGCGCAGGCGGCCGGCCACCGGTGGGCCCTTCGGGCGGCCGGGTACCGCCTGGTTGCGACGGAGGCGGGAGCTCCCGCGTCTCGTCGTCGACGAAGTCGAAGTCCAGGATGTCGTCGTCGTGCACGGTCACGGGCGTCCCCTCTCGGGGGTTCGGCGGTCGACGAAGGCCGGGTGCCCGCCGAACGCCTGACCCGCACGAGTCTAACGGCTGATTCGGAGGCAAAGGACGTTCCCCTTCCGTGGCGAAGGGGCGTGGACCGGTGTCGTCCACTGCCTACGCCCTACCCGACCGCGCGCTCGTTCTCGACCGCTACCGCCCGCTCCGGCCGCTCGGTCGTGGCGGCTCGGGCTCGGTGTGGCTCGCGCGCGACGAGCGCACCGGGCTCGACATCGCGCTGAAGATCGTCCCGCGCGAGGGCAAGCGCGCCGCGCGCGCGATGCGGGAGATGGAGGCGGCGTCGCGACTTCGCCACGAGCGATGTGTGCGCGCCTACGACTTCGCGGGCGACGAGGGACACGTCTACATCGCGTACGAGTACGTCCGCGGACGAACCCTGCGGGAGGCGCTCCGACGCAGCGAGCTCGACGACGCCGCGTGCGTGGAGGCGGCTGCCCAGGTCCTCGACGGGCTCGCCCACGCACACCGCCGCGGGATCGTCCACCGCGACGTCAAGCCGTCTAACGTCCTGCTCGAGGAAGGCGACGAGGTGGCTGTCCGCGTCCTCGACTTCGGGCTCGCGCAGTTCGACGACGCGGACACGCTGACAGCCGTCGGCGACGTCCCAGGCACTCTCGCCTACATCGCGCCCGAGCGGCTCGACGGCAAGGAGGCGACGGCACGGAGCGACGTCTGGGCGGTCGGCGTGATGCTCTGGGAAGGGCTCACGGGCAACCACCCCTTCTGGGGCGTGCCGATGCCAGAGGTCGCAGCTGCGATTGCCGCCGGCCCGCCGCCGCTCGCCGCACGCCGGGGCGACCTCCCACGCAGGCTCCTCGCCGCTATCGACAGCGCCCTCACGATCGACCCCGCCCGACGGCCGACCGCCTCGCAGCTGGCGACAGAGCTGCGCGAGGCCTTCGTCGCCCCACGACCGCCGCGCACGCGAACGCGCCCTCCCGCTCGACGCAAGCGGGAGGCGTCGCGGGTGCGCCCCGAGGCGCCGCCTGTCCCGCTCGCGCACCGTCTCGCGCCGGCGGGCCTCGCCGTGGTTGCGACGGTTGTCGGGGGATCGCTGCTGCCGTTCTGGCCGACGCCCGTGCTCGCGCTGCTTGCGCTCGCGGCCGGTCTCGCCTCGCTTCGCTCCCCGCGGATCGGGCTCGCCCTGGCGCTCGCGACCCCGGTCTTCCCGCTCGGGAACGTCGCACAGGCCGCGGCGGTGGTCTACGCCGTGCTGGCGCTGGCCTGGCTCGCGGCGATGTGGCGAGACGCGCGCTCGGGGCTCCTGTTCGTCGCGGGGCCTGCTCTGTCCATCGTCGGTCTCCTGGCTCTGGTCCCGCTCGCGGTGCAACCCGCGCGTGGCGCGTGGCGGCGCGCGCTGCAGGCAGGCGTGGGCGTGCTCGCGGCAGCCGCTGTCGCCGGGCTCTCGGGGCGGCCCCTCCCGCTGACCGGAACAACCGTCCTCGACCTGGGCATCTCCGAGACCGAGCGGCCGACCGACGTGCTGCATGCCCTGCAGGGCTTGCTCCGCGACAGCCCGGCGGTCGCGACCACCGCCCTCGCCCTCGCCCTCGTCGCCGTGCTCCTGCCGCGGGCCGTGGCCCGAGGGCCGTGGGGCATCGCCGGTCTCGGCGCCTTGCAGCTCGCGCTCGTCCTGCTGTGGGGGCCGTCGATCCCATGGGTCGGCATGGTGTTCGGAACCTGGCTCCTCTGCGGCGTGCTGGCTGCGAGACCGATGCTCGCAAGGCTCGCTCGCCCGGGTGCCAGCTAGACTCGATCGAGGGGAGGCTCCCCGCGGTATGAGCGTCCTTCGCGCTATCGAGAGCAGAATCGAGGGCCTCTTCGAAGGGGTCTTCGGGCGTGCCTTCCGCACGCATGTCCAGCCCGTGGAGCTCGCGCGGAAGCTCGCCAAGGAGATGGACGAGAACCGCTCGGTCTCTGTCTCACGCGTCTACGTCCCGAACGAGTACACCCTCTATCTGTCCCCTGCCGACCGAGCGCAGTTCGCCGCCTACGAGGGGTCGCTCGTGGGGGAGCTGCAGGAGTACCTCTCCGAGCATGCGCGGCGCGAGGCGTACGCGCTGCTCACGCCGCCGCGGGTGGTGCTCGAGACCGACGGCGATCTCGCGATCGGCGAGTTCGGCATCGCGACGCGCGTGGTCCAGGCCGACGAGCAGCCCGCGGCTCCGTCGCGGCTGCCCGAACCCGCGCCGATCGCGGCGCCCGCCGCGGCCGTGGTCGACGCGCCCGCTCCGACGATGATCTACCCGGCTGCGCCTCCGCCCCCCGAGCCCGAAGCGGCGCCCACGCCCCCCGCGGCGCCGCAGCTGACGCTCACGGTCGACGGACGGGTCGTCCCGGTGTCCGGCGACCGCGTGGTCGTCGGCCGCTCCCGCGAATGCGACGTCCGCGTGGACGACAACAACGTCTCGCGCAGACACGCTGAGCTCAGCCGGGGCGAAGACTCGGAGTGGAGCGTCGTCGACCTCGGCTCGACGAACGGGACCGAGGTCAACGGTCGCCGGATCACGAGACGCACGCCGCTTCGGGACGGCGACAGGATTGCGATCGGCGGCACCGAGCTCGTCTTCGGACGCCCGTCCACGTGAGACTCGCCGTGACTGTCGACGAGACGCTCCTTGCTCTCAAGGTGGGCTTCCTCGTCCTGCTCTACATCTTCGTCTGGCTCGTCGTTCGGTCGGCCACGAGAGGCCTTGCCGAGGGCGCCCCGCAGGAGAGCATCATCATCCCCGCCGCCGAGGCGGCACAGCTTCGGGCCTCGCTCGCGCCGCCGAGTCGACGCGTCGTCGTCCTTGCGAGCCCGACGCTGCAGCCGGGCACCGCCATCGAGCTGACAAGCACGGCGGGCGTCGGGCGCGGCGCCGAGAACGCGATCAGGCTCGACGGCGACACGACGGTCTCGGGTCGCCACGCGACGCTGGACACCCGCCCCGACGGCCTGTGGGTCGAGGACGCCGGCTCGACGAACGGGACGTTCGTGAACGGTGCGCGCGTGACCAGCGCCCGCCGGCTCGCCCCCGGCGACGTCCTCCGGATCGGCCACACCGACCTGCAGGTGGAGTCGTGAGGGCATGCTGATCGGACGCGCGGCAGGGCTCACGGACACGGGGCGCAGGAGGCGCCAGAACGAGGACGCGTTCGTCTGCGAGCCGCCCCTGTTCGCCGTCGCGGACGGGATGGGAGGCGCACAGGCGGGCGAGCTCGCCTCGCGCCTTGCGGCGGCCGCGATCGAGGAGAGCGCATCTGCGGTCCGGGGCGAGGAGGAGATCGCAAGGGTCGTGCGCGCCGCGAACGCCCGGATCTTCGAGCACTCCGTCCGTGACCCGACCGCAGCGGGCATGGGCACAACGGCCACCGTGGCCCTCGTCGACGAGCATGCGGAGACCGCAACTCTCGCGCACGTCGGCGACTCGCGCGCCTACCGCTACCGGGAAGGGGGCCTCGAGCAGCTGACGACCGATCACTCGCTCGTCGGCGAGCTCGTGCGGAGCGGCCGTCTGACGGAGGACGAGGCTGCCGTCCATCCCCACCGCTCCGTGATCACCAGGGCGCTCGGCACCGAGGCCGACGTCGACGTCGACACCAGCACGATCGACCTCCGGCCCGGCGATCTCGTCCTGATCTGCTCGGACGGCCTGAGCGCGATGGTGCGCGACGAGGAGATCGTCCGGATGCTCGAGACGACGAAGGGTGACCCGCACGACGCGGCCGAGGCGCTCGTCGCCGCGGCGAACGAAGCGGGCGGAGAGGACAACGTGACGGTCGTCCTGTTCGAGCTCGTCGAGGGTGACCCGGCGGACCGCCCCGAGCGCGCCCCGATGCGAGGCGACATCGCGATCGACGACGTCACCGCCGAGAGCGCGCTCGCCGACGACGACGTCAAGCGCCACGGAGCCGGGATGGGAAGCCGGTGGCCGGCGCTCCTCTTTCTGCTCGCGCTGATCGCGAGCGCCGCGTTCGTCCTCTGGTGGAGCCTGATCCGATGAGCGCCCGGAACCGCGAGCTCCTGATCATGTCTCTCGCCGGGATCGTGGCCTCGGCCGCGTTCGCGAGCGCGTGGTTCGCGCAGGCGACCGAGATCGACTACGGCTGGCTTCCGTGGGCGGCGGTCCTGGCCGGCGTCTTCCTCGTCGCGCATGTCGTCGCGCGGCTGACGGTGCCGGATGCCGACCCGACGCTCCTGCCGATCACCGCGCTGCTCTGCGCGATCGGCCTGACGTTCGTGTACCGCCTCGACCCGGAGTTCGGGCGCAAGCAGCTCGTGTGGGTCGCTGTAGGCGTCGCCGCCTTCGCCCTCGTTCTCTTCTGGCTCCGCTTCGACTACCGGATCCTCGAGCGCTACAAGTACCTGTTCGGCGTCTCGGCGATCGTGCTGCTGATGCTGCCGTCGGTCCCCGGGCTCGGGCAGCGGATCAACGGCGTCAAGCTCTGGGTGGATATCGGCCCGCTGCAGTTCCAGCCGGGCGAGGTCGCGAAGATCTTCCTCGTCGTCTTCCTCGCCGGGTACCTCCGCGACAAGCGCGAGGCGCTGGCCCGGTTGAGCCTCAAGGACATCGGGCCGCTCCTCGCGATCTGGGGCGCCGCGATGCTCGTCCTCGTCCAGACGAGCGACCTCGGCTCGGCGCTTCTCAACTTCGGGATCTTCCTCGCGATGCTGTACGTCGCGACCGGCCGCGCCTCGTTCGTCGCGGTAGGCCTCGTCCTGTTCGCCGGGGGCGCGGCGCTGCTGTACGACGCGCTCGACCGCGTCCAGCAGCGCGTGACGGTGTGGCTCGAGCCGTGGACGGACGAGAAGGTGTACTGCGCCATCAACGGCGCGATGGAGTACCGCCAGAACTGCGACTCCTACCAGCTCGTGAAGAGCCTGTACTCGATCGCGAACGGCGGGTACGGCGGCACCGGGATCGGCAACGGCACGTTCCAGACCGTCGACGGGACGCCGCTGATCCCGTACCTCGAGACCGACTTCGTCTACTCGGCGATCGCGCAGGAGCTCGGGCTGATCGGCGCCGCCGCCGTGCTCCTCTGCTACCTCGCGCTCGTCGCCCGCGGCATGCGCGTCGCGCTGATCGCACAGGACGGCTTCTCGAAGCTGCTCGCCGCGGGCCTCAGCTTCGGGTTCGCGCTGCAGACGTTCATCATCGTCGGCGGCGTTCTGCGCATCGTCCCGCTGACCGGCATCACGCTGCCGTTCGTCTCCTACGGGGGGACGAGCGTCGTCGCGAACTTCGTGATGCTCGCGCTGCTCATGCTCGTGTCCCACCGCGCCGTGAGGCACGCACGCGCATGAATCGCCAGCTGACACGCGTGGCGTGGACCGCGATGGGGCTGATCGTCGTGCTCGTCGTCGGAACGACGTACTGGCAGACCTGGGCGCGCCCCGGACTTGCGGCGCGACAGGACAACGAGATCCAGCGGGTCGCGGAGTTCGAGGTGCGACGCGGCCTGATCCGCGCTCCCACGCGGACACTGGCGAAGAACCGCGTCGAGCGGCGGCGCGGCAAGACGTTCTACTTCCGCACCTACCCACAGGGGAAGCTCGCCGCGCACGTCGTCGGCTACTCGACCATCTCGCGGAGCCGGGCCGGGCTCGAGAAGTCGCTCAACGGCACCCTCACGGGAACGGATCGCGCGCTCTCGGACCTCGTCGAGCAGCAGCTCGACGAGTTGAGCGGGGCGCCCATCGTCGGCGACACGGTCATCACCACGCTCGACCTCCGAGCCCAGCGCGTCGCGCTGGAGCAGCTGGGGCGGACCTGCGGCGCGGTGGCCGCGCTCGATCCGCGCAGCGGAAAGCTGCTCGTGATGGCGTCCTCCCCGAGCTACAACCCGAACCTCGTCGAGCGCCGCTTCGGCAGGATCGGCTCGATCACGGCCGAGTGCCGCCCCGCCGCGCCGCTCGTGAACCGTGCCTCGCAGGGCCTCTACGCCCCGGGCTCGACGTTCAAGGTCGTGACGCTCGCGGCCGCGCTGGAGACGAACCGCTACACGCCCGATTCGACATTCGTCGATCCGGGGTACTGCATCGCGTACGGCAAGCGGGTCAACAACTTCGACACGTCGAGCCCGTTCGGGAACCTGACGCTGGCGACCGCGCTCCAGTACTCCGTCAACTCGGTCTTCTGCAACATCGGGAAGGCGCTCGGCGCGAAGCGGATCCTCGACCAGGCGAAGAAGTTCGGCTTCTACGAGCGGCCGCCGCTCGAGACCCCCGAAGGCGAGCGTTATCCGAGCGGGCTCTACGACCGGCGCGGCGATCTCTGGTACCCGGATCGGAACCCGGACGTCGACGCCGGACGGATGGCGTTCGGCCAGGAGCGGATGCTCGTGACGCCGCTCCAGATGGCGATGGTCGCCGCGGGGATCGGCAACGCGGGGGTCGTGATGCGACCGTGGGTGGTCGACAAGATCCTGTCGCCCCAGGGCAAGACCCTCTCCCGCACGCGCCGCGAGCGCCTCGACCGAGCCGTGGGTCCCGTCAACGCGCGCGACATCCAGGACATGATGGTGCGCGCCGTCCAGGCAGGCACCGGGACGGCGGCCCAGATCCCCGGGTTCCGCATCGGCGGCAAGACCGGGACAGCGGAGACCGGCGTCCCGGGCCGAAACACGACGTGGTTCATCGCCTTCGCGGGCCGGCCGGGCCAGCGGCCCGAGGTTGCAATCGCGGTCGCCCTGGAGGGCCAGACTTCGACGGGCGGCGCGACCGCCGCCCCGATCGCGCGTGCGGTGATGGAGGCATTGCTGGTCCCGGGAGGGAATCCGTAGGGAGCTGGATCTACCCTTCACAGCCATGGCGACCATCGACGAGAGACGCGGCACCATCTTTGCCGGCCGGTACCGGCTCGAGCGCAAGCTCGGGAGCGGCGGCATGGCCGACGTCTGGCTCGCCGAGGATCAGGAGCTCGGTCGCAAGGTCGCGATCAAGATGCTCCACGAGCGGTACGCGAACGACGCCCAGTTCGTCGAGCGGTTCCGTCGCGAGGCGACGCATGCCGCAGGCCTCTCGCACCCGAACGTCGTCTCGATCTTCGACCGCGGAGAGGTGGAGGGGTCGTACTTCATCGTCATGGAGTACGTCGAGGGGCGCACGCTCAAGGAGCTGATCGTCACGCGCGGCCCGTGCCCGGTCCCGGTCGCGGTGTCGTACGTGCGCCAGGTGCTGGCCGCGCTCCGCTACGCCCATCGCAACGGGATCGTCCACCGGGACATCAAGCCGCACAACGTCCTCGTCGACCACGAGGGACGCGTCAAGGTGGCGGACTTCGGGATCGCGCGAGCCGGGTCGAGCCAGATGACCGAGGCGGGCTCGATCATCGGCACCGCCCAGTACCTCTCCCCCGAGCAGGCCCGCGGCGCGCCCGTCGACGAGTCGTCCGACCTCTACTCGACCGGGATCCTGCTCTACGAGCTGCTCACCGGAAAGGTGCCGTTCACCGGCGAGACGCCGGTCGAGATCGCGATGAAGCACCTCTCGCAGGTCCCGGAGGCGCCCTCCACGATTCGCGGTGAGATCCCGAGGGACCTCGACCTGGTCGTGCTCCGCTCGCTGGCGAAGGAGCCGGCGGACCGGTACCGCACTGCGAAGGAAATGGACCGCGACCTCGAGCTCGTGGGCCGCGGCGAGGCGGTCGCTCCCGAGACCGAGGAGGCCGCGACGATGGTGCTCCGCGGCGAGTCGACTGCGGCGACGGCCCTCGCGCCGGCCGGTCGCTACGGCGGCGACGAGCGGTATCGATCGTACGAGGGCGAGGTTCGACGCGGGCGAGCCTGGTGGCCGTGGCTTCTCGCGCTCGGCGTCGCGATCGCGCTCGGCGTCGAGCCTGGCTCTTCTACGACAACGTCCAGAACGAGCTCGACGCAAACGAACCTGTCGCCGTCGAGAACTACGAGGGGATCCTCGAGGAGCTGGCTGTCGCCGCAATCAACAGCGACGGATTCGAGCCGCGGGTGAGGCGACTGCCCAACGGCGACGTCGAGCGCGGCTACGTGTACGAGCAGGAGCCGTCGGCCGGATCGAGCCAACCGAGGGGGAGCCTGGTCACGATCCTCGTGTCGAGCGGGAAGCGGAAGATCTCCGTGCCGTCGCTCGTCGGCGAGTCGCGCGATGCCGCCGTCGCCGAGCTCACGAACGCCGGCCTCGACGCCGACGTCCACGAGGTCCCGTCCGACAGGACACCGGGCCTCGTGACGGCGCAGAACCCACGGCCGGGAACGGTGGTCGTGGAAGGCGCGTCGGTGCGTATCAACGTGTCGCAGGGCCCCAGGCCCGTCGCGGTGCCCAACGTCGTGGGCTCGAGCTACGACGTTGCGTCCGCTCAGCTGCAAACCGCCGGGTTCACGGTCGGCCGCGTCGAGGTCGACAGCAACAGCCCGGCCGGCCAGGTCGTCGAGCAGACACCGCCGGGCAACTCTACGGCCACCCGCGGCTCGCCCGTCACGCTCTCGGTCTCGCGGGGGCCGCAGACGGAGACGGTGCCCGACGTCTCGCTGCAGGAGGGACCGGACGCCCGCGCGACCCTGCCGCCGGCTTCCGTGTGCAAACCACGAGGCAGGAAACCGACGACGAGGCGCTCGACGGCCTCGTCGTGTCCCGGACCCGCCCGGTGGCTCGCAGGCGGATCCCCGGTCGATCGTCACGATCGTCATCGGTGAGTTCGTCCCGCCGCCCGAGGTGACGCCGCCGCCGCCACCGCCGACGGACACGACCACCGACACAACCGACACAACGACCGACACGACGACCGACACGACGCCCATCCCGTGAGCCGGCGCGTGCGGCTCGCCGTGCTCGCCGGCGGGCGCTCGAGCGAGCACGAGATCTCTCTCGCCTCGGCGGCCTCGGTGGTGGCTGCGCTCGACCCCGCGCGCTACGAGGTGCGCATGGGTCGAGATCGGGCGGGACGGGCGCTGGGCGCTCCCGGCGGGAGACCGGCGCTCCGAGCTGACGTCGACGACGACCGCGGAGACGCTTACCCGCTCCCTGCCGATTCAGCGCCTGCGACCCTGGGCGCCGTCGACGTCGTGCTTCCGATCCTGCACGGCCCGTTCGGCGAGGACGGCACGGTGCAGGGGCTCCTGCGAGACCGCCGGCGTTGCGTACGTCGGCCCGGGCGTCCTCGCCTCGGTCCGTCTGCATGGACAAGGACGTCTTCAAGACGTTGATGCGCGGCGCCGGCGTTTCCGGTTGGCGCGCCACATCGCGCTTCGGCTCGGGGATCCGGTGACCAACCCGTTCGGCTACCCGGTGTTTGTGAAGCCGGGCGAACATGGGGGTTCTCTGCGTGGGGGGGATCTCGGAAGGGTCCGCGAGGCGGCCGGGCTCGAGGAGGCCGTCGCGCTCGCCCGCCGCCACGACGAGAAGGTGATGGTCGAGGGTTCGTGGCAGGGGAATGGAGATCGAGGTCGGGCGTGCTCGGGGAACCTCCCGAGCCCGGTCGCTTCGCTCCCTGGAAAGGTCTGGTCGCGAACAACGCGGACTGGTACGACTACTCGTCGAAGTACGACGAGGGAGGCTCGGAGCTTCTCGTCCCACCGCCCGGGCTCGACGAGACCCAGATCG